>UCJU01000011.1 GCA_900472925.1 Hyphomicrobiales bacterium
AAATTAAACTAAAACCCACACGCAGCCTCCAACTTGTCGCGTCTTGACGAGCGTATTGCCCGCTCGCAGGTCGGAGACGGCTTTGTCGAACGCTCCCACTTCACCGACGCCTGTGCCTCGCTGTGGATCGATGGCGAACTCGTCCATCTCGAAGACCTCGTTCTTCACGACGCCACCAAGGATATCCGAACCCCGACCCATGAGCTCACCATCGCCCGCGACGTGTTGCGCACGCGCCGACGCATCGTCGCGCAGCCGTCTGGCTGGGCGCTCAGCCCCGCCGGACTTCGAAGCCTCCGCGGGCACGACGTTGTCGCCGGCGCGCCTGCGGCATCTTTGGATGATGACACATCCGTCGTGGCTGACGACGACGCGCTGCTCGACATTGCGAACGGTGCAGGGGAGGGCGCCGATGATGATGCTGGCGCGCTTGCGGAAGAATTCGCTGCCATTGACGCTTTGCTCGCCCGCTCTGACGCTGCCATCGAAAACGCAAAGCATCCCGGCAAATCGGCGACCGGCCGCGCCGGCGAAAAAAATCCGATGATCTATGATCTCGACTGGGATGAGGATGAACGGCTGGATGAATGGCACGGCGTGGTGCGGCAGGCGCAGGATCTGCCGCCGGTGCTGCAGGCGGTGGTCGCCCTTGATGCGTGGAATGCTTTGGAGGTGCTGCAGCATGCGCCCTGGCTCGGCCGGCTATTGGCCGCCTCCATCCTACGGCAGGCCGGCATCACCACGCAAAATCATCTGGCCGCCATCAATCTCGGCCTCAAAACCATCCCCGTCGATCGGCGTCGCCATCGCGACCGGGAGGTTCGACTGCTGGCCATTGCCCATGGATTGCTGGCGGCCGCGGAGCTTGGTCTGAAGGAGCACGACCGGCTGGCGCTGGCGCGCACCATGATGGAGCGAAAACTGGTCGGGAAACGGACGTCGTCCAAACTTCCGCAGATGGTCGAGCTGGTGATGGCAAAACCGTTGGTGTCGGCCGGGATGATTGCCAAGGAACTGGGTGTCACGCCACGAGCTGCGCTGCGGATCGTCGAGGAGCTGAGCTTGCGGGAGATGACGGGGAGGGGGAGGTTTCGGGCTTGGGGAATTTTGTGACGCCAGTCATCCTGCGACGTCCACGACGCTTCAAGCCGCAACGTTCAGCCGGTCCCTCATCCAGTTTGTTAGCCCTTCGTCCAGCCCCGCGTCAATGTAAACGTCGCACCGCGGCGTAGTGCCTGTCTTTACATCGACCACAAGATGAAGGCCCACCGAATAGCCATAGGTTCCAGCCTGTTCCGTCAGGCCCTCTAGCTTCCAGATGTCTCCCTCATAGTCCGTGTTGGTCACCTTCTTGACTTCGACGACAAGGAGATTTTCCCGCTTTCCGACCTTATGAATGATAAGGTCTGGAACAATGGCGTCTTTACCGATTAGGTCCTCTTCCGACAGACCGTAGCGAAGCCTCTTGATGACGTTTTCGCGGCGGCTCCATTCTAGGTCAAGGGACCACCCTGGGTATTTTCCTTGAAGGAGACTGGCCAGGCGCGCGACAATCGCTCGCTCGGAAGGATCTGCGTAGGCAAGGTCTTTGTCACGCAAAAGCGCGACGACCGCAGACGCGAATATCTCAAGGGTCGGCTTTGGATCATGCAGCAGCATAAATATCTCTCTTCACGCCGGTTCGTCTGTAGCGTCCGGTCCTCCGGGCTTGAGTGTCCAAACCATATGCGTTTTGTCGCCGATCTCTGCCAAGACCTCTTCAACATCAACTGGGGAAAAGTGTTGTGTCACGGACGACATTGGATGAAATTCGGGCGTATAGCTCCTCACAAGTCGGGATTCTTCAAAAAAGTGATGCGCCGCACCAGTGAGCATCTCCATCGGCATTGGAATTGCGGCATTTGGATTATGATACACGTTTAGCCCTTCGATCCACGCCTCTTCGTAGCCGGAGGAATTCACGATGACCCGGAATATCTTCGGTAGGGTAGCGTTAGGGTTGTGATCGACCATACGTCCCTCTCGGATCGCTAGCACCTGTTTGGAACCGAATTTGCCCAGAATTCCAAGACGATTGAATTTCGCGATTGTGCCGGCGTTTGTGGAGATCACTGCACTTACATGCTCAGAGTGAGGCAGTCGGAAAAAGCCAGATGGGATAGGTGGTTTATCGCCCCATTGATGCGTTTCGACCCGAACGGGGGAGATAATCAGTTTTCCCTCGCTGTCATGAACAGCGGGATATTCATAGCCCCAGAGATACCGCTCTAGTGCGGACTGTGAATGTACCATCGACATCGGAGAAGAGAAATCTGCGATCGCCAAGACGAATGGCTTGCCGCTAATATGGGGTTGTTCCCAATATTTCTTTTTGAGTTTCGAGAACAAAGCGCTGCCAAACTTGATTGGCATGTATTCCTTCAGAAATCTGCCCACTTCTTCTGGCGTATCAATCGGCGGGGGTGGTATTGTTTTCCCATTCTTCATTGTGGGCCCGACTGTGACGGCTTCAATGTACAACTCGCCAAACAAGCCGGCACTGCAGAAATCGGGGACGTTTTGCTCTCGGTCTAAAGTATAGCCCGCTTCAATCAACATGGCATATAGATAAAGCTCCCAGATGCGCTGATCAAAACCCGTCGTTTGGAACTGCTCGATGAAATTGCCATCCGCGTCCTCATACCAGCGCATCATCGGCTCAATGATCTCCCGTGCGGGAGAATATCCCTCGTTTGTCGTTAATTGAACGAAGGACGGATGCAGCTTTTGTGCATCATGAAGATGACTGAAGAAATCGACCGGCTCGCCTTTTTCGTCGCCTTGAAAGTGATCTTCCGCGAGGGCTTGCGCGGCCTTACTCATACCTGCGAGAAGCTCTTCACGTGCCGTTTCAGGAGAGGGGAAAAAACCCGTCACGTGGACCCCGCGGAAGCAGCGCTTCCGGTCTCGGGCCATGACGATACCGCCAAAATCCTGATCCTCAAGATCCTGGGTGGCGATACCAATTACATTGCCGCCTTCCGCTTCGAAATATCCAAGTTCGTCCAACATAAGCAGCGTCCCAGGGTGGCGGGCGTAGCCTCCCAGCGCATTGAAGCGTGTGCGAGAGATTGGTTTGATTTGCACCGCGACCATATTCTTCCTCGCACAGAAGCGGCTCATCCTGACAACAGTGGTTTGTCGTAGGATAGGCCCGTTAGCATCTACTTAGCTTATCACGGCGCCGCCGACCATCCCGCCTCGCGATTTGAGGTAGATTGCGGAACGGCGCGTGGGTCACATCTCGGACCTTTGAGGTGCTATCTTTTACCTCGAGGTTTGCGCCGTAAATCTGCGTCAAAAACCTTGAGAGAAGCCGACGGTTTATCAGTAAAAAACAGAAATCTTTAAGTCGCTAGTGCTACTGGTGATGGTAACGCAAGCATAGGAGGATACGCGTGTTCGGTGTGCAGCAGCATTTGCCAATTTTTGATGTCGAGCTCGACCGAAACAATCCGCGGATCCGCCGGTTTGTTGAGGGCTTCGAAGGCGAACTAACTGACGATAACATCCAGCTTGCTCTGGACATCGGTAGTGACGACGGCGACGGCAGCAAGGGTGTGACGACCGCGGACAAGCTACGAAACTCCATTCTTGCCAATGGCGGAATCATGCAACCGATAATCGTCTGTCGTAACGCAGTGGGGCGATATCTCTGTATCGAAGGAAACACCCGTCTCTTTATATATCGTCAGTTTCACGAAAATGGTGTCGCGGGAGACTGGTCGACGATACCTGCGCTTGTTCACGAGACACTGCCCGGCGATGGTATCGACGCTATCAGACTTCAGGCACATCTCGTCGGGCCTCGTGCTTGGGACGCTTATTCCAAGGCTAAATATCAGTGGGAGCTTCATTACAAGCATTTGATGCCCTTGGATCGATTGGTTGACCTCTGCGGCGGGGACCGCCGGGACGTTCAAAAATCAATAAACGCGTATGCGGACATGGAAAATCATTTTCGCAAGCTGCACCAGCCGGGTGAGTTCTACAACACGCAGCGTTACTCCGGTTTCGTCGAGCTTCAAAATACAAAGGTGAAGACTGCCATTTTCCGAGCGGGATTCTCGCTTGATGATTTCGCGGTGTGGCTTAAGGATAAGAAGATTGAGGGCCTGATTGCCATCCGCCAGCTTCCTCTTGTTCTCGGTGATAAGGCTGCAAGGGCCATCTTCCTTAAAAAGGATATCAAAGCAGCGCTCGATGCCATTGAGCGGCCGGATATCGGGGCCGACCTTCGTGCTGCCAGTCTGACCCAGCTCGCACGGGCGATCACGGAGAAAGCGGAGAAAATTCCGCTTATCGAAATTCAGCGTCTTCGTCAAAATCAAGACGACGATGTCGTTCGATATGTCTTGGATGCGATCGACGCCCTTCAGGGTCTCGCCAACGAATTCCAGCTTCGGAGCGACGATGTCGGGTGAAACGAGTGCTCATACCCGACTGGTCGAGCGGCTGATTTCACATGTCCGCGAGAAGCATAAGCCGCCCCGCGGCCTTCTGATGCTTGCCGATCATCATTCCTTCGGAAATAACCGCCCCCCGCAGATTGGCGGGTACACGCCAGATCTTTTCGCCAGTGACTTGCCAGCGACGTTCGAAGTCGTTGGCGAAGCCAAAACCATGGCCGACCTCGAGACCAGTCGCTCTCAACACCAGATATTGGCCTTCCTCGACTATTTGTCAGTTCGGCACGGTTCCAGCTTCTATTTGGTTGTGCCGCCGTTTCAGCGACGCCGTTCGGCTGCCATCGTTGATACGTTGCGCACAGCCGCTCACGGCGACATTGCCATTGAGGTCATCGATGGTCTCTGAAACCTCCACGCGGCTGAAACGGAACCCATCGCTGAACCTTGGTCTACGCCATTCAGGTTTCCTCTACCAGCTTGAGGCGGTTGAAGCCGTGAAGGACCTACCCTACGCCGCTCTGTTCCATGAGCAGGGTCTTGGCAAGACAAAGATTGCCATCGACCTGGCGCTTGAGTGGCTGAGAACCGACGCTGTCGATACGGTCGTGTTCGTAACCAAACGCGGGCTTATTCAAAACTGGCAGGACGAGATCAAGGCTCATTCATATCTGTATCCGACGATCCTGGACCAAAACCATGCCGGCAATTTTTTCGCCCTGAACTCTCCGAGCCCGGTTTTCCTTGTCCATTACGAGGTCTTCCGCACCGAGCAGCGTCGCCTGCGGCTTTTCGCAAAGACTCGACGCATCGGCGTTATTCTCGACGAAGCACAAAAAATCAAAAACCCGGAATCTGACCTCGCCCGGGCTTTTCATGACATTGCTCCGGTAATGAAGCGCCGCATCATTATGACAGGTACGCCAGTTGCGAACAGGCCCTACGACATCTGGTCACTTATCTACTTCCTAGATCAGGGTGAGTCTCTCGGCTCGGATTTTGAAGCCTTTAAGAATGGCCTCGATCTTAGAAATGACCTTTGGTTAAACCAGAAGCGGCGCGATGCCTTTGAGGACGAGCTAGGTGACCTTTTTGATCGGATCCGCTCATTTACCGTCCGGGAGACAAAATTGACGGCCGGCATCCAACTCCCGGAAAAACGAATTCAAAATGTCCCGGTTGAAATGAGCCCACGCCAAAAAGCGCTTTACGACGAGTACCGAACGGACCTTGGCGCATCGATTGTGGTCGATGAGCGGGAGACGCTTGACGATGCTGAAGAAAGTCTCAAGCGGTTACTGCGTTTGGTGCAGGTCGCGTCCAATCCGGAACTTGTCGACGACTCGTACGCTGAAATTCCGGGAAAATACGCCAAGCTGCATGAACTTGTGACAAAGGCGATCGCTTCAGGTTCGAAAATCATCGTCTGGACGAGCTTCGTTAAGAATGCAGACTGGCTCCAAAGTCGCCTTGTAGAGTTTGGAGCCGTGAAAGTGCACGGGGGCGTAGAACTCGCCGATCGCAATGATGCAATTGCAAAGTTTAAAGCTGACCCTTTAGTGAAAGTTCTGGTTGCAACCCCTGGTGCGGCAAAGGAGGGCCTTACGCTGACGATTGCCAACCATGCGGTTTTCTATGATCGTTCCTTCAGCCTCGACGATTATCTTCAAGCGCAAGACCGAATACACAGGATCTCGCAGACCGACACGTGCTTCATTTGGAACCTGATTGCGGTGGAATCAATCGACGAATGGGTCGATTCGCTTCTTGCTGCGAAAAGACTGTCGGCCCAACTTGGCCAAGCCGACATCAGTAAAGACGAATATCGCCGCCTGGCAAACTACGATTTCGGTAAGATGATAAAAGAAATTCTGGGTATGGAGGTTTAATTGGGGAGGATGAGACAAAACTCGATGTTGAACAGGGTCAGCGAACAAGGCTCGGTCATTTTACGCGGTGCGGAGATTGCCACACGTACCCTTGACATTGATGTTAGGGCTTTGAAGTTCTACGTCGATAATCCTAGAATTTACTCCTTTGTGCGCGCGGACGGCGTACAGCCTACACAAGGAGATATTCTAGCAAAGCTGCAGACTCTCGAACACGTTAGGGAGCTCGTACAGGACATTCGTGCCAACGGTGGTCTGATCGACCCTATAATCGTGCGAGATGGTGATTTCGTCGTTCTGGAGGGCAATAGTCGGCTTGCGGCCTATCATCATCTCGTCGTTGAAAACCCCGTTTTGTGGGGCAAGGTAAGGTGCACGCTCCTTCCAGCGGACATTGACGAGAAATCGGTATTCGCTTTGCTCGCGCAGTATCACGTCAAAGGGAAAAAGGACTGGGCCCCCTACGAGAAAGCTGGCTTTGTTTACCGGCGTTTCAAAAACCAGATGATCGACATCCCCGCCATTGCGAAAGAAATTGGGCTCACGAAAGATGAAGCCAAGCACCTCGTCGCTGTCTATGAGTTCATGTTAGAGCATGGTGATGCCGATCGCGAACGGTGGAGCTACTACGACGAGTTCTTGAAGTCCCGGAAGATTAAAAAGGTCCGTGAAGAGGTTGCTGGGTTCGATGACTTCGTCGTTAGCGAAATTCAAGCCGGTCATTTTGGCAAGGCAATGGAGTTACGGGAAAAGCTTCCAGTCATCTGTACAGCAAGTAGTAAGATCGTCCGACGCTATATGGATGGTACCTACGACTTCGCGGAAGCACATGAGGCCGCCGTTACGGCGGGCGGTGAAAGCCACGTCCTCAATAAGCTGATCCGTTTCAAGAAGTGGCTGGTCGAAACGTCGACCGAGGACGACATTCTCGATGCGCCAAAACCGGTCCGGGATCGCATCCAATATGAGTTGAAGGAAATCGAGAAAAAATCCCGTAAGTACAAAGATCTTGTCGAAGCAAAGAAAAATGAAATTGATGCCCAATGACCGAATGGAAACTTTCGGTCGTCACAGGCAGGCCCGCGACCCTTAAAAAGCGGTACGCTGATCTTATTGAAGCTCCAAAAGCCGCCTGAAAGATTTCATGAGCGCTTGACTTGCACGCCAATAGCAGCAAAATTGCAGTGAAAGAATGCAATATTGTGTTGCGGGTAATGCTATGTCTGATGCTTTTTCAATCTTTTGCTCGATCGGAAGTTCTGCCGGGAGGAAGGTTCTGCTTGGCTTCGCCCCCGCTAAGGTGTTGCACGCTCTAAGTTTTCCCGACGTCCTGAATGAGGACACCGGTGCTGGCTATCAACGGCGCTTTAATTCGCAGCACAGCCAAGATTTTCGGCGCTACATCCGACAACCGGGCGCTTCAACTATTCCGTTGACCCTCAACCTCAGACCTACGGCAGGTGTCTGGTCGGTGTGCGACAAAGGCAACGGACAAGCCGAGCTCAAGATCATTGCTGATGCTGGAAAAATCATGGCGCAGGTCGACTGCCAGCACCGGCTGGGCTTTCTGGGAGAGGTGGATCTGTCGCTTCCGTTCATGTGCTATATCGGACTTAGCGTTGAGGAGGAGATGGAAGTATTCCGCACCATCAACAGCAAGGCGAAGGGTCTGAGCACCAGCCTGCTGGATTTTCATGATGCGCACTTGGCGGGCGACCTCGCGAACGACAGACCCGAATTGTTCATTGCCCTGCATCTCAACAATGACCCGGAATCACCGTGGTATAGACAGCTTGACCTGGGTGGCACCAGCACGTCCGGCATGACGCGACGGGCATCACTTCGCACGATGCAAAAGGCAATCAAACGCTTCCTGGCGGCTACGAAAATTCTGAAAACGAAATCGACCGAGCGGGCCGCCCAGATCGTGCTTGCCTTCTGGAAGGCTGTCTCAGAAGTGCTTCCCGAGGAATGGTCGAACACCCGCAAGCATATTTTGAACAAGGGATTGGGCGTCTATGCTCTGATGGATATTGCCGCGGATCTTTACCGGGAAGCGCCCGATGACGGTGGCTTCAATCGAATTTTGTTCGTGAACATGCTTACGGACTTCGCTCACCAGGTCGATTGGACCACTAAAGGCAAAATGTACGGATTCGGCGGTGAGGGCGGCGTTCGCCCTGCCGTGGATTACATTCGCGACGTACGCAAGCGCGCGCATTTGAAAGTCGTCAGCAATGGCTAATAAGAATATCCTGCTCATCGAGCCGGGCTACAAAAACAAGTATCCGCCGTTGGGCCTGATGAAGATTGCCCAGTACCATGGTCCCCGTGGCAAGCGTGACCGCGTGCGTTTCATCAAGGGGGAAGACCGCTCGGTGATGAACGAGGCTTGGGACAGGATCTATATCACCACGCTGTTTTCCTTCGAATATCCAAAGATCTCCCAATCGATCGACTTCGCTCTGGAGGTTGCCAACGGCCAAGCAGATAAGGTCTTCGTCGGTGGTATTGCCGCGTCCCTAATGCATGAGCGATTTCTAGACGAGCGTCGTTGGCACGGGATCCGGTTCATCAAAGGGCTGCTCTCGGACGCACCTGCTGTGTCCCTGCAACTCGATGAGTTCTCGGAGGAACTCTATTCCAACGACACAACTGGCCGGCCTATCGAGGATCTCGTTCCAGATTACGATATTCTTTCTCAGATCGACTACCGCTATCCGGTACGAGACGCGTATTTTGCGTATACGTCACGCGGCTGCATCCGGAAATGCCATTTTTGCGGCGTGCCGAAGCTTGAGGGGATGCAACGCGATACCGAGTCTTTAACAGATCTGGTACGCGCCATTGATGAGCATTACGGTCCGCAGAAAGACTTGATCCTCATGGACAACAATGTTGTCGCCTCAGCAAGGTTCAAAGAAATTATTGCCGAAATCCGTGATCTTGGATTCGTGCCGGGCGCGAAGCTGCTCAGGCCGGGTGCTAAGGTTGCTGTGCAACGCCGGGTCGATTTCAATCAAGGCGTTGACGCACGCATCTTGTGCAAAGATCCAATGTATTTGCGAGAACTAGCAACAATCTGCCTTAAGCCGCTGCGTATTGCGTTCGATCACCTTGGTGTCAAAAAGCCATATGAGCAGGCAGTGCGCTACGCGGCTGAATACGGACTGACAGAGTTGTCGAACTACATGCTTTACAACTTTCATGACGGCCCGGAGGATCTGTTCGAGCGCATGCGTTTGAACGTCACCCTCAATGAAGAGCTCGGCATCCGTATCTGGTCGTTTCCGATGCGCTACCAGCCCACCAACCGTCCTAACCGCGGACATATCGGTGAAAAGTGGTCGCGTTATCAACTCCGATCGATGCAGATCGTCCTGCAAGCGACCCATGGGATCGTTAGCGGCGCGCCGGATTTTTTCAAGCACGCATTCGGCGACACGTTCGAGGACTATGCGCGCATTCTGATGATGCCACACGATTTCATATTCAACCGAACCTGGTACGAGCGGTACGATCAGGATCAGAAACTCTACGAGTTTAAGGCCGAGTTTGCCTCGCTAGATAGCTACGAGCAGGCGGAGCTCATGGAACTGCTCTCGTCTCGCGACCCCCGGGAGTTCGTTATGCTGAGCGATTTTGCTGCCAACGATAAGGTCCGGCGTATCCTGCGCTTCTATATTCCGGCGTCTAAGGACGAACTCACTACAATCTGGGCCACGCAGAAAGAACTGATCCGTCTGGAGTCGATGTCCGACCTCGGACTGGCGGAAGACGAACGTGTTGAGGACGCAGGCCTCGACTATGATGAGGAGAGCCTCATCATTACGGCAGAGTTGCAGCCGAAGCAGAGGATAATCGCATGACTTTGGAAACAGCCGCGCGGTTGAGCCGGGCAGCACTTTTGGCGGCAAAGAGCTCTGGCGAGGCAGAGGCCCTTGAGGAAATCGTGATAGGTCGTGATGTACTCGAACTGGTTTCCAGTGCGATGTACATCGACCCAATGACGGTCTACCGTGAATACGTGCAGAACGCAGCAGATGCGCTCGACGACGCGCGCAAGCAGGGCTTGCTCCAACCTCAAGAAGAAGGTGAGGTCTTTATAGCCATCGATCCCGTGGCGCGATCGATCCGAATCCGTGATAACGGGACCGGTTTGTCCAATACTGATTTCCCACGTAAGATGGCCGCTCTCGGCGCAAGCGGCAAGCGCGGAACGAGTGCACGCGGGTTCCGGGGCGTCGGGCGGCTTGCAGGCCTTGGCTACGCTCAAGAGCTTGTATTCCGGTCAAAAACGGCTTCAGACCGGACTGTTTCTGAGTTGACGTGGGATTGCCGGAAACTGAAGGCAGTGCTTCGGGAGGGAGAGGGCGATATTCAGGATCTTATCCGGTCTGTTGCGACGCTTCGAAGACGTAGTTCGGAGAACTATCCCGACCGGTTCTTCGAGGTCGAGCTTCGTGGCGTCATGCGCCTTCGCAGCGACCGTTTGATGAGCCCGGCTGCGGTTCACGATTACCTTGCGCAGGTGGCACCCGTCCCGTTTGCTCCAGAGTTTAGTTTCGGGGCCGAAATACGAGATGCGCTGGCAGCCGTTGTCGATCTCGGCGAGCTTACAATTCTCGTTGAAGGAACTGAGCGCCCGGTGTATCGGCCTCATCGAGACGTCTACCAAGAAGATGGCGGTAAAGCCATTTCTTTCGACCGATTGTCGGTGAGCAAAATTTCGGGGATTGATGGTGACATCGCAGCTGTGGCCTGGGTGCTTCATCACGACTACGAGGGAGCCCTTCCAAACGGAGCTGGCGTCAAAGGCCTAAGACTGCGGAGCGGCAACGTCCAAATTGGCGAGCACTTTTTGCTTGAAGAGCTTTTTCCTGAAACACGGTTCAATGCGTGGTCCGTTGGTGAAGTCCATGTCGTTGATCGGAAGATAATTCCAAACGGTCGGCGTGATCATTTTGAGCAAAATGCACACTATCATAATCTGACCAACCAGTTGGCGCCAATCGCACGGGAAATTTCAAAACACTGCAGGACGAGTTCTGTACGACGCAAATGGGAGCGTGATTTCAATCTGAGCGCAAATACCGTTAGAGAAGCACTAGATGTCATCGCGCAAGGGAGCCTTGCCGCTGACGGTCAAAGACAGGTCGCTCTGTCTGCAGACCAGGCTTTAATGAAAATGGAGAAGATTTCTAGAATGGAAATCTTTGCTGACGAGCCAGCGCCCCAGCGGGAGGTGATCGCGGACTTGCGAGAGAAGCTTCAAAAGGCCATGTCCGACGAGAACCCAGTGTCTTCTCCCCTCATGCGTTTGCCTGAAGAGGAACGACAAAAATATGAAAGCTTTTTTGAGCTAGTGTACGAATGCTCCGTTAACCGGAACGCAGCTAAAGCTCTTATAGATAAGATCTTGATGCGGCTTGGTAGTTAGCACCGCGAGGACAATAACTCTACTTGAAAAGGTCGCAGTGTGCCTCACCAAAATAAAGCAAGACAAATCCGACCGCGAGTGCGGGTCGATCGGACGAGGCAATGGAATGGTGCCCTGATCGGCGGAGATCCGGAAAATGCGGACGATTACGTTCTGCGCCTCACGCGACTGCTTTCTGAGGCCCACGCCCATCTTTATTTCGACACTTCGTTTCTCATGTGGCTTGCGAAGGCGGGTGGGCCTGCTCGCGCCCAGTTTCTTGAATGGCAGCGTTCAGTCCGCGGCGCAAGGTTCCACGTGCCACTATGGGCGGCCCACGAGTTCTTCAAGCATCGGCTGAAAAAAACTGTCAAGAGCGAATTTTCAGCCGACGTGAAGGCTTTCGAGAAGGCTGTCTCTAATTTGTATGAAAAGCTACGGCTTTCTTCTTGCGACGACTTGTTTGGTTTTAAAAACAGCGGTGACCTGTTTCTTGAGGAGTACACTCGCACTATTCAGCCCCTCCGGGCCATGCTGCAACTTGCTCAGCAGTCAGAGCAGTTTGAGAATGGTGTGCAGATAGTTTCGAATTACATTGATGAACACCTGCTTTCGGGACCGCTGGATGAAGTCATTCTCAACGTTGACTTCGATGAGCGCGTCCGCAACAGAGGGGTTATTCCTCCCGCGTTCAGGGATGCCCACAAAAGAAATGAACGCCGCGCTGAAGGCTCCGGTGACGACGAGCAGGCCGCGGGGGACAACAGTTTCGGAGACTTAGTGTTCTGGCGTGAAGTCCTGAGGCATGCATCATCTGTGCGAGCGACGTCTGTCATCATATTGACGGCAGACCGGAAGAACGATTGGTTCGAAAACCAGCACGGAGACAAAGGTTTGACTGAGACCGTGCGTCGTCTCGTGCAGAAACCCAGACCCGTTCCAGCGCCCCATCCGCTGTTGAGACGAGAGGCCTTCGATAAGGGCATCCGCGATCTCATCCTGTTGGATCCCATGTATTGCGGTGTTCTATTAGAAGGGGCAGGTCAAGATTACAGGAAATTTGCAACAGCAGCTCTTGATACCCAGCTACCAAAGCTGCCTGGCAAGCCTACGGCTGCGCGCAGTTGGGCAACGCGCTTTGGCGCCGCCGCCGCTGTCCTCGGCGGCAATGTAGAGGAGGCAGACGACGGTGACTTAGACGCCGGGGCACCTTTCTTGAATGAAAAGCTACTGGATGCTTCAGCACTCCAAATAGCAAGCCTGACGTCCACAGTCTCGGTCTCAAAGAAGGTTGGAAAACTGTTGTCGGAGTTCGCGAGCTCGAATGTGGTTAGGCGAGCTGATTTCCTCGGGACGCTGGACTGGAGCGACCTTCAGGAATGGGAAGCCAACAGTCTCATCTCACTTGGACGCACAATTCTGCGGATGGCGGAAGCCGGCGATCCTCCCTCCGTGGAGTTTCTGACCCGTTTTCGTGATTTGGCACCCATGCTATCTGAATACGTGCGCGAGACATTATATTTTGGGGCACTCGGGGCCGTATATTTTACCGATGCTGGTGCTCTTTCTCATCCATCAAATTCTCCAGCTTCGGTCTTGTTGCTGGATTTGGTCACGCTCCCTGAAGTTCAACATACAGTATCGGTGCTTGGTGAGGCTCTGGCAGATGTCGACCTTCTTTACAGGCCCGGAGAAGGCAAGTTGGTGCTTGAACTCGAGGTTGTGGCCAAGCCATCCGCCAACAATAAGGGCAAAGCCGACTTGCAGGCGATCAAACTAGCGGGCGTAAATCTGATCACGACCCTGCAAGACGAGATGCCGCTTCAATTTACAACACTATTGGGGAAGCCAGATGAGCCTTTCGACGTAGAGATTGGAACGCTGGTCGACTTGGTTTCACGGTATCATCGGCTGCCACGGCAGCTCATCAAAGTTAACATCGGTGTCGACCAGCTGGTTCGCGTGCCGCAGTATGCTGGCGTCGAACTCGACATCTAAGCAAAAGGAGATCGATAGATGGCGATCACGTCCAGAGCAAAACCTCGTAACCAGGCGAAGGCGGTTCCCACGCCTTTGATTGGTTCATATCTGCTCGAATCGATTACGACCGGGATGTACGGCGAACGTAAAAATGCCATCAGGGAGTACGTTCAAAATAGCTACGATGGCATTGAGTCAGCGATCGAAGCAAAGGTACTTCGCCCAGGTTCGGGAAAAGTCACACTAACTCTTTCCCAAAATAGCAGAAACTTAGTGATTCTCGACAATGGTGCTGGCCTTCCATTCCGCGTGGCGGTCAATACATTAACGGCGGTTGGAGCCTCAAGGAAGGAGAGGGGGCGGCAGGCAGGATTTCGTGGTATCGGTCGTCTAGCCGGAATCGCGTTTTGTAAAATCCTTCGCTTTCGCACCAAAGCGGCGGGCGATAGCGTCGAGACCATCGTCGAATTCGATTGCGAGCAGTTGCGGCGAGGGATGTTAAGCTCGGGGCGAAAGCCAGCGGCGGAGCTGATCACTGCGTGTACGACCTACGAACAGCCGGACGTATCAGACCTGAAGGCACATTATTTCGAGGTTTCTCTCCTCGGGTTGCGGAACGCTCCTGCGGAAGCTACCGACCCTCTTCAGCTTAAGGCTTTCTTATCGCAGGTTGCTCCGGTCGATTTCCATCCGGATTTTAAAACATTCCGTGATCAAATCCTCGAGGAGGTGGGCCAGCTAGAAACGCCAGATATCGCTGAAGCGCCGGATGAAGATGACGAGGAAGCGCCCGACTGGTCGGTGCTGGAGGACGACGCCAGCACGATGCTGGAGCGGATACCCTTTAGTTACATATCGGTGTTGATCCGAAGCGGCATGCCGGTTCGCGAAGAGCAGATTTTTAAGCCGTTTCGGCCGAGGCTGGGAGTGGACGATAGCGACAATGTTCCGCTCACAAACGTGACGGTTCATACCGGAGAGGCTGGGGCGTGGTGGGGCTGGATTGGTCACAAGACTAAACCTGGCGAGTTCCAGGACGACGCGGTAAGCGGTCTTCGATTCCGGTTGAAGAATATCCAGATCGACGGAAACGAACTCATCACACTTGTACCCACGACAAATGAGATGCGGTCAGCGTTCCGTTGGTCAAATTGGTTCGTGGGCGAAATTTACATCGACCCACGCGCGGTTGTTCCAAATGCCCGGCGCGATAATTTTGAAGAAGATCCGCGGTGGCTTGGCATTCGTGAAGAGCTTGATGTCGTGTGCAAAGACCTTACCGCTGAGGCACGGAAAGTTTCCAGAGAGCATCAAAAGTCTGTAGAAGTCTTAGACGACAAGGCAGAAAAGCTTCGAACCGCTTATCTCAAGACCGTTAACGCTAAGAATTTCGACGTTAAGAAAGCTGAGAAACTTCTTCGAGACAGTGAAACCCTGCAAAAAGACATCGAGAAAGCTAGCACGGGTGCGCCGTCATCAGAGCAACTACGCCTCAAGTCCATGACGAAGGAACTCACTCAAATACGGGTTGGGATTCTTGAACAGCCTAAGACGCCTGAATACGACCGCTTTCGCGCAACAATCAGGGCGGAATTTCTGAAGGTGACATTAGCTGTTCTAAATAAGTATTTGGAGATTGACGACTTCGAGGATGTTAAAGAGGAACTGGAAAACAAGCTTCGCTAATAGCGCACCCCCTTCCTCGACAACGCCGCTAAGACCAGCAGATGCAGCGCCACTATTGAGTGACTATCATATGTGCCGGTTCCTTAATCATGCAGGCGTTCATATTTCAAAACTGCGTCATCCCGTTGCATGGCGCCATTTCAACCAAGTTGGTCCATATCTTAACGAATTCATATGTTTAGAAGATCCGGTTCGAAGCGGCAAGCCCTATGCTTGGGAGTTCAGCCGCGCCGGAACGATCATCGAATCCGGCCCGACCGGGTCTCTGGCGCTCGATGATCATGAACTGATGCTCGAGGCAGCACTTTCGGGCGTGGGGCTGGCTTATGTCTGGGAGGAACGGGCGCGTCCCCATGTCGGGAATGGCAGTCTGGTCGAGTGCCAAGCATCCTGGAGTGCACCCGAGGACTGACTTTATCTCTATTACCCGACGCGGAAATACCTGTCCGCTGGCCTGCGCGCCGTCATCGAAGCGCTGCGCGTCTAAATGGAGGGGCCGCCGGTGGTTCAGATCCTCTCAGGCCTTCAGTATTTTTCCGACCTGTCTTCGGGCGTCATCCGAGCGATGATCCCGATAAGGTTTCTCACAGCTTCTTGCGGGAGCCTTCGCGTCAGGTGAGATAGCTCAAGGTGATCATTCGCTTCTTCCGGTGTTCGTCCATAGAGATGAGGAGCAACTGCAAACAGCATGTCGATTGGTTGGAAACCAAGAAGCTCGCAGAGGTGGATCATCCGTGTAACCGTCATCCGCGAAAACGCGCGCTCGTATCGACCGTACACGGCTGTCGAGAGACCGACCATAGAAGCAAATTCTTCTCTGGTGAGCTTTTCGTCTTCGCGAGCTTTGCGCAGGAACGCAGCAAGTCTCTCGTCCATCTCCTTGAAACTCACGATACCTTCGAACCCTGGTCGGCGATATAGTGGGCGGTCCACCTCTTCATCAGTGGTCTCAACGAGGCCCTTTGAACTCTTATATTTGATTAGGTCCCGCGTTTCCGACATCACCCTCAACCTCCCACAACTCTGCTTTCTGAGTGGTATAATGAACCAAGTGAACGAGTTGGCTATCGCTCAGTTCCAAGAATCAACAGATCGCTTTTTGTATCAATTTGGGGGTAAAGATAACAATGGGCGACAAGTTGCAAAGTTAGCCAACTTGGCGGAGTTGACAGTCGAATATTTACAGTGCCAACCGACGCAATATAGCGTCATTTCGAGAATATCCAGCTATTTAGTTGTCATTGAAACTAGAGCCGAATTGTCATCTTTGCGGTCGAAAACACCCTCCAATGCGGTTTTATCTTCGATCCACCCAAAATATTGCGGTCATCTCGCACGCGATAGCGTTTCCGGATATCCTAATACAGTTTGCAACGTGAACTGACGACTGAGCGCCAAAGTTTTTTTATCCCATTTGGATAAGGAAAACACTTCTTCCTTGCCGCTTGTTCCGTGGGCCAGTCACCCTTATCGGTTACATTCTTCTCCTTCAGCATTCGCATCAAAAATGGAGTTTTCAGTCGGGGAAGGTCAATACCGACTGACGCCGCTTGCGGGGCAAAAAACAACTCCGAGCGCGCCGCCCAATGCAACGCCACAAAGGAATATTGGATCAAGGATCAATACCCGTTGTCCCGCAAGTATTGGTCTATAGCCGTCTTGATGATAACCGTCATTTTGATTTCATTTTCGACTGCCGCTCGGGCGAGCCGTTGTTTGGTATCGAAGTCTAGAGGGCAATTTACGAAGTGCTTGCTTTCCCTCGCTTTGGACTGCTTTAGGTCCTGTAAGCGCAGTCTCGACGCCTCTTGGCGCAGAGCTCGTGTTGTGGTTCGCTCCCGGCGAACGTCCTTATCGGCGGAAATCAGCGTCCCACCTTGTTGGTTCGGGCTTGCTTTGCCGTCGGCTTTAGGGGCGGGAGCGCTCGCATTCGTGTCCGTCGGCTCTATGTGCGCGGCGTTCTTGTGAACGACGATCTCAGGAGTAGCCGGATCTGCCTGAGACGCAGGCTGGCTGACTTGTGGCTCCTGGCGCGGCTTGCGAGGCGCAACCGCGAAATCTGTTACGCTAGTATCGCGTTTAACCATCGCATTAACCCCTTGCGTTCGTGTGGAGATAGCCTTCGACTTCGTGCTTAAATGCTAAAGCTTCTGCACGGGCCTTTTTCACGGGTTCCGTGAGTTCGAGCATCTGCAGTGTTCCATAGCCAGTTCGAATCTCTCGATAGGGATTCCGTTCAACAAGTTCGGTTTCGAGCAGGTGCGAATTGTAGCCGCCATCTTGCAGGTTGGCGACAAACGGGCGGATCAGACGGTACTCTTCAAGGGCCCGGTTCGGCATGCTTATCCGCGTCCTGTATATGAGGTGTGGAATCTGTCGCCCTACCTGATCGCTCATTTCGGCAACGTCGTTGGCGGCTTGTCCTGCGGCCACGATCTCGTCCTGCGCTGGTTGAATTGGCGTAACTACCACGTGAGAACCCGCAATAATCGTATCTCTCGTAACGGTGTCCTGGCCGGGAGAGTCCATGATCACTACGTCATAGTTTGCGGCCTCCTGTTCGAGGATTTGCCGAATGCCAGCGTCCTGCGCCGCCGTAACAAGCGTTATGCCGTCGGGTTGATAGTTCTTATCGGTCGACCGCTGGAACCACGTCGAGAGATTTTGCCGACCATCCGCATCAATGAGCAGGACGGATTTGCCTTCGAGAGCAAATTCCCCGGCCAGCAGGATGACAGCAGTCGTTTTTCCTGCGCCGCCTTTACCGCTCACTGCGGACATACAAATGGTCATCGCTATTCCTTTGTCGTCCCAAAGATATTTCACAGCCTCTAAAAACTTCGAGCGCACCCCTGCGTCGAAATCTTGCTT
Source organism: Hyphomicrobiales bacterium (assembly GCA_900472925.1). Lineage (GTDB taxonomy): Bacteria > Pseudomonadota > Alphaproteobacteria > Rhizobiales > Rhizobiaceae > Agrobacterium. The sequence continues at coordinate 18,291 of UCJU01000011.1, forward strand.
ACGTTCCTCTCAACCGGTGAGCCTACATCAGGACGCAGGGATGTTGAGATCTAAACAACGGCAGCGAAACACGGTGCCATCCCACGAGGGAAAGGTGATCCACGAACGCATCGTGTGAAAATAAGGTGCTGCAAAACGGTTCGTCAATACATTGGTTAAGATCCAAACAACGTTATGAACACACGACACGAACACACAACACGTATTTGCCTAGTGGCTGCGCCGTGTTGGCCCACCGTCGTAGATCAGCGATTAGATAAGACACATTGCAAGACCATACGGCTCGTTCGTGTGGCAGCGTCGTGTGTTCAATCCGAGTGGTGAACCCCGGAGCCGCGTGAAGGCCGACTTTGGTAGGCGCACGGATGCCGCAAGGGCGTAGAGCGAAGCGTCCCTTGCGAGTGAGTACGGCTGCCATACCAAGGGCTTCTTAGCGGTGTTGGCGGTGAACCCTGGTGAGCGTTTTAATGCTTTGAAGCCGATGCGTAAGCGTCGGAATCAGTGGGCGAGGAGATGGGTGAAATTGGTCAGTATTTTTCGGTGCTTTAGAGTGGCAGGATACGCAAAAATGTTTTACATTTTGATCGCTACTATCGAGGGACTGGCCCTCGATGCCTTCGCTTTGCTCTGGAAAGGCCTGCGGCTGATGAGTGAAAACAGTTTGGTGACGTCTGCGACTAAAGCCCGCAAAGACCGGCTCGTAAACGTGCGCGTTACGGATACCGAACATGAAAAAATCGAGGAGGCAGCCAAAGCGGCTGATATGAGCGTGTCGGCATTTTTCCGTTCGCTTCTGCTTGAGGGCGCAGGCGTTCGGCCGATATTGATGCGTGATGACCGGCTTATCATGGCGGCTTTGCTGGAAGATATGCGCAAGATCGGCGTGAACTTGAACCAGGTCGCCCGAGCCTTGAACAGCGGTAAGGCCGTTCATCTGAGCGAACTGAATATAAATCTCGCCAACGTCCAGTCCATTCAGGCTGCTGTAATGCTTGAGCTTCGATCGCTTTCAAGGCGTGCTGGCTACCAGCGGCGTGGGGAGGAATAGCATTGGAGTTCTTCTTCGGAGCGTTCACAAGCGAATGGGAGCAGAAGCGCGCGGCGCTTCTGCACGAAATGTCACTTGGGGGAAAGGCTCAGCAATCCGAAGAAAACCTCTTCAAGTACGTTCATCAGATAAAGGAAGTTAATCGCGGGGGAGGCGGACCCAAGGCTAAGCCTATGCGGATGCCTCGCATGCAGTTTCCCCGGATCTCAATGCCTTCTGGTATCGCGGTGGATTCAAGCCGCCCGATGGAGGCGCGTCTTACTAGCGTCGCGAAGGGAAGTCAGCCAGCTGTTGTGAAAATGGCCTCCTATGGCGGCGGTGTACGCGTTGGATCGATGCTCAACTACGTCTCGCGTGGCGGTGAGTTGAAGGTAGAGAATGAAAACGGCGAGAAACTGGAAGGCCGTGAAGATCTTGCTCGTGTTCGGGGCGACTGGAACCATCTCTTTCAGAACCGGACCGAGAGCCGTGATATCGGAAGCTTCTCGGTTGAGGTCGCGGCGAGTGCGGATGGAGAGGATTTGCACGGGCGGGTGCGAGATATCCTGTCGAGCGGTTTTGGCGACCGCCGGTATGCTTATGCCGTCGCAGAGCGCGGTGATGGCTCATTGACGATTGATGGCCTTGTCGTTTTACGCAGCGGGCAGGGTGAGAGGCTTACAGCCGACTCCAAGGCCGCCGGGATCGTACAGCAACGTTTTGACGCTAGCGCCGTCGCAGGTCAGGGCGCTGCAAGGTTTTCCTTCGGCGGCTATGGAAACGGTGTCGAATACGGCACCACGAAGGTTCGGGAGCTGATCGAGGACAGTGCTGAGGTTCGGGACGATCGCGGTCGCTTAATAGCAGACGGTAAGGCGGCCGGGGATCTCGTTCAAAAAGAATGGCGCGAAGAGCTTCATAGCCGCAAAAGCCGTGATTTGATGCATGTCATCATGTCGGCCCGTGCCGGAACCGATGCGGGAGCCTTTGAAGGCGCTGTTCGAGATTTCCTCGCTGACCAGTTTGCTGGACATCGGTACGTCTTTGCGATGCACGACCCAGAAACCGACACCAAGGAAGCAGGGGAGGGGGGCAAGCGTCCGCATGTCCATGCTCATGCTATCGTCACGATGCGATCAGAAGCCGGGGACCGCATCGAGACAACGCCGGCAACCTTCCGCCAATGGCGTGAAGTGATGGCCGAGAAGGCGCGCGATCACGGCATCAATATGGAAATGACAGATCGACGGGAGTTTGCCTCAGCGCCTGCGTATACGCGTAACCAGGTCAGGGCCGTAAACCGCGACGGTAGGACCGAGCACGTTGGAACAAGTGAGCCTGCTCAGGCTCGTTACGATGCCAAGCGATCAGGGCGACGCACTGTAGCGTCAAGTGATCGCAGCTGGCAGTACACGGTCAAGGCTCAGGAGACGTGGCAAAAGATAGCTGCTGTTTCCGGTGATAGGCGGACTGTAGCATTTGCAGCTGAACATCGTGATGTCATTGAGACCGGGCTCAGAGAGCTCGAATCTGCAAACAACTCAACAGTCGTTCACTCGGATTTTGGCGGCGATTTCCGTACAAATATGATATCATTGCAGAAGATGCTTTTGGAGGTAGAGGACATGCGCGAGCAGACACGCCAGGAGTTTGAATCATACGAAAAGACTGTCGAAACGGCTCTGTTCAGACTTGAGCGAAGCGCTGGACCCGATGACAGGGCCGGTTTTGATGAGGTTGCAACGACGGCCCGCGAAATTGTGGATCTCCGCCGTGAAATGCTCGAGCTCACCGAGCGCGTTGGTGACAGACAGATTGGCATCGACGCCGATCGGGAACCGCCTGCTGACGCCACGGATCAGCGCGGGGGAGCAGAGGAACGAGGTGAAGCCATCGCCACGGACGCTGTCCGCGATGACGCCCAACGCCTCGCCAACGAGGCCAACGAGGCTGACGGGGTCAGCAAGAAGTGGGATGAGGCTGTCGCCAAGCATGACGAAGCCGTTGTTGAGGCTGGCAATGACGCGATGATCGATGTCGAGCATTTCAGAGAAGGTATCGCGCTGGTACAGTCGGGCGAGTTTTCTGAAGAAGACCTCGAAATGTACGAGACTGGGCTTAGGTCAGCGCTTCGGCGTGCCGCCGAGCTCGCCGCCGACGGAAACGCCTACCTTCGCGATGTCGCTGTCGAGGATCCAGAGCTTCGCAGCGAAGTCGAAAAAATCGACCGCGAACACGGTCGGACAGACGAAAGCACGACCAACAAAACCGCTTCCACGTCTGATGTTTCTGACGATCGTCAGCGCGACTTTCAGCTTGATGCGGAAGAGGAGCGGGGCCAACTTCCAGGCCAGCGCGAGGCGCACGAGCTGGCCGAGACGATCGAGGCTACAAACAAGCAACAAGATCGTGTAAAACAGGAGCGTGAGGGTGGACAGAAAGCAGGAGAAACCACGCGGACAGACCCTGCGCAGCAGCACGTGCCTCGTCTTGAAGAGCTTGAGCGGGAGCAAAACGAACAAAGGGACCGTGATCGAGACGATCGCGAGCGGTGATAGGCCATGACAGAGAAATTCGTGATACAGGCCGATAATTCGAAAGCCGACGAAGGCGCGGGTAAGGTTATGGGCTACGCAATTCTGCTAGCCGCTGGCCTTGGTGTGTTGAGTTATGTCTATCAGACGGTTGTCGGATGGTACGAAGCGACCGCGATCTGGTTCGCAGACATGGGTCAGTACCTTGCGGGCTTCTGGCCGTTCTAAGCCTTCTAGCAAGTGAAACTTGTATCGGCTCTTAGAGCGGAAACTCTCAGGGCCGTTTCATATTCAGGCTGTCTCTGGGTCTGGAACGGTTGCAGCGAAAACGTCCATGATATTCTTACGTTTCGTCGGGTTCTTTCCGATGCTGTTTTTCTCGACCTGTTCGCGAAGCCTTTGTGCTGCAAGGGAATGCAGTGCTTCAATCTCTTCTCGCCGTGCGATGTCATCCGACGCTGCGCTACTGCGCTTCCGCGCGGCTTTGGGGCGGGCTGCGGGCGTGGCTTTGGCTTTCGAGGTTAATGCCGCCGGGTTGACGGTACGCTTGGTTGGAGTGGCGGCCGGCGATGTTACTTCCGCTGGCTCCGGTGCCTCCGCTGCAGGAACGTGCTTTTCCGGCTGTTTCTGAGCGGGAACGGCTTCCGGGGTGTTCGTTTGGGCTGCAGCAGGAGGCTCAGCTACCGGCGCTGCGTTTCCGGCATTCTCATATTCTGCAGTCGTCGCCGGGACCGGCTTCGATGGAAGGTACTCGATATCCGGGACACTCGGGATGTGAGCCTGGGCATAGGCTTCAGCTGTCTTGAATGGCTGGGTGTTGAAGAACCGGAGCTTTTCGGCAAAGATTGGACGCTGGCCCTCTACCAACAGGATCATTCTGTTTTCCGGCATTTGCCGGACTTCCTGAGACATCATGAGGTCCCGCTCGCGAATTTGCTCGACCTTCGTCCGCCGTGGAAGTCCCATGATTTCGATTGTGCGAGACTCCGACGAGTAGCGAATGGTCCTCTTGCCGAGAGCTCGTGACGCATAGTCGGCCGTCGCCTGATCATTTGCACCAAGGATCAACTGGTAGCCGCAATTCCCCAAGAGTGAGTGCCGCGAGGTTTCTCCATATATCTCGTCTAGGTTTTTCAGGTCCTGGATAATGAATGCGAGCTTGATCTTGTAACCGGCCACGTAAGGCAGCTTCGTCATGATCTCGTCCATACGTTTCAGCTGGCGAAATTCATCGAGAAGGAAATAGACAGGAAGGGAATTTGGATCGTGCTCGAGCGTGAGAATATCCATGATCTGTTGGACAAACAGGGTCAGTAGGGGCCTGAGAAGCGTGATGTCAGTGATGTTCGGAGCAAGGTAGATTGTTATAGGCCGCCGCTTCATGGATCGAAGGTCCATGTCTGTGAAGTTCGTTGCGGCGACAACACGTTCGTTCTTGAAAGGTCGCATAGCCTTCTGGATATCGAGAAGGGCTGATGCAGCGGCTCGATCAGACAGGGAAAGATATGAGTTGAAACTCTCGACGGTAAATTTCGAGAGGTAGGGCTCTTTCTCTTTAATTTGCTTCATCAATGCCTGGAGGTCAACGCCGCTGTTGAAGAAGGAGTTGATTTCCCCGAGATTGCGGCGGGCCTTGTAGAACGGGCTTTCGAGAATGTAGCTTATCGCGCCGGCGAGGACCTGCTGCGCGGTGGCTTGCCATACCGAATTTTCAGACTCCGTGTTCTCCGGGACAAGAATGCTGGCAATGTTTTGAATGTCGGTGGTTCGATTGCCCCGTTCTGGTCTCACGAAGTCAAGGGGATTATAACTGTTCGTGCGCTCGGAGCCCGGTGCAAAAATGAAGACCTGGCTACCATTCCTCTTCCGATAGCCGGCCGTCGCTCTGAAAACTTCGCCCTTCAGGTCAGTAACGATCATCGAGCCTTCGTGCATGAGGGCATTCGGGATGACATAGCCGGCACCTTTACCGGACCTGGTCGGCCCAATGATCAAGTGATGACGATCATCCTTGGCCCGCAGAACCTTACCGCCGAAGCGACCGAAAATGTGCCCCTTTTTGCCAAACCATTTGCCTGTCCGCAAACCCGCGACATCCTGAAAGGCGGCATCACCCAACGGGCTCGTGACGGGTTTCAAACCAAGATATGCGGTGATCGCGGCAATCACGAAGGCCGGCACAAGTGATCCCAGAGCAACCTTCTGCAGGGAAGGGCTGTCGCTGTATGCCAAGAACTGTTGAATTGGAGCAAAGGGATTGCTTCGTATCGTCGTGTCAAGGATTCGGCCGTCGCCGTAAAAGAGATGCAGGCCAGCGCCATAGCCGAGCATCCAGACCGCGAACCCAATCGCGAGGCAGAATACAAGGTAGACGACTTTGAAGCCTTTCGTCATGCTTCATCTCTTGCAAAGAAGATCTCCGAAACGCCGCGCTTACCCCCTTCACGGCGAAGCTGGACGACGATCGGAATCACCATTTGAATGTAGGACATCAAGTCCTGCTTCGAGTAACCAGCCGACATGCCGGATTGCTGCATCATCATGGCAAGCTGCTCGTATGCACCGAGCGGACTATCCGCATGCACAGTCGACATGCTTCCCGGATGACCGGTGTTGATGGCGCGAAGGAATGAAAACGCTTCAGCACCTCGAATTTCGCCAACGAAAAGGCGATCAGGACGCATGCGCAATGCCGACTCGAGCAGGTTTTGAATGGTCACGTTGGACGTGCCTTGCCCACCTTTGGAAGCTATCAAATGGACTGCATTCTTCTGTGGTGGGAACAGCTCGCGCGTGTCTTCAAGGGTCAGAATACGTTCGTTGAGGTCTACTGAATTGAGGCAAGCGTTCAGGAACGTTGTCTTGCCCGAGGTTGTGCCGCCGCTGATCAGGATCGATACCCGCTTCGTGATTGCAGTATGGATGAAGTCGTAGATCTTCTCTTCACGCAGATATCGAATGAGCTCGCGATCGACGTCGCTCAATCCCCCCACGGCAACCGACACCTTATCCAGCGATCCGTTATCCCTGTAGTCTTCGAGGGAGAAATTCTGAACGACCTGTTTTCGGATCGTAATGGATCCTCCGTCAGGAGCTGCGGGAGGTAAAACGACCTGAATGCGCTCACCAGTCGGGAGCGCCGCGCTTAGGATGGGGTTGGCCTGGTTGAGAAACTGCTTTGTGGAGGCGGCTACGCGCTCGCCTATGTTCTCAATTTCGACCGCTGTCAGAACATCAATGACATGATGCTCCATATGGTCCGCACCGAACCGTTCCACGTAAACGTGACCCGGCTTGTTGATCGCGATTTCGACAACTTTTGGGTCGTCAAGAAACGGCCTGATGGGCTCCAACGAACGGGTCAGGAAATAGTGGGGATCATGAACCAGTGGATTACCTGCCGGTGCGTTCACGTTTGATCTCCTTCATCGCTTCTGCAATCGGATCGTCGTACATGTCGCTGAAATCGAGGTCTTGGCGCACGAAGATGAAGATGCGTTCGCCCTGTGGGACGCTGATTGTTGGAGGGATACGAAGGTTTTCCGACAGCACGGTGTTTGCCATGTCGCTAAACGTCTGTGCGATCGTCTCGCGGGCGAGATCCGCCCCACGCTGCGCATCGTCATTGTTGGAACCTGAACTTTGTTCGCTTCCATATCCCGTCAGGTAGCTCGCGCCGCCACCAACGATCGAGAGAAGGATGGAAGCGCCGAAGCGCTCACGGAACTTGTTATCAACGTGACCTACCAGGCCTGATCGACCGAGGCTATCGGCTCCGATCGAGTTCAGCCTCACGCTGGCGCCATCGTCACGGATCAGGCGTGTCCAGACGACAAAAATGCGCTTCTGTCCACGCGTAACCTCCGACTGGTATTCGCCGATCAGGCGGGTGCCTGTGGGAATGATCACGCGCCGACCGTCGAACGAATAGACATCCTGGGACGTAATAGCGCGTATCTGCCCGGGAAGATCGCTGACGATCGCTGTTTCCAGAATGCCTGGAATTAGAGTGCCCTCGGGAACTAAGGCGTCGAGGCGATTCAGCTGTCTGGCCTTGGCGGCGCGATCGCCGATAGCGTTCGCGGACGACAGGTATTGGCTATTTTTGTCCTCGCCAGCAACCGTCAAAGGCGGGCCGCTGGTTGACCCGTCCAGTGAACCGTTCGCATTGCCTCCCAAATTCTGGTCCATCGTGATGAGCTTGGACTTAAATCTTGCCGGAAATTGCTCAACGGGCTCGACCTCCGGCGTCGCTTCCACGACCTCAGGAGGAGGCGGAACGTTAAATGTGGTTGTGTCGGCGGGTTTTTCCTTTTCAACGACCTCTGGCGGCGGTGGTAGTTCGATAACGACCTGCTCAGGTTCTGACTTCGGCTTTTCTTCATCACGGACAAAGCCCGGGGGCCGGAACGTCGTCGTTCGAAACTCTTCGTCTGATTGAGAATTGTCCCGCGGCTCATCTTTAGAGGTCGCAAGGACCATGTACGCGGCAACCACGCCGAAGATCATCAGAGCAGCCATTCCGGCCGTCTGGTTTCGTTTCGTGTTCTTGTTGCGGACATCCGTTTCGTCCGCGTGCGCCATAGCTTCAAGTTCGGGGCTGCGCTTCATTAGTTGCCGCTCCTTCTGCGCTTGCTCGCGTCCAGATCACGTTGAGGTGCCATGATGTCGGGGTCAGGAGTTCCAAAATCGGGCTTGCGGAGGTTGAAAATGCAGGTCCACTGGTTGCCGTCGCGTAGCGTGTATTGCGTCGCGGTGCCATCAACGACGATGTACTCGCCTTCCTTTCTGAAATTCCGAAGGGTCTCAGAGAAGTCCGATTGGACCGCAAAAATAGCAGGTACGCGTCCTTTGAACTTGAAGAACGTCTTCTTCCCATCATCGAAGACCATCCACGGCTTCAAAGCGGAATCACCGGAAAACGAGTAGTCGATGTTTACATTGGCTTTGTCGATATTGCTGATGTTCGGGTTTGCCGCCCGAAACTCCGCCTCTTTCCGCAGAGATGCGTTCAAATCCTTTTCGGGATAAACAAACCGGATACCGAAAACTTTCCTGTCATCGGTCGGCGCATAGTCATTCAACTCCAAGAAGTAGATCCGTTTGGATGTCACGACATTCATGTTCGTGGACACGCCTTTCGCAATCGGTTTTACGAATAGGATGTTGCCTTTCTCAGACGGTGCGACCTGCCAGCTGTCGGTGTCGCCCAGAGAGATTGTCTCGAACTTTTCATCTTCATCGAAAATGATCATCGTTGAGATGCCATAGGTCGCAGAGACCTTCACCACGTTATTAGGCTGGTAGACAACACTTGTGACCCGTGAATCCAACGTGCCGGGTCTAGGCTGCTGTGCGCCGAAAGCGTGAGTCATCGTCGCGGCCATGAAGGCCGCAGAGACAAATAGTCTGACTTTCATCCTGTTGCTCCCGGCGTAACCGTTTCCTGATCGCGACGGTAGTTGTACACTTGGAAGCCAAGGGGGTTTTCAAAGCGCCAATCGTTGCGCTCCGGCGTATCCGTGTATCGGAAGCGGACCACAGAGATGTAGTGCCGTGTGATATTATCGCTCTCAGAGCTTTCGGTGGTCGAGAAGCGGACCAGCGCGGTGCTAGCGTTCGAGAACGTTACCGACTTAACGTCCACGGTGATTTTCTTGTTTCTGCCCAAGCGCCTGCCTGGGTTGTTCGGATTGGCCGCGCTCCATTCGTCTTGGAGCTCCTTAGCTGCGTCAGCCGTTGATAGGAGGGCGGCAATTCCGAAGTTTTGCTGTATCGCAAACGGGTCGTAACCCTCGCGCGAGCGGATATAACGGACCACATTGGCCTGAGTAACGGCCTGCTGGTCAGTGAGGTTTGCAGAGCGCGTGAGGCCGGTTTTCACCTCAATGTAGCCGGTGTTTTTATCGACCTCGACGATGTAAGGTTCGAAACTCTTGAGTGGCACCAACATCACCAATGTCCCGAGCGACATAAGGGTAATTGCGCTCATTATCATGGCAACGAACCAAGCAAATGTCCTTGAGCGATTTGCCTTCTTTACGATCTCCTGTTCCCACTTATCGCCGTCTTGAAAATAGCTCCGGAGAGCTTCGTTTGAATCTGCCATGGCCTAGCCCTTAAATCCCTCTGAACAGCCTGCGTTTAGCGCGGCAAGCTGTTGCTACTGATGCGGTTTTGCATCGCGTCCGCACTTGCATTTCGAATATTTTCCCGCATTCCCGCATGGGTACGTTCCCTAGCCGCTATCCCGACCCGACCCGCTGCTCCGGAAACACTGCGCGCTCCGGTGAGCGCCGCAGCGGGAGCTGCAAAACCTGTCATCCCGCCCACCGCACGGGCGATCTGTCCAATTCCCGCCGCAGCGCCCCCGACAATCCCCTGTGCAAGCACCTGGATGTTGAAAAGAACGAATGCCCCTGCCGCGCAAATCAGAAGGAAGGCAGAGATGTCGCTCAGCCTAATTTCACTGGCTGTAGCTGCTGCTGCCACCTTCTTCAGTTCTTCATCCATTGTTGTGATGAGGAAGGCCGCGATGACATAAACAAAAAGCGGCATCAGCGCGTACATGAGCACCTGTTGGAACCACGCCATTCCGTATTGTCTCGTGGGAGCAAACAGGAGGCAGGCTATAAAAATCGGCGCCGTCGCGATCAGTACCCACATCATAACTTTTGCTAGAACGAGAATAGCAAGCGCGACGGCAATGAAGACACCAACCGCGAACATGATCAGGAAGCCCACCAGCGATGGAAGGATGGTTAAATACCCTCCCTGCTTCGCAAACGCGTCCGCGGCCTTATTTGCGGTTGCCCATATCATCGAGAGACCGTTTGTCGGCTCCGTTATTCCGGTGCCAGAGGCAGTCAGTAAAGCGCGCCCCACGTCCTCCGGCGTGTTGTTCAGCCATGAGTAAAAAAACGTATTGAAGTGACCCCACTGGCTAATGAATGCGAGGATGATCATCATCCGAACGATCCGGCTGATGATTTCCGCAACACTGACCCGCGCCGTTCCCATTGTGACCTGGAGCCCGTAGTAGGCTACATAGGCGATGAACATCACGGTCAGAAGCGGCATGATTTCTCCGCTGATGACTTTGTATGCCGTTTCGGAGAAGTTGGCTCCGGCCTGTTCCAGTCTGTCGAGTAGGTCACCAAGGAAGTCGTGCATGCCCAGTCCGATTCTTCACTGAGAAGCGAGGGTGTCGATTGCAGCGAAGGCAGCCGCAGGGTCACCGTTGACGTTTGCCATTGGTCCGCAATCAGTCCGGGGATCAGGGGCGAATGACGTTAGGTTGGCAGGGCGCTTGCAAGGCGCTGTCTTTTCTTTAGCTGCCGTGCCGCAGCTGGTTAAGCCAACGGCGAGCACAGCGACGTGCAGTCCCTTTATGATTGCAACTCTCACATCAATCCCCGTAGCTCATGGCCTTTGCCGTATTCGATAGATCCGTAAGCCGTTGCTGGTTTTGGGCGTTAAGCGACTGAACGGTGCCATTCATCACGCCGATCATCTCGTTCAGAACCAAGCCGGATTGGACCTGGAGCTGAGTGTTCTGATCGATGGATCCCTTGATATCTTCGGCTTTTCCGATCTGCTGACCAGCTTGCTTAAACGACTGCGTGCGCTGTTGGACCGCCTGATTTGAACCTGTTACCAAGGCAGCAACACCAAGAACCGTGTTCATCACCTCTTCGTATGACTTGTCACCGGAGAACTTACTGTCGGTTTTTCCGGAAAGGTTTTTTACTAGCTGCAGCCCGTTGATGAACGTGGATGCGACCTTGCCGATATCACCCCCCATGCTTCCGAAATTCGGAACACCACCGCTCATCAGGCTGTCAAAGGAAGGCATCTGTGAAACACTAAATCCATTGCCAACAGCAAGATTTTGCATGGGACTCTGGACGCTTCCGCGATCACCAGTAACGGCTTTGAGTGTTTCTTCGACAGTCTTAAGAACTTCCTTGTTGGTGTCGAGAATGTCGGTCGTCGTTTTGGAGGTTTCCTGAGCAACCTTCAGGTTATCTTTGTCGATTGTCGGTACTTGAGCGTACGCGGTGGAAGCCAGAGCCAGCGAAAACGCCGTTACGATAGTTCTTTTCATGGCAGTTCTCCTTCATTGTGGACTCAACATCAGTTTCATTTCGGAGGCCCGTTCCCGTTTCTGGACGCACGCTTGTTCCGTCTCATTCCATTCAACGTTCAGCACCGGATCACAGAGCTTTATCGTTTCGGGGTCTTTATCTTCGTTGTCTTTGACCGAAACTGTCTGTGAAGCCCCCGAACGACTGCTAAGATCAAGTGAGTTCTTGGAGTTCATCAGGTCCGCCATCGCTGATCCAAGACGAATGACCTGATTCATCATTTCGAGATTGGCGTTGCGGGCTCCTGAGTTCTGGTCCCAACTGTCCTGGATCGTGCCGGTTTGCATCTGCCCAAGTTGCTGCAACCATGAACTGACGTTGCCACTACTCTCAGTGATGGACTGGCTCGTTGCCATTGCTCTGATCGAGCTGTCACGAGCGCCTGTAAACGCACTTGTGCCCCCTCCATAATTCACCGGAATATTCGATGTGTCAGACCCGCCAAACTGCGGCATCCATTTTTTCGTAATGCTCGCAACGTAGCCTTGGGTTTCCTTGAAGGGAGGTATGCCGCCATACTTCTGGACGTTCCCGGGACCGGCATTGTAGGCGGCCAGAGCTAGGTTTGTATTCCCGTTGAAACGCTTGAGCTGTTGCTTCAGATACCGCGCGCCACCCCGGAGATTGCCTTCGATGTTGTTTGGATCAACGCCGAGGTCCTTCGCAGTTCCCGGCATAAGCTGCGACAGTCCTGTTGCACCTACAGGAGATTTCGCGCAGGGGTTAAAGCGGCTCTCTTGATAGACAAGCGACATGAATAGCGTTTCGTCTACGCCCTCTTCCTGGGCAACGCGCTTTACGAGGCCGACGATTTCCGGATTAGCTTGCGCAGCGGAGGGCGCATCGCCTCCCTTGCCCTTTTTGTACATCGAGCACGTCACGCTCGTGCTGACAGTGTGACGTTTCTTGTCTGTTTCCCTGATTTCGTCGGTTGTTTTCTCCCTTACTGTATCGTCGCCCGTTAGAGCTTCGTCGGTGATCGGAACCTGCGTAAATGCCGCGTCGGGAGCGCCAATCGACATGGCTGCAGCAAGCAGCACCAGAGTGGGACTTTTCCTCATTCAGCATTCTCCCATCCGCAAAATTTCGCCAACCAGTTTTCCGGCTCGTCTCCGTATTGCTCGCGGAGTGCGGCGCACTCCTCAATCGTCTCCTTTCTCCCGGACAGGACTTTCACCAGATCGGGCATGCTCGACAGGTCGAGCCTGGCAATGACGGAGTCGTTGCCGTGCTTGATCAGGAAGGTTCGCTTCTCTGGCGGGGTGTTCTTGATGAAGTTGAATTCCTTCACCGTTAGACCGAAGCGCTTGATGTAGCTTTCCTCGTCTGCACGCGGATTTGGGAAGTGAATGTTCGTGGCAGACTGCTCAATGATCGTATGAGAGACCTTCGATTTGGCAATATCGGCGGCCGACTGTGTGCCAAAGCCCACGAAACCGTTGAGCTTACGAATGGTCTTCATTTTGTCGACAATGAACGCGCTGAAAGTGTCGTCCAGGAGCAACTGCCAGCCCTCGTCCATGAAGAACATGACGGGGTTGCCATCCAGCAGTTCATCAAGCCGATGGTAGAGATACATAAGTGCGGGCGTTCGCAGCTCCTCGTTGCCAAGAATGTTGGTCATGTCGAAGCCGAATACGGTCCTGCCGGAGAATGACAGCACATCGTGCGGAGCGTTAAAGAGCCACGCTTTCTCACCTTCGATCCAAGGACGAAGGCGGGAATAGAGATCGTTTGCGTCCGCCCGTGCACGGCCCATAAGCAGGTTGCCGAGGTTAGTGAGGTTTCGCTGTTGTGCCGGCTCTTCCATGAGGCGGACGACAGCTCGCTCGATGATATCTTCATCTTCCTGGGTGAAGTCGCGGCGATCACGTCCACCGAGCATTGCTTTGAGAAGGCGCTGAAGAAATTCTCTGTTTGGTCCGGTGTTCTCCAACTGGAGCGGATTGAATCCAGTTGGTGTCCCCGGGGAAAGGATCTCGTAAGATCCGCCGATGGCTCGAACGAAGATTTCGGCTCCGCGGTCCTTATCAAAGAAGACGGCGCGCGGCGTTGGCGAAACTCGCATTGCCTGCGCGAGCAGGAAGCTCAAACCGACAGTTTTACCGGAGCCGGTCGGTCCTGTGACGGTAAAATGTCCGATATCGCGGCGGTGGAAATTGAACCAGTAGGGCGTCTGCGATGTCGTCTCAAGGATCGTGATGGGAAGGCCCCAATGCGTACGTTCCGCCTGACCACTAGCGAAATTGTGCATCGATGACAGGCCCGAGAAGTTCGAGCTGGAGAGCATCGCCTTTCTAGCAATATAGGAGTGGTTGCCGGGCAACTGCGCCCAAAACGCTGCCTCAAGATTCAGATCTTCACGCAGCCAGTTGATGTTCATGTCCGTGAGGCATGCACCAAGTTCCGAAACGCAGCGGCTCAAGCCTTCGAGGTCCCGGGAAATGCAAAGGAGCGAAAAATGGTGGAAGCCAAATACGGCTTCCTGATTCAGCATGCTGTCGAGAGCAAAATTGATGTCAGATTCTACAGACGTCCCAGCTTCGTCCGAGGCACGGATTTGTCTCTGAAGGCGCGTTATGCGCTCCTGCGCAATCGGCTTGTCGGCAAGGGTAAACGACTGCGTCAGGATGAACTCGTGGTTCACCTGTAACAGTCCGTCCAACATGCCGGGTCCAGTGAAAGGAGGGTATTCCTTGATAGACAGCAGTGCGCCATACCGCGAATCTTCGTCCACGGCGGCATGCGCGTGCAAAGCGCGCTTGGCGAAGTGGAGACGAGATGTTCCAATGAAGTTGCGAATGCCCATACGCGGCAGTCGCATCTTCCGAGACACGCTACCCGTGAGGATAGAATTGAAGAATTCGCAGGGCTCGGAATACGGTTCGCCCTTGGTCTCTTCCTCCTGCCCCTCAATCTTTGCAGTATCGTCGGACTTCTTCCGGTAGGTTATGCCGAGCGAGCGGGCTCCGTATTTACTCAGTTCACGGACGATATTGCCGATCAATTCCTCTAGGTCCGTTACCTCTTCGCGAGTGGCCTGTGTTTTTGCGTCCTTGTTAGACTGCGTAAAAATCCGCTTGAGCGTGTCGCCAACACCAAGCGCCCCGCGCATGCCCGAACGGACGATCGTCAAGTAGATCTCGTTTGTGAACATGCGCTTCTTGCGAAGCTGACCCATGTATCGCGTATTCAGGATGTCGCAGAATGATTGATCAAACGTTCCGCCGATCTCGGTCTCGACTTCGCGACGGATCACGGTTGACCATAGGGAAAACCGGCTTGAGCCGAGCGCGCGGATCATCGTGTTCTGGACGACTGATCGCATATTCAATTCGGCCTGGTCTTCGGTCTGGAAAAACAGGCCGTCGAGCTTGATGACGCTGGCGAGCGATCCATTCTCGAGACCTATCACCGTGTCCGAGACATGCCGCATGTAGGGAATATGAACGGACATAGGCCGCTCGTTTCCGGCGACCTTCCCAAATCCTAGCTCTTCTTTGACGACTTTCAGCATGATTATGGTCCGTACGAGTTGGTGCCCCAAAAGCGCTTATTGGGAGTGCGGGGGGTCTTGCGTGACGAAACCTGAAGCACGTCGAGAATTTTCGCGTCCCATGTGCAAAGCGAGAAAAGGACGAGGTAGCCCACAGGCGCGAGCAGAAGTGCGGCGAGATGGTTTGACGCAAGCCAGCCGATGATGGTGAGGCCGATGATCAGCACCACCGCCATGTATGGCACGCCCCATAGGGTAGGTGATCGGGTCAGACCGATCACCAAAGGCGTAAGCGCAGGCTTCTCATCCGAGAACTCGCTCAACTTACTGCCCGCCCACCGAAGAAATCATCTGATCAACAATGGCCGGAGCGCCGAAGACGAGCCCGATGCCAATAACGACCGCGCCGGCAGTAAACCAAGACAAGCGACCGGCAAATGCCATGAAGCCCAGGGCGATAACGGCGATGATCGCCAACAACCGGCCAAATGGGCCAGTGATGAAATCCACGATCATCTGCACGGCGGTCTGGATAGGGCCGAAAGCACCACTAGCGCCTCCGCCTGCCCCTTGCGCAAACGCCAGCTCTGCGCCGACGATCTGTACCGCCGCGACCACGCCAAGAAGCGCGATCACCTTAACCGCCTGGGATTGACCCAACTTCATACTTTTCATCTGACTCTCTCCTTAGAAGTGCATCACGCCGCCGACAAACTTGCCGGTCTTCTCAACGGCAATTACCCCGCTACCGTTGGCCGTATTCGTCGCCGCTGCCTCGCGGACGACGTTTCCGGCCTTCCGCTTGCCCGTAGGCATCGGAATGCCAAGCTGAAAATTGAGGACCTTTGCTACGTACCCAACCGTCTCCTGAAAGGGCGGTACGCCGCCATATTCGTAGATCCGGTTCTCGCCGCTGTTGTATGCGGCGGCTACGAGCAGAGGATTTTGAAACTCATCGAGCAGGAAGCGGAGGTACTTGATACCGCCTTCGATGTTCTGCACCGGATCGCAGATATCAACGACACCGAACCTCGTAGCGGTGTCAGGAATTAGCTGCATAGGGCCGCGTGCACCTTTGGGAGAGTTGCGAACCACGTCAAACCGGCTTTCGGCCCATGTGATGGCCACAGCAAACCCTTCATCAACCTGATGGCGGCGTGCAGTTTCTACAACCAAGGCTCTGATCTCGTCAGGGCTCATCGGAGATGCGCCGCACTCTTTACCACTCACTACAGGCAATGCTACCGCGTTTGCTGCGCCAATTTGGCTAAGTGAATCTGTCGCCCGCTGAGCAGTCTGAGAGTCGCCAATTGTTCCTGTCACATCCACATAGGGGGTGTTTATTGCGCCAATATTAGTATCCGGTGAAGCCGCAGTTTCGGTCGTGCTGTTTTGATTGTTCGCGTCTTTCACTACGCCATCAGCGCCCAAGACAAATTCTTTCGTTGGAACAGCCTCGCCAGCCCATCTTTCAGAGAAATTGGTTGCAAGTGACGGTGGTCCAGACGCTTCGATTCCATTGTATGTGCTAGCTACTATGGTATTTTTTACAGCATCTTGGGCATATGCACCGTTGGCCGACCACAGCGTAACGAGAGCTGTCCCCAAAAGGACGGTGGTGCCTGAAAAGCCTGCCATGCGAGCCCTTTTTTCCATCGTCTCCGCCTGCCAAACGGTGTTGTGATTAGGAAGAAAACCGATTAAGTTGATGCTTGTATGATACCGATTTGGCTCAGACTTACAAGTTTTTGTGCCAGTGTTAAACCCCCTTTCTCAAGGGAATCCGTTGTACCAAGATGGTTAGGGCTAGAAAATGATACGGACCATCATTACCGCACTCGCAAGTTGCGCAATGGCAACACAAGCTTTCGCCGTGCCGGCAATTAACAAGGATTACGTCAAGTCGCTCGCCGCCCCCGGTAAAACGGCTTTGGTGATCGAGTATTATGACGGCAATGGAAACGTTGTTGACCGGAAGGGCTACGCAACAGCCTCAGGATTCAAGGCTGTCTCCGGAACCGACTTCAAAATTGATGAGAAGACAACCGTACATCTGTACGGTCTCCAGGCGTGTAAGGGGGATCTGGTTAACCGGACGGAAGACTATGCCGGAACCTGCGATGACTATGCGCTTAAACAGCTTCAGGTCATGCTGCAGAGCCCAAAAGTCGTTTTCTGCCGCGCTTTCGTCAGCGAGCAGGGGGCGCCGATGCAGAATGCGACGTGCTATGGGTACTACAATTACCCTGGTGCCATGGACTCGGTCGATAATTTCGAGGAGCAGCTTCTTTCTCTAGGCGCTCTTCGTCTCGCCAAAAAGCCTGATGGATCAGTGGAGCGGCCTGATCTTCAGGAAGCCGAGAATCTCGGCAAAAAGGGCGACTTCGGCATGTGGGCCGATCCGCGGGTAAAGTCGCAATGAAGCGGATAGCCCTTCTCATGGCGGCACTGATGCCTACCTGGGCTCTCGCAGCCCCGGAGGGCTATTTCGATTTAAGGCCAGACGGAATAACGCTCGAGACCGGGGACACATGGGTATCCAATGGAGAGCGGTTCCGTCTCTATGGCATACAGTCATGTTTGCGCGGTACGAATTATACCGATGCGCACGGTAATACTCGCGATTGCGGCGAGGCGTCCCTCGCCGTTCTTGCCGCGTATATCAAGGACACGCAGCCGATTTGCGCACCAGTCGCTAAGGCAAACGACATTTCGTATGTCATTTGTTACGCGACGGTAGGGAGCCAGCGGCTCGATCTTGGGCAGGTTCTCGTCAGCAGTGGGTACGCTTTCGCTGCCTTGAAGAGCGACGGGCTCCCATATCATGTCCCCTACTCTGTGGCCGAACAGATGGCACAACAGAAAAAGGCTGGGCTCTGGCAGTTCAAAGACGTCCAGCACCCGTCGATCACCCTGAGCCGAGAAGCCAATCAGCGCGCCAGGAAGGCGGAGCAATGAAACATATTTCGTTATTTAGCGTCATCATCGCTGCGATCGCCACGCCTACAGTGGCAGCAGATCTACAATATTATACCCCGCGCTACTCGGGGCGCGTTGCACCACCCGTCCATTCCGCGCCAGTCAGATTGCCGATCTTCAAAGGCGTTGTAACCGTTCTGGACGGTCGAACTCTTTGGTATGGCTCTCTCGGACGGGGCTATAAGGTCCGCTTCGCAAATATCGATGCATGCGAGCTCCCGCAATGGGCTCTTAACCCTAAGTGGGTGGATCGAACGAAGGACAAAGCGCCTATGCCGGTTCCCTGTGGACCGCTTGCGAAAGCCTGGCTTAAGCGAACCATTGGCAACAAGGTGACGGTCTGCACGACGCTTGGCTATGGGAATGATGGCATTCCTCTCGCTCAATGCACGGTCAAGGGCCGAGACGTGGCGACTGAAATGTTGCGCGTAGGTTGGGCGCGGGTGGATTCGCCCTACGCTAACCAGCAGTACCTTTCCTATCAGCACGATGCCATGGCTGCCCGTTATGGCATGTGGGGCACCTATGTGCTCGACATGAACGAATGGCGACGCAAAGCGGTTGATAAGACCCTTGAGCGCCGACCCCTGGCGGATTTCAACCTTTTGGCAGAGCGGAAGAGCGAGATTTCGCCACCGTTTGCTGACGCACGGAACAAACCTAAGAGGAGAGATCGATAGTTGCCGGATATCACACATATCGCGACATCGTTCGCGATCGATTCGATGGCGGGTTTGTTGGTTGCCATTCCTCTTTCGCTCGGCCTGATCGTGCCCCGCGAACGGTTGTGGTGGATCCACACCCCTTGCGCTCTGATCCTCCTAGTGACCTCAGCCTTTTTCAGGCAGGGCGTCACCTCGCTTTCGACAGCTATCTTGTCGGCTTTTTCGCGTTTGCGGCGGATTGCCGGGATATCCCGAACCGCCCTCTGCTCTACCGCGTCGGAATCCTGTGGGTTCGCAGCACTCTCTTTGATCGCCCCCGTCATTTATGCGGCCTCCGACCAAACAGACTCCCCCGCGATAGAAGCCAAGATCTCACACCGGCCAATTCCGCAGTGAACGAATGAGAGAGGGAAAGCTAATGAAAGCTCTGTATTTTGTCGCCGCAGGTGTTGCGGCTTTCGGCATGACACCTGCCGCAAAGGCGCAAGATGCGTCTTGGGGGTGCCAGATCCTCCTTTGCGCGGCGTCCAAGAACCCTTCGTGGCAAGGCGTTGGATATTGTGTGCCGCCGATGCAGAAATTGATTTCGGCGATGAAAAAGCCCGGCTTCTCGTGGCCGATCTGCGAAGAAGCTAAGGCCGGCAAACCCGGCCACGAGCCTTTCGAGGATTGCCCCGCCGGTTTTCAAGCCGGGCGGGCATCTTTTGGTCGCGACAACGATTCCCTCTTTGGCGGTGGGGAGGCAAATGTTTGCACAAAGACAGTCAACCAGTGCAGCAACCGCGGCGCTTTTCGGACGCTCTATGGGAACGACCGCGCAAACAAGCAGGCGGGCATCACAATGCGCGAACTCGATTCAAACAATAACGACAATGGCTTTGGCGGTGGCAATAGCTGCCAAGTAGTTATCACACAGCCAAGGCCAATGAGGGCTGACCCGTATTACTTCGACATTCCGAACGATAAAGGCGTGAAAGAACGCCATTGGTTCAACCTCAATCTGTAGGCGTCGCTATGAACCAGAAGATTATACTCGTAATAGCTGCCAGCTCCCATATCGCATTTGCATCCAATGTCAGGATCGGAGCCATTGTAGCAATTCGGGTCCGAGAAGCCGCGCGTTCAATTGTTCGTCTGAGAGTTCAACGAAGCTGTCAAGGTCACGTACGATGACGACGCCAGTGTTCTTGAAACGTTTGGCGATCGTTTCGAGGAACTTGAATTCCACGGTATGCTCGCAGGCACCCATGAACAGGAAATACACCTGGTCGCCCCGTCTTTCCGATTCCTCCAGAACGCGCATGGTCCGCTGTTCATCCGAAGGGTCGTTCTCGCCGTCGGTGACAAATATCACGACCGACCGTTTCTTCGCCGCAATTGGTGCCTCTTTGGCATCCCCGCCGAAGAACCGGCTAAAGAAGCCCTCGCGTTCCTTTTCGCGCGGCAACCAGCCGAAATGCTGCAGATTGCGCTCCAGAACATAGCTGTAGGTTGTTCCGCCCTTCCAGCCGGGCACCTTGTCGATCACGTTGCGAACGATATAATTCTCGCAATCGTCCGACGTAACTGTCCCGACATGGTGAACGTGGCCCTTGCCGTTGCTAAAGCTGAAGACGTCAACCTTTCCGTCGGGGTCGAGCACGAGGCCGTAGGGCACCAGCCGTGCGACGAGCTTGCTTGTAGTGCCTTCCTCGTGTTCGTGCTCAAAAGAGCCCGAAACGTCCATGTCGAAGATCAGTTCGGCCTTGATGTCCGCCGCGACACCCGCCTTGTCGAGAGAAAGACGCAGCGTTTCCGCCGACTTTTTGAGGTTGAGTTGCAGTGCCATGGCCGATCTGTCCTCACTCTTTGAGTTGCTGAAGGATGTTCCGAAGCTGATATGAAAGTTCGCCGGCTTCGGTCGGTGTCAGCTTGCGGCTGTTCTCCAGCATCGTCGTCAGCGACGCCATGCTTCCCAAAAAGCCTGGAACCATGACGAGAGCAACATTCTGGATCGCCCTGATGAGCCGGAGCGGCTGTTCGATCTGCACGTCGCGCATCGAGGCACCGCTCCGGATCTGCGCCACGGTTTGCGTAAGGCTCATGGCCCGCTCTAGGAAACGTTGCGAGATCGGCGGCCGGCTCACGCGCAAACGGTCCGACAGAAAGGATGCTGCGAGCGCCGAGGCCTCGGCTTCGTCCCCCATGCCCTCGATCCGGCGAGCGTGCTGTTCCAGCGTCTCCTTGAATGACAAGAGTAGCTCAAGCGCCTCGCCCATCAGCCGGACCAGTTGGTCGAGTTCGATGCGCGCCGCTTGGAGCTCGCCGGCTGTGTCAATCCTACTATTCGCCTTCTTGAAATACTCTCCGAAAATTCCAGCCGCTGAAGGGGCATCGCACACGGCCTTGATGTCGATCGCGCCAAGGATGTCGGTCATT
The DNA here is from genome assembly GCA_900472925.1 of Hyphomicrobiales bacterium. Taxonomy (GTDB): domain Bacteria; phylum Pseudomonadota; class Alphaproteobacteria; order Rhizobiales; family Rhizobiaceae; genus Agrobacterium. The sequence continues at coordinate 39,557 of UCJU01000011.1, forward strand.
CGTCCGATATATCCCGTCGCCTTCTGCAGCACATCGGCCTGCGAGAGTTCGAGTGAGCGCGACACCAGGCCGCTATAATCCTGCTGGAGACGATGGCCCCAAAGGACCGCCTGCCTTTCACGTGCGCTTTCGACAACGAACGACTGTGTGAGCCGCAGCGCCTGCTGCAGCACCTCAGGTCTCGTCAACGGTGACAGTTTCCGAATGTCGGAAAGCTCTACTGCGATCCGCTTGCGCTCCACGCCGGGGATCGCAGTCGGCTTTGCTACCAACGGCATCTGCGCGTAACGTCCAGTTTTCGCCGTCGCACTGTCGTTCTGGGTGCTGGCGGGTGCCACAATTGTTGGCTTGGCGGGCGCATCAGTCCCAGCCGATTCGCCTGGCTCGGCCCTTGGCGTCCGTGACCGATCAGGCGGCGGAGCGATCACCGTGGGGCGAAGCCTGCCCTGGCGATCATCCGGCACGGTACCGCGCGAGGGAGGGGCTTTGTCCTGGGGCATCGCTGTCTCAGGAAAAGTGCGCGAGAACGTCGTTGAACGTGCCGGTGAAGCCTCGGCCGACGGCCGCGTATTCCCAGCCTTCTGGGCCGAGCAATATGCTGCCTAGTTGGACGACATTGAACTCTTTGAATTCGTCCGACAGCTTGTAGGCGCCGAGTTGCTTCCCACTGCCGTCCGTCAGTGTGATTGTGCAGACGTCGATGTCGCCGAAAGCCGCTTCCTCCCGCTGTTCGGCACCCTCCTCGGTCTCGTGCCTGCCTCCATGTTCGGCTTCATGGACGGTGACGAAGATCGGTATCTCGTTGACCCCCGCCGGCAGCTTGGAGCCGTCAATGACGATGGTCTCGCTGTTGTTCTGCACTCTCTTGTCACCACTATGGAACAGCCCTCCGCTAGGCGTCTGGAACGATCCTTCGGGGTTTGACGGCAAGGTGCCGCCAGTCGGGTTCATCCGCGTGGTATTGTAGGTCGACAGTACGCTGGGAAGTTCCGTCACCTTCGCGCCTTTCCCGTCATTCCGCGCCTCAAGCGCGTGAACGTCGACATCATCGGTGTGGTCGGCATCGCACATCCACTCAACCTTCACGGTGAACTGCGCTCCCTTGTTGAGGGAAAGCTTCAGCTTTGGCGTCGCGGTGCCGGGCTTTTCAAGGGAGAGGGTCAGCATGCTTGTGAAACTCCTGTAATCTGACTGCGCTTATGTTTGGGCGAGTGGAAACCGGCGAGCGCATTACTGCGATGACAGGGCGGCAAGCTCCTGACGGGCGGCGGCGAACTTCTGCCGCGCCTGCTCGAATTTTTCCTCGGTCGACTTTTTCGCCGCCGCGACGAGGCCGTGGATCTCGCTGGTGGTGGCGATGATCTGCTCGATCTGCTTTGCCTGCGCAAGGCGATTGTCGCCCGGCGCCTGCGCGGCGGTGACCGCGATGTCTTTCAGGGCGCGGCCGCGCATCTCGGTCAGCTGCTTGTCGAGCTTAGCCTGGCGGTCGGCCAGCTGCTGCACGCTCTTCACCGCGAACGCGCCATGGATTGATAGCAGCGTCATTTTGATCGACGCGAACCGCGACGCCACCGTGGTGGCGGTCTCTTGCAGAGTCGCAATGCCTGCTTGTTCGATCTGCTGTATCACCAGCTGATCGGCAGGCAGCCGCGTGTAGGTGCCTTCCAGCGCCAGCGCGCGGCTTTCGATCAGCTGCAGCTTGTCCTTGAATTCCACCATTCTGGTCTGCGCGACCGGATCGGCCGGATTTAGCTGCGCTTCCTCGTCAGCGACATAGGCGCGCGCCTTGTCGAGGAACGCGTGGGCGACAGCCGCGGCCACAGTGAAATCGCTGAAATGCGCGCCATAACTCTGCTTCAGGGCATCGAGTGCCTGCAACTCGCCGAACAGCTTCTGCATTTCGCCGGAAAGTTCGCCTTCGAGCTTCATCATCCGGTCAGCGAGCGTCTTAGTTCGCCCGGTGATAAGGTCACCGATTTCCGTCAGAAATTCCGCTGCGACCTCCTCCGGCCGCTTGCCGCGAAACCTTCCCAGCAACGAACTCAGGAAACCCTTTTTTCCGCCGTTCTGGAGTTTGTCGAGGATCTCCGGGAGATCGGCATCCTCGACGCCCTGTTCGAGACGGCCGAACAACGCGAAGACGGCGGCCGCGCTGTTCTTGTCAAACCGCGCCAAGAAGCCGTCCAGCGTCCGCTGCAACGCCTGCTCGGCCTCCAGGCCTATCCTGATGACCTCGCCCGATTGCATGGCGCGAAAGTCCAACGCTGCAAGCATTTTCTCGGCTTCTTGTACCTGCAGCTCGCTAAGTACAATGGCGCCCGTGTTAATCGGTATCGCTGGAACGGTACCTTGCAGGGGTACGCCGGTGAGGAGGCGGGGAGAAGAGCCGATGGTTGTCGGTTTCATAACAATCCTCCTCAACATAACATTGCTTGCGCGGACGTGATGGGAATCTTTATAGCTGTAGTGTCTAAATCGCAAGTCGATACGATTCTGCGGGTTAAGCTGCCAGCGCTACGTCTATGGCCGTCAAGGTGATGCCGGCACAGCCAGATCGTCAGCGATGCTCTTCAAACATACGTGATGTGTGGGCCTCTCCGCCACCGCGGACCCATGCCATCTGGTTGTCTGTCAATGAGAAGAGCAATCCTTGATTTGCGCTCCGTGGCAGTGCCTGGTGGATCCGCTCCAGCTCTGTCTCTATGTAGGTGCATCACGCATGCAGGCGCGCTTCACTTCCAGAAAGCGGAATCGCTCTCCTGCCGGCCGTTGGACGATCGGTAACAATAGTGAAGCGTGCCCCTTGAACCTCTAGGTACTCGAGATCCCATATTCTCTTTTGCCCTCGCCAATCCCCTTGGCGGATAACTTCGAAAAAATCAGGAGACGACGATGAACGATGTTGCGACCCCGGACGTGAAGGACAGAGCACAGGGATTGCTTTGCCCTTCCAGCAGGGTCAATCATCGTCATGAGCGAGCGTCAGTTGATCGAAATCGACTATTGCCCGGACTGTAAGGGCGTCTGGCTGGACAGAGGAGAACTCGACAAGATTATCGATTGCAGCCTTACCCGGAACCCCCGGTTGCTCAGCATTCGGGGATCGCGAAGCTGCAGCCGTTCGCGCCGCACAATCCCGCTGAGGATTATCGTGACGGCGGCCGTGGTTCTGGCCTATTACCCACGTGCAGAACCGCCGTCACGGATCGTTCTGGGGCGGCTCTCAGACTAGATGGAATAGGCCTCAATCGCGTGTTCAAAAAAACAAGGAGCTATCATATGGGCGCTGGCCATTCTCACACGGCGGCACGTCCCACGGGCACATCTGCTGGGCGGCACAAGAGCAGGCTGGCGACAGCTCTGGGATTGACGGTAGCGTTCATGCTGGTCGAGGTCGTCGGCGGTCTATGGACGGGCAGCTTGGCGCTTTTGGCAGATGCGGCCCATATGCTGACGGATGCCGGTGGGCTGGCTCTGGCGCTGATCGCTATCCGATTTTCAGAGCGACCCGCGACGCCGCAAAAGACCTATGGCTATGTCCGCATGGAGGTTCTCTCAGCGCTGGCAAACGCAGTGGTTCTCCTGTTGCTGACGATTTACATCTTTTATGAGGCCTATGAGCGGTTTGTCGACCCGCCACAAATTCTCGGCGGTCCTATGCTGATCGTCGCAGTCATTGGCCTGACGGTAAACCTGATTAGCATGAAGCTGCTTTCCCCCGGATCGTCCGAAAGCTTGAATGTCAAAGGGGCATATTTCGAGGTGCTCGGCGATATGCTGGGATCGCTCGGCGTCATCGTTGCCGCCGGGGTGGTGATGTTCACCGGTTGGTCGCTTGCCGATCCGATCATCGGTGCAGTGATCGGGCTGTTCATCCTTCCTCGGACATGGATTCTCCTCAAGCAGGCCATTCATATCCTCATGGAAGGTACGCCGCCGGAAATAGACATATTGCTGTTGGACAAGAAGCTCATGAGCATCCCGGGCGTTGATGCCGTCCACGATTTGCATGTGTGGACAATCACATCTGGGATGGATGCCATGAGCTGTCACATCGTCGTTACCGATATGGCTGAGGCCCGTTCTATCCTCTCCAGCGCACGCAGGGTTATGGAAGAAAGCTTCGGCTTGTCGCACGTTACTATCCAGGTGGAGGATCAGGCTACGCGCGAGGCGGAAGGCGAGATGAAAATCTAGTGTTGCCGATCTCTTCGGCCAAGCGCACAACTCAATCAACCGAGCTAAGGGCGTCGACATGTATGAACGCGACAGAAGCACGAGGCAATCCGGCCCGCCTTGGCAGCCAACGAAAGCCGGTCGGCTGGTGGCCTGGTTCGACATTCTTATAGGGCTCGCCCTCCGGTCGCTCCTGGCCTGGATCGGCTATGTCTCTGCCGATGGAATCCTGAACTGGATCGCGGGCAATGCTGGTGCCGTCATCGAAAACGGCAAAACCATCGCCGGGCGGGGGGTCGGTAAAGATGCCATCACCCTCGTTGAAGGCCTCAATCTGGGCGATTTGGCAGGAAGCGCGATTGCCTCGCTAAAGCTAGTTCTGAAGCCCGCCATCATCCTCATCTGGGCGATCGCTGCATTGGTGCTGGTCGCTATCTTCCTGACCCTGGCGAAAGCAGGGCGGTTTTTTGGTCGGCTTGCGCCGCTGATCCTGCAGACGGTCTTCGTGCGATCGGCACGCCAATATAGTTGAACAGGAACAGATTTTCCGCTTGTAGCTCTAGTTGCTTGAGGTCCTATAGTGGCAGCCTTGAACTCAAGGATATCCCATGACCGAGCCAGTAAAGACCCGATTCAGAGTGAGTGGTATGGATTGCGCATCCTGCGCGACGAAGATCGATACGGCTGTCAGGCGTATGCCTGGCGTCGAGGACGTATCGGTTTCGGTGACCGCCGGCACTATGACGGTGACGCATGACGAAAGCAGTGACCTGACGGCGATCGGAAAGAAGGTCTCCGGGCTCGGATACAGTGTGGTTCCTATCGCGGATAAAGCCACTGCTGCTCCGGCTCCAAACGTTGCGCATGTGCATGGCCCGGGCTGTAGCCATGACCACACCGCCGGTTCGCACGATCACGTGGATCATGACCATGACGGCCACGAGCACAATGGTCATGACGACCACGATCATGCAGGTCATGATCATAGTCAAACAGGCAAGAGCCTTGTTACTCCGCTTGTCGACGCGTCGCAGATACGATTCCGGGTCGGGGGCATGGATTGCGCGTCCTGCGCGACGAAGATCGACACGGCCGTCAGGCGGATGCCCGGTGTCGAGGATGTATCGGTTTCTGTCACAGCCGGTACGATGACGGTGAAGCATGACGGGACTAGCGATCTCGAAGCAATCGGCAAGAAGGTCGCCGGGCTTGGCTATACGGTCGCGCAGTTGGTTTCCGATGAAAAGAAATTGAGAGCCGCGTCTGCAGGTGTGCATGACAACGGTGAGCATGCCGATCATGACCATAGCAAGGCCGGCGGCGACGAACCGGAAAGCCCGCACGGGCATGACCATGGACCGATGAATGGCCCGTGGTGGAAGAGTAAAAAGGGGCGATTGACGATCGTTGCCGGTGCTGCGCTGGTTGTAGCCTATGGGATAGGCCATTTTTTTCCGGCCATTGCCGCCTTTGCCTTTACGGCTGCGATGCTCGTCGGTCTCGTTCCAATCGCACGACGCGCCGTGATGGCGGCGTTGGCCGGAACGCCGTTTTCCATTGAAATGCTAATGACGATCGCAGCTGTCGGTGCGCTGTTCATCAATGCAACCGAGGAGGCTGCTGCGGTCGTGTTCCTGTTTCTGGTCGGCGAACTTCTGGAGGGTGTTGCTGCCAGCAAGGCACGCGCGAGCATCCAATCCCTGACGGAACTGGTTCCCAAGAATGCACTGCTTGAAGAGAATGGGCAGACGCGGGAGGTGCCGGCAGAAAGCCTCGCGGTTGGCGCTACTATTCTCGTGCGTCCGGGTGACCGGATCTCGGCCGACGGCGTAATCGTCTCCGGCGAAAGCTCGATTGACGAAGCGCCGGTGACGGGCGAAAGCACACCTGTGGCCAAGGGTGTGGATGACAAGGTCTTTGCAGGCACGGTCAATGGAGATGCGGCACTTCGTGTCCGAGTCACGGCTGCCGCCGCCGACAACACTATTGCTCGCGTGGTAAAGCTCGTCGAGGAAGCGCAGGAGTCGAAGGCGCCCACGGAACGGTTCATCGACAGCTTTTCCCGCTACTATACGCCAGCTGTCGTCGCGGTTGCCGCCCTCGTAGCAGCCATTCCGCCGCTGTTAATGGGCGGCGTCTGGTCGGAATGGGTCTACAAGGGCCTTGCCATTCTGCTGATCGGTTGCCCTTGCGCTTTGGTCATATCGACGCCTGCCGCCATCGCCGCCTCGCTTTCCGCCGGGGCGAGGCGCGGGCTTCTTCTCAAGGGTGGCGCGGTTCTCGAAACCCTCGGAAAGCTAACGGCCATTGCGCTAGACAAAACGGGTACTTTGACCGAAGGCAAGCCGAAGGTCACCGACGTGATCGCCTTCGACCGTAATGAAGCCGATGTGCTACGCTTTGCCGCAGCGCTCGAAACCGGATCAAGCCATCCGCTGGCCATGGCCATTCTCGGCAAGGCTGTGGACGAAAAAGTTCAGATTCCCGCAGCAGAAAAAGCCAAAGCTCTCGGTGGCAAAGGTGTGACCGGGACTGTCGAGGGTCTCGAGATTTTCCTCGGATCACCGAAATCGGCAGCCGATCGCATGCCGTTGTCGAACGACCAATTGACGCTCATCGCTAGGCTGAATGATGAGGGCAAAACAGTCTCGGTGCTGATTGTCGGCGATTTGCTTGCCGGTGCCATCGCCATGCGGGACGAGCCACGGGCAGATGCAAAGGCCGGACTGAAGGCGCTGACCGATGCCGGCGTCAAGACCGTGATGCTGACGGGCGACAACGCACGTACGGCGAAGGCGATCGGCGCTCAGCTTGGCATCGAAGTTCGAGCCGAGCTAATGCCAGAAGACAAGCAGCGCATCGTGGGTGAACTTCAGAAGCAAGGCTACGTCGTCGGCAAGATCGGCGACGGCATCAACGATGCGCCGGCGCTCGCGGCCGCCGATGTCGGCATCGCCATGGGTGGCGGCACGGATGTGGCGCTTGAAACCGCCGATGCCGCTATCCTGCATGGCCGTGTCGGCGACATTGCTGAGATGGTTAAGCTCTCGAAAAGAACCATGCGCAACATATTCCAGAACATTACGCTTTCGCTAGGATTGAAGGCGGTGTTTCTCGTGACCACGATCATGGGCATAACCGGCTTGTGGCCGGCGATTTTGGCGGATACCGGCGCAACCGTGCTGGTGACGATCAACGCGCTACGCCTCCTTCGCCCGATAAAATCATAAACATTTCAAATCGGATTCAATTACTCCATGACGCTCGAAACCAATCTTTCACGACGCGGCTTTCTTATTGTCTCTGCGTCGTCTGTTGCAATGCTGGCGGGTTGCGCAACCTCATCACCCGAAGGCCGCATTGCCCCCATACCGGCACTGGTCAAACGGCCCGTCGGCCCGCCGACCTCAGCTGAACTTGAAGCTATGTACGGGCCGCTTCAGGATGGTGGTTTTCTCATTCCCGCAACGCCATATCAGCAGATCGACCCGATATTCTATCGCCAGCGGGTTATCGATCCGACGGGAGAGGCGCCCGGAACCGTCATCGTCGATACGCCTTCACGTTTCCTCTATGTCGTAGAGCCGGGCGGAACCGCGATGCGATATGGCGTTGGCATCGGGCGCGATGGTTTTGCCTGGCAGGGTGATGGCGTCATACACTGGCGCCAGACTTGGCCGCGCTGGAAGCCACCGAACGAAATGGTTGCACGTCAACCTGAACTCAAACAATATTCAATAGAAAATGGCGGAATGGCAGGCGGTCTCGACAACCCGCTTGGGGCCCGTGCGCTTTATATTTTCCAGAACGGACAGGACACACTGTATCGCCTCCACGGCAACAAGGATTGGCGCTCGATCGGCAAGGCGGTGTCATCGGGCTGCGTGCGTCTGATCAACCAGGACGTCATTGATCTTTATGCCCGTGTCCCATTTAAGGCGAAGATTGTCGTCAGGCAATGACGACCCGCAGGCGCCGGATTTGTCCATTCCAAACTATCGTAGCAGCGCGGCAAGAGGTTGTAGAACTGCATGACGATAGCAATTTAAGGGAAAACCTGGGCGCTTGTGCCGCAGTGCGACATTGTTGCAAGTTGACGAGAACCTAGCAAACGGCCTTGTGTTTTAGGACGACGACCAGAGGCAACCAAGATGTTTGACCAATTCGGTGCAGCGATCCTCGCGCGTATTCAATTCTGCTTCACTGTTGCCGTTCCCATTATTTTTGCGGAAAGATCGACCCGAGGAGGGGTACCATCGATGGCTCCTCATGCGCGTCCGCGCCAAACCAGGATCTCCGCGTCAAGCCATTGGCTCTGGATGGTCGGCTGTCTTGCCGGTGTCCCGGGGTTTGCCTCACCACTTCTTGCTTCGCAAAAAGCGGATCATGAAATCGCTTTCAAAACACTAACGATCGAACACGCGGAGGTTATCAGGGGCATGAAAGGAATGCCCGATGTTGCCTATCTCACTATTTTCAACGGCAGCATCTCGGACAAAAGACTGACGCGTGTATCAATTCCCGGCTACAAAAATGTGATCCTGATGCAGAGGATGGACGGTGGTAGCACGGCTCGGCCGACGCCGCTTGCACAGGCTTTCGTGGCCATACCGAAGCACGCGGAGTTGTTCATGGGCCCGGATACGCTCTTCTTCGAACTCGAAGCCGTGCCTGGTTTTCCTTTAAGCGCGAGCATCCAAGCCGAATTCGAGGATGGCAGCCGCCTCGTCGCGTCTTTGACGATCCGTGAGCCGGGTTCCAAGCGCACCGACCATCATCATGGCTACGGAGATTGAAGTTAAGCTAGTAGGCATTGAGCCGTTTCTTGAACAAACTTACCGGTCGTCGAGTTGCTTGGCTCGCGTTTGAAAAAATCAGGGTGTTAACGGAAAAGATGGACAAAGGCACGTTGCCGGTGGGAGGTTTCGGTTCGATTATGCGGCGTCTACCCTCACGACTAGAAGACCAACACAATCGAGCAGTTTTTCCGCGAGGCTATGGCACCCGGTGGAGCTGTTTTAGTAGAAACGCGGGCAGGCTCGCGAGAATGGAGTATACTAATGAATCTGAGGATCGTTGTTTCTGGCGCGATCGTGGCTATCATTGCCGCGACAGGCGCTCCCGTCTCTGCCGACGCACATGACTTCAAGGCGGGCAGCCTCGAGCTGAAGCACCCCTGGTCGGCCAAGGCCCCTCCGGTGGCTCCCGTACTTGGGGCGTATCTCGTGATCGTTAATACCGGAACGGAAGCCGACCGGTTTGTTGGCGGCAGCACGCCCGCCGCCGAACGTCTGGAGCTGCACGAGTCGACACTGGTCGATGGGGTCGCGCGCATGCGACCCGCGAAGCAGGGCATCGAGATCCAGGCTGGGGAGACCGTGAAACTGGAACCGGGCGGAGCACACATCATGCTTGTGAACCCCAGGCAGCGCCCTGGCGAAGGAGAGAAATTCAAGGCTACTCTGCAGTTCGAGAAGGCCGGTCCCGTCGAGGTCGAGTTCGTGGTTCAGTCAAAGGCGCAGGCCCCGTCGGCTTCCCAAGACCATGGTGCCCACACCAAGCCGTGAATTCGCGCGGATGCGGAAGTCGACCGGGTGTGAATGTCTGAAGTGTCTGCTCGGAACAGGACGGGCGCCTTCTTCAATTTCAAGATGGCGTTCATCGTGTAACCGATCTGCGGACAGGTGGCAGCGGCACACTCAAGTCCGGAGCCATAGCCTGATTTTTCACTTCACGGCGCGTCTGAGCAAACTAGCGTTTGTCCGATGTCGGTGATGATATAGCTTCCCGCTCGTCGCCGAACCAACCGTGGATGACGGTCGCGTGACCAATCAGTAGTTGACCAGTATCTGAGGGCTGGTTTCACCTCCGAACCGGGGCTTCACATCAAGCAAGGCTGCTGTTCTCTCGATGATCTCCTTGGTCATCGGAGCCGCGGTGGAAGCCGCGGTCCTTCCTCCGTTCACACCTGTTTTCGGCGCATCGATGATTGTCAGCACGACGTATCGCGGCTTGTCCATCGGAAAGCCCGCGACAAATGCGTTGAAGTTGATGTCGCTGGCATACCTGCCATTTATGACCTTGTCGGCAGTCCCGGTCTTTCCGCCCACATGAAAGCCTTCGACCTGGGCGCCTCGGCCAGAACCCTTGAGGCCGTTCCAGTTGTAGAGGAACCGCATGTCCGCACTGGTCTTCTCTTTGATGACGGCGCGGGAAACCAATGCTGCATCGTCTTTCGAACGTGGAAGGAAGGTGGGGTTCATGAGGTTGCCGCCGTTGATCAGAGCTGCGGCAGCAACGGCGGTCTGCAGTGGGGTGGTGGCTACGCCGTGGCCGAACGAGATCGTGACGGAATTGATCTTCTTCCACGTTCGGGGCTGGGTAGGGGTCGCTACGCCCGGCATCTCCGTTTCCATCTTGGAAAGCAGCCCCAGTCTCGTCAAAAACTCCTGATGCCCCTCTATCCCGACCCTGTCGGCAACAGCCGCCGTTCCGATGTTCGATGAATACTGAAACACCTCAGGGATCGATAGCGGTCGGTTCTTTCCCTTGAAGTCCTTGATCGTGAACCCACCCATCCGGATGGGACGGGACGCATCAACGACGGAATTCAAGGTGATCTTCTCTGCGTCCAGACCCATGGCAAGCGTAAAGCTTTTAAATGTTGAGCCCATTTCGAAGGTGGCGTTGCTGATCCGATTGAACCAGCCTTTTTCGTATTCCTTGTCGACCGAGCCATCGGGGAGGGTGCGCGAAGGCTGGTTCGGATCGTAGTCAGGAACGGAAGCCATAGCGATGACCTCGCCAGTTTCCACGTCGAGAATGACGGCACCAGCAGCTTCTGCCTGATAGTTCGTCATCGCGCGCGCCGCGATTTCGCGAACGATATGCTGGACGCGGACGTCGATCGAAAGCCTCACAGGCTCGAGCCGCGTATCGTTCGTCAGGCCCGTCGCTCGAAGGTCGGCATAACCTTGCTGATCGATGTACCTCTCCATACCCGCAAGACCGAGGTTGTCGACATTGACATGGCCGACAATATGGGAGGCGGTGGCAGCACCCGGATAGAAGCGTCGCTTCTCCGGACGGAAACCTATGCCGGGAATCCCAAGCGCAAGAATATCAGACTGCTGCCGGGGCGTGAGCTGGCGGCGCAACCACTGAAAGCCGGAACCGGATCGGAGCTTCCTGTGCGTGTCGCTCCAGTCAAGGTTTGGCAGCACGGTTGCAAGTTTCTCCACAACCTCGTCAGCGTCGACAATACGTCGCGGTTCCGCATAGAGCGACACGGTGTTGATATCGGTCGCTAGAAGCTCGCCATTACGATCGAGAATGTCCGGGCGCGTTGCGACGGCATTGGCGCTGGGATGAATGGATCCCGTCACCACCGTCTCGTTCAGGCCATACTGAACAAGACGTGCGCCAACGACAATGTACATCACCGCAAACCCTGCAATCAGGAAGGTCAGCCTTTGTCGACTATCACGCTTGCGGCGTTCGGATGTGCCGACGAAGGCTTTAGTAACAGGCCTGACCCTGGACTCCACACTGAAATGGGCGCGGCGGTTAAGCCGTACGATAAAGCCTATCATATCTAACCGTCATCTCCGAAAGCATTGACCATGAGCGGCCCAGAAAGTCCGCCGAGGTGTAGTTTGCACCTGGCGGGTCTGAAACCAATCGAGGATTTGGCACGACACCAACCGCAATGAAGTTTGCATTAATATACACTTAAAATTGCATAAAACTGATTAATGTTTCGTTATCCTCGCCCGTCGTGGATGTTGATACGCAGCCCGTCGCGGAGCGGGAGAGACTGACAAACGCAACACGATGTTTTCTGAAGGACTTCCAAATCCGGTCTTCGATCTGACCGGGGAAGTGGATCATCACCAGCGAATTCAGGAAAATACCAGCGCTGAACGCACCAAAGGATATCGTCTTGCCAACGCCGTCGATTAATGCGAATGATTTGCAATTGCAATATAGCAAGGGCTATGAAGGCGAGGCGGGGCTATGGACAAACCGATCAAAGGCTGGCGGCGGACCGTGGGTGAGGCATCTCTATCGGATGTTCACCGTTCCATCGGAGTTGCTGCGGGATCAGGCACCTTCCGCAGGGCAATGGCCTTTTTCGGCCCCGGCTATCTTGTTGCGGTCGGATACATGGATCCGGGAAACTGGGCGACCTCGCTGGCTGGCGGATCGAGATTTGGATATGCGCTGCTCACTGTGGCACTTGTCTCGAACATCATGGCGATCGTCCTGCAGTCGCTCTGTGCGCGGCTTGCTATCGGCTCCGGGCGGGATCTGGCGCAGGCGTGTCGGGACGCTTTCCCAAAGCCAGTGGCTATGGTTTTGTGGCTGCTGGCCGAGATCGCCATCATCGCGACCGACATCGCCGAGGTGATTGGCACCGCGATCGGCCTCAACCTCATCTTCGGCATCCCGCTGGAACTAGGTGTGATCATCACCGCGCTGGACGTTTTTCTGATCCTGTACCTTCAGAAGCTGGGCTTCCGTTGGGTCGAAGCGCTCGTCATAACGCTGCTCGGCGTGATCGCTGTCTGCTTCACCATCCAGATCGTGCTTGCCGATCCGGATTGGGGTCAGGTCATTCTCGGATTCGCGCCCACCACTGAGATCATCACCAACCCAGACATGCTCTATCTTGCGCTGGGCATCCTCGGCGCGACCGTCATGCCGCACAACCTCTATCTCCATTCTGGAATTGTGCAGACCCGCGACTACGGCCACACGCTACCTGAAAAGCGCGAAGCCCTGAAATTCGCGACGATCGACTCCACCGTCGCACTGATGTTCGCTTTGCTCGTCAACGCCTCCATCCTTATCCTTGCCGCGGCGACTTTCCACAAGACCGGACAGACGTCCGTTGCGGAACTGGGTGAAGCCCATAATCTGCTGGCGCCACTGCTGGGCCTTGCCATCGCTCCGACGCTGTTCGGGATCGCGCTTTTGTGCTGCGGCATCAATTCGACCGTGACCGCGACCCTTGCTGGCCAGATCGTCATGGAGGGGTTCCTCAAGATACAGCTAGCACCTTGGCTTCGCCGCCTGATCACGCGGGGGATAGCCATTATTCCCGCCGCGGGTGTCACCATCGCATTCGGAGACAGCGGCACTGGACAGCTACTGATCCTCACCCAGGTCGTCCTCAGTCTCCAGCTTTCCTTCGCAGTATTTCCGCTCGTGATGTTCACTTCTGATCGCGCGAAGATGGGGGAACTCAAGGCACCGCTTTGGCTCACGTCGTTTGCCTGGGTCATCGCTGTGGTGATCGCCCTGCTGAACATCAAGCTGCTGTACGACTTCGTCGCGTAGTAGACATGAGTGGCGACTACGCGATCATCTCACCGTGAGTAAGTGGACGCTGTCCATCATCGTTTCGGTTTTCAATCGTGATCCGTGGTGCACATGTCATGATTGGCCAGCGCCCGGATCACGTAGCAGTCGCGCACCTGGTTGGAGTGGCAGTGTGTCGAGATCCGCTCGAGTTCCGCCTCGAGCTTCCTCAGCCGTTCGATCTTCTGTCGGACGGCGATGAGCTGTTTTGCCGCGATCCTGTCAGCCTCTTCGCATGGTTTTTCCGGATGCTGGCTGAGATCGATCAGCTCACGGATCGCTTCAATGGTCAGACCGAGATCGCGTGCATGCCGGATGAACGAGAGGCGTTCCTGCTCGGTTCTGGAATAGCGGCGTTGGTTGCCTTCCGAGCGCTCCGGCGGCGACAGAAGCCCCATCTGCTCGTAATATCTGATGGTTGGCACTTTCACACCGGTCGTCTTCGACAGGTCTCCAATAGTTAGCATCGATCCTCCAAGCGGCACGAACGTGGCCGCGATATTGCAAAATGAGGATTCCCCCATGGTAAATCAAGTGAGCCCTTCGTGTCCGGCACAGCATGGTCCACCGTTATCATCGGTAGGTCCCTACAATCATCATGTCGAGGGAGAATCCAGCTTCCTCGCACGCCAGTCCCTGAGCCAAAGGAACGTCTCGATCCCGATCGCCACACCAAGTGCGATCGACGCGACCGAACCAACGATCGCTTCCAGCAGGTCGTGGCCCGTCACCCAGCAGACAACCGCGAGCGTGAGCTTCACAACGGTATAGCCCGCTACCGAGAAGACCGCGATCCAGGATGCGGCGCAGGCGAATTTCATGATCCGGTTTCTCATCGGGCAAAAATAGAACCCGGAGCACTGGATGGAAAATCAAGTTGTCGTGCAGTTCGTCCTCGAAACGATGCATTTTCGAGGGGCAGCCCTCTTGCACCTCAAGCAGCTAGAGGTCCTATGATTGCGGCGAATCGGTCAGTGGATGGGTGCTGGAGCATTCTCACTCGATAATGGAATCGTATTTAACCGGGAACACCGTCCTCGAACACGCTTGCCGGACGCAGTTCCCATGAACCAGGGCATAGAAACGCCGCATGACTTCGATGTCCAAGATGATCCGGGTACCTGGAACATGTCTCATCCGCGCCGTTCTCCGCCGAGTGGCTTTACTAGCGGTCGTCGGCGCTGCCCTGTCGGGTTGCGTCGTCTCCGACATGTCTCTCGACGACCTCTCTCAGGCGGCACCTCAGATTTCCGGGAAGCTCCTGACGGAGATGTCGAAGAAGGGAATGAGACCTGAAAGCCCTGTGCTCGTCAGGATATTCAAGCAGGAGAGTGAGCTTGAGGTCTGGAAGATCAACGGGACCGGTCGCTATGCTCTGCTCAAGACCTACCCGATGTGCAGATGGTCCGGAAAGCTGGGACCAAAGACGGCCAACGGAGACCGTCAGGCACCGGAAGGCTTCTACCACGTGTCCAGAGGGATGCTGAACCCCAAGTCCCAGTACTATGTGTCCTTCAATCTCGGCTACCCGAACAGGCTGGAATCCGCACTCGGCTACACGGGTGAAGCGCTCATGGTTCATGGCGCGTGTTCCTCCTCCGGATGCTATGCGTTGACCGATCAGGGCGTCGGCGAGATCTATGCAGTCGTCTCCAAGGCCCTGTCGTCCGGACAGGATCGTTTCCAGGTCCAGGCCTATCCTTATCGCATGACTGCTGAAAACATGGCGCTGCACAAGGATGACGGGAACCTGCCGTTCTGGCGGACGCTCAAGGAGGGCTATGACGCGTTCGAGCTAACCAAGCAGCAACCCAAGGTCTCCGCGTGCGGCCGCCGCTACATGTTCAATACCGAGTTTGTCGGGGGCGAACCGCGTGATCCCCTGGCCGCGTGCCCGGCTGTCTCGGCCCCACAGGACCCGCAGCTCGTAGCCCTGATGGCAGCAGAGAAGATGAAAGTGGAAGTCGCAATGGCGGAGCGAGTATCCGCGGTATCCGCGTATGTCGACGGCGGAATGCATCCCAGCTTCCGCGCGCTTCTCAAGAAGGACGGCGCCGAAAAGCTTGCGGCCCGCATATCGGGGATAAAGTATCCGGTCAGCAGGCCAGACGCAGCGCTGGCCGATCCCTTTAAGGAAATGCGGAAGCGTTCCAAGGCAGCGATGGCGACAGAGACGGGTGGAGATTGAACGTGGCCAAGCCTGATGAGCGGATGCGCAGGGTGAAACGCAACAACTGGATCATGCTCGCGATCCTGGCGACATTCGTGGTGGCTGTTTTCTCCTACAGCTTCCTCCACATAGGTCGGGAGGCGAGGCCGGAGGGCACAGGCGCTTCAACCCCCCGGCCGTGATCGGGTGTTGCGATGTCGATGGATAGCAGCAAGGGGCTGCGAGCTGACATTCTGATCATCGGCGCGGGGCAGGCCGGGCTTGCCGCCGCCAATGCTCTGAGGATGGCAGGGCTGAGCTTCCTGATGGTTGATGCTGGACAAGCGATCGGCGATAGCTGGAGGAACCGATACGACACCCTCACGCTCTTTACGCCGCGCCGCATCAGCAGTCTCCCTGGCATCCCGCTGATCGGTGATCCCGATGGCTATGCCACCAAGGATGAATTTTCAGACTATCTTGAGCGGTACGCCGCGAGCAACGGCTACCCGATTATCAGGTCGACGAAGGTCGTCAGGCTCGAGAAGGTGGACGAGTTATTCCTCGCTTATCTGGAGGGCGGCGGCCGCTTGATCAGTCAGGCGGTGATCGTCGCCACGGGTGCGTTTTCCACGCCCCGAACACCCGAAATCTCCTATTCGCTCCCATCCGACATTCAACAGATGCACGTCGCGGACTTCCGCAATGCGGGCTCGATCACGAGTGGCCCTGTTCTGGTCGTCGGAGATGGTGCAAGCGGAAGGGACGTGGCGATGGAACTGGCGGCTTCGCATCGGGCACTACTGGCACGCGGAAGACAGCGGAAGCTGCTACCGGAGAATATTCTCGGGCGCAATATATGGTGGTGGCTTGAGCGGCTCGGTTTACTGCGGGTATCAGCGTACGGGCTGATCGGAAGACGGATGCGAAAAGCAGATCCATTTCCCACGCGCGGCAACGATGATGCTTCTCTCATCCGGAGTGGCGTTAGCCTCAAGTCCAGACTGATCGCCCTCGACGGCAGGCGAGCCAAATTCGAGGATGGGTCGAGCGAGGACATCGGTTCGATCATATGGGCGACAGGATATGCCCAAGACTTTCGCTGGATCGACATTGAAGGGGCGGTCGGCAGCCGGTATGAAGCGGTCCATCGCGAAGGCATTTCCCCCGTCGCGGGCCTCTACTACGTCGGACGACCATGGCAGCGAAACCGTGCATCCGGTCTTATCGCTGGTGTTGCAGATGATGCGGCATTCGTCGTCGAACATCTTCGCCGATTGCGTGCCCGCAGGACGTAAAAAGGGTTAGGTTTCGTCGACCACGTGGCCGATGACCTTCACCGCCGCTTCGCGACTATCCTCGACGGTCTCTATCTCCAGTGTGCAGTGACCGATACCGTGCGTGTCCAGCAGCATCTTGCGCACGGCGCGCTTGACCCCGGCGATTTCCGCGAGAGACAAGTCCTTGATTACGAGATGGGCCTCGAGAGCATTGTGTTCTTCGTCGACAGGCCAGATGTGGACGTGGTGCACGCCATTCACCCCGTCGACGGAGCGCAAGTCCGCGACGACCTTCTTCACATCGATCCCCTCGGGTGTCGCCATCATCAGGACACGTATCGATCCACCGATCTCGGTGAAAGCCTGCCATAGAATGTAGCCTGCGATCATGAGGGTGATCGCCGGGTCGATCCAGGTCCAGCCATAGATGATAACGAGTGTGCCAGCGATGATGACACCCACTGATCCGAGCGCGTCCGAGACATTGTGCAGGAACGCTGCGCGGATGTTCATGCTGGTCTTCGAAAGGGCGTAGGTAAGCATGGCCGTGACCACGTCGATCACGAGTGCGATGCTCGCGATGATGACGACAGTCCATCCCTCAATCGGTTCCGGCGTGATAAACCGCAAGACGGCCTCGTAGACGAGATAGATGCCGATGACGATCAGCGTCGTGTAGTTGATAAGCGCCGCGACGATCTCTGCCCGGACGTAGCCGAACGTCATCGTATCATCGGCAGGACGGCGTGCGATCCTGCGCGCGCCGTAGGCTATCACGAGGGACGCAGCGTCGCTGAAATTGTGGATTGCATCCGCTATCAAAGACAGACTGCCGGAGACGATGCCTCCGGCTATCTGGGCAAACGTGAGAAGCACGTTGACGAGGATCGCCCACCAGATGCGCTTGTCGCCAGCGTCGGCTCCGTGATCGTGGTGATGTCCGCTCATGCGCTTAGGCTCCGATATCTCAAGTCAGGCTTCACGAACCTGTATTGCTCGCATCGATTTCGGCCTTGACGAGAGTCAGGAGACCCTGGGGGCTGAATTCTGTGAGAGGCTTCCCGTTGACGAAGAATGTCGGTGTCTGCTTGACGTTGTTGGCTTTAACATCTGCCATGTCCTGGGCGAGAACTTTTTCGACCGACGGCGATGCCGCGTCCTTGCGTCCCTGTTCGATATCCAGCCCCGCCGATGCAGCGATCTGCCACGCCTTCTCCAGATCCGGCTTTCCGTGATCAGCCCAGACAGGCTGCTGCTCCAGTATGGCCTCGAGAACAGGCTGGAAGCGGTTCTGCTTGCGGGCGGCTTCGAGTATCCGCACGGCATCGTCGGATCCCTCATGGAACGCAGCGTAGCGCAACACGAGGCGGACGTCGGATCCCGTCTGCGCCATCATCTGCTTGACGATCGGATAGAAGGCCCGGCAGGCCTCGCAGGACGGATCGAAGAACTCGACGATGGTGACGGGAGCGGACACCGGTCCCATGACAGGCGAATGCATCCTGACCAGGGTGTCGTTCCCCGACACGGGGACTGGTGCAGGTGCAGGTGTCGGCTCGGTGGTGTTGTTGCTATAAAGAGCAGCGCCTCCGGCGAATACGACGATAGCGGCCGATGCTGATGCGAGGACGAGGGTGCGTCTGTTCATGCTGATGTTCTCCGGCGCACGATAAGAAGTAGGATGATGATTGCGGTGAATGCTGCAAGCGAGAGAAGAGGTATGGGAAGCGCCCCGAACAGGATCATCCCGTCGCCCGAGCAGGAGGGGCCCTGACCACATGGTTTGATGGCGGTCGGGATGACCTTGAAATAGAGGAGATTGTGGAACGCAGCGATCAGCCATCCGATGGCGGCCAGCGGCGCTGCATAGAACCACGCCCGGCCATCCGACCGGAACGAGGCCACAGCCAGCAGGACAGCCAATGGGAACATGAAGGCACGCTGGTGCCAGCAGAGGTCGCAAGGAGCCTGCCCCATGACTTCTCCGATGAACAGCGCGCCCAAAGTCGAAGTCAGAGCGACCATCCATGCCCCGAAGGTCGGTAGCCACGCCCTGTCTTCCGATTGCACTGTCGCCTCACGCATTCGCTGCCCTCACTGGATTCGCTTCCATTGTGAGACCTCTAGTAGCTTGAGGGTCAAGACCAGTTGCGGAAGAAACAGGTGTCCCGGCAAAAATCGAAACCTGGCTTGGTGCGTCACTTCAGCGCAGAACCGACAAAGGGTGTCAGAATGCTATTGAACCTCAGGCAACTAGAGGGATTACGGCTTTCCCACGAATGATTCCCGATGACATGGGACAGTGGTGGGAGGTTTGATGAAAGGTGTGAGGATTTTCCGGATCGCGAGCTGGTGCCTAGTCGCGGTGGTCGCAACAGGGCTGTTGATCCTAGGTCGTGATCTGAATGTGCGTCCGGGTAATGTGGCGGATGCGTCGAACTCATCTTCCCCTGCCATCGGCAAGCCATTTCGCCTCGTTTCGCACAAGGGCCAGACAGTCGATAACGGTGTTCTGGAGGGCAAACCGTATCTGGCATTCTTCGGTTTCACGCACTGCCCGGACATCTGCCCCACGACGCTCTTCGAGCTGACCGACCTCATGGCAGAGCTCGGCTCTACTGCGGACATGTTCAATGTCATCTTCATCAGCGTGGATCCAGAGCGTGACACCGAGACGATGCTGAATGGCTACATGACTTCTTTCGATCCGCGGATCATGGCGCTCAGGGGTACGCCCGAACAGACGGCCACCGCAGTGAAGGCATTCGCAGCCTACTCCCGCAAAGTGCCGACCGATGGCGGGAACTACACCATGGACCATACCGCGGGCGTCTATCTCATGGACGCAGACGGCAGCTTCAAAGGGACACTCGACATGCATGAGCCCCGCGAAGTCCGGTTGCAGAAGATTCGCACACTCGTGGCGGGATCAGTCTGATCGGCCAGGATATTCACCGGGCTTAATTTCAATACTCAAAAAGGATATCAAATGCAGCCAGGAATTTTGACACGACGCGGATTCATGATGGGCGGGGTAGGGGTCGCAACGATAGCTCTGACAGGCTGTTCCGCGACGACAGCCGAAAAAGAGCGACCCGCAGCTATTCCGATCGAAAGTCCCGCTCTCGCCACGATATACGGGCCGATGCCAGAAGAACAATTCCCGCTTCCTGCAATCCCCTACCAGAAGATCAGCAAGCGGTTCCACCGCCAGATGGTGAGCGATCCCACGGGTGAGCGGCCCGGCACACTAGTCGTCGATACGGCGAACTATTTCCTGTACCTCACATACGAGAGCGGACAGGCGATGCGTTACGGTGTCGGTCTTGGTCGGCAGGGATTCGAATGGTCAGGTCAGGGTGTCATCCAGTACAAGCGCCAGTGGCCGCGCTGGACCCCGCCTGACGAGATGGTCGCCCGGCAGCCTGAACTGGTGCCTTACAGTATTGCAAACGGCGGCATGGCCCCCGGCCTGAAAAATCCGCTCGGTGCGCGGGCGCTCTACATTTTCCAGGACGGCGAGGACACGCTGTACCGGATTCATGGTTCCCCCGAATGGAGTAGTATCGGAAAATCCGTATCGTCGGGTTGTGTGCGGATGATCAATCAGGATGTGGTCGACCTCTATGGCCGGGTGCCGGACAAGGCTCCGGTCGTCGTCACGAGTCTTCCTCGTTTATTGGCGGTATAGCGGTCGGAAAAAAATGGAGTGGTGGCTGCCTTCCCATCTTTTAGAAGCCATCGTTGAAACGTAGAGCTTTCGCTGGATTACTGCTCTATCTCGCCGAGAAAGCGATATCGTCTTTGCGATCTTATAGCTCCCCAAGGTGTCTAGCATAATCGCCAAGTGCGAGATGAAGCGCTTTGATGACGGAGGTCTTTCCGGAATTGTTCGTACCGATAAGAACGGTGATCGGCGGGAGCTCAACCTCAATATTGTGCAGGCCCCTCAACCCGGCGATACGGACAGTGTCGACACGAATGGGCACGTCTGCTCCTGCATAACGAGTGTCTTTAGTTTCGCGGCTGGCAAAAACGATGGCAGTCGATTTATCGGGTAACAAAGGTATTTCTATTCAACGTGTTATAGCACGTCCATGTTTTTGAGGAAGCGTTTGTCGAGATGTCCCCGGTCTTCGGGAAGCAGTACCGCCATCAACACAGTTGTCACGGAGCCATGTTTCGTCCTATCGAGCTGACGGGGCTGCCAAGCATCGTGCCAAAGCCGTGTTTTTGGCGATCCTGTGAACGGAGCGATCGAACACGACTTACCGGTGTGCCACTTGAGGCGCAGGTACTTGCGGCCGATCGAATACAACTAATCACTGCTGTTTGCCGGGCAGCTGGAGTTGTGTCGGTAAGCGGGTCCAGGGCTTTTTCTCCTGGACATTGTCAGGCTGAATATGTGGACGTGGTTTGTCACTGATGCTGCATCAGCGCTGACGTTCGTTCGCTACAGCAAGGCCTTCCCTGCTTCTGAAATCGCGGGAGTCGAGTTTTCAGCTTGCGTGGATCCCGCTTACAATGGTCATCAGGCATCGACAGCCTCTTGTTCGAGATATTCGCAGCGATGGCTGAATTCAAACTGGGACTAATCATCAAGCGGACGAAGGATGGCCTTGAAGCGGCCCGGGCGCGCGGGCGCAATGGCGGCGGCCGTTCGTTGCACCAGACAGGTCTTTACGACTCGATTGGGAAAAGCTCCTCGCGCGTACCAAAAGCGGGAGGTGACGCGGCGGTGTCTTGCTTGGCCTGCGCGGGCATAGCTGGCGTATACTGCACAGGCTTCCACATGGATGTTACACCGCGTCCTTTTGTTCTATCGATCCTGCTTTATATTGAGACCTCGCGCGTCCGGATAATGTGTTGGTGATACCAAGATTTTCTCGCAGGGTCTTTCCTTCGTAGCTGCTTCGAAACAAGCCTCTCCGCTGAAGTTCGGGAATAACTAAGTCAGCGAAATCGTGAAGGCCGCCTGGTATTGTCGGCGGCATGACGTTAAATCCGTCAGCGCCATAACCTTCGAACCAAGCCTCCATCTCGTCCGCGACTTGTTTCACCGTACCGACGACGGTCATATGGCCACGAGAAGCTGCTAGGCGTTTGTAAAGTTGGCGGATTGTAAGATTTTCTCGCCGGGCAAGGTCCAGTACCACTGCTTGTCGGCTCAGTTGATTATTTGTAGGCGGGAGGTCCGGTAGTGGTCCATCGACTGGATAATCGGCCAAATTAACAGTGCGACCGGCCAAACCTTCGAGTAGTCCGAGTCCCACGACGGGCTGAATAAGGTCCTGCAACTCTTCTAATTTGGCTTCAGCCTCAGCCTGACTCCTTCCCACCACAGGGAAGAGGCCCGGCAAGATTTTGAGCTGGGTAGGATCTCGACCAAATTCAGCGGCACGAGTTTTAACATCGCTGTAGAATTTTTTTGCGGATTCCAAATTCGGTTGGACTGTAAATACCACTTCAGCGGTGCGCGCTGCTAGGTCCCTGCCCGCGTCGGAAGATCCGGCCTGCACTACTACCGGGTGACCCTGAGGCGAGCGCGGCACATTTAGCGGCCCGCGAACGCTGAAAAACTCGCCTTTATGGTCAAGAGTGTTGAATTTAGAGGGGTCAAAATAGCGTCCGCTTTTCCGATCCCGCACAAAGGCATCGTCATCGAAGCTGTCCCATAACCCAAGAACTACATCGGAAAATTCCTCTGCTCTTCTATAGCGATCAGCATGTTTGACATGTTCGGCATGGCCGAAATTTGGTGCGGCATTTGGATCCGATGAGGTGACAGCATTCCATCCAGCGCGACCACCACTGATGTGGTCCAGGGAGGCAAACTGACGTGCCACGTTGTAGGGATCATTAAAAGTGGTGGAAGCCGTCCCTACGAGGCCGATATGGTTTGTCACAGCCGCAAGAACTGAAAGCAGCGTCAGCGGTTCAAAATGCGCTATTCCGCTGTGAGCGGAATGCGCCGCTGCTTCCGGCTTGTCGAGGCGAACTGCCGCAATATCGGCTATGAAAAGTGCATCGAATTTGGCGGATTCCGCAATCTGAGCAAATTCCGTGTAATGTTCAAGCTTGTCTCCTGCCCAAGTATCAGGATGCCGCCATGCGGCCAGGTGATGCCCAGTAAGATATAAAAAAGCTCCAAGCTTTATCTGATCCCGACGTCTACTCATGGCGATCTCCGAATTGAATCATATGGACAGACCCCTAGAGCGGGGCTCCGTTTAAGCCGCCAAATTGAAACGATTGATCTTGGAAACGCATTCGCTATCAACAAAGTCGCCATCGTAACTTTGCGTTTCGATGTTCACCTTGGTTGAGCGCTCAAGAATGGCGGAAATCCGGTCCGCTAACTCCGCCTGTTCTTTGGGGGTGACAGCGCCACCGGACAAAATTTGGACCGTCGCAACGGAACTACGTCTGTCGTAAATCAGCTGGTGGTGAAATATCGGATCGGCTAGCGAGTAGAGAACGTCGTCGATGGCGTTTCTTTGTCGCAGATTAATAGGATAATCGTCTTTCCGTCCGAGATGCTCGAATCTCCAAGCTCCGTCCAGATCCGGAATGAAATTGAACACGTCCCGCGTAGCGTAGCGGACTATCGGCATGATCGTTGGGTTCAGCCCCGTCACAAGCAGTTCGCCTAGACGGACCCCATCTGGCACGGAAGAAGTATATTGATCGGGATTTTCAAGCGGAAGGCACTCGAATATAAAATCGCGAGTGACGCCTCTGTACGTGAAGCTTTCATCCCCGAACATCATCATGCCAATTTCATTGGCACCATAGATGACGGGAATAATGCTGCAATCGCGATCTATCAGGCGTTTAATATTGGCAGCGATGCTTTGTGAGAAGTATTCTCCTGTCACCAATATCTTCTTTATCGACAATGGGAATTTCAAGCCCAGCTTAAAGAAATTGAATATGAGCTGGTAGACAGTTGACGGCGAGGTGAGCAGAGTTGTCACTTGGTTTTGACATAGAACGCGGTGAATTCGATCATAGCCACATAGGCCGGGGATGGGAAAAAGTGTCATGACCCCGACACCTAAGTCGTGGAGGGACCTGACTGTAATGTCTCTCAAGGGGCTCAAGATTGACGGATGAATAAACGCAACTCGATCCTCTCCTGGACGCACGACAGTTTTGTAGGCTTCGGTGTAATTTCTGACACCGTTCGCGAGGTCAAGACGAGTGCGGGGGATTTGCAGTGGCGCACCCGTTGTTCCCGATGTCTCAGCGAACAGAAGAGCCTCAGACAAATAATCGTTAGAGTTGTCGGCGCGGTAATTGATTAGGGACTGCTTTGTCGAAATCGGTAGCTGCTCAATAATTTCAGTAAGTTGAGAGATACAACTCTCGGTTATTTTGCGGTCAAGCACTGACAGGTTGAATTGTTTGGCTATCGACAGCACTCGTTGAACTGCCTCGTTTTCGTCCTCAGTGATTATAAGCAACCGCCAAACTCCCCGTAAACCGGCATTTTAAACGCTAATTCTCTACGGAAGCATACCACGTTGGCGAGCCACCCTTTAGTGTTCTGCCAGCTCTTGCCTCTCACAAAAACACGCTATAGGTTGTATACATGAATTGGCTTGTTCAAGTTTGTCAAGTCATGAAATGCCATGTTTGGACCCAAATTCTCGTGATGGTAGAATTGGCTTGCACTCCATATTATTTTAATTCAACTGTGAAGGCGGATGAAAAGCGGAGCACGCAGGCCTGAAGGATAAAATCATCTACAGCCGGTAGTAGCTTAGATCTCGCAAAAAACGCGTGATTGGTAAGTCTTGAGAGTGATTTCAGCCATATTGCAATTGGGGATATCGCAGTTATGACAAGTAAGGCAGCAGTTTATGATACGTTGATCATCGGCAACGGGGCCCTTGGATTGGCGCTCGGTTTTCGATTGGCGCAACGGGGCCAGCGGATTGCGCTCGTTGGACCTTCCGCTCGCCGGTACAGTGCCTCGCAGGCCGCAGGCGCCATGAATGGGTGCTTCGGCGAAGTCACCCGCGACTTATTGTCCAGCGTGCACGGACGGCAAAAACTCGAGATGGACATTGCTGCTGGCGACATTTGGGAGCAGTGGTGCGATGAGATCAAGGAAGCTGCCGGAGTAGGCGAGATCTCCCTTCGACGAAAAGAGGGAACGACGATTATTCTTAATGGCGGTGGGACCGACGCTGTCGATACGGAGAACTTTGTTGCGATAAGGCAGGCGCTGAGTGAGTACGGTCGGTCTCATCAGTTGCTCGAAGGACACGAAGTCCCGTGGGTCACTGCTCAAGGCGGCAATCGACCGTTCCAGGGCATCCACATCCCCGATGAACATTCCATCAACACACCAGCGTATTTGGTCACGCTCGAAACTGCGTTTCGCAACTCTGGAGGCGACTTGATCGACGGGACGGTTCAAGAGTTATTATCGCTTCAAACGTCGGCGGCCGGATCGGTCCATTTAACTGACGGACGCCAATTGTACGCCAACAATATCGTTCTGGCAGCAGGAGCTTTAAGCCACGACCTTCTCACGTCAGCCCTGCCCGATATCGCGCCTTATGTCCCCCCGGTAACAAGCGGTTACGGCGCTTCGGTCTTGCTCAGTCACGGCTCTGTCCCTCGCCCGCCTAGTGTCATCCGGACACCGAACCGGGCGTTTGCTTGTGGTCTTCATGCCGTGCCGCGTGACGAAGGAATCTACGTCGGCGCTACCAACAAGTTGCAAGAAAAGCCACAGCTATTTGCTCATGTACCCGATTTGCATGCGCTGCTTGAAAGAGCAATGAGGCAAATGCATGCGGGCTTCGGCACGAGCGGGGTCTTGGCTGTCAATGTAGGCAATCGGCCGGTTCCAGTAGACGGATTTCCCTTGATCGGCGTCATTCCCGACACCCGGCTCTGGATGTTGACAGGCACTTATCGTGATGGGTTCCACCAATCGCCTTTCCTGGCGGATCGTATGGCGTCAGCAATAATCGACGGCACACATGAGCCCCTGTTCGATTCCTTTGCACCGGTCCGAGCTCCTATCCAAACGGGGAGGCGTGAAGATCTGATCGCAACTGCGGTGGAACATGCATTGGCAGTCGGTTTTGAGGCTGAATGGCGTGTGTCGGTACGGTGGCCCACACGAATCGCGGACCTTCTCGCGTCGAAATACCGGGCGGCCGTTGAAGATCTTCATGACACGATCACACCACCCCCGGATGTTCTCGTTTGCATGGCTGATAACGATTGGCTGAAGCGAAAACTTCGAAGCTACTATGGCGTCTATAGCCGCGACCGGAGTCTCCAGGAGCGCCAGCCCAAATTTGACGTTGCTTAACAGAAGCGGCCAAGCTGGGCGCATTTCATGCGCTAGTTCCTTGTTCTTCAAGTACGGGTGACGGGTTATTTCTATGGAAAAGCATGCAGTTATCCTTGGTGACGGTACGATGGCGACCGCTTTGGCAACATCGGTGGCCCGCAACGGTCATAAAGCCATTCTGTGGTCACAGGACCCTCAGGTGGTGGTGTCGATTAACCGCGACCGCCTCCATCCAAGGCACTTTACGTCGCACCAACTCCCCGCGGAGTTGACCGCAAGTGTCGACCTTGAGGAAGCTGTGCCAAACGCAGATATCGTTATCGTGGCGGTGAAGTCCGAGAGAGTTTCGGAAGTTGCTGCCAGCGTATGTGCTTCCCTTTCCCAAGAAACAGTCGTGCTGTCTGCGACTAAGGGCGTTGATGTAAACACGCGGCGTTTCATGTCTCAGGTCATATCTGATGCACTTCAGACCAACAATGTTGGCATTATCTCAGGTCCAAACATTACGATAGATATCATGAATGGATCGCCGACCGCGATACTGGTCGCTTCCCAAGCCGGTGCTGTCATCGAAAGGGGTCGACAATATTTGGAAAGTGCTTCCCTAAAAGTATTCGGGAGCACCGACTTGGCTGGGATCGAGACTCTAAGCGTTGTCAAAAATATTGTTGCGATTGCTGCCGGTCTGGCCAGCAACCTTGGGGACAATGCGCGGTCTTATATTATCGCGCTTGGGTTGGCGGAGATACAGGCACTTGCAAGAGCGCTCGGCGCGCGACCGGAAAGTACCGGCGGACTAGCCGACATAGGCGAGGTATTTCTCTCATCGACCAGCAAACACTCTCGCAATCATATGATCGGCATCGACATCGCAAATGGTGCCCGCCTGCCCGATCTGCTATCCGCTCTCGAAGTCATCAACGAAACAGCTGAGGGGGTCAACGCTGTTTATGTAGCTCGGGAATTGGCGCGATCCGCTGGAATTGAAATGCCACTCGCCGAGTGTGTTCATCGAATTCTGTTCAACGACGAGCCCGCCACAGAAACCTTACGCACTTTTCTCAGCGAGAAAAGTGCCGCGAAGTGGCTCGCCGTTTCGGCCGCCTAATCGACTTGTGTTGGCACAGCGGGTACCAGGGTTCGGAGGGTGGTTTAGTGGTTTCTCAAACAGAGATCGTCGTTCTAGGCGCCGGAATCGTTGGATTGTGCAGCGCTCTCCAGCTTCAAAGGCAGGGTTTCGAGGTGACGTTGATCGACCGACATTCCGGCCCTGGGCGGGAGACGTCGCACGGTAACGCTGGTCTTATACAGCCTGATGGGTTTCCCCCGATCCTGTTTCCACGAGACTGGAAGACTTTTGCGAGTTACGCGACCAACCAGCGCAATGACTGCGTCTATCAGTTTTCTGCGCTCTGGAAGCTGGCCCCCGCCCTATTCAAATATTGGCAGATGAGCAGGACATCGTCGGCGGAACGGATCGTTGCGGCCAATCTCCCATTGTTCACTTCCTGTGTCGAAGACCACATGGAGATTGCGAAAGAGGCCGGCGTTAAGGACAGCTTTCGCTCTTCTGGTTGGACACGTGTTTTTCGAAATGAGAGCAATTTTGAGGCGTACAGCAAGAAGATCCGGGCATTGGCTGGTTATGGGGTAAACGCTGAAGTTCTTTCTCCGTCAGAGCTCCAAGAACTGGAGCCAGGTGTTCAGATTATTGCGGCTGGTGCTGTGAGATTAACGGATCAACTCAGCCTGGCAAGTCCATTGAAACTTAGCAAAGCTTACTTCGACCTTTTTCTGAAGAATGGCGGGAGGTTCGAGGTGGGCGATGCACGCACTCTCGTCATGAAAGGCCCCTTCCAATACGCAGTTCGCACGGAGCGGCAGAATATCGAATCCAAACACGTCGTTGTGTGTATGGGACCTTGGTCAGGCGATCTTCTGAAGCATTTCGGTATCCATCTGCCCATGTTTGTGAAACGTGGATATCACATTCATTTCTCGACAACTGACAACGTCGGTTTGCGCCACCCGACTTCAGATGCAGACGGAGGCTACAGCCTTACCCCTATGGACGACGGAATCCGTTTGAATACCGGTGTCGAGTTTGCTGGACGTGATTCCCCTTCATCAAACATTCAACTTGCCAGAGTTATTCCGCTTGCGCGTGAGTTTTTCCCTCTGGGTGATCAAAGAGAAGCGAGACCATGGGTTGGAAGTCGGCCTTGTTTGCCGGATATGCTTCCATTGATCGGACCTAGCCCGAAGCACCCCGGTCTCTGGTTTTCGTTTGGTCATGCGCATCATGGTTTAACTTTAGCAGCCTCTACGGGTCGCCTCCTGGCAGAGATGATGAAGGGCGTTACGCCGTTCACTGATCCTACTCCCTATAATCTGGCGAGATTCCAATGAAGGCAGCCGGGCGCTCAATACCGCAAAACAGACTTAAGGCGAGTTCTCCCCTCCCCCTTTTGCTGGTTGTTGATCAATTTCCGGAGGAAGTCGGGCTGGCGCTGGGAAACTATTTCACCCTTACGAATATCAGCGAATGCGACGATACCGCTAACATACGGTTTGCTATCTCCGGATCGGATGACGCGGGCAACCTGCCGATCAACGATAGCCTGCTTGATATGCTGCCCTCGCTAGAACTTCTTGCGAGCTTTGGCGCGGGCTACGATCGTATAGACGTCTCGGCCGCTGCTAGGCGAGGTGTGATCGTCACAAATACGCCGAATATTCACGTCGACGAGGTGGCCGACTTCACCATAGGCCTCATGATAGCAACGGTCCGCCAGATTCCCCAAGCCGACAGATTTGTCCGAACTGGTGGATGGCTCAAATCATCATTTCCCTTGGGAGCGGGCACATTACGTGACCGACGACTTGGCATCGCCGGTCTCGGCCAGATCGGCAAAGCCGTGGCGTCCCGGGCGGCAAGCTTTGGAATGCAGATCGCTTATCATGCCCGAAACGAACAAAACAGATTGCCATATCCCTATTACGGATCGTTAGAGGACCTGAGCGAAGCAGTTGATGTGCTCGTTGTCACTCTGCCAGGTGGAGAGGAAACGCGCCACTTGGTGAATTCGAATGTTCTTTCGGCACTCGGTCAAAACGGTGTCCTCATCAATGTTTCTCGCGGGAGTGTTGTCGATGAGGACGCTCTAATTTCGGCTTTGCGGGAGGAGCGGATTTTAGGAGCTGGCTTGGACGTGTTCTCTGATGAGCCGCGTGTTCGACCAGAACTCCTTGGTTTTCCGAACGTCGTTCTACAGCCCCATATCGGATCCGCGACGATCAGAACTCGTCGCGCAATGTGGCAGCTCGTGGTCGATAACCTGGTGTCCTGGGCTGCGGATGGCAAAGCCATCACTCCCGTTCCCGAGACATCTTGGCCAGAACTCCACTCGTTCATTTACAATCGCTTAAATCGAGAGAAAGGATGACCATGCGTGAAACTCTTATCGAGACGATCATCGGCAACCGGTTCGATGGGGCCTTCGCGTTAATCAGTCGTCGCACTTCATCTCCAGCTCAACCGGAAATCGATGTTCTAAACGGTTCTGTCCAAACATTCTTGAGGCTCGAAGATATCCCGAGCGGCCGGAGCAACGAGCCGGGAAGCGCGAGACAACGTTATCTTGCCCTCATTCCCTACCGCCAAATTACTGAAGTAGGCTTTGAATGCATCGATGATGACGAGTCCCTTCAAGCGATCGAAATAGAGCGACACGAGACGATTTCCGTGCCGGAAGTGCTGGCGCGTCTGCCCAAGCAAGCTGTAAACCTGAGTGGTATGGGTTTTGATTTGTCGGACGAGGTTTATGCCGAGACTGCCCAGAAGATAATAGACGAGGAAATTGGAGGAGGCGAGGGCTCTAATTTCGTCCTGTCCCGATCTCTGATGGCGACGGTCGATGATTTCACGCCCGCCCATGCCCTCTCCTTGTTCGGTCAATTGCTTGCTAAAGAAACCGGAGCATATTGGACTTTCCTCATTTATATAAACGGGCGAACCTTTATAGGCGCGAGCCCTGAACAGCAGATAACGTTGCGATCTGGTATCGCAACGATGAATCCGATCAGCGGGACCTACCGCTACCCCATTGGTGGCCCCCAGATCGCTGGACTCCTGGATTTCCTCAACGATGAAAAGGAGACTGACGAGCTGTTCATGGTTGTGGACGAGGAGCTGAAAATGTTCGGCCGCTTCTGCTCTGAAGGCGGTCGGCTCCGAGGCCCATTCCTCAAAGAAATGTCTCGCCTTGCTCACACCGAATACTACATCGATGGTCGGACCTCCGCGAGCGCCTCTTCTCTTCTCAGAAGCACGCTCCTTGCCCCAACAGTCACGGGTAGTCCGATCAGGAACGCGTGCCGTGTTATCGCTAAACATGAGCGAAGAGGACGCGGCTACTACGCGGGTGTGGTGGCGTTGATAGGTTCCGATGCGACCGGCGAAGAAACCATGGATTCGGCCATTCTTATTCGAACCGCGGACATCACCGCGGACGGTGAACTACGAATAGCAGTGGGATCCACGATTGTGCGGCATTCAGATGCTGAACAGGAAGCCGCAGAAACGACAGCCAAAGCCCACGGCCTTATCGCCGCATTTACTAGTCTCAAGACGGATCTCCTGGCTAACGATAAAGATGTGAGGCAGGTCCTGGAAAACAGGAACAAGCGCGTTGCCAACTTTTGGCGCTCCAACGCGATGCAAATACCTGATTCACAAGGCGCGGGTCAGAAGATATTGGTCCTTGATGCCGAAGATGATTTCACACAGATGCTGGCTCAACAGCTAAGAGCTTTAGGGCTCGAACCGAGTGTGCATGCCGCCTCAGGCTCGAAATTCAGAACAGCAGATTATGATCTCGTTCTGCTAGGCCCAGGTCCAGGCAGCCCTCTCGATGATGCGGATCAGCGCGTTCTAGGAATACGACGCACGATGGAACTTTGTTTAGCGACCCGGAAACCGTTTGTTGCCGTGTGCCTCAGTCACCAGATCTTGAGTGCGAGACTTGGTCTTAACGTGGAACGGCTGATTTTGCCAAACCAGGGGCTCCAAAAGCATATCGATTTCTTTGGAAAACCCGTTGTAGTCGGTTTTTACAACACATTCTCGGCGAAGTCAGCTCACAGCGCCTCATTCCACGGGCGGGAGGCAATCGAGATATGCAAGGATGCGGTTACGAGCGAGGTTCATGCAATTCGAGGCTCTCACTTCACATCAATGCAATTTCACCCAGAGTCGATCTTGAGCATTGACGGAAAAGCCATTCTCAGTGAAGAAATCTATCGGCTGACCCAGACCATCGATGGCCGAAGGCACAATGAGCTCGATTCCCTTTCTAGTAGTTCACGAGCGTATAAGGCTGGTCTTCCGATCCAAACCTCGGCGCCACTCCAAGCAACGGCGCCACGCGACCAATGATTGCCTTGATCATCGGTGCAGCAGTCGATGCTGCAGTTCGTCCACCGTGAACGCCAGTTTTCGGAGCGTCGACTATTGAGAGCACGACATACTTCGGCTTGTTCATTGGAAACGCTGCAACGAAAGCATTAAAATTTATGTCTTTGGCATATCGTCCGTTTATCACCTTATCGGCCGTCCCGGTCTTGCCGCCAACGTGGAAACCCTCGACTTGCGCGCCGCGGCCTGATCCTTTTATGCCATTCCAATTATAGAGATAGCGCATATCAGCGCTTGTCTTTTCCTTGATGACTCTACGAGCGGCGCGTTTCGCGTCTTCCGGGGAGCGGGGCAAAAAAGTTGGCCGGATAAGATAGCCACCATTCATGAGTGCGGCCGCCGCTACTGCTGTTTGCAATGGGGTGGTAGCAACGCCGTGGCCGAACGAGATGGTGACAGAGTTGATTTTTTTCCACGCTCTCGGCTGTGTTGGCGTCGCCACCCCTGGCATTTCCGTCTCCATTTTCGAGAGGAGACCAAGCCGCGTAAGAAACTCCTGATGCCCTTCAATCCCCACTCGGTCGGCGACCGCCGCTGTTCCAATATTTGAAGAATACTGGAACACTTCAGGAATAGACAGAGGCCGGTTCTTTCCTTTAAAGTCTTTGATCGTAAAACCACCCATGCGGATTGGTCTTGAGGCATCAACAACCGAGTTCAAGGTGATCTTTTCAGCGTCGAGGCCCATCGCAAGGGTGAAACTCTTAAAGGTAGAGCCCATTTCGAACGTGGCGTTGCTCATTCGATTGAACCAGCCTTTTTCGTACTCCTTGTCGATACTACCATCCGAGAGTGTGCGGGACGGCTGGTTGGGGTCGTAATCAGGCACTGAAGCCATGGCGATCACTTCACCAGTGTCTACATCGAGTATAACAGCACCGGCCGCTTCAGCCTGATATTCAACCATAGCTTTCTCGACGACATCTCGAACGAGATTTTGCACTCTCAAATCGATCGAAAGCTGCACGGGCTCGAGTGGCATTCCGCTGGTCATGCCCAAGTCGCGGAGATCGGCTAGACCCTGCTGGTCAAGATATCGCTCCATACCAGCTAAGCCTTGATTATCGACATTAACATGACCGACAATGTGAGACGCTGTTGCAGCTCCCGGATAGAACCGGCGCTTTTCTGGGCGAAAACCGATGCCCGGAATACCCAGCGCCAGAATGTCAGCTTGTTGCCTAGGGGTGAGCTGTCGCCGCAACCATTGGAACGCGGTTCCCGAACGCAGCTTCTTGTCCGTGTCTTTCCAATCGAGGTTAGGGAAGACCTGGGCAAGCTTCTCGACTACTTCGTCCGGATCAACAATACGCCGGGGGTCGGCATATAGAGACACCATGTTAAGGTCGGTTGCGAGAAGTTCGCCGTTACGATCGATGATATTGGGACGCGAAGCCACTCTGCTGACGTTTTCGATAGATCCAGTGACGATGGGATCGACGAGCCCATATTGAACCAACCGAATGCCCACGATAGTGAAGGCGACGGCGCAGCCGGCAATCATTATCCCAATTCGCTGCTTTGCTTGGTCAGCTCGACGCTTTCGGGTGCCTTGCAACGACGCCCGATGACCGTCATTTTTTCCTTTGATTACGAAGTGTGCTCGACTTCTAATCGTTGATATCTGCGAGATAAGGGACATCGCCTGGGATCCGGAATCGAGCTAAAAAATTAATCAGTGGGTCTGTCTACTAATCCACGGAGAGCAGTAAGATCCATGTAGATTTTATGTCGCGTAAACATTGCATAATCAACGTAAACAAAACCTTAACGTCTACACGCGGATGGAGAAATGAGTGTGAGCTGAGTGGCCTCCAAAAAACGATGCAAGATCACCGTACTTCACCCCTGGCTGACTTGTTTTCTTTAAAAGCTCCACCCATCATCACAACTGCCAGCGTGTGGTCGCTCGGCCTGCCGAGCTCGGGCGAATTGCTCTTATTATGGCAACAAGTATATAGTTACACGGTAAAAATAAACGTGGAGTTGTCGTGACCAAAGCCTTGCCCCCTATTCCGTTCGGCAGTGAACGTTCGGATCTAGATAAGTCTCCGCTGGAAATACAGGGGCTTCTCTCACGTCCTATTTGGCGCGAACTGAGAACTTTTCTGGCCGTCGCGAAAAGTCCATCTTTTGCCCGGGCAGCAGAGCTGCTCGGTACCAGCGCTCCCACCATCAGCCGCGATGTGAAGCGTCTTCAGGATCAAATCGGGTCCCAGCTGGTAATTTCCACATTTTCGGGTGTGACCCTCACGGAGACGGGTAGGAAACTAGCCATGCAAGTGGCAGACCTCGACTTTCAGTTGTTTGTTCTTTCCAACGGTCTCAAAGACGAAATGGACGATGTTACGGGCCGGGTGACGCTCAGCGTCACCTCGGGACTTGCCGTCGCGATTGTTGCACCTGCAGCGTCGCGGCTCAACGACCTCCACCCACGCCTGAGCCTTGATTTGCGAGAACAGGTATCGCTGGTCAACTTTGAGAACAACCAGGCCGACTTGATGCTATCCCTGTCTCCGATCTCCAGAGTGGACGTGCAATCCGTGGAGATTGGGACCTTGCATCTCATTCCCATTGCCAGCCGTGACTATTTAGAGAAATCCGGCGTTCCGCAGCGCCAATTCATTTCTCAGCACGTGTATGTGCAATGCAAATACTACGATTCCGATCGGGAGATTTGGAGGGGCTGGCAAAGTCTGGTTAACTCCGGCCAGCAGACGCATCACTGCGAGAATTCGCTTGCCTATTACGCACTCATTAAAAATGGCGCTGGCGTCGGACTTCTCGGCAACTACGTACTTGCAGATCCTGAACTAGTGCCCTTAGATCTCGGTGTGCACGTAGCCCTGCCGATATATCTAATCTCCCTAGCCGCGCGGCGCCAATCGAAGCCCGTCGCGGCCGTCTACGACTGGCTTGTGGATACTTTCAAAACGAACCCCTCTTTCGCCAACAGCTTGACCTTTCCATCCGGCGGGCACGAGCAGGAAGAAGGTTTGCGCAAAATGCTACAGACTATCGCTTCGCCGCCGCCTCCCTCGCGATTTGGCTAAGCTCTTCAGCTATAGACAAGTAGGCGTTTGCAACATCTTCAAGGAAGCCTGCAAGTTCAACCGGCTGAACTTTTGGATCGTTTATCAGCCGGCGCACCATTTCTGTGTGCAGTTTGGTGCGCGTCAGTATTTCTGCCTGCAAGGCGCATGTTGTGGAAATATCGGTCCCGTTATTCTTGCCGCACATATTCATGTTGTCTCAAACGAACTCGGCCCGTCCCAGTGACCTTCGACGCGAAGCAAAACCGCACTGCTGCTCTGCATAGTGATTGGATCGGTGGACGCTGGAATGGATCCTGCGACCGTTAGATACGGCTCTGGATGGCCTTCAATTTCGACTGGAGGCGTATCGACAATTTCGAGATCAAACAGGTGCGTCCATAACCGGGCCAGGCGTTGCTCGGCTTGCGTGAGAACCTTGGTGTAGCCCTTGCGGGCAACATGCTCGAAGGTCATTTGAACGCAACGCTTGACCGTGAAGGGATGCCGGTATTTTTCTCGAAAACAAGTCCGTTCATACTTTGCGAAATCAGCAAACCAACGCACGCGGAGTGATCCAACCGGTTCTGCGCCATCGTAAAAGATAAAATGCGTGGCTTGGTGATCGTTGCCATCAAATATAAAGGAGGGTGATATACCATGTTCGTGCACGAAGCAGATGCTGCGTAAAATCATTGCATCGCGCACGTGTTCAGGGGTTGTTGCGACTTGGCATCGAAGATTAGGGTATTTACTCACCATCGGACGGCCTCGGTTTCTTGATGGCCAAATTCAACTTCAGAAGCCGGTAAAAGCGAAGGACGGAGATTTAAGGGGGGATTTCAAAATTGACAGGCCCTGTCGACCCTATGACGAAGCTCCTTGCGCTCTGCGCAGAAGGCGCCCGGCGTTATGGCGATGACCCGCAAGCAATCGCCAATTTTGTTGGGAGGGAGATTGACCTTCTCCCTCTTGGCGAGCAACGGCTATTACGGTGTCAACTACTCCTTCTAACTGACCAAGAAGGGACGCAGAAACCAGTATCCTAGTGTTTGAGCACAAGGCGGAATACGTTGAACATTCTGAGGGTAGTATGAAAGACCAGGAACTGAATTTAGCCATCGGCCAGCGATTGCGATCAGTCCGATCGGCGCGGGAAATGACCCAAGGCGATCTGGCCGCTCACATCGGCGTCACCTTTCAGCAAATTCAGAAATATGAAAACGGTACAAATCGTCTGTCGGTCGCCATTATGCTGCGTTTATGTTGCTTCATGAACGTTGACGCCGGCGTATTTGTCAGTGGGATAGAAGCGTTGCCAATAGTTCAGGCGCGAGATGAACCATCCTTCCTCGCGGAAGATATACGAAGGATCTCCGATGAAGCCGTCCGAGAGAACCTGTCAGCATTAATTCGATCTCTAGCAGCCGTTCAACATGGCGACCTTCGAAAGTCTCGGCGGTAATACCCTGCTGCTGGTTTGGGTTAATCTCCACCTGATGCGCGTAGATCCACAGTGGAACCCTGAAACATACGTTTTAGGCTAAATTTGGCGCATCGCTTCGCGAACCCGCTCTATGCCTATGGCACGGAGCCGCTAAAAAAGCGTCTCCGCCCTGTGGGTAACGATCGCCTGCGCAACGCGGCGGCCGCCGCGAAACAAATAATGATTTGCGCCATATTGGGCTATTCACTGGCATTTACAGTTTGATCGCAAGATACCATATTGCATCAAACCGAGGTCAGGTTGTGATAGGACACTAGCCCGTTCTGCCATGCCGGCAGGGTCCGCTCTTCCTCGATACAGGGCGGCCCCTTTTCTTTCTGGGGTATCATCGTCTTGGATATTTTCATTCCAGCAGTCATCGTTTTGGCCGGTTACGTATGGCTCGTATTGAGAGCAAACCGCACCTTCCATGCCATTCGCAAGGAGCGGTTCGAGCACACGAATTCTGCCGGTGTTCTGGAATTCAGCACTTACGAAGAGCTGCACGCTTTCGAAAAACGCGAAGGCCATAACAAATTATGGATTAATCTCTCCGCCGTGCCTGGCGGCGTCATTCCGCTGGCCGCTATTTTCGCTATCATCGCCTCAGTCGTTGAGATGTCCTAGACAAAATGTTCGCCTGG
>UCJU01000044.1 GCA_900472925.1 Hyphomicrobiales bacterium
CAAACTTGCTCTTTGCCATGAGTGGCTCTCCATTCTGGTCCCATAAAGGGAATAAACTTTAAATTCGTTTGGGGCGTACCCCGATCACTTCTGACCGGAATACTTTGCCTGGATGTCCGCAGCAACGTTGCTCGGAACCGGCGAATAGTGATCGAAGGTCATCGAGTACTGCGCACGGCCCTGAGACATGGAGCGCAGGTTATCGACGTACTTGAACATGTTGGCCAGTGGGACATGCGCGTTGATGACAACGGCAATACCACGGCTTTCCTGACCCTGGATCTGACCGCGACGCGAGTTCAGATCGCCGATCACGTCACCGACGTAATCTTCAGGTGTTACAACTTCGACCTTCATCATCGGCTCAAGAAGCTGTGCACCAGCCTTCTTCGCTGCTTCACGGAAGCAGGCACGCGATGCGATTTCGAACGCCAGAACCGAGGAGTCAACGTCGTGGTATGCGCCGTCGATCAGGGTTGCCTTGACGCCGAGCATCGGGAAGCCAGCCAGAGGACCGGAAGATAGTACGCTTTCGATACCCTTCTGAACGCCTGGGATGTATTCCTTCGGAACAGCACCACCGACGATCTTGGATTCGAACTTGAAATCTTCGCCGTCTGGGTTTGGTTCGAAGACGATCTTGACACGAGCGAACTGACCGGTACCACCGGACTGCTTCTTGTGTGTGTAATCTTCTTCGTGCTGACGTGTGATCGTTTCGCGATAGGCAACCTGCGGAGCACCGACGGTGGCTTCAACCTTGAACTCGCGACGCATACGGTCAACGAGAATGTCGAGGTGAAGTTCGCCCATGCCTGCGATGATCGTCTGACCGGATTCTTCATCCGTCTTGACGCGGAACGAAGGATCTTCAGCTGCCAGGCGGTTGAGCGCGAGGCCCATCTTTTCCTGGTCGCCCTTGGTCTTTGGTTCGATCGCGATCTGGATAACCGGCTCAGGGAATTCCATACGCTCGAGGATAACCGGCTTCAGAGGATCGCAAAGCGTGTCGCCTGTTGTGGTTTCCTTGAGGCCAGCCAGAGCAACGATGTCGCCAGAGAAGGCTTCTTCGATGTCTTCGCGGGAGTTGGAATGCATCTGAAGCATACGACCGACGCGCTCGCGCTTGTCCTTGACCGTGTTCAGAACCGATGTGCCCTTTTCGAGCTTGCCGGAGTAGATGCGTGCGAAGGTGAGCGAACCAACGAAGGGGTCGTTCATGATCTTGAATGCGAGCATCGAAAGCGGCTCGTTGTCGTCTGGGTGACGTTCGATTTCAGCTTCGGTCTTGAAGTCGATGCCCTTGATCGCAGGAATGTCCAGCGGCGAAGGCAGGTAATCGCAAACGGCGTCGAGAAGTGGCTGAACGCCTTTGTTCTTGAACGCAGTACCGCAGAACATCGGGTGGAATTTCACGTCGATGGTGCCGCGGCGGACGAGTTCGCGAATCTTGTCGTTGTCAGGCATTTCGCCGTTCAGGTAGGCTTCCATAGCTTCTTCATCGATATCGACGACCTGTTCGATCATCTTTTCACGATATTCAGCAGCCTTTTCCTTCATGTCGTCAGGAATTTCAACGACATCCCACTGGGCGCCGAGCGACTCGTCGCGCCAGATCAGAGCGTTCATTTCGATCAGATCGATAACGCCCTTGAATTCGGATTCCGCACCGATCGGGAGTTGCATGACAACAGCGATGGCGCCGAGACGGGTCTTGATCATTTCTACCGAGCGGTAGAAGTCAGCACCGGTCTTGTCCATCTTGTTGCAGAAGATCATCCGCGGGACGTGATACTTTTCAGCCTGACGCCAGACGGTTTCCGTCTGTGGTTCTACACCGGCGTTGGCGTCGAGAAGAGCGATCGCACCGTCGAGCACGCGCAGCGAACGTTCGACTTCAATCGTGAAGTCAACGTGGCCGGGGGTGTCGATGATGTTGAACCGGCGCATCTTGCCATCGCGACCCTTCCAGAAGGTCGTCGTAGCAGCAGAGGTGATGGTGATACCACGCTCCTGCTCCTGTTCCATCCAGTCCATCGTGGCTGCGCCATCATGAACTTCGCCGATCTTGTGCGACTTACCGGTGTAGTAAAGAATACGTTCGGTTGTCGTCGTCTTGCCGGCGTCGATATGCGCCATGATACCGAAATTGCGGTAGTCTTCGATTTTATATTCGCGAGCCATAACGGACTGCCTTTCGGATCGGTTAGATTACCAGCGGTAATGCGAGAATGCGCGGTTGGCGTCGGCCATCTTGTGCGTGTCTTCGCGCTTCTTGACTGCGGAGCCACGGTTGTTCGCTGCATCCATGAGTTCGCCGGACAGGCGATCGACCATGGTTGTTTCGTTGCGCTTGCGCGCAGCAGCGATCAGCCAGCGGATCGCGAGAGCCTGACGGCGCTCTGGGCGAACATCGACCGGAACCTGGTAGGTTGCACCACCAACGCGGCGCGAACGCACTTCAACGTGCGGAGCAACGTTCTCAAGGGCGGAATGGAAGATGCCGAGCGGCTCTGCCTTTGCCTTGCCCTGTACGACGTCGAACGCACCGTAAACGATGCTTTCTGCGACCGACTTCTTGCCGTGAAGCATGATGGCGTTCATGAACTTGGTAACGATCAGATCACCGAACTTTGGATCCGGATTGATCTCACGCTTTTCTGCACTATGGCGACGGGACATACTATTTGTCTCTCAACTTTGAATGACGCTTTAACACGCGGAGAACCTCGCGCAGCGCCTGAATTGGTTAAACCGAATTACTTCGGACGCTTGGCACCGTACTTCGAACGACGCTGCTTGCGGTTCTTGAC
This sequence comes from Hyphomicrobiales bacterium, assembly GCA_900472925.1. Lineage (GTDB taxonomy): Bacteria > Pseudomonadota > Alphaproteobacteria > Rhizobiales > Rhizobiaceae > Agrobacterium. Next base: position 2,814 of record UCJU01000044.1, read on the forward strand.
GCCCTGGGTATCGAGAACGCCACGGATGACGTGGTAACGAACGCCCGGCAAGTCCTTTACGCGGCCGCCACGGATCATGACAACGGAGTGTTCCTGAAGGTTGTGACCTTCGCCAGGAATATAACCGATGACTTCGAAGCCGTTGGTGAGGCGGATCTTGGCAACCTTACGAAGAGCCGAGTTAGGCTTCTTAGGTGTCGTTGTATAAACGCGGGTGCAAACGCCACGCTTCTGTGGGTTTTCCTGAAGAGCAGGAACCTTATTTCGCTTTACCTGTGCCTGGCGTGGCTTACGGATCAGCTGGTTTACGGTAGGCATATAACCATCCCTTGCAAAAACTACTTTAGCCACCCTCACGGATGGCGGTTATACCGTTTCCGGCAACGACGCACGCATGGCTTCATGCATAAATCGTGGCCCGATCCGGTTTCCACGGATGGACCACCAAGAGCAGAGGACGTAAATCCTACGTCTTGCATGCAACAATCGTGTCTCGTACGTGTTTTTGGACCCTTGTTTGAGGCGATCTCCGGAACGAGTCGTTCCAGACAGCCAAACCTCACATTGGTTCCGATGGCGGGCGTACTACTGTTTTACCCCGCTTTCGTCAAGGGTGATTCAGTATTTAGTACCCGAGCGACCTGCTCCAGCGGCTTTGGCATCCATGAATGGAAAGACGTTTTACCAGAATACCCCTCCCCTTGCACGCTTTTGCCAATCGGGCCTTTGGGTTTTCATAAAAGCCGTTTATTGATTCCCTAAAGGCGAACTCTTTGCGTAGCGCCATTACAATAATAACCAGAAAAGGAATCGCGTCATGATTACAGAGCCAGACAACGACAACGGACGCGACGATCCCATGGTCTTCATCGTCATCGGCAAGGCCTATGAGCGTGAAGGCGACGAAGGCATCGACATCCACGTCATCCTGCGCGCACCAGACGACGACACCGCCGTCCGCGACGCTCTGAACGCCTTGTCCGAGGAGGGCTTCCTGGAAGCCGACCTCGACCAGATCGGCATGCTAAACGACATACCCGACGAAGAGCCGCATGCATCTGCCTATCAGGGCGCGCTCGAGGGTGAAGTGGCGATTATCAAATTTGCCTGAGGCAATGCAAACAGAACAGATCGCCCGTTTCCGTTACTGGACCGGGCGGCGAAAAACTCAAGCGCCCCGTGCGTCGATTGGGAGTACGTGACAATGGCATGTCATTACTGCGAACGCAGCATTCCTGAAAACACGATCATCTGCCCATTTTGCCATAAGCCGCAGATGTCGATAAAAGAACAAAAGCTTCAAGCAAAACGTATATGGATCGTGCTCATAGTCGCGGCTGTTAATGTCGGGGCTGTGTTCCTTTACATGCACTTCAAGTGAACATGTAGGGAAGCAGATCATCCGTCACGGTTTCTGGCAATCGCAACTCGGAGACGGCGGGTTTGGGTATTGTCACCAGATCGCGTGCATCTGGCATAATCCGTCGTTTTCCAAATAAATCGGCATCACACCAATCCTTAAGCGTCCGGTGTTGCATTTCTCTACCAGAAAGCCACGTTTTACGACTTGCGGCCTATAGCGCCTGAGGGTGCTTCCTGCCCCGCACATGGCACCACTCTGTTTGAAATCTCGGAAAACAAAAACGCCCGGATCACTCCGGGCGTTTCCATTTCTACCAGAAGAAGCCCCTAAAGAGGCTCCTGCCCTAGCTACCTTTACTCGGCAGCTGGAGCCTTGTCTGTCATGTCCTGCAACATCTGGTTTGCGGAAGACGAGCCGGTGCTCTTCTTGCGCTCTTCGATGATGAGGTCGTCGCGGTTTGTCGCGATGCGGCGGATCTGGGTCATGGTGCCACCGGTACCGGCCGGGATAAGGCGGCCGACGATGACGTTTTCTTTCAGACCCTGCAAAGTGTCGGTCTTGCCAGCGATTGCAGCTTCCGTGAGAACCTTTGTGGTCTCCTGGAAGGAAGCCGCCGAGATGAAGGACGGTGTCTGCAGCGATGCCTTGGTGATACCCAGAAGAACAGGATCGCCGTAAGCCGGCTTCTTGCCTTCATCGATCAGACGATCGTTGTTGTCTTCCATCTCGATTCGATCAACGCTGTCGCCAACGATGTAATGCGAGTCACCTGCATCGGTGATTTCCACCTTCTGCAACATCTGACGCACGATCACTTCGATGTGCTTGTCGTTGATGACAACGCCCTGCAAGCGGTAGACTTCCTGGATCTCGTTCACGAGGTAGGAAGCCAAAGCCTCCACGCCCTTGATCGCCAGAATGTCGTGCGGTGCCGGGTTACCATCGAGAATGTATTCGCCCTTCTCGATGTAGTCGCCTTCCTGAAGGTGGAAGGGCTTGCCCTTCGGGATCAGGTATTCGACTGGCTCGACGCCATCTTCCGCAGGCTCGATCTGAACGCGACGCTTGTTCTTGTAGTCGCGGCCCAGACGGATCGTACCATCGATTTCGGCGATGATAGCATGATCCTTCGGACGACGCGCTTCGAAGAGTTCGGCAACGCGTGGTAGACCACCGGTGATGTCCTTGGTCTTGGCGCTTTCCAATGGCGAACGTGCAAGCACATCACCCTGGAAAACCTTCTGACCAGGCTCGACCGACAGAATAGCATCAACCGAAAGCTGGAAGCGGGCTTCGCCGCCGCGAGCAAGTTTCAGCACCGTGCCGGACGCATCCTTGATGACGATGGTTGGCTTCAAGTCGGAGCCACGTGGTGTCGAACGCCAGTCGATAACCTGACGCTTGGTGATACCGGTGGACTCGTCGGTCGCTTCCAGAACGGAAAGACCATCGACCAGATCTTCGAAGTGAACCGTTCCTTCCACTTCCGTCATCATTGGACGTGTGTAAGGGTCCCACTCAGCCAGACGCTGACCGCGCTTGACCTTGTCGCCATCGTCCACGAACAGCTTGGAGCCATAGGCTACGCGCTGCGAGGAACGCTCTACGCCGCGCTCATCGAGAATGGTGACGGACATGTTACGGCCCATCGCGATGAGAACGCCTTCGGAGTTACGCAGGCTGTTGCGGTTCTTGATCTGGATCGTGCCTTCATAAGACGCTTCCAGGAACGACTGGTCGACCACGTTGGCCGTTCCGCCAAGGTGGAACGTACGCATGGTGAGCTGTGTGCCCGGTTCACCGATGGACTGAGCGGCAATAACGCCGACCGCTTCGCCCATGTTAACAGGTGTACCGCGTGCAAGGTCACGACCGTAGCAGACGCCGCAAACACCAACCTGGATTTCGCAGGTCAGAGCGGAGCGAATGCGAACAGACTGAATGCCCGACTTTTCGATGGCAGCGATATCGGCTTCATCCATCAACGTGCCAGCCTTGACGATGTTCTCGCCCGTTACCGGGTTGTCGATATCATCGAGAGCCGTACGTCCGAGGATACGTGCGCCAAGCGAAGCAACAACCTGACCGGCATCAACGATGGCAGTCATGGTGAGGCCCTTTTCGGTGCCGCAGTCCGTGGAGTTGACGATGCAATCCTGCGCGACGTCAACGAGACGACGTGTCAGGTAACCGGAGTTCGCCGTCTTCAAGGCGGTGTCTGCAAGACCCTTACGGGCACCGTGCGTCGAGTTGAAGTACTCGTTAACGGTCAGACCTTCCTTAAAGTTGGAGATGATCGGCGTTTCGATGATTTCACCCGATGGCTTGGCCATGAGGCCGCGCATACCGCCCAGCTGACGCATCTGGTTCGGAGAACCACGCGCGCCGGAGTGGGACATCATGTAGATGGCGTTCATCGGCTTCTGGCGACCGGTTTCGGCGTCGAACTCGACAGCCTTAATACGGGCCATCATGTCCTCAGCAACCTTTTCGGTTGCCTTGCCCCAGGCGTCTACGACCTTGTTGTACTTTTCGCCCTGAGTGATCAGGCCGTCATTGTACTGCTGTTCGTATTCCTTGACCAAGGTTTCGGTGTCGCCAACGATCTTGACCTTGGTTTCCGGGATGATCATGTCGTCCTTGCCGAACGAAATGCCAGCGCGGCAAGCATGGGTAAAGCCGAGTTGCATGATGCGGTCGCAGAAGATGACCGTGTCTTTCTGGCCGCAATGACGGTAGACCGTGTCGATCATCTTGGAGATGTTCTTCTTGGTCATTTCCTGGTTGCAGGTTTCGAAAGGCACGTTGACGTTCTTCGGCAGAAGCTCGCCAATGATCATACGACCAGGTGTCGTGTCGTAGATCTTGGAAACCATCTTGCCGTCGGCATCCACAGTCTTGAAGCGGCCGCGAATTTTCGCGTGCAGCGTCACGACCTTGTTTTCCAGCGCATGGTGCAATTCGCCCATGTCGGAGAACGCCATGCCTTGACCTGGCTCGTTCTCGTTCATGATCGACAGATAGTACAGGCCGAGAACCATGTCCTGTGAAGGAACGATGATCGGCTGACCGTTTGCAGGGTGCAGGATGTTGTTTGTGGACATCATCAGCACGCGTGCTTCCAGCTGCGCTTCGAGCGACAGCGGAACGTGAACAGCCATCTGGTCACCGTCGAAGTCGGCGTTGAAGGCCGTGCAGACGAGCGGATGCAGCTGGATCGCCTTGCCTTCGACCAGCATGGGTTCGAAAGCCTGAATACCCAAGCGGTGAAGCGTCGGCGCACGGTTCAAGAGAACCGGGTGCTCGCGGATGACCTCGTCGAGGATATCCCAAACTTCCGGCTTTTCCTTTTCAACCAGCTTCTTGGCCTGCTTGACAGTGGAGGAGTAACCCTTCGCGTCGAGGCGGGCATAGATGAATGGCTTGAACAGCTCGAGCGCCATCTTCTTTGGAAGACCGCACTGGTGCAGCTTAAGCTCAGGACCTGTCACGATAACCGAACGACCGGAATAGTCGACGCGCTTGCCGAGAAGGTTCTGGCGGAAGCGGCCCTGCTTGCCCTTGAGCATGTCGGACAGCGACTTCAGCGGACGCTTGTTGGCACCTGTGATAACGCGACCGCGACGGCCGTTATCGAACAGCGCATCGACGGATTCCTGCAACATACGCTTTTCGTTGCGAATGATGATGCCAGGCGCACGAAGCTCGATCAGGCGCTTCAGACGGTTGTTACGGTTGATAACGCGGCGATAGAGATCGTTCAGGTCGGACGTCGCGAAGCGGCCACCATCCAGCGGAACCAGCGGACGCAGGTCCGGTGGAATGACTGGAACAACCTTCATGATCATCCACTCGGGACGATTGCCGGATTCCATGAAGTTCTCAACGATCTTGAGGCGCTTCATGAATTTCTTCTGCTTCAGATCCGACGAAGTCTCGGCAAGATCCGTGCGCAGGTCGCCAGCGATCTTCTCGAGGTCCATCGAAGCCAGCATTTCGTAGATGGCTTCAGCACCGATCATCGCAGTGAACTGGTCTTCACCAAATTCATCGACGGCAATCATGTACTCTTCTTCGTTCAGAAGCTGGTTCTGCTTCAAAGACGTCAGGCCAGGCTCTGTCACGATGTAGTTTTCGAAGTAGAGCACGCGCTCTACGTCTTTCAGCGTCATGTCGAGCAAGGTCGAGATACGCGAAGGCAGCGACTTCAGGAACCAGATGTGGGCAACGGGTGCTGCCAGTTCGATATGGCCCATGCGCTCACGGCGAACGCGCGACAACGTCACTTCGACGCCGCACTTTTCGCAGATGATGCCCTTGTACTTCATGCGCTTGTACTTGCCGCACAGGCACTCATAGTCCTTGATCGGTCCGAAAATACGCGCGCAAAACAGACCATCACGCTCTGGCTTGAACGTACGATAATTGATGGTTTCCGGCTTCTTGATCTCACCATAGGACCAGGAAAGGATCTTTTCCGGGCTCGCAATCGAAATCCGGATGGAATCGAAGTGCTGTGCCGGTACCGCCGGGTTGAAAAGGTTCATGACCTCTTGGTTCATGCCTGTCTCCTTAGGGGTTTGGCCCCTTGCTTGCATCTGGCACGGTGCAGTCCGCATCACCGGCCAATGCCTAAAACATGATTAACCGCAAAATGCGGCGGAAGTTTCTGCCGTCAGGCACAAGCCATCGGGCGAAACAGGCAGGCACCCTTGAGGTGCCTGCCCTTTTGTTTCTTATTCCGCCGCGTCAGGCAGTTGACCCGCTGCATTGGCCTCGTCGAGCTTGGAGTTTTCCAGTTCGACGCTGAGACCCAGCGAGCGCATTTCCTTAACGAGAACGTTGAAGCTTTCAGGAATACCGGCTTCGAACGTATCGTCGCCACGGACGATTGCTTCGTAAACCTTGGTGCGGCCCGCCACGTCGTCAGACTTGACGGTGAGCATTTCCTGCAGCGTGTAAGCCGCTCCGTAAGCTTCCAGAGCCCAGACTTCCATTTCCCCGAAGCGCTGTCCGCCGAATTGCGCCTTACCACCAAGCGGCTGCTGGGTGACGAGCGAGTAAGGACCGATCGAGCGAGCGTGGATCTTGTCGTCGACAAGGTGGTTCAGCTTGATCATGTACATGTAACCGACGGTCACCTTACGGTCGAAGGTTTCACCGGTACGGCCATCATACAGAACAGACTGACCCGACTCGTTGAGACCGGCTCTGGTCAACATTGCAGCCACGTCAGGCTCATGCGCACCGTCGAAGACCGGTGTCGCAATCGAGACGCCCTTGCGGGACTGCTCGGCGAGACGGATCAGAGACTCGTCATCGAAATGAGCAACTTCGTCTTTGGCTTGAGAGGCATACACTTCCGTCAGCTCGCGCTTCAGGTCCGTGATATCCAGCGACTTGTGATACTCGTCGAGCATGTCGCCGATCTTCTTACCCATGCCGGCGCAAGCCCAGGCAAGGTGGGTTTCGAGGATCTGGCCGACGTTCATGCGCGATGGCACGCCCAACGGGTTCAAGCAGATGTCGACATGCGTGCCGTCTTCCAGGAACGGCATGTCTTCAACCGGCACGATACGCGAGACAACGCCCTTGTTACCGTGACGGCCAGCCATCTTGTCGCCTGGCTGGATCTTGCGCTTCACAGCAACAAAGACCTTGACCATCTTCATGACGCCAGGAGGCATTTCGTCGCCGCGCTGTACCTTCTCGACCTTGTCCATGAAGCGCTGTTCAAGGCGCGACTTGGATTCGTCGTACTGACCACGAAGCGCTTCCAGCTCGGACTGAGCCTTCTCGTCTTCCACGGCAAACATCCACCACTGCGAGCGGGGATATTCGGATACGACGGCGTTGGAAAGCTCGACGCCCTTCTTGAAGCCCTTTGGACCAGCAATGGAAACCTGTCCGCGCAGCATCTCGATCAGACGACCGTAGACGTTACGGTCCAGAATGGCCTGTTCGTCGTCACGGTCCTTGGCAAGACGTTCGATCTCTTCGCGCTCGATCGCCATTGCACGTTCGTCTTTTTCGACGCCGTGGCGGTTGAACACGCGAACTTCAACGACCGTACCAAACGTGCCAGGAGGCATACGCATGGATGTGTCGCGAACGTCGGACGCCTTTTCACCGAAGATGGCGCGCAGAAGCTTTTCTTCCGGCGTCATCGGGCTTTCGCCCTTTGGTGTGATCTTGCCGACGAGGATATCGCCCGGCTGAACTTCCGCACCGATGTAGACGATACCGGCTTCGTCGAGGTTCTTCAGCGCCTCTTCCGAAACGTTCGGAATATCACGCGTGATTTCTTCAGGACCAAGCTTGGTGTCGCGCGCCATCACTTCGAATTCTTCGATGTGAATGGACGTGAACACGTCGTCGGAGACGATGCGTTCGGACATCAGGATGGAGTCTTCGTAGTTGTAACCGTTCCAAGGCATGAACGCGACGAGCGCGTTACGGCCAAGTGCCAGGTCACCGAGGTCGGTCGAAGGACCGTCAGCGATGATGTCGCCCTTGTTCAGAATGTCACCGACAGCAACCAGCGGACGCTGATTGATGCAGGTGTTCTGGTTGGAACGCTGGAACTTCTGAAGACGATAGATGTCAACGCCGGACTTGCCAGCATCGAGATCTTCCGTCGCACGGATAACGATACGGGTCGCATCCACCTGATCGACCACGCCGCCACGACGGGCTGCAATAGCAGCGCCGGAGTCACGCGCAACGATCGGCTCCATGCCGGTTCCGACGAACGGAGCCTCGGCACGCAACAATGGAACGGCCTGACGCTGCATGTTCGAGCCCATGAGAGCGCGGTTGGCGTCGTCGTTTTCCAGGAACGGAATGAGAGCCGCAGCAACGGAAACCAGCTGCTTTGGCGAAACGTCCATCAGGTTGATGTTGTCCCGCGGCGCCAGCATAACTTCGCCAGAGTGACGGCAAACCACGAATTCTTCCGTGAATGCGCCTTCAGCGTCCAGCTCGGCATTGGCCTGTGCGACGTAGTACTTGGCCTCTTCCATAGCGGAGAGGTAGATCACGTCGGTCGTTACCTTGCCGTCAACGATCTTGCGGTACGGGCTTTCGATGAAGCCGTACTTGTTGACGCGGGCAAAGGTTGCGAGCGAGTTGATCAGACCGATGTTCGGGCCTTCAGGCGTTTCGATCGGGCAAATACGACCGTAGTGCGTCGGGTGAACGTCGCGAACTTCAAAGCCAGCGCGCTCGCGGGTCAGACCACCTGGTCCAAGAGCCGAAAGACGGCGCTTGTGGGTGATTTCCGAAAGCGGGTTCACCTGGTCCATGAACTGCGACAGCTGCGAGGAGCCGAAGAATTCGCGAACAGCAGCAGCTGCAGGCTTTGCGTTGATCAGATCCTGCGGCATCACGGTGTCGATTTCGATCGAGGACATACGTTCCTTGATCGCACGTTCCATGCGCAGCAGACCCAGACGATACTGGTTCTCCATCAACTCACCGACGGAACGAACGCGACGGTTACCGAGGTTGTCGATATCGTCGATTTCGCCCTTGCCGTCACGCAACTCGACCAGCATCTTGACGACGGCCAGAATGTCTTCCTTGCGCAGTGTGCGCACGGAATCTTCGGCATCGAGATCAAGACGCATGTTCATCTTCACGCGGCCAACCGCAGACAGATCGTAACGTTCGCTATCGAAGAACAGCGACTTGAACATGGCTTCGGCCGAATCCATGGTCGGTGGCTCACCCGGACGCATGACGCGGTAGATGTCGAACAGAGCTTCCTGACGGTTCTCGTTCTTGTCTGCCGCCAGCGTGTTGCGGATGTAGGCGCCAACATTGACGTGGTCGATGTTGAGGATCGGAATCTGGTCGAAGCCCGAGTCAAGAATGAGCTTCAGCGTCTTCTCGTCGATTTCATCACCGGCTTCGAGATAGATTTCACCCGTCTCGTAGTTGACGATGTCTTCGGCAAGGTAGTTGCCGTAAAGCTCTTCGTTGGAAGCCTTCAGGAACTTCAGGCCCTTTTCGGACAGCTGACGGATCAAACGAGGTGTCAGCTTCTTGCCAGCTTCGACAACGACTTCGCCCGTATCGGCATCAACCAGCTCGGTGATGACCTTGGCACCCTTCAGCACGTCTGGCTGATAAGGGTAGCGCCAGCCGTCGCCATCGCGCTCGTAGCTTGCCTTGGTGTAGAAGGTCGACAGAATTTCCTCGCCGTCCATGCCGAGCGCCATCAGCAACGATGTTGCAGGCAGCTTACGACGACGGTCGATACGTGCGTAGACAACATCCTTGGCGTCGAACTCGATGTCGAGCCAAGAGCCGCGATAAGGGATGACGCGCGCAGCAAACAGAAGCTTGCCGGACGAGTGGCTCTTGCCCTTGTCGTGGTCGAAGAACACGCCTGGCGAACGGTGCATCTGGGACACGATAACGCGCTCGGTACCGTTGACGATGAACGTGCCGTTGTCTGTCATCAAAGGCATGTCGCCCATGTAGACCGACTGTTCCTTGATGTCCTTTATGGACTTTGCGCCCGTATCTTCGTCAATGTCGAACACGATGAGACGCAGCGTCACCTTGAGCGGCGCTGCGTAGGTCAGATCGCGCTGACGGCATTCTTCTGTGTCGAACTTCGGCGGTTCGAATTCGTAAGATACGAATTCGAGCATGGAAGCGCCTGAAAAATCGGTGATTGGGAACACGGACCTGAAGACCGCGTTCAATCCCTCATCGGGACGCCCGCCTTCGGGCTCCTTGACCATGAGAAACTGGTCATACGAAGCCTTCTGAACCTCGATGAGGTTCGGCATTTCCGCTACTTCTGGAATTTTGCCGAAAAACTTGCGTACGCGCCTGCGACCGTTAAACGAAAGGGTCTGAGCCATCGTCGCTCCTTTAAAATTGCATCCGGGCCTGCAACGGACGGGAACCGCTGGCCAGTCGATCCCGTCAATCCAATGAGTATCTTCAATCTCGTTTCACATCCCGAAGTGTAAGGCCGGATTGCCTCTACAGCGCGGTTCGAAACTATTCTCTTGAAGAACCCATTACCCAAAAGCCATTTTCACGCGGCTTTTGGGTAAAAAGTTCGGGAGAAATGAGATCAGAAGGCGGTGCGAACACCGCCTCCCGAAACATTCCAAGATTACTTAACGTCAACCTTGGCGCCTGCGTCTTCAAGCTTCTTCTTGAGGTCAGCAGCTTCAGCCTTGGAAACGCCTTCCTTAACAGCCTTAGGAGCGCCTTCAACGAGGTCCTTAGCTTCCTTCAGGCCGAGACCTGTGATAGCGCGGACTTCCTTGATGACGTTGATCTTGTTCGCGCCAGCGTCCGTCAGGACGACGTCGAATTCAGTCTTTTCTTCTTCAGCAGGAGCTGCAGCAGCGCCGCCAGCAGCAGCAACTGCTACAGGAGCAGCAGCGGAAACGCCCCACTTTTCTTCGAGAAGCTTGGAAAGCTCAGCAGCTTCCAGAACTGTCAGAGCGGAGAGGTCGTCAACGATCTTTGCGAGATCAGCCATGTTATAGTTCCTTTAATTCGGTTCGAACCGGTTTGAATATTTACAGCGAAAAACCGCCTTAAGCGGCTTCGTCCTTCTTTGAGTAAGCCGAGAACACGCGAGCAAGCTGGCTTGCTGGTGCTGCAACAACGGTAGCGACGCGAGTTGCAGGAGCCGCAAAGAGGCCCAGCAGTTTCGCACGCAGCTCGTCCAGCGAAGGCAGGGTCGCAAGCGACTTGACTGCTTCGGCGTTGAGCGTGGTTGCACCCATGGCGCCGCCGAGAACAACGACTTTATCGTTGGTCTTTGCGAAGTCCATGACGACCTTCGGAGCAATCATAGGGTCAGTGCTGTATGCAATCAGCGTCTGTCCCTTGAAGAGATCGATGATCCCTTCCGACTCCGTACCCTGAAGAGCGATCTTGGCCAGGCGGTTCTTCGCGACCTTGACGGTGCCGCCAGCAGCGCGCATTTTCGAACGAAAATCGTTCATCTGCGCAACTGTGACACCAGCATAGTGGGCCACGACAACTGAACCAGAAGCCTTGAAGACTTCATTCAGCTCCGTGACGAATTCGCGTTTTTCCGCTCTTTCCACTGTCTGTCTCCAGTAGATGGGAACACATTGAACTGTGAACCCATCGGGTTTGCCTTTGCCTCAAGAGATCCTGTTACCAAAATCTCAAGCGACGCTTGAGGATCCTGTCCCCCGCTCTGTCGCCGCAAACGGCTTCAGGCACAGGCACATCAGGTTCGAACCGGATTATTAGGCACCCTTGGGTGCGAAAATCCGGGCCTTACCCGTCTCATGCAGGCTGAATGATTAAGGCCCAAATCCCGGAGGAGATAAGCCGCCTACAATCTCGGACAGGAGTTCCAGGTTTCCCTGGAAATTCCCGGCCCTTGCGAGCCGGAAATCGATGTTGCCGCGTCTTTTTCAAAACGCGGCGAATTCTTTAGGCAGTTACCGACGAAGGCTCGATGCGAACGCCTGGACCCATGGTCGACGAGATCGCTACGCGCTTGACGTAGTTGCCCTTGGCGCCGGCTGGCTTTGCCTTGATGACGGCATCAGCGAAAGCCTTGATGTTTTCTTCGAGCGCCTTAGCATCGAAGGAAGCCTTGCCAATACCAGCGTGGACGATACCGGCCTTTTCGACGCGGAACTCGACTGCGCCGCCCTTGGAAGCCTTGACAGCTCCAGCAACGTCCATCGTAACCGTACCGACCTTCGGGTTAGGCATCATGCCGCGTGGGCCGAGAACCTTACCGAGGCGACCGACGAGTGGCATCATGTCAGGTGTGGCGATGACGCGATCGAAGTCGATCTTGCCGCCCTGAACGATTTCCAGCAGGTCTTCTGCACCAACAATGTCTGCACCAGCAGCCTTGGCTTCGTCAGCCTTGGCGCCACGAGCAAAAACAGCGACGCGAACGTCACGGCCTGTGCCGTTTGGAAGGTTGACAACGCCGCGAACCATCTGGTCTGCGTGGCGTGGGTCAACGCCGAGGTTCATCGAAACTTCAACAGTTTCGTCGAACTTGGCGACAGCCCGTTCCTTAACCATCGAAATGGCGTCGGTCAGGACATAAAGGGTCTTTGGATCAACGCCTTCGCGGATCTTCTGTACGCGCTTTGCAAGCTTTGCCATGATCAACCTACCACTTCCAGGCCCATGGCGCGGGCAGAGCCCTCAACCATTGCCATTGCGCCTTCGATGTCGGCTGCATTCAGATCCTTCATCTTGGCTTCGGCGATCGTCTTGACCTGAGCCTTGGTGATGGAGCCGACCTTGGCACCCTTACCAGGTGTCTTGGAACCGGATGTGATCTTTGCTTCCTTCTTCAACCAATACGTCATTGGCGGCTGCTTCATGACGAAGGTGAAGGACTTGTCCTGGTAATAGGTGATGACGACCGGGATCGGCATACCCTTTTCCATTTCCTGCGTGGCGGCATTGAACGCCTTGCAGAATTCCATGATGTTTACGCCACGCTGACCAAGCGCCGGGCCGATTGGCGGGGACGGGTTTGCCGATCCTGCCTTGACCTGAAGCTTGAGCTGGCCTGCAACTTTCTTAGCCATATCTCTCTGCCTTTCGAATAGAACCGGTTTCCCGGCTCAACTTGCCGGAATTTCCGGCGGCTGCGGTTGCGTGGTGCGACCTCTGACCCGGCTTAAGAGTTCAGAGCATCTTCCACGCGCTTTGCGGCTATGCCGCATCACATCAGTCAGGAAAATCAAGACCTTGCGATCACTTTCTGATGTATTACATCGAAGGCGATGACGCCTTCAGAAACTCGTCAAACTTTTTCGACCTGTGCATATTCCAGCTCGACAGGCGTCGCACGACCAAAGATCGATACTTCCACCTTCAGGCGCGAACGCTCTTCATCGACGTCCTGCACGACACCGTTGAACGATGCGAATGGACCGTCGGAAACACGAACCTGCTCGCCGATCTCGAACGATACCGAAGACTTCGGACGCTCGACGCCCTCCTGAACCTGACCGAGAATACGCTCAGCTTCAGAATCAGGGATCGGAACAGGCTTGTTATCCGAACCCAGAAAGCCCGTAACCTTCGGAGTGTTCTTGATGAGGTGATAGGCCTCATCTGTCAGGTTTGCGCGAACGAGCACGTAACCTGGGAAAAACTTCCGTTCGCTATCGACCTTGCGACCGCGACGAACCTCAACGACCTTTTCGGTCGGAACCAGAATACGCTCGAAAAGGTGATCGAGACCCTTCTGGCGAACCTTCTCTTCAATCGACTCAGCGACCTTCTTTTCGAAGTTCGAATATGCCTGAACAATGTACCAACGCGCTGCCATCTTTACTCTCCGCTCAATTCGTTACCGGCCGACGCTCAGAACGAGACCGAGCAACCAGCCGATGAGCTGGTCAGCCGCAAAGAAGAACAGTGCCGCAAAGATGACCATCACCAAAACCATGGCCGTGGAAATCATCGTCTCGCGGCGCGACGGCCAAGTGATCTTCGACGCTTCGGAGCGAACCTGCTGCAGAAACGTAAACGGATTGGTTTTGGATGCCATTGACTGCCCACGCAATTACGGCACGTAAAGTCGAAATAATCGACCCCACGCACCGCGTGTCTATTTTGACCTACATAAACACCGATTCCCTCTTTAACAAGGGGAAATCGACATTTGGCGAATTTCGCCGGTAAACCGGCACCTCACCTGCCCTGCAGCGAGACCGCGCTTGCGGATGAGGAAATGGCAGGGGCAGTAAGGCTCGAACTTACGACCTGCGGTTTTGGAGACCGCCGCTCTACCAACTGAGCTATACCCCTACAACGAACATTCCGGCTAACATTCAGTGTCCACCATGGTCCGTGACGCCCGTTTAAGGCCACGAATCTTTATTGGCAAGTGTTTTTTTCAATTTTCACAGACTTCCACGAGAAGCTGGGGATGGTCTCCGGCAAGATGCCTTATTGGCTAACCGAAACAAAGAATGCGCCCGAAGGCGCATTCTCAAATCTCACTGCGCAAGTGCACATTAGGCCCTCTGCACGACCGTCAGCATCCGCTCCTTTGCAGCGAACCACTCTTCAGCGTAGTCGTCATTCTTGTATTCATCGAAATACGGCCCGCCATCTGTGAAATGGACGTTGTCCGCATCGGGATTATGATCATACTCGTTGACCAGCCAATTCCACGTGGCCGGGATTTCGCCGATCAGATCATCCGATTCCAGCCACTTGAACTGATGCAGTTGCAGGCCGGTTGCCGTGTTGACGTAGTCCTTGGTCAGCGCCTTGCACTTGGCGTTATTGAACAGAATGAAGCTGGACCAGTTCTTCTTCTCATACTTTGTCTGTGTCTGCCCCAGGAACTTCGTTTCCACCTTCGGCACATAGTCATGCTTCACGCACATGGCCGCATAGCGATCGTCGCGCAGGCTCCAGAGCTTGGCGATATCGGTGCGCATCAGCATATCGCAGTCCGCAAAGATCGACCAGCCCTCATAGTTGCTCAGATAGGGCACGAGAAAACGGGAGAACGAAAATTCCGTCGTCTGCAGCTGGTTACGCTCGCGGGTAAAGAGCCCGCCGAGATTATTGAGGGCGATGGGCGTGAACTCCACCGGAATGGAACTCTTCTCCTGAATGCTCTGGCAGAATACGTGGTAGGCGACGACTTCCTTGCTGTCGAAGCCTATGAAGATGCGAGCAGTCTCGGACATGGTTACTCCAGTGATTGACCGATTACGAAATCGTGTTTGGATAATTGTAGCGCGAATTAGTCCACTTTATGGACGGATTCGTCAAGTTTGGCCGCCATGACAAATTTCCGGCGCTTTATATCTTATCAAGCAAAAAAGCCCCGCTGTTACCAGCGGGGCTCTTGTATATCCCTTGCGAGATAAAATTACTCGACGATCGAAGCG
>UCJU01000004.1:0-425128 GCA_900472925.1 Hyphomicrobiales bacterium
GGTAGGGGCGATGCAAGCGGTGCTGCCTCGACTGTTTGCCAGCAGAATAGCGTCTGCGCAGGGCATGGGTCGTGTCTACGACTCTGTCATGCGACGGCTCCATGCTTAGGCCTATCTGGAACGAAATACATTGGCTTTCTCTGGTGGTAGAAACCGGTGAGGCAAATTACCTATAGGATTTAGTTTATCCATCGAAAATGTGGCCATCGGCAAACACCATGCCGAAAGCTCAACCGAATGCGCGAGCCACCAAGATAAATAAGGGGCAAGGCAAGCCGCCGCGTGACAATTCCGCATCACTGGGCTTTGTGAAAAGGCGATTTCAATCGCCAGTGGTATGATGTCCGCATATCGTCGGGGATATTGCCGTAACGAAATCTTATTCCTCCATATTGAATCATGAGCTGACTGAGGACGGGCCTCCTTTGGTCATCGTTATCAGCGCACAGTATTCGCTAACCCCTCATGTCTGAGCGCGCTGATGCGCCAAAATCTGGCTAGCGGTGCATCTTTCTCTCTAATCACAAACTGACATGGTGGTCTGCTAGCAGGTTGTGGCTGGAAGAGTGTTGCTATGCTTGTCTGGACAGCGGCGTAACGCCAGTATTGCTGATAAATCTCTGAATTCCTTTAGAAAATCGAGCAGTGGAAGACCTTGCGGAACTGCGTGAAGGAATGGGATCCTACAGTGATGTATTGTAGAGATACCTAATTCATAGTATCTAATTTCACAAAATACTTGTATCATCCTATCACCTGGCTTAAGTCATCATCTGACTTGAGGCGATAGCGTCCTTGCCTTGATCTGTCACATACGGGAGGTCCGAATGCCTAGAACGTCGTTGAAGTCTTTGCTCGTTGGCTGCGCAGTTTTGTGTGGCGCTCACGGTGTGCAGGCCCAATCCATCAGCGTCTGGTCGAGACAAACGGATGAATCGATCAGCGTCTTGAAGGCGCTGACGGATGCGTTCACGGCTGACAGTGGCATCAAGGTTGAGACCTTCAATACTGGCATCGATTTCGAGCAACGCCTTGCCCGCGCTGCTGCTGGTCGTACTCTCCCCGATATCGTCTTGAATGATACGACAGCCATGGGCCAGATGAACCGGATGGGCATTTTGAAGTCCATCGATCCGTCGAAGATCGCTGGCAGCCAGGATATCTCGACATCGGCATGGGATGGGGCGAAGGCAAGCGATGGTCAGTTTTATTCGGTACCGATCTCTGCTCAGTCCTTCGCGATGTTTATTCGCAAGGACTGGCGCGAAAAGTTGAATATGCCGGAACCAAAGACCTGGGAGGATGTGCGCAAGCTGGCAGAGGCATTTACCAAGCAGGACCCGGATGGCAACGGCAAGGCCGATACATTCGGCATGGCTATTCCCGGTTCCACCACGCGCGGCTATGCAAGCTGGTTCATGAGCAGCTTCATCTGGCAGGCGGGCGGTGATTACGTCAAACAATTGCCGGACGGGTTCGTGCCAACACTCGATACGCCGCAGGTTGCCGAAGCTCTGACCTATGTGCGTGGCATGATCTGCGATAAGCTGGCTCAGCCTGGCGCCATCAATGCCACGACGGGCGATACGTTGCCGACATTCCGTTCCGGCCAGACTGGTATCTTTATCTCCGGTCCATATCACATTCCGCAGATCGACGCCGAGCCCGGCAAGGATAAGACGGAGGTCGTCATGTTGCCTGCAGGTCCCGCAGGTATCGCCTCACTTTCGGAAGGCACCAGTGCCTATCTGCTGAAAAGCGTGAAGGATGAAGACGCCGCCAACAAGTTCCTGGCGTTTCTGGTTTCACCAAAGGGTCAGGAAATCGCTATGGCCCAGGGCTCGGGACGGACGCCGATCGTTCGTTTGCCCGTGAACACGAAAGTAGACGTCAACGCTGTTCGTAACGATCCGCGTTGGATGGTCTTCAAGGAAACCTTCGACAAATACGGTCACTATATGCCCGCTGTTCCAAACTGGACGGCAATCCGCAGCGTCACCGGTGATGGTTTCAACCGTATTCTGGCGCAGTGCGACGCAGACGTTCCCACCGAATTGAAGGCTCTGAACGAACAGGTCAAGATCGAGCTGAGTGGGCAGAACGCGCTCTCCCCGTCCCAACAGTAAACAGCTCCATGTATCGCGGTGACAACTCGCGTTGCATGCAACAAGCACTGTCTTTGAGGTCAACATGTCCGTTACGCCCCAAAACTCCGCTCTCGGTAGCGCCCAGACCACATCTGGCACGGCGCGGCGTCCTGCCAAAAGGCGTCTACTCAGCGTGATGACGCCCTGGCTATTTCTCGCGCCAGCGCTGATCATCTTTACGTGGTTCAAGTTTTATCCGATGGTCTCGGGGTTCTCCATGTCGTTTTACGATGTGCAGTTCTACTCCGAGAGCAAATGGGTCGGTCTGGCTAACTTCTACCGTGCCTTCAGCGATCTTGCTCTTCGTAGCGCCGTCGTTCACACCACAATCTACGTTATCGTAGGAACGCTTTCAGCCTGTGTGGTTGCCTTCTTCATGGCGTTGACGCTGGAAGGTCCGGCGCGCCACCTTGGTATCATTCGCACCGCGGTCTTCCTGCCAGCGATCACAAGCGTTGCCATCATCGCGGAAATCTGGCGCATTCTGTTCAACTCCGCTGATTACGGACTCATCAATTCCATTCTCGGCTTTATCGGGATAGAGCCGCAGGGCTTCCTGTCGGATCCGAACCAGGCTCTCTGGGTGCTGATCCTGATGAGCGCCTGGAAGAGCGCGCCTTATGACATGGTCATTTTCGTCGCAGGTCTGGTTGGCGTGAACCGGGAGCTTTATGACGCCGCAAGCGTCGATGGCGCCAGCGCCTGGCGCAAGCTTTGGCATGTGACCTTGCCGGGCATTATTCCCTCGATTTCGGTTGTGCTGATGCTGTCTTTCATCCGTGGCTTCCGCGTTTTCGCCGAGGTCTATGCGACCACTGGCGGCGGTCCGGCGGGTTCGACGTCAACCATCATGACGCATATTTACAAAGTCGGGTTCGAGGACCTGAATTATGGCTACGCTTCTGCCGTCTCGTTCATGCTGCTGCTGTTTACTGTCGCGCTGACGGTGCTGCACATGAAGGTCAAATCCAAGCTTACATCGTAAGAGGCGTCCGATGAAAACTTCTCCTCTGCTCAACCTCGCCCGGTACGGCCTCTATGCCATCCTCATCGTCATTTTTGTCGGGCCCTTCTGGGGTGCGCTGGTTACCGCTTTCAGCGGCGTCAGCCTGAAGCCGGGTCAGTTGACCCTTATCCCGCAAAACCCGACCCTCGAGAACTTCCGCATCGCGCTGTTCGACATGAAGGTCTGGCGCTACTTGATGAACTCTGTCATCGTTGTGATTGTCGGTACGGGCCTGCAGGTTACGGTCAGCGCGCTGGCTGCCTACGCACTCGCACGCAAGAAATTTCGCGGTGCTGCCGTCGTCAGCCTGCTTATCTTGTGCACCCTGATGCTGCCGGAAGAGGTCATAGCCATTCCGCTGTATCTGGTGATGCAGAAAGAAATACCGATCCTCAATGTGTCGATCTACAACACTTATCTGGCCATGATCCTGCCGGTGGTCGGCTGGGCGTTCTCGATCTTCATGTTGACCGAGTTCATGCGTGCCATCCCGATGGAACTGGAAGAGGCGGCACGCATCGATGGTGCCAGCGAATGGCAAATCTTCTACCGCGTCATTCTTCCGCTGGTGCGTCCGGCACTGGGAACCGTGCTGATCTTCGGCTTCATCATGATCTGGGATCAGTATCTGTTGCCACTCATCGTGGTGAACGACAAGGATTTGATGACGCTACCAGTGGCACTGGGTTCGCTTCGAGTGGATGACACGATAACGCCAAACATTCTGGTGGCGGCAACGCTCATCGCCATGGCCCCAAGCGTCATCGTTTATCTCCTGCTTCAGCGACAATTCAATCGCGGCATCATGGCCGGCGCAGTCAAAGGTTGACAGCGCCACGTCCGCCGGAACAATTTTAAGAGGAATGAAATGGGTGCAGTTTCCCTACGGGGCGTTTCCAAGTCGTTTGGTGTCGTTGATGTCATCAAGGATGTGTCGATCGACATTGCCGAGGGCGAGTTTTGCGTGCTGATCGGACCCAGTGGTTCTGGAAAATCGACGTTGTTGCGCATCATCGCCGGGCTCGAGACGGCGAGTAACGGTGAGATCCATATCGGTGGGCGCGATGTAACCGACCTTGAACCGAAGCAACGCGACATTGCCATGGTGTTCCAGAGTTACGCGCTCTATCCGCAAATGACCGTGCGCGAAAATATGAGCTTTGCCTTGCGCCTTGCGCGACGGCCCAAAGACGAGATCAATCAGAAGATCGATCAGGTGTCGCAGGTCCTTGGGCTGGAAAAGCTTCTGGACCGTTTGCCGAAGGAACTTTCGGGCGGTCAACGCCAGCGTGTGGCCATGGGCCGTGCCATTGTGCGCAACCCTGCCGTCTTTCTTTTCGATGAGCCGCTTTCGAACCTGGACGCCAAGCTGCGCGGACAGGTCCGCGGTGAAATCCGCGATCTGCATCATCGCTTGAACACGACGTCGGTCTACGTCACGCATGATCAGGTCGAAGCCATGACGATGGGGCAGAAGGTCGTCGTCCTGCGCGATGGCCGGGTCGAACAGGCCGGAACACCCTTGGAGCTGTACGATTTGCCAGACAGCATATTCGTGGCTAGTTTCATCGGCTCGCCAGCCATCAATATGATGAATGCGACGATCGGCGCTGATGGGCAAAGTCTCGCCCTGCGCGATAGCCAAAGCCGGTTGCCAGTGCCGGGTAATTACAGTGGCTTTGCCGGTCGCGAAGTGGTGGTCGGCATCCGACCTGAATATCTGGAAGTCGTGCCACACGATACTGCTGACGCGCTGCCCGCAACCGTCCGTGCGGTGGAGACGACGGGTTCGGATACGACAGTCATATGCGATAGCCCTGTGGGGCAAATCCTTGTGTCGTCCAAAAGCCGTAGTCCGCTGCATATGGGGGAGAACGTGGCATTGCGCGTTGCCGACGGCAAGGCACTGCTGTTCGACAAGCAGACCGAACGTCGCCTGACACCGTCGGCCTAAACTGGCAGCGCAGATTGGGAAAGCATGACACAATATCACCCGCCACACTTTACCGCTGAAAGAATTGCCCGGACAGGCTGCACCGTTGGTGAAACGCCGGTCTGGGAACCGGAACATGGGCGTGTGACATGGGTCGATTCTCCCGGTGCCACACTGTACCGGGTGACGTACCCCGGTGGCGTTGTCGAGCGGTTTGACCTGGCGCTGCGGGTTGGTGCGTTGGCTATCCATGCAGACGGCGGCTTCGTCGCTTCGACAGAGCGGGGATTTGCCAGACTGTCTATCGTTGACGGCGCGGTAGAACTCGAATTTGGCGCGGGACCTGATCTCATATCAGGCTGGCGGATGAATGACGGCGCCTGCGACCGGCAGGGCCGCTTCTGGTCCGGTTCCATGGCCCCTGATACGTCGGCACCGGGAGCCTTCGGCACGCTATTCAGCATAGAAGCCGGTGGTAAGGTTGTGGAACGGGGCGGGCGCTTCAGAACACAAAACGGCCTTGCCTGGAGCCCGGATGGTACATCCATGTATGTATCAGATTCAAACCCGATGAACCCCTATGTGCTCATTCATGACTACAGTCCCGCCACAGGCGACTTTAGCAATGGTCGATTGTTTGCAGACAGGGTTACGCTTGGAGGCCGCCCGGATGGTGCGGCAATGGACGTGGATGGTTGCTACTGGATCGCAGCGAGCGACAGCGGCCGCGTTTTGCGTCTCACGCCCGATGGTAAGATAGATGCGGAAATTCGCATCGATGTTCCGAACCCTACGAATATCTGTTTTATCGGCAGCGATCTGAAGACCGCCTTCGTCACCACGCTTCGGGCTGGGGGGAGCGGTCCGGGTGGTGACGTCTACGTCGTGGATCTGCCTTATCAGGGGCTGGCCGAGCCGCGCTATAATTCAGGCCGATAACGGCCTCGTCAAGAATGACAATTGGAGAAACGCACATGTATCTCGGAACGCAAATTCCCGCTCGCCATGACGACGACTACCGCGTGATAAAGCAGCTCGGTGTCAACAATATCTCGGCGACGCCGCCGGGAGACTGGCGAACCTGGGATCGCCCCACACTTGAAGCCTTCCGTGAGAAAATCGAGAGTTTCGGTCTTGTCCTCGACATGACGCAGCTGCCGATGCCATCGACACGGGTCGATCGTGATGTGCCATGCAAGGATATCATGCTGGCCGGTCCGGATCGCGACCGTCAGATCGATGGCATCTGCCGTCTGATCGAGAATTGCGCGGCTGCGGGTATTCCATCAGTGCGCTACAATTTCAACTATATCGGCATTCCACGCACGCCGATGGAGCCGGGCCGTGGCGGTTACATGGCAGAGGCCTTCCGCCTGGAACTGGCCAACCCTGACGAACCGACCCCTGAAGGCATCGGCTCCATTGACGAGGACACGATATGGGAGCGTGTGGACTATTTTCTTGCGCGTGTGGTTCCCGTGGCTGAATCCGTCAATATCCGCCTTGCCTGCCATCCGCACGATCCGGCGACACCGCCCGGCTATATGGGTGTGACACGTGTTCTGGGAACCGTGGAGGGAATGAAACGCTTTGTGCAAATGCATGAGAGCCCGGTTCATGGCCTGAATTTCTGCATCGGAACGCTCGGCGAAATGGTCGAGGACGTCTCGGAGGTGCCTGCCATCACGCGTTGGTTCGGCGAGCGCGGCAAGATCATGAATATCCATTTCCGCAACATCGTCGGCAAACGCTACTCTTTCCGTGAAAGCTTCCTTGAAGATGGCGACATCGACATGCCAGCAGTCATCGACGCGCTACGCGACACCGGTTACCAGTACATGGTCATGCCCGATCACGCCCCGACGCTTGCGGGAGAAAACCAGCAGCAGGTCGCTTTCGCCTTCTGCTACGGCTATATTGCAGCTCTTCTCCAAACCCGTTGTTGAACCGGATGGCCCGCAAATCGCGGCTGTCTTTCTTGAATTTACAGAAATCAAAAGGTTTCCCATGTCAGCGTCAGAAGCCATTCGTATTGCGCCCCAGGCCGATGAAATTACCCAAAAGTTGCAAGCCCTCTTCGACAGCCATGACGGTGCACTCCACGTCATTCTGGAATCCGGCATTCATCGCTGTGGAGGTTTGCATCTGCGCTCCGACCTGACGATTGAGATCGCTGATGGTGCGGAGCTTCATTTCATTCCTGATTACGATGCCTACGCGCATACCACGGTGGCCATCGTCGCGGAGGAAAGCGACCGGGCCATGATGACGGCGGTGGGTGCCGCAAATATCGCGCTGATAGGGAACGGGCGAATTTTCTGCGCAGGTTCAACGAAATACACGCAGGGTGATCACGGTGATATGGGCACTCTGACGGCGTCACGGCACCGCCCGCGTATTCTTGTTCTCGACGATTGCCGCGACATCCGCATCGAGGGTCTGCACATCCATGATTCACCCATGTGGACAATGCATTTCGCGGGTTGTGAGAATATCGAGGTCAAGGGCGTCGAGGTCGATAATGATCGTCGGATGCCAAACACAGATGGTATCGTGATTGACGGTTGTCGTAACGTTCATATCTCCGATAGCACGTTCCGCACCGCCGACGACGGCATCGTGCTCAAGACGACGCGCCGCGAAGATGGGTCGTTGACCGGACCGTGCGAAAACGTGACAGTTCGAAACTGCGTCGTTGAAAGCCGTTCCTGCGCACTCAAACTGGGAACGGAAAGCTTTTCGCCCTTCCGCAATATTTCGTTTGAAGATGTCCGCATCGAAAAGTCCAACCGTGGTCTGGGCATTTTCTCGCGCGATGGCGGCTTGGTCGAAGGCATTCGCTTCGTCCGCATCTCCGTAGATTGCCACGAGACACCAGCGGGTTTCTGGGGCTCGGGTGAAGCGATCACCATCACCGTTCTTGATCGCAGGCCAGAGGAGTTTCCAGCGGGTACCGTCAGCGACGTTTTGATCGAGGATATATCGGGATCGATGGAGGGTGCCATCAACATGGTGGCCGAGCAGAAGGGCGGGATATCCAATATTACCCTTCGACGGATTTCTCTGGCGCAACAGG
Organism: Hyphomicrobiales bacterium; assembly: GCA_900472925.1. Lineage (GTDB taxonomy): Bacteria > Pseudomonadota > Alphaproteobacteria > Rhizobiales > Rhizobiaceae > Agrobacterium. The sequence goes on from UCJU01000004.1 coordinate 8,163, forward strand.
CTGGTCCACTGAAAACCGGCCTTTGCTACGACATGCGCCCAACCATCGACGATCGCTTCGACCGCTTTCCGATAGGCGACAAAAGTGCCGGGCGCGTGAACGCTTGGCGTTTCGGCCCTGACGGCAAGATCATCGGCTTGATAGAATATCCGCAAGGAATTCCCGGCATTTTTGCAAAGGGCGTTTCGGATCTCGTAACAGAAGATATTCAGATCACGCGACCCGATCCCCTGCCGCAAAACTGGAATCCGGAGATTGTCGTGATAGAAGACTAGTCTACTGCTTCAGCCTTATCGTCCGTACGATACTGAATCTTCTCGTCCGGCCGGAAGGTACAAAGTCAATCGTCAAGAACAAGCATCGTGTGATGACGAAAAGGAGTAACGGTGGCCTCGCTCATTTGGCCGCCGTCTTCTGATCGATCCCGCTGGGACCAACTGAACTCAAAACTCCGCCACCTTGCCCCAAACGGAGGTGTTGAGGCGGGCTGGGTGATAGGGCGTTGGATCGACGAGTGGTGGCGCTCCGGTGACGATATCCGCCACCAAATGTCCGGCACCCGGACCGATACCAAAACCGTGGCCACTGAAACCGGCAGCTAAAATTAGGCCCGGAACGGCTTCCACTTCTCCGATAGCTGGTACGCCATCCGGCGTGCTGTCGATGAAACCGGCCCAAGCACTGGAAATTGTCGTCTTTCGCAATTCCGGCAGCAAATCCTGGGCTCGGCGAAATGTTTCGTCGATCTGCGTCTGGTCGGTTTTGGGGTCGAGAACGCGGTTCTTCTCCATGGGCGTTATGTCGTCCATACGCCATTTTTTCAGGGTTTCATGACCGGCTTTCCAGCCCACCAGCCCACCCAGTGCCAGGCTCTTCTTGCGTTTGAGGAACATCGGGACGAACTCACGGGAGAAGCGAAGCTGTTGCGGTGTCGGATCGACGCGTGCCCGACCGCTGATCGCCAGCGTGTAGCCGCCATCACCGCGGCTGGTGACAGAAACCTCTGCCGTGTGTAAAGCATCGGGCACACCTTGCGCGCCTGGGGTCACCGATAAAATGGATGAACGAACGGAGGCTTGCGGAAAGCGGATGCCGAGTTGGTGGCAGAAGGACGAGGCCCATGCGCCGCCCGCCAGCACCACTGTTTTGGTTTTGATCGTTCCGTTTTCGGTAATCACACCGGAAACTCTGCCCGCCTGCAACTCAAGACCACGCGCTGCACACATCTGGTGCACGCTTCCTCCGAGCTTGATGATCGCGCGCGCAACGACGGGTGCGGCCCTTGATGGATCGGCAATACCATCCGTGGGCGAGAAGACACCACCCTTCCACTCCCTGTTGGTGGCGCGTCCACGCTCCCTTGCTTCATCGGCGCTCAACATATGAGTGGTCACGCCGACTGTACGAGCAAAATCACGCCAGCGCGCCCAACCTTCGATTTCGGCTTCGTTGTTGCTGAGGTAGAGCAAACCGCAGCGGCGAAAGCCGGTCTGTTCGCCGGTTTCCTGCGCAAAACGTTCCCACAGAGCCAGGCTATGCGTGGACATGGGCAATTCGCGAGCGTCACGGTTTTGCTGTCTGCACCAGCCCCAATTGCGGCTGCTCTGTTCGGCACCAATGAGACCTTTTTCAATAAGCGCAACCTTCAGCCCGCGCTGTGCCAGATAATAGGCGGAGAATACGCCCGCGACCCCGCCGCCGATTACGACAGCATCGGCGTCCGTGGGCAATTGCGATGAGGTCTCTATCCGATAAAGCGGTGCGGGCATTGCGTTCTCCTATGGGCACGTCATTCTAACAGTCGTGCCGTTTCGCACCTGCCGCAAGATGCGGCCTAGGCAGCATTTTATTCTGTAGCCTGATCCCGCGCTGGTTCATTATGCCAAAATCTCTTTTGGCAAATTCCTGAGCTAAAATACGGTCGGTTTCGCTTGTGCAACGGATCACGCCGCATATTATGCTGCTCAGTTCTTTCGCAGCAGGGCAGGTGTCACCATGAAGCTCGACCGGATCGATATCAAGATTCTCCATGAACTTCAGAAGAACGGTCGCATTACCAATGTCGAACTGGCAGAGCTGGTAAACCTGTCTCCCAGCCCATGCCTTATGCGTGTTAAAAAGTTGCAAGCTGAAGGCTTTATCGCGGGCTATTCGGCGCAGATCAACATTGTCAAGCTTGGTCAAACCCTCACGGTATTCACCGAAGTGACGTTGAAAAATCACCGCCAGATCGATTTTGCCCGCTTTCTCGCTGCCGTGGAAAAACTCGATTCCGTTATCGAATGCCACCTCGTGTCGGGCGGTTACGATTATCTTCTGAAATTCATAACCAGCAGTATCGGCGAGTATCAGACCACCATGGAACGGCTGATCGATCTGGATATCGGCATCGACAAATATTTCAGCTTCGTCGTGTTGAAGTCACCTATCGTCAAACCGCATGTGCCGTTGACCAGCCTTTTCCCGATGTAATGGCGCAGCACTTAACGTTGTGCGAAGGCACGAACCAACTCGGGGTCTCGCTCCAAACCATCCAGCCAACCGGTATCGAGTTTCGGCACGGAAGAAAACAGCAGCTTTGAATAGGGATGTGCACTGGCTTTTCCCACGGCAGATGGTGGCATCTGCTCGACTTTCTCACCTGCATACATGACGGCAATTTCATCGCAAATTGCCTGGACCACCGACAGATCGTGGCTGATGAAGATGTAGGATAGCTTGAGTTCTCGCTGCAGTTCTTTCAGGAGATCGATGATGGCGGCGGCTACGACCGTATCCAGCGCGGATGTGATCTCGTCGCATAAAATGATTTTCGGATCAGCCGCTAGAGCGCGTGCCAGATTGATGCGCTGCTTCTGCCCACCAGACAATTCGGCAGGACGGCGAAACTTCAAAGCGCGTGGCAGACGAACCATGTCGAGAAGCTGATCGACCCTCGCCTCACGCGCGCCCTTGTCGATGTTATGGTAAAACGCCAGCGGCCGCTCCAGAATGTCACCGATTGACTTGGAGGGATTGAGCGCCGTATCCGCAAACTGAAAGACGATCTGAAGTTTGCGAAGCTCTTCACGCCGCCGCTGCCGGGCATCCGGCGCAAGCTCCTTGCCATCGAAAATGATGTGGCCTGACACCGGCGGCAAAATGCCCGCGATGACGCGCGCAAGCGTTGACTTGCCGCAACCTGACTCGCCGATGATGCCAAGATTGCGACCTTCTTCGAGAGAGATGTCGACCGATTTCAAGGCTAGTGCGAGCGGCATGCCGTTTGGCTGGATCGGACCATACCCGGCCACGATTCCCTGTGCCTCCAGCAATGGTTTCTGAAGCCGGGTTGAGCTTTCCGCCGCGCTCGCATGGATCCGAGGCTTGAAGGCCGCCAGAAGCTCCTGTGTGTAGGGGTGTTTTGGAGCCGTCAGAATTTGCTCTGTCGTTCCGATTTCCTGGACTTCTCCACCCTTCAGAACAACAATACGATCCGCGATCTGGGCGACGACCGCCAGATCGTGCGATACGTAGACGCCCGCCAGATTGCCCGCCTTCATGACGGACTTGAAGGCGCGCAACACTTCGATCTGCGTCGTCACATCCAGTGCGGTGGTGGGCTCATCGAATATCATAAGACGCGGATTGCCGATCAGTGCCATCGCCGCGGAAAGCCGCTGTAACTGGCCTCCAGAAACCTGATGTGGGTAACGCTGGCCAATGGTGTCGGCGTTGGGTAAGGCCAGCGCACGGAACAGTTCGATTGCACGGGCCTTGGCTGCCTCATCGCTCATCAGTCCGTGGATGCGCACGACCTCGATGACCTGATCCATGATGCGCTGTGCCGGATTGAAGGCAGCGGCGGCGCTCTGTGGGACATAAGCGACCTCCGTACCGCGCAATTTGACAAGACCCTTTCGTGAGGTCGCGGCCATATCGTTGTCACCCAGCCGAACCGAGCCACCGACGATTTTGCAGCCGGGGCGGGTGTAGCCCATCATCGTCAAGGCGATGGTCGTTTTGCCGGAGCCACTTTCACCGATCAGTGCGACGATTTCACCATCTGCAATATCGAAACTGACGCCGCGAATGATTTCCACCGTACGGCCTGTGTCGGTTTTTGCTTCGACCTTGAGGTCGCGAACTTCAACGAGATTGGCCATCAAGCACTCCGGTCCCGAATTTTCTGAGGCAGATTGTCGATCAGCATGTTGACGCTGATGGTGAGCGTCGCGATCGCTACGGACGGGAACATCACAGCCGGTGCTCCGAAGGACAGGCCACCAATGTTTTCGCGCACCAGAGCGCCCCAATCAGCATTCGGTGGCTGAACACCGAGACCCAAGAATGAAAGGCCAGATAAAAGCAGCACGATGAAGACAAAACGCAAGCCAAGATCAGCGAGCACAGGCCCCAATATGTTCGGCAGGATTTCCGAGCGGATGATGTAGAAAACGCCCTCGCCACGCGCACGGGCCACCGTGACAAAATCCATCGTGTTGATGTTGACGGCAAGAGAACGGGCAAACCGGTATGCACCCGGCATGTAGATGATTGCCATCGTCATGATGAGGACGGGGATGGACGGCCCCATGGCTGCAACGATGACGAGGCCGAACAGTTTGCTTGGAATAGAAATGAGTGCATCGAGAAAACGCGACAGGCATGTATCGAACCAGCCGCCTGCAACGGCGGCGCACATGCCAAGCGTCACACCGGTAAAACAGGCAATGGCGACGGACGCCAGCGAAATGCCAACCGTGTAACGCGCACCCATGAGGATGCGGGAAAAGATGTCGCGACCCAGATAGTCCGTTCCCATGATGAACTTTTGAGACATCGGACCGAAATAGTCGAAATCGACAATATCGCCGACGGGGTAGGGGATCAAAACCGGCGCAAAGATCGCAATAGCTGCCCAGAACAGGATCACCATGAGCGCTGCGATACCAACAGCGTTGAAACGATAACCAAGCCTGCGCGGCGAAAGAGCAAAATGTGTCATGGTCAGCGAAGCCTCGGATTGGCGACGATGGCGATAATGTCCGCAATGGTGATCAGGACGAGATAGCCGAGGCAGAAAATCATCGCGCAGGTCTGGATAAGGGGGAGGTCGCGGGTGGAAACGGCATCGACCATCAACTTGGCGATACCTGGGTAATTGAAGATCGTCTCGACGATAATGACGCCGCCCAGCAGATAGGAAACCGAAAGTGCAACCGCGTTGACGATGGGGCCAAGCGCGTTGGGCAGCGCGTGGCGCAGCACCATTCTCGACCGTGACGCGCCCTTTAACAGCGCCATTTCCACATAGGGCGTATCAAGCGTTTCGATGACGGCGGCGCGTGTCATGCGTATCATCTGCGCCGAGATCACGAAGCTTAGCGTGATGACAGGCATTGCAAAGACGCGGAGAAGTTCTCCGAGGGAATGAACTTCATTGGCGAAAGCAAGCGCTGGCAGCCATTTGAGATAGACGGCAAAAACAAGAACCGCTGATGTGGCAACCATGAATTCCGGCACGGAAATGACGGTGATAGAGAGGGCGGTCACGATACGGTCGTAAAGCGTGCCGCGCATGATCGCCGCCGTGATGCCGAGCGTCAGCGCAATGGGAATCGAGAACAGCGCGGTCACTGCCGCCAGTTTCATTGAGTTGGCCAAGCGGCCACCGATGAGATCAACAATCGCCATGTTGTTCGCATAGGATTTACCGAGATCGCCCGTAAAGAGACCCCCTAGCCAGCGCAGGAATCGCAGGATCGCGGGGTCATCGAGATGCATGGCAGTTCTCAATCCTGCCACAGCTTCAGGCGTGGCGGATTGTCCAAGCAGGATTTGCGCGACATCACCCGGCAGCATTTCGGTTGCAAAGAAAACGGCAAATGAGACGATCAGCAGTGTGATAACTGCGATAAAAAGCCGGTTTATCACAAGTGCAAGGACATGTTTGTTCATGTGGCCTCTCTTTCGGAAGTGATCCCGCTCCCGCCGCATGATGACTGTCGGACCAAATGGTCGAATAGCAATGCGCTGGAGCAGACGGATTTTCGCCCGCCGCGTGACTGCGGCGGGCAAAAAATCCGAGATCAGGCCTCAAGCCATACGTACTCGGCGAAGGCGTAGCCCATCATGCCGCCAAGTGGGCTTGATTTCAGGCCCTTCAACTTCGAAGAAATGCCATCGACGTTGGAAATGTAGACCGGAATGATCGTTCCGGCTTCTTCCGCAATCATGACCTGCATCTCATTGTAGATCGTCTTGCGTTTTTCGATGTCCAGCAAACCGCGTGCTTCCACGAGCATCTTGTCAAATTTTTCCGACTTGTACCGGCTTTCGTTCCAGGGAGCGGTGGACATATAGAAAAGCGAAAACAGAATGTCGGGTGTTGGGCGCGGATTGACGTTGCCGAAATGGATGGGGGCTTTCAGCCAGTAATTCGACCAATAACCATCGGAAGGAACGCGCTGGACATCGAACTTCATACCCAGCTGCGCACCTGCGGCCTGCATCACCATGGCCATGTCGATTGAGGAACCCGCAGCTTCTGAAGCCACAATCGGGATCGACTGACCAATAACACCGGCCTTGTCAAAGTGGAACTTTGCCTTGTCGGGATCGAAGGCTTTCGGCTTCAGGTCCTTGTTGTGATAAATGCTGGCAGGAGAAATCGGCTGGTCATTGCCGATTTCGGCCAGGCCACGCAGCACAGACTTCTGTATCTGTTCGCGATTGACCAGATATTTCATTCCCTGCACAAAATCGGCCTTGTCGCCCGGTGCCATATCGAGGCGCATGTTGAGGTTGGTGTAGTTGCCGGAAGTCGTATTGGAGATGACGACGTTTGGCTGACCTTCCATCAGGCGGATGGCGCGTGGGTTGACGGATGCGCCAAGCTGAATGTCGCCTGCCAGCAGTGCGTTAACGCGGGCTGTATCATCGGAGATCGCGAAGAACTCGAAGGAGTCGAGATAAGGGCCTTCGGACTTCCAGTAGTTCTTGTTCTTTGTGGCGATGGAGCGAACGCCTGGTTCGAAAGACTCGCAGACGAATGCACCGGTGCCGTTGGCCTTTGCAAAGTCCGTGGTGCCGTCAGCAATGATCATGAAGTGGTGCAGCGCCAGAATGGTCGGCAAATCCGCGTTGGCATTTTCCAGCGTAATTTCAACGGTCAGGCTATCGACCGCCTTGAAGCCGGTCATCTGCTTGGCGATGGAGTTGACCTTGGAACCGACTGCCGGATCGAGGTGACGCTTGAGCGAATAGATCACGTCTGCCGATGTCAGCGACTTGCCGTCATGGAATGTGACGCCCTTGCGCAGCTTCACGGTCCAGACCTTGGCGTCCTTGCTGTCGATGCTCTCGGCCAGTTCCATCTTGGTCATGCCCACCTCATCGATGATGGACAGGCGATTATAGAAAGCGCAACAGCGGACATAGTCCGTCGAAAGAGAGGCCTTGGCCGGATCTAGCGTATCAGCGGTGGAGGATGACCAGCCAGCCGCCTTGAGGGAGCCGCCGGAAACCGGTGCCGCAGCGAGCGCCTGACCGGCGCGGCCTAAAATGGCAGAGCCCGCAGACATGGCAATGCCACCCGCCATGAGCATCTTGAGGAGGTCGCGTCGGCTTGCACCTCGACGGATGGCGTTTTCGACCATCGCATCGTCGGCGGATGTCCAGTTCATCATGGAATTATCGGTCATGTTCATTCCCCTTTTGTGTTGAGTTTATGCGGGTCGAACGGCTTATGACGCCGCTTTTTTCCCATAGTGGGTGGTTTTAGGCGTCACTTTTCTCCTCGACGGCATCCGCAAATGCGGCCATTGAGGTGAAGTGAAAGTCTGGCTGTGTGAAGTTTTCAGGTTCGATCGTTCCGCCATAGCCCTTTTGCGCATGGCGTCTTTCGATCCAGCAGTTCGTCATCCCGAGTTTTCGGGAAATGCCGATGTCGTGGTACTGACTTTGGGCGACATGCAGAATGTCATCCTTGGTATTGCGCTCGGATTGAACGAATTCGAAGACATGCTGGAAGAATGCAGGGTCAGGCTTTTCGGTGCCCGTGTCGTCGGCGGTAAAGGCTTGATAAAACGGATTTCCTAGCTCTTTGGAAAAGTATTCGAAAGCCCAACGCTGGGCGTTCGTCATGGCGATCAGTTTGTAACGTTTGGCAAGTTTGGCCAGCGCCTGTGCGCTATCGGGAAACGCCTTCCAGCTTTTGGCAGAATCACGGAGACGTTGGCCAAGAGCAGGCTCGGGAGGCAGGCCGAGGTCTGGAGCGATAATCTGGTAGACGCGAACGAGGTCATCGGGAAACAGGCCTACATCCGGCAAGTAACGGGCTTGGCGGTACAAGGCTAAAGCGGCCTCACCGTCGATATCGATGCCGCGTTCCGTACCGATTTGTTTCAAGCAGTCTGTGAGGCCGCTTTCAAAATCTATCAGCGTGCCGACGACGTCGAAGCTCAGATATTTGAAGTCTCCTAAATTCTTCGGCACTATCGTTCTCCTGTTTAAAACGCGGATCGCGGATGACCTCGGTTGCCTTCACAGAACTCTATGCTGTTTATTCTTATCCTCAGACGCGTCTCATGAGGGCGTTTTCGCTCTCTCCCCAGTCATCATCGCAACAATCACTGGCGAGATACACTGAATGATCGAACCGCTGCGGCAGAATATTTCGAATATCCTGCCAAAGCGGTATTTATCGCGCGGTCCATCAAGCGACGGCCGAGCGCACGTCCGGGTCTTCCAGGGTCTGGTCGAGCGTCATGCGGGTACGCTCGATGATGGCGTCGATTTCGCTATCAGTGCAGCACAGAGGCGGCGCGTAACCCAGGACGCCGTTACCGAAGGCGCGGATGACGAGACCATTATCCCAGGCGCGGTCGAAAATACGGCGTGACGGGTCAGCGGCAGCGGGCAGGGGCGTCTTCTTCTGCTTGTCGGTCACCAGTTCGATAGCCGCCAGCATTCCGCGGCCACGCATGTCGCCGACCAGTGGATGATCTGCAAGGCTTTGAAGCCCTGCCATCAATCGCGCACCCGCTTTGACGCCGTTTTCAAGAAGCCCGTTTTCATAGAGCCTGAGCACTTCCAGACCGACGGCAGCGCTGACCGGATGCGCAGAATAGGTATAGCCGTGGCCGATCGCGGCAGCGCCAGCACCATCTGCAATGGTGTTGTAGACATTATCGGACATGAAGACCGCACCCATGGGTACATAACCAGATGTCAGGCCTTTTGCCGTCGTCATGAAATCCGGTACGACATCGTCATCCGAACAGGCAAAAAGCGGCCCGGTACGACCGAAGCCGGTAATGACCTCGTCTGCCACCAGCAGCACATCATACTCCTTGCACACCGCATGCATGGCCTTCAGCCAGCCATCTGGTGGCACAAGAACGCCGCCGGAGCCCTGGATCGGCTCCACATAGAAGGCAGCAACACGCTCTGCACCGATCACCTCGATCTTTGCTTTCAATGCAGCAACCGAAGAGGCGATGATCGCCTGCGGGTCGGTGCCGACCGGGTTGCGATAGGCATAGTGCGACGGAATTTTGTGCTGCCAGTCAAAGGGCAGCCCGAAGCCCGCGTGGAAAATCGGAAGTGCCGTCAGGCCAGCGCCGACTGTGCTGGAGCCATGATAGCCTTGCTCGAGCGAGATGAACTGGTCTTTTTGCGGTGTGCCAAGCGAGTGATAGTAGTAGCGGATGAAGCGAACGGTGCTGTCCACCGCATCCGAGCCGCCAAGCGTAAAATAGATGTGGTTGAGATCGCCTGGTGCGCGGTCTGCAAGTTCGGATGCCAGACGGATTGCCGGTTCCGAACCGAGACTGAAATAGCCGGTCGCATAGGGAAGCTCACGCATCTGTTTGGCCGCTGCCTCCACGATGCTTTCATGGCCGTAGCCTGCATTGACACACCAGAGACCAGCGAAGCCATCGATCATCTGATGGCCGGTCATGTCGGTGACGGTCGCACCCTTTGCGGATTTCATGACCCGGACGCCGAGTTTTTCATGGCCTCGGTAGGAGGCGACCGGATGAACCAGATGAGCGCGGTCGAGTTCGATGAGGGAATTGCTGAGCATAATCATCTCCAGGGTCAACCGAGGGCCTGACTGGCCAATGCAAATGTTTGGACGGCGGCGGTCTCGCGCGGTTTGCCATTGCGAACCATGGCAATGCCACCACCAACGTGGGACAAGCCAAGCTCTGTGAGCCACGATGCGAGGCCGCTTTGCTCGCTCGTATCGACGCGCAGGAACTGGCCCTCACTCCCTGCCATCAGAAAGGAAAGAAGCGATCTGGCATCAGCAGAGTCGCCTGCGACCACCGGCCCCACGACTTCACCGCGTCCGAAATGACGAATTGCGCCAAAGCCGGCCACGCGGCCCTCCCGACGGATGACAGCAAGGCGGCCGTTGTTGGCGAGATACGTGATCAGGTCGCGGCGATCCATGCCGCAGGCTGCACGATCGAGGCTCATGCAGTCCGCGACATCGGAAGAATTTGCCCACTCAACACCTTCAGACAGAGGTATTGATGACATCGGCCCTTGATGCTGAACGATGCGGTGCGTTTCGGCAAATCCCAGCTTTTGATAGAGTGGTAGCCCGTCCTGTGTGGCAACAAGCCTGCATTCGCGTCCACTTACGGCTTCGAGCGCAGCGTCCATCAGACGCTTGCCAATACCCATTCCACGCATGCTCTCATCGACAATGACCATATTGATGGTAGCGACATCGTTTGCATAGAGGGTGGCCAGCGCTGTTCCCAGAACGCGACCATGGTGAATAGCGGCGACGCCCTTGCTCAGTGCAAGACCCATGGCCCAGTCTTCGATGCGATGCGGCCACTGCGCCTGTTGAGAAAGTGCCAAGGCACCCTCCAAGTGGTCGGGTGTCATTTCAACAAGATCGATCTGGCTGGCTGGCATCGTGCTTCCCCTCGCGGCATGTTTGCTTGCTTCTTTGATAGACCCTCACGCGAAGAAGATCGTCCTGACCTTGGCGCTGCTTCCGTCAGTTTGCGCTGTCTGTGGTGGTGAACGCCGCATCTTCTGCTGCAGACCCTAGCGGCCAGTTATGACATCGGCGACCAAGGCGGTGGGTCTGCGCAACTCTCTGCCAAAGCTGCGGAACGATACGCAACAATCTGCTTTGAGAAAGGTGATTGCGGTGCGTGCAGCCGAATTCCCGAGCCTATGATGATCTCATAAGAAAGCGCCGCCGTCTGGCCAATCCATGAGGACAAACGACATGACCCAGTTTCGCCCGAAATACATCACCTTCGATTGCTACGGCACGCTGACGAAGTTCCAGATGGCGGAAGCGGCACAGACGCTCTATGGCGATCAGCTGGATGCTGGAAAAATGGCGCAGTTCATCAAGAATTTTGCTGCCTATCGGTTGGATGAAATTATGGGTGACTGGAAGCCTTATAACGAGGTGGTCCATAACGCCGTGGAACGTGCGTGCCGCAAGAATGGCGTGACGTTCAAGGACGAAGACGGTCGTTTTGTCTATGAACAGGTGCCGAGTTGGGGTCCGCACGCGGATGTGCCTGCTGGTCTTGCGAAAGTAGCCAAGGAAATTCCGCTGGTCATTCTGTCGAACGCCATGAACGACCAGATCATTCACAATGTGGAAAAGCTGGGCGCGCCATTCCATGCTGTCTATACCGCCCAGCAGGCCAATGCCTACAAGCCCCGTTTCCAGGCATTCGAATATATGTTCGACATGCTGGGCTGCAATCCGGAAGACGTTCTGCACGTCTCCTCATCCTTCCGCTACGATCTGATGTCGGCGCATGATCTCGGTATCAAGAACAAGGTCTGGGTCAATCGCGGTCACGAGCCGGCCAATCCCTATTACGGCTATACCGAAATCAAGGATATTTCTGGCTTGCCCGGCGTCGTTGGGCTTTAATCCATTGCAGAGAGGGAATGACGACGATGCAGTTCAAATCCTACTGGCACGACACGGCCCCCGTCTTTACCGCTGCAGAAACCAGACAGGTTGAAGGCACTTTCGATGTCGCCATCATCGGAGGTGGCTTTACCGGTCTGTCGGCGGCGCGCAGTCTGGCAAAGGGCGGTGCGAAAGTGGTGGTGCTGGAGGCACAGCATGTCGGCTTCGGCGGCTCCGGCCGCAATGGCGGACATCTAAATAACGGCATTGCCCACAGTTTCGTCTCCGCAAAGGAGCATCTGGGTCCAGAGCGCGCCAGCGCACTCTACCGCGCCTATGACGCGTCGATTGATACGATCGAGGCCATCGTTGCCGAAGAGGGTATCGATTGCAGCTTCCGGCGGGCAGGTAAGCTGAAAATGGCATCCAAACCAGCGCATATGGGTGCGATTGCGAAAAACTTTGAGGTCGTTCATCGGGAGATCGACCCTGATACGGCGCTTCTTTCCAAGTCCGATCTGAAAAGTGAGATCGGCTCGGATAATTTCCATGGCGCCATGCTCTCCAGGAAAAGCGGCATGATGCATATGGGCCGTTTCGTCCATGGCATTGCGCAGGCCTGCGTGCGCCATGGCGTGACGATCTTTGAAAAAGCCCCGGTGACGGATCGCAGCGAACAGGGCGGTATCCACCGGCTGACCACGCCACGCGGCCATGTCGAGGCACGCAATGTCATCGTTGCCACCAATGCCTATACGGCAGGGCCATTCGATTATTTCAAACGCCGCATCATTCCCGTGGGCAGCTTCCTCATAGCAACGCGGCCGCTGAGCGACGCTGAGGTCGCTTCGGCCATGCCCGGAAACCGCACTTGCGTCAACTCCATGAATATCGGCAACTATTTCCGGCTGTCGCCAGATAACCGTTTGATCTTCGGCGGGCGTGCGCGGTTTTCAGCAACGTCAGATCAGCGTTCGGATGCACGAAGCGGAGAAATCCTCAAGAGTGCACTGGCTGACATCTTCCCGCAATTGCGCAGCGTCGATATCGACTATTGCTGGGGCGGTCTTGTCGGCATGACCAGCGACCGGTTCCCGCGCGCGGGCGAAGTCGAAGGCTTGAACTTCGCCATGGGATATTCTGGCCACGGCGCGCAAATGTCGATCCATATGGGAACGCTTCTTGCCGATAAACTGCTGGGCAAACCAGACCGCAACCCGCTGAAGGGACTGGATTGGAACGCTGTGCCTGGCTATTCTGGCAAACCGTGGTTCCTTCCCGTCGTCGGCTTCTATTACAAGATGCTCGACAAGTTTCAGTGACGAGTAAGCCCGCACCAGTGACGTTGCGGGTTTTCTCATTTCGATCTCAAACCAAGCGCGGCCTGAGTCGACTTTCAATATGTCTCAATATCCGCGGCTGCGGTCGATGAGGCCAATGGGATCGAGCCCTTTTCTATGGCGGCGGATGTTTTCGATCACCGCCATCGCTGCGGTTTCCGGCTGGGTGACCGACGCGATGTGGGGGGTGATGATGATATCCGGATGTTGCCAGAGCGGATGTTCGGTAGGCAGCGGCTCTGGGTCCGTTACATCTAGCACGGCGCCAGACAAATGACCGCTGTCGAGAGCGTCAATCAGGGCCATTTGATCGAGTTGTGGGCCGCGACCGGCGTGGACGAGGCTTGCGCCGGATGGCAGCTTTGCAAAGAGGTCCGCGTTGAGAAAGCCGCGTGTCTCCGGCGTCAGCGGCAGCAGGCAGATGAGGATATCGGTTGTTGCCAGAAAGCCATCGAGCTGACCGGTCCCATGATGACAATCCACGCCGTCAATGGAGTGAGCGCTGCGGCTCCAGCCTGACAAGGGGAAACCGAAAGGTTTCAGCCTTTCCAACACCGCTTTGCCCAGATGGCCGAGTCCCAGAACGCCGATGCGCCGCTCGTGCGCCTGCTTGACCGGTTGTACTTTCCATTCCGCGCGTTTCTGTTGCGAAAGATAGTCCGGCAAGCGGCGATGAAGCGCCAACACGCTAAGCGTCACATATTCCTGCATCATTCTGGTAATGCCGTCTTCCACCATGCGAACCAGTTTGACATGGGCGGGAAGCACGGAAGCATCGAATTGGTCGATACCGGCACCGATAGAGAACAGGATTTCCAGGTTTTCATAACGGGCAAGATCGCCAGGGACAGTCCAGGTGATGAGATAACGGACGCTCTGAGGATCAACGGAAGCCGGATCGGAGACAAAGGGCACATCTGGCAATTCCTTTGCAAAAAGCTCTGCGAATATTTTCGCTCGTGCTGCGTCGGAATTGAATAGAAATGTCATGGGCTAGCTCTCATCTTCGTATTTCATAGGGCGGGATTCACAGAGGCGGCGCTGGCTCGACGCGCATCTGACCGATGTGTGGGCTCAAGCGCTCAATCGCGCTCCTAGGTTTTCAAGCATGCTGCGACAGGCAGCAAGTTCATTGCGAGTGATAAACTCATTTGCTTTATGAGCGCGGGCAATATCGCCGGGACCACAGATGATGCTGTCGATTCCTGCGGCCTGATAAAGCCCGGCCTCTGTCCCATAGCTCACAGCCGCCAATGGCTCGATGCCTGTTAGTTCCTGCATGAGGGCAGCCAGTGGTGCATCGTCTGGTAACGAAAGTGCTGGATATTCGCTCAGCATTTCAAATGTCGTTTCGAAGCCATGAACCTGCAGAGCGTCGCTTGCCCTGCGCAGTGGCTCGATCAGGTTCGCCGGTGAAACGCCCGAAATTGCCCGAGCTTCGATGTCGGCGATGCAGAGATCAGGGATGATGTTGACCGCCTGCCCGCCACTGATCTTGCCGACCTGAAGCGAGGAGTAGGGCGGTTCGAAATTGTTGTCGAAAGGACCATGGGTCAGTGCTTTGGCGGCGTTCACCGCGCTGCTCAGTATCTCGCTCATGGCATGGATGGCATTCAACCCCTGATCGGGCCGGGAAGAATGGCCTGACCGTCCCCGGACCGTGATGCGCGCTGCGGCTTTGCCCTTGTGGGCTCGAATGGCGCGCAGACCGCTCGGCTCACCAACGATGCACATGTCGGGTAGCGCACAGAGCGTGGGGATTAGCTTGATGAGATGAGGCACACCCTTGCAGCCTGCCTCCTCGTCATAGGAGAATGCCAGATGTATCGGGCGCTTTAGCGGCATTTTTGCAAAGACAGGCAGCGCCGCGAGCGCACAGGCCAGAAAGCCTTTCATGTCGCTTGTACCGCGCCCGTACAGATTTTCGCCATCCGCGCGGACACGGAAGGGGTCGGAGACCCAGTCCGTTTCACCTGCGGGAACGACATCCATATGGCCTGAAAGGATGACGCCCGGGACATGGCGCGGGCCGATGGTCATAAAGAGATTGGAACGATCGCCCTCGGGTCCCAGCGCCGTCGTCACCTCGGCGCCATGGCTTCTGGCGTAGTCCACGATCCATTGCACGATATTCGCGTTGGGTTGACCAACCACCGAAGAGAACGAGACGAGCCGTTCCAGTATGTCCAATTCCGTCATCGCTCCCTCACGCCGTTTATGACAACGTAAAGGGTTTGCCTATCGAAACACACTGAAAATCTCATGCACCATGATGGAAACTGCTGAAACGGGCGCGAATTCGAATAGTTTATTTGGTGTCGATACCGACAACTTTTTCTTGCGTCATGATGTCATGCGGTGCCGACCGATGGGAAGCATGATCGGCCGGCCCGATGTCGGGTCAGCGATGATGCGGCTCTCCAGGCCGAAGACGTCACGAACGTTCTGCTCGGTCAGAACTTGCTCAGGCGTCCCGGTGACATGGAGACGCCCTGCTGCCATAGCAACCAGATGGTCGGCATAGCGGGCGGCCAGATTGAGGTCGTGCAGCACCATGACGATGGTCGTGCCCCTGAGATGATTGAGATCTGTCAGAAGATCGAGAACTTCCACCTGATGGCTGATATCCAGGAAGGTCGTTGGCTCATCCAACAGCAGGATGTCCGTTTGCTGTGCCAGCGCCATGGCAATCCAGACGCGTTGCCGTTGGCCACCCGATAGTTCATCGACGGGTCGTTCTGCAAGTTCGAAGGTTCTGGTCGCTTCGAGAGCCGAGGCTACGGCTTCGTCATCCGCTCTAGTCCAGCGCGACAGCAAACCCTGATGTGGGTGTCGACCACGACTGACAAGATCAGCAACTGTTATGCCCTCAGGCGCGATGGGAGATTGGGGAAGCAGGCCTAGCGTCCGCGCCAATGTCTTCGGCGGCATGGAGTGGATAGACTTGCCGTCCAAAAGCACATGACCTTGGCGCGGTGAGATGAGCCGGGACATTGTGCGCAGCAATGTGGATTTACCACAGGCATTGGCTCCGACAATGACGGTGATCTTCCCCTTGGGAATGGCGAGATCCAGATTTTCCAGAATGACAGTGTCGCCGTAACCGGAGGAAAGCTGATGGGCAGTCAGTGAGTGAGCAGTCAAAGCGAGCCTCCGGTCCGGTTGACGCGTATGATCAGGAAAATCAGATAGGGTGCTCCCAGCGCACCCGTGACCACGCCGACGGGATACCGGCTTGGCAGCAGGAACTGGCCTGCATAGTCTCCCGCCAGCACCAGAAGGGCCCCGACCAAAGCCGAAGGAATGAGCAGGGAGCCGCTACTGCCGACAATGCGCGCTGCAATGGGACCTGCGAGAAACGCAACGAAGGCGATGGGGCCGGTTACCGCCGTTGCAAAGGCAATCATCCCGACCGCTGCGATAATGACGAGGACGCGGGTTACGCCCACGCGCACGCCAAGGGCCGCTGCCGTATCGTCACCCAACCTCAAGGCTTCCAGGTCACGCTGGCGGCTGAGCAGCAAGCCACCGAAAACCACGAGTCCAAGGATAAGCGGTAGCGCTTGCGATAATTGCGCGCCGTTGACGCTGCCCGTCAGCCATCGCATCGCCTCTTGGAGGTTCCATGCCGGTGCGGTTGAAAGGATGTAGGCGATGACGCTTTCCAGCATGGCGGAAACGCCGATGCCGACAAGAATAAGCCGCGTTCCGGCAACGCCGTTGCGAGAGGAAAGTGCATAGACCGAAAGCGCGACACCCAACCCGGCGACCACGGCAAAGACCGAAACGATCGGTCCTTTCAGCGATAGGACCACGATGGCGAAAACGGCTGCGGCGCTGGCACCGGAACTGATTCCGATGATATCAGGGCTGGCCAGCGGGTTGCGCAGCATGATTTGAAACGCAACGCCGCCAAGCCCGAAGCTTAGCCCGGCCAGTATGGAGAGAAGGGCACGTGGCAGACGCAATTGACCTACGGTAAAACCGGCACCGGGGACATCTTCGCCCATCAGCACCCGCATGACGTCCGCCGGCGGCGTGAAGGATTGACCGAGAACCAGGGCCAAACAAAAGATCAGAATCAAAAGAACCGTCAGGATGGAGATCACGGCCACGCGTTTTCGCGCGTATCGGCTGCGGTTTTCGATGAGAGAGGGGATGATCGAGGACAGCATCGTCATAACTCGCGCACCCTTTGACGTCTGACGACCCATATAAAGAATGGTGCCCCGATGAGGGCTGTGACGATGCCGACATCAAGTTCGGCGGGACGCGACACGATGCGGCCGACAATGTCTGCGGCGAGCAAGAGTGCGGCACCACCAAGTGCCGAGAACGGCAACAGCCAGCGATGATCCACCCCCACCAGAAGGCGGCAGAGATGCGGCACGACCAGACCCAGAAAGCCAATGGGTCCACAGACTGCCGTCGTTGCGCCGCACAGCAGAATGGCACCCAGTGCTGAAACCGCGCGGGCGATGGCGACGCGCTCTCCCAGTCCCGCGGCCAGTTCGTCCCCCAGCGCCAGAGAGTTCAGCTTTCGGGCAGACAGCATGCTGACCAGAAAACCGACAGCAAGAAACGGCAAAACGTGCCATATCCGCTCAAATGTCGCACCGCCCACGCCGCCAATCTGCCATGAGCGAATGCCCCCCGCTATATCGTTGCGCGGCAGGACGACGGCTATGACGAGTGATGAAAAGGCGACAGATGTTGCGGCCCCGGCGAGCGCCAGTTTGAGCGGCGTGGCACCACCCCGACCAAGCGAGCCTATGGTGTAGACGAAAACCGCCGCAGATCCCGCACCGAGTATGGCGGTCCATATGAAGGCATTGGCCGAGTCGATATTGAACCATGCCACGCCGATAACGACTGCGAGGGATGCTCCCATGTTTACGCCCAGAATGCCAGGATCAGCGAGCGGATTGCGCGTGACGCCCTGCATGATGGCGCCGGAAAGTCCCAGAGCGGCGCCCGCGACGAGAGCAAGCACGGTGCGTGGAATGCGAACCGCGACCGCTGCCTGACCGATATTGTCCACCTGACCCCTCAACCCCGCGACCATATCGCCCCAGGCAACATCACGCGTGCCTATTGCCACGGACAGTATGCACAGCAGGCTCAGCGCAGCCAGCAGACCCATGAGCCAAAGCGACCTCACGCCATTGGACCGTTGTATCGGATCGTGCTTCGGTTTTTGCCTGACGTATCTGAACGCCATTATTTTCCAGCCGACTTTTCTGCCGCTTGTGCAAGCAGGGTGGCGTAGTCCTTCAACACCCAGGAAATCGACAGTGGCGTCGGGTTGGCCGCTGTTCCCAGTGGATTTCGGCCCAGCATGACGATTGACTTGTGCTCGACGGCGGGCATGCGAGACAAAAGCGGATCGGCCTGGACTGCGTCAAGCAGGGGCTGGCCACCATAGGTCACGACAATATCGACGTCATCGAAGGCGTCCACACGTTCGGCGCTGACCGCTGCTGCGAACTGGCCGGGTTTCGTCGCCTCTTTCACGCTTTTGGGGGAGGTCAAACCCAGATCGGCGAAGAATTTTACGCGAGAATCATTGGCGGTATAGAAGTTGACGGTGCTCAGATTGCTGGCGTCCAGATGCGTCACGAACATTGCCGACTTGCCTTTGAGTTGAGGGAAGTCAGCGACGACGTCGGTAATCTCTCCCTCAATACGCCGGATCAACTCTTCGCCTTCTTTTGCCATTCCAAGGCCAGCGCTGTTGAAGCGGATCATATCGCGCCAATCCGTCGCCCATGCCGACTGCGGATAGGCGACAACAGGCGCAATCTGGCTCAACGTATCGTAATCGGCTTGGCTAAGCCCGGAATAGGCCGCAAGGATGACATCCGGCTTTGTAGCGGCCACCGCCTCGAAATCGATACCGTCTCCCTCATCGAAAAGCACCGGCTTGTCAGCGCCAAGCGTCTTCAGCTTCTCCGCCACCCAAGGAAGCACGCCATCGCCATCATCATCACCGAAATTGGCTGCGGCAAAACCGACAGGTACGATGCCAAGCGCCAGTGGTACCTCATGGTTGGCCCATGCGACGGTCGCGACCCGCTGCGGCTTTTTCTCAATCGTGGTGGTGCCCAAAGCGTGTTTGATGACGATTGGGTATGACGTTTCGTCCTGTGCAGAAGCGCCGCTGAAAGCGATGACAGACAGAATTGTTACAATTGGCGCAAAAGCGCGGATGAAGCGCAGCATCGGCGAAACCTCTGGATATTAAAAGTTGACTTCACGTCTCAGCTTCACCGCTGGACGTCAAGATGGATGTGGTCACCCGTTGCCGTGAACGACGAAGTTTCCGTGGTTTTCTACAAAACCGTGGAATCGTACAATACCAGACAAACGTCCTCAAGTTATCAGCAGGACAGGGGGCATCGGGTTTCCGAGTTGCCAGACATTGCACACTTCTGGATTTGATCATGAAGAATGACACGACACGCGTAGACCGAGCCACGTCGCAACGCCGGTATCACAAAGCGATATTGCTGGGGTGCACGGCGCTCGTCGCGTTTGCTCCCATACGGCTGTTGGCTCAGGAGGCTGAAACTCAAGGCGCGAGCACGGTTCTCGAAACGATCGTCGTTCAGGGCGCGGGTAGCGATGACAATGAGAAGTCCATCGTGGCCAGGCAGACGACAGGTGCCGGAAAGATGCCAAGCGATGTCCTGACGACACCAGCCTCCGTTTCCGTCGTTACCGCGAAGGAAATCAAGGAGCGCGCAGCAAGTAGCGTCGAACAGGTTGTGCAATATACAGCCGGTGTTGTCACGGATTTTTACGGTTCGGACGATCGTTGGGATTTCTTCGACATCCGCGGCTTTACGCCTTACACGTATCGCGACGGGCTAGCCATCGGACGGACGTTTGGCGGAGTTCGCGAAGAACCCTTTGCATTCGAGCGGATCGAGGTTCTCAAGGGCACGAGTTCCAGCAGTTTCGGATCAGCCGAGCCGGGTGGTGCAGTGAATTATGTGACCAAATTGCCGAAGAGTGAGCGCTTCGGGGAGGCTTACGTCACCGGTGGTTCGTTCAATCACAAGGAAGTCGGGTTGGATTTCGGTGATAACATCACGCAAGACGACACCCTTTCCTATCGCCTGACCGGTAAGTTCCAGGATGCAGACGCCGAGTACGACCACTCGAAGGATAATGAGAAGTTCATCATGGGCGGCCTGACGTGGCGTCCAACTGACGTCACGAGCCTTTCGTTTGTGTTTGATCATCTCAACAAGGATGGCGTCCCCGGTAGCGGCGGTCATCCTCTTGGTTCCGACTTCGACAGGAGCGAATTCTTCGGCGAGCCGGATTATTACTTCAACAACACAAACCGCAACACCTATAGCTTGATGTTGGATCACGATTTTGGCGATGGATTTAGCTTCGGTTCTAAAGCGCGTTATAGCGATACGAACACTGGATTCGGGAGTGCCTATCTAGGTCTCGCCAATACTCCAGGGGCAAACCCTGTGAACCGTTATTTCTTCGGCAGCGATAAATCTTCCGAGCAATTTATCATAGATGCGAACCTTAAATATGAGAGGGACTTCGGCAATTTCGAAACCCGCACCCTCGTCGGCGTCGAATACAACAACTTCAAATCGGAAGAAGGTAGCCTATATGTTGCTGCGCCGACAATTGATCCTACAAATCCAGTTTACGCTGGTGGCCCGTCTACCGGACTGACCCCTGGAAATGGCAACGATCAGACAACGAAGGCAATTTATCTTCAGCAAGATATCACTTACCAAGACCGGCTGACCGTGAGCTTTGGTCTGCGCAACGACTGGCTTGATCTCAGTCAAACACAGTTGTCATCTGGCTCCACGACATCAGCTGACCACAGCGAACTCAGCAAGAAGATTGGCCTTAGCTACAAAATTACCGAGGAATTCGCAGCGTTTGCAAGCTACGCTGAGTCGGCAGCGCCTCCCGGCATAGGAACGGAGCCGACAACCGGCAAACAATACGAAGTGGGCGTAAAATATCAGCCGGATGCTTTTCCTGCGATGTTCACCGCGTCGCTCTATGACCTGACCAAGGAAAACTTCACCGTCTATGATAGTGTCAGCTATGTGCCTGCCACGGTCGATAAAATCCGTCATCGTGGTCTGGAGCTTGAGGCCAAGGCGGAGGTGACGGACAACCTCGATCTGGTCGCCGCCTATAGCTACATCGATTCCAACATCGAAGAGCCCGGCGGTGCGAATGATGGACATCGTCTCATGCGCGTCCCCAAGCACGTCGCTTCGATTTGGGCGACCTACACGCTGGAAGGTGAAGGTGTTCGTGGCGACATGACGTTTGGTCTCGGTGCGCGTTACACAGACAGCTACTTTACAAATATTGAGAACACGATCGCGTCACAAAGCGCAGTGGTATTCGACGCAGCCTTCACATACAAAATCAAGGAAAACACGACGCTGCAGCTCAACGCGAGCAACCTGTTCGACGAAAAGCATATAGCAAGCCAAGATACGGGTGGCCAATATTACAATCCCGGCCGTGCGATTTACGCCACCCTCCGCCAGACTTGGTGATGTTATTGGTCCATCCTATTCATGCGGATGGACCCGCTCTCACCCCATCCGTCGCACACGACGCCATGCGGCGGGTGTCTCGCCTGCGATTTGCCGGAACGTTTTGGTCAGGTGCGCCTGGTCCGAAAATCCAAGTTGTGCTGCGATTGCAGCAACGCTGAGATCGCTTTTTGCCAGCATGTTCTGGGCAAGGCCGATGCGCTTGCCGAGTTGCCACTGTAACGGTGTCGTACCCGTCGTCAGCTTGAAAACATTCGCAAACCAGCTTTCGGAGAGACCAACCGTTTCGGCCATCTCACCTACCGTCATCCGGTAATCGGCGCGCTCATTCACAACCGATGTCAGTTTGTTCATCTGTGCCTGTGTCAACCGTGCATTCGTGTTGTCTTCGGTCTCACCGTTGATATCAAGCAGGCCGGCTACGATGCTGCCAACCAGGCTTTCGGCATAGATGGCGTGTTTGGACGGGCTGGATAGTTCGTCCACCAGCAGGCTCGCCAGCATTTCGATCGCGCGCGCGTCTTGAATTTCAACCGGCTTGCGTAAGGCGCAAAGTGCAATCGACGTGCCGACAGACGGAGACAGGTATTTCAACAATCTGTCTTTGTGCAGGTGGATATCAAGGTGTGAAAAGCGATGAAATGAGGTGAAGCTTGTCCATAAAGGCACACCAGCCGGCACGTAAATCGCCCGTTTCATTGGTCTGTAATGAGCAGCAACGCTGCTTTCCCGGTTTGCCATGACGATGTACGGCGACACGTCATTGAAGAATATGACGATGCGCGGATCCGGCGAAAGGTAATATCCCGTTGCCCCCGCATGTCCTTCCGCATCCCAGAACACACTAACCAAGCCATCGAGACCACGCCACTTGGCGGGCGCGATTGCGCGGATACCGTCGGTAAAGGATGTCATCGAGTGAAGATACGTCAAACCCCAAACCTGTTCTAAAGGCGGTTAATTAAGCAGACGCAATTGCCGCCCGCGCTTTCTTCAAACATGCGACGGGTTCAGGTGCTGGCAGCGCTTGGCCTATATATGACTCCACGTATCATGTTTTTGAAGTTTAGCAAGTTTGGATACGAATCCTGGGGATTTGTTAGGCGCGGCTCGGTCATGAATCGGATTGGAGTCAGCCGTCTTAGCGGCCGTAATCACCCTTTGTCACCGCCATCTCAACGAACCTAGATTGTCTATCATCCATCATTTGTAGTTTTACATGGCGGAGAGGGTGGCCGCCATGTTCGAAGACAAAGACGTGCAGTGACATCAAATAACTTATTTTAAATCAATGGTATAATAATTTCAACTGTGCGACAGCGTCCATTGTATATCGGTGAAATGCGACATATTATGTGGGGCATTTTGTGGGGTTTTACTGAATAATGGGCAAACTTGCGGGGAAACATCCCGAAAAGGCGCTTTCTGCGCTAAAGATAAAGCATCTAACCACGCCGGGTCGCTATGCAGACGGCAACGGACTATATCTCGTGGTTGACCCATCTGGTGCAAAGCGGTGGATGTTGCGTCTCACAATACAAGGTAAGCGGTCAGACATGGGGTTGGGTAGCCTATCTTTGGTGACTTTGGCAGACGCACGGGAAAAGGCGCTGGAATATCGCAAAGCGGCTCGACAGGGCGAAGATCCACTTGCCGCTAAGCGTCAAGCGAAAAGAGTCTACCCCACTTTCGAGAAAGCCGCCCAAACAGTGCACGCCGACCACAAGCTGGCATGGAAGAACGACAAACACATTCAACAGTGGATCAACACGCTGACAGAATACGCCTTTCCGATTATCGGTGAGATGCGGATAGACAGGATCGATACACCTGATGTTTTGCGAGTATTATCGCCAATATGGCTGAGCAAACCAGAAACCGCACGGCGTGTGCGTCAGCGCATTGCAAGCGTATTCGACTGGGCGAAGGCTTCGGGATTCCGTGAGGGAGACAATCCTGTTGAGGGGGTTGGGAGGGGGCTGCCAAAGCAGACAAAGCAAGTTAAGCATCATGAGGCGCTTCCGTTCGGGGAGGTCCCAGATTTTCTTGTCAAGTTAAGAGCATCTAACAGCAACCTGATATCAAAATTGGCATTCGAGCTGCTAATCTTGACGGCGACGCGGACTAGCGAAACCATTCTTGCGAGGCCGGGTGAATTCGACCTGAAGAAAAAAGTGTGGGTTGTTCCTGCCGAGAGGATGAAGACCAAGCGTGAGCATCGCATTCCGCTTGTTGATCGTGCGATCAAAATCATCGAAGAAGCGCATGAGTTCTCATATGACGGTGGTTACCTTTTCCCGGGACAAAAACGAGGTAAGCCCCTATCCAATATGGTGTTTCTCAAAATACTGAGAAGCATGGAATTGGGCGTAACGGCCCATGGCTTTCGTTCTTCTTTCAGGGACTGGGCGGCAGAAACCACTAATCAGCCACGTGATGTTGTCGAAATGGCTCTTGCTCACGCGATCGAAAATAAAGTTGAGGCAGCTTACCGACGCGGCGACCTATTCGTAAAGCGACGAGAGCTAATGATCGAATGGGAAAAGCACCTTCTTCAACAACCAGAGGTAATGCCTCATGATTAGTGCTTATTGGGCGGTGTATAGTGGAAAATATAACGGATTGACGTAGCTAACTCGCTAGATCAAAGACTTTACACTTCTTGTGGAAGATTAAAACGAATGAAAAAATTATCCAAATATGATTCAATCTACAAAACAGCGGTTTCCAAATGGGAAGAAGAAAACGAGAGGAATTTTGATGGCACTGCACAAGCAATGCTGTCTAATGCATTAGAATTCATCAGAAAACAACAAAAACATTTTCCTGAAGAAATTCAAAAAATAAACGAATCAGAGATATTCGAAGCAAGTTTGCTAGACTCTCTACGCTTTTCTTTATTGAATTTCATTCTATCGGGAAACGACGATATGAAATTATACGGGGAAGAAACAAGGGAAAGTTGGGCGTATACATCTTCATTGCTTTTAAAAATGAGAAATTTGTATAGACAAATACCAGAAGCGCGGCGTGATGTGATCAACGCTCACCTGAAAGTTCGAGACACTGGTCAACTCCCGGATGATTTGGGCGTTACACTGATGCAAGCTCGGCTCATATGCGCCAGGTGGGGAAATAAACTCGAAACGCGCGGGAGAAAAGCTCAACCCTTTTCGATATTGGTCGTTAGGGTAGCAGAAAACATTGAAGACACATTTGGGCGCAACCTCAGCCGTTCTTACGATGTATTCCCTGACAATTTGTTCGAGAACTGTAAAACGGCGTTCACCAATCACGACCTCAATCTGGTTTACGTTGTGAGCCGCGTGGTGATCCACGATATCACTATCGAAAACGTGAAATCAGCGATGAAAAATCATTTTTCTCGACCTGATCAGTCCTAGAAAACGAGGCTTATTTCCGCTTGCTTTTTAAGGACTGAAAAGAAAAAAAGGCGATCGTAGCTGTTTTTCAAGCGATTCAGCTCTTGTAGCGCATTTTGAATCTGTGAGTATTTTAGGTGTCCTCAGCAACAGAGGACTGAAAATTGAATAACCAATCATCCCAAAACAATAAACTCCTTCGTGCCGACCAAATTGCCGGGCCCGATGCAATTCTACCTATAAGCAAATCTAGTTTCTGGGCCATGGTACGTGCTGGTACAATTTCGCCCGGCATCAAAATCGGTCCGCGTATGCGTGCCTGGCGCGCTTCCGAAATCGCTGCTTTCATTGATCGCCTTGAAGCTGAGGGTGATGCAAATGGTTAAGCGTTTCACGAAGGCCTCTAAGAAAATTGCGAAAAAGACCCCAAAAATTCCTGCACGAGTGTCGGACGTCGCGGCTACCGACGACGAGCGGTATTACGAGTATGTGGCCCGTAGCGATCTCGAGGACTTTGACGACGACGACATGCCAGCGGAGCATCAAATTCGTCGCACGTTTTGGCTCAAAGGACCTTGGCTATGAGTTCAACAGAAATTGTAAAAAGTGAACTCGATCAATCACTTGAGTATCCTTCGCATTATCCGAAATTAATTGAAAAACTGGAGAGTGTGAAAGAGAATCTCACGGTAATGGATGGTCTACACAGATCTAATCTCCATACTCAACTAGTCGAATTGTGTAGCGTGGCGCGTGAGTTGATCGAGAGCCATCTTAGATGGGCTGATTTCATTAAATTCGGGTGGACGGGGAAGAAGCCCCCCAAGCCTGATGACAGCCCAAAAGCTCTCTATCATGTTTTGCGATGGGTCAGCGATGACACTTTGGGCGCAAAACAAAAGGCCAGCTTCTACTTTCGAGCTCTTGGCCCACTGCTGGAGCAAGGCCTCTCGCAAAAGGAGATCAAACGAACTCTCAAACAAAAAAGCTTACGCCAGCTCGCAGATGAAAACGCGACCCCACGTCGAACTACGGGAAAGAAGAAAATGGTGATCTTTGGCGCGCGAAAGCGAGGAAAGGTGTGGCATCTGCCTGCGAAGCTGCGTTTCGATCATCAACCTCAGGATTTGATAGGATTCAATGGAGACCGTTATTTCACGATGAAAGGCCGCTTCAAATCGGTCGGTGATGGCTGTGAAATAACGGCCTTCAGCATCAATCTATCTGACCAGCGATACGACTAGGCAGCATCTCTTTAGTCTTCGATGACACTTCGCTATGTGACTTCGGCAGAACCAAAATATCTGCCGAGGTCAGTCTTTTTCGAGGTATTTGTTTCAGCGCATAAAGCGTTGCCTTTGCTGCAGTCTCTTCTATTGGCTCGACATGCAGCCGCGCCAGCGGCATTCCCGCTCCTACCAGAAACGATTTTGGCGAACGCGCCACAATATCACCCAACCGGGCTCCCGTTCTCGCATTTGGCGGGACCATGAAAATGGCATGAACGTGCATACCGTCATTCTTCAAGATGTCTGACGGTGCAGCCTTTTCTTTTTTGTTCACCGGCCAATCGAAACAGGACAGCCAAAACGGCAACGACTCTGTCAGCTTGTTATGGGGTCTTTTCTCAATTCTCGTCAGCAAACGGGCATAGAGCTTTTCGCATTCTCTCAGCATCTGATTTTGCTTAGTCCTTTCGTTACCCCTCAGGGGATTGAACATGAGAGTCAGCAGGTAGGGTTCCCATGACCCAAATCGCCGCTCATCCATCATTGTGATATAGCCGTCGATTAGCTGTGCTTCTGCCATGTTGGTTTCTTTCGTTGTTCAGGGTTGGTTGTTGTTTGGGTATTTGTGTGATGTCGGGTACTGCTAGTGTCCATTAGGTACAGTTTGCCCATATGCCTTGGCCTTGCGGGCGGCGGCATTTGCGTCTCCATATGAAGTAGGCGCGTGCATGCGTGGCGATGTCCCCGCATGTCGTTTGCTTACGAATGTGAATGTAATTGGCGTTTCGCCGTAGGTTATTTACGGCCGCGTCTGCAGGAAATTTATCGGTATCTCGGCCGGACTAAGCAACGGCTGGAAGCAGGAGAGGTCAGTTGGTTGACCGCACGATTGGGAGAGGATTTTCTATGAACTCTGACGATATCATTGCATTTGAGGCGCATGGACACCGCGACAAATCCGAAGGCAAGATAGATGGCCTAACAGCGATCACTATCTCAAAGAACGAGAATCACACGTACACCAATGACGGCATCTACTCAGTTCATGTGTTCGGAGAGGAGTCAGCTGAACGCTTCCGAAAAGTTAAAGATGCTCGCGCTGCGGCCCAAAAGACAGTTGCCTCACGCGTCCCGAGCTTGCTTACCGACGATGCAATCACGACTACAATGAGCACGGTCGGCCCTAGGCCCTTCCACACAGGCCATTTCATCGACGCCCTCCGCACAGCTTTCCCTGATCTATGGAAGTCACTCGTCGCTCGTTATGGCGAAGGGGGGCAAGGCGCGGGAACTCACTACTCGGCTTTCTCCGCCGTGGCCCACGCACTTCATTGGGCCGCGAGCAGGGGGGTGCTTGATAAACTGGAAGACTATGTTACCGCACCGGCTCATCTAAACTGGGGCAGCCCGGTGATTAGATATTGGACCGGACCCGGCGGCTTCTCGGATCAGGTTTTTCCAGATGAGGTTCCCCCACACGGATCCTATCTGGAGGGAGCGGTAACCACCGTCAAAGTGAACAAGTATGAACGAAGCAAAGGCGCTCGCGCTGCTTGTTTAAGTTACTACGGAACGCGCTGTCAGGGTTGCGACTTGGACTTCAGCGTGCGTTACGGTGAGCGGGGCAGGAATTTTATGCATGTGCATCATCTGCTTCCGCTCAAAGAAATCAAGAAGAAGTACAAGGTGGATCCTATCGCCGACTTGAGGCCGGTCTGCCCGAACTGTCATGCTATGATCCACCGTCGCGAGCCGATGCTGTCAATTGATGAGTTGAGAGCTATCGTGAAGTGAGTGTTGTAGCTGTGTGATCTCGGCGGGGACAGTGTTCTCAGAGTCTTAGTCTTGCGCCGATATAGAGCCAAATTGGGAGCGCTAAGACATCTGACTTTCTAAGGATCACGCCGGATAGACCACCGGCACAACATTCCAGAAATATTTGGGTCTCCCAGCTGGTGCAGCCACCCAGCTTTGACAATCTTAAGTTGTTATGTTATAAAATTACTAGTTGGTACTTTTGCCAGCACGAGGGGCCCACTGCGGCCCCTCTTCTTTATTTGGAGAGCTGAAAACATGAACATCGCAACCACCAATGTTGCTTCACCTATTACCCTGCCATGCCCGATCATAATTCTGGGCCGTGACGATAAGCGAAAACCCCACGCCTCGTACTTCCCCGCCACCGATACACGCCCAGCCGAGAAGGCTGCTGAACTGATGGGTATGGCTGCCTTGAAAGTTGAGAGCGATGACGTCAGGTCGTTTTTGACCCGACTCCCGCAAGGCAAGTTATTCGACAGCGGCAAAGCCTTCGTGCCGTTCGTCAAGCAGGACCTCTATAACGAAATCGCAGCCCATCTTTCTGACGAAGAACGCGAACGACTTGAGCAGCCGCGCGCCGCACCTGAAACGCCCCCCACCAACGTCACTCATCCGGTGCGCCCAAAAAACATGCCCGACAGTTTTGACAAAATCGTCGTCGGCAGCGTGGTACTGGCGACGGAAGGCCCGCTTGAGGGCTGGTATGAAGCTAAAGTCCTAGAGGTGAAAGCTGAAGGTACCCTGCGGCTTCAGTGGCGCGATTACCTCGACAACCCGCCCTTCACACGCCGTATCGATCAGGTCGCCCTCATTCACCCCTCTTACGTCGAGACCTGATTGGTGATGGCCAACGCACTCATGAGACCAACCAATGAGGATGCGGCTCAGAAAGCCGCATCAATACGCACTCAGAACGACGCCTTTCGAACCAGTTTCGTGGGTGGGCGGATCATGCTCACCGACGGGATGAACGGCCTTGCCGAACACGACTGTCGAACTGTCCTCAAGGCGGTGCAGGTGTTTGATGACTTTTCGCCCGGCAACGATCCTTACGGCGAACATGATTTCGGCGCGGTCACTGTCAACGAGAGCGTGTTCTTTTGGAAAATTGATTACTACGACCGCGACCTGCAAAACGGTTCGCCTGATCCAGCAGATGATGCCGTGACCTGCCGCGTGCTCACCATTATGCGGGCAGAGGAATATTGAGCGATGGAACCCTTAACTCCATTGGCGCTAGATCAGCTTGCTACCCTTGAGCCTTTCGCCCAGCTTTTAATGCGCTTGGTGGCTTTGCATCCGGCTCAACGGCGGCGAAGAGTTCCGACACATGTACCTTCAGCACATTGGACACGGCTTCGAGCGTGGAGACGGTCACGTTTTCCATGCCTCGTTCAACACGCCCGATATACGACCGGTCAATACCTGCCTCTAGCGCAAGACGCTCTTGCGATAGGGATTGCTCGACGCGCAAGCGTCGCAAGTTCCAACCGATTGTTCTGCGCACATCCATGATCGCAGAAAGCCATATACACGGCTTGACAATCGACGGACTGTTAGTCCCATATTAAACCGATAACGAGCAATGACTCGCAAACTTCACTCAGAGGGTACAATGAAAATCGCAGTTGGAATTATTGGCCTGCTTCTTGGCATTTTGGTGCTGATGCAATCATGTGCGGTGACCGCAGGCAGCGGATTGATGAACGACAGCGCTACCGGGGCAGCAGCATCGATTGGAATGCTTGTTGGCCTCGTGTTTGCCATTGCTGGCGCGTTTTCGTTCGCACTGCCGTTGGTGGGGGCCATCATGTTTTTCGTTGCAGGGCTGCTCGCGTTCATGGCTTCAACCCAAGGCAACTTCGGCGACATCACTATCTGGGGCTACATCGCCATGGGGCTGGCGATCATGGGCTTTTTCACGTGGCGCTCTGCCAGGGGCAAGAAGGTCGCTCAATAAATGCGAATACTCTCGATTTTACCCGTAATTGCAGCGATGCCATTCGTATTGGCGGCTCCTCCACCAGCGCGAGCAAGCGAGACGACATTTTATAACGGCAACAGCTGGAGTATTAGGCTGTATGCTGACAACGCCACAGCGACCAACCCACCCTATTGTGGAATGAAAACGACTCATTGGGCTGACAAGGCAATCGCAATAAATTTCAAACTTGTATCGCTCGATGAGGTGGTGCCGGAAATCGCTTTAGAAAAAACCGGTTGGAAGCTTCCCATTGGTGAGACCACGAAAGTAAGATTTGGTATTTATAACGGAGGAGTCCTCGAATATTCCGCCGTGGCGGCATCACAAACAGAATTACATTTAGATCCAGCCACCAATGGCGTTTCATTCTCTCCGTTTGTGAAGAAAACCGTAGAAATGATCTACGACTACCGAGGTAGTTTGCAGATCGCGGTGGGCTTTAAGGGTAGTGAAGCAAATTGGGTCGCAGGCGTTTTGAACAGCAGCGAGAAGTATCTTTTCAAGGCAGCCTTCGAAGACTGTAGTTCGACATTGCGAAAGCTCGGCCCCAGCATATTTCCCGAGGCGCTAAACAACTCACCCACTTCTCCGTTTGTGGCATCGGACAAAAGAGACACTGCGTCCCACCAACCGTCAGAATGGGAATTCAGCAAACGCGAGGAGGACTGGGGCGATACCTGTTATGCAGAGAAGAAGCAGGGTGATATCACAATCGGCTTCATGAAAGCTCGCGGCCACGACCTCGAAGGTTTCGTCGAAAACGGCTTTTCTGGCAGCGTCAAGACGCTATGGAAAGTAGACAGCAACACGCCGATCACTTTGGAAGGCGTCGTGAACGACTACTTCGGATGGCACAGCTTCTCAGGGCTTGACAACGATTTTATCGACAGCATGGAGAGCGGCAAAAAGCTGACAATTACGGACGATAAAGGAACGGTCATAAACGCTGATCTGAACGGAGCGCTACAGGCCTTTTGGCAATTTTCCGGCTGCTCGCGTACGATGGATCAGTAGATAGCCTCCTCTAGTGCGCAATGACTTTGATCAGTGCGGACGAAATCGGTTGGAAGGAACACCAGCACGTTGAACCCCTGCCTGACATGGAAATGCTTATCGGTCAGCAGATTGTCGCCATGCGCGTCCATGAACCACCGTGCTACGCCAGCATGGTAGAACTCAGTAATCGTCGCCTCGACCACCGACCTTGCCGCGGCTAGCATTTCGGCCTTATCCAGCTTTCGCGTGTTGATCTGCACAAGCTTGCGTTTGGCTGGCTTGCCCGCATCGGAAACGAACACCGATAGTCTACTGCCGTGATAATATTTGACCCGGACCCGTAGCCGCTTCGGACGGACCTTATCGAACTCATCGTTGATAGACTGGATGCGAGCTTCGATCTCGTCATCCTTGAGATGGGTTTCGGGCATCACGCCGCTGACGGGGATGAGATCGTCGGCAAAACGCTCCTGCGCCACTTCGGCTGCGTGTTGGGCATAAGCCAGATGCGTTACGGGCAGAGCGGCCAGCCATTTGCGGCGTTGGGCAATGGCCATGGATTTGGCTACAAGCTCACCGAACTTCGACACGGTAAAGTTCTCGCGCTTCTGACCGTCATTTGTCATCAGTGTCGCCTGCCACGCGTCGCCCTCGCGGCTCTCGATCCGGCGCACGCCAGAAATGCCGCTCTGGTTGTTCTTGCGCAGGAGAACGGCCTGTTCGTGATTGGTGGCGGGAGGTATGGCTTCGATGATCGCATCGCGATAGGCACGGGCCGCCTTGTAGGCAGCGTCATTCGACCCATAGATACTGTCCTTGAAGAGCCGCACAATCTTGTGACCGCGCCGTCTCAGGTTCACCCACCAACCCGCGCCGCGACGTTCGTTGGCCTCCTCGCGCGAGAGTCCATACCCTTCGGCATCGTGTTTTGTCCCGGGGCTGTGAGCCTTCCTACGTTTCTTCGGTACCCCATTGTCCGTATTCACTAACGCCATGAATGTGACCTCACCCGTGTTTCCCTCAGATTAGGCGGCAGATTACGGCGAGTTTGGGATGCCACGCGAACATTATGGTGTCACGGTTGTAAATATGGCCGCCACTCCTTGCTTTTGCCACAATGATTGATTGCATTCGGCCCAGATTTTGACAGCTGATTGATATTTTATCCAATCCGATCACCGGGGTTCCCCATGACCGACCAGCCATCGTCCGCCGATTTCATCCAGGCCAGCCGTGTTCTAAAGGTCAAGTCGCCGCTCGGCGAGGACCAGTTGCTGCCAGAGCGGATGGTCATCAATGAAGGAGTCTCCCAACTCTTCGAGATACAACTGAATGTCCGCGCCAAAAAGGAATCGGTCAAGCCGGAAGAACTGATCGGGCGTCTGATCGATGTCTCCGTCGAAGTGCAACAGGGCGAAGATGGTGGTGGCGTGCGCCGCCCGTTCAACGGACTTGTGACCGACCTTCATGAGGGGCCACCGATCACCCGTGGCTTGCGCTCCTATGCCATGACCATCCGCCCGCAGATGTGGCTACTGTCGCGCCGTTCCGATTGTCGCATCTGGATGGACAAGACCTCGGTGGATGTCGTTGAAACGCTGTTTTCCGAACACGGCATCCCAGCCCCGGATACGTCGGGCGTGATCAAAACTCCGCCTGCACAGAGCTACAGTGTCCAATATAACGAGACTGATTTATCCTATCTTCTCAGACGCTTAGAGGAAGATGGGCTGTTTTACTGGTTCAGCCACGAAGACGGCTCTCACAAGCTGCACGTGGCCGATACCGCCAATGGATGGCTTGGACCATCACCGTCTGCTCAGGGCGAAGGCAAAGTGAGACTGGCACAAGGCTCATCAGACCGCAACCACATCAATGACTGGGCCCGACGCTTTTCCTATGTGCCCGGCCAGCGCGCCGGGGCAGACTGGAATTTCGAGACGCCGGGCATGGTTCCAAGCAATATGACGCCATCACTGGTGCAGATGCCTGATGCGACAAAGCGCGAGCTTTACGAATACCCGGCCCGCATCAAGACCGTGGAAGAGGCCGAACGAGCGCAAAAACTGCGGGCGCAGTCCATCGAGGCCGATCATGACCGTGTCTTCGGCGGATCGACGTCTCGCATTCTCGAAGCTGGTCGCCGCTTCACCCCATACGAAGTCGCACATCCCGAACATGAATATGAAGAGCATGTGATCATCAAGGCGAGCCACACCATCGTGGACCGTTCCTACGAGACCAACAGCAACGAGCCGGAATACCGCAACGCCTTCGAGGCCATTCCTGCCCGCGTGCCCCTCACGCCGCACCGCACGACCAAGCGCCCGAAGATCGAAGGCACGCAGGTCGCCATCGTCGCGGGTCCCGAAGGCGAAGAAATCCACCCGGATCAATATGGCCGCATCAAGCTGTGGTTCCCGTGGGACCGCAAGGCCAAGAAGGACGGGACGGATACCTGCTGGGTGCGGGTCAGTCAGGCATGGGGTGGTGGGACATGGGGTGCACAAGTCATTCCGCGTATCGGCATGGAGGTGATGGTTGCCTTTGTGGACGGCGATCCAGACCGTCCCTTGGTGACAGGTGTCGTCAACAACCCGAAAAATTCGGTGCCCTACGATCTGCCGGCCAACAAGACCCGCATGGTGTTGCGCTCCAATACGCACAAGGGCGATGGCTTCAACGAAATCACCTTCGAGGACGAAGCAGGCAAGGAAAACCAGTTCTTCCACGCCCAGAAAGACCAGACCACCCGTGTGCTGAACGACCGTACAAAGCGCATAGACCGCCACGAGGTGGCCTCTGTCGGTGGCAACCGCGCTGTAGAGGTCTCGGGCAACCAGAAGCACGAGATCGGTGGATCGGTGAACACCGTCGTTGGTGGCACTGGACCCATGGCGATGATGGCGATGGCGGGCGTCCAAGCACTTTCTGGCCAGACGGCAGGTCTTCTCAGTCAGGCGGCGCAATTCGCTGGCGGTGGTGGACCGGGCATTGCAGCGTTCGCCACGACACTCGCCTCTTCCGCCCTTGGTTTCCTCGGCGCTGGTGGCATGTCGTCTCGCGAGGGTGTGGTCTCAGGCCCCAGCCCGCGTTCCGATGCAGGCACAGCCCTCGCCGATTCCGGTACGGGTGTTGGATCAGATGCATCAGGCCTCTTCCCACTCCCCGGCATCATGAACACCATCATCGGTGCGTTTCAGTCCACGTCAGTGGGTGTTGCAAAGGCCGAACAGATCGGCGTCAGCAAAGTAACCAACATCGGCCAAACGGAAGTGCGGCAGGTTGGAAAGCAACAGAACCTGACAATTGGTAGCGAGCAATACGTCGAGGTCGGAAAGGGCCAGTACACTCGCGTTGGGGAAAAGATCACCGTCAATGTCGGCAAGCTCTACAATCTCGTGTCGGAGGAAAAATATCACGGTGAAGCGAAGGTCTGGGAGATATTCGCAGATGACGAAATCAGGCTTTCGACGCCGGGTGGCTACATCTCCCTTACGAAAAGCGGCATCAAGCTGTTCGCACTGAAGATCGATATCGAGGGCAACCAAATTAATTTCAAAAAAGGCGGCCCCGGCGAAGGAACGTCGTGTGCGCGAAAAATGGCTGAGTCATCAACCCCTTTTGTAAGAATGTGAACATGGCTCCAAATGTGTCGAATACTGCCGTGAAAGACCCGGTTTTGAACCGCTTCCGAAAAGAAGTGAGCGATATGATCGCTGATGGGAATACATACGCTGTACTTGATGGAGCGCATTTTGACGACCTACAGGACGAACTCCTGAAAGTTAATATTTCGTCGCGCTCCTTGTTTCTGTCAGGAGGCGATAACCAGTGGCGACGAGATGGGCCTTGGTTGGTTGCGCTGAGTGATAGGCGCGTCAATGCGCATATTATGGATCTGACACTGGAAAAGCCATGTGCAGTATTTTGGTCGTGCCCTTCTGGCGAAACCGCGCTCTATAAGCATTTGAGAAGCATAAATCGGATTTTGGTCCCGGACGACCGTATTGAACAAAATTTGGCCACGCCGTTAACTCGTGTGATTTACGAGCGTGTACTTTTTCGCCATTGGGATCCTAACGTGATGGGAGCATTGCTCCCCTCTTTTACAGAGGCTCAATTTTCTCGTGTGCTCGGACCGGCCAAGGCGATTACAATGAACGCCACCAAATACGGTGGAATCAAACGTCTCAGCAATCCTGGTAGTTTTCCCCCCGCGCCCAAAGGTCCACTCAAAATAACGACCACCGAGATTGGCAAAACAAATGATTTGATGGGTGAAGCGACTGTAACTCGAATCTCGAATTATTTACGAAAAGTTGCTCCGTACCAAACAGCTAAAATGGATAATTTTGAGCTCTCAAAAGCAACACAACAATACATCAAAGACGGTAGGGAATATGGGGTGAAAAGTGAAGCAGCACTGGCTCGCTGGAGTTACATGCAGGTCGTAACCTCAGGAAAGTTGACCCAGAATCCCGATGTCTACAAGGTTATGACCGCTAAAGATCCAACCGTTTCGCCCGACCGTCGGGTCCAAATTCTCCTTCAAGCTAGTATTAAATATGCAGAGGAGAAACGTTAATGCCTCCCGCAATAGCAATAGGTTACGGTATTGCAGAAACTTCACCTATTTGGGGGCCAGCCCTAGTCAATGCTGCGACATGGATTGGTGGTGGCATTCTTCTGGCGGTGGGCTTAAGTGGCGATACACCCAATGCTGACTCTGAAGCCACAGCTCAGACGCAAAGTAATACTGCAACTTGCCAGACCGGAAACTGCGATCCCCCGCCTGAATGCTTAGACGCTATAGCAAAAATGAGGAAAAAC
Organism: Hyphomicrobiales bacterium; assembly: GCA_900472925.1. Classification (GTDB taxonomy): domain Bacteria; phylum Pseudomonadota; class Alphaproteobacteria; order Rhizobiales; family Rhizobiaceae; genus Agrobacterium. The sequence goes on from UCJU01000004.1 coordinate 44,203, forward strand.
CTCGAGCTTCTGAAAAAAGAGTTGAGGAAATATGACCCTATCGCTGATGCAAGGGGCGGTTTCCCGATGGCCGGAGGAAAGTTAACCTCTCCGGGCGGCCACTACAAAGAAATACGAGACCTCCAACGAGGACTTAAGAACGCAGGCGAAACGTACCAAAAGAACAAATGCTACGACAAGGTTTCCAAAACCGATAAAGTAGCACGAGACCACGCCGATGAAATGGCAAACCAAACAATAGAAATTCCTCCCGGACAGAATTTTATACCACTTAGATGAGATGCAAATGACCCTGACCCCGAAAGACCTACACATCTTGCAGAATTGGGAAGAAATGTTCTTGTCGGGTAACCACTCGAACGACGAGTTCTGCCTAAATATTTTTCGCAATGAAATACTAGAGGATGAAACCCCCGTGTTATTCAGCTGCGTCTCGAATATAGCGGCTCTTAAATTTCTGGATTTGAATGGTGTAAACCTGCTTCAGCGATCAGTTAATGGAAGCACCTTATTGATGGAAAAGACACCTGAGTTTGAAGACGATGCATATCGCTGGCTCGTGGAAAAATTCAAAAACCACAAAGCGTTAGACCTTGCCGACGATGAGGGCATAACGCCGCTATCAACGATGATAAAGTTTGGCCAATTGGACAAAGCTCGTATTCTTCTTGAGAACGGTGCTTCGGTTGATTCTTATGCGGAGATTAGTCGCTACGGCGGCTCAAGACTTGATATTCCCACCCAAGCCGTAAACTGTGTCGTATTAGGGAAGTCTGACAATCAGGACACAGCGATATTAGCTTTAAAACTTCTGAGAGACTTCGGTTATACCGCAAATGCCGAGCAGAAGCAGGCTTTGTTAGAGCGAACAAAAACACAAAAGCCGAAAGTGCATGAGTGGATCAGTTTGAATTTATAGTCTCTAAAATCCAGAGACCCATCACTAAGCCCAATGAACCGACCTAAAGACTTTCGGCTTTGACCGATTTATCTAGCAGCCCTTTTGCAAATTTTTTTGGAGAGCAAAGTGGTGATCAGATCCCAAGTTCATGTCAACATAGCAGATGATGCGGATATCGACTTCATTGCCAGAGGTTTTTCGACAATCAAGCCTCTTGCCTCCTCAGCAGAGGGAGCTTCTGCGTTATCTCCAGAGTTGCTTTACTCTATAATAAAGTCGCAATCTAATCCGATATACCAGCTCTGGCAGTTTGCGGTTGCAACGATAGATTTCCGAAGAGTCGGATTTATCCAAACCATGGATTTCGAATTGATCCGCCAGCCGTTAATGTATCAGGCCTCCCTCGGCTTTTACAGCCTAGCGCCCGGCCTACCTAGATTCTCCGGGCATTTGCGGCTCATAAACGCAATATATGTTGATCAAAGCCAGAGAAATAACGGAGTAGGTAAAGCCTTGGTTCAGTCGCAGCAGGCGCGTTTTAGAGAAACAATGGGCTTATTATATTCTGAATACAATAACGATTACATTGGGTTTTACCGTTCGCTGGGGTTTGTAGAAGAAGTACCTGGATTATCCAATACGTTGCAAGAAAAAGACGTGTATTTGCTTGTCAAAAAATTTCAAGCATAGCCTCTAAAACGTTGGGAGTTGAATTCGGTTTGAAACGGCAGTTTAGATTACAATAAGCCAAGGTGTTTCCAGTCTTTAGGCTGAAATATCTCCCTGTAGAAAATTTTACGATTTTTAATTGAAGGTAATCGCATGGGACAACCTGTTGCCCTCAAAGGCCATATGCACATCTGCCCAATGGTCGAACCTGGCCCAAAACCACATATTGGTGGACCTATCATATCTACGCAACAAAAGTTCGTCACGGTCGAAGGAGTGCCCATAGCGACCGTGGGAGATAGCCTGCTCTGCACGGGTGTGCCAACAACCTCGGATAAAATTACGACTGGTTCATCAGTCGCCTCCATAGCGGGAAAAAAAATCGCTCGGTTTGGTGATGGCTGCGCGCACGGAGGTAAACTTGTTCAAGGTTTGCCGTGGATTACTTTCGACTAGCGAGGGTGATTTTCACTACCGCGACAGTGTTTTGAGTTGTCAATGCGTGCGTAGCATCAGGGTATACCCTGAAGTGACGAGCCGCGAGTTACGGCCATCTATGTAACATCTAGGTTGACAGGGGCTATTTGTGACAAGGTAGCCTAGGGCCTAAAGCTTGAGGTTACACATGGCTCGCATTGGTTACGCACGCGTCAGTACTATCGACCAAGACTTGAAGATTCAGCACGATCGCCTGCGAAGCGAAGGTTGCGAGATTATCCGTTCGGAAAAGGTTTCCGGCGGCAGTCGAGAAGGTCGCACTGAGTTGGCGACCATTATCGAGTTTTTGCGCCAAGGCGACGAGTTAGTGGTCACCCGACTTGACCGGTTGGGCCGAGATACCCGCGACGTCCTTAACATCGTTCACGAATGCCAGCAGCGTTGTGCGTTCGTTACCATCCTCGACCCTCACGTATCGACGCGCGGCGAGATGGGGCATGTTATTATCACCGTATTGGGCATGGTCGCGCAGATGGAGCGACGATTCATCAAGGAGCGCCAGCGGGAGGGCATCGAGCGTGCAAAAGCAAATCGAGCTTATAAGGGCGGCAAAGCGCGCATCGACAAGGAAAAAGTAGTCAACATGTACGAGAGGGGAGCGCGAGCGGCTGATATCGCCCGCGCTATGAATTGTTCCCGGATGCACGTTTATCGCTTAATCTCAGCAGCGAGCAACAAAGCCGGTGATTCGTCAGTCTAGAAGGGGCTGATTGCCGTTAGCAAACCAGTGCTGAACTTGCGCGATCTCTTGTAGCTTCGGTATTTTTGTGCCCGCCGCCGATGAAAGGACACGGTCAGCAGTTGCCACCAAAAGCAATGGAAATGTTTCAGCTTCACCTATGATGCGCTCAGCAACCGCCTCATCCATCCCCGCTGGACGCTCACTCGAAAGCGCCGCCGCTCCACGCAAATACAGCTTTGAGACACGCTCAAGTGTTTTTCCCTTCTTTGATATCTCGTAGTTTTCTCCCAAAATGGACTGCAAAGCAAACTGCGCTTCCGGCGAGTTCTGCGGAAGGTCGGCATCTGAAATAGTTGTCGCGAGCTTAGACCTTACCTGCGCAGACGCTCTCAATCCAATGAACGTTAGCAACCTCGAGCTACGGCGCTCCAAGAGCAGCATTTCTGTCGCGGAAATATAGTCACCGCCAGAGGGTTCAGTGCCATGAACGGTTCGGAAATCCCGGTATAGTAAACGCCAATCCTTGTCAGAAAGCTGATCAAGTGCATGCTCCAACTGGTCGACTAACTGAAATAGCGTTCGGCTGGTGCCCCACACAAGAAGCACTAACAGCGTTCGCCTCATGTTTGACGAGCTAAGTTTGGAATCTAACTGGGACCTCCACCATTTAGGCGCTCCAGACTTAAGTCGCATGAATCGTACTGAGGCCACGAGATTTTGAGCCTGTGCCAAAGGTATATCTTCACCCAGTTCACTTTTGGATCGAATGCCCGCCGCAATCAGAGCGATACGATCAATCGCTGGGCAGTCTCGCCAAGCTCCTCGTAAAGCAACGACCAATTCGCTCCAGGGGGCCTGCGAGGAAGCAAGCGTACTTACCGGCTCGGAAATAAACTTTTTATAGGCTTCCACCGCTTTGATTTCGTCATCATTCAGTCCATCTACTGAAAGCTGTGGTTGCGCCTGCCTGAATTCCTCAGAAAGCTCCCAAGCCGTTCTGCGATGCACTACGACATCTAGTGGCACATCTCCCTCCTGCACGAATGCAAGCTGATATTGGAAGAAGGATGTTATGGTTGCCACAGTGTCGAGAGGGGTACTTAGTTGATTACGACCTCTATGCGGACTAGCAAACGCGGAACACAGTATGACTGCCTTTGCCTGCCCTGTGAGGCCAGCATCATGAAGAGGTTGAAAATGACGCAGAGTCACGAGCGCCTCGACAAGCTCTTCGTTCAGCTTTTCTCCTTCAAAAATCTTATTTTTGATGTAATTGTTAGAGCTGACCAACCCTAAAAGGCCGCCAAGTCGTGCCCAAGTCGATCGCTCTACAATATTCGAAAGCTCTTCCCACTTCGCAGCTCTTTCGTCGAAAGTAGCGTTTTGCACAATGGCGTTGGATATTGCCCGCTGTTCATCAACTAATTGGGTCGTCTTCAAACGCTCCCACAAATGATTTAGAAAGTCCATACGACCGCTACGTTCGGGAAGATTGGCCCAGAGACCTAAGCCAGATGCTTCCGCATTTGCTAGCAACGTCCTGAAGTGCGGGTATTCCCCTATAAATGAGACAACCTGCTTCACTGCAGGCTGGTATTGGTTGAACACCCAGTCACCCAGCAGCATCAATGACACGCTTCGTGGTAAGCTGGTTTTCCTAAATGGCTCCTCGCGACTTAGCTCAATCAACTCGTTCACAAGAGTCAAAATCTCGCCTTTGTTAAAACAACCACCATAGAAGCGAGCTACGTTAAGCCAGTATGGATTGCATACAAGCGCTCGAAAGCGATCAAACTTGTCGCCGCTTATGTGCTGGTCATCAGAGGGATAAGGCGCGGTTTCATATAGATGGCGGGCTGCAAAGTACTCTCGAAGGGGCTGCACCTCGAATTCATATGTGCCCTGCACTCGCGAGACCAATGCACCCACACGCTCGATCATTCCGTCGAAAAGAGAGTTTACAATGGCAGTGTCTTCACCTTCCCGATCAAGATATGAAAACAGTGCCGCCTTCAGGGTTCCTTGCTCAATACTGCCATTATCGCCAGCCTCTGCCCCCGCCTGCAATTTCCAAGCTAGATAGCGGTGAATATCTATAAGAAGATCCCTATTATCGCGAACTATTTCACTCTTCTCTGATTCTCGACTGAAAAACATGTCCATGTAAGCATCATACATAGCTGTCCTTTTGTCGGGGAGTGAGGCTCCACGGCTATTAACAAGTGACAGCAGTATTGTTAACTGCATTGGGTTTTTTGCAAGGAACTGGGTGTGTGCTTCTTTCAATTTTGCATCTAAAATTACTTTGAGTTGACTTTGCTGCGCGTCCTTAAGCCCCTTGGCCTTCATCCATTTGGTGGTGTACTCTTCAATCTGCCCTCCCTCCAATGGAAGAAGTTCATAATAGGCCCACTGTTCAGGGGGAAACCTAACCGACTTTGCAAACGCTGCAGGCCTGCTCGTCACGATTGTCTGGAGTGAAAAGCCCCCTGCATTGATCAGCCGGTTAGTTCCCTTGGTGATTTCATCGACTAGCTTTTGTCTTGCCGCAATATCCGCAACCTCGTCAAAGCCGTCTAATGCTAAAAGGATGTGGCTCGCCTTAACTACAGCGGTAAGATCAGACACATTAAAAGTATGTCCACCGGAAAGAAATCTAACATGGCCAGCCAAAAAGCCTTCTAGCGACCGAGGTTCAAGCTCGGGCAAAGCCTGCGGCTTAGAGACAAAGGGATCTATTCCCGAGAGCCACTTTGCAAGGTCGCGAAGATCGACACGAAATGGAACTTTAGCGTGTGCTCGCTGAAAATGGAGCGGCAATGCTGCCTGATGAGCCTTTTTATCTAAAAGCTGCATTCGAAGTATCTGGCAGATAAACTGCGTTACAGTTGACTTACCCTGCCCAGGAGCACCCTCGAGCACCACCCGAGAAAGACGAAGTGAATCCTTGGCCTCAACAAAATATTGGGCGGCACGGTAACTTTCCTCTTCGTACTCAAAACCCTCTCTCAGAGCCCAGCCACGAGCATCCCGCGCTACTAGTCGCCGATGCACTGTTATGTACTTTGTGCTTCCTGTACTTTGCGGAGAAAACCGCATCGGTAGGTCGACAAATAGCTCTGTCATGGTGCTACGAAGATCAGTTTGTTTGAACTTAAGTTCTTGATCTTCTTCGTACTGGCTAGTCATGTAGGCACGAAGCGCGCCACGTCGGCGCTCTTCGTCCTCTCCCAATTGCCCCGCGACTAGCTTTTCAAGCAGGTCTGTCGCCTTCAATGTTTCTGGGTAACTCCACTTGATCCCCGCCTGAGCATCAAGGCGTCTATCTAGATCATCTCGCCACCAACAATAGGCTTCTATTCCAAACGCTTCTGAAAGAGCTTTATTTACTCGATCGATTGAGCCAACATCTAGATGGGCAGTCCCCCTGACATTCGTTAGCAGGTAATATTTGGTCATCCCCCGCTTTTTTAGAACATCGATTTTTGGCCCTTCCGTCTTTATTACGGATTCAACCATCTCTCGTTCATCACGATCGCTGGGATTTTTGGCATACTTGACCTGAAAAACGATTGTATCACTAGATCCCTCTACTGATTTTCGAACTGTCAAATGATGCAGCAGGAAAGCGTCTCTACCTCCATCGGGCTGACCTACAGGTAAACATTGAGCGTTCGGAAAACTCGCTGAGATCAGAGCTTGACAGAATTCTTGAAAACGGTCATCGCCAAGCGCCTCATAATGGTACATTTATTCCTCCAGAATCATTTTACATACTGCATCATTCTTGGAGTTTCCAATCAAGTAGGTGCGGCACTCAAACACTACTTTGAGGTGAGGAAGTTTCAATCCGCCTTAGCGTCTGCGTCTCGTAGTGACGTGTGGTGTTCAGTATCCAGCAAATCCGTCCACCACTGCATCATAGCCACTCTTCCGTCCCAGTAACTCGCGTGATCATACACTCGCCGAATCGTTGAAGCATCTGAGAGGGTTAGCTGCGTCTCGATGCCGTTAGGCTTGAATTGCCAGCCTCATATAAAATGCTGCTCGCTGATGAGCGACACCCATGCGCTGTGTTCTGGTCTTAGATTATAACCGTTGGCGCACCAGATCTGTCGAGTTTTCCGACAAAATCTTTTTGCCAGACATCATTGGCGCGAGAAAACAACGGCTTTTGCCAAATAGAGGTTTAATTTCTTTTGCAACGCTTACCGCCAAACGCGACACCGAATCTGATAATTTAGGCGCATCTTCGCCTTCGCCGCCGGTATCGTCCAAACTACCTTTTCAAGATCAAGCTCGGTCCATTCCATTAATCGCGTTTCACCCGGGCGATCAAAGCTGTATGTCACTGCAAACGGTTGCGCGCCCTTGTGCGCGCGATGTAAAAATGCCGAAAAATCAGCGTTTTTTTGGAGTTCGTTCATCTTGTTGAAAGGTTACTGAAGCGGGTAAAGAGAACCTATCATAGGCGATTTAGGCCCCCACGCTAAGCGTCCACCGTGTCATTTCTAACCCAATGCACTGTAAGCTGAAAAAACAAGGCTCGCAATGTGGGGTAAATTGAGGGGTCGACGACGAATATGCCGAAAAAATCGGTAAATTTCAATATGTTATAAAGTTAAATGGCGGAGAGGGTGGGATTCGAACCCACGATACCCTTGCAGGTATGCCGCATTTCGAGTGCGGTGCATTCGACCACTCTGCCACCTCTCCGCGGGCACGAAGCTTTGAGGTTCGTGCGGGCGTTCTCATAACCAGCAATCCTTTGGCATGCAAGGGTTAAATGTCTGATATGTTGGTGCTGGTGAAAGTTTTCGATTGTTTGCCGATGCCGCATCCATCTTAGCGCTTTGGTGGTGCTCCATCGGCGATATTCAACTCGGAACAAAATTTGTCGTTCTGCTGTTTGCATTTCACGAATAACGGGTGAGATAGGCGTGGCGACGACTGATAATGAAATGAACCGGCGGCTCTGGTCTGTCCGACATGGGCTTTCTGCTATCGTCGGAACGGCCATTCATGATGGGCATGCCACACGCGATGATGTGCTTCCGCTCATGGCTCTTTCAGATGATGAGAGACTGCGTGAAGAGGACCCTTTTACGGCTGAGATGATTTCGGGTCTCGTCAATCAGGTCGTGGTGCATCACTCTCGGTTTGAAATCGATCTTAATCGGGCTAGGGATCAGGCCATTTATCTTTCACCTGCGCAGGCGTGGGGGCTGAAAGTCTGGAACGAATTGCCATCTGAGGCTGTCCTTCAGCGTTCATTGAGTTTTCATGACGACTATTACGCCATGTTGCTGCAGATGCTGGGCTCGATCGAGCAACGTCACGGCGAATTCGTCGTCCTGGACGTGCACAGCTACAACCACAGACGCAGCGGTGCAGATGCCGCGCCGACAGACCAGCAGAGCGCTCCAGACATCAATATCGGCACGTCTTCAATGGACAGAGGCCGTTGGTCGGATGTCGTTGATGCGGTTATCAATCACTTCAGTCACGCACTTATCGGCGGTCGGTATCTTGATGTTCGCGAGAACGTAGCGTTCCAGGGCAAAGGCGAGCAGACCCGTTTCATTCATGAGCATTTTCCAGAAAACGGCTGCGCCATAGCGATCGAGTTCAAGAAGATATTCATGGATGAGTGGACCGGGCAGCCGAATAAAAAGGTAATTGAAGATATCCGGGACGCGATCACGACCCTAGAACCGGTTCTGGAGGAATTACTGAGGGCTCGGAGATGACGGTACCCGGTGCCAGACAGGCTCCACAGGCAGCCGACGTTTTGGAAGACATCAAAGATTGTCTGGCCGCAGGTAAAGCCATTCGTCAGGACATCGGAGTGGACGGACGTCTTCATGTTGATCGGCCGCTGCCGTTCCTGTGCCTGCATTTGACCAGCGGCTCGAAGAAACTGGCGGCCAGAGATATGGCATCGGCCCACGCCTCCTACCTGATTGCCTCCAACATTTCTGAAGCGGCGCCGTTTCTGAGGGCTGTCGGTGCAGAGATGAACAAACGTTTCGGCACTTTTATCGTGCTGGATGTGGGTGAGCTTGAACACGATATTCTGCTGGCGGACGACTCTCCGTTTCTGCCACATTACGAAGTCGCTGTGTCGGCAACACCCGAACCAGAAACGCAGGATGCGAAGCGCGTTTTTATCAAGGCAATTTGCGATGCGGATATAAGGTTCCGCACGCCGCGCATCACCCGTCCTGATGAAGCCGAGGATCCTGTTGCGAAATTGAAAGCAGCGGGGCTCGACTTCCCGTGCATCAGCGTGCGTTTTGCGCCCATTTATCGTCAGCCGGAATCGGGAGCGGATTATCCGGGTCTGCGCGAAACGATGATCGCCGATTTGTTCGACGCCGGATTGCGCGCTTTTGCCGCTTTCTCACGTCAGTCCGACGCGTTGAAGATTACGTCTCACCGCGCCCTCGGACGCAAGGCATTCGTGGATGCCGTGCGTCGTGCGGATCGTTCGATAGATGAGATTGCAGCCTCATTCGACTTTCTGTTGTCGGTGACGCCGATCAATGCGCGGAAAGCCTTTGCCGATTTCCGCGATGGCGATTTTCAATATGCGCCGCATTTTCTTTACAGACCTCTTGGGGTCGATGTCGAAGAGCAGAAGCGCAAGCTCTACTCTGTTGCGTTCGATCATCTCGAAGACCCGGTTCTCTACCATCTCTATCGGGAAAAACAGCAGGAGATCGATCTTCAATTGACGATGCTGGCGCACCTGCATCGGCCTCAATTCACGGACTTCAGCCGCGCATTATATGGTTCCGTGGAGCAACCGTTGCTGGCGCTTGCAGAGGATGTTCTGGCTCGCTGCCCTCGTCCCGACGCGGACGCTGACATTGCGATGGTGGACTGCTACGATGTGACCAAGAAGGCGCAAGAGATGGTGGAGGCCTACCGCAACGAAAATCCAGACTTCAAGGCGCGGGTCGAAATTCGAGACGACCTTCCTCCCGGATTGATGGTGACGGGCGAGAAGCTTCTGGTATCCCGGCACACGGTTATGGAGCGGCGAAGGCTGGACGCGCTTCTGCATCATGAAATCGGCGTTCATCTGCTGACATATTTCAATGGCTCCGCGCAGGGTCTTCGGCTCTTTCGCACTGGTCTTTCCGGTTACGAAGGTGTGCAGGAAGGATTGGCGGTACTGGCGGAACATCTGGCTGGCGGCATGACGAGAGAGAGGTTGCGCCTCATCGCGGCACGGGTCGTCGGTTGCGTTGCCATGCTTGATGGCGCGAGCTTCGTCGATACGTTTAGAATGATGACGCAGGTACACGGTTTCGAAGAGGCCAATGCGTTCAATATGGTACTGCGGATTTATCGGGGTGGGGGGCTTTCCAAGGATGCGATCTACCTGCGAGGCCTTGGTGAAATTCAGACCCATTTGAAAAAGGGCGGTGCGCTTGATCCATTCTGGATGGGCAAGATTTCTGCTGCGCATTTTCCCATCATGCAGGAACTTGCGCTTCGCGGCCTTCTTCACCCACCAAGCATACGTCCGGCGTTTCTTCTGCCTGCCAAGGCAAATGAGCGGCTGGAAAAGATTAGATCAGGTCTATCAATAGCTGAAATGGCAACTTTATAAGGGAGGGACGCATGCGTCTGGCATTTTTCGTCAATTCAATCGAGGGCGAGCAACCGACTTTTGCAACTGGCCTTTTGGCAATGGCTGCGCTTAATCGCGGTCACGAGGTTGTCTACTTGACCCCCGGGGATTTCACTTTGAGGCAAGATGACAGCCTCGTCGTTCATGGCCTCGTCCTGGCACGACAGAAATACAAGAAGATCGAGAATTTCTACGCGGTCCTGCAGGACAAGAAGACCGAGCGACAGACCATCGACGTCGAAGATATAGACGCGCTGATGCTGCGCAACGATCCGTCTCTGGACCAGACAGCGCGCCCATGGGCGGTGCATTCCGGCATATTGTTTGGCCGTCTTGCGGAGCAGCGAGGCGTGGTTGTGCTCAACGATCCTGAAGGCTTGGCGCTTGCGCAGAACAAGCTTTATTTCCAGGGTTTTCCCGAGATCGTGCGTCCGACGACGTTGATCTCCCGCAATGTCGAGGAGATCAGAGCTTTTGCGGATGCACACCCCAAGGGCGTCATCGTCAAACCCCTGCAAGGGTCAGGCGGCAAGAACGTTTTTAAGATCAGTTCCAGTAAGGAAGCCAACCTCAACCAGATTTTCGAGGCTATCAGTGTTGAGGGTTACCTCATCGCTCAAGCCTATCTTCCCGCTGCAAAGGGCGGCGATATCCGCTTTTTCATGATGAATGGTGAGCCATTGATGCGGGACGGTAGTTATGCTGCGCTACGCCGTGTTCCTGCGGAGGGCGACTTGCGCTCCAATATCCACGCAAGCGGCACCGCGGAAGCTGTGGACGTTTCTGACGAGGTGTTGGCACTTGCAGAGATGATGAGGCCAAAGCTTGTGGAGGACGGCATGTTCCTTGTCGGCCTGGACATTGTCGGCGATAAGATTTTGGAGGTGAACGTGTTTTCGCCAGGCGGATTGGCGCACATAAGTGACCTTACCAAGGTGGATTTCACGGAGACGGTGATTGAAGCTGTCGAGAAAAAGGTGGCCATGCAGCAGGCCTCTGCAGGCGTTCTCAGCAACCGGTTGTTGGCAACACTTTGAAGCTCTCGGTCCCATCCGACTTTAAGAACAGGAAGGCCTCATGACAGTCGCGATTATTTTGCTGGCCGCTGGCGCGTCCAGCCGTACCGCCGAAAATGGCCATCACAAGCTCCTGGCGGAGTTCGAGGGCGTGCCGCTTCTGCGTCGTATGGCGATGGTTGCGAGAGCCAGTCAGGCCTCGTCAGTCACCGTCGTTTTGGGGTACAGGCATGAAGAGTTACGACATATCCTTTCAGGACTCGACGTCCATTCCATTGTGAACCCCGATTTTGCTTCGGGTATGGCAAGTTCACTTGCAGCGGGCTTCGCCACGGAGGACGCACAAGAGGCTGATGGAGTGATGGTGATGTTGGCCGACATGCCAGCGGTCACGACGGAGCATCTGGATTGGATGATAAAGGCGTTCACAGACGCTGGTGATCGTTCGATCGTGCGTGCGGTTTCTGCCGGGCAACCCGGCAATCCGGTGATTTTGCCTAGCTCTCTGCGAGCTTCTGTGCTGCAAATTCAGGGAGATGTCGGCGCACGTCATTTGATCAAGTCTTCCGGCCTGCCCATTATAAATGTGGAAATTGGGCAAGCTGCTGAAACGGATGTGGATACACCTGAAGCGGTGGCTGCGGCGGGCGGCGTATTTGCTCGTCCGTCAACCGCCTCTTTTTGAACCGGACCTCATTGTGCAGATGACTTCTGCAAGGATCGCAACAGCGATTTCGGCCGGGCTTGCTGCACCGATATTCAGACCGATCGGTCCGTGAATAAGCGAGAGTTGATCGTCATCAAAACCTTGGTTTTTAAGGCGCTCCAGACGCGCCGCGTGCGACTTTCGACTGCCGAGAGCACCGACATAAAAGCAGCGTGATCGCAAAGCTTCCGCCAGCGGAAAATCGTCAATCTTTGGATCATGAGTGATGGCAACCAAGGCGGTATGCCGGTCCAACACCCTTGTTTTCAAGACGTCCTCGGGCCAGTCTGCGATGAGGTCGCTCATCGCAAACCGCTCCTCTGTTGCGAATGCGGTGCGTGGATCGACGATTGTCACGTCGAAGTCCGCCAGCTTTGCCATCGGCACAAGCGCCTGGCTGATATGAACGGCACCAATGATGACGATGCGGGGTTGGGGGCGATAAGCATTGATGAAGTACGGGATGTCGTCAATTGTAACGCTGCCTGATTTTCCAGACTGAAGCGCGGAGGCGATGGCGTCGCCAAGATCGCCATCAGGTGAAGTTTCGTCGGTAAAGATTGTGTTGATGCCACTTTGCAGTTCGGTAACCAATGCCACCGGTATGCGATTGGTACGATAGTGGTTCAATCGTTCAAGAGTTGCGGCATCCATTACTGCAGCCTTTCGACGTAGATACGGATGCGACCCCCACAGGATAAGCCAACAGACCAAGCGGTCTCATCCGCCACGCCGAATTCAAGCATTTGTGGTGCGCCTTTTTCGATGACGTCGATTGCGGCGGAAATGACAGCGCCTTCCACACATCCACCGGAAACCGAGCCCTCGAAATGACCCTCCGCATCAATGACGAGATGGCTGCCAACAGGTCGTGGGGCGGATCCCCAAGTCTCTATGACCGTTGCAATCGCGACCTTACGACCGCTCTTTGTCCAAGCTTCGGCACAACTTAGGGGATCGCTCGTTTGATCGCTGTTCGTTGCCTGCGCGTGCATCGTCATTCCGGTTTTTGCCTACTCAGTTTTTTGCTGCCGAAGAGATTGAAGCGATTTGGATCGAGCCGTTCCTGTTGGTATTTCAATGTGACGTCGTCGAACGTGATCTCCAGCTCGCGTCCTGTGGCCAGTACAGCTTCTAAATTCCCAAGCGGGTTGTTCGTTCCGACCAAAAGATTGACGAGATTGGCGGCTCGCGCACCAAGAACCTGTCGTGACAGCAGAGATCCAAAATTCAGCTTGATCCGAAAGCTGCTCCAGACACCTGGTTCGATGCCGCGTATCTGGATGAAAAGAGACGGCGTATGGCCGGTCTCCGAATACTCGAGCTGGTAGGAGCACTCCCATTCACCGTTTTCTGCTGTGTTGAAAACGGGTCTGCTGGACGCGGATAAGTCGGCAATGCTGCGACATTGGGAAGCCCCAAAATGCGGTGAGGGTTCAGGACCCGCCTGTATCTGGATGTAATCCGCCGCTGCTGCAACGCGTCGTATGTCAGCACTCATGCCCGGTTGCGCCGAGATGCCCACAAGAAACAGAGAGAAGATCGATGAAATGAGCATGCTGTTCAGGGGCCATCCGCGCGGATGCAAAGTGTACGCTGTTGGGTTGGATGCACAAGGCGAAATAATGTCCTGAACAAACAGGAGTTGTTGCTACGGCAGCGATCATCTCATCCCAACAATGAATATTACATTATCAACTTTTCGTTCGTCACGGCACTTTTCCGATCTCAGATTGTTAGCTTGGGACTTCAAACCACCGACATGGAGCCAGGTATGCAGGATTGCGGGCATCTGGAACTTTCCAGACGAAACTTACTTATCACTTCGGCTGCAACAATCGCAGTCACAGGTGTCGCCGGCAGCGCGGCAGCGCAGCCTTCGGGGAGCTTAATGACTTATAATTCTAAAATTTCACTCACTGTGAACGGTGAAAACCGTCACATGGAGGTCGATAATCGCACGACATTGCTTGATGCTTTGCGTGAACACCTGCACCTGACCGGCACCAAAAAAGGCTGTGATCACGGCCAGTGCGGCGCCTGCACGGTTATGGTCGATGGACGTCGTATCAACTCTTGTCTGTCCTTGGCGGTCATGCATGAAGGCGACGATATCAAGACCATCGAAGGTCTGGGCCAGCCGGGCAATCTGCATCCTATGCAGGTTGCATTCGTCAAACATGATGGATTCCAGTGCGGCTATTGCACGCCGGGGCAAATCTGTTCCTCCGTGGCTGTGCTTGAAGAGATCAAAGCAAACATTCCAAGCCACGTCACTGAAGATCTCAATTCACCAGCGCAGCTCACGGCGACAGAAGTCCGTGAGCGCATGAGCGGAAACATCTGTCGATGCGGGGCCTATTCCAACATCCTCGATGCCATTTCGGAAGTCGGGGGGATTGGAGCATGAGGGCCTTTACTTATGAACGTGCTTCATCCGTTGAAGCCGCAGCTAGTGCCGCATCTAACAATGCAAACGCCAAATTCATCGCCGGCGGGACAAACCTTCTCGATCTCATGAAGCTCGAGATTGAAACGCCAACACATCTGATCGACGTCAACGGTCTGGGTCTCGACACAATCGAAGCCACATCAGACGGTGGTCTACGCATTGGTGCGATGGTGCGAAACACGGATCTTGCCGCCCATGCCACTGTCCGTCGCGATTACGGGCTGCTCTCTCGCGCGCTCGTCGCCGGTGCGTCTGGCCAGCTTCGCAACAAGGCGACAACAGCCGGGAACCTGTTGCAGAGGACACGCTGTCCATACTTCTATGACACAAATCAACCGTGCAACAAGCGCCAGCCCGGAAGTGGATGTTCTGCAATCGGTGGGTTCAGCAGACAGCACGCCATTGTTGGCGTTAGCGAAGCCTGCATTGCCACCCATCCAAGCGATATGGCGATTGCCATGCGTGCGCTCGACGCTGAGGTCAAGACAGTGAAGGCAGACAATAAACGTCGATCGATACCGATTGCCGATTTCTATCGCCTACCAGGCGACACCCCTCACATCGAAACGGTTTTGGAGCCTGGCGAGTTCATCACCGCCGTTGTGCTGCCTGCGCCCGTTGGCGGAAAGCATATCTATCGGAAGGTGAGGGACCGGGCATCCTATGCTTTTGCGTTGATTTCGGTTGGTGCGGTTGTCCAGCCTGATGGCACTGGCAAGGTTGCCATCGGTGGTGTCGCGCACAAACCCTGGCGCGTCGAAGCGGCTGAGGCTGACCTCCCAAAAGGCGCTCGTGCCGCATCCAATGCTATCCTCGCGGGTGCCAAACCCACGGAACAGAACCGGTTCAAGGTCGCACTCGTAGAGCGTACGCTCGGCGCGGTCCTTTCAGAAGCAAGGGGTTGAGCGATGAAGTTCGATACACCAGCCACGACAAATCCCATCGATCGTCTCAAGGTCGTCGGTAAACCGATTCACCGCATCGATGGTGAGCTTAAGACAACCGGCCGAGCCATGTATGCCTATGAATGGCATGATCCGGACAATAAATATGCGTATGGTTACCCCATCGGCTCTGCGATCGCGAAGGGCAGGATCAAGTCCATGGACGTGTCCGCCGCAAAGGCGGCACCCGGCGTGCTCGGTGTCATCACGGCTCTGGACGTCGGTAAGCTTGAAAAAGGCGAATATAACACCGCCAACTTGTTCGGTGGTGATGAAATCCAGCATTACCATCAGGCTATTGCCCTTGTTGTCGCCGAGAGCTTCGAGAAAGCACGTGCGGCCGCTTCGCTCGTCAAGGTCGAATACACGGAAGAAAAAGGCGCGTTCGACTTGGAGGCTGAAAAAGGCTCCGCACAAAAGCCGGATGAATCTCAGAAACCAGACAGCGCTGCCGGAGATTTCAAAAGCGCTTACAGTTCCGCCCCTGTGACCTTGGACCAGACCTACACCACACCGGACCAGTCGCATGCCATGATGGAGCCGCATGCCTCCATCGCCGCTTGGAATGGAGATGAGGTAACGGTGTGGACATCCAGTCAGATGATCGATTGGTGGCGCTCTGACCTTGCGACAACGCTTGGCGTGGACAAGGATAAAATACACCTGATGTCTCCCTTCATCGGCGGTGGATTTGGCGGCAAGCTTTTCTTGCGAGCCGATGCGCTACTCGCAGCCCTTGGCTCAAAGCATGTTGGCCGTCCTGTCAAGGTGGCGCTGCCCCGTCCGCTGATGATCAATAATACGACTCACCGGCCAGCCACCCTCCAGCGCATTCGGATTGGATGTGGCACGGACGGTAAGATCACGGCTATCGCGCATGAAAGCTGGTCAGGCAATCTGCCTGACGGTGCTCCTGAAACCGCTGTCAATCAGTCGCGTTTGCTGTATGCGGGTGCCAATCGAATGACGGCGATGCGTCTGGCGAAGCTGGACTTGCCTGAGGGCAACGCGATGCGCGCGCCCGGCGAAGCTCCGGGCCTGATGGCACTCGAAATTGCCATGGATGAGATGGCGGAAAAGCTGGGACTAGACCCTATCGAATTCCGTATCCTCAACGATACCCAGGTCGATCCGGAAAATCGGGATCGACCGTTTTCCCATCGTGATCTCATCGGCTGTCTCAAACTCGGGGCAGAACGTTTTGGCTGGAGCAACCGGCCGAAAGTCGCGTCCAAACGTGAGGGCAAATGGCTGATTGGCATGGGAGTGGGTGCGGCCTTCCGGGACAATCTCGTGCTTCCATCCGCTGCGCGCGTATCGCTTGGCAAAGATGGTATCATCACCGTACAGACAGACATGACGGATATCGGCACTGGCAGCTATACGATCATCGCACAGACTGCTGCGGAGATGATGGGTGTGACAGTCGACAAGGTGGCCGTGGAGCTCGGGGATTCACGTTTTCCGATTTCTGCAGGATCAGGCGGCCAGTTTGGAGCGAACTCCTCGACGTCAGGAGTCTATGCCGCCTGTGTCAAATTGCGGGAGGCGATTGCTCAGAAAGTGGGGTTCAATTCCAAAGACGCTATTTTTGAAGATGGCGTGGTCAAAAGCGGGAACCGGAGTGTCCCTCTCGCCGAGGCGGCAGGAGCAGACGGTCTTGTCGGCGAGGACAAGATGGAATGGGGCGACCTGACCAAGACCCATCAGCAGTCCACATTCGGCGCACATTTTGTGGAGGTTGGTGTCGATATCGCAACCGGTGAAACACGCATTCGGCGCATGCTGGCGGTCTGCGCGGCTGGGCGCATCCTCAATCCCATTACAGCACGAAGCCAGGTTATCGGCGCAATGACGATGGGTGCTGGTGGTGCGCTATCGGAGGAGCTTGCGGTGGACACAAACCGAGGCTTCTTCGTCAACCACGATCTGGCAGGCTATGAGGTCCCTGTTCACGCGGACATTCCGCACCAGGATGTCATATTCCTGGATGAGACCGATCCAATGTCTTCTCCGATGAAGGCCAAGGGTGTCGGTGAGTTGGGCCTATGCGGCGTCTCGGCCGCCATTGCGAATGCCATCTACAATGCCTCTGGCGTGCGTGTGAGAGACTATCCCATGACGTTGGACAAGTTGATTGGCGGTTTGCCAGAGGTCGCCTGACCACGAGCCCTAGAAGTCGGCCTGCTTGCTTGATGCGAGCAGGCCGCGAACAGCGGCAAAGTATTCTGGCATTTTCCTGATTGTGATTACTGTTCTGTAACTATGTCCAGAACTCCCAAGGAACGATTCACATCTGATTCAATTATTGTGCCGTAGAACAATTTGAAGAAGAACCACGAAATGGCTTGGGCATGATGCCCTGATACTGTCCGGCCTCGATTTCCCCAGAGTGGGGTCCAAATCCCAGACATCGCCACATTAAAAATGAGCCGCTGCCCCGATTATGTACCGCGACCGTACGAGCGTACGATGGCGTCGTCATGGATTTATTATGACCAACGAGATTGCACGCCTTTCAAGCCTCAAGAATTTGCGGTTGCTGGATACTCTCCCAAGCGAAAATTTTGATCGGATAACACGGCTTGCAGCCGACATTTTTGGACTTCCGATTGCGGCTGTTTCGTTGACGGATAGCAATCGTCAGTGGTTCAAGTCGAAGGTCGGCGTCGATCACAACGAAATTCCCCGAGAAAAGGCGCCCTGCGCCAATGTGGCCGAGTCGAGAAAGCCATTTGTTATCCGGGATTTTCAGCAGGATGACTGTTTTGCCGACAGCACGCTCGGCTGTGCGGGGATCCGGTTTTACGCGGGTGCGCCGCTGGTCACGGCCGATGGCTTTGGTTTGGGCGCACTTTGCGTGCTGGGAACGGAACCGCGCGATATTACCGATAAAGAGATTGCAACCTTGTGCGATCTTGCCGCGATGGTCATGGATCAGGTGGAGTTGACGCACGCACTGGGGCGCATCGAGGCCTGCAGCGGTCTTCCGAACCGATTCCAACTCATGAATGATCTGTCGGATTCAGCGTTGCGTGGGGATAAGGGCGACCGCATCATCAGCCTGCTGGATCTTTCACAGACAGAGCAATTCGAACGCCTGTCACGTGTTCTTGGCCCGTCCCATCTCGACACGGTCATCCACGCCGTCTCCTCTCTCTTGAGAGAGCACGTCGGGCTTGACGCAACGCCCTATCATATCGGGCCGACGCAATTTGCATTTTTTGCCCCTGAAACTTCGGATGTCGAAAGCTATATGATCCTACTCAAGGATCTGCTTTGTGACATTGAAGGTAACAGCGACACTCCAATCTCGATGACGCCAGCGATTGGTGTTGTCTCCTACGATCCACAGACGACGGTGCCGGAGGACATCCTTAGATCTCTGCAAAGCGCGGTTCAGGATGCGCGCGAGAGTGCAGCCAAGATCGAACTTTTTTCTCCGGCAATGGACTTGCGCCACAGACGTAATTTTCGAATTCTCCAGGATTTTCGCTCCGCTCTGGCTTCATCGGACCAGCTGTCACTGGTATTTCAGCCGCGCATTGACGTGAGCACAGGTGAGATATTCAGCGCGGAAGCACTGTTGCGGTGGGACCATCCTGTTCTGGGCCCTATATCGCCGGTCGAATTCATTCCCGTTGTCGAGGCGTCTGCTTTCGCCCGTGAGTTGACCGATTGGGTCATGGACGAAGCCATCTCCCACATTTCGTCATGGGGTCAGAAAGGCTTGCGTTTTAAGCTTTCTCTCAACCTGTCGGCCCTCAATCTCGAGGAGGGCGACTTTTTCGAGAGGCTGATGTCGAAGCTCGCCCGGTTCGATGTGGAGCCCAATCAGATTGAGCTGGAACTGACGGAAACCGTCATGATGAAAGAAACCGAAGGCGCATTTGGTCTCCTCAACCAGCTGAAGACAGCGGGAGTGCAACTGGCTATCGACGATTTCGGAACCGGCTATAGCAGCCTTGCGTATTTGCAGAAACTACCGGCAGACGTGGTCAAGATTGACCGTTCCTTCGTGGCAGACATGGAGAACGGTAATCGTGAACGCGTGCTTGTGCGCTCGATGATCGATCTGTCCCACAGCCTGGGTTACCGTGTCGTCGCCGAGGGTGTGGAGACACAGGAGGCCGCAGACCTTCTGGAAGTGATGGGATGCGACGAAATCCAGGGTTACTGGCTATCGCGCCCTGTCAGAAGTGACGCGCTGTTTGACTGGCTGATGGAACGCGCGCGACCTGTGGCCCTGTTGGCCGGATAAAATCTCCCTGTGATGCAAATTGTCGTTTCGCGAAGTCTCTTGGATTGAACCCTAAGAAAGGGCGATGGATGAAACATGTTTTTGAGCGAATGGTTAGTGGCACGCATAGAGTTGACGAGGAACTTCTGATCATCCTCGACGCCTTGCCGATACCACTTTCCTGGGCCTCGCTGCCCGATGGATATATACGGTTTGTCAATCGCGCTTTCACAAAGGCGTTCGGCTATCAGAATGGCCGCTTTGCTACCGTGGATGACTGGATCGACGATACCTATATCGATGAAGCTGAGCGCAAGGACGCGCGGCAGCGTTGGGAGCAACTCTGGAATGCTGAAGGCACGGGCATAACGGAAATCGACCCGTTCGAGATACAGGTCAGACATGACAACGGCGAGACCGTGCCTGTGCTCCACAGAGGCATTGTCCTGCATGATTTCAAGTTGTGCATCGCGACGTTCGAAGATCTCTCGTCGCAAAAACTCGCTGAAAACGCACTCCGGCGCATCGCCTGTGAAGACCCGTTGACAGGACTGGCCAACAGGCGCGTTCTTCAGGAGAAATGGGATGCGGAGATGGCGAAAAAACAGACGCGTCGGTCACCCGTCATGGCGGCGCTCCTGATGATAGATCTCGATAATTTCAAGCCGGTAAATGATTACTTTGGTCACGCCGCAGGTGACGAGATATTGAGAAAAGTAGCCATTCGGCTTCGCCAATCCGTTCGTCATGACGATACTGTTGTGAGAATGGGAGGTGACGAATTCGTTATTCTGCTCACCGACCTCGAAGATCAAAGCGTTGCTGAGAAAATATGTCAGAGAATTTCAGATGCGTTCATCGCGCCTTTCATGGTCCACGGTCAGACGATCAAGGTGGGTGCGACGGTCGGCGCCAGCCTTTACCCCCACCATGCCGACGATCTGGATATGCTGCTCCACGCGGCAGACCAGGCGCTTTATCGAATGAAACGCAACGATAAGGACAGCTGGGCATGGTTCGACCATACGCTGGAGGTTGCAAATGATCCGCAGCGTCTGGCCAGCGTGATGTGAGGGGTTTTTCCAAAAGACACACGTTGAATGATCAGTTTTAACACTTGACGGTTGTCTGTTTGCAGTGGAACGTCCCCATCTGGTTGCGTCATTCTGATGAGCCAGGGCCAAATGGCCATCGAAGCATATCAACGCTGATCCAGGAGGCCGATCATTCGAATTCTTCTGATCAACCCGCCTTATATTTCGCTGACATCACGTGGCGTCGGCCATCAAATTCCCTTCGGCCTTCTCTCTATCGGAGGGCCGCTTCTGGACGCGGGCCATGAGGTCAAGCTGCTCGACGCCGAAAGGCATCATATGGGGCGTGCCGACATAGAGAAAGAAGTTACAAAATTTCAGCCCCATATCGTCATGACGGGGCATTCCGGGTCGACGCCCGCGCATCCCGCATGTTTATTGGTGCTGGAGGCTGCCCGTTCAGCCTGTCCTGACACGCTGGCCGTTTATGGTGGAGTTTACCCGACCTATCATGCAAAGGATATTCTTTCCCGCCATTCATTCGTTGACGCCATCGTTCGCGGCGAAGGCGAGGCTGTGGCGTTGGACCTTGTGCGTGCGGTAGCCGATGGTGCACCGCTCGATGGTGTAAAAGGACTAAGCTTTCGCTCAGCAGAAAACGAGTTTCGCGAAAACGCGCCCGCTCTCGTCATCAGTGACCTCAATCTCTGGCGGGTCGGTTGGGAGTTGATCGAGGACTGGGATCTCTATCAATGTTTTGGGCTTGGTCGCGCCGCCATCGTTCAATTTTCCCGCGGCTGTCCGCACCGTTGTTCCTATTGCGGCCAATATCAGTTTTGGTCGAAGTGGCGTTATCGGGAGCCCAAGGCCGTAGCGGCCGAAATCGCTTGGCTTCATCGACAGCACGGCGTGAATTTCGTTGATCTTGCGGATGAAAATCCCACTTCGTCCAAAAGGCTTTGGCGTGAGTTCTTGCAGGCAATGGCAGACGAAAACGTCCCCGTTCGACTCTTCGCGACAATTCGGGCCACAGATATTGTTCGTGACGCGGACCTGCTTGCATTGATGAAGAAGGCAGGCATGATCTGCGTTCTCATGGGTATCGAGACCACCGATGCGGAGACGCTTGTCTCCATTCGAAAGGGATCGACGGTCCGGGAGGATCAAAAAGCCGTGGAGTTGTTGCGCGAACACGGCATCCTGTCGATGCTGGGCCACATCGTCGGTTTCGAAGAAGAGCGGTTTGCTGATTATGCCAGGGCCATCCGCCAGGTCTCGATCTACGATCCGGATCTCGTTAATGCGATGTATGTCACGCCGCACAGATGGTCAGACTGGGCAGCGGAAAACGGTGAGCGCAAGGTCATTCAGAAAGACCATGCCAAATGGGATTATCGCAATCAGCTTTTGGCCTCACGTCACTTGTCTGCCAAAGCAATTTTCTGGCTCGTGAAGCTGATGGAGCTTGTTGTCCATGCGCGACCACGAGCGCTGTGGCGTATTCTGTTCCACAAAGACCGTGAACTCAGAGCGCATTTGCGGTGGTGTTTCCGATTTTCATTTCGCGTGTGGCGGGCCGAAGTGACGGAATTCGTCAGGCGGCCGCCGGACGAGCGCACGACACTGACTTTGGCGGAATGGTTTGGACGGGCGCGCGGCGAGGCCAAATAAGGTTATTTTCCTTCGCCCAAGCTGGGTTCTACGCGGCCCGTTCCTAGATGCTCAAGGGGATCGTGATTGCGTTCTTTCTGCTTTCTTGCTTCGCAGGGCCTGTCGATAAGATGTTGCATCGCTGAAAATATTCGATATTTAAGGTGCATCACCACGGACCCGGTGAGATTCCGGGTGGCTCTTCTGGCCGCCGATCCGCCAGACAACGCAATAACTGCATGCCCTTTAAATGATCGCTCTTGAGAGCGCATTCGCATGCCTTGCGGGACTTCATCATATGCAATTCACGTCTATTCGTCGGGATTGGTTTGCCAATCCAACTCGAGAAATGCTCGCCGGAGCGGTTGCGACCTTCGCGCTGATACCGGAGGTCATCGCATTTTCCTTTGTCGCAGGTGTCGATCCTCAGGTCGGCCTGTTCGCCTCCTTCGTTATCGGTATCGTCATAGCCTTCACGGGTGGCCGCCCTGCTATGATTTCGGCTGCCGCCGGTTCCGTCGCGCTTGTCGCGGCCCCGCTGGTTCACACACATGGACTGGCTTATCTGTTTGCCGCCGGCTTGCTTGCCGGTGTGCTGCAAGTGCTGTTCGGGTTGCTCCGACTTGGCGTCCTGATGCGCTTCGTTTCGAAATCTGTTCGCACGGGTTTCGTCAATGCCTTGGCTATCCTCATTTTCGGTGCGCAGCTTCCGCACATTATCGGAGGGGATTGGCTGGCTTACGGCATGCTGGCCGCGGGGCTCGCCATCATCTATCTCGTTCCTCTGTTGACCAAGGCTATTCCGTCACCCTTGATCTGCATCCTCGTTCTGACCGCTGCATCCATGTCGTTGCAACTCCCGGTCATGACCATCGCAGACCTGGGCAAGCTGCCGGATAGTCTTCCGATCTTCGGTTGGCCAGCGGTGCCAATGACCCTGGAGACGCTTAAAATCATTGCAGGCCCAGCACTTGCCATTGCCATGGTTGGACTGCTCGAATCCATGATGACGGCAAGCGTCGTTGACGATCTTACAGGAACGCCTAGCTCGAAAAACCGGGAGTGTACGGGGCTTGGAATCGCCAACATGGCTGCAAGCCTGTTCGGCGGCATAGCAGGGTGCGGCATGATCGGTCAGACGGTCAGCAACGTCAAATATGGCGGGCGCGGTCGACTTTCCACCCTGTTCGCAGGTGCGTTTTTGCTGATCCTGATGGTTCTCCTGAAGCCTTGGGTCTCACAGGTTCCTGTCGCAGCGCTGGTTGCGATCATGGTCATGGTATCCATCGATACATTCGACTGGTCATCCCTGAAAACACTCGTCGTCCATCCCAAGATGTCGAGTGTCGTCATGCTCGTGACCGTTCTCGTCACGGTGGTGAGCGCCAATCTTGCTCTGGGCGTGACCGTCGGCGTCCTTCTCAGCGGCGTATTCTTCACATTCAAAGTTGCACGATTGTTGCAGGTCGAGACGGACAGAAACGATGGTGCGCGGCGTTTGACCTATCGGGTCTCGGGGCAGGTGTTCTTCGCTTCGGCAGACGTTTTTGTCGATGCTTTCGACATCGAAGAGGCCGATGGCATGAGTGTCCTGATCGATGTGTCCCAGGCACATTTTTGGGACATTACGGCGGTTGCCGCCCTCGAAAAAGTGGTTGATCGTTTCAACACGCACGACATTCCGGTGACGGTGATTGGTGTCAATGACGCCAGCGCCACGCTGATTGGAAGCCTCAACGGCGGGGTCAGCCTCAAAGATATTTGAGCTGGGAAACCTCCACTCAAAACACCGAATGTCCTGATCCAAAACAGGCACGAAATCTTTTCGCCGCCACCGCTCTCCAGGGCGTGGCGGCGAAACTTCGTTTGTCAGCGTGCGGGTCATGTCGCACCGCTGCGACATGGCCGGAGATGACCCAGCACAGCTCCTTCGCTAGCTATCTGTCTGTGAATGCTGAATTTATCGGCATTTACTCTGCTGAATAAGAGGCATCTGCCCACTCAAAATGCGCCCGCGAAAAACAGACGGGCAGCCTTCGAAAAGTGGCTTTACAAATGATATAAAGTGATAACAATAGAAAGAATAAAGCGTCCTCTTTGCTGAGGAAGCGGCCTGCGCGTCGGGCCGTGTGAAGAGGCGCCGTGCATAGGAGGTTGTTTATGGAAATGTCATCGCTCACCGCCCGTCAACTGTACGAGCAGGCCAAAGCCAACCCCACGCGCAAACGATTTGGGTTCGGTCGCAAGCCGATGCTGATCAATATCGATTTGCAATGTGCATATACATCTCTCGGCGAATTTGTCTCCGCTTACGAGACCGACCCTCGGCAGCTCGAATACGTCAACACGCTTTCAAATCTCGCCCGCAACAAGGGCCTCCCGGTAACCTGGACCTACGTGGCTTACATGGAATCGGGTGAGGATTGCGGTGTCTGGGGTACGCGCACCAACACGCCGGATTCCTTGCAAAACATCAAAGTCGGTTCGCGCAGAGCCGAGTTCGATTCCCGTCTGGAGATCGATCATGTCAAGGACATCATTATCAACAAGCGCATGGCATCTCCTTTTCACGAGACCAATCTACAATCGCTGATGGTCTGGCACCAGTGCGACACGGTGGTCCTGACCGGTGGATCGACATCGGGCTGCATCCGCGCCTGTGTGGTGGATTCGATTTCGCGCGGCTACCGCGTCATCGTTCCCGAGGAATGCGTGGCGGACAAACATGAGAGCCCGCATTTCGCCAATCTCTACGATATCTCCGTGAAGTACGGCGACGTTGTTCCGGTGTCGGACGCAATTGCCTGGTATGAGGCCTATCAGCCGGAGGTGCGCTGAGATGGCTGCCGAAGCAAGCGAGATGAAGTCGGATCTGGGGCTTTACGATTACCTGCCCTGGCCGAACCGCCCAAAGATCACCTGGCCCGGCAATAAAAAGATCGCAGTCTGGATCGCGCCGAATATCGAGTTCTACGAATACAATCCGCCAAACAACCCGACCCGCACGCCTTGGGCGCGGCCAAACCCGGATGTTCTGCAATATTCCCATCGCGATTACGGCAACCGCGCCGGTTGGCAGCGGATGATGGCGGCAATGGACAAGGCTGGTTTTCGCGGCTCCGTTTCGCTCAATGTCGCCCTGTGCGATCATCACCCTGAAATCATCAAGGCCTGTGCGGATCGCGGCTGGGAGTTCTTTTCCCACGGCATCTACAACACGCGTTATGTCTATAATCTCGATATCGAGCAGGAACGCGCCGTTATCCGCGATGCCTTCGATACGGTGCGCAAACATACCGGTCAGGAACTGGCTGGATGGCTTTCGCCAGCGCTGTCAAACAATTTCTGGACGATGGATATTCTCTCAGAGGCGGGCATTCAGTACACCTGCGACATGTTCCATGATGACCAGCCAATGCCGGTCAAGGTCAAGTCCGGCAAGCTGATCTCGATGCCATACTCGCTCGAAATGAATGATGTCATCGTCTACAACAGCCAGAAGGTCACGCCGCGCCATTACGGTGAAATCATCAAGCGGCAGTTCGATCAGCTCTACAAGGAAGGCGAGGAGAGCGGCACTGTGATGTGCATTCCGCTTCACCCTTATCTCGTCGGACAGCCGCATCGCATCGACGCCTTTGCCGAAGCCATCGAATGTATCGCGGGGCATGAAGGCGTATGGCAGACAACAGGTCGCGAAATCGCCGCTGCCTATCACGCCAGCGGTGCCTATGACGCTATGAGCGCTGCCATGGTTGCCCACAATTCCGGGAAGGGAGCGCGCTGATGTCTATGCCTGAAGACTATCTCAACTACCCCGCCCGTCGTTACGGCATGGACCATGATCGCTACGCGTGGAGCGACCTGTTCACCCGCAAGCCTATCGCTTGGCCCGATGGTGCACGCATCGCGCTGTCCATCGTCACCCATGTCCAGCATTTTCCGCTCGATATGCCGTCGAAACCGTTCAAGGCACCGGGCGCGTTGTCGATGCCTTACCCGGATTTTCGCTATTACACGAACCGGGATTACGGCAATCGCATCGGCATTTTCCGCATTCTCAAGCTGCTTGCGGAAAAGGAGCTGGAAGCCAGCTTTGCGATTAATGGCGTAATCGCAAAGCGCTATCCGGCGCTCATCGACGCCGTGGTCAGAGGTGGGCATGAAATCATCGCCCATGGTCTGGATATGGGCAAGGTTCACCATTCCGGCCTCGGCGAAGACGAGGAAAACGCCATCATCTCGCAGGCCTTGAGCCTGCTTCGCGAAGCAAGCGGACAGAAGGTCGAGGGTTGGTTGTCGCCGGGCCGCGCGCAGGGCTTCAACACGCCCGATCTCTTGGCGCGCAATGGTATCGCCTACAGCTTGGACTGGGCGAACGACGATCTGCCTTATGAGATGCAGACGAAAAACGGTTCACTGCTCGCGATGCCCATGGCCTACGAGACGGATGACCGCGTCGTGGCTGATGAGTATTTCCACTCGGAAGCCGAGTGGGTGCAGCAGGTCAAGGATCGCTTTGACGTTCTCTATCGCGAAAGCGTGGAATATGGCGGTCGGGTCATGAGCCTGCCGCTGCACAGCTGGGTGTCGGGCATGCCGTACCGCGTCGAATATCTGCGCGAAGCGCTCGATTACATCCTGTCGCATGAAGGCGTGTGGAACGCGCCCGCAGGTGACATCTGCGCAGCTTTCCGTGCCGCTGGCTAAAGCCGAACGTCGAGCCGAATAACAGGAAGACATGGTCATGGCGCAAGCAGCCGCACCGCGCACAATGTTGGGCAAGATCTGGGATGAGCATGAGATACTGCGCCATCCCGCCGGGCCGTCGCTGCTTTATATCGATCGCGATATGATCCACGAAGGCAGCTTTCACGCTTTTGCCGATCTCAAGCGGCGTGGCCTGAAGCCACGGCGTCCGCAGCAGATTTTTGGTGTTGCCGATCACTATGTGCCGACGCTTGGCCGCACCTCAAGCGATGCCGCAAGCCCGGCCATCGCCCACATGATCGATACGTTCGACGAGAACATGGAATGGGGCGGCATGCGCCATTTCGGATTGTCGAGCCGGGAGCAGGGCATCGTCCACGTCGTCGCACCGGAGCAGGGCATCACACTGCCGGGCCTGACCATCGTCTGTTCCGATAGCCATACGTCGACGCAAGGCGCGCTGGGTGCCATCGCCTTTGGCATTGGCCAATCCGAAAACGCCCATGTTCTGGCCACACAAACGTTGTGGCAGTCTCGTCCCAAGACGATGCGCGTGACGATTGATGGCAAGCTGGGGCAGGGCGTGACAGCCAAGGATGTCATGCTGGCGTTGATCGCAAAGATTGGTGCCGCAGGTGCGGGTGGCCACGCCATCGAGTTCGCCGGACGGGTGGTCAGGGACCTTTCCATCGAGGGGCGGTTGACGCTTTGCAATATGTCGATCGAGGCCGCAGCCCGCTTCGGCATGGTGGCGGCGGATGAAACGACGTTTACCTATGTGAGAGGTCGTCATTTCGCGCCATCTGAGCAGGAATGGGACGGCGCGGTTGCGCACTGGCGCACGCTCTCCAGCGACGGGGATGCATTCTTTGACGCGGAAGTGAACATGGACGGCGCGGACATTGCGCCGATGGTGACGTGGGGTACGAGCCCCGAGGATGCCGTTTCGATCAATGGGCGCGTCCCCGATCCGACGAGTTTCGAGAGCTCAGACAAGCGCAAGGCGGCAACGAAATCGCTGGAGTATATGGAGCTTACCCCCGGCACTCCGCTGGATGGCCTGAAGCTGGACAAGGTTTTCATCGGCTCCTGCACCAACAGCCGGATCGAGGATTTGCGGGCCGCGGCTTCTATTCTCAAAGGTCGCAAAGCGATGATTCCCGCTATCGTCGTGCCAGGATCGACACAGGTGAAAGAGCAGGCGGAAGCCGAGGGCATTGCGCGGACCTTCCGAGAGGCAGGCTTCGAATGGCGCGAATCTGGTTGTTCCATGTGTGCGGCGATGAACGGCGACGTGGTCGGGCCCGGCGAACGCTGCGCCTCCACCTCGAACCGTAATTTCGTTGGTCGTCAAGGCCCCGGTGCGCGCACCCATCTGGTTAGCCCCGCCATGGCTGCTGCCGCTGCCATTAGTGGCTGTCTGACCGACGTGCGCAGGATGTGAGGGCATAATGATGAAAGCTTTTATTCGCGAAACATCCACGGCAATAGCAATCCCCGGCGTCAACTGCGATACGGACCAGATCATTCCCGGTCGCTTTTTGAAAGCGGATCGCGCGCAGGGCTATGGCCAGTTCCTATTCCATGACATCCGCCGCACTGAAGAGGGCGAAATCGATCCTGCATTTCCTTTGAGCAAACCGGGTGCCGATGCCGCGACCATTCTTCTAGTAGAGGACAATTTCGGTTGTGGATCGTCCCGCGAGGGCGCCGTTTACGCGCTGGTGGACCATGGCATCCGGGCGGTCATCGGGCCGAGCTTCGGCGACATCTTCTTCAACAATGCCCTGAAAAATGGGCTCGTGCCGGTTCGCTTGCCCGCAGAACATTGTGAGGCGCTGGCGGACTATCTCGGTCGCTTTCCTGAGGCCGAGGTCACCGTCGATCTTGAGGCTGCCGAGTTGATCCTGCCGCGCAATCTCGGAACGCACCCCATCACTATCGATCCCTTCGCGCGCGATTGTATCTTACGCGGTTTGGACGAAATCGAGATGACCTTCACCTTCATGGAGCAGATCACCGCCTTCGAAACGGATCGAATGGCGTCGCATTCCTGGCTGGGCCGTTGACGGGCGGACCAGCGAGTTTCTTTTGCCGTCTCATAAAAAAACTGGGAGCATAAAATGACATTCAAAATCGAACGACGCGACCTTTTAAAGGTCTCCGGAGCGCTTGCCGTCAGCCTGGCCGCGCCATCCATCCTACGTGCGCAGGCCGCCACCGTGAAGGTTGGCGTCATCGAGCCGTTGACGGGCAATCTTGCCTATAATGGTACGCAGAGCGCTGCCGGTGCAAAATTTGCGGCAGAAGCCATTAATGCTGCGGGCGGCATCAAGAGCATGGGCGGTGCGAAGATCGAGCTCGTTATCGTTGACGCCCAGAGCCGACCGGAAGCTGCAGCCTCCGCCGTTGATACGCTGATACAGGCCGATGCCTGCGCCTTTACCGGCGCGACAGCATCCGCGCTGGGCCTTGCTTCCTCGCAGGCAGCAGCAAAATACAATCTCGCGCAGGTCTTCTCCATCGGTACCGCAGAAACCATCGTGCAGCGAGGCCTGCCGAACGTTTTCCGCTTTACGCCAGGCGTCAACAAATGCACCAGCGTCGCACTTGAAAACCTCAAGCTGCTCAATGCTGGCGCGGGCAATTCCATCAAGACAGCAGCTATTGTCCACGAAGACGGCCCTTTCGGCTCCAACATGGCGAAAATCCTGGCGGAACAGTTGCCCAAGCAGGGCATAGAGGTCGTAGAGACCATCTCGCACCCGACACCGCAGCGCGATTTTTCCAACATTGCATTGCGCGTCAAGGCATCGAAGGCCGATATCCTGATTCCGTCGAACTACATCAACGAATACACATTGATGGCTCGTGCGCTCAACCAGCAGCGCGTCGAACTCAAGGCCATCTATTCGATCCTTGGTGGTGCGGCATCCAACATCAAATTCGTTCGCGAAAACAAGGAAGTCGCTCAGTACGTCATGGATTGTAACCACTGGTATGATCCTTCCAAGGATCTGTCCAAGGCACTCGCCGCCAGCGCTGCCGCGGCAAAGCTCGACATGACCTATGACGTGATGGTGTCCTATGCGACGATACAGGTCATTGCCGACGCGCTGGAACGTGGGGCTTCGGCTGATCGCCAGAAGATGATCGAGGCTCTGGCAGCATCGACCTTCGACAAATCCATCATGCCTTACGGTCCGACGAAGTTCGTCAATGGTGACAATGTCAACTCGCAGCCAGTGAACACGCAGATCCGTGGTGACAAGATCGAACTGGTCTTCCCGAAGGAATATGCCACCGCGGAAGCGGTGTTCCCGATCCCTGCCAAGAACTGACACGGTCTCGCCCCCATAGACGTCAATGTCTGTGGGGGCGCTCTTCAAACGACAGAGAGGCGAGCCCTGATGTCAAGTCTGATCTTACCTGCCGTGTTGAGCGGCCTGATGATGGGAGCTGTCTATGCGTTGGTGGCGCTGGGCCTGACCCTCATCTATGGCGTGCTCCACATCATCAACTTTGCGCATGGCAGCTTGCTGATGCTGGCGCTCTACGCCGTCTATTTCCTGTACTTCTATTTCGGCGTCGATCCTTATCTCGCCATTCCCATCGTTCTTCCGGCCTTCTTCGCGCTCGGTTACGTCTTGCAGCGTTTCCTGATTGCGCCGATGAGCAGCGGCTCGGAGCAGAATGTTCTTCTCATTACGCTCGCAGTGTCGATGATCATCGACAATCTGGCGCTCTACTTCTGGACGTCGAACACGCGCACGGCGGATATCGCCTATGCCTATGACACGGTCGAGGTGCTAGGTGCCTATCTGCCGCTTGGCCGGGTGATTGCCTTCGGTGCCGCTCTTGCCGTTGCACCTCTGCTCTGGTGCTTCATGGCCTATACCCGTACAGGCTCTGCCATTCGCGCCGTGGCGATTGAAAAGCGCGGTGCAGAACTCGTCGGTATCGACGTCAATCACACCTATGCTGTCTGCTTCGGTATTGGCACCGCTTGCGTGGCGCTCGCCGCCTGCCTGCTGCTGCCGACATTCTACATCACACCACAGGTCGGCTACACCTTCGTCCTCGTTGCCTTCACCACTGTGGTGCTGGGTGGCATGGGCAGCCTGCTGGGTGCCTTAGTTGCAGGTCTCCTTCTCGGTGTCATCGAGTCCCTCTGTGGTCTCTTCCTCGGTGAAAGCCTTGGCCAGATCGGCATCTTTCTCGCCTTCATCCTCATCCTTCTCTTCAAACCGTCAGGGCTTCTTGGGAGGGCAAAGACATGAGACCTCAATCAATCGGGCAGATCGCCCTTATTGCGGCGGCTCTCACCTATCTTTTCGGGGTCTATTTCGCGTCATCGCCGGTGTGGATGGGCTTTACCATCAATGCGCTGATCGTTGCCGTCGTTGCTTTGTCCTGGAACATCACGGGCGGTTTTGGCGGTCTTTCCTCCTTCGGTCACGCGGCACTCTACGGAACAGGTGCTTACGCATCCGCGATCCTTCAGGTCCAATATGGCGTCAACGCATGGATCGGTTTCGGTGCCGGCATTCTCGCGGGCGCACTCATGGGCACATTCATCGGCGCGCTGACATTCCGCTATGGTCTGAAAGGCTCTTATTTCGCGCTTGTGACACTGGCTTTCGCAGAAGTGCTGCGCATCTGCGCCTCGTCGTTCGATTTCACAGGTGGCGGTAGCGGCCTGCAACTGAAGCTGGCTCCGGGCATCGCCAACCTACAATTCAATGACCGCGCTATCGCTTATACCGCTCTTTTGCTTGTGGTGGCCTTGGTCATGGCGCTGACGGCTCTCATCAAATATTCCCGTTTCGGCGCTTATCTCATCGCTGTCCGTGAAAATGAGGATGCCGCTCGCGCGCTGGGTATCGACACCTACAAGATCAAGGTGCAGGCCATGGCGATATCCGGTGCCTTTGGCGGTCTCGCCGGTGTGCTCTATCTCCAGCTCTGGCTCTTCATCGACAGCAACGTCGTCTATGGCAGCGCTGTTTCCATCGAGGCCCTGATCGGGCCTATCATCGGCGGTGCAGGGACGATTTGGGGGCCGCTTCTTGGTACGCTCGGTCTGCATCTTCTCGGAGAAGGTGCGAAGCATCTGCTGCCTAATGCTCCGGGCCTGAACTTCGTGCTCTACGCGATTGTGCTGATCTGCGCGCTGCGCTTTCTGCCAAACGGTCTTGTCGGCTTGGCTGGCAAGCTCGGCACCTTCAAGAAGAAGGAGGACGACAATGCTTGAGGTTCGTAATCTTTCCAAAAGCTTCGGCGGTTTGAAGGCCGTCACCGATGCATCGCTCGATGTGCCCGAGGGCTCAATCGTTGGACTTCTCGGCCCGAACGGCGCGGGCAAGACGACCTGCTTCACCATGATTGCCGGTTTCACCAAGGCTGATGAAGGCACCGTGCGCTTTCAGGGCAAGGACATCACCGGTCTTGCGCCCCACAGCATCTGCGCACTCGGCATGATCCGCACCTTCCAGATCGTCCAGCCTTTTGCCGGGTTGACGGTTCAGGAAAATATCGCTGTCGGTGCCTATCTCCACCACCATGACCGGCGTGAGGCCATGTCCGTGGCGCGGGCTGTCGGCAAGCGGCTGGGGATGGGGGCGATACTTGATCGCCCCGCGTCTTCGCTGACCATTGCCGGTCGCAAGCGGCTTGAGCTGGCGCGTGCGCTGGCAACCGGTGCGAAATTGCTGCTGCTCGATGAAGTCATGGCGGGGCTGATACCGTCAGAAATCACCGAAATCGTCGGCATCATCCGTAAAATCCGGGAGGAAGGGCATACCTTCCTGATGATCGAGCACGTTATGCAGGCGGTGATGCAGCTTGCCGAAACGGCCTATGTGCTGAACCAGGGCAAGATGATTGCACATGGCACGCCGCGTGAACTCGTCAAGGACCCGTCCGTGGTGGAAGCCTATCTCGGCCATGGTGCCGCTGCCCGTTTGCAGGAGGAAACCAATGCTTGAGATATCAGGTATCCGAGCCGGTTATGGCTCGATGAGCGTTCTGCAAGGTATCGACATGCGTGTGGACAATGGGGAAATCGTTGCCCTCCTGGGGTCGAACGGCGTTGGAAAGACGACGCTGAACAACGTTATATCAGGCTTCATAAAGCCAAGCGCCGGATCGATTTCCTTCAAGGGCGTGACCATCACCGGCAAAAATGCGCGTGACATCGTGGCGCTGGGCATCGCCCATGTGCCGGAGGGGCGAAAGGTATTCCCTAACTTGTCTGTGGGTGAAAATCTCAAGCTTGGTGCGTTTCGCAGAGCCAGCAACAATACAAAACAGAATTTCGAACGTATCTGCGAAATCTTCCCGAAGCTTCGCGAGCGCATGAACCAGCTTGCAGGCACGCTTTCGGGCGGTGAGCAGCAGATGCTGGCCATCGGTCGCGGCATGATGTCGGAACCGGAACTGCTTATTCTGGATGAGCCATCGCTTGGCCTGTCCCCCATCATGGTCGAAGAAATGTTCGGTCTGATTACCAAGATCAATGCTGACGGCGTTGCCGTTCTGCTGGTCGAGCAGAATGTGATGCAGTCGCTGAGTGTCGCCAAGCGCGCCTATGTCATCGAGCAGGGGCGTTTCGTCATGCAGGGAGAGGCCGCGACACTGCTCGCCGATCCGCAACTGCGCCAAGCCTATCTCGGAATGTGAGACGCGGCCCCGGATGGAGTGAGCCGGGGCCAATTTACGGAGAAATGGAGAATACAATGTCCCTTACACGTACCCAACGTCTGCGGCAGCTGCTGGCAGGCGAGCGAGCCCTCATGGCTCCCGGTGTGGTCGATGCCATGTATGCCCGCCTCGTGACTGAAGCCGGTTTTGACGCGATGTATATGACGGGTGCTGGCACATCCGCCACCCGGCTGGGTTACCCGGATGTCGGTCTGCTCACGATGACGGAGATGGTAGATAACGCCACGCGCATTGCTGATGCTTCCGATATTCCCCTGATTGCCGATGCCGATAATGGCTTTGGTGGGCCACTCAACGTGCGCCGTGCCATTCAGCTTTATGAGCGCGGCGGCGTGGCTGCGGTGCATCTGGAAGATCAGGTACTGCCGAAGCGCTGCGGCCATCTTGCAGGCAAGCAGATCGTTCCAGTCGAAGATATGGTGGCGAAGGTGAAGGCCGCAGTCGATGCGCGTATCGACCAGGATTTCATTGTGATCGCTCGGACGGATGCGCTGGCGTTGCATGGCCGCAATGCCGCATTCGACCGTGCGGAAATGTATCGCGAAGCCGGTGCCGACGTCATCTTCATAGAAAGCCCCGGCCCGGACGACCTGTCACATATCGCGCCACGCTTCCCCGGCATTCCGCTGCTCTACAACATGGCGACCTCCGGCAAGACGCCTTTCCTGACGCGCTCCGAAATCGAGGCGTTGGGCTTTAAGCTTATCATCTACCCCAACTGGCTGCTGCTTTCCGCCTGCGAAGCCGCGCGTAAAACGCTTCAGGTTCTGAAAACCGAAGAGACGATTGCCTCGGTTGCTCCCAATGTCATGAACTTCAAGGAGTTCTTCGACATGGCGCGTATGCCTGAAATTCAGGAACTGGAAGCCCGTTACGGCACGCCGGAAGCAAACCGCACCAGTTATTGAGCAGGAGATTTAAGCCATGGCAGTGCTATCTGCGGAAGGCGTGACGTTCGATTTTGAAATGCCGGTCGTCGTGGTCGGAGCAGGGGCCTGCGGTCTGGTCGCGGCCCTTGCGGCCCATGATGCGGGGCAAGACGTCATGGTGCTGGAGCGGGACGAGAACCCGACTGGCTCTACTTCGCTGTCCGCCGGTCTCATTCCGGCACCGTGCACCCGCCTGCAGAAGGAGGCGGGTATCGAGGACAGTCCTGAGCTCTTCGCGCAAGACCTCATCGCCAAAACTCATGACCACACGCCGCATGATATGGCGCTGGTGGTTGCCAAGACCGCAGGTCCGATGATCGACTGGTTGATGGACACGCATAAGGTCGAGTTCGAACTGGTCACGGGCTTCACCTATCCCGGCCATTCGCGCCTTCGTATGCATGGGCCAAAAAGCCGCACCGGTGCTGATCTGGAGCAATCGCTGCTTGCTGCCGTGTCCAACGCAGATATCGATGTCGTGACAAATGCTTCCGTTGAAGACCTCTATGTGGATGAGACCGGTCGCGTGACGGGCGTACGTTTCCGGCGTCCAGACGGTGCGCTGGAAATGCTGGGCTGCAAGGCGCTCGTGCTCGCGTCTTGTGGCTTTGCTGGCGATGTTGCCTTGGTAAAGAAATACATTCCGGAGATTGCCGATGCCGAGTGCTGCGGTCACCTTTCCAACACGGGTGATGCGGTGAAATGGGGCGCGCAGATCGGTGCTGCGCTGGCCGACATGGGCTCCTATCAGGGGCATGGGTCGGTCGCTCATCCGCATGCGTTGCCGCTAACATGGGCCGTTATTACCAAGGGCGGCATTCTTCTCAACACGCAGGGCCAGCGCTTTTCCAACGAGATGCGCGGCTATTCCGAACATGGTTCCGAAGTCGCGGCGCAGCCGGACCACATCGCGTGGGACATCTACGATTCCAAGGGCGAAGAGGCGGCAATCGGCTTTTACGACTACCGCGAAATTCGCAAGCTGGGTGCTGTCAAGACGGCAAACAACTTGGAGGAACTTGCCGCTGTCACGGGGCTTCCGCTTGCCGCCATCCGTGAGGAATTCGACGCCATCGAAACATCCTCTCGCACCGGCGAGCCTGATCGCTTCGGTCGCAGTTTCACGCAGGATCAGGTGCTTAGCGCCCCTTATTACGCGGTGAAGGTCAACGGTGCTCTGTTCCACACACAAGGTGGTTTGGTGATCGACGCCGAGGCCCGGGTGCTACGGGAAGATGGCACTGCTTTGCCAAACCTGCTGGCAGGCGGTGGTGCAGCGCGCGGCGTGTCCGGCGATTCCAATTATGGCTACCTTTCCGGCAACGGTCTTTTAACGGCGACCAGCTTTGGTCGGCTGGCTGGCATAACCGCCGCGCGTATTGCCGCTGAAAGCTGAAAACCGAGCGGACGCGTGATGGGAAGGTCATCTTACAACTTCGTCCGCCGGCCAGCACATGTAAGGCAAGTTCGAAAACGAGTTGAGCCTTACCGCTAGCTGAAAAGTCTCAGTTACCGAGAGAGAAATCTTTTCCATCTTCGCGTTTCAGTGACACACGATATTCGTAACGATCGGCGCGGTAAAAGATTTCAGCCGCGTAAAACGGCTTCAATTCTGCATTGAAAAACAAGCGATTCACGAGCATCAACGGAGCGCCGATCGGTATCTCCAGATGCTTTGCGGCGTAGTCGTCGGCAAGCGTTGCTGTCAGTGTCTGCTCAACCTTTTCAACAACTGCGCCCGCTTTTTGAACGAGATCGATCATATCTGTGGTCGCCAGATCCTGCCGGTTCAACGTCTTGCCGATGTCAGGCAACAGGTAGGCTATCGAGAGAGAATAGGGGCGGCGGTCCAGCGAACGGACCCGGACGGCGCGAATGAGTTCGGTGGTGGGCGATACGCCCATCTGCTCACAAATCCGTGGCGGAGCCTCTCCAGCATCGAGGCTGACGACCTTTAGCCGTGTGCTCTTGCCAACAGCATTGAGGTAGCTGAACAGGCTGTTGATGTTGGAGACGACGACTTTATTGAGTTTGTTTTCCTTGGTACGGTCGGTGATATAGGTGCCGCGTCCACGCGTTCTTGTCACCAGACCTTCCGCTGTCAACATTTCCATGGCCTTGCGAATGGTAATGCGGCTGACAGAGAAGCTCTCGGCCAATTCCGCTTCGCTCGGAACCGGCGCATCGCTCAGATAATAACCCTTTACGATGCGTTCGCGCATGACCGCATAAATCCGATGATAAAGCGGGGTAGGTGAGCGGACTTCAGGCATCGATCGAGGAATTCCAGAATGAGAAATCGGACCATATCAGACGAGCTTGGCCTGCTTAGGCAAAACGGCTGCCGACAATCTCATAGCAACGGCACCGGCGCAATTAAAAAGATATAACATTATGCCATTTATATCTTTTCGTCGGGCCGGAACATACGTGCTGAGCGCAGGTTAGTATGGAAACCCTGGAGCTCATCATGAACATTGTCAGTCCTCAGCCACCCACCACGCCTTCTGCCGATCCAGAGATATCTCTCGACACAAATCCTGATGTTGTCGCAACAGATGAGGCAGGCCTCGAGCCTGCGTCTGCGGCACCGCTTGTCGACGATGCCCTTACCTATGTCGCCGAGAGAGAAGACGGACTGGGCATTTCGATCGCTGATGAGCTCAGAGCTATACGCGGAGAAGTGGAGAGCCTTTCTCACCGCGCGGGTGACAGGCTTTCAACCAATCTAACGCTTGCTCAGAAACAGACTGTCCACTCTGCCCGCGGTTTCATCCATCAAAACCCGATACAATCACTTGGCTTCGCTGCCTTGATGGGCTTCGTTATCGGATCTATGAGCAGGCGCTGAGCTCACGAAGGGGAGGCCGATAACTATCCGCGAAAATCCCCTTCGCCCGCTTCTCGTTCATCGTAATTCACATGCCACTCCTTCTTGATTTTGGCTTGTCCAGGAGGAGTCTTGTGCGCTGTCGCATCGTCCGAACCGGTGACCACGCGTGGTTTGGCGCTACTCACGCCGTTATTGTCGCTCTGCTTCAAGCCCGTAGCATACTGTCCTTTGGCATCTTGGTGAATGTGTTCCACCGACCCTTTATCGTCTTTTCCAGAAGTCATCATGCGTCTCCTTTGATCTTTGTTCGTGTATTCAGCGAACAGCAAAGGTCACGGGATGTTCCTGAAAAACCAAATTACAATTGAAGCGCAAGCTGCGGCTCCTCGTCCGCTTGCTGGTTGTTGAGTGAGGACAGAGTGACGCCCAGCAATCTGACCGGCCGTTTGAACGGGAACACGGATGCGAGCAACGTTTCGGCGATGTCGATGATCGCGTGAATATCAGAAATGGGTTCGGATACTGTTTTGCTGCGTGTCGCCTGACTGAAGTCCGAATATTTGATTTTGACAGTGACCGTTTTTGCCGCGATGTCGTGTGTTTCGCAATAACGCCGGACCTTCTCGACCAACGGTTTTAGCTCCGCCTTGGCGGGATCGAGCTCATTGATATCATCCACGAATGTGTCTTCGGCGCCCACGGATTTGCGGATACGGTCAGCTCTCACCTGTCGTTCGTCAATCCCACGGGCGATGCCATAGAAATATGCGCCAGACTTGCCGAAATGCTGCTGCAAAAAGCTCAGTGGCTTTGATTTGAGATCAAGGCCCGTTTCGATGCCGTGTCGTTTCATCCGCTCCGCTGTTGCTGGCCCGACCCCGTGGAATTTCTTGACGGGAAGAGACTCCACAAAGGCTGGCCCGTTTTTGGGCGTAATAACGGCCTGCCCGTTCGGCTTGTTGAGGTCGCTCGCCATTTTGGCGAGGAACTTGTTATAGGAGATGCCCGCGGATGCGTTGAGACCTGTGACAGCTTTGATCTTGGCGCGAATTTCAAGCGCGATCTCGGTCGCTACGTCCATGCCCTTCAGGTTTTCGGTGACGTCGAGATAGGCTTCGTCCAGCGAAAGCGGTTCGATGAGAGGCGTATATTCGGCAAAGATTTCACGGATTTGTTGAGATACCTGACGATAGACCTCGAAGCGGGGCGGTACGAAGATCAAGTCCGGACATTTTCGTTTCGCCGTAACCGAAGGCATTGCCGAGTGTACGCCGAAGGTTCTGGCCTCGTAACTCGCCGCCGCGACGACACCGCGCGCCGCCGACCCACCGACGGCCAACGGCAGGCCTCGAAGGTCAGGATTGTCCCGTTGCTCCACGGATGCATAGAATGCATCCATATCGACGTGGATGATCTTGCGAACAGGAGGCGGCGTCATGACATTCATCTCCTGGCACCTCCTTTCAAAGCAAAGCCGAAACAAAAGGAGAACATATCAGCTTTTGCGCAGATTTCCAGTGCTGTAGTGGTTTCGTTTGACGCCGAAGGGAACTCTCGAGGCACAAAGGAGTCTGTCTAAGGTGACGCTCAAAACAGGAGATGCCCTATGGCCGACGACAGCACCAAGACGATAACAGCTCTTTTCGAAACGCGCGCGGCAGCGGACCTTGCGGTTGAGCATCTGGTTCAGCAACATGGCATATCGAGACCCGATATCTTCATCCAGTCCACGACTGATGAAAACACCGTCGGCGTTTCGCAATCTGGCGGAGACATATCCGCCAACGACAATGCTCGTGAAGACGCCCCGCTTGCCGGCGAGATCGAGGTCTCTGCCGATGTCTCTGCCAGTGATGTCGCCGCAGTCCAACGCAGTTTGGGCGAGGCCGGTGCAATTCGTGTGTCGGCGGGCTGAATAGCAGAGTGGCGTCCGTTCATTGCCAGCGATGATGCTTGCACCATCACTTGAATGCCTTCTTCCGAATACCCATTCATTTATGCACAGATGCTTATTTCTCTCAGGTTGGAGTCAACCATGGCCGCAAGAACTTGGAATGCTGGTGGGACTGGCTCGGGTACGAGCGATTTCATCGATGGCGCAGAGCGTATCCGGCGGCTGCGTCGTTTGTCCGGCATCGCGCGTCTGATGGATACAGCGATTGGAATACCGGGCACGCGCCTCCGTTTTGGTGCGGATTCCATCATGGGCCTGCTGCCGCTGGTCGGAGATGGTGCCGGTGCGATGGTTGGTCTCTATATCGTCAACGAAGCCCGCCGTCTGGGCGTTCCGCGGGAGAAGCTTGCACGAATGGTCGGTAATATCGGTCTTGATGCGGTCGTGGGCAGCGTGCCTCTAGTGGGTGATTTGTTCGACGTCTATTTCAAATCTCACCGCAGAAACGTCGATATGATCATCGATCACTTCGGAATTCAGCCAGACGATTTGAAGCGCAACCGTTAAGTCCGAAGCTCTTTAAACTGTCGATGAGCTAATTGGTATCGCCGCAGGAAGCACGAGGATAGCTCGTAGTCCCTGCGGCGAATTTCTTTCCAGCGTAAGAGAGCCACTATAGAGTTCAGCAAGTTCATTGGCGATGGTTAGCCCGAAGCCGGTTCCGGAGATCCGCTCGTCTTCCCTGACCCCTGGTAGCAAAACCGCGTCCATCCGATCGATGGGTATGCCCGGTCCCTCATCTTCGATGGTGATGCGGATGTTCGATCTGTCTTTTACGGCGATGACCTTGACGGTGGAGGATGTCCATTTGAACGCATTTTCGATGAGATTGCCGAACATCTCTTCAAGGTCGTTGTAATCGCAGGCGACCCTCAATTCGCTGTCTATCACTGCCTCGAATCTTACAGGCTTTTCCGCGTGAATGGAGCTGATCGCCAAATGCAGGTTCGCGACGGTATCAGCAACGTTGGCGCTGGCTGCAGCGCTATTGGTGGCCATGGCTTGGCGCGTTGAGCTTAGGTGATGCTTGATCCTGTGATCGATACGCCGACCGAGATCACGCAAGGTGCCATCTGGATCATTGCTGTCGTTTAAGGCCAGTAAAAGACTCGCGACCGGGGTTTTCAAACCATGCGCCAGATTGGCAAATTGCATGCGTGTCGCAATGAGACGTTCCTCGTTTGCAGTGAGAAGGGCGTTTGTCTTGGTCGATAGCGGAGAAAGCTCGGGTGAGGGCTGTGGCGGCAGGCGTGCCAGTTCACCCCGGTTGATCGCGTCGATATCTGCCACCATGGCGGCGAGCGGACGCAGGCCAAACCGTATTTGCCACAGCGTTCCGCCCAAGAGAACAATGCCCAAAAGCAGCATGCAGGGTATCAGCCACAGCAGTGCCCTGACGGCTGGGTCCACCAATGCACCGGACGGTGCGGTTGCCGTGATGGTCATCATGGTGCCGTCGATGCTGCGTGTTATCTGACGTGTATACAGCGTTTGGCCGTTTGCATCGCGGGCTTCTCCGGGCGCTGCCATGCCTGTCAGCATGTGTTTCAAGCTCTGACGCGGGGCTGGGGCATCGATGGCGATTTGTATGAGAGAGCGAGACGTCAACTGTTGTCCATCTGCGTCGATCTGCCAGTACCAGCCAGATCCGCTCCGATCAAACGGCGGAGCATCCATCGGCGTGGAAAGTAAAAGCTTTCCATTCGCGGCGAGCTGAACGGTATTGGCGAGGGCACCTATCTGTGTATCCAACCGTTGGTCGATCTGCTCCCGCACGACATTCTTTAGTGCCAGCCACAGGATGACAGAGGCAACAACGAGCGCTGCGGTTACGAACAACCCCGAAAACAACAACAGTCGTTTTGCAAGCGATTTCGGTGCGCGCAGTTGTATCGTTTTCACTCAGTCACCGCAGCCGTCAGCATATAGCCACGCCCTCTGATGGTTTCGATCCGCTCCGCGCCCACCTTTTTGCGCAGCCGTGCAATGATGACCTCCATGGAGTTGGAGTCTACTTCCGCATCGCCTTCATAAACGCGCTCGTTCAGTTCGCGGCGATCCACCACGGTTTCTTTTCGCAGGATCAGGCAGGATAAAACACGCCATTCGAGAGCCGTCAGTTTCAACGGCAAACCATCCAGTTCGAACGTGCCCAGTTGCGCATCGAAGACAATCGGCCCGCAACTCAGCCTCGCCGACGCATGACCGGCGGCACGGCGCACCAGCGCACGAAGCCTCAGCACCAATTCTTCGACCTTGAATGGCTTGGGCAGAAAATCGTCCGCACCTGCCTTGAAGCTTGCCACCTTATCTGGCCATCCATCGCGGGCG
Source organism: Hyphomicrobiales bacterium (assembly GCA_900472925.1). GTDB lineage: Bacteria > Pseudomonadota > Alphaproteobacteria > Rhizobiales > Rhizobiaceae > Agrobacterium. The sequence goes on from UCJU01000004.1 coordinate 86,117, forward strand.
GTCAAAACCAGAACTGGGAGGTTCCGCTCGCTCTCCCGCCAGCCCTTCAGCACCGAGATGCCGTCGATTTTTGGCAGACCAAGATCGAGGATGGCGACGTCGAACAACTCGGTCAGTCCGGCATGCAGGGCATCCTCGCCATTGCGGGCGATGTCGACGACGAAATTTTCGAGCCGAAGCGCGCTGGCGATCCTGCCGCCGAGATCTGCGTCATCTTCTACGAGCAACACGCGCATGTGGGAACTTTCAAAGGGAAGAAATGCATAAAACTTAGGGATGTCAGCTTAACTCAAACTGAACAGGAAGGTTCAGCGCGGTGTGGGCGTGGTCGGGTTAGTTTGTGCTTGTCATTCAAAAGGAGCACTGAAATGAACAGCGAAAATCAAACACACGAGCATATCGATCCTGCGTCGGCACCGACCCATCCACCACACAAACACCGTGGTCGTTTTGCACTGCCGGTTCTCGCAGCAGTCGTTGCATTGGCTGTCGGTGCAGCAGGCGGTGCGGGTGCCATGAAACTGGTCCGGCCAACGCCGGAGATGGCGCCGATGACACCGGTCGCGATCTCCACCATGCCACACTCCAGCCTCGTCACGATCAAGGGCACGGTCGCCGAGATTTACGGCAACAAGTTCGTCTTGCAGGACGAGAGTGGAAAAGCCCTGATCGAGACCGGTCCAGGTGGCGAAGATGGCGCGCTTGTGACCGCCAATGAGCCCGTTACGGTGCAGGGTCGCTTCGATGATGGTTTCGTGCACGCCAGCTATCTTGTTCGTCAAGATGGGCAAACGGAAGCACTTGGCCCACGAAACGGTCCTCCACCACACGGTCCTCTGGAAGACATGGCCCGCAAGCTGAGACCATGATCGAGTTGAAGATACCTTTTGTGTTGCACATCACCTCTCCGGTATCCCAGTGGATGCCGGGGAGGTCGCCATTCGCGCTTAGGCGGCGGTTGAATATCGTGCGACGGAATGCGCTGGCAAAAGTTTCAAAACCTCTTCTGCATAGGCATTTGCGTTTTGCAGAGCCTTGTCCAGATTGCTGACCTGCGAAGGGTTCATCATGTGCAGATATCCGCCGAAGTCGAACATGTCGCGAAAGGCGGCACGTTCGATAATCGGCGTGTCCAGCACATGGACGTTGCGCTTTGCCAGAAGAACTTTTGCAGCCAAAAGTGCGCGGGTCGTCACCATTGAATTGACGCGCGATAGCACGACGGAATGGGGTATTTTGATGGATGCGCGGTCATCCAGATAGCGCAGCAGTTCAAGAACCTGCGCGCCACCCTGCGCATCCATGGTGCTGCCCTGCACCGGGATGATGACGTGGTTCGAAAGGCCGACGGCCGTTGCCAGAAGCGGTGATTGAGCTCCCGGCAGATCGATAATGACGTGGTCGTAGGTGCGGCGATTGTTCAGCACATGCTGCTGTAGATTGGATGCTGAAACATAGGTGATGACGGTCAGATCGACACGATGGTCCGAAGCTTCGCGCCATTTGGAAAGCCAACGCTGTGGATCGGTATCGATCACGCAAATCTTCAATCCGCGTCGCGCCAGTTCCGATGCGAGCAACAGAACCGCTGTTGTCTTGCCCGCGCCGCCCTTGGTGTTTGCAAACGTGATGACCGCCATGATTGATCCGATAAAAGCTGAGACGATCATCGCCTGCCTGACACGCCGAGATCATGGCGCGGATCAATCATTAACCATTATGATTAATGCTTTCTTAAAGAAGGTAGACGATTGGGCTGTCAGCGACGGCGGTCTTCGTTGAGGATTTCACGGGCAATCTGGTCCAGCGGCACTGTCTTGTCCACACCGCCGTGAGCGATGGCCTCCTTGGGCATACCGAAGACGACTGATGATGCCTCATCCTGAGCGATCGTCAATGCACCGGCTTGATGCATTTCGAGCATTCCGCGCGCGCCATCGTCGCCCATTCCGGTCATGATGACGCCCATGGCGTTTGAGCCAGCCGCGCGTGCCGCCGAGCGAAACAAAACATCCACAGAAGGGCGGTGGCGGGAGACGAGGGGGCCAGTGCGGACAGAAACATAATATCGAGCGCCCTGGCGCTCCAACAGCGTGTGCCTGTCACCGGGGGCGATCAGCACATGTCCGCGCAAGACCGTATCACCGTCCTCCGCTTCCTTGATTTCAACATCGCACAGCGTGTTGAGGCGCCGCGCAAAGGCAGCGGTAAATTTTTCCGGCATGTGCTGCACAATCACCATGCCGGGTGCGTTGGCGGGAAGCCTTTCCAGCATTTCACGCAAGGCCTCTGTGCCACCCGTCGATGCGCCAACGCAAACCACCATCTCCGTCGTGCGTGCCATCGCCCTGCCGGATGGCGGCGGCAGAATGACGTCTGCGGTCAACTTCGCCTGCGGTGCGTTGGGAATTGCGTGGCGTGAAGGTATTTTGATGCCTTTGACGCGAGCGTAGGCGGCGCTTTTTACCACTTCGCAAATCCGTTGGGCAGACTCCGCCAGATGGTCTGCAGCGCCTATCCGCGGCTTGAGAATAATGTCGACAGCGCCTGCCTCGAGCGCCTGAAGCAAAGTTTCAGAGCCGGCTTCGGTGAGTGATGAACACATGACCACAGGAATTGGGTGCTGTGACATGATCTTGCGAAGAAAGGTGATGCCGTCCATCCGTGGCATTTCAACGTCGAGTGTTATGACGTCGGGTAGATCTTCCTGTATTTTCCGCGCGGCCATGAAGGGGTCAGATGCAGCCCCTATCACCTCGATGTCAGGGTCTGCCTGAAGAACCGCGGTCAGCGTTTGCCGGACGCTGGCGGAGTCATCGACGATAAGAACGCGTGTTTTCTTTCCCATATATGAGACTATTGTTTCATAAAGATTGTGTTGGCAACCTGTTTGATAGGCAGATCGATTCCGGTCACCGTCTCGGAGTGACCTATCAGGAGATATCCGCCGGGCACAACGCACTTACACAGCTGGTTCAAAACGTGAATCTGGGTTTTCTTGTCGAAATAGATCAGGACGTTTCGGCAAAAAAGAATGTGAACCGGATCGCCGATTTCGTAGGTCGGGTTCATCAGATTCATTCTTGCAAAACCAACCTTTGAACGCAGCTTGGCGGCGATGCGCACGTCGTTGCGGTGCTTCTCCTTGGCTTGCATCACGTATTTGCGCTTGAATTCGGGCGGTACGGGACTCACCAGATCCTTGGTGTAGATGCCGCTGTGAGCTTTCGCCAGAACCTCGGTGGACAGGTCAGTGGCAAGGATGTTGAAATCGGAAATCACGCCCTTTTCGACGGCATCCGCCAGCACCATCGCCATTGTGTAAGGCTCGGCACCGGTGGAGCATGCCGAACTCCATGCACGAATGCGTCCAAAGCCTTTTTTTGCCAGGGCTGGAAGACCGGATTTGGCCATGAAATCGAAGTGGTTCGGCTCGCGAAAGAAGTCGGTCTTGTTGGTGGTGACAACGTCGATCAGAAAGATCGCCTCCGTCTCCATCCCGCCGTGGCGAAACAAATAGTCGCAATAGGCGCTGAAGGTCGGGTAACCCGTCGCACGCAGCCGTTTGCGCAACCTGCCTTCCAGCATCGACCGCTTTGTTTCCGGCATCTTGATGCCGCAGTAGTCATAGATGAAGTTGGAAAGCTCGCGAAAATCGCGCGTGTTCAGGCTGTCGTCGAAATTTACGCTTACAGCGGTACTCAACTGTTGTATTCCTTTCACGCGGCGCGCATCGGCCCGGCATTGACCTTGGCAAGATCGCTTGCTTCACCTGAAAACAGCTGAGCAAGATCGATAATGACGACAAAGTCGCCTTCACGACGAACGACGCCTGCGATGTAGCTGGAATTCCAGCTTATGCCGATATCCGGCGCGGTTTCGATCTGGTCGAGACCGAAGGGCGTGACCTCGAAGACCTTGTCGGCAACCAAGCCCAAGGCCAGTGCCTTCTCACCGAGAGGAATATCGAGAACAAGTATTCGGGTGTGGGGCGTTTTGACCGTTTTGGACATGCCCAGACGCAGACGCAGATCGATGACGGGAACGCCCTGACCACGCACGTCCCGTAGGCCGAGAAGATAATCCGGTCCGTGAGGGATTTTGAATGCGTCTTCGTGGTCGAGAATCTCGCGCACGACATCGACGGGGACCGCGAAGACTTCCTCACCAAGACTAAAAGTCACGTATTGAGTATGAGTGGATGGGCTCGCCATTTACGTTTTCTCCAAAGTCCTGGTCATCTTGGTCGAGTTGTTCTGGGCCGTTACCGGTTCGAAAAATGATCCGGCGCGGATGGGATAAACCATCCCGCGCCGGAGAGCATGCTGCCGTCATGCGGAGTGGCGGAAGTCCTGGTCGTCTGCGTCCGGTCCACCCATGGAAAGATCGAGCGCGAAGCCTTTTGCACGGGCCTGCTGTCCGCCAATCGAATTGTCGCTCGGTCTGCGGTTTACCGTTTTTGATGCAGGTGCGGTTTTATGGCTTGGACGGTGCGCGCTTTGAGCCTGTGGCTGCTGGCGAGAGACCGTCGAGGAGCGATCAACCTTGAAGAAAGCAATGCTTGCCTGCAACTCTTCCGCCTGTGCTGCCAGCTCTTCCGACGTTGCAGACATTTCCTCGGACGCGCTGGTATTCTGCTGCGTGACCTTGTCGAGCTGCTGGATCGCTTCGTTGATCTGATTGGCGCCGATGTCCTGCTCGCGGCATGCGGCAGAAATTTCGGCAACGAGTTCTGCCGTCTTTCGGATGTCGGGGACCAGGCGGTTCAGCATATCGCCCGCATCGGCGGCAGCCTTTACGGTTTCGCTGGACATGGAGCTGATTTCGGCGGCTGCAGACTGACTGCGTTCTGCAAGCTTACGAACTTCCGATGCGACGACCGCAAAGCCCTTACCATGTTCGCCTGCACGGGCTGCTTCGACAGCCGCGTTCAGGGCGAGAAGGTCAGTCTGACGTGCGATTTCCTGAACGATGGAAATCTTTTCGGCAATCGTGCGCATGGCAATCACGGCCCGGCCGACGGCAGCGCCGCTGGCTTCGGCATCGGTCGAAGACTGGCGGGCGATCTTTTCCGTCTGGGCAGCATTTTCAGCGTTCTGGCGGATGTTGGCTGCCATCTGCTCCATGGACGCCGAAGCTTCCTCGGTCGAAGACGCCTGTTCCGTCGCACCTTGCGAGACCTGCTCGGAGCTTGCAGACAACTCTTGGCTTCCCGATGAAACGTTTTCCGCAGCAGAAATGGAATCTCCAACGACACCACGAAGTCGTTCGATCATCGTGTTGACGTGTTCCAGAAGCTGGCCGATCTCATCCCGTGTCGTTATTACGGCCGTGCTTGTCAAATCGCCATCAGAAACATTGCGAACGGCATGAATCGCCTTTGTCAGTCCACGGCTGATCCCCATGGCGATCACGAAAGCGACGATCACTGAAATGACCACGAGTGCGATCGATGCGCCGATCAGGATATTTCTGGCCGTGTCATATTGGATATTCGTTGCTTCGTCCGTGGCACGCAGGTCGGAACTTATGGTCGATGACAACGATGCCAGGGTCGCAAGCAGCTTTTCTGTTGCGGCTGCGCCTTCGGTCATGGACATCTGACCGGCTTTTGCGTTGCTTTCTGTCGTGTTCTGCGTCGCGAGAGACAAGACCTCATCCTGAATTCTGACCCAATCGCCATAAATGCCGCGGAAAGTCGCTGCCGCCGATTTTATCTCGGCATTTTTTCCCTGCTCGAATTCCACGAGCTTTGCTTCTATACTCTTCCGACGCTCCATGGCGACGTCACGATAGGCCTTAATTTGCTGCGGATCGGTGCTCATAACAGCGTTTTTCTCGGACCGTATTGCGGTCGAGATCGCGTCCGACAGATTGTTGAGATCCTGAAGATTTTCCGCCGGACCCTGAATAATTTCAGTAATCGATGAGTTCAGCGAGGCGAGATTGAAAATCGCCATCGTCGCCATGCCGGCGGCCATTGATATGATTAATGTAAAAGCCAAAGCCAACTTAAGTTTAATTGTGAAGCGCATAATAAGACCTCGGAACCATATGGGGTGATGACGGAAGCGCCGATTTCGGCTTTTGAAATGAGTTCGCGTCTGAGTGATGCATTCACGTTGCGCGACAATAGGCACGACAGTCATCGTCGTATCGTTTGTTCAGGCTCCGAAACCGGGTTCCGGAGCCCACTATTCTTTTGTATCAAGCGCTTTCGCGGAAGTCGGCGTCGTTGGCATCCGGGCCACCCATCGACATATCAAGCGCGAAGCCCTTGGCGCGTGCCTGTTGCGACTGAATGGAGTGGTCCTGTGTCGGGCGGCGCACCGGGGCAGCCGGTTTTACCGCAGGTCGAGGTGCCGGTGCCCGTGTTGGGGCCTGTGCTCTCGGCACCGGGCTTGTGTTACCACGCTCCACCTTGAAGAAGGCAATGCTCGCCTGCAGTTCTTCAGCCTGGGCCGCCAGTTCCTCAGAGGTTGCAGACATTTCTTCGGAAGCACCTGAGTTCTGCTGGGTCACGAGGTCGAGTTGCTGGATGGCCTCATTGATCTGGCTTGCGCCGATATCCTGCTCGCGGCATGCGGAAGAGATTTCCGACACAAGTTCTGCTGTCTTGCGGATATCTGGAACGAGACGGTTCAACATTTCGCCGGCTTCGGTGGCAACCTTAACCGTCTCGCCCGAGAGAGACGAGATTTCTGCCGCGGCAGCCTGACTGCGTTCTGCGAGTTTGCGAACTTCAGACGCGACGACGGCAAAGCCCTTGCCATGCTCACCCGCACGGGCGGCTTCAACAGCGGCGTTCAGTGCCAGAAGATCGGTCTGACGAGCGATTTCCTGAACGATGGAAATTTTCTCGGCGATGGTGCGCATGGCGGTAACCGCACGACCCACGGCCTCGCCACTGGCTTCCGCGTCCTTGGAAGACTGGCGTGCGATTTTTTCGGTCTGCGCTGCGTTGTCGGCGTTCTGCTTGATGTTGGCTGCCATCTGTTCCATCGAGGCCGATGCTTCTTCGGCAGAAGATGCCTGTTCGGTGGCACCCTGCGATAGCTGTTCAGAGCTTGCAGACAGTTCCTGGCTACCGGATGACACGTTGTCAGCCGCAGTCAGTGCGTCGGCAACGACGCCGCGAAGACGCTCTACCATGCGCTGCAAGGCAATCCCCAGCGTATCCTTATCGGAAAGCGGTGTTGGCGTGATTGTCAGATTACCATCGGCAATTTCATTCGCCACACCGGCGGTGTTGCGCAGGTTGCCTGTCATAACGTTAATACGCGTGACCAGGTCCTTGATCTCGTCATTTGTCTTGATCTCGACGTTCTGGTTGAGGTCACCGATCGAGACTGCTTCCGCGACTGTCATGATCTTGCGCAGGCCGCTGCTGATGCCGAGCGCAATCCACAAAGCTGTGAACATCGCGATGACGACCGAAGCGATCGATGCTGAAATCAACATCAGGCGTGTCTGCTCGTAGTCTTCACTGGTAGACGCCTTGGCATCCTCAAGGCGTGTGCGGTTCATCGCAACACCCTGTTCAAGCTTCTGGGTCATTGCATTTGCCGATACGCGACCGTCTCCCGAAGAGTAGGCGGAAGCGGCAGCGACGTTGCCTTCATGGACATATTCACGGACGCGATCGTCGCTATTTTCAAATGCTTTCGTAATCGCCTGTAGCTCGACCCAGTAGTTGCGGGTCTCGGCGCTGGCTGTCGCCGCCATGTCGGCGATCATTTTATCCATTTCAGCGCGTGTTTCGTCGCTGGTTGCGATGTGCTTTTGAATTTCCTGCGGCGTCGTCGCCAGGATGAGGTTTTTCTGGGCACGCACGGTTGAAAGGGACAGCGCATTGATCTGGTGTGTCTTGTCCAGACGCACGACGGTGCCGTCCACCACTTCATCCATTGCATCCTTGGCCAAGCCAAGGCTGTAAACGCCATATCCGGCTGTTCCCGCTAGCATCAAGATCAGGAATCCGAATGCGACAGCTAGCTTCATTTTAATGGTAAATCGCATTTCAGAGTTCCTTGGAAAGGTCGATGACGTTGTTGCGAGATGTGCCTTTCACAGATGTGTCCGGCTGTGAGGTGAAGATGGCATTGAGGTTGGGAAGAATGACGAACTCGCTGCCGCGCTTGACGAGGCATTTGATGTAGTCGGGACGCCACCGCATTCCGACGCTTGGAGGCTGCTCACTTGCCGTCCTGGAAAACGTCGTGACTTCGTAGACCTTATCGGTGCGCAGGCCGACCAATGTTCGTTCACCATCAAGCGGAAGCTCGATGACGATGATGCGGCTATCGATTGTTTTTTCCGCAGCGCCCATGCCGAAGGCCAGACGAATATCGGCCAGCGGGATGACTTTGCCGCGAAAATTGATGACGCTTGCGACAAATGGTTTGCTGCCGGGCACTGCGGTTTCTGGCAGAAGATCCAGAATTTCCTGAACCTGCACGGCTTCGATGGCGAAAGTTTCACCTTCGATGCTGAAGGTCAGAACCTCGAGATCGTCTTGAGGGCCCCAGAGGTCGTCTGGCTGTTTCAATCTGGTCTGGTTCATCCGGCGATACGCATCTGCGCCTCCTGCTGCTGTCCTGCGGTGACGAGGTGCCCGACATCGAGAATGAGGGCGACACTGCCGTCACCGAGAATGGTCGCACCGGAGAATGTCGCAACGTCGTGATGAAGTTTCGACATTGCCTTGATCACCGTCTGGTGGTCTCCGATAATCTGATCGACAACGAGGCCAACGCGCTCCGAGCCAGTCGAAATAACGACGACTTTCTGGAACTGGTCAGGCGTCGTGCCGGTATGGAAAAGCTCGCGAAGTCGAATGAAAGGAACGAGGCTTTCGCGCAACGAGATGAATGAGCGGCCGCGGGATTTCATGTCGTTTTCAGGCGTGAGCTCAAGGCACTCCTCCACTGCGGACAGCGGAATGACATAGCAACCTGTACCGACCCGCACCAACAGGCCATCAATGATGGCAAGTGTCAGCGGGATGGCGAGTGTTATCTCGGAACCGGAGCCGGGCGTGCTGCTGACGTTGATGGTGCCGCGCAGTCCCTCAATGGTCTTTTTCACCACATCCATGCCGACACCTCGGCCGGAGAGATTGGTGACCTGCGCTGCCGTGGAGAACCCCGGCTCGAAAATCATCTGCAGAAGGTCCTGATCGGACAGCGTAGCGCCCACAGCAATCAGACCTGATGACTCAGCCTTTGCACGCACTCTTTCGCGGTCGATGCCGCGACCATCATCGCGAATGGTGATGGTGACATCGCCGCCGGACTGCCGGGCCACCAATGTGACCTGACCTGCCGGGTTTTTGCCTGCCGCAATGCGCTCTTCAGGCGTTTCCAGCCCATGGTCGCAGGAATTTCGCACGAGGTGTACGAGAGGGTCGGCTAGGCGTTCAATCACGACCTTGTCGACCTCGGTGCTTTCCCCCTCGGTCAAAAGTTCGATCTGCTTTCCGGTTTCGCGGGCAAGATCGTGAACGAGGCGGCGGAAACGGCTGAACAATTGCGAGATCGGTACCATGCGAAGCACCATCATGGTATCGCGAAGCTCACCGGAAAGGCGTTCGACATCTTCAGAAACCGAGCGAAGCTGGATGTCGACGCTCGTGTTCGCCAGCTGTGACAGGCGCGATTGGGCGATCACCAACTCTCCGACGCGGTCCATCAACTCGTCAAGACGCTCGGCAGGAACGCGTACGTTTTCCGCGTTCTTGTTGTTCTTGCTATCAGCATTTGCCTGGGCCGCTGCCGGATGTGCTTTTGCGGCTTCCTCGACCGGCGCCAGGGGCTGAACAATCTCGGCAACGAGCGCCGGTTCGCTTGAGATTTTTTTGACGACGATGTCCATGTCGTCCATGACGAAGATGAAAACATCATCAATGGCTGATCGTGGTTGATCGGTCTTCAGGGTGACCTTCCAGGAGAGGTAGAGATTGGTCGGGTCGATGAGGTCAAGCGAAGGAATGGCATTCGTGTTGACGGCGATGGTGCAATCGCCAAGCTCCGCCAACTCATCCAAAAGGCCCAACGGGTTGGTGCCATTTGCCATGGAGTTTGCTGGCAGGCTGAAGTTGATCTGCCATGTTGTTGTGGAGGGCTCGTCGGCTTTTACAGTTGCGGCGGATTGAACCTTTTGGGGGACTGCGGCACCGTCTGCTCCGACTGCGGCCTGTAATTTGGCAAGCAGGCGATCGCCCGTTTCTGGAAACGCGGCTGCCGGATTGTCGACGAGGCGACGCATGTGATCCTGCGCCTCGAGTACGGCCGCAATCAGCTCGCTACTGGCGGGGACTTCACCCTTACGGACGCGGTCGAACGCAGTTTCGCAATGATGGGTGAAAGCGGCCAAGGCTTCGAAACCAAACATGGCTCCGGACCCCTTGAGGGTATGCAGGCCGCGAAACACGGCGTCGATCTGTCCTTGATTGGACAGGTCATGCAACAGGTCCAGCAAACCGCTTTCGATTTGTTCGAAAAGCTCGGCTGCCTCTGTTCTGAAAACCTGAATGGGGTCCAGTATATTCATCTACCAAGAACCTTTTTCACGATTTTGACGAGGTTTTCAGGATCGAAAGGCTTTGTGACCCAACCGGTCGCGCCTGCGGCCTTTGCCCGAGCCTTCATGTCCGCATCCGATTCCGTTGTCAGGAATATGATTGGTATGCCGGTATGGGCTGGCGATTGCCTCAAGGCTTCGATCATTTCCAAGCCGTTCATGTTGGGCATGTTGAGATCGGTGACGATGAGATCGAAGGAGCCGGCCTTCGCTTTGGTCAGTCCGTCTGCGCCATCGACCGCTTCCGTCACCTGATAGCCGGCATTTGTCAGGGCGATTTTGGTCGTCATTCTGATGCTGGCAGAGTCATCGACAGTAAGAATATTGGCGCTCATTGAATTTCCTTTCCGTGCAGCCAGAAGAGGCGAGAGGCCTCGTCCATATTCGTGAAGAAACCGCCCCGGCGAAGGGTATCGACGACATTTGGTGAGGCTGGTTTCGTGAGAGTGATGTACTTGCCGTTCGCACGCGCATAGAGCCTTGATGCTTCGATGAGCTGTATAAAGCTCAAATCGGTATTGGCATCCGGGGGAATATCCACAGTGACGGCTTGGTGCATCTGAAGCGCGTCAAGCAGGCTTTCATGCACGGCCGCAATTCCGCGTATGGAGAGCGTGGGAGGCAAATCGAGTATTTCTGGCGTCATCAGTGTCCTACTTCCCGGCTGCCTTGAATCTGGCCAGCGAACAAATTGCCGTGACCTTTCGTTCGACGCAGAATTTGCCAGTGCTGCCCGGCATTTCCACATCGATGTGTTTTGGAGGTTTGTGCGTGCGGGCTGTGGTGCAGATGACAACAGTGTCGCCGTTGAAACGCCAACATGCGTTTCGATAGCTGAACTGACAGCTCTCGAGCTCACCATGGTGGTATTCAGACACAGCAACGACCGCGCAGTCTTTGCAAAAAGCAAGAACGCGTTCCAAATCGGTTCATTTTTTGAAGTTCGGGCAGACCTCATGCAACCCGGCACGATAACGGCACGGCCCAACGAATGATCGTTATGTCCCGTATGCGGTCATCATATTAGCTTAATTGATAGGGGTGTAGTGGTTAAGGTGCGGTTAAGGGGGGTTGCGATTAATGCTGATATTTTAGGATTTTCTATTAAAGTGATGTGGCGGATAGAATGCTCCGTTGTCGCACCAACTTTACTACCGTAGATATCTGAGTGAATACGACTTCGATAATTTATGTTTGATTTTATTAGGCTTTTTACATCTTAGCGCCTTCAATATTCGAGGCGTCAGTGCCGCCTCGCCGTGTAGCTTATGGCAATCCTTTTTTGTAATCTTGCTAGGTTTGAATCACAAATTCGCGACATCTTTGCCGACAGACTGTATTTTGCCAGCTTAAGTCTCGTCCCGCTATTTATAGAAGGCATAAATAACTGAAATAAAAAGACTATTTTAAGTTTTACTTTTTTTGAGTGGTGCTGTTGCAGAACCAGGATGTTTCGCATAGGCTTTTACGGCAACGTTACAGTGAGGGAGGAGACTCATGCGCATACGTTCTATTCTGGCGGCCTTGGCGGCCGGTGTCATGCTACCTGCAGGTCTTGCGGGAGCCACTGACTTGGAAGTGACGCACTGGTGGACATCGGGCAGTGAAGCTGCTGCGGTGGGGGAGCTAGCTAAGGCGTTTGATGCAACCGGAAATAAGTGGGTGGATGGTGCGATAGCCGGTTCTGGCGGCACCGCGCGTCCAATCATGATCAGCCGCATCACCGGAGGCGACCCAATGGGCGCCACACAATTCAATCATGGTCGTCAAGCCGAAGAGCTTGCGCAGTCCGGATTGATGAGGGATCTCACGGATGTCGCTGAAAAAGGCAAGTGGAAAGATGTCATCAAGCCTGCAAGCTTGCTCGACAGCTGCACGATAGACGGAAAAATCTACTGCGCGCCGGTCAATATTCACTCGTGGCAGTGGCTGTGGCTTTCCAACGCTGCTTTCAAGAAGGCTGGCGTAGAAGTTCCAAAAAACTGGACCGAGTTCATTGCGGCTGGTCCGGCGCTTCAGAAGGCTGGTATTCAGCCGCTGGCCCTCGGTGGTCAGGCGTGGCAGGCCAATGGTCTGTTCGATACGCTCGTATTGTCGATCGGCGGTAAGGACCTTTATGAGAAGGTCTTCAAAGACAAGGACGCCGAGGTTGCGGCCGGGCCGGAGATGCAGAAAATCTTTGCTGCCGCAGACGAAGCAAGAAAGCTTGCGAAGGGCTCAAACGTTCAAGACTGGAACCAGGCGACAAACATGGTCATAACCGGCAAGGCCGGTGGACAGGTCATGGGTGACTGGGCGCAGGGTGAATTCCAGCTTGCCAACCAGAAAGCCGGAACAGATTACAGCTGCCTGCCGGGTCTCGGCCTCAGTGATTATTTGACGACGGGTGGCGACGCATTTTATTTTCCGCTGCTGAAGGATGAGGCGAAATCAAAGGCGCAGGAAGTTCTGGCTGAGGTGATCGTCGATCCGAAGACACAGGTCGCTTTCAACCTGAAGAAAGGTTCGCTGCCCATCAGAAGTGACGTTGATCTCTCCGCTGCCAATGACTGCATGAAAAAAGGCCTGGCCATCGTTGAAAAGGGCAATGCCCTGACCAGCACCGATCAGCTCGTTTCCGCAGATACGCAAAAGCAGAAAGAAGATTTGATGGCGGAGTTCTTTGCCAATTCATCTCTGACGGCTGACGCTGCGCAGAAGCGATTTGCCGACATTATTGGTTCCGCAGATTGATAGTCTCGCCTGTGTGCGGTCGGTAGAACGTGCCGCCGCAGGCGCCTCCTTGCCAGACATAGAGCGCAGTTGGCGCGTCTGGGAAACCGTGTTGCGGGATATGCTGCGAAGCTACCCGCCGCGCAATCAACCATTACGATTGATAAGGAGTGGGACATGGCGGTTAAAAGCCATTCTGGTCGTCCAAACCAGCTATTCCGCAATCTGAATTCGAAGATTGCATCTATTCCCCTGATCCTGACCGCCATGGTCATCTTCATGGGCGGAACGATCTGGACAGTCGTTTATTCCTTTACGAATTCAAAGCTATTGCCGCGCGCTTCCTTTATCGGTTTCGAGCAATATGAACGCCTTTGGGCGGCACCGCGCTGGATTATCTCGATCCAGAATCTGGCCATATACGGCATTCTGTCTTTGATCTTCAGTCTGGTCATCGGCTTTGTGCTGGCAGCCTTGATGGATCAGAAGATACGCTTTGAAAACACATTCAGGACCATCTTTCTTTATCCCTTTGCTTTGTCTTTCATTGTTACCGGCCTCGTCTGGCAGTGGTTGCTCAATCCGGAATTCGGCATCCAGGCGGTCGTGCGGTCTCTTGGCTGGGAAAGCTTTACCTTCGATCCGCTCTATAATTCGGATTTCGTCATCTACGGTATCCTGATTGCGGCACTCTGGCAGGGCACGGGCCTCGTCATGTGCCTCATGCTTGCGGGCCTGCGCGGGATAGATGAAGATATCTGGAAGGCATCGCGGGTTGACGGCATTCCCATGTGGAAGACCTATCTTCTCATCGTCATTCCCATGATGCGTCCCGTTTTCATCACGACGCTCGTCATCATCACCAGCGGTATCGTCAAGGTTTACGATCTCGTGGTGGCGCAAACCAGTGGCGGCCCCGGCATCGCGTCCGAGGTGCCTGCGAAATACGTCTATGACTATATGTTTCAGGCGCAGAACCTGGGGCAGGGTTTTGCCGCTTCTACAATGATGCTGCTGACTGTCGCCATCATCGTCGTTCCATGGGCCTATCTCGAATTCGGAGGGCGCAAGCGTGGCTAATATCTCAACGCTCAACACCGTCGCTGCTGGCGTGGACCCCGTGTCATCCCAACTTGGTGGCCCGCGAGGACGCAAGCCGCGCAAACGGATATCCCGACGCAACATCATTCTCTACGGCAGCCTGACGGTTGCGGCGCTCTACTACCTCTTGCCGCTCTATGTGATGGTCGTGACATCACTGAAAGGCATGCCGGAAATCCGCATGGGCAACATCTTCGCCCCGCCGCTTGAAATCACCTTCGAGCCTTGGGTCAAGGCATGGTCAAATGCCTGCACGGGTCTGAACTGCGATGGTCTTTCGCGCGGCTTCTGGAACTCGGTTCGCATCATGATACCGTCGACCTTCGTGTCGATCCTGATTGCGTCCGTCAGCGGTTATGCGCTGGCGAACTGGAAGTTCAAAGGGTCCGAGTTCTTCTTTTCCATTCTCATCATCGGAGCCTTCATCCCTTACCAGGTCATGATTTATCCGATCGTTATCGTGCTGCGTGAAATGGGTATCTATGGTACGCTGACCGGGCTCATTATCGTTCACACGATTTTCGGTATGCCTATCCTGACGCTGTTGTTTCGCAATTACTTTGCCGGTCTGCCGGAGGAGTTGTTCAAAGCCGCGCGCATCGATGGCGCAAATTTCTGGCAAATCTATTTCCGCATCATGGCGCCCATGTCGCTGCCGATTTTCGTGGTGGCCATGATCTTGCAGGTTACCGGCATCTGGAACGACTTCCTTTTCGGCGTCGTCTTCACCAGACCGGAATATTATCCGATGACGGTTCAGCTCAACAACATCGTCAACTCGGTTCAGGGCGTGAAGGAATACAACGTCAATATGGCGGCGACCCTTCTGACTGGAGCCGTTCCGCTGTTCGTCTATTTTGTTTCAGGCAGACTTTTTGTCCGCGGCATCGCCGCAGGCGCAGTCAAGGGTTAAGCTTCATGAATAAAAGCGTTTCCATTCGCGACCTGTCTTTGTCCTTCGGCGCGGTTACCGTGTTGTCCGACCTCAATCTCGACATCTATGAAGGAGAGTTTCTCGTCCTTCTCGGCTCGTCCGGTTGTGGCAAATCTACTTTGCTCAATTGCATCGCCGGCTTGCTGGAGCCGACGGACGGGCAAATCTTCATCAAGGACCGAAATGTCACCTGGGAAGAGCCGAAAGATCGTGGCATCGGCATGGTGTTTCAGTCTTATGCGCTCTACCCGCAGATGACGGTAGAAAAGAACCTGTCCTTCGGCTTGCAGGTCGCAAAAATCCCGAAGGACGAGATAGAAAAACGCGTCAAGCGCGCAGCCGGTATTCTTCAGATCGAACCGCTGTTGAAACGCAAACCAGCCGAGCTTTCCGGCGGGCAACGCCAGCGCGTTGCAATCGGTCGCGCGCTGGTGCGGGATGTGGATGTGTTCCTGTTCGATGAGCCTCTGTCCAACCTTGATGCTAAGTTGCGTTCAGAACTGCGCGTCGAAATCAAGCGGCTTCACCAGTCGCTTAAAAACACGATGATCTATGTCACGCATGATCAGATCGAGGCGCTCACACTGGCAGACCGCATTGCGATCATGAAAAGCGGCGTCATTCAGCAGCTCGATGATCCGATCTCGATCTACAACAAGCCGAGAAACCTCTTCGTGGCGGGCTTTATCGGCTCACCATCGATGAACTTCCTGCGCGGCGAGTTGGTCGAAAAGGATGGTAAAGTCCAGTTCACGACCAATGGCGTCAGCTTCACGCTGGATGGCTACGAGGCATCGTCGCCACTCAATTCTGGCACGTCGGCCGTTCTTGGCGTGCGACCGGAGCATGTGCGTGTCGATAGCGATATCACCAGCGGCGAAATCCACGAGGCTGTGGTCGATATCGAAGAGCCGATGGGTGCGGATAACCTGATCTGGCTCAAGCTTGCCGGACATACATTGTCGGTCCGCGTTGGCGGTCACAGACGCTTTTCGCCCGGTACCAAAGTCAAACTCGCCTTCGATATGTCGATGGCCTCACTCTTCGATGCGACCACGGAAAATCGCATCTGAACCTAAACACCCTACCACCGGACACAGTCCCACTGTCAGGAGAGACAACATGACGAAACTCGGTTTTCAGCTCTATAGCGCACGAAATTTTCCGCCGCTGTCGGATATTTTGAAGAAATTATCGGCGGCTGGATATTCTCACGTCGAAGGGTTCGGCGGTATCTATGGCAGCATGGACGACGCGGCCTTGAAAGCTTTGCGTAGCGACCTCGACGCGAACAATCTCACCATGCCGACAGGACATTTCGGTCTCGACATGTTGGAAGGCGAACCGCAGAAAGCCTTGAACATTGCAAAGATCCTCGGCGTTCAGGCGATCTATTGCCCATACCTCATGCCAGATCAGCGCCCAGGCGATGCCGCCAGCTGGCTGGCCTTCGGTAAACGGCTTCAGGAAGCTGCCAAACCTTTCCGGGATGCCGGTCTTGCGTTTGGCTGGCACAACCACGATTTCGAATTCGTAAAGCTGGACGACGGCTCTACACCACAGGATCAGATTTTTGCTGGTGGACCGGAACTGGAATGGGAAGCGGATATTGCCTGGATCATTCGCGGAAAGGCTGATCCCTTCGAATGGATCGAGCGCTATGCCAGCCGCATTTCGGCAGTCCACGTGAAGGATATCGCGCCTGCGGGTGAGAATACGGACGAAGACGGTTGGGCCGATGTCGGCCACGGCACCGTTGATTGGAAGGGACTTGTCGACGTGCTGAAGAAGACAGCCGTCAAATATTACGTGGTCGAGCATGACAATCCGAAGGATGCGGACAGGCTGATTACGCGTTCAATCGCCTCCTTCAATACGTATTAATTCACCAATCTGGAGTTTCAGTCATGGCCAAGGAACTTGGCGTCGGCATCATTGGATGCGGCAATATTTCAACGACCTACTTCTCGCTCTCTCCGCTTTTCAGAGGTTTGAAAGTCTTGGCCTGCGCCGACCTCAACCGCAGTGCTGCGGAATTGAGAGCCGAAGAGTACGGTGTCAAAGCGCAGTCCATCGAGGAGTTGCTTCAAAACGACGAGATCGATGTGGTGGTCAACCTCACCATTCCCGCGGCACATTTCTCTGTCTCGAAAGCTATTCTCGAGGCCGGTAAACATGTCTACTCGGAAAAACCCCTCGTCCTTACCCTCGAAGAGGGTGAAGAGCTGCGGCGTCTGGCAACGGAAAAGAACCTCGCTGTTGGTTGCGCACCCGATACGTTCATGGGTGGTTCGCATCAGTTGGCTCGTAAATATATCGATGAGGGCGGCGTTGGTCGCATCACATCGGGCACATGCCACGTTATGAGCCCGGGAATGGAGATGTGGCACCCGAACCCCGGCTTCTTCTTCCTTGCTGGCGGTGGGCCGATTCTGGATCTTGGGCCATACTACATCGCCAATCTCATCAACCTCATCGGCCCGGTCAAACGTGTCGGGGCGCTGACCTCCATGGCCAATCCGACGCGCACCGTGACCAGCCAGCCTCTGAACGGCCAGACGATCCCGGTCGAGACGCCGACAAACATCCACGCACTGCTGGAATTTGTAAACGGCGCAACGATCACGCTATCAGCAAGCTGGGATGTATGGTCGCATCGTCACGCGAATATGGAGCTTTATGGTACTGAAGGCTCGATCTATGTTCCGGACCCCAATTTCTTCGGTGGCGTCGTAGAGGCCAGTGGCCGCAACAAGGATATCAAGCCGCTCGAAAATTGGGATCATCCATTCGGCATCGCCAATCAGGAAAGTCCTCAGGGCCCGCGTGCAAATTACCGCACTGCCGGTTTGGCTGACATGGCAATCGCGTTGACGGAGGGACGTGATGCACGTTGCTCTCTTGCCCGCTCGCTTCACGGTATTGATGTGATGACATCTATTCTGAAGTCGGGTGAAGAAGGCCGCTTTATCGAGCTGACGACGACTTGCACTCAGCCCGCGGCTTTGGGCATCGAGGAAGCGCAGGCTTTGCTGCGTTGAGCGAACTTGGCGGATACTCCAGAGGTGTCCGCCATTTCATGCCTTTGGGTTGCTGATGAGAATATCCGTTCTGATAGATGCTTTCAGCGGCAGGTGATCCGAGGCAACACGGGACAAAACGCTGTTGTGCGCGGTCACGTTGTCGATCAGGCCCTCTCGGTTGGAAATGATCCGATCAAGCGCCAGCACGGGCATGCCAGCCGGAAAGCTTGGAACGGCTGGCGGCAATGTTCCGAAAGCATCCCGGAACGTGTTGAGGGACGAGCCATGACCCAATCGCCATTCATTGAGATCTCCCAGCAGGATCGTAGGATGTTTGTCTCTTGTGTCGAGCAACTCCACCAGGGCCTTTGCCTGCTGAGCCCGCGAATGCCGCAACAGACCGAAATGTGCAGCGATAATGCGCAAAGTCCCGCCCTGTTTCAGTTCCAGTTCAACGACGAGCGCTCCGCGTGGCTCCAGCCCAGGCAGTTTGAGCGGGTGAACATCGCGCACAGCCCCTTCCTTGAACAGCACGACATTGCCGTGCCATCCATGCGCCTTGGTACCAGCTGCGATGGGAACGGGTGATAGCCCGCATTCCCGCTCAAGCCTGATAAGATCGAGCAGACCCGTTCGCTCGCCGAACCGGCTGTCTGCCTCCTGAAGTGCAATAATATCCGCTTTGATTTCCTGAATGACATGACTTGTGCGATCCGGATCGAATTTCCGGTCCCGCCCGACGCATTTATGAACATTATAGGAGGCTATGACGGGGAAACCATTTTTCCCGCAATCGCTGTCGTTTTCATGTTTCTTGCGATTGCGGAAGGAGTTCACCAGAACGGATGACAGGCTTTCGGGCTTCGCTCGTATCTTTTTTTTATCTGACATCAACGAACCCAATTCTCACCTGCCCAGTCGTCGGCGCTGCCCAACGTCTTATCGTACATGTTATAGATATGGCGACGCGAGCCATAGGACCCTCTCGAAAAGCCGCATCAGGAATGGTCGCGCGCGCAACTCTTCCAGCTTCACTTGCTCCGCATTTTCCATCGCATCGGCGAAGCGTTGGGAAACGGCATTTGCAAAACCCTCATCGATAACTTCTATGTCCACCTCAAAGTTCAATCGTAATGATCGTGGATCGAGATTGGACGAACCGACATAGGACCATCGGTCATCGATGACCAGCAGCTTGGAGTGATTGAAGGGGCCAGTCGCACGCCAGATCCGACAATAGCTTTTCAGCATCTGGTCGAATTGTGCCGTCATGGCGTGGTCCACAAGCGTCAGATTGTTGTTTGCGGGAACGATGATATCGACCTGTACTCCACGCCTTGCAGCCGTTGTCAGGGCTGAAATCAGTTCCCGATCCGGCAGAAAATAGGGGGACATGATGCGGATGGAGGACCGTGCGATGGAAAATGCACCCATCAGCATTTTGTGGCTGGTTTCGATACTGTTGTCAGGCCCGGACGCAACGACCCGGCCCATAATCGGCGAACCGGGTTCGCCTTCCGGGAGCGTCACGTCCCAGACGGGGCCGTCCAGCAGCTCACGAGTCGTAAATCGCCAGTCTTCGGCGGCGACGGTAAAGAGGTCTGAAACCAGGGGGCCAGTTACCTTGAAATGCGTGTCACGCGCATGCCGGTCTCCGGCAAATTCCTGCGTAAACCCTTCCCGGATGTTCATTCCGCCGGTAAACGCGACGCGCCCATCGATCACCAAAATCTTGCGGTGGGTGCGCAAATTCGCATAGGGCAGACGCAAGCCCACGATGACATTGCCATTGAAGACGGCCGCTTTGATCCCGAGTTTCTTGAGGCCCGACATGATGCTGGGAACAGAATAGCGCGCGCCCACCGCATCCACCAACACGCGCACTTCGACACCGCGATCTTGTGCGGTAGAAAGAGCTTCCACGAAGCGAAGTCCGATCCTGTCCTGGTCGAAGATATAGGTCTCGAGAATAATGGATCGCTTGGCGTTGGCTATGGCCTCCAGCATCGCGGCATAGGCTTCGTCGCCTGACGGCAACGGTTCGACGACATTGCCGGTCGTCAACGTGTTGCGCGTTACCCGGTCGCCCACGTTTTTCATGGCAAGGAATCGGCGGCCAAAGCGGGCGATCACCAGATCATCGTCGGTATCGAAAAGGGCGACACGGTCCATAATGGTCCCGTGCATCAAAGAGCGCTGTTGGCCGAGCGAACTTCTGCGAATGCGGTTTATGCCGGCAACGCCGTAGATTGCGGCACCCACGAAAGGCGAAAGCAGAATAACGCCAACCCACCCCAGCGCGGTGCGCACTTCCTGTTTCGTCATCGTCGCGTGAATGGCAGCACTTGCACCCATGATCACAGACAGTGTGGCCAGTATGTGGGGCCAATAAGTGGTAAGGAGATCAAACATATAGGGACTATAATGGAGTTGGGGCGGGCCGCAAGCCGCTTCCTGTATGGCGATCGGTAGCGATGTATTAACGCTTTGTAAGCTATAATAGGTGCCAGACTTTTTGATAAAGCCGAAGACACGATGAACGCTTTCCGGAAAATTTCCGTTAAAAATAGCCTTTTGATCGCAAGTCGTCAGACTTGTATTCAAATCGGAAATATTTTACCACCGTGTCACCTCCTGCAAACCGGTGAAACGCCATGCGTGTAAGACATATTGCGCTTTTTGCCTGCACCGCATTCATGCTCGCGGGCTGCAACGATACGCTCGAGACAGTCGAGCGTGATGTTTCGCATGTAAAGAACAAGGTCGATTACCCGCTTTCCGCGTCAATTCTGGCTGAGATGGACAAGAAGAATATGGATCGCAATGCGCCGATCATGATCCGTATTTTCAAGGAAGAGGGTAAGCTTGAAATCTGGAAGGCCAGGCGCGACAATCGCTTCGAGGTCATCGCATCCTACGATATCTGTGCATGGTCTGGAAAGCTTGGACCAAAGGTCAAGGAAGGCGACCGTCAGGCGCCTGAAGGCTTCTATAATCTGACGCCGGGGCATCTGAACCCGAATTCCAACTACTACCTCGCCATCAACACCGGGTTCCCCAACCGCTATGACCAGGCCAACGGCCGCAGCGGCACCAATCTGATGATCCATGGTGCATGCTCGTCGTCTGGTTGCTACTCGATGACCGACGCGCAGGTTCTGGAGATTTATGGCTTTGCGCGTGACGCCTTCAAGGGTGGTCAAAAGACGGTGCAGCTTCAGGCGTTGCCGTTCCGTATGACGGCGGAAAACATGGCCCGCCACCGTAAAAGCGAGCATTACGAATTCTGGAAGATGCTGAAGGTCGGCTACGACAATTTCGAAGTCACCAAGCGTCCACCAGAGGTCAATGTCTGCGAAAAGAAGTATGTCTTCAATCAGCAGGCCGAAGGCGGACAATTCAACGCCTCTGCCTCGTGCCCGAAGATGAGTACACCGCCAGCGCTTGCCAGCGCTCTTCAAAGCTATGCCAAGACCTATGACGTTGCTTATGCCAAGGCCACGAACAAGCTGGACGGCATGGTCTGGTACGATCCCAGCGAGGCCGAGCGCAAGGCGCTGGTTGCTGCAAAGCGCAAGGGTCGCGACCCCGCCTATGCGCCGACCGGTTCTGCCCTCAAGGCAGGCAAGCTAATGAAGGAAACCGAATTCGCTGCGTTGATGGAAAAGAAGGCCGCCAAGGGTATTTCCGGGCAGGCCGCGACAGCAATGGCCTCCGCATCCAATCCAGGCGCGACGACTGCGGCAACGGTTGGAACGCAAAAACCGGCGGCTGCCCCGGTGCCGCAAACGGTTATGGTTGCAGCAGCGCCGACGGCGCCCAACCAGCAGCAGGCTGCAGCCGCCCAAAACATTCCTGTTCCCGCGCTCAACCCCTTGGCCTTCTCTCAACCGCCGCAGCCTGACGATGCGCAGAAGAAGCCATTCTGGAAATTCTGGGCCAAGCAGTGACGTCGCCCTTTGCCGATATCTACGATTTAAGGGGGCTGAAATGCCCCCTTCCTGTTTTGAAAAGTCGCAAGAAGTTATCGGGTATGAAAACCGGTGAAGAATTGTGGCTCGAAACAACCGATCCCTTGGCCGTTATCGATATCTCGCACATGTGCCGGGAGGACGGACACCTTCTGCTGTCGTCGGTTGCGACAGAGACTGGACACAGGTTTCATATCCGCAAAGCTTAAAACCTGTTCAGACGCCGCGTTTATTGCCCCACAGCAAGACGTGCAGTTGTGGTAGCACGCGCACATCGAACCACCGGTCGGAACTGACCTTATCCACCAGCCATAACATTCGGTCCATGACGCCATCGATATCGACGACAGCGTCGTCGTCATCCGGCGGTGGCGGCGTATGATTGCCCGGCTGGAGATAGATCGGAAGATCGGGAAAGCGCGTGGCGGCATCCTTCGCATATGCGTAATCCGCATCGTCAAAAATAACGACCTTCAAAGCGATTTGCGGACCTTTCCGGGCTGCTGCAAGGCAGCTTTCGAAGGCTTGCCAGTCCGTCTGCATGCCGCTGGAGGGTGGCTTGGGGCTGAGGACGAGATAGTCGAGATCGGCAAACCAAGCCTTGGCAATGCTGCCTTGGGTCTCCAGCGCGAAACGATAGCCGGCATCATGCCCTCTATCGATCAATGCGCCAAGCGGCTGAATAGCGGGATTGCCGCCTGACAGGGAGACCGTCAGCGGGGTGCCGCCGGAAAGTGCCGTCACGTCCCGCCAGATGGCATCGACGGACATCGGCTTCCAGTCATCGCGATATTGGCTGTCGACCGCGTGGAGCGTATCGCACCACGAGCAGCGATAGTCACAACCGCCAGTGCGAACGAAAACCGTGGGAACGCCGATCAACAGACCTTCACCCTGAATGGTTGGCCCGAAGATTTCGCTGATGCGGATGGATGTTTCCTTAGTGCTGCTCATGGCTGCCGCAAGGGCCGATATTCCGCCCAGGTTTTTGCCGTTTCACTCACTCGTACGGCGCTGGTTTCCGGCAGACGCTCCTTGCACCAGTCATAAAAATGCTTGGCGAGGCGTTCGGCTGTGACCATGTCGTGACCCAGCACATCATTGAGGTGCCGATGGTCGAAGCGATCATCAATGTAGTGCTTGAGCGGCGATAGCTCCTGATAGTCGCGCACGAATCCATGCTCGTTCAACGTCTCGCCGGAAAGTTCGACTTCAACGATATAGTTGTGGCCATGCAGCCGCGCGCATTGGTGATCGGCCGCAAGACCTTTCAACTGATGCGAGGCGGAGAAATGGAACTCCTTGGTGATGCGAAACATCAGTTCACCTCCTGCGCGGCATAGGCGCTGGTGGCGGCAAGCCAGAAGTCCGGGTCTTCATAATCGGTTGGATCATCGACACCCGCCAGATGAAACGCTTCGCGGCGCTCCACGCAGGTACCGCAGCGTCCGCAGTGGCGCATTCCGCCCTTGTAGCATGACCATGTCTCGGCAAAGGGCGTATCGTGGCGGGCGCCGTCGGTGACGATATCGGCTTTGGACCCGGTGACATAGGGCGCGTACAACTTGACGCTGGCATAGCCCTCCAGAGCGTGCCGCTGCATGTCGTTGAAACTGTCGATAAAGCCTGGACGGCAGTCGGGATAGATGAAGTGGTCGCCGCCATGAACGGCGATGGCCACGGCATCCGCCTGCTGCGCTGCGGCCAGGCCGAATGCGATGGTCAGCATGATCGCATTGCGGTTCGGCACGACAGTCGAGCGCATGGTTTCTTCGGCATAATGGCCATCCGGCACTGCGACGTCGTCCGTCAGGGCGGACCCTGTCAGATGCGCGCCGATCGGGCGAATGTCGATAATATGGTGCGGCACGGCGAGCCGGTTGGCACAGAGCGCCGCGTAGTCCAGTTCCTTTTTGTGGCGTTGGCCATAATCGAACGAGACGAGAGCAACGAGTTCGTTTTCGGCTGCAATCTTGTGCGCAAGCGAAACGGAGTCCAATCCGCCGGAGCAGATGACGATGGTTTTCATAGTTTGGATCCCTTGTTTTGACCGGGTGGGCTGCGACCGGATTACGATTGCGGCTTCTAACCCAAGTCGGGATCGTTGTGAAGGGGCTTGGGCGTATTAGCCACCAGCCCCCTCACTGGGTGTCAGATGTTACTCGATGATGACGGATAGTGCGTTGCCGGTGTAGACAGGCCGGACTTTCACGCCATTGCTTTCGATCGACGCAAACGACCCACTGAGCGTATTTGCCCTCAAGACTTCGACTTTTGAACCCGCGACCGGCGTCTTGCCACGAAACGTCAACTTCAAGACGGCGCCGTCTATCACCGCCTTGCCTTTGATGTTGAGCGGCCCATTTTTCGAATCGACAAGAAGAGTGCCACCCGTCTGACTATAGTCTCCATCGACATTTGTACCCTGCGCAGCGGCAAGGTGAAGGGTACCACCGGAAATCAGCACGCTGCCGGTTCCAAGCGCCGTGCCGGATGATGCGACGAGCGTTCCATCCTTTACCACGGTGCCGCCGGAATAGCTGTTTGCGCCGACGAGTTCGAGACTACCGCTGCCTGCCTTTGCAAGACGGCCCGGCCCGGAAATGTCGTTCGTCCAGCGGTCATGGGCGTTGAAACCGCCAGCGGCAGCATCCATCTTGACCGTCACATCGCCATCGAAGGAACCGTAACCTGCTGCTGCCGCAACGAGATTGATCCGGCCCCAGCCATTGCTGTCGTCCAACAGGGGATAGCCGGACTCGACGCCGGTGGAAAAGAGGACCGCGCGTCGCTGTGCGACATCGAGATAGGGCAAGCGGGTTTCCAGCAGAACCTCTGCACCATCCGGAACGGTCATTGCCTTCAGGGGCAGGCTCGTGTCCCTGCCGAAGGAGTAGGTCATGCGCTTGCGGTAATCCACCTTGTTCGCTGCCTCGTCGGCGAAGCGGTCGGTGGATTTATCGGCGCTATGAGCAAAAGCCAGCAATGTTTCATCCTTTGGCAGGCGTTTGTTCAAATAGGCCTCAACCTCGTCATGCGCTGCCTTTTTCGCGTCAGCCACTTTCGGATCCTGCAAAACGGCAGCCGCTATGGCCGTCGCGGAAATACGGCCGCCGATCACATCAAGCGGTGAATGCATGCCCGCCACGATGCGTGTATCGCCAAGTTCGGATGCTTTTGTGAGCAGTTCCGAAAAACGCTCGGGCACGGCGTAAGCATAAGCGATGGCCGCGAGATAGGCTGCATTGGTGTGGCCACTTGGAAAGCCGCCATCCTTTGCGCGGCCACGATTTTCACGCGCATATCTCAGGGCGGGCACTGTGACATCCGGCTCGTTTTCGTAACGTTCGAACGTCTTGTCCCCGATGGTTTCAGTACCGGTCTGTATTACATCGCCCTTCGCATTCATGCGCCAGGGGCGAGGTGACGAATAGAAATATTTCGATGGGGAGGTCGAGCCTTCTGGCCCGCGCATCAATGTCATGAAGGCGACGAAATGCTTCAATTCGGACTCCGGCGAGCCTGAGTCCGTACCTTTGTCGTCCTCTCGCTTGGTGATGACGTCATTGACGTTGAAGTCTTCAAGCGTGTGGTTGATGGTCGTGGTTGCGCCAGCACCTTCGCGGTACCATGCTGCCAACGGCCCCAGACCTTCGATCACGCTATAACCCTGCGAACGACGGTCGTTCAAATAGGCATTGAGAGCGTCGGCATCCGTTCGGTTCTTGCCAGTGACCGACAGAACATAGCGCATGTTTTCAGTCCAGATGGCTGGATTGAGAATTTTGACTTTGCTGTAATCCGTCGGGCCGTCGCCATTGGCGCCGCCGTCGGCCCATTTTTCATCGCCAAGCGTCCAGATGCGTTTGAAGCCGGATAGGATTTCGATGACAGGATTATCCTTGTCATCGTAAGCGTTGACTTTTTCGCCCTTGGCATTCTTGCCTGTCTGGTTGTGGTAGTTTTGCGTGATCGGTAGCGGGTACTGGACAGACGGTGCCGGTACGCCGATCTCGAAGCCGACGCCCGATGGCTCGGGCGCATCGAAAGCTTGGGCATGGGATGCCATGCCAAGCGCCGTTACGGATGCCAGCAAGGTTGAGCGGAGCAGGGGGAAACAAGGGCCTGGATTGGCCATGGCAGCATCCTTATTCATTTCGGTGCAAACGTGGGTGTGTCAATGGACGACATCGACGGTCGGCAAAATGCCTCCGCTCCATGACAATTTGATTACAGTCTGCGATGAATGAGGTGCCGAGAGATTTATTAGGGAGAGCCGACGTCTTCCCACTGTACGCATATGGATGCGCCCTGCGATGACGGTGTGGGGGACTGGCTGACGGTGGCTCGAAGGCTCTGGGCCATAGCGGTGATCAGCCGTGTGCCGAGCCCGGTTCCCTTTGGTGGCGTGGCTCCATTGATGCCGACGCCGTCGTCTTCGACGATGAGCCGTACGATATTATCTTCTCTTTTCAGGGAAATGCGAATATCGCCGGTGCCATCAGGATAAGCATATTTCAATGCATTCGTGGTCAGTTCGGTAAGGATGACACCCAACGCGACGGCCTGGTCCGGCGATGCCTTAATGGTGTCCATATCCGTCGAAATGCGCAGTTTTTCACTGTCGCGCGCGGATCGCGCAAGGTCGTGAATGATGGATGAGAGGTAGGAGTCGAGCTCCACCTCTCCGACATTATAAGCCGTGTACAAGCTGCGGTGAACGCCAGCAATCGCGGAAATCCGGCTTTGCGTTTCGAGGAGAGCCGTGCGGGCCTCTTCGGTCGCAACGGCATTCAGCTGCATCCGGATCATGGCGGAGACGAGAGACAGGCTGTTGGCGATGCGGTGGTTCATCTCCTTTGCCATCAACTCGGCACGTTCCTTTGCCTGCAACAATTGCCGCTCGGCATCTTCTTTTTCCCGCCGGAGCTGGAAATTGTCGAGTGCCTGCTGGATGGAGCTGAGCAAAAGCGGAAAGAAGTCGTCCGCAACATTCTTGATGACGTAGTCGGCGGCGCCCGCCTTCAAAGCGTCTATGGCCACCTGCGCTTCGCTGGCGCCGGTGACATACAGGACAGGTATGGTTCGATGCGCGTCGCCGATGCCGGAGAGAAACTGCAGGCCGGTGCCGTTCTGGAAATAATGGTCTAGAACCACCGCGTCGAATGTGTTCGCATTGAATTCTTCAAGACCAACGGCCACGGAGGCGGCGTGAACCACCGTTATGTCATGCCGACCGAGCACGCGCTGCGCGAGCTTTGCGAGCGTTGGATCGTCATCGACATAAAGTATTCGCAACGTCATGACGCTTTCAAGGGACCTGTATTACGGAAAAGAAAAGGCCGAGGTTTCGGATGGCGGTCGCAAAACCCTCATAGTCCACCGGCTTGGTGATATAAACATTCGCCCCGAGATCATAACATTTCTGAATCTCGGTTTCGTCGTCTGTTGTCGTCAATACCACGACGGGAAGACGCTTCGTATATTCATTGCTCTTGATCTGCTCGAGAATCTTGATGCCTGACGTATCTGGCAGATTGAGATCCAGCAAGATCAAAAGATAGCGGTCTTTGCTGACGAGCCCGTCACGCTCAGGCCCAAGGATGAAATCCAGCGCCTTGTGCCCCAGGGTGAACGGGACGATTTCATTGTTGACGCCCGCGCGACGCACATTTTTTTCAATCAGGCGCGCATGGCCTTCATCGTCTTCGATCATGACGATCGTGACTTCTTGTCCTGTTGCTTTCATACGTCGTTCCCCCGTGTAATTTTCCGCAGGTCTGTGGGCAGCGTCAGGTGAAAGGTGCTTCCTTTCCCAAGTTCGGACGCGACCGTAATGTCCCCGCCTAGATTTCTGATAAGTGATCTCACATGGGCAAGGCCTATGCCTTCCCCCTGCTGGTCCTGCTCTCCCGCCCGGCGGAAGAGTTCGAAAATACGTTCCAGATCGTCCGCGGCGATGCCGCGGCCATTATCGCTGACGTCAACGCGCACGATGCCTCGTCCTTGCGGCAGAATGCGGGCGGTCAGCTCCAGTGGTCTTCCCGGCATCTGGTATTTGACGGCGTTGTCGAAGAGATTACCGAGAATCTGATCGAGCGAAATACGATCGCTGATGATGGTAAAGCTTTGGACGTCCAGATCGATCTTGCCGTCAACGGCGCTGACCTGATGCTGCACGCTCGCACCAGCGGTCGTGAGAAGGTCCTTGAGATCGACTTTTTCGGCTTGCAGCTTTCGGCGCCCGTCGCGCGAAATTTTGAGAATGGCGTTGATAAGCTGATCCATCTTGCGGGTGGAGGAGCGGATGAAGCGCATGGCTTCCGGCAAATCCTCTTCCACTGCCAGCTTGGCTTCGCGCACCTCGTTTTCAGACAAGGGTTTGCCGTCCGCCAGCACAAAGGCCTGTACCGGTTTCAGCGATGTGTCGAATTCTGACAGAAAACCCATGATGTTGACGAGCGGCGCGCGCAGGTCGTGGGTGACGATGTAGGCAAATTTCTGGATTTCCTGGTTGGCGCGAACGAGATCTCTGGTGCGCTCATCGACGCGCTCTTCCAGTCCCTTGTTCAGCTGGTCGACCTCTTCACGAGACCGCATGATCTCCTGGATATATTTCCAAATCAGGGTCAGGGCTCCACCCAGCACGGCCAGAATGGCAATCGCACCTGAGATCGTGACCCAGCGCAGGTTTTCGGCAGCGGACAGCTGGTCGGCCACGATGATGCGCAGGCGGTTGTCCGTTGTCTCCTGATATCGACCGAGTATTTCGCGTATCGCCCGCATATAGGCGAGGCCGGTGTCGCTGCGGACCAGATCGATTGCTTCGGGCGCGCGATTGTCTTGCATCAACTGAACGGCGCGACCGATCTCTTCCATTTTAGCATCGAGATTGGATTGCAACTTCGGCAGGTCACCGACATATTCCGGGCGGCTGCCGATGCGCTCAGCCAGTTTCTGCCTGATATCACTAAGCGATTTGACCGCCTGCTGATAGGGAGCCAAATATCGCTCGTCGCCGGTCAGGAGATAGCCGCGCTGTCCGGTTTCTGCATCCTGAACGGTGGTGAGGACGTCCAGAATCGACGCCCTTAAACGGCGCAGATCCGCTGTTTCCTGTGAGTATTTGTTGTTTGCCTGGACGAGCCAAAGAGAGGTCGCAACCATGCCAAGAAGCACTGCGATACCCAAGCCGAACATGATCATTGTTCGGCGAACGAACGAAGATAGTTTCGCCAATCCAAACCCCGTAGCTTTTAAGTTAGTTCGTAAGTAATCGAGCGTCCCTGCCATATGCAAGACGTTGTGGTATTATTGGTTAAGTTGTTCACTTTAATCGAACAACGCACGTCGAAATGCAGGCTCGTCCACCGGTTTTGCCGCTGATGCCGCCAAGAAAAAAGCCCACCGGCATGTCGCTGGTGGGCTTTTCTGATTTCGGGACTGGATTTTTAAAGGCTTCGGCCGATATCGAGGAATTTTTGACGTCGTTCGGCGCGCAATTGGCTGCCAGACATAGGCACAAGGTCATTCAGTGCCGCTTCGATTGTCTTGCCGGTTGCAGCGATCACGGTTTCCGGGTCGCGATGCGCACCGCCGAGAGGCTCGGGAATGATCGCATCAATGACGCCCAGCGACTTCAGATCGTCTGAGGTGATCCGCATATTGGTGGCTGCTTCCTTGGCGCGTGTCGAATCGCGCCACAGGATGGAGGCCGCACCTTCGGGCGAGATCACCGAGTAAATGGCATGTTCCAGCATGTAGACGCGGTTGCCGGTGGCGATGGCGATGGCTCCACCCGAACCGCCTTCACCGATCACGACCGATACGATCGGAACCTTGGCATTGAGGCACATTTCGGTCGAGCGGGCGATGGCCTCGGCCTGGCCGCGCTCTTCGGCACCGACGCCGGGATACGCACCTGCGGTATCGATCAGCGTGACGACGGGCAGGGAGAAGCGGTCGGCCAGTTCCAGAACACGGATCGCCTTGCGGTATCCTTCCGGGCGTGGGCTGCCAAAATTATGCTTCAGGCGCGACTTGGTATCGCTGCCCTTTTCCTGGCCGATGATGGCGACAGGTTGTCCGTTGAAGCGACCGAGGCCCGCCTGGATTGCAGCATCCTCGGCAAACTTGCGGTCGCCGGCCAGCGGCGTGAAGTCGGTGAACAGTTGCTTGGCATAATCCACGAAGTGCGGACGCTGCGGGTGGCGCGCGACCTGTGTTTTCTGCCAGGCGTTCAGCTTGGAGTAAATGTCCTGCATCGAGTCCCGGACGCGGGACTCAAGACGCGAAATCTCCTCCGAGGTATCTATGCTCTCGTCTTCGGCGGCGAGCTTTTTCAGCTCCAGAATCTTGCCTTCAAGGTCCGAGATAGGTTTTTCGAAGTCGAGGTAGTTGTGCATGAGATCCGTTTCCGATCGTTTTGCGCAAGGTTTGACCGGGTGGTCCCGGCGGTTCCGGTCGCTCTATTCAAGGTTTTTGGCCTGTTTGGCAAGAGGGTGGTGTGTTTGTACCAGCTCTTGAAGCCTTTCTTCCAGCACATGTGTATAGATTTGTGTCGTGGAAATGTCCGAATGACCAAGCAGTTCCTGTACCGCACGCAGGTCTGCGCCATTCTGCAGCAGGTGGCTGGCAAAGGCATGGCGCATGATATGCGGTGAGATTGACGAAGGCGAAAGCCCCGCTCTGATCGCGATATCTTTGAGGTCGCGCGCAAAAACCTGACGCGGCAGATGCCCTTCCTTGCCATTGGAAGGAAACAGCCAGGCGCTTTCGGGCACTCCCTCCTTTTTCGGGGCCAATGCTTTTCGGGCCCGGTCGTAGGTTTCCATGGCGTCTATGGCGGTTCGCGACAGCAGCACCATGCGGTCCTTGTTGCCCTTGCCACGGATCATCAGGAAGCGACCTTCATGGCGCAAGACAGTTGCCGGGAGCGAAACGAGTTCGCTGACACGCATGCCGGTTGCGTAAAGCAGTTCCAGCAACAGATGCATCCTGATCCGGGCTAATTGTCCAGGCTCGTCGGTTTCGGCTTCCTTCTGCGCCTGTGCCAGAAGCTTCGTGACATCTGCCACGCTCATGATCTTGGGAAGAGGCCGGCCTTTTTTGGGTGAATCCAATATGCCGGTGGGGTCATCGCCGCGAAGTCCCTCGGTGTAGAGAAACTTGTAAAACTGGCGCGCAGACGACAAGCGCCGCGCTTGCGAAGAGGCTGCAAATCCCTGCGTTGAGAGATGTGCGAGATAGGCAGACAAATCCGCCGTCGTCGCGGCCGACATCTGCGTCTTTCGTTCGCGTAGAAACTCTTCAAGATCGGTCAGATCCCGCTCATAGGAAGATAGCGTATTTTCTGCAGCGCCACGTTCTGCGCTCATCATTTCCAGAAAACTCTCGAGCCTTGCAGCGTCCTGACCAGCCATTGATGCACTTTCGATTGATCAGGGGGTAGGGTTCAGACGCTCGGAAGGAATGCGCACCGTAACTTCCCGTTCTTTTGGCTGGACCAGCGACACGAGCGAAACCATGCTGCCGTAAATAATGCCCGCGATAGCCGCCAGAACGAAGATGAAGCGAAAAAGGGTTGGCATGTAAACTCCGGACAAGTCTCAGGTCTTATATGAGACGCGCTCAAAGCAAGGACAAGGCCGATGCTGTAAACGTAAGGCACGTCTTTCAGGTGATTCTCTTTCTATAAGCCGCAATTTGGCTTGACGCTTCGTAAACATTTGCAGATACCGATCCCAAACGGGCCATCATTCATGAGTGAAACCAACACAAATTTTCATCCGGGATTGGGTGAAAAAACGATCGGTGAAAGAGCGCGGGCAAAGCTTGGACGACGAAATCTTGTTTTCGTGGGACTGATGGGTGCGGGCAAGTCCGCAATCGGCAGGCTTGTTGCGCAGAACCTTAAAATTCCTTTCGTAGATACGGATATCGAAATCGAGCGCGTATCGCGCATGACGATTCCCGAGCTTTTCGCTTCCTATGGCGAAGACGAGTTTCGCGCGCTTGAAAAAAGGGTGATCAAGCGTCTGCTTCGCGGTGGACCGAAGGTGGTATCCACAGGTGGCGGTGCCTTCGTCAATGAAAGCACGCGCAGACACATCAAGCGTGGCAGTCTCTCCATGTGGCTGAAAGCCGATATCGAGGTGCTGTGGGAACGCGTTAACAAGCGCGACAATCGGCCCTTGCTCAAAACCGAGAACCCGAAGGCGACGTTGATGGAGCTCATGGAGCGTCGTCATCCGATTTATGCAGAAGCCGACATTACGATCGAGTCACGCGATGTCCGTAAGGAAATCATCGTAAACGAGGTGCTCGAAGCCATCGTCGGTGCGGAACAGAAGGCCTGATTCATGACATCTCACACCGTACAGACCGAAGAACATCTCGTGCATGTGCCGCTTGGTGATCGCGCCTATGATATTCTGATTGGCCCCGGTCTGGTCGCGCGTGCAGGTGGTGAGATTTCCTCCCGTCTGAAGGGCAGGCGCGCCGCCATCATCACCGATGAGCATGTGGCGCCGCTTTATCTAGAGGCGCTGATGGATGGCCTGCAGACCGATGGCATCGAGACCGTCTCGTTGACGCTTCCTGCGGGTGAAAAGACCAAGAGCTTCGAACATCTGATGACGGTCTGCGACACCGTGCTGGCTGCCCGCGTTGAGCGTAACGATGCCGTGATCGCGCTGGGTGGCGGCGTAATTGGCGATCTCGCGGGCTTTGCGGCCGGTATCGTGCGTCGGGGTGTACGCTTCGTACAGATACCGACGTCGCTCTTGGCACAGGTTGATTCATCCGTTGGCGGCAAGACCGGTATCAACTCTCGCTATGGCAAGAACCTTCTCGGCGTTTTTCATCAGCCTGATCTGGTTCTGGCAGATACCACAGTGCTCGACACATTGAGCCCGCGTGAATTTCGAGCAGGCTACGCTGAAGTCGTCAAATATGGTCTTATCGACAAGCCGGAGTTTTTTGAGTGGCTGGAAAACAACTGGTCGGACGTTCTGAACGGCGGTCCCGCCCGCATCAAGGCCATTGCAACCAGCTGTCAGGCGAAGTCGGACGTGGTCGTGGCAGACGAGAAGGAGAACGGTGTTCGTGCGCTTCTCAATCTCGGTCACACCTTCGGTCACGCGCTGGAAGCAGCGACGGAATATGACAGCAAACGTCTGGTGCATGGCGAAGGTGTCGCGATCGGCATGGTGCTGGCACATCAGTTCTCCGCCCGCCTGAACCTTGCCAGCCCCGATGATGCAGCCCGTGTCGAGGCGCATCTGAAGGCCGTGGGCCTGCCAACGACGATGCAGGATATTCCCGGCGCATTGCCGCCGGTGGAAACATTGATGGCAGCGATTGCTCAGGACAAGAAGGTAAAGGGCGGTAAGCTCACCTTCATCCTGACCCACGGCATCGGCCAGTCATTCGTCGCCGATGATGTCGCCTCCTCTGAGGTGCAGTCATTCCTCGCCGAAAAACATCCCGGCTGACCAGGTCAGGTCAGAAACGCGTCGCTTCACCCGGAGCGGCGACGTCAATGGCGAGGGCGTGAAGTCCGGCATCAAGTTCGGGCTTCAACAACGCGTTGATGGCACGGTGGCGATCCACCCGTGACTTGCCGGAAAAGCTTTCCGACACTATCTGAATGCGCATATGCGTTTCCCCAGTCCCGGTCATGTCGGGCTGATGGCCAGCGTGTAGATGACTTTCATCGATAACGTTCAACCTGACCGGTAAAAACGCCTCTTTGAGCTTGCTTTCAATGCTCTCGCGCAAGGACATCTGTTCGGTCTCCAAATCGTTATTGCATCCGAAAAAGGGCTCTCTAAGAGCCTGTAACATTCCGATTTGTCAATTCTTGTCGTGCGCATTCTCGCGCACCATAATCAGGTTACTATGAAATTGGATTCGAAATATTTCGACCGTATTCGCACGCGTCGCAAGAGGGAGCCGGAGCCGGAAATCAAGGCTCCTGTCTGCCAGTGGGACGGATGCGAAAAGCCGGGCGTTCATCGCGCACCTGTCGGCCGCAACGCCGAGGGGCAGTTCTTCATGTTCTGTTTCGAGCATGTGAAAGACTACAACAAAGGCTATAACTATTTCTCCGGTCTCTCCGACAGCGAAATTGCGCGGTACCAGAAGGAAGCCATCACTGGTCACCGTCCAACCTGGACGGTCGGGGTAAACAAGACCGCAGGCGATAGTCCCTTGCACTCCACATTGCGTTCGGGTTCGGCGGGCGCGACCAATGCGCGCATCCGCGATCCCTTTGGATTCACGGGGCAGGGGCGCAGCGGCGGTCCGCGTTATGCGCAGAGCCGCAAGCTGAAGACACTGGAACAAAAAGCATTCGACACGCTTGGGCTTTCTGTCAATGCAAAGCAAGAAGAGATCAAAAAGAGCTATAAAGAGCTTGTCAAAAAACACCATCCTGATGCTAATGGTGGTGATCGTGGTTCGGAAGAGCGTTTTCGTGCTGTTATTCAAGCCTACCAATTGTTAAAGCAATCTGGTTTCTGCTAAGCCCTTTCCTGTGATCGCCTGATAGATATGTGGCCGGGTGGCTGCTACCCGCCTTGGAGACGTTATGAGCAAAATTGACCTGGATATTACCAACCTGCCGGACACAACCGTGTCTGTGCGTGATGTTTTCGGTATCGACACGGACCTGCGCGTGCCCGCCTATTCGCAGGGCGACGCCTATGTGCCGGACCTCGATCCCGACTATCTGTTCGACCGTGACACCACCCTCGCCATTCTAGCCGGCTTTGCTCACAATCGACGCGTCATGGTGTCCGGCTTTCACGGCACCGGCAAATCCACGCATATCGAACAGGTCGCCGCACGGCTGAACTGGCCTTGCGTGCGCGTCAATCTGGATAGCCATGTCAGCCGTATCGACCTCGTCGGCAAGGACGCCATCGTTCTCAAAGACGGCAAGCAGGTCACGGAATTCAAGGATGGCATTCTCCCCTGGGCCTACCAGCACAATGTCGCGTTGGTTTTCGATGAGTATGACGCGGGTCGCCCGGACGTCATGTTCGTCATTCAGCGCGTGCTGGAATCCTCGGGTCGTTTGACGTTGCTCGACCAGAGCCGCGTCATTCGCCCCCACCCAGCTTTCCGTATTTTCGCGACCGCCAACACGGTTGGTCTTGGGGATACGACGGGTCTCTACCATGGCACGCAGCAGATCAACCAGGCCCAGATGGACCGTTGGTCTGTCGTCACCACGCTGAACTACCTGCCGCATGAGCAGGAAGTGAATATCGTCGTCGCCAAGGTCAAGAGCCTCGACAACGCGAAGGGCCGTGAAACCGCGTCCAAGATGGTTCGTGTGGCCGACCTGACGCGTTCTGCCTTCGTCAATGGTGATCTGTCCACGGTCATGAGCCCGCGCACGGTCATCACATGGGCGGAAAACGCCGATATCTTTGGCGATATCGCCTTTGCATTCCGCGTTACCTTCCTCAACAAGTGCGATGAGCTGGAGCGGACGCTGGTGGCTGAACATTATCAGCGCGCATTTGGCGTTGAGTTGAAGGAAAGCGCTGCGAACATTGTTCTCAGCGCCTGATACTTCCCGGTTTTTCTGGAAGGCATCACCGACGAGTTGAAAAAGCCACCCTCCAGCGTTTTTGCTGAAAGGGTGGCGTTCAGGATCGACAGGAAAGACAATGGCAGGCCGTGGCGACAATGTGAGACCCAAATCCGGGACGGTTATCGATTCCGAACCTTTGCGTCAGGCCATCACAGGGTGCGTGCGGTCTGTTGCAGGCGACGCGCAGGTCGAGGTCGTGTTTGCCAATGAACGACCGGGTCTGACCGGTGAGCGTATGCGCCTGCCGGAAATTTCCAGAAAACCGACCGCACAGGAAATCGCCGTTACCCGTGGCCTGGGAGATTCCATGGCCTTGCGGCTTGCCTGCCACAACAGTGATGTCCACGCCACCATGTCGCCGCAGGGGCCAGACGCGCGTCTGATCTTCGATGCGGTGGAACAGGCCCGCGTCGAATCCATCGGTGCACGGCGCATGGCTGGCATGGCGTCCAACATCCGGGCGATGAATACAGAGAAATATGCCAAGGCAAATTTCGTCAACATCAATACCCAGGAAGACGCGCCTTTGTCCGAAGCCGTCGCGATGATGGTGCGCGAAAGACTGACGGGCGAAAAACCGCCGGAAAGCGCTGGCAAGGTTCTGGATCTGTGGCGCTCTTTTATCGAGGAAAAGGCATCTGCCGATCTTCAGGACCTGTCGAAGGTCATGGACGATCAAAAGGCGTTTTCCAAGCTCATCCGCAAGATGCTGACCTCAATGCAGATGGCGGAAGATTTCGGCGACGACGAGGACCAACCTGACAGTCAGGAGGCTGATTCAGAGGAGGACCAGCCCGCCAGCAATGAAACGCAGGAAGAACAGGTCGAGGAAGAGGCCGGTTCCGATGCTGCCCCCGCCGAAGAGAGCGAGGCCTCTCAGGAGCAGATGGAAGATGGTGAGATGGACGGGGCAGAGATGTCGGAGGACGAGATGTCCGATGATCTCGATGAGGATTCCGAGACACCGGGTGAAACACGCCGTCCCAACAGCCCCTTCGACGACTTCAACGAGAAGGTGGACTACCGCATCTTCACCCAGGAATTCGACGAGGAGATTTCTGCCGAGGAGCTTTGCGACGAAGCCGAACTGGATCGCCTCCGCGCCTTTCTCGACAAGCAACTCGCCCACTTGCAGGGTGCCGTCGGGCGCTTGGCCAACCGGCTGCAGCGCCGCCTGATGGCGCAGCAGAACCGTTCGTGGGATTTTGATCTGGAAGAGGGTTATCTTGACCCTGCCAGGCTTGTGCGTCTGGTTATCGACCCGATGCAGCCGCTCTCCTTCAAGAAGGAGCGTGACACGAAATTCCGCGATACGGTCGTTTCGCTGGTCATCGACAATTCCGGCTCGATGCGTGGACGCCCGATCACAGTTGCCGCCACCTGCGCCGATATTCTGGCGCGTACGCTGGAGCGGTCCGGCGTGAAGGTCGAAATTCTCGGTTTCACGACCAAGGCCTGGAAGGGTGGGCAATCGCGCGAGCAATGGCTGGCAGGCGGTAAGCCGCCATCTCCCGGCCGCCTCAATGATTTGCGTCATATCATCTACAAGTCGGCAGATGCGCCATGGCGTCGTGCGCGCCGCAACCTTGGCCTCATGATGCGCGAAGGTCTGTTGAAGGAAAACATCGATGGCGAAGCGCTGATGTGGGCGCATAACCGTCTCATCAATCGTCCCGAGCAGCGCAAGATCATGATGATGATCTCCGACGGCGCGCCGGTGGACGACTCCACGCTGTCGGTCAACCCCGGCAATTATCTGGAGCGGCATCTTCGGGCTGTCATTGAACAGATCGAGACAAAGTCATCCGTGGAACTGCTTGCCATCGGCATTGGCCATGATGTGACACGCTATTATAGTCGCGCCGTCACAATCGTAGACGCCGACGAACTGGCAGGCGCGATGACGGAGCAACTGGCAGCGCTTTTCGAGGATACCAGCAGCGCGCCACGCCGTTCCGGCAGAGCACGCCGTGCCAGCTAGGCATGGTGTGTCTGCTGCTATCAGGACCATAAAAAGGGTTCTCGCCGCAATGCTCCTTGCGTCAGTCGCGTTGGCACCCTCCACCATGGCTGCGTCAACCGTCGATGTACCGGTCAGCGTGCGTCCCATATCCGCGTTCAAAGTCGGCTCCGATCAGAAACGGTTTGGCAAGCTAGAATTCGTCGGCGGGCTGATCATGCGTTCACCCGATCCGCTGTTCGGGGCGATCTCCAGCATTCGCTTTTTACCCGATGGGCGTCACTTCCTTGCGGTGCTGGACACCGGCCATTGGCTTGCGGGCGCGATAGAGCGTGACCGCGCCGGGGTCTTGTCCGGACTATCGGATGTCCGCATCGATCCCATGCTGGATGAAAATGGCCACGAGGCCAAACGCAAGATGGATATGGACGCTGAAGGTTTGGCGCTGCGCGCCGGTCAGGCCTTCGTCAGCTACGAGCGTTGGCCACGCATCGAAATTTTTGATCGCAAAAGCCTCGCGACGGAAAAGCCTTTGGGGCAATTGCCAGTTCTTATTCCGGTCGAGGAGTTTCGGAAAAATGCCGGAATAGAAACGCTGGTGGCCTCCCCAGTCGATGGGCCACTCAAAGGAGCGATGGTGATCGTTGCAGAGGGCAGCTTCGACAAGAACGGACATCTTTTTGCGGCTGTTCTGGAAGGTCCGCGCAAAGGAATTTTTGCCGTCACCCACGACAGCTCGTTTTCAGTCACCGACGGCGCCTTTTTGCCGGGTGGCGACCTGCTTTTGCTGGAGCGACGCTTCAATCTCGCTGAAGGTATCGGAATGCGCATCCGCCGTATTTCTGTCGATGCCATCAAGCCCGGCGCTGTCGTTGAGGGCGAAGTTCTCCTCGAGGCAGATCTTTCCAACCAGATCGACAATATGGAAGGTATTGATGTCATCGCCGGTGCGGATGGCTCGACACGCGTCATTCTTGTTTCGGATGACAATCATTCTTTCCTGCAAAGAAACGTCATGCTGGAATTCAAGCTCATCCAATAGAGCTGTTTTTATTACTGAAAATGCAAATTCCCGCGCAATGCTGCAATCGCTTCTTTACGAATATCTTAAATATTACAGCAATTTAATCTTCCATCATCTTTTGTTTTGAGTATTTGACGCGTTAAGTGGTTCAGAGGGATGATGGCGACACGGTCTCCATCGCCCTCTCGATATAACCCATTCCGTTTGCATAAAACGACTCTGAAGGTACGCGGTCTCTGACTTTATTATTCGCTGGTCTTCCAGGAATATACTCGAAGCGTGAAGTGTATCTATTGGCCCGTCGCCTGTTTGCTAAGCTGTCCAAAGGACTTCTGCATGAAATATGTCATTACAGTCGTGCTGATTGCTGCCATTTCCGCCGTACTGTTTATTAATCGCGAAACGGTCGAAGCCTACCTTCCTGCGTGGGCCAGCCAGACTTCTGTCAAAACCGCCGATACCCACAGTGGGGCAGAAGGTCAGTCCAAGGGCGGCGGCAAACATGGAGGTGGGGGGCAGTCCGGCTCGCGCGCTATTGCGGTGAAGGTGGCTGTTGCCAAGACCGATTCGATGCCGGTTTTGCGTCAGACGATCGGCTCGATCGTTCCAGTAGCGCAGACCGCATTGACGAGCCCCATTTCGGGCATTGTCGCGAATGTACTGGCACATGATGGCGCAGAGGTGAAGGCAGGCGATCTGCTCGTGCAGCTGGATGATCGAACGATCAAGGCCAATATCGAGCGCGACGAAGCACAACTCGCCAAGGATCAAGCCGTATTGGATGCTGCGAACGCCACACTCGCCCGCGTGGAAAGCCTGAGCAAATCCGGCGTCGATACCCAGCAGCAATTCAGCGATGCCAGCGCCACTGCCAAGCAGGCTGCTGCTACCGTCTCAGTCGACAAGGCAAATCTTGCTGCCGACAATGTCGTGCTGTCCCAAACCCAGATCCGTGCACCGTTCGATGGCAAACTGGGCGCCGTCCTTTTCTCGCGAGGTGCCTATGTGGCTCCCGGCGCAGATGTCGTCATGTTGACGCAGATGAAGCCCGTCTACGCCGAGTTCACCTTGCCGGAACCGGATATGGATCTTGTTCGCGCCAATCTTGCCAGCAAAAGTCTCACGGCGGATGTCTATCCAACCCAGGTTCAGACCGAAAAGCTGTCCGGCTCCGGCAACATCGTTTTCATCGACAATACGATCGATTCCGCATCAGGGACCTTCAAACTGCGGGTCCGCTTGGATAATGATGCCGAACAATTTTGGCCGGGACAATCTTTGAATGTCACGGTCAATGCAGGGAAAATCGATAATCTGGTGACTGTGCCGTTTGTGGCTCTACAGCCCCGTACGGACGGATATGTCTGTTATGTCGTTCACCCCGACAATACCGTCGAGTTGCGCAACGTGACCCTTGCGCTCAGTGACGGCAAGCTTGCGGGTCTCTCGCGAGGCCTGGCGGATGGCGATACGGTTGTTGTTGAAGGACAGGCAAGCCTGACAAATGGCAGCCATGTGACCGTCGCCGAGCAGACGCATGAAGCCGCCCCGAACACTGACGCTATTGTCGGTACAAAGCCATGAATATTTCCGAGATTTTCATTCGTCGGCCAGTTGCCACGATCCTGCTGATCATCGGTGTGGTGATTGCCGGTGCATCAGCCTATAAAAACCTGCCCGTTGCTGCGCTTCCACAAGCGGATTTTCCGACCATCAATGTGAACGCACAGCTTGCGGGCGCAGCGCCTGATACGATGGCGAGTTCGGTCGCGACACCGCTCATCAAGCAATTCGAAACCATTGCCGGTATCGATACGATCACGGCCAGCTCATCGCTCGGCAACACGCAGATCACGATCCAGTTCAATCTGTCGCGCAACATCGATGCTGCGGCAGCTGACGTTCAGGCGGCCATAGCGCGTGCGCAAAGGCAACTGCCTGACAACATGACGTCGCCGCCGAGTTACCGTAAGGCGAACCCCGCTGATGCGGCGGTGATCATTCTTGCGCTCACCAGTGATGGTGCCGAGCTAACGAAGATGGATGATCTGGCTGAGAATGTCATTTCACCGGCCCTGTCCACCATTTCGGGCGTGGCGCAAGCGCAGATTTACG
Source organism: Hyphomicrobiales bacterium (assembly GCA_900472925.1). Classification (GTDB taxonomy): domain Bacteria; phylum Pseudomonadota; class Alphaproteobacteria; order Rhizobiales; family Rhizobiaceae; genus Agrobacterium. Next base: position 127,144 of record UCJU01000004.1, read on the forward strand.
GTGCCAAGACCTATGCTGTGCGCGTGGAGGTCGATCCCTCCAAACTGTCCAGCCGTGGATTGTCGCTGGACAGCCTGTCAACGACGCTGGCGGCTGCAAACAATCAGTCGCCGATCGGTACCCTGCAAAACTCATCGCAAGCGTTGACGCTGGATGCATCCACGCAACGCACCAACGCTGCTGACTTCCGCACGTTGATTATTGCCAATCCCAATGGCAGGGCCGTCCGGCTGCAGGATGTCGCAACGGTGAAGGACAGCGTGGAGGTCGTCAACCAAGGCAGCTGGCTGGATGGAACGCCTGCTATCGTCCTTGCCGTGCAACGTCAGCCGGGGGCAAATACCGTCGCCGTCGTTGATGCCATCAAGGCAAAACTCCCTGAGTTGCAGGCAGGCATGCCTGCCAATATGCACATCAATGTCGTCAACGACGCATCGGTCTCGATCCGCGCGGCGGTTGCCGACGTCGAAGTGACATTGATGGTGACGCTTGGCTTGGTGGTTCTCGTCATCTACCTGTTTCTGCGTCAGGTTTGGGCCACGCTCATTCCGGGTCTCGCCGTGCCGCTGTCTCTGGTCGCCACATTGGGCGCGATGTACGCGCTCGGATTTTCGATCGACAATATCTCGCTTCTTGGACTAACGCTTTCGGTCGGCCTTGTGGTGGATGATGCCATCGTGATGCTGGAAAACATCGTCCGGAAAGTCGAAGAAGGAATGCCGCCTTTTCAGGCCGCGATTGAAGGCAGTAGTGAGGTTACCGGCACCATCATCTCCATGTCCATCTCGCTGGTTGCGGTGTTTTTGCCGATCCTCCTGATGGGTGGTATCGTCGGGCGCGTGCTGAATGAGTTCGGCGTCGTCGTTACACTTGCCATCATGTCGTCTGCCGTCGTTTCGCTGACGGTAACGCCCATGCTGGCAGCGCGGCTTCCGCACCATGATGAGCCGGAGCACAAGAAAAAGAGCCTGTTCGATCGTGCGACGGATGCCTATGGTCGGTCGGTCGGTTGGTGCCTGACGCATCGTTTCGTCGTCATCATCATGTTCGTTCTGACGTTGGTCGGCTCCGGCTGGATGTTTTCAAACCTCGCCCGCAGCTTTTTTCCAACCGAAGACATCGGTCTGTTGACGGTTTCCACACAGGCGCGGCAGGACATCTCCTACAAGGCGATGAGCGCTCTCCAGACAAAGGCCGCAGATATCATTTCGGCAGATCCTGCCGTCGCTCATGTCACCTCGACGCTGGGGTCTGGCCCCGGCGGTTCGGCGCTGAACTCAGGCAGTCTTCTGGTGCAATTGAAGCCTGCGGACGACAGGCCAGCCCTCTATGTGACACTAGATGCGCTGCGGCGCTCGCTGTCCGGCATCGCGGGTCTGAAAACATTCATCACCCCGCAGCAAAGCCTCCGGTTCGGCGGAAGAAGTACCCAGAGCCTTTATCAGGTCGTGCTGCAATCGATCGATGCTTCCGCGGCGCGTGAGTGGTCGCGGACGCTTGGCGACGCCATGCGGGCGGACAGTGCGCATTTTGTCGACGTCGCCTCTGACTTGCAGGATAGCGCGCTTCAGGCCCATATCGAGGTCGATCACGACAGAGCAAACAGCCTTGGTGTCACATCGGAGGCCCTGCGCACGACGCTCGAAGCAGCCTTCGGCAGCTACGTCGCCACGCAAATCCAGACCACCGGCAACAGCTATGACGTCATTATTGAATACGACCAGTCACTGGAATGGAACGAGCAGACGTTGGGTGCACTCAAGGTTGGCTCGACCTCCGGAACACTCGTTCCGCTGTTGAGCTTTGCGAAAATCACGCGCGTATCGGGTCCTGTGACCGTCAACCAGACGGGACAATTGACGGCCGTTACCCTGTCGTTCAACCTTCCCGCAGGCGTCGCTCTGGGAACGGCGACGGAGCAACTGGAAACAATCAAGCAGCAAATCCAGCTTCCCACCACCGTAACGACCAGTCTTGCCGGTGCCGCGCAGATATTCAAGCAGACAAGCGACAGCACCGGCCTCCTCATCGGCGCGGCGATCCTGACCATCTACATCGTGCTGGGTGTGTTCTATGAAAGCTTCCTGCATCCGTTGACCATTCTGTCAGGCCTGCCATCGGCTGCTTTCGGCGCGTTGCTTACCCTCAAGCTGTTCGGCTTCGACCTGTCCATCATCGCGCTGATCGGATTGCTGATGCTGATCGGTATCGTCAAGAAGAATGCGATCATGATGATCGACGTTGCCTTGACGTTGCAACGGGATGAGAACATGCCAACGCTGGAGGCTATCCATGAAGCGGCCGTACGGCGCCTGCGCCCCATCATGATGACCACATTCTGTGCGTTGTTCGGTGCTCTTCCGATCGCACTGGGAACGGGTGCGAGCTCTGAGCTTCGCCAACCGCTCGGTATTGCCGTGGTTGGGGGACTTATCGTCAGCCAGATATTGACGCTCTTCATGACGCCGGTGATATTCGTTGAAGTAGAGCGTTTTTCAGACTTCCTGAAGTCTCTGTGGAAGACGAAACGGCACGTGCCGGTCACGCAGTAGTTTTGGAGATCACATCTGCCTGGAATTGGGCTTGCACTATCAAGCATTTGCTCTATGCGCGTACATGTGCGAAGGTGGATGCATTTGGTGCAACACGGCCATAGTTCCGGGAAAGACGACCGACATGGCACTGCATGACTTCACATCGACGCCGTTGACGTCTCTGTCGAGCTTGACCGAAGCGACGGCAAGGATTGCCGGCGCTAGAACGCAGGAAGAAGTCATCGAGGCCGTTCGCGCATCCGCGCGTGGTCTGATGGGATGTGAGGGCATTGCGATCATCCGTCGGGATGGCGACCTGTGCTACTATGTCGAAGAAGATGCCGTTGGTCCTCTCTGGAAAGGGCAACGGTTCCAGGCTGCCGACTGCATCAGCGGCTGGACGATGATCAACAGGAAGACCGCTGTCGTTCCCGACATTGAAAAAGATGAGCGTATCCCGCTCGATCTTTATGTGGGCACCTTCGTCAAGGCTTTGATCATGGCACCGGTCGGCGCCAACAATCCCGTCGGTGCCATCGGCGCCTATTGGTCTTATGTCTATGAACCGACCCAATGGGAGATCGACGTTCTCGAGGCCTTGGCAAGTGCCGCGACCTCCGCCTTCGAAACCGTCAATCTGATTGGCGTGCTTTCCAATGATCTGGCGCAAGCGCGCAGCCTCTTGCCGGATTACACGCAAGACCCTGGCGATTTTTCGAAGGACATCGAGAGGATCGGCGGTATCGCTGCTGTTCCGACAATTCTGGATGTCGTGCTTCGCATGACCGGCATGGGTTTTGCCGCAGTCGCCAGAGTGACGAAGGACAGATGGATCACCTGTCAGTCTCTCGATCATCTCGGCTTTGGCCTCAAGCCGGGTGACGAATTGCCGGTCGAAAGCACTCTTTGCAATGAGATCCGTGATCACCGCGAAGCAGTCGTGTTCGAAGATGCCGCGACCGATCCTATTTACAGGGATCACCATACGCCGAGAATTTACGGGCTGCGCAGTTACATTTCAGTGCCGATCGTACTGTCCAACGGCCAGTTCTTCGGCTCGCTATGTGCAATCGACCCTAACCCTGCAAAGGTCAACAATCCCCAGGTTCTGGGCGCCTTCCGGCTTTTCGCAGAACTCATCGGCCATCATCTCGATGCGGATGAAAGGCTGAAGCTGACGCAGGACATGCTGGAGCGTGAGCGACAAGTATCTGAGCTTCGTGAACAGTTTATCGCCGTTCTCGGTCATGACCTGCGCAACCCGATTGCTGCGGTCGACGCGGGGACCTCGCGTCTGCTGAAGGAAGGCTGGACGGAACGCAGTCCGCTGATTTTGAAGCTGATGAAGTCGAGCATCACCCGCATGGGTGGCCTGGTCGACAACGTCATGGATTTGGCCAGAGCAAGGCTGGGTGGCGGTATTTCTCTGCAAATTGCCGAACATGACCTTTCAACGACGCTGTCCCACGTTGTTGATGAACTTCTCGTTGCGCATCCCGACAGAAGCATCGATATCGATTTCAACATTCCCACACCTTTGCCTATCGACCGTCTGCGGATAGCCCAGATGTTCTCCAATCTCGTGTCGAATGCCTTGACCCACGGCGTGACCGACGGATCAGTCGCGATCAGAGGTTTCGTGGAAAAGGGATATCTGCACCTATCCGTCAGCAATTGCGGCACGCCAATTCCTGCCGACATGCTCGATAGGCTTTTCCAGCCATTTCGCAGAGGCGATCTGCGCCCCAGCATGCAAGGCCTTGGGCTTGGACTCTACATCGCCTCGGAGATCGCCAAGGCGCACAAGGGGACCATCGCCGTTCAGTCCGACGAGTTGGAAACGCGCTTCACCTTCTCCATGCCTGTGTCTGTGATCTAGAGCCTGTCCATCGAACGCGAAATCGTTTCGGTGACTCCTAGAGCGTTGAATTCTGATTTCTTCCTGTGTCGTGCCGTTGACGCGCGCCGGGATTATGCCAATCCGTACTTGGCGTGGGAGAGCGTTCGCTCGATGCCGCGCAATTCCGCCAGTCCCTTCAGGCGGCCGATGGCTGGATAGCCCGGCTGCGCACCACGCTCGAGATCGTCGAGAATTTCCTGGCCGTGATCCGGTCGCATGAAAATGGGGCGGTCAGTGATGCCTTGCCCGGTGCGACGACGTTCTTCGGCGACGAGGGCGGCAATCACGGCGACCATATCTGTGTCGCCTTCCAGGTGCTCGTCCTCAAAAAAAGAGCATGGCGTCCCACCCGTCTCGCGGCGCACGTTTCGCAGGTGGGCGAAATAAATTTTCGGTCCCAGGCGTTTGATCATCGCGGGCAGGTCATTGTCGGCGCGCGCGCCGAGCGAGCCGGTACAGAAGGTGACGCCATTGGCGACGCTGTCCACGGCGTCCAGTACCTGAACATAATCGGCTTCGCCTGACAGAACTCTGGGAAGACCAAGCAGCGGCCACGGTGGATCGTCGCCATGGGCACACAGGCGCATTCCCAATCGTTCGGCAACCGGTACGACCTCTGACAGGAAGGCAATCAGGTTGTTGCGCAGACGATCCGCGTCGATGTTCGCGTAACTATCGAGAGCCTCGCGCAGTTCTGCGAGGCTATAGCTATCCGCTTGCCCCGGCAGGCCAGCACCTATATTGCGGGAGAGTGCTGCTTTCTTTTCGTCAGACATATCGGAAAAGCGGCGCGCGGCCTGTTCCACCAGATATTCGGAATAGTCGACTGCTGCCGATGGACGTTTAAGGATGTGGAGGTCGAACGCGACAAAGTCGATCAGGTCGAAGCGCATAGTGCGTGCGCCGCCTTTGGTTTCCCATCTCAGATCGGTGCGTGTCCAGTCGAGGACCGGCATGAAATTGTAGCAGACCGTGGAAATGCCTGCATCAGACAGCGCCTTGAGACTGTCTTTCCACGCGCCAATATGCGCTTTCCAGTCCCCTGACATGGTCTTGATGCTTTCCGATATCGGTATGCTTTCGACCAGCTCCCATTCCAGCCCACCGGCGCGCACTTCCTCCTGCCGTTTGGCGATTTCCGCTCCTGTCCAGGCAACACCCGTCGGAATATGATGAAGGGCACTAACGATGCCTTGAGCCCCGGCCTGGGCAGCATCGATAACACTGACCTTGTCGATGGGGCCAAACCAGCGCCACACATGCCTCATGCTTGCGTCCTTTCAGTATTAGTGGCTCGAGCCTGATCCGAGGGGTCTTGTTTGACGGGTGAAGACGCTGGGGGCTCGACCAGAGCTACGGCCCTGACAGGAGATCCCGAGCCCCCGACAATGGCCAATGGCAGCGCGATCAAAAGACAATAGGGCGGCAGACGACCGAGATTTGCAAAGTTCTCGCCAACGAGAATGCCTGCGCCGAGCAGGACGTTATGAGCCGGAAAATCGGTGCTGCCGTAGCAATCGATGGAGAGGCAATCGGAGCCGACGATGCTGACCTGCCGATCCCAGAGATATTCACTGGCTTCTTGAGACAAGCCAGGCCAGTCGCGCAGGAAGCGTTCGTGGGGTGCAGGATCGTTCCAATAACGATCCCAGCCAAAGTGGAAAAACACCGCATCACCCGCCTGAATGGCGCCATGTCGCTCTTCAAACTCCACGATGCGGGCGACATCGACAGCGTCGCATGGTCCGCAGTCCTGTGCGTTTATCGTCGCCATCCGGCCGAAGAACCTGCTCACTGCGATCTCTTCGACCGATTTACCGTCGGGAACGAAATGCAGGGGCGCATCGAAATGCGTTCCCGAATGCTCACTGAGGCAGAGGGCATGATTGCAGGCGATATCGCCGCGATCATAGCTCTCGACAACCTCCTGACAAAAGGGTGGATGGGTTGGCCAAACCGGCATTCCGACTTTCATCGGATGCGTCAGATCGATGAAATCCGCCAAATCCCTATCGAACAGTTCTGTGAAACCGACAGCCGTCATTCAATTCACCCGCGGTCGCGGTGCGATGGCCACGATGAGGATGATCAGCGCTCCCGTGAGCACGAACCGGACGCCTGCCTGCATCTGGAATGTGTTGAGCATTGTCGCCATCAGGTTGAAGAACAGTGCCGCCCCCCATATGCCGATGGCGTTTGCCTGGCCGCCTGCGACGCTGGTGCCGCCGAGCACGACGACCGCGATGGATTCCAGCAGGTAGACGTCCCCCATGTTGAGCGCCGCGCCGCCGGAAAACCCAGAGAGCAGAAAACCTGCCAGAGCCGCACTGACTCCACAAAGGCAATAGGCGATCAGCCGAACCCTGCCGACGGCGATGCCGGCGAGCCGGGCGGCCGGTTCACTCTGGCCGGTTGCGAGCAGACGTCTGCCCCAGACACTACGGTTCAGAACGACCATGGTGGTGGCTGAAAGGAGTATGACAGCGATGGGCATGACAGGCAGTCCGGCGATGGACCACAGCGTAAAGGACGACAGCAATGCTGGGGGTTTCAAGGTCGTCTCGCCACCGAGATTATAGGCAAACGACTGAAAGACGAAACTGGCGGCAAGCGTCGCGATGATGGGCGGCAGGCGCAGCAGTGTGATGGCGAGGAAATTGAAAATACCGGCGGCGGCCCCCACGGCAATTGCTGCGGCAAAGCCTGCGAGCAACATACCGTCACTGCCTTTCATCACGGTCATCGACACATAGGCTGCAAGCGTCAGAACCGATGGTACCGAAAGGTCGATATTGCCGGTGCCGGACGCGATGACCAGCATCTGCCCTGTGCCGACAACCACGCTGAAGGCACCGAAAGCAAGGGCTGCCGACAGCGTCGCACCAGCACTGCCAATGCCCGCATAGGCGGTGGTGGCAATCCACATGGCGAGCGCCACGATGAAGCCGTAGGTCCAGGGAGCAAAGGACAGACGTGTCATGATGCTTTCTCCGATACAAGCACGCGCCCGGCGAGAACGAGAAACAGGATGAGGCCCTGCGCACCGATCTGCCAGGTTGGCGGCACCTGCAGGAAGCTGAGGAGAGAGCCTGCGAGGGACAAAGTTAATGCGCCGATCACTGTTCCAACGGGCGAAACGATGCCGCCGGAAAATGAGCCACCACCGAGAATGACGGCGCCGACACCCAGCAAAGTGTAGGCAGGTGCAATGTTGGGGTCGCCGGATGTGGTGAGCCCCGTCAGCGTGATGCCCGCGATACAGGCGAGGATCCCGGCTGCCGCGTAGACTATGGCCCGGATCCAGCTTGTCGACCAACCGGCCCGCTCGATGGCGCGGGAGTTTGCTCCGGCACCTCTGAGAACAGCGCCGTAGGATGAGCGCGTTATGACAAGATGGCCAGCAATTGCTGCAACGACTGCAAGCAGAATGGGAAGGGGCAGAAACGTCGGCTGCCAGCTCATGAAGCCCGCGAGCCAGGCAGGTGCCGAGCCTCCAGGGGACGGAAGGAGGAGGACCGCAGTGCCGAGCCAAATGAACGACATGCCGAGCGTGACGATGATTGACGGCAATTGCCGGAGATGAATCAAAAGTCCAACGCCAGCATAGATCGCGATAAGGATCACATACAGCATGATGGTAAAGAGTGGCGCGCTCTCGAGATAAAGCGCAGTGATGCAGGTTATCAGGCCCACAAAGGCGCCATTCGACAGGTCGATATCGCCGAGCATGATAATGAGCATTTGCGCAAGGGCCGCAAACAACAGGGGCACCGAAAGTTTGAAGAGCAGCGTGAAGCCGAAATAGCTCATCGCCGCGGGCCGGACCCAGAAGATGATCGCCAACATGGCAACGAGCGTTACGGCTGGCAGACCGACCTGGACGGCCGGTCCGAACCAGGCAGGCCGCCTGGTGGGGCGAACGGGAAGCAATGCAGCATCAGCCATGTGCGCCTCCAAACGAGGCTTCGAGAATCCGCGTCTGGTTGACCGCATGGCCCTCGATCTCTTCGACGGCTCGACCCTCGCGAAACACATAGAGCCTGTCGCAATTCTTCAATTCGTCCAGTTCCGTTGTGTACCAGACGAAGGTCCGGCCCTGTGCGGCCTCTGTGCGGATCAATTGGTAAACCTCCTGTTTGGTGCCGACATCGACGCCGCGCATCGGATCGTCCAGGAAGACGACGCGTGCATCGGATGCAAGCGCACGCGCGAACAGCACCTTCTGCTGGTTACCACCACTCAACGACAGAATCGGCGTGTCGATGGAGGGCGCCTTGATCTTCAGGCGTCGCGACCATGTTTGTGCAAGCGCTCGCGATTCACTGTGTGAAACGAAGCCGGATCGCTGCAAAGCATTGAGGCTGCGGATGGTAAGATTGTCGGCGATGGACCACAGTCCAAAAACACCTTCCGTGCCTCGGTCGCCCGCCACATAAGCTACGGGTATTTTGCCGGCCTTTTGGGTGGCGGTAAAAATCGCGCGCAGTCTTTCGCGCTGACCGTGTCCGTCCAGCCCCGCAAAGCCAATGATGTCGCCAGCGGCTGCCTGAATGGTTCTGTCATCACCATCGATTCCGGAATGATCGATCAGGTGAGGCCTTGCCTTTGTCTGTTGAGTTTGAGCAGTGCGTGCATCCGTGTGCTCGATGCTGCCCATCAACGATACCAAGGCTGAGCGCGACAGGCCTGCCGTCGGCTTTTCACCGACAACTTTCCCGTCGACCATAACGATTGCCCGGTCGCAAACGGAGAGGATCTCATCGAGGCGATGGGTGATCAGGATGCAGGCCACACCACGCGAAGAAGCCATGCGGATATAGGCCAGTAATTGCTCCGTCGCCTGATGGCCGAGCGCGGATGTCGGTTCGTCCAGAATCACACAGCGGACCGGTATGTCGGTCTCGGTGAAGGCGCGTGCGATCTCGACCATCTGTCGCTCGCCGATGGCGAGGTCGGATATTTTCGTGTCAGGATCAATGCCGTGGCCGGGGAAAATGACGTCGAGCGCGCGGGAGATCATCTCCCGCGCGCGTCTGCGCCAGCTTGGTCCGCGAAGCTGGCGGTGAATGATACGGGTATTCTCGGCTGCCGAGAGGTTGCCACAGAGCGACAGTTCCTGAAAGATACAGCGCAGTCCCCCCGCCTGGGCCTTGGCTGTTCCCCAGGTGTCGATATCGTTTCCGGCATAACGGAACGATCCGGCAGTGCGCTGCACGGCACCGGACAAAACGTTCATCAGCGTAGATTTGCCAGCACCGTTATGACCGACAAGACCGACGACCTCGCCGCGGCCAAGATGAAAATCCACACCACACAAGGCTTGTACCGCACCATACGACTTGCTCACATTCCGAGCCTCGATGAGGACGTCGGACGTGGGAGAGGATAGAACCCTGTCGGGGTGGGCCACGAGATCGGTCATCGTCTGTATCAGCCCTACCTCGGTGCCGGAACGGCAGGCAGAGGTGTCTTGTTGACGTTTGCGTCGATGATCTTCGCAACCAGTTCCTGCGGATATTCCGCATTCACGACCCCGCCTTCAGGCACGGTCTTCAGCCAGGCGTCCAGATCAGGCTGGTTGATTTGCAGAAGCGGCACTTCGACGAATTTAGGCACTTTCTTGCCTGCGAGAAGCTGCTGCGCGACCCAGAAGGCGACCTGTGAGACGGAAGGCGTTGCGCCAAGTGAAAATGTTTCATAACCGGACGCATCATGTTCCTTTTTCCAAAGCGCAAGTTCGTCCTGCCGGTTGCCCATGATGATGATGGGCAAGGGCCTGTTCGCCGCCTTGAAGGCTTGTGCCGCGCCATAGCCATCGCCGCCCTGCGTCAGAACCGCGTCTACTTTGGGCAGGGAGGGCAGGATACCGGCAACTTCCTTCTGGGCAACGGTTGCTGTCCACTGGCCATAGACCTCGCCGACGCTCTTGTAGTTCGGATGTGCAGCAAAGGCCTTGACGACGCCTTCGTGCAGGCGCTTGTCGAAACCATCGCCCGCCATACCGCGGATTTCGAGGATGCTGGCTGGCTTGTCCCCCAGCTTGCTGGAAATGAAGTCCAGTTCGGCTTTTGCGTAGGAATCGAGATTGTAATCGACGACGTAGGCGCAGGGTTCCGTCACGCCGCTGGCAAAGGCGACGACAACGATACCAGCATTGCACGCATCCTTGATGGAGCCGTTCAACGCCGTATCCGATCCCGCCAGAACGATGATCGCATCATAGCCTTGAAGGATAAGATTCTGGATCTGCGATGCTTGCTCGGTGACGGAATTGTTGGAGCTGACCACCGACGTGTCTGCGATCTTGCCCTCCGCCTTGGCCTTTGCACCCATCTCCTGGAAGCTCTTGATCATGACCTGCCGAAACGAATTTCCAGCATAGGAATTGCTAAAGGCGATCTTCTTTGCGCTGGTGTCACCGGTCGCTGCACCGTCTTGCGCAACCGCTCGTGTCGACAGCGTTGTACCGGCAATCAGCATCATGGCCAGCGTCAATGCGTTGGCCGAATACGAAGTCTTCATGGCGTTCTCCTCCCGCATGATGAAAGGGCCGCAGTCCACCATCGCGTCCCGGCCACAACATTATACTACCATGGTAGTGTGTCAATATATGTGGTAGACCCATTGTTGAGGATATGCGATCTGCAAAAGATGCTACCGGCGGGCACAGAAAAAGGATGTTTAGATGGGCGAGAAAAGCGGTGTCGATCGCGCGGCAGCAGGGTTCGGTAGCGGAGAAATATTTGACGCCATCAACCTTCGCCTGCCAATCGCACCGCAGATTTACGAGCGCTTGCGTCGCGCCATCACCACCCTCGCCATGCTGCCATCAGAAGCATTGAGCGAGAAGGAACTATCGCTTCAACTCGGTGTCAGCCGCACTCCCGTACGCGAGGCTTTGATCAGGCTTGCGGATGAGGGACTGATCGACATTCTGCCGCAGCGGGGAAGTTTTGTTGCGCCGATCCGGATGAAAGATGTCGAGGAGGCTCAGTTCATTCGCGAATCTCTTGAAGTCGCCGTTGTCAAACGCCTGGCGAGTCGCTGCTCCTCTGCATTCCTCTCAGAGCTCGATGGTAATCTGGTGCGGCAGGAGCGGGCGGTTTTGCTTGAAGACCATGACTCGTTTCTAGACCTCGACGAAGCGTTTCACCGGAGTTTTTGTGAGGAGGCGGGACTTTCAAAGAGCTGGCGGGTGATCCAGTCTGTCAAACTACAGATGGACCGCGTCCGCTATCTCAGTCTTCCCGACCCTGGACATCTGAACACGCTTCTGGCGCAGCACAGAGCCATTTTCGACGCTATCACAAAGGGCGAGGCGTTGAGTGCAGGAACGGCGATGTCGACCCATCTTCAGGAAGTCCTCCGCACGGCCAAGAGGTTGAGTATGCAACGGGCAGATCTTCTGGAGCTTTGAACCGTATGCTGCCTAGGCGTCGCCCGCCGCTGCATATTTTCAGCGGCGGGCCTGTGGTGTTTAAGATCTGTCGCAATCGAGATGTTACAGATTGGCCAGCAGATCGTTTATCCGAGATTCCATATCGGCCAGCGCGGCATCGACGTCCTTTTGCCCGCTGATGGCGGAATTCATTTCCTCACCGACGATATCCTGGATTGCGAACTGGCGCTGGACGGTGGACGGCAGAGGGGTGCCGAGCGTGGCGATAGGCGAGACTGTGTCGCGGTGGGGTAGCGCCTTGAAGGCTGCACTGTCCAGGACAGCCTTCACAGAAGGGAGGTGACCTGTCCGCGCCCATTCGAAATCGTTATCGGCGAAGAACTTCAGGAACTTGCCGATTGCTGCGGTTTGCTCCTCGCTCCGGTCCTTTTGGGAGATGCCCCATGCGTGACCATCTGCGTATTGCGCTTTCTTTCCGGAAAACAGCTGCGGATAGGGGTAAACCGCATACCCTCCCTTGTTCAAGGCGGTACCCTTCGTTTTTGACGAAGCGGTATAGTCGCCGATCATCCAAGTGCCGTTGAGATGCACACCACCTTCTCCGGCTAGGAAGGCATTTATGCTGCCGGCATAGTCCATATCCTTCGTCGTATCGCCTTGGTCAAAGATCGCCTTAAACATTTCGAGGACTTTTTTCGCCTCAGGCGTTTGGAGCTTGACCTTGAGCGGATCGGCGAAGAAATCGGAATTCTGCTGGAAGAGATAGGTGTAAAAATTGCGGGCAAACAAAGCCTTCTCATTGGCAAGGTTCTGGATCAGATAAGGCTTGCCTGTCTTTTCCTTGAATTGTTTGGCCTGAGCCAGAAGCTCGTCTGGGCTTGTCGGGAGCTTCGGCGTACCATCGGCATTGACGAGGCCTGCTTGTTTGAAAAGATCCATGTTGATGTGAAACAACATGGTCCAGTTGTCGATTGGCATACCATACATCTTGCCGTCTTTTGTCACCCCGCCGCGCGCAGCCTCGGTGAACAGGTCCGGTGTTATGCCGTTCTTCGACAGCAATTCGTCGAGTGGAAGCAATAATCCCTTGGACTGGTAGTCGGAGATTGCTGAATGATGGATGGAGACGATATCCGGCGGATCGCCGGCAGCAAACTGTGCGGTTAACTGGTCGTAACCCGGCCACTCGACGGTGGTGACCGAAATATGGATATCGGGATTGTCGGCGTTAAACTTGTTGATGATCGACGTGATAATTCCGCATTCACCAACGGCCTTGGTGACATCGGTATTGGTCCCGAAATCCGCATCACACGCGCCGAAGAAGCGTTGCAGGGTTAATTCTGTCGCGGCAAACGCGGGACTGGCTCCCACCAGTGCGGCGACAGACGCCGCCGCCAGAAATGTTCGTCTCAGTGCCTGCATCATGATTGTCTCCTCCGTTCATGATCGGTTGTTCGATAGCGCTTTTGTCTAAGTCATCTGAGGTTCACCGCACCGCGACACCCGAAACAGCCGTGACGACGTATTTCTGGAAAAAGAGGTACAGAATAAGGATGGGCGCCCCGGCAAATACCGCTTGCGACATCAGGAAACCAAGGCCTTCCGACTGCGCAAAATTCGTCTGTGTTGAGGCGATACCAACCGTCAGCGTGTACATTTCCTTTTTGGTGCCGGAAATCAGCGGCCAGAAGTAGTCGTTCCAGGCATTCAGGAATGTGAATATTCCAAGTGTGGCTTGCGCTGGCAACGTTAACGGCAAAAGCACCTTCCAGAAAATCTTGAAGCGACTGGCATTGTCGAGCAAGGCCGCTTCGTCGAGCTCTCTTGGAATGGCACGGAAATACTGTGTCATCAGGAAGACGCCAAAGGGTGCCGACAGGCCGGGCAGGATGAGGCCGTGGTAGCTGTTGTGGAATTTAAGCCAGCTGAAGAGCTGGTGACGTGCAATCAGCACGGCCTGCTCCGGAACGGCAAGTCCCATCAGCACGAGCACGAAAATCACGTTGCGGAAGGGAAAGTTCAACCGTGCAAATCCGTAACCGGCCAGCGACGACAGAATGAGCGTGCCGATTGTCAGGCCTCCCGACACGATCAGGCTGTTGAGAATCCATCGGAAAACAGACGATGTCGCCAAAATGTTGATGTAGTTCTGGATGGTGTAGGGCGCATGGAACACGGAGTTCATGCTAACCATCAGTTCCTTGTTGTCCTTGATGGACAGGGCAACGACCCAGATGAGCGGTGCCGTCATGATAAGGGCTGTTGCTATGGTGAGGCCAAGAATGACCCTGTCGCCAGTCGTGCGACCGACCGTGCCGGGAGCGCGTTCATTGCTCATTGCGCGTCCTCCTTTCGACGCGAGACGAGGAACTGGACCATCGCCGCGATCAGAATGAGAACGAACAGCACCTCCGAGGCTGCTGCGCCAAGTCCGAGATCCCATTTGGTGAAGGCTGCTTCGTAGATGTAAAGGACGATCGGTTTGGAAACATTGTTGGGTCCACCGTTCGACATCAGTTTCGCCTGACCGAACAACTGGAACTGCAGCACGATCTGGATGACGACGACCAGCACGAAGGTGCGCTTGATCGACGGAAAGGTAATGAAACGGAAGGTGCGCCAGCGGCTTGCATTGTCGAGCGAGGCTGCCTCGTAAATGTCGGCGGGGATTTGTTGAAGAGCAGCCAGATACAGCATCATCGGCAGTCCGACGCACCACCATATCGTGGCGATTGCAATGGCGATCATCACCAGGTCTGGATTGGACAGAAAAGCGGGAGCTGTCGCACCGAACCATCCGTAGATTGTCGAAAGCAGACCGAAATTTGGGATGAAAACAATGCGCCAGACAAGCGTGACGATGGTAACGGACAGAACTGATGAGGCGAAGAACACCGTTCGCAAGATCGCTGCAGTGCGGGTCTGGCGATTGAGCGCGAGTGCCAGCAACAGCCCGATGGTGGCAAGAGCCGGGACGGTCAGGGCAACAAAGTAAAAGGTATTCCAGATCGACTGTATGAAAATGCGATCATTGAAGAGACGAACATAATTCGTCATTCCGACGAACCGGCCGACGGAAAAGGCATCTGCCTTGTGGAGGCTGAGCCACATTCCCCAGAACAGGGGAATGACGAGTAACGTGACGAAAAAGAACAGGTAGGGTGCGACGAAAAGTGCGTTTCGCCATAACGGGGCGTTGACCGAGGGGACATTGCGCGGTGCAGTGGAGATCGTCTCAGCCATGGCCGCTGTTCTCCGCATGGTAGGCGGCGCCGTCTGCATCGAAGAGATGCGCTCGCTGGCCATCCAGTGAGAGCCCGATCCGGTCGCCAATGCTGACACGGCTGAGGCCGATATCTTCTGCAACGATCATGCGGCCATCGGCAAGCCTCGTGTAGAGCAGCGTTCGGTCGCCCAGCCGCTCCAGCACTTCGACCGTTCCGGTGGTTGCGGAATGTTCGTCATCGCCCGTCCGCCGTATTGCCTCCGCGCGAATCCCCAGCGTATGGTCACCACGGGTCAGGAGACGGCCTGGCACGCCCGTCTGCAGGCGGGAACCGTCAGACAGCGTAGCTACCGCGAAGCCATCCGCCTCGGAAATTTGCGCGGGCATGAAATTCATTGTCGGCGAGCCGACAAATGTGGCGACGAAACGGCTGGCGGGGCGTAGATAAATGTCCATCGGCGTGCCGATCTGTTCTATCTTGCGGTTGTTCATCACCACGACGCGGTCGGCAAGCGTCATGGCTTCGATCTGGTCATGTGTGACGAAAATCATCGTCGATTTGACGCGGTTGCGAAGCTGGGCAAGTTCGACGCGGGTTCGGACACGCAGGGCGGCATCGAGATTGGAGAGGGGTTCATCGAACAGGAAGGCTTTCGGCTCCTTGACGATCGCCCGCCCGATTGCCACGCGTTGGCGCTGGCCGCCGGAAAGCTGGCCGGGCTTGCGCTCCAGAAGGTGACCGATTTCCAGCATCCTGGCGGCTTCCGCGATGCGGCTCGAAACCTTATCAGCGGGGACGCCGATGTTGCGAAGGCCGAACGCCATGTTGTCTGAAACCGTCATATGCGGATAGAGCGCGTAGGACTGAAAGACCATGGCAATATCGCGCTTGCCGGGGGGAAGCGTATCTATACGCTGCCCATTGATAGAGATCGTGCCTTCATCCACGCTTTCAAGCCCGGCGATCATGCGCAGCAACGTGGATTTTCCGCAGCCGGAAGGACCAAGGAAAACCATGAACTCATTGGCTTTTACAGATAGCGACAGGTTCTCCAGAACGGTCATCGCGCCGTAGCGTTTGGTTACACTGTCTATTTCGATCTGCGCAGTCATTCCGGTCTCCACCCTACCGTCATTCCTTCAGCTATTCGCCCGCTGCGCAGTGGCACCGGGCGCCAACCGCTCTCTCATGCCGAGAGGCGGATCATCCGGTAACTCAGCGGTGCAATGGACACGCTGAGCCGTCCCTCACTCAGATTTGCACCTTCCCCCTTTATGGGCACGACATTGTCGGGCTGCTCTGCGGTGTTGGTAATGTTGAGGTTGGAATGGGCGATCACCTGATCCTCGGCAATCGACAGTCCACCAAATTCCAACAATTGAACATCCAGATCCAGGGCTTCTGTCAGATGGCGGTTGACGATGAAGAACGTCACATTGCCCTTCGCCTCATCGTGAACGGCCGATACATCAAGGTAAGGTACGGCACCCAGGCCGTCGGCCTCATAGGTCGGGCTATCGATCATCAGCTTCAGCGCCGTTCCGCGCCCGTAAACCGAAGCGTAGTAATAGGGATAGAAGATCGTCTGCCGCCATGCGGGACCGCCAGGCACGGTCATGATCGGAGCGATGACGTTGACGAGCTGGGCAAGACAGGCGATCCGCACCACATCGGAGCGGTTGATGAACGTGTTCAAGATACAGCCGACCTGCAACACATCTTCAAAATTGTAGTCGTCTTCCAGAAGGGCGGGGGCGTCAGGCCAACCATTGTTACCTTCAAGAATTGCACGGTCCCGCTCCTTGGAGTGATACCAGACGTTCCACTCGTCGAAAGAAATGTACACGTCCTTTTTCGAACGCTTCTTTGACTTTACATAGGCAATGACCCCGGCAACCGTGCCGATGTAGTTATCGAGCTCCAGGCTGCGGGCAAGGTAGTTCGCCGTATCCTTGGCACGGTTCTCGAAATACATATGCAGTGAAATGTAATCCACCTCGTTATACGTATGTTCGAGAACAGTCGCCTCCCATTGCGGGTATGTCGGCATATGGGCATTTGACGATCCACACACGACCAGCTCAAGACGGCTGTCAAAGGCACGCATCGCCTTTGCTGTCTCATGGGCAAGGCGGCCATATTCATCAGCCGTCTTGTGACCGATCTGCCAAGGACCGTCCATTTCATTACCAAGGCACCAGAGACGCACATCGAATGGCGCCTCCCGGCCATTGGCGCGCCGTTTGTCGCTCCAGGTGCTTCCACCCTTGTGGTTGACATATTCGAGGAAGTTGCGCGCTTCATCGAGACCGCGAGACCCGAGATTGACAGCCAGCATCATTTCGGTGCCAACAGAACTGCACCAGTCGGCGAATTCGTGGATGCCGACTTGGTTGCTCTCGGAGGTGTGCCAAGCCAGATCGAGCCTGACCGGCCGCTCTTCCCGAGGCCCTATGCCGTCCTCCCAATTATAGGCCGAAACGAAATTGCCGCCCGGATAGCGTACAATCGGAACCTGAAGTTCTTTTACGAGGTCGATGACATCCTGACGCATGCCGTGTTGGTCGGCAGTGGCGTGGCCCGGCTCATAGATCCCAGTATACACCGCCCGCCCCAGATGCTCGATAAACGACCCGTAGAGTCGCGGATCGATTTCAGCAATGCTGAATTTGGCGTGGGCAATGACGGACGCCTTCATGCTATTCTCCATTATATCGAAATTTATGATATATATCACTATTTAAGATAAATAGAGCCAACAATGGCCAGCGCGTCAAGTTAAAAGCATTGTGCATCGCACGCGCAAATCGGCCTAACGTGTTCGCAGTCGCAGTAGGATATCCTGATCGTAATTTCCAAATCCGCGCCCGAAAATATTGATGCCGCCAGGATGTTTAGCGTCTTCCTTCACCCCGATACGAAGACGTATCGAGTGATGAACCTCAAGGTTCAGATCGGAAAGTCGCACGTTCGAAATGCGCAGGCCATCGACGTAAGAACCCTCCTCATTGACCCGGAAGCTCTTTAGCTTGCCGTATTGAGAGCCCTTCAGCTTCCACCATTCCGGAGTGTAAACCCCTCGTTTGTCACCAAAGTCTCCGGGAGACGTCCATGTCGCGACATCGATTCCATTGACGGCGAGTGTAATGTCGGAAGGCCAATCGGCACTGGTGCCGGGAACTTCAGAGCTGAGCTCCAACGCGAATTCGATCTCGCAAATCTTTGCATTCGCGAGTCTGGCATTGTTTGGAAACTGGTATTCCACATAGCCGCGTGTGAACCAGATCAAGGCCGTTTTCATGCGATCAGGGTCGAGAAATGTGCTGGGAACGTCAAGCAGCCCGATGATACCATCCACCGAGCAGAGACCGCAGGGCGCCGATACCTCGAAGCTGGTGTAGAGCCCGAGCGGCATCGAAACCTCGATTGCGTTTTGCTCCGTTTCCTTGATGTTGTCCTTGAGAACGATCAGAACCTCGTCGTAAACACACGCACAGATTTTCTGGCTTCCCTTGCGCGCCTTTATCGTTTCTGTCCGTATCAGTCCCGCTTCTTCCAGCAATTGTATGCCTGTCGAAACTGTGGATTGCGGAAGGCTCAGTTGAGCAGCGACGTCGTTGACATTCATCGGCCCTTTTCTTTGCATGAGTTTGAGCATGGAAATACGGGCTGGCGAAGCCAGAGCCTTGATAACCGATTGGTGCTCCTCAGGATCGACGACAAGGAAATTTCGGTTCAAAGCCGCGGCTCCCACGAGTGGTTATTCCGCTTATATGTATCGGAAAATCTGATTTGATCAATGGTACCGCGCACAGCGCATGGTGTTCGGCACGGTCGTTCGGTGCTGCCGTCGAATGACCGGCTATCATTTATCGGACATAGACAGCGTCAACTGCACGACTGTAAAGCCATTTTCCCTGTAAAAGAGTAATGAGCCGTTGTGCGCTTTTGCGACTTCGGACGCTATTGTCAGGCCCAATCCCGACCCGCGGGATTTCGGTCCTTTTTCGAAGGGCGCGAGCATCGACTGTGGATCACCGTCGAACCCGTCTCCGTCATCCCGGACAATAATACTCGCCCCGCTTTCATGTGGGCTGATCTCGACTTCCAGTCTTGATGTAGCCCCGTGAGCCAAAGCGTTGTTTATGAGGTTGGCCAGCGCCTCGCGTAGACTGATGGGATCCACAGCAAACAGGACGGGCGGCTCGGCCTGTTTGAAACTGATGTCGATTTCCCTCGACATGGAAAGTGGTACTGCTTTTGACATCACGAGCTTCACCAACTCGTTGATATCCACGAGGTCCAGCTTACGGGAGTCGATGCGGTGTAGGATCATGGCATGATCCAGCAATTGCCCCGTGAGACGCCCAAGTTCATTGTTTCTGTCTTTGATGCGGGCTATCGCGTCGCGGACTGCGGCATCGGATTTTGCATTCGAGAGTATTTCGACCTGAGCGTCCAGTGCAGCGAGAGGGGTGCGCATCTGGTGGGCAGCGTCGCCAATGAACCGTTGGAACATCGCCATACGCCCCGACAATCGACGCATGAACTCATCGATCGCCTGGACGAGGCTTCGTATTTCGACGGGTGGCTTGGCGTGAATTGGAGACAGATCGTCGAAGTCGCGAGACTGAATCTCCTGTTCGATCTGTATAAGCGGCTTGAGTGTAAATCGCAGCGAAAGCGCGGTGGCTAAAAGAGCCAGCAAGAACATTACGCCGATCACCCCAAGCGCCTCGTATGTCAACCGGCGGGCGAGGGCGGTGCGGGCGTGGACCGTCTGTGCTACCGTGATTTCGGCCCAGCCGGTAATTGCAGGATCGTCGATTCTTTTGGAAATTGTGGCCATGCGGACCGGTTCACCGGCATAGACGCCATCTTCGAAAACCAACTCCAGCTGTGTTTGTTGAGGCAGAGCTTCGCTGGAAAGGTCACCTGTACCAGCGACGACGATGCCGCGAGGATCAACGACGCGATAAAAAATCAGATCATAGGCGGCGAGACCTGAAATGGTGGAGGCCGGAGGGTCGAGGGTGACGACGCCGCCCTGCACGAAAACATTTTCTGCGAATTGGACCGCACCGCTTCCAAGCAGTCTGTCATAAGCCTCCTGAGCAGCGGTATCTGCGGCGTAATACGCCATACAGCCGATGATGATGGCTCCGCCGCCGAGGACGCCTGCGACGAGCCCCAGGATCCGTATGCTGATAGAGTGGCGGAGTTCACGCAGAAACAATTTGATATCCCAGGCCCCGCAAGGTCCTTATTTCCACAGAACAACCGCTTAGCTTGCGCCTTATGCGCGCGACGAATTGCTCGACCGCGTTGGAGCTGGGATCCTGATCAAAGTTGAAAAGCTGATCGACCAGTTCCTCCTTGGAGACAATTCTCTCCGGCCTTGATGCCAGAATTTCAAGAACGGTCAACTCTCGACGCGTGAGGCTCAGTGGTTTGCCATCGACCGTTGCCACCCGCGCTTTACGATCCACAACCAGAGCGCCGAAAGAAATGCTGTTATCCGATAGCCCGTCGTTGCGTCTCAACAATGCCCGGGCTCTGGCTTCAAGCTCACCATAATCGAACGGCTTGGTGAGATAGTCATCGGCACCCAAATCCAGAGCGCTGATTTTCTCGTTCACCTGCGAACGTGCCGTCAGGACAAGAACCGGGGTTTTTACACGTTTTGACCGAAGGCTGCGCAGGACTTCCAGTCCGTCGCATCCGGGCAGTGTCAGATCGAGAATGACGAGGTCATAGGTCTGGACATTGAGAAGGTCGATGGCATTCCGTCCATCCGTTTCCAGATCCACGGCATGGCCTGCGTTTTCCAAACGTATGGAAATCGCCATGGCAATATCTTCGGTGTCCTCCACAATTAAAACCCGCACGCTTGCTCCTCACACACTCGAGTCAGACAAGAGTCAGAATAGCTTGCTAACGTGCAAATCGCACTAGAGGAGTTGCAATCTAAATTTCGGGAGGATGAATGGATACGCTGTCCGTTGGCGTAACGCCAGAGGCTTTGCTGCGCGTTGAAGGCGTTACAATACAATATAAAACACCTGATGCGCTGATCACGGCCACTCGTCGCGTGAGCTTCGATGTGTACAATTCCGACCGTTTCATTCTGCTTGGACCATCCGGCTGCGGAAAGTCTACACTGCTCAAGGCGATCGGTGGTTATCTTCCCGTGACCGAAGGCAAGATCAATATCAAGGACCGTCCTGTCACAGAGCCGGGTCCAGATCGCATGATGGTCTTTCAAGAATTCGATCAGTTGCTCCCGTGGAAAACAGTGCTTGAAAACGTTACGTTCGCACTGACGGCGTCCGGTCGATTGTCGGGTAAACAGGCGCTGGACCGCGCAAAGTCCTACATCGATAAGGTTGGCTTGTCGAAATTCATGCACAGCTATCCGCACATGCTGTCTGGTGGCATGAAGCAGCGGGTGGCTATCGCCAGAGGGATGGCGATGGAGCCAGATGTCCTTCTGATGGACGAGCCTTTTGCGGCTCTTGATGCACTAACGCGTCGCAAAATGCAGGATGAACTCCTGCGTCTTTGGGAAGATACCAAGTTCACCGTTCTTTTCGTCACGCATTCGATTGAAGAAGCGATCCGTGTCGGCACGCGCATTCTCCTGCTTTCGCCTCATCCCGGCGAAGTGAAGGCGGAGCTCAACAGTATACCGCCCGATCAACTCGGAACCGGCCGGCAAGCCGAACTCGAGAGCCGCATCAACGATATGCTGTTTGCATCACACTGACAGGGGTGACAAAAATGAATGATCTTCTTACTTTCAGGCCGGAAGTCGTCCACGAGGTCAACTCCAGCCAGTCTCCCATCGTTGCCAAGTCCGTTACCACTTTTGAACGGATTTACCGCCTGGGGTTTCTGCGCAAAGCCTTTATTCTCGTCATCCTCGCCGTTATCTGGGAGATTTACGGTCGTTGGCTTGCAAATCCACTTCTGTTTCCGACATTCGGAGAGACGCTGGATGCCTTCGTGAGCAATATCGCCAGCGGCGTTATTCCAGACCGGATGATTGTGTCGCTGCGCACGCTTCTCATCGGTTATGGTATCGGCATTGTTCTGGCATCCATGCTGACGACGCTTGCTATCGGATCGCGGCTCGGCGCCGACCTGCTCGAGACGTTGACGTCCATGTTCAACCCGCTTCCGGCGATTGCGCTGCTACCGCTTGCCTTGATCTGGTTCGGCCTTGGTTCGGGCAGTGTCATTTTCGTTCTGGTTCACTCGGTTCTGTGGGCGATAGCGCTGAATACCCATGCTGGTTTTCGTTCGGTGTCTCCCACCCTCAAAATGGTCGGGCAGAATTACCACCTCAAGCGGCTCAAACTGGTGCGGCTGATCCTGATTCCGGCAGCTTTCCCGGCAATTCTGACGGGTTTGAAAGTCGGTTGGGCGTTTGCCTGGCGAACGCTGATCGCGGCGGAACTCGTGTTTGGTGTTTCATCCGGTTCAGGCGGGCTAGGCTGGTTTATTTACGAAAACCGTAATCAGCTCGAAACTGCCAATGTTTTCGCTGGCCTGTTTACCGTCATTCTGATCGGTCTTTTCGTGGAGAATATCATCTTTGCAGCCATCGAGCGAAAGACCGTTCGTCGTTGGGGTATGCAGCACTAAAAATATATATTTTACTGTTCACTAGGAGGAGGAACTCATGAAACTAAAGAACGCATTTCTAGGTCTGATCGCTGCTGGCTTGCTTGCGACATCGGCCCACGCGGAGGTAAACGAAGTCCGCATATCAAAGGGCTTCGGTATTCTATATCTGCCCTTGATCGTGATGGAGAACCAGAAGCTTCTGGAAAAACATGCCAAGGATGCAGGTCTTGGCGACGTCAAGGTCTCCTGGCTGTCGCTTGACGGCGGCAACGTCATCAACGATGCCATGATGGCGGGAACGCTGGACTTTGCCGGCACCGGTGCCCCGGGTTTTGTCACGCTCTGGTCCAAGGCAAAGGGAATTCCAAACGTTGAGGTCGTCGGTGTCTCGGGTATGAGCTCTACCGCGCTCTGGCTCAACACGAATAAGCCGGAGATCAAGTCGCTCAAGGATTTCACGAGCAGCGACAAGATCGCGCTTCCGGGCATCAAGACGTCGCTTGCAGCGGTTGTTCTGCAGATGATCGTTGCTAAGGAATTCGGCGAAGAAAATTACGCGAAGCTCGATCCGTTCACTGTCAGCCTTCCCCATCCCGAAGCACTGGCAGCGCTTACGAGTGGTAAAACGGAAATCAATGCGCACTTCACATCGCCGCCCTTCCAGTACGTCGAAGCCAAATCGCCAAACGTTCACCGCGTCCTGAGCTCGACGGATTATCTCGGCAACATCACGCTTGATGTCACCTTCTCACCAAAGAAGTTTGTCGATGCCAACCCCAAGATGACGCAGGTCTTCATCGATGCGCTTGATGAAGCAAACGCGCTGATTGCCAACGACAAGAAGCAGGCTGCGGAGATTTTTTCCAAGAGCTCCAAGGTCAAGGTTGAGCCTGCGGATGCCCAGGAGATGATCGAAGATAAGGATGCGAAGTTTGATACAACCCCGAACGGCATCATGAACTTCGCCGATTTCATGCATCGCGCGGGGCTCATCAAGGCTGTACCGAGCAAGTGGAGCGATATGTTCGTTCCGCAGCTGTCGGATCGAAAAGGCAGCTAAGGTTCTCCCATCGAGGGTCGAGATCGTTCAAACGTCTCGGCCCTCGAAAACGTCACAAATGCGATGCGAGCGCAAGCCTGTGGCGAGCGCGACCCTGTCAATCTATGCAGTTTTTTATCGGCTTGGTCCCGGTTGCTGACTTCACTGGAAAAGACGGTCAGCAACGACCCGTCGGAACTTTCTGATTGAGGAGAGAGATATGATGCGAAAACTCGGTTCAATACTGGCGTTCACGACAGCGATGGCACTGTCTGGCCCTGCGTTCTCACAGACATCACCGAAGCCTGACGACGTCAGAATGACCTGGTTCGGAATCACGAACTGGTATTACGAAATCGGAGACACGGGTATTCTGGTCGATGGCGTCGTGTCGCAGTACGACGAGAAGGGTGCAAAGTCAGATCAGGGTCTCGTCGAACGTGCTTACAAAGCGCTGGACCGTGGTGCCGGTGTAGACAGCATATTTATCGGCCATGAGCATAGCGACCATTCATTTGATGCCGTTTCCTGGGCAAAGGTCACTGGGTCGAAAATCTACACGTCCGAGGTCGCTTGCACAGCAGCGATTGCCAAAGGCCTGCCCCAGGCTCAATGCCACCCGGTCTACGGGGGAGAGGTCATCAAGGTCGGTGACAATACAGAAGTAAGGGTGGTTCGGTGGCTGCACAGCATGGGTTGTGACGATACCAGCGAAGGAGGCACAAAGGGTATCGAGACATTCGGTTTTCTTTTCACCGTCAATACATCATCCGGCAAATTGTCTTGGTTTATGTCCGACAGCGGTGCCGGTGGGCAGGAGTTGGTCACGAACCGTCTTGTCAACGGCAAGGATTTTGGGTCGCCACTTGGAAATCTCGCCAAGGCTGTCAGGAGTACGGGTCTCGGTGGGTTCGATCTTTGGCAAGGTGGCCCGGAATCTCGAGTCGTCAATCAAGCGAGAACTCTTCTTCCTGTTTTCAATATAAAGTATTTCATGCCGCAACATTACGGCGCCAGAGGTGGATATAATATACTGTCCGGCCTTCATTATGCGTACAAGGAAGAAGAGCAGCCCAAACTGAAGAAGGTTTTGGATGAGTATGGCGTGAAATCATTCATCTCGCAAAACTACTTCGATTCCTATTCGTATTCAGCAAAGGGAGTGACTTCGCTCAGTTCCGACAAAGCCAAGTCTGCCATGGGCCTTCCGATGAGCGGACCTGGACCAAAGCCTCAGGAAGCAAATCCACGGGCTGGCAAGTTGGAATGTGAGGCAGATTGATTTTCTTCAGATAATACGGATGAACACAGAGCCGCCCGTGCAACGGGCGGCGTAGGCTACATTATGAATGCGCCGTAGATTCATGGCGTGAGCGGATCACAATCCTATAGCACGTCGTTGCCAAGGTTTTGCTTCAACAGGTGAATGGCATCGAGGATATCAGCCTTGATCGCGACGCTCAGAGCATCTGCATCCCCCCGGCGGATGGCTTCCAACGTCATCTGATGTTTATCGACGATGCTGGTTGTTTCGTTCATCTCGTAAACGCTGCGCATGAACGGACCGAATTGCATCCAGATGCTTTCCAGCAGTGCGACGAGGACTTCTGACCCACCCGCTCGGTACAGTTCGAAATGAAATCGATAATTTTCGCGCATGTAGGTGTCTGCATCCTTGGCTCCGTAGCTTTGGTTCATGCGCGCGTCGCACGCCTCCATGACTGCAATCGTCTCGGACGTTAAAAAGGGCAGGGCTCGGCTTGCGCAAAGAGGCTCCAGTTGCAGCCTGGCTTGCATGAGTTCCTCGAAGCGTCGATGTGTGAGTTCAGGAATGCAAACCCGGCCATTGCGGCGAACTTTCAGAGCGCGCTCGCCGCCAAGCCGGGTAATTGCTTCACGGACCGGCATGAGGCCGACACCCATGCTTTTGCTCAATCCTCGCAGGCTGACACTCGTGCCCGGAGAAATTCTGCCCGAAATCAGTTGTTCGCGCAGCGCTTGGTAAACCTGTTGCTGCTGGGTCGCTAGTTCTCGCATGATGTCATATAGCTCCCGCCGCTTCGAGCTGCCCCGCCACCGTGACACCGTCTATATTTCCGTGATCGATTCAGAGCGCAATTCGGTTAGCTTCATCAATTCGATGTTTGACTGCTTCGGTAGCGGCATCGTCGCACCGAAATCGGGTGTCATGCTGCATAATCGTGGCCAGAGTTTTTCGCTCAAGCGCGGTCATCCGAACATGATCGCGCCGGAAAAGCGTCCGCTTCACACGATCATTCCAGGGATGGTAACGCGCAACGGCCGCAGCGAAATGTCCTTCGGTGTGATGGGAGGTTACTATCAGGCCATGGGACATGCCCATCTCATGTCAAAGGTGCTAGATTACGGCATGGACATGCAGGACGCCATCGACCTGCCGCGTCTGGTGCCCGCCAGCGGTCTCGTGCCAAAGATCGAGGTGGAGCAAACAGTTCCGGCTTCGACAATCGCCGAGCTTCAGGCGCGTGGTTTCGAGATTGTCCCGACAGAAGATCCTACCGGTGGCGCACAGGTCATCCGTATCGACTGGGAAAACGGCACGCTTTCGGGCGCTTCGGAATCGCGCAAGGACGGGATTGCATTAGGCTATTGACCGGGATGCAGGAAGACGGTGGTCCAGCTGAGGATCATGGCGAAATCGGCTCGGCGTTTGCCGAGCCGCCCTGATATCAGTGCGTCAGAAGTTGAAGCTGGCGATGTTGTCCTTGGTGAAAACCTTCGGCGCGCCGAGCAGAATTTCGCTCTTGTTGATGATTTGGAGCTCACCGAGCTTTCCGGCCTTGAAGGTTTTGTCACCGGGCTTGAGAGTGCCGTCGGCAAGGGCCCGCAACGCCGTTGCGGCAGCATAGCCCATGTCCTCAGTGCTCCACAGAACGGCCGACTTTACGCAGCCACTGTTGATGTACGGCTTCATGGCGTTGGGTAAGGCAAGACCCACCACCGAGACCTTGCCACAAAGGTTGCTCTGTTGCACGGCTTCCGATGCGGCGGGGGTCGCCACGCTGGTCATGGCGACAATGCCTTTCAGCTCATCGCCATATTTGTTGATCAGTGTCTGGGCCTGATTGAAGGACAGGATATTGTCTTCCTGTGCCTCGACTGTCTCCAGGAATTTCATTTTCGGATAGCACTTGGCAGAATATGCCGCCATCTCGCTGATCCAGCGAGCCTGGTTTGGCGTGGTGAAGGTTGAGGTAACGATGGCGAAATGGCCATCCTGGCCGATCTGTTCGGCAAGCTGGTCGATAAGGGTCTTTGCAACGCCATTGGCGGTCGCAGGATTGATGAACCATTGACGCGCATCCGGTTCCGCATCGGCATCATAGGTGACGACGTTGATGCCGCTTTCGAGCGCCTTTTTCAACACTGGGGCAACAGCGACCGGATCGTTTGCCGATAACATGATGCCATCGATGCCGCTGGTTACATAATTGTCGATGGACGTAATCTGCTCATCGATGTTGGCCTTGGTCGGCCCATCTGTCGTGACCTGCATACTGCCGATTTCCTTGGCGGCAAGCTGTGCACCCGCTGCACTGGACATGAAGTAGCCGATGCCGACGAGCTTCGGTACATCGACTACCTTGATCGGCTTGCCCTTGCGGTCTGGCGGGTTCGTCGGGCTCGCGCCGTTATAAGCACCGGGATCAACGGCTGGTGCTGCGGAATCGCAGGCCAGCGGATTGGTCGTGGCGCCGTCGCCACCCGTCCATGTCGCCTCCTGCGCATGCAGCGTCATCGGCGCGAGACTTGCCAGGCAAAAGGCGCCCGCTTGTAAGGTCGTGATAATGGATCGCATAAAAATTCCTCCTCTTTATGTTCACGTTGCACGCCCTTTGCGGGTGCGTGTGGCTGGGTGGTCAATCGCGCGAGAAGCGGTTGACCAGATTGGATATGACGACGGCGACGATGAGAACCACGCCGATGACGATGACGGTTCCGTCGCCCTTTACGCCGGAGAGCGACAACCCGTTCTTCAGGACTTGTATGAGCATCAGTCCCAGCAGCGTGCCGATGATGGTGCCGCGACCGCCGAAGATCGAGGTTCCCCCAAGAACGACCGCCGTGATGGCGTCGAGCTCCAGCCCTGTTCCCATGTCGGAGCGTGTGGTGGACACGCGGGCAACGAAGACGACGGCAGCGGTGCTGGCCAGAAAACCGGATGCGGCATAGATCCACAGCTTGATCCGGTCGACCTCAATGCCCGAGTAACGGGCGGCGGCTTCGTTGTTGCCAATGGCATAGACGGCGCGACCAATCGGGGTCACCCGCAGAATGACGATGGCGATGATGACGACCACCGCCAGCAACCACAATTGCACCGGAATGCCGAGAAGGTTGCCTTGCCCCAGGCTGAGAAACCACGTGGGATAACCGCGCACGGATTGCGCCTGACTGATCCCTTCGGCTAGGCCCCGGTAGAGAGCAAGCGTTGCAAGGGTTGCGATCAGCGGCGGTACGCGAAATCGCGTTATGATGATGCCGTTGGCAACGCCGCCCAGGGTTCCCGCGGCAATCGCAAGGACTGCGGCAAGCGGCAACGGCACGCCCATTTTCCACAGTTCACCCACCAGAATGGCGGACAGACCGAGAATGGAGCCAACCGAAAGATCGATGCCACCGGTGATGATGACGAACGTCATGGCCACGGCGATCAGACCAAGTTCGGTCATCAACCGCGTCTGGTTCAACAGATTGGCGCTTGTGAGAAACCGGTCGTTCTGCGTGGCCAGCACGGCGCCGACACACAGAAGGATCAAAAACAGCAACGTTTCGTGCCGAAAAAGGATTTTGTAATTCATCGATCTGGTCCTTCACCCGGCCCGGTTACGTCTGGCGACATCCGCAAGGACCGTCGCGAGAATGAGGGTGCCTTGAACCGCACGAAGCCAGTAAGCGGAGACATTGACGAAGATCAGCGCGGAACCGATGGCAGCAAAAAGGATAGCGGCGAGGGTTGCCCCCGTCACAGTGCCGATGCCTCCGAGAATGGAGACACCACCGACCACCGCAGCCGATATGATCAGCAGTTCGAGCCCGTTGGGCACGGTCGACTGGATGACCTGCAATTGCGTGGCAAACATGATCGCGGCCACACCTGCAAACAATCCATGAATGGCAAAGACCTTCACCGTTGTACGCTGGTGCGAAATGCCGACAGCATCCGCAGCTTCGCTGTTGCCCCCCACGGCATAGACGGTCCTGCCGAACGGGGTGCGCGCCATGATGAAGGCCATTGCGGTGGTGAGCGCGACCATCGCGATGATGGGCACAGGCAGTCCCAGCAGACGGAACTGGGCCAGCTGATAGGCCGGCGGCAACCCCGAAATCCAGGCCCCGCCGGTCACCGTGATCAGCAGCCCCCGGAGAATGGAGAGCATTGCAAGCGTGGCAATGATCGAGGGAATGCGGACATAGGCGATGAGCGCGCCAAGACAGGTGTTGATGAAGCAACCCGCAAGGATTGGGGCTATCCAGGCGAACCAGACCGGATATCCATTGGTCACCAGAAGACCGGATATGGTGGCGAGCACGCCGATCAAGGCGCCGATGGAAACATCGATATGCCCTGAAATGATGACCAGTGACATGCCGATCGCTGCGACTGCGACATACGCGTTTCCAACGAAGATGGTGGAGAGATTGTTGGCGGACAGAAATCTCGGATTAATGGCGGTGACGACGATAAACAGCAGGATGATGACAGCGGCGAGCGCGATCTCCTGACCGATGATCTTTTGAAAACGCATCTTCATCATGCTGCCCGTCCTTGCATCATGGCTGAGCCGACGGTTTCCGCCGTCGCGTGTTCACGGTCGATGATAGCGGCGACCTTGCCGCTGTTCATCACCAGCACACGGTCACTCATGCCCAGAACCTCCGGCAACTCGCTGGAGATCATCACGATGGCGATGCCTTCCCTCGCGAGTTCGACCATCAGTTTGTGAATCTCGGATTTGGCACCGACGTCGACACCGCGCGTGGGTTCATCCAGGATCAGAACCCTGGGCTTGGTTGCCAGCCATTTTGCGATCACAACCTTTTGCTGGTTGCCGCCGGAGAGTTCTCTGACGATCTGCATCGGCCCTCTGGCCCGAACCGCAAAGCGCTCGATTGCGGTCTGAGCCAGGTTGAGTTCACGGCTGCGATCAACCATCCATCCCTTGGCAATCCTGTTGAGAATGGGCATGACGACGTTGTCGCGAATGCTTTGCTGCCGCACGAGGCCGTGCTGGCCGCGATCTTCCGGTACATAGGCAATGCCGAGGTCGATGGCATCACGGATTTTGGATATCTTGACCGGTTCGCCATTGAGGCGGATGGTGCCGGAAGACGAAGGCGTGACGCCGAAGATCGTTTCTGCAAGTTCCGTGCGCCCGGAACCGACAAGCCCGGCAATCCCGAAAATTTCGCCCGCTCTGACGCTGAAACTGACGTTCTCGATGCGACCGGTGCAACAGAGATTGGCGATCTCAAGAACTGTTTTGCCCATCTCCACATCCTGCTTGGGAAAGAGGTGGGTGATCTCGCGTCCGACCATCATCGAGACTAGGCTTGCCTCCGTTACCTCGGCAATAGGTTTGGTCGAGATGGTCTTTCCGTCACGAAGAACGGTGACGCGGTCGGAGATCTGGAAAATCTCGTTCATCCGGTGGCTGACATAAACGATGCCGACACCGTCGCGGCGCAGCATGCGCACGACATCCAGCAGTCTAACCACATCGGCCTCGGCAAGCGCTGCTGTCGGCTCATCCATGATCAGAACCCGCGCATTTCTGGACAGCGCCCGGGCAATTTCGACGCGCTGGCGATTGGCGACGGAGAGTTGACCCACCATGCCGTCCACATCCAGATCAGGGCAATTGAGCCGCACCAGAAGCTTTCGCGCTTCCTCACGCATGGTACCGCGATCTATGGTTCCGATGGATGTCCGGGGCGCGTGACCGAGAAAGATGTTTTCAGCAACCGTCATGTCGGGAAACAGCAGCAATTCCTGATGAACCACCGCAATGCCGGCACTTTGGGCGCTACGCGGATGTGCGAAGCGGGCTGCATTCCCCTCAAGCAGAACCTCGCCGCTATCCGGTTGGTGCGCACCCGACAGAATACGGATCATGGTGGACTTGCCAGCGCCGTTTTCGCCCATCAGCGCGTGCACCTCACCGGCACGGATATCGAAGTCCACACCCTTGAGAACCTTGACCGGGCCAAAGGATTTCTCGATATCGCGCATTGCCAGCACGGGCGTATCTGCGTTGTTTTTCTCATCAACGTCATCGCTCAACGGCGTGCTCCTCCCGTTATCTTGGCGGCGGTCATCAGATGTCGTTGTAGCGTCATGTCTCAATTCCATTCATGGGTGACGGCATTGCCGTTTCAGACGCCGTAAAAGTCCGCGGCATTCGTCTCGAAAATCCGAGGGAGTTGACGGGTGTCGAAATGCGCGCACAGGAGCGTTCTGGCGAGATTGCAGACCTCGCCATAGCTGGCGGCCAGCAGGCAGACGGGCCAGTCGCTGCCGAACATCAGCCGGTCTGCACCGAAAACCGATGCGACATGGTCAACGTAGCGCCGGAAGTCCTCCAGTCGCCAATCGGGCGACGCCTCGGTTACCATTCCTGAGATTTTACAGGACACGTTCGGATAGTCAGCGATATCGCGCAGGTGGCTTGCCCAGGGCTCGAACTGACCAGCGGCAATTTCTGGCTTCGAGATGTGATCGACTACAGCCTTCAGCTTCGGTACGTGCTGAAGGGCTTGCAGCACGTGCGGAAGATGGCGTGTAAACGTGAGGATATCAAACGGAACGCCCGCTGCCTCGATGGCCTTCAGGCTTTTCAGCACCCGTGGCCGCAGGATGAAATCGTCGTCGGGCAGGCCTTGCAGCATGGGCCTGACACCGACGAAGAGGGGATTGGCACGATAGTGCGCGAGCCTGCTTTCGAGCCCATCGGAATTGAGGTCCAGCCAGCCAACCACGCCTGCGACGAAATCCGTTTTCGCGGCAATGTCGAGCAAAAAATCGGTTTCCGCTTCCGTCTCTGCCGCTTGAACCAGAATAGTGCGCTTGATGCCTGCTCGCTGCATCTCGCGCCGCAGGTCATCGGGCATGAAATCCCGGTAGATCGAGCCCAACTCTGGCGTCAGCCAACCGTAATCGGTGCGGCTCGTCGTCCAGAAATGCTGATGGGAATCCAGCATATTTTCCTCCCCAGTGTGACTCCTCCTCCTGCGCGCGACGCGTCAGGGGCGGACGACGCCTTTTCGCAGCAGAATATTGCCGTAGAGCCTGCGCTCACCGGACGCGATGACGGCAAATGCATTCGTTGCACGCTGGTAAAAGTCGGATGGTTCAATGCCCGCAAGCGCGATTTTGCGCCCTTCACCCTTCTCGACACAGGCGGCAAATTCCGCATAGATCGGCAGCGGCTCGCCGGGAGCTTGCATGTAACTCACCGGCTGATCGACAAAGTCGTCCAGCGGGAAAACGGTAAGGATCGCATCGACGATATCAGTGGCGGGAATGCCTGGCATGTCGATCAGGCGTTCCCCACAGGCCGCTGCCGGAAAGTTCGCATCAACAATGGCGATTTCGTTGCCGTGGCCCATATCCGCCAACACGGAAAGCAACTGGCTGGTAAGGAGAGGATGAATATTCTTCAGCATGATCATGTCTTCCTGTGAAAATGAATGGGCGGCGCGTCACGCACCAATGAGGCCTTCGGTCTCCAGCGTTGTCCAAAGCTCCTCGGGAATATCCTGATTGAACCACGCGACGTTCCCGTTGAGCTGGGCCTCCGTCTTGGCACCGATGACGACGCAGGTGGTGGCCGGATGGCGCATGGGAAACTGGATGGCAGCGGCGGGTAGCGGTACCTCGAAGCGATCACAGATCGTGCGCAGACGATCCGCCTTTTCGATGATCTCGACCGGCGCATCGGCGTAGTTGAACTTCGGCTTGGCTGACGTCGATGCCAGGATGCCCGAATTGTAGACACCGGCCACGACCAGCGCCATGCCACGCTTTTGCACGAGCGGCAGAAAATCCCGCTCCGCATCCTGATCGAGCAGCGTGTAGCGGCCGGCCAGCATGCTGCAATCGAGATCAGCCTCATCAAGCGCATCTCGGATGGCCTGCCATTCGTTGACGCCAAGACCGAAACCCTTGATATCGCCTGCAGCCCGCAGTTCCGTCAGCGCCTTGAAGCCACCACCCTTGGTCAATGCGGTCCAGTGGTGATCGTGCAGATCCGCATGGGTGACGCGGCCGATGTCGTGGACGTAGAGAATATCGGGATTGGGGAAGCCTAGACGCTGCTGGCTGTCATCGAAGCTGCGCATGACGCCGTCATAACTGTAATCGAAGACTTCACGAAACGGCAGGCCGTTCCACCAGCCGGGGTCGAGCGGGTTCTTTGGCGGCGCCGGAGGGAGTTTGCGACCGGCCCTTTCGGTGGTCATCAGACGCCCGACCTTGGTGGAGAGAACGAAGCTTTTTTCGCCGGTTTCGCGCAACACCTGACCGACCAGATGTTCCGAGCGTCCGTTGCCGTACATGGGGGCAGTATCGAAATAGCGGATACCCGCCGCCCAGGCGGCTTGCAGCATGTCGATGGCGTCAGCCGTTGTAACCGGTGCATAGAGACCACCGAGCGGGGCGCTGCCGATGCCAAGTGCCGTGACCTCAAGTCCGGTCTTGCCGACGGGGCGCGGGGTGGATGCCTTGATTGTTTTGCTCATGATGCTTTGCCCTAGATTTTTGCACGGTTCTGGCGACGCGCCCAGACGACAACGGTCACGCCAAAGAGAAGCAGCAGGCCGCGAACGATCTGCCTTTGCTGGTCAGTCCAGCCGAGAAGGGCGGCACCGCTCAAAAGGGCGGCGAGCAGCAGAACGGCGGCCAATGTACCCACGACATTGGGCTTGCCGTATTTCAGTGCCATGCCCCCCAGCAGGACAGCCGTTAGCCCGTCGATGAAATAGGAACTGCCTATGTAAGGCTGACCAGAGGACAGATCGGCGGTCAGCAGAATGCCGGCGAGTGCAGAAACAACGCCCGACAGAATGTAGAGAAAGAACAGGATGCGGTTGACCGGTACGCCTGCTTCCACGACTGCTGCGCGGTTCTGCTCCATGGCATAGAGATAGTGGCCGAAGGTGAGGTGTTCCTGAACGACATAGAACACAGCGTAGACAACAGCCACCACGATGGCGATGACGGGAACGACACCAAGATTTGCAGATAACACCGACCCGACGAAGCCCGTCGATGACAATGAAATCGATGTGCCAAGGCCGATTGCGGCAGCGATGGAGCCTGCGAGACCGCCTGTTGCGATGGTGATGACCAGCGCAGGCAGCCTGAAACCCGCAACAAGCCCGCCATTGATGAGGCCGATGACGACACCGGCTAAAAGACCACATAAACATGCAAGCGGCCAGCCGTAACCCGTCTGTACCAAACCGGCGACGATCATATTGGCAAGTGCGGCCACCGACATGAAGCTGACGTCGATTTCACCGGCTGCGATGATCCAGGTCAGACCAAGGAACATGATCGCGGCAATACTTGCAGACCGCAGCATGTCATTGATATTTCCAGCACTGACGAAAGTCGGTCTCAACCAGGCGAACAGAATGAACGCGGCCAGCACCAGAAGAAATAGCCCATAGCGGACAAAAAAAGTCTCGATATCCGGGCGCGTTTGCTGCGCTCTCACGTTTTCGCTCAATACGGTCATCCTTTTTCCTCCCGTCATCGGGCCATGCGACCGCCGAGCAGATTGCCCAGCGCCGCTGTCAGTTTGGGGTCGAAAATCGAGATTGCAGCGATCAGCACGAGGCTTACGATCGCATCGCTGTAGTAGTAGGGAATGGCGAGCAGCGTGAAGCCGTTCAGCATTGCCGACATCAGCAAGGTCCCGGCAAGAGTTGCCGGAATGGACGGCGCTCCGAACAGAGCAGCTCCAAGGTAGACCGCAGCAAATGCTGGCATCAGCAACTGGTTGCCAGCCGTCACATTCGCCGCGCCTGAGGAAGCGACCAAAAGCGTAATGGCCAGGCAGGACATGGCGCCGCAGAGCGCAAAGGCTGCAAGTACATAGAGTTTGACACGAATACCCGAAAAGCGGGCGGATACGCGGTTCTCGCCGGTTGCGTAAAAGGCGCGACCGAAACGCGATGCGTGCAGAACAATCCCGGCAATGACTGCGGCTGCTGCCAGAATAACAACCGGCATATCGAAGGTCAGAATCTTGGCATCGTTCAGGTCGAGAATGCCCGACATGAAGAAGTTTTCCGAGATCGAGGTGCCGTTGCTGTAGAAATAGGACAGTCCGATTGCGACGCCGCCGGTTGCAATGGTCGCGACGATATCGGGAAGCCGCAGATAGGCGATGACAGTGCCGTTGAGCACACCGGCCACGACGCCGATAGCGATGCCGCCGCCGATCGAAAGGCTGAGACTATAACCCGCTGCGAGCAGAAAGCCGAGCGTCATGGCGCCGAGGGATGCGACGCCGGGAAACGAAAGATCGAATTGCCTGACGACGATGACGAAGGTCAGGCCGATGGCTGCCAGACCGTTGACAGCCATGTGGCGCAAAAGTCCGTGCAGATTGCCATTGCTGAGATAGACCGGAGCGAACGTCTGGAAGACAGCGGCGATACAGGCAAGCAGTACGATAAAAGCGCCCAGCCGAAGCACGATCGGTGGAACCTTGAAACCTTCGTTCATGACCGTACCCCCATGATACCTGCAGCAAGAAGCTGATCACGGCTAGGAGCCGCGTCCGTCTGGGCAATTGGACGCCCCTTGTAAAGAGCAAGCGACCTGTCAGCGACGCCGTGGACCTCATCGCAATCGGACGAAATGACGATCACCCCGGCCTTGTGCGACAACTCCCGCACCAGCGCATACAATGTTGCGCGCGCGCCAATATCGACACCGACAGTCGGCTCCACGAAGATATAGATCCGGGCGTCGCGGTAGAGCCCTTTTGCGATCACGATCTTCTGCTGGTTGCCACCCGAAAAGGCGCTGACCGGCCGATCCAGCTTTGGCGGTTGGAGCGCGACGCGTCTGGCCAGATCCTCGGCGGCCTTACGGTTGCGCCCGAAGCGCATGAGGCCGCCGCTCCAAGAGGCCTTGCCGAGATGCGCGACCACCGTGTTGAAAATCACGTCCTTTGACAGAGTCAGACCCTCTGTGCGCCTGTCACCGGGCACGAGGAAGATGCCGCGCCGGAGTGCGTCGTGCGGGTCTTTCAACTTGACCGGTTGCCCGTCGATGGTGATCTCGCCTGCATCTGGCCGCATCACACCGAAGAGCGCTTTTGACAATTCATCCACGCCGGAGCCGACCAGGCCGAAAATGCCGAGAATCTCCCCGCGGCGGAGGGTGAAGCTGATGTCTGTGAAGAGCCCCTTCTTTTCGAGACCCTTGACCTCCATCATCACTTCACCGCCCGCACCGTCTGCCTTGGGAGGGAAGATGTCGCCGGACTTTTCGTCCAGCATGAGCTCTGGAATCGAAACGCCGTCCTCAAGCGCTTCTTTCGCAGTGAAGGTCGCCACATTGCGACCACCGCGAAAAACGGTGAAACGATCTGCGATTTCGAACACCTCTTCGAGGCGATGAGTGATGTAGATGATGGCGATCCCGGCCGCCTTCAGCGTGCGCATCAACTGGAAAAGCGATGCTTTTTCACGCTCGGTCAGCGTCGAGGTCGGCTCGTCAAGGATCAGGATCTTGATGTCGTCGCGTCGCAGCGCGTGCAGCACCGCGACAATTTCCCGGTCGACGGCCGGCATTTCGCCAACGCGCCGTTCGAGGTCGATTTCGATAGGGAACCGTTGCAGCAGCTTTTGTGCGGCCAACCGCATGGCCGAACGGTTGATGCGTCCGGTAAGGCCCGGCTTGTGCGCCTCCTCTCCGAGAAAGATATTCTCGACACCGGTAAAGTCGTTGACCAACTCCGGGTGCTGCTGGACGCAGGCGATGCCTTCCGCGATTGCCGCTGCTGGCGTTCCCAGTTCGACCGGCTTGCCAGCGATTTCAATTGTTCCGGTATCCTTGGCGTAGACACCCGACAAAATCTTGATCAACGTCGATTTGCCTGCGCCGTTGACACCCAGCAAAGCATGGATTTCACCGGTTTCCAATTCGAAGTGAACGCCATCCAGTGCCTTGACGACACCGAAGCGTTTCTCGATTTGCCGCATACTCAATACGGTGGCCATTATCATGTCCCGATTGTTGGTGTGCGGCGGGCCGACGTTTCGGACCCGCCTTTGATGAATGCGCTTTAGAGTGCGCGTGGCCAGCCAAGCTTGAGAGCCTCGCCGGGTTGGTCGTAATTGTCCGGTATCTCGGAAAGGTTTTTCAAACTGTCCTGGGTGACAGCGTAGGACGGTGTGATGACGAAGCGTGGTGCTTTGCGTCCGGCTGCGACCTCATGCGCGTAAAACGCGTTCATGTAGGCCATCTCATAAAAGCTTTGCGCCATCGTAAGTGCGAAGGGCGATCCGGCCTTGATGTATTCAAAGGACTGCTTGCCGCCATCGATGCCGGTGATGAACACCTTGCGGGAGGCTGCGCGGATGGCAAGCGTGCCTTCGGAGGCGGCGCCATCCCAGGCGCACCATATGGCGTCCAGTTCGGGATTGGCCGTTAGGATATTGTCCACCACCTGGCGTGGCGTCGTGGTTCCGCCCAGCGCAAACGCAATTTCCGAAACAATTGTAATATCGGGGAAGCGGATAAAGACCGAGCGCGCCCCGAGCGTGCGCTGATCCCAGGATTCGTTGGAAGGAAGACTGACCAGCGCCACCTTGCCCTTACCGTTGAGGCGCTTGGCGATATATTCCGCACCGGCAGCACCCAGGCCGAAATTGTTGGACATGGCAGTCGAGGTAACGGTGGTGTTGGGCACATAACTGTCGCCACAGAAGATCGGAATGCCGGATGCGACAGCGGCCTGTACGGCTGGAGATATAGCTGCGGCATCGGCTGGTGTGATGAAGATGGCAGCGGGCTTGGATGCAACGAATGCCGCGATCTGGTCCGCCTGCTTTTTGATGTCATAATTGGCGTCGGCGATTGTCAACGACCCACCCAGACGCTGTATCGCATCCTTGTAGCCATTGACGATGTGACGGCCAGATTCCCATACGGTCCAGCCCAGCGATGCACAGAATTTCAAATCCTGCGCGTAGGCGAAATTGGGTCTGCCGAGTGCTGCGGCCACCGTCATTGCGGCGCCTGCGCTCAACACGCCACGTCGCGTCAGTTTCAGGCTGGAGAGACCGGTCTCTTCACCCTGCATTCCGATTTCAGTGTCAGACATAGATAACTTCCTCCCGTCAACACGACCGGAACCATCCGGCCGTCTCATCTCCCGACGCCGCCGTTAAAACGACTGGCGCATGATCTCCAGATAGTCTTCTTTCGTGGCCAGCCGCGGGTTCGTTGCATGGCAATGATCCTTTAGCGCCTCGCCCGAAACCTTGTTCATCATGGCTTCCGTCACACCCATGGCACCGAGCCCGGAGGGCATTCCGATGTCGTGATTGAGCGCTGAGATGACAGCATCGGGTTCACCACCCAGAATGTTCGTCAGCACATCCCACTTCTCGCCGATGACAGACCGGTTGAATTGCAACACCGCTGGCATCAGCACGGCATTGAGCGTGCCATGGTGCAGGTTGAGTTCCCTGATCGCCCCAAGCGGGTGGGTCAGAGCGTGCACGGCACCCAGCCCCTTCTGAAATGCCATCGCGCCCTCGAGCGCCGCCATCATCATGTCCCAGCGCGCTTTGCGATCCTGGCCATTCTTCACGGCCTGCCGGATAGCGGGAAAGCCACGCTTCAGACCATCCAGCGCGATAGCTTCGGCAGGCGGATTGATGGAGGGCGCCATATAGGTTTCGAGACAGTGCGACAGTGCATCCATGCCCGTTGCCGCAGTCAGGAAGGGTGGAAGCCCGTGGGTCAATTCCGGATCGCATAGCGCGATGCTGGGCAACATGAAACCGCTCAAAATACCCAGCTTGCGGCCCTCGGCCGTAATGATGACAGCCGCACGACCCACTTCGGAGCCGGTGCCGGATGTCGTCGGCACGGCGATCATTGGGCAGATCCGCCCATGGATGCGGGATGCACCACCTTCGACAGCAGTATATTGCGCCAGCGGTCCTTCATGGCCGCTGAGCAAGCGGACGGCCTTGGCAAGATCGAGTGAAGAGCCGCCGCCCAGCCCGACAATCCCGTCGCACCCTTCCTTGACGTAGAGCGCACAAGCGGCCTCGACCGCCTCTTCTGTCGGGTTGGCAGGTGTTCCGTCAAACACGATGGGACGCTCGGAAAACAGGCCAAGAACCCGCTCCACCAATCCGGTCGAAACGAGGCCGCGATCGGTCGCGATCAGCGGTCGGTGCACGCCAAGTTCGGCAAGAAGCGCCGGTAAGCGTGAAATCGCTCCCTCTTCGAATTCGATACGCGTCAGATAATTGATCAAGGCCATGTCGAGTATTCACCTGTTGCCGAGGCTTGTCAGAGTTGATGGTGAACGACAGGCCGACGCCGTGTCCTTTCACGCACAACAATGACTATCGCCGTTGGTTTCCTGCTCTTTGCTGGATCACACCGGGCTCCCGACCGATGCTTCTCCTCCTCTGTCGGCAGCGTTTAAATTTTCACTTGCGCCGCCAACTAATATATGAGTTATATAAAGGCAGAAGGCAATTCGTCTGTCAACGGAAATTATAGAACATAGAAATGCCCGTTTTTTGAGGCTTTAGGTTGAAATCGCTGGGAACACACTAAAGATGAAGATCGCTCCAAAATCCGAATTGATATATGGGTCGCTCCGCCAAGCAATTGTGCATTTGGAGATGCAGCCCGGTGCAGTGATCTCGGAAAAAGACCTGTGTGTTGAGCTGGGTGTATCACGCACGCCGGTTCGTGAGGCGCTCCAGCGGCTTGCCGACGAAGGCCTTGTGGATATTTTTCCGCA
The DNA here is from genome assembly GCA_900472925.1 of Hyphomicrobiales bacterium. Classification (GTDB taxonomy): domain Bacteria; phylum Pseudomonadota; class Alphaproteobacteria; order Rhizobiales; family Rhizobiaceae; genus Agrobacterium. Next base: position 166,930 of record UCJU01000004.1, read on the forward strand.
CTCCGGCACCTATGTCAGCCGCATCTCTTTCACCGTCGCCGAAGAAGGTTTCGTCATCCGGCGAGCGCTGGAAATCGAAAGTGTTCGCAAGGCGGCAACACTCATCAAGGACGCCCATATCGCTGAACTCGACACGATGGTGGAGGGTATGCGAACGCTTCTGGCAAACAACACGCTGGATCGATATCTCGACGCCGACGACGCGCTGCATGGCAGGATCGCGTTGATCAGCGGTTATCCACGCATCTGGAAATTCATCACCCTTGCCAAGGTCCACCTCGACCGGATGCGCCAGCTGAGCGCGCCGGTGCCGGGGCATCTCGCGATGGTGACAGAACAGCACGAAGCCATCGTCAAGGCTTTGAAAAACCGCAGCGCCGACCAGGCTGAGCTGGCCATGCGCATCCATCTCGATTCCTCGTTCGCGGTCATGGCCAATATGTACGAGGACAAGATCGCCTTGTTCGAAAGGAAGGAGGACTGACATGACAGCCTACAGCACCGGCTCTCCATTCCTGCGCCTGAATCCCCGAGACAATGTCCTGATTGCCCGTGTTTCGCTGGACCCGGCACCGTTTTCCGAACTTGGCGGTGCATCGCTGTCCGAACGGATCACGCAGGGGCACAAGGTTGCGATTTCGCCCATGAAGGTCGGGGAAGCCGTCATCAAATACGGCCAGATCATCGGTTTCGCCAGCAAGGATATCGGCATCGGCGAGCATGTTCACACCCACAACATGGCCATGGGCGATGTCGAACTCGCTCATGAATTCTGCGTCGATGCCCGCGAGCCCAACTTTGTCCCCGTTTCCGAACGCGCATCCTTTATGGGCTATGCGCGGCCAAGCGGGCTGGCCGGTACGCGCAATTACGTCGCGATCATCTCCTCGGTAAACTGTTCCGCCACGGTTTCACGGGCGATTGCGAGCCACTTTACCACTTCGGGTCGACTGAACGATTTCGCGAATGTCGATGGCATAATCGCTCTCACCCATGGTGGTGGTTGCGCCATCAACACCAAGACCGAGGGCTATTCATTTCTGACCCGAACGCTTGCAGGTTATGCGACCCATCCCAATGTCGGTGGCGTGGTGATGATCGGTCTTGGATGTGAGACCAACCAGATACCTGCACTGCTCACAGCACATGGTTTGGTGGAAGGAGATCGCTTCCGCACGATGACGATCCAGGCGACAGGCGGCACGCGGCGCACGATCGAAGAAGGCATCGCGGCGATCGAGGCCATGCTTCCTGCCATCAACAGTGATGTGCGCACGTCCCAGCCAGCTTCGATGCTGAAGCTTGCGCTGGAATGCGGCGGGTCCGACGGATATTCCGGCATCTCCGCCAACCCTGCGCTGGGTTATGCCTCCGACCTGCTGATCCGCCATGGCGGCACGACCTGTCTTGCCGAAACGCCTGAAATCTATGGGGCCGAACACCTGCTGACCCGTAGGGCGGCATCGCCTGCTGTCGCGGAGAAACTGTTGAAACGCATCGATTGGTGGAGGGACTACGCCGAGCGCGGCAATGCCGAACTCAACAACAATCCCTCACACGGCAACAAGGCGGGCGGCCTGACGACGATCCTTGAGAAGTCACTGGGCGCCGTCGCCAAGGGCGGTACGTCGCGTCTCAACGCCGTCTACGAATATGCCGAAAAAATCACCCAATCCGGCTTCGTCTTTATGGACACGCCCGGCTACGATCCTGTTGCCGTGACGGGACAGGTGGCGGGCGGTTGCAATCTCATCTGCTTTACCACCGGGCGCGGTTCCGTTTCCGGGTTCAAACCTGCACCCTCGCTGAAGCTTGCAACCAATACGCCGATGTTCGAGCGGATGAGCGAGGACATGGATATCAATTGCGGCACCATCGTCACCGGTGACGAAACGGTCGAGCAGGCCGGAGAGCGCATCTTCCAATTGGTTCTCGACACCGCGTCTGGAAGAAAGACCGCGAGCGAAACCTACGATTATGGCGATAACGAATTCGTGCCCTGGCAGGTCGGGGCAGTGATGTAACGCATGTGAAGGTACGTGGCTGCGCGGGATGGGCGCGCCAACGGGAGGAGTGACATGAACGCGATCAAAGATTTTTATGACGTCATTATCATCGGCGCAGGTGTCGGTGGCGGCGCGATGGCCAACCGGCTTGCAGGCCGCGGACGCAGCATTCTGATGATCGAGCGCGGACCACGGCTGCCCCGCGAACCCGACAACTGGAGCGTCGATGCTGTCTTCCATACGCGCAAATACGCAACCAAGGAAACATGGCGCGACCGCGACGGCAAGGATTTCAACCCCAGCACCTATTACTATGTTGGTGGCAACAGTAAATTCTTCGGTGCAGCGACCTTGCGCTTCCGGGCCGAGGACTTCGGTGACCTTAAGCATGAGGCTGGCGTTGCACCCGCATGGCCGGTCACATACGACGAATTCGCACCCTATTACGATGTCGCAGAACGGTTGATGGGAACTCACGGCACCGCCGGCATGGACCCCACGGAGCCGCCGCGTTCCGGGCCGATGCCCTATCCGGCTATCGGTCACGAGCCTGAAATCGCTTTCTTCGATAAGAAGCTGCGGGAGAAAGGGCTTCGTCCTTTTCCTCTGCCCATTGCTATCGATTACCATCAGGGTGGAAGTTGTATCCGCTGTCGCACCTGTGACGGCTTTGCCTGTCAATTGGGTGCAAAGGGCGATGCGGAAGTCAGGCTGGTCAATCCGGCCCTTGCCAAAGGTGATGTCGATCTGGTGACGGAAGCTTTCGTCCACAGATTGTTGACCGACCCGACCGGCAAGCGCGTGACGGGAATCGAGATCATCCATGCCGGGCAAACCCGCACGATCTCTGCCGACCTGTTTATTTCCAGCGCCGGTGCAATCAATTCGTCTGCCTTGCTGTTGCGTTCTGCCAACGACGCCCACAAGCGCGGTCTCGGCAATAACATGTCGGATCAGCTGGGTCGCAATTACATGGCGCACAACAACACGGCGATGATGGCAATCTCTCCGTTCAAGAAGAATCGCGTGACATTCCAGAAGTCGATGGCGATCAATGATTATTATCTCGCCAACAGTGAAAAACCCTATCCGCTGGGCAATGTGCAGGGGCTTGGGAAACTGCAGGGCGGCATGCTGACGGCAAATGCGCGCTGGGCACCGGAATGGCTGATGGCAATATTTGCCGAACGTAGCGTCGACTGGTGGTTGATGTCCGAAGACCTGCCCGATCCTGAAAACCGGGTTACACTCGACGCCGATGGCAAAATCCGGCTGAGCTACACCGCCAACAACCTGAAATCTCACAACGAACTAGTTCAGGTTTGGAGCCGCCACATGCGCTCTCTTGGTTACCCGCTGATCATCACCAACAAAATGGACATCAAGGTTTCGATGCACCAATGCGGCACGGCCCGATTCGGCAATGATCCGAAGACATCCGTACTTGATCCCCACTGCAAGGTCTGGGACGTCGATAACCTCTATGTGGTGGACGCGTCCTTCCTGCCCTCATCGACGGCACTCAACCCGTCCTTGACGATTGTCGCACAAGCGACACGCACGGCAGACCACATTCTGAGTCAATGGGGCGAGGTCAAAATGCAGCCGATCACAACGTCATCGGTCGCCTGACCCGCTCCGTGTGGAGGCACAGGATCATATTTTCAAAACTGGAGGACGTTGCCGATGTCAGGCGCGAACAACTATAAAACCATCTTCGATCTCAAGGGCCGCAAGGCTATCGTCACCGGCGGTTCGCGCGGCATTGGTAAGGCATTGGCAGAGGCGTTGGCTGCGCACGGAGCGGATGTAGCAATTGTCGTTCGCTCCTCCATGGACAGAGCGCAGGCTCTGGTCAATGATTTGAAGGCCACCGGTGTCGACAGCTTCGCCATTCAGGCCGACGTTTCCGATGAGGGGGATGTGCAGCGCATGACCGACGCGGTCATTGACCGCTGGGGGCGCATCGACATTCTCGTCAACAATGCCGGCATCGTGCTTCCCGCTGCGGCAGAAGAGTGCAGCCTCGACACCTGGCGACAGACAATGGCCGTCAATCTTGATGGTGTTTTTCTGGTTTCGCAGATTGTCGGCAGACAGATGATTGCCCAGAAAAGCGGTTCGATCATCAATATCGGCTCCATGTCGGGCCGCATCGTCAATTGGCCTTTCCGCCACGCTGCCTACAATGTCTCGAAGGCGGGTGTTCACATGCTGACCAAATGCCTTGCGACCGAGTGGGCCGAACACGGCATCCGGGTCAATGCCATCGCACCCGGCTACATCAGGACGGAACTGACGGATGAGGTACTGAAAGAGCATCCCGATGTCGTGCGTGATCACTGGGCAAAAGGGGCGGTGCAGAACCGTATCGGCGGCGTCGAGGAACTGGCCGGAGCCGCCGTTTACCTTGCAAGCGATGCTGCAAGCTTTACCACCGGCGAGATCATGACGATCGACGGCGGACTGACGCTGCGCTGACGCAAACGATTTCAAAGAGGAACGCGAAAGATGATACAACGCGGTTATGGCGGCCCGCTTCGCTATGTTCAGGGCCAGGGCGTACTTGGTGATCTTGCCCACTATGTCGAACCTCTGGCAAAGGCTGCACTCATCATTATCGACGGCTTTTTCTGGGAAACGCTGAGGCCAACTATAGAGGCGGCACTCTCCCAAAAGCACATCGCCACACGTTTCGTTCGGTTCTGCGGTGAGTCCACCGATGCAGAAGTGGCGCGCTGCATCGAAGAGGGGCAGGCAATCGGTGCCGGTGTCATCATCGGCATTGGAGGTGGCAAGGCGCTCGATACGGCAAAGATTACGGCATTCAACCTTGGCGCCAGGATCGTGACGGTGCCAACTATTGCCTCCACGGATTCGCCAACCAGTTCGATCGGCGTCATCTACTCCGCAGATGGCGTTTATGACCGGGTGGTTCGCTGCGGACGAAATCCGGATGTCGTGCTGGTCGATAGCGCTTTGATTATTCAGGCGCCGGTCCGCTTTCTGGTATCCGGTATGGGGGATGCGCTATCGACCTGGTACGAGGCCCGCTCCAATCTGGAATCACGATCCAAAAACTACATCGGTGATGGGTATTCAACGACGATTGCGGGCATGCATATCGCCCGTGCCTGCCATGAAACGCTCATGCGAGATGGTCGATCGGCATTCCACGCAGCGCGCGGCGGGAGGTTGACGCCTGCGGTTGAAAATATCATCGAAGCCAACACGTTGCTGAGTGGCCTCGGTTTTGAAAACTGCGGCGTATCGGCCGCGCACGGCATTCACGATGCGCTGACGGCACTGGAGCCGACCCACCACTTCTTCCATGGAGAAAAAGTTGCTTTCGGCGTGATCTGCCTGCTGGTTCTGGAAAACCGGACACCCGAAGAGCTGGAAGAGGCTATCGATTTCTGTATCGACCTCGGACTGCCGACCACGCTTGCAGATATGGGACTGCACGATGTTTCGCCCGATGATCTTGCCATGGTCGGGGATATCGCCATGCAGCCGACGAACGTCATCCATTCAGTCCCGGTGTCACTCGATGCGAAGATGATTGCAGACTGTGTGTGGACCGCGAGCGCGCTCTCGGAACAACGAAAAGCGTCAAGGAGTGTCAGACGGTAAAAGAGAGAAGTTGCGATGTCGATTGCTGGCGCGGAACTTCGACGTCGTTGCTGTTCTCAAGGCTGTGGCATTGGATGGCGGTCGTTCGTCTGCGTAGTTGTCCCTTGCCTCTAAACTCGGCCCCGCTCGGTTTTTTTGCGTTCCTTCAAACGCATGACCAGGCGTTTGAAGGCGTTATGCAGTTTGGCTACGTCTTACGATTTGTCACGAAGCGAATGGCTCGCTTCGTGGGCGTGCGCGACCTATGCGTGCTGACCCTTCTCGTATCTGTCGCGAAAATAGCAGTATTTTCTGGAATATCTCTATTCTCTTTAAAAGCAAGATTTTGTAAAGCCAAAACATTGTAGGATAATTAAGTCGTTTTCCCGCATTTATCTGTCGTGATATCCGCTTCGTTTTATGGGCTCGGCTTTTGAACAGATTTTCCGGTATGAGCCACTGCGGCACTCAGAAGTTGCACTTACGTGATCTTCAATTCATCTGTTTTGTTGCATTCCCTGTTGGTGCGGGCGTCACAGGTGTCTGGGCGCTGATTTTTGCACTAATTCAAAACTGGGTGCTTGTTTTACTTTGTAGTCTTTTGTGTCTGGCCATATTGGCATGTTGGTGGGTGGCGAGAAAAGGGCATCTTTCGACGGGCATGCTGTTCGGTCAAGTGGCGTGTATTGCATTCGTTTTACACTTTTCACTGTGTTTCGATGTTCATAACGAAGTCGTCCCTCGGGTCACACACATCTATTTTCTCATCATCGCTTTGGCGGGCTTCGTCAATTATCAACTCGCCCCCAGTCGTGCTCAACTGCTCATCATACTCTTTGCCGTGGCATGTTTTACCCTGTTTTCCGCAACGCCGATGACGGTTGATTTCGGCACCCCTTTGACCGATGACGCTCGGACCATTATGGCCTGGATTCACGCAGCGACGGTGGCTCTTCTCCTTTGTGGTTCCGTGTTGCTGCTACAGCGGAAATTGGGTCCGGATAGCATGCTGGCCAGGGAATTGCGTTCCGCGATAGCCAAGGAGCAGTTCGAACTGTTTTTCCAGCCGCAGGTCGATGGTGCGGGCAGCCTGATCGGGGCAGAGGCTTTGCTGCGATGGAAGCATCCACGTCTGGGTTATGTCGCACCCGACAACTTCATCCCCATCGCCGAACGCGCCGGATTGATGCCGGAGTTAGGTGGCTGGGTTTTAAGAACGGCTGTCGAAACCCTGTCCCTATGGAGTTTGCGAGAGGACACGAGAGATCTGGTCCTGTCGATCAACGTCAGTCCGGACCAGTTCTTCAAGGACGAATTCTTTACAGATGTTATATTGGCGCTTGAAACGTCGTCCGTGGAACCGAGACTGCTTCAGCTCGAGTTGACCGAAACGATGTTCGTCTCGGACGTTGACGGTCTCGTCAGCAAAATGAAAGCGCTGCAGCAGAGAGGGATCGGCATCGCGCTTGATGATTTCGGAACGGGATATTCATCTTTAAGCTATCTGCGACAACTTCCCCTGCAACAACTCAAGATCGACCGCAGTTTCGTGCGGGCCACTACGACCAAACGTGGCGCGCTTTTGGTGCGCAGCATTGCCCAGATGGGCCATGACCTCGGACTGGAAATTCTGGCTGAGGGCATCGAGACGGACGAGCAATTTCAATTCATGCTCGATTGCGGCTGCAGCGCCTTTCAGGGCTATCATTTCGGGCGGCCATTGGCGCTGCAGGCATTTGAGGATCGTTTCCTTGAAGGTAGGCTTATCGGCGTCGGAGTTGAATGACGGTCAGACGCCGATAAAATGATCCCACCTCAAATAGAGGTATCGGCAACACCGCCCAGCCAAAGGGCTGGATTTTCGATTGCGATGGTATGTCTGACATCAGCCGCGTTTGCGGCTATCACCAACTCATATTGACCAGGGTCAGAACGGAATGCCTTCGCTTCGACGTCAAAGAAGCTGAGATCGCGTGGCGTTAAGTGCAAGGTTGCCGTTCCGGTCTCTCGGGCGTCCAGTTCGAGTTTTGCAAAAGCCCGCAGTTCCTTTTCGGGTCGTGAAATCGTGGCATCAAGCGCACGCACATAAAGCTGCACCACTTCCGAGCCTTTGCGGGCACCGGTATTGGTCAGATTCAGCGTGACTGTGATGCCGTCCTCGCTCATCACCGTAGAGGATACTTTTGGCTCGCCCCAGGCAAATTGCGTGTAGCCAAGGCCGAAGCCGAATGGGAACAATGGCGCAACGCCCCGTGTGTCGTGGTGGCGATAACCCACGAAGACACCTTCGTCATAGCGCACATGGCCATTCTGGCCCGGATAGACGAGCGGATTGCCGGTTATTGCTGAATTGTCCCCGAGTGACTTCGGGAACGTCTGCGGCAGGCGACCGCCGGGCTCGGCATCGCCGAACAGGACATCCGCCACGGCATTGCCGAGTTCCTGACCCGGATACCACATTTCCAGAACGGCTTGTACCTTGTCCAACCATGGCATCTCCACGGGTCCGCCGGTCTGCAGAACGACGATGGTTCTGGCGTTTACGGCGGCAACCTTTTCGATCAGCTCATCCTGGCGTCCGGGAAGGCGCATGTCGGGCAGATCGAGCCCTTCCGTATCCCACTGTCCCTCACGCCCAACGAACAGCAATGCGACATCGCAAGCGGCGGCCTTTGCAACAGCTTCTTCTATCGCCGAATCGCCAAGTGGCTTTTCGACGCCAAAGCGAATGGCCGTCAGGTGGATGCCATCGGCCGTCTCAGCGGGTGAGCAATATTCAATGATGAGAGTGTAATTGCGCCCCGCTTCGAGTTCCAGCGCATGGCGTTGTTCGCTGTTGGCGGTTCCGAAATAGTTGTCGCCAGGCACCCAGTCGTCGTAACCATTTACGACCAACTCGCCGTCGACATAGAGTTTCGCAAGACCCGCATTGGTCATGCCGAAGACGTGCTTGCCGCTTTCTTCCGGCACAAAGCTTGCAATGATCCGAGCGGAGAAGTTTGCCGGATCAAGTTCCGCCGAGGGCATGTCGAACCAGAAGAACTCTCCCTTGACGGCAGGCTCGCTGTGAACCGGGCCGCCTTTCAATTCTCTGCCCTTGAAATAGTCAACATGCATATCGCCCGCAAAGACGTCGATGAGGCGGTTGTTGCTGCAGCCTGCCACATGATGGACGCTATTGGCGTTGGACAGCGCCGCACGGATGCCCTCAAGCGGGCTGACGGTGTAATGCGCGTTAATCTGCGCACTGCCACCGCCCATGACGCGGGCTTCAGCTGCATTGGGGCCGAGAACGGCGATGCTATCGAGGGTGGTCTTGGCCAGCGGCAGCACACCCTCGTTCTTCAACAGCACTGCACCTTCTGCGCCAATCCGGCGAATGAGGGCTCTGTCCTGCGGGAGGTCAAGAGAGCTTTCGGTGAGGTCAGGCACCGTCTCGAATGCGCCGACGCGATCCAGAAGCGTCAGAATTCGACGGGCGGCCTCGCGCACGGTTTCTGCCTTCACCTCACCATCGCGTACAGCCTGAACCAGCTTGTCGCCACGGTCACGGGTCGGGCCGGGCATCTCGAGGTCAAGTCCGGCATTGACGGTGCCAACTGTTGAATGGGAGCCGAACCAGTCCGACATGACGATGCCATCAAAGCCCCACTCCTTGCGCAGGACCTGCGACAAAAGCCACTCATGTTCGCTCGTATAGGTTCCGTTGAGACGGTTATAGGATGACATCACCGCCATGACGCCAGCCTTCTTCACGGCCTGTTCGAAGGGCAGCAGGTAGATTTCACGCAAGCTGCGTTCGTCGATGTCCGAAGACATGGTTTGACGTTCGATCTCGGATTCATTGCCGGCGAAATGTTTGATCGTTGCCGCGATACCCTGGCTCTGAACACCCTGAATATAGGCAACGGCCAATGCTGCCGTCAGCAGCGGATCTTCGGAATAGCACTCGAAATTTCGGCCATTGAGGCCTGATCGATGAATGTTGACGGTGGGCGCGAGCAGAACGGATGCCCCCTTGCTTTTCGCCTGACCCGCCAGTGCTACGCCCATACGCTTGACGAGATCTGGGTTCCAGGTGGCACCGAGTGCGATTGCCACCGGAAAGCAGGTGGCCTTGACGCCGGCAACCAGAGAGCCTGCGCCGCGTGCGCCATTGGGACCGTCGGTCACCTTGATCTTGGGAACGCCGAGACGCTCAACCGGTACCGTTGTCCAGAAGTCGGCGCCAGCAAGCAGTGAAACCTGCTCTTCAAGGGTCATTTCGTTCAGGATTTTCTCGATCATGCGAGCCTCCGGTATGTATAGTTCGGGAAGCGCCGATCATCGGGAACGGCGCAATTGATGTCGCGTCAGCGCACTCCGCGCACGGGAGCAATGGCCAATGCGCCAAGGAACGCGCAGACGGCAGCCACGGCATAGAGAACGCCGTAGTTCTGGCCTCCAGAATTGCCGATAGAGAGTAGAATGGGCGCGACTGCCGGTGCTATGGATTGCGGCACGGCATTGGCGATGTTGAGAACGCCAAGATTTCTAGCTGCATGGGTTTCCCGGTCTGGCAGAATATCCACGACGAGCGCCTGATCGACCGCCATATAGACGCCGAACCCGATAGAGGTCACGGCTATACCGCTGTAGAAAATGGTCAGGTCGTTTGCGAAGACAATGACGACGATACCCACGGCATAGGTCATGGCGGCAATCAGCACAAACGCTTTGCGCTTGCCGATGCGGTCTGAAACGTAACCGGACACGAAGGATGAGCCGACAACGCAAATCGCTGTGATCAGCGTCGAGACAAACATGATGTCGCCAATCTCGGCTTCAGCGATCTTCAGATGATCCATCAGGTAATAGACCTGATAGGACGTGAGTACCGCAAAGCCGAAAAAGACCAGAAAACGGCTGAGCCAGGCGTAACCGAAATCGGGGTGCTTGATGGGGTTGACCCAGAAGCTTCCCAGGAGTTCCGAGAGCCCGGGCGCAGCGTGTTGTGGTGCATCGGTCACAGCGCGGTCTTCAATGACGATAACAAAGACCAGAACCGATATCAGGCCGATCGCCGTCGGCACGAGGAACATCGCGTTACCTGCACTGCCAGTCAAAGCCAGAATGGCGCTGCCAATCAGCAAGGCTATATAGATCGACATGCCGGCGAGGGCCGATACCAGGCCACGCTGATGCTCCGGCACTTGGTCGGGCACGGTGGCCACAAGTGCTGCCAGCATGGCGTTATAAGCCGTCTGTATCACGCACCACGCGATACCGATGACGACGAGGCTGGATGTATAGGCCATGAAAATCTGGGCAAGGCTGCCAACGACGACGCCGCCGACCAGCCATGGTTTGCGGCGCCCGAAGCGCGAGCGTGTGCGGTCGGAAAGCTGACCAAAAATCGGATTTGCCAGAAGAGCGAAAAGTGCGCCGAGGCCGAGAATGGTACCGAGGCTGGCGCCTTTGCCGACAGGATCAAGCGTATTGACCCGAATGGCCAATGTCATCGCGACCGGCGTCATGACGGCTGTGAAGAAGCCCACGCTGGCGAGCCCATAGGTGAGAATAAACGGCAATCCTACCGATTTTTCTGGGGTTTTCGCTAAATGCGGTACGCTAATATCAGGAGTTGCAATACTCATTTTTAAAGCCTCCACCTCAATATGTATTTGAAACGGAGTCCTCCACCGAACGCCGTAATAAACCTACCACCTACTAGGTATTAAGAGCGAGTCAACGTTTTTCTGCCCGCCGATTTTGGCAGAGTGGCCGTTTTCATTCCGAGCGCACGGTTACTTTTCACCTCTATTCGGGTTAAGGAAAACAATCGGCTAGGGGGAGTTGGGCGCGATGGACGACGGAAAAAAATCGATTGCTGCGGTGGATGAGCGACCGGTCAGACGGCGTAAATCTCCGAAGGGCGTCATCCGTCGAGAAGCGATTCTAACGGCGGCGATGCAGCATTTTGCTAAAGATGGATATCAAAACGCATCCTTTGCATCCATCGCAGCCGATGTCGGTCTGTCGCTGCCAGGTCTCCTCCACTATTTCCCGACGAAGGTGGATTTGCTTCTTGCCATTCTTGAGAAAAGAGACACCGACAGCACATCGGCTACTGGCGAGGATTACGCGGACTGGCGCAAAGTGCTGCTTGGCTTGATAGATGTCGCAAAATCCAATCGGGAAATCCCGCATGTCGTTCAGGCTTTTGCGGTTCTGAATGCCGAGAGCCTGACGCAAGATCATCCGGCACGCTCATGGTTCGCGTCCCGCGCAAGTCAATTAAAAGGAAACTTCATCCATTCGCTACAAAAGGGCATATCGGCAGGCGAACTTAGGTCCGATATCAACACTGAAGCCGTCGCTGTTGAACTTATCAGCATCATGGATGGGCTCCAGATGCTGTGGCTCAGGTCCCCTGAGGAGTTCGATATGGTGAAGGTTTTTTCGGACTATATCCACCGGCTGATCGCATCGATCGAATGCCGCTGATATTTACCGCCTCGCATCGAAATGCGAGGCAGCATTTCTGAGCTTCTTTATGCCAAAAACTCAATCAAATCTTGGTTGAGGCGATCTGGAACTGTTGCAAAAAGTCCGTGCGGTTCGCCGTCATATTCGATGAATTTCGCGCCGGGAATGCCCTTCGCTGCAGCCCGGCCCGACGTTTCGATCGGCACGGTTTTATCAGATGTTCCATGAATGATGAGCGTTGGAATTGTAAACGCTGCAAGGTCCGGTCTGAAATCGGTCTTTCCGAAAGCGTCGACGCAATCGATCGTCGCCTTTGGGCTGGCCATAACGCCGAGTACGAAGGACCAGTCCAGAATACCCTGGCTTACAGGGCTGGTGACGAGCCCGACGCCGTAGAAGGTTTTGGCGAAGCTTTGTAGAAAGGCAAAGCGGTCTTCGCGGATATCTTTTTTCATGCCCTCGAAGACACTGGCATCGACGCCATCCGGGTTGCTCTCATCCTTGAAGAGATAAGGCGCGACCGAAGCAACGAGAACCGCCTTGGAAATTCTGTCTGCACCGTGGCGCGACAGATAGCGGGCGATCTCGCCGCCACCCATCGAAAAGCCCACCAGAGAAACGGATTGCAGATCAAGGCTTTCGATCACGCTCGCAAGGTCGTCTGCAAAGACATCGTAATTGTATCCGTCCGCTGGGTGGCCGGATTGGCCAAAGCCACGACGGTCATAGGTGATGACCCGAAAACCAGCCCCGAGCAGCGCGAGCGTCTGATATTCGAACATATCGCCGGTCAGTGGCCAGCCGTGGATCAACACCACCGGGCGGCCTTTGCCCATATCCTTAACGTGAAGTTGCGTGCCATCTTTTGCTTCGATGAAAGCCATCTAAAAACTCCTTTTACGATGCCATTCAGTAAAGCTTCTCGTCAGAATACAGTTCCATGCCTGATGCTCGCGAATGCTGTCACGTTCCCCTCTCGCAAAAACCGGCCAAATGAGGGTGGTCTGTGCATCAGCGCAAATGGCGCACAGGCCGTTCGTCATCACGCTCAGTTGAGTCCCCCAATGTGGAAAGACTTCGTTTCGAGATATTCCTCGATACCGCACTGCGCGCCTTCGCGACCGAGGCCGGACTGCTTGACGCCGCCGAAGGGCGCAACTTCGGTAGAAACGGAACCGGTGTTGAGGCCGATCATTCCGAATTCCAATGCTTCCGCCACCCGCCAGGAACGCTTCAGGCTCTCCGTATAGAAATAGGCGGCAAGGCCGAAGGGCGTGCTATTGGCAATTTTGATGGCTTCTTCTTCTGCCTCGAACCGAAACAGCGGGGCGACTGGACCGAAGGTTTCCTCTCCCGCCAACAGCATATCGGTCGTGGCACCGCCCAGAACGATAGGGGCTGTGAACTGATCGCCCTCCGGTAATGTGGGTCGAACCGAAAGTACCTCCGCGCCTTTGGACAGCGCGTCTTCGATATGGCGGTTGATCTTGTCGATGGCAGCGGCGTTGATCATCGGACCGATGTCGATGTTGGCTTGCGTACCCGGGCCGACCTTCATGGCAGAGACCCGTGCCGAGAGTTTGGACGCGAAAGCGTCGTAAATACCAGCCTGCACCAGAATGCGGTTGGAGCAAACGCAGGTTTGCCCGCCATTTCGGAACTTGGACGCGATGGCACCTTCCACGGCGAGATCAAGATCAGCATCGTCAAACACGATGAACGGCGCGTTGCCGCCCAGCTCAAGGCTTAGTCGCTTGATGGTGTCAGCTGCACCACGCATGAGAAGCGAGCCGACACGGGTGGAGCCGGTGAAGGAAATCTTGCGCACCGTTTCGTTGGCCAGCAACTCGTTGCCAATCTCTGTCGGCATGCCGGTGACGATGTTGATGACACCAGCCGGGATACCCGCCCGTTCCGCCAGAACGCCAAGTGCCAGCGCCGAATAGGGCGTGAACTCGGAAGGTTTGATGACGACCGTGCATCCGGCGGCAAGGGCTGGCGCAACCTTGCGGGTGATCATGGCGTTTGGAAAATTCCACGGTGTAATGATGCCGCAGACACCAACGGCTTCCTTCAGAACGACGATACGCCGGTCGGCGGTGGGAGAGGGGATGGTGTGGCCATTGATGCGCCGGGCCTCTTCGGCAAACCATTTGACGAAAGATGCGCCATACCGGATTTCACCCTTGCCTTCGGTGAGCGGTTTGCCCTGTTCCAGGGTCAAGAGAAGCCCGAGATCCTCCTCGTGCTCAATCATCAGCGCGTACCATTTTTCCAGTAACGCTGCGCGCTCGGCATGTGTCTTAGCTTTCCACGGGCCAAAGGCTTTCGCTGCCGCGTTGATAGCGGCGCGGGTTTCATCTCCACCCATATCCGGTACGGTGCCCAGCACCTTCTGTGTGGCGGGGTCTATCACGTCGACGGTTTTACCGGATGAGGCGTTGAGCCACTGGCCACCAACAAGGCCCTGTTGCCGGAAAAGATCGGAATCTTTCAGAAAATCCATGCTGTTCTCCTCCGTTTAAACCAGTGCTGCCAATACGGCTGCTGTAATGTCGTCAGTCTTGTCTTTGCCAGGAACGGTGCCAATGCCATTGGCCGTTGCTGCCTCGATTGCCGATATGATATGGGCAGCCGCCTGGTTTTCACCGAGATGATCCAGCATCATAGCGCCGGACCAGATGGCGGCTATGGGATTGGCAATGCCGAGATGCGCAATGTCGGGCGCCGAGCCATGCACCGGCTCGAACATCGAGGGAGCGGAGCGGTCTGGGTTGATGTTGGCCGAGGCAGCAAAGCCGAGCCCGCCCTGAATGGCAGCGCCCAGATCGGTCAGAATATCGCCAAACAGATTGGAGGCCACAACGACATCAAGGCTTTCAGGGGCCATCACCATGCGGGCTGCCATAGCGTCGATGTGATAATTCGTCACCTCCACATCGGGATATTCGGCAGCGATTTTCGCCGTCATCTCATCCCAGAACACCATAGAATATTTCTGAGCATTCGACTTTGTGACCGACGCCAGTTTTTTGCGACGGGAGCGGGCCCGCTCGAAGCCGAAGCGAAGAATGCGCTCCACACCCGCGCGGGTAAATATGGATGTTTCGACGGCGACTTCGTCCGGCGTGCCGATATGGACGCGACCACCGGCGCCGGAATATTCTCCTTCCGTGTTTTCACGGATGCACAGAATGTCGAAGCCCTCTTTCCTCAAGGGGCCTTCGACACCCGGCAACAACCGGTGAGGGCGGATATTGGCATATTGCACAAAGGCCTTGCGAATGGGCAACAAGAGCCCGTGCAGTGAAACAGCGTCAGGCACTTCCGCTGGCCATCCGACGGCACCAAGAAGAATGGCGTCGAAGCCGCGTAGAGTTTCGATGCCATCCGATGGCATCATCGCGCCAGTTTCCTTATAGAAGGCGCAGGACCACGGAAGCGTCTTTCCCGTCAATGTGAAACTGCCACTCTTCTTGGCGGCTGCCTGCAGCACAGCCCATGCGGCGTCAGTCACAGAAATGCCGATGCCGTCTCCGGGAATGAGTGCGATGGAATGATTTTTCATATGCATTATCCGCCTTAGAGATCGATGAGAACGCTTTTGGACGTGTGGCTTGCCCCGCAGGCCTCCCGCCCCAAATCCTTGCCGATACCGAAGCTTTTGTCGCTACCGATCGGGAGAATATGGTCGCGAGTGCGGCCATAACGATTGACCCAAATCGTGCTTGCCTGCAACCGTCTGGTCACTCGAATGGCGGCAACGTCATCGCCTTGTCGTCGCTTATGCAGGGTCGGTTACGGTCACATATATCTTGCGAACGGTCTCTATGGTGCGCCAGACGCCGACGAAACCAGGCTTCATCATGAAACTGTCGCCCGCGCGGTATGTAACGGTGTCACCATCTTTTTCTTCAAGCTCGATGACGCCGGAAATGATGTGGCAGAACTCATAGGTGGTCCCTTTGATGGAATGTGTTTCGCCGGGTGTTGCCTCCCAGATACCGGTGTGAACGGTGCCGTCGCGGCAGTCGTCCAGCGCCCAAGTCTTGAATGATGGATTGCCGGAAATCAGCCGCTCTGGCGTGGGCTTTGCTTCCTTTGGCGTGGTCTGCGGGTTTGTATCGATACGGGTGATCAGCGACATGGAAAGTCCTTTCTGGAATGGTGAAGAGCCGCAGCCCCTGCCTTGATGTCGGCCAAAGACTGAAGGAGTTCATGCGGCAGGATTCACTGAAGGATCAACGCGTCACGGCATATCTGATCTATTTGGAGGTGCCTGGTGCTTGATCACGCTCTCAGTTTACGAGGAGATTGAGCGTCGGCACCGACGAGTGGCGCTTACAGGCTGCATAGAGACCGTAGCACTGTGTAGATCGCTTCCAAGCCACAGCTCATCTAAACAAATCACGGACAATCGTTCGACCCTTGAGGATTAAAACGGGCGCGGCGGTGTCTTGTTGATGCGATGACGTATTCAACAATGGAGCGATGGCCGTGAAACATATTCATTACGCCGCTATTCTGGGCATGACACTGATCTGCACGCCCGTACTTGCCGATCAACTTTCATCGGCGGCGGGGCGCTATAAAATCGACCCGGCATCTCACATCGGCTTCTCTATCGAGCAGGTCGCGGGTCCAGGGATAAAAGGCACCATTCCGGATATTTCCGGTCGGTTCGACATTGATTCAGACCAACCGGCAAAATCCTATGTGGAGATCAGCCTCAATCCTGCCAGCGTCAAGACGGGGCAGGCGCGGGTCGAGACCTTTTTGACGTCCAGTGCGGTCTTTAATATTGCCGCCTATCCTCAGATCACGTTCCGCTCCAAGCGCGTCGTTCAGGATGGCCCGCGCAGCGCGCTCGTCGAAGGCATTCTTACGGCACGGGGCGTTTCAAGACCGGAGACGTTCCATGCCACCTTCGTGGATCAGAAAGCCGGATCGGTTACCTTCCATGTCACTGGCAACATTCCGCGCCTGCCGTATGGCATGGGCATCGGTGTACCACTGTATTCCAATACAGTTGCCTTCGACATGGACCTGAAGGGCATCAGATGAGCCGCACTGAGGAATGCAAAAAAATTTCAGTGCGGCGGGATTAAACGCCAATGGTTGGTGTCCTAGTCAGTATCGGACATCCTGTTCGAGCCGTCTTTCTCTTCAAAGGAGCATGTCATGCGTGCACATCATCTTCTTATCGCAGGCCTTGTAACACTTGCCACCGGCACTGCCGCCCTTGCCGAACCCTATGCGGGCGGCGCGGTCGTCGAAACGGAAACGGCGCAGGGCACCATCCTGACCGACGCTCACGGCATGACCCTCTACACGTTCGACAAGGATACCGACGGCTCATCTGCCTGCTATGATGCCTGTGCGAAAAAATGGCCGCCGCTGGTTGCCAAGAAAACGGACAAGGCCGATGGCGATTACAAGCCGATTGCGCGCAAGGATGGTACAATGCAGTGGTCACATGAGGGAAAGCCGCTCTATCTCTGGCAGATGGATAAAAAGCCCGGTGATGTCTCGGGTAACGGCGTTGGCGGCGTCTGGCACACAGCTAAGGAATAGCCTTCATGCCAGACTTTCTGGATGAGATGACAAAGAGCGTTCCGGCCCTTCGACGTTACGCGAATGCGCTCACGCATAATCGCGATACCGCCGACGATCTCGTCCAGGATTGCCTGGAAAGAGCTATTCGCAAACAGGCGCTCTGGCGGGAAGATGGTCCGTTGCGGCCTTGGCTCTACCGGGTGCTGATCAATGTGTGGCGCAACAACCTCCGCAGCCGCAGCCGGCGGCCTGCGCAGGTGGCTATCGACGATGTTGCAAACCAGCTGTTCGTTCCGGCGGCACAGACCGGTCGTGTGGCGCTTGCGGAAATGGCGCGCGCCATTGAAAAACTGTCCGCTGAACATCGCGAGGCCCTTCTCCTCGTCGTTGTTGAAGGCCTCAGTTATTCGGAGGCGGCACAGGTACTCGAAATTCCGGTGGGGACACTGATGTCACGATTGGGAAGAGCCCGCTCTTCCCTTGCCCGAATGACCCAGGAAGACCAGCCCAATCTCAAGGTGATAAAATGACCGGCAGCCAGCCGCAGATAACCGAAGCGGATCTTATTTCTTATGTCGATGGGCGACTTGATGACCAGCGACGCGATGCCGTGACGGCATATCTGGCTTCCAATCCGGTCGATGCGCGCAAGGTCGATGCGTGGCTTAAGCAAAATGCGGCGCTCGCTGCCCTCTATGGTCGTCTTGATGAGGGTGCGTTGCCCGCCAATCTCGATGTTGTCAGGATGGAGCGTCGGGTGCGATCCGAGCGTGCTCACTGGCGCAATCTGGCCGCAGCCTCCATCCTTTTGCTGGCTTTTGGGCTGACTGCGGGGTGGTTCGGGCATGGACTGGTACAAAGGAGTGGCGAACAAACTCAATCCATCGTGGCAGATGCCACGCAGGCGCACAGTCTGTTCGCGAGCGAAGTCCTGCACCCTGTCGAGGTTCGTGCGGATGCTGACGATCCGGCGAACCTGCAAAAGTGGCTATCAAAGCGGCTGGACCGCAAACTGAAGATACCGGACCTCCGCCGCCAGGGGCTGCAACTGGTGGGCGGTCGCGTGCTGCCAAGCGCCTCAGGTGCCGCAGGCCAGCTTATGTACGAGGATGCCACGGGGCAACGCGTCACGCTCTATATCGTGCCTGCGACCGATTCCGAAGATACAGCGATGCGACGCTCGAACGTCGGTTCACTGGAAGCAGTATCGTGGGATGACGAAACTCTCCGATGCGCGTTGGTGGGCAATCTGGAGCCCAAACGTATGGATGTCATTGCCAAAGACATGTATCAGCAGTTGAGCTAGAAAATGACCAATCATGATCTGTTTTCTCGTTCCACGCCTGTCGACAAAAAACGCTGGCAAAATTCGACCGCGACCTATGGCTTGATCGCGGTCCTGTTTCACTGGACGATTGCGCTTCTGTTCATTGGGCAGCTTGTGCTGGGATACCTGATGAGCGGTGACAATGTCGATCCTGCGCTTCAGTTCAATCTGTTCCAGTATCACAAGTCCATCGGGTTCGTGATCCTGGCATTGGCAACCCCGCGCGTCATATGGTCGGTGTTGAGCACAAAGCCGCATCCTCCCGCAGGGTCGGGTCGGGTTGCGCATATCGCCTCCCGCCTTGCGCACGCAGCACTTCTTTTTCTCACAGTGGCTGTGCCTCTGGCCGGATGGGCCGTCGCCTCGACATCCCCGTTACAAATCCCCAGCTATGTCTTTGATCTCGTCGTTATTCCGGGCTTGCCGCTGGAGATATCGGATGCATCGGAGGCCTTATGGACGGATGTGCACGAAACTTTGGCCTATCTGGCGGCGGCCATCGTTCTCCTTCATGTCCTCGCTGCCTTGTGGCATCATTTTATTCGAAAGGACGTCACGCTCAAGCGCATGATGCCGCTGGTTTCGCGTCACACATCAGCAAAATAACTCAGACTTACCTGACTATATCGTCCATCGAGCTACGGTGCGGAAATTTGGAATGGTCTACCAACCACGCATACGGCTTCAGTGCGCTCTGGCGACGAGCTCACTCCGATTTGTGACGTCATAACGGCCAGCGTTACGATCTGTTTGTACCAAAATTCTGCGCAATCTTTCATGACAGTATGGCGAATGGGGGAATATGTGGTAATCGCCAGCAAAACGAAAACAGGAGAATAAGCTTGAGTGACCTTAGCGTAGCAGATGCAACAGACCGTATTTATGAATCACTCAATGCCGATAATGCCGACATCGACGCTCTTATTGCAAAGCTGAAAGTCGCATTGGCACAGGCTGGTCTCAAAGAGGCTGTTTTCGACGCGTCGAAGCTCACACAGAACAATCGTTCTGGCAGAAAGCTCATGCAGGCCTATTTTCGGCAGCGCGGCGTGACCGTGAAATTCTCGGCCTAGTCATGCCGAAGCGTGATGCGGGCTGAACGTTCACCGCATATCGACTATTTTCGGCCTCTGCTCGAGAATGGTCCTTGCCTCGAATCCTTCGCCGCGTCGGAAAAACCTGCAGGTTTGGTCTTTATCCACGCAACAAACTTCTGCATGGCGGGGTCCTCCAACAGGGCATCGATCGTGGAGAAAGTCTTTGCCAGTTGTGCATCGGTGAAGGTGGCGTGTATCTGCCTGTGACAGACATGGTGCAGAAGGACGGTCGCTTTACCACCCTTGCTCTTGGGGACCAGATGGTGTTTTTCCTTCTGGTCATCAGGGATGACACGCTCGCATATTGGACAAATCGTCGGCTCTGCTTCTGAGTGCGATGTATCGAAGTCATCTCGGTTCTTGCGGGCCATCGGTTCTCGGTCAATTTGATTGTTCGGCTGCGCGTCCAGTGGGACAAGAGCATACCTTCTCCAGATACCGTTCCAACCGGCCAGGATCAATCCTGTTTCATATATAGCGCTGCAAGCAAAGTGGCTTGAGGATGCAAAGTTCATCTCAAGCAACGTTATCGGCCTGCGCTCGTCCCTTAAAATTGCCGGATGTGAAGGCGGCGGTCAAAGCACTCCCAAGGGGCGCTGATCCTCCAAGTTAATTTTTTAGTCATTAAGTTGGGTATGGTCGTCTTTGATCTTGGACGTGATGGAACCAAATCGCGGGCTGTTGTGTTGTTGAGCCAGAAAAGCTCAATACATTCAGGAGATTGTTGATGAACCTGGTTGCCGTGGGCGCCGCCGTGGGCGCTGTTGTTTGCTTCGTAACCGCCGCAATGGCGCAGGATATCGAAGTCAGTAGCCTCGACATCAAGCATACCAAGGGCGTTCGCGAATCCACTCAGCGGACTGTCGCAGACGACCGTTACATCGTTGATGTCAGTGGCAAGCAAGTCAGGCTCGTCGGCCCACGTTTCTTCCCCGACAACTCAAAGGACGTCGCACTTTTCGGTCGCAAACAAGCGTTGGCGAGAGAAGAAGCACGCGCACTTGGAGATGCACGGTCGCAGCTCGCTTCGAACTAATCAATCAGACAGACTGACGTGCAGGGGACAATGTGAGTATGGGGAAAGCTTCGGAAACTTCGGAGGTCAAAAAGGATCCGAAGTGGCACTTGATACGGCGGAAAGATGCCGAAGCGGGCAAGCCGACATTTCCTGAATTGTTCTTCGATCTTGTCTTCGTTTTTGCGCTGATCCAGCTGTCGCACACCTTAGCAAAAGACTTCGGTTCGACTGCCCTGCTTGAAGCCGCCATTATCATTTTGGCGCTGTGGTGGTTGTGGGTGCAGATTACATGGCTGACCAACCTCCTAAATACGGAAGCGGGGTTGGTACGCTTTTTCCTTTTTGCGATGATGTTTGCTGGTGTCCTGCTGGCAATTGCTCTGCCCAAGGCGTTTCACGACCAGAGTTTCACCTTCGCTCTCATTTACAGCGGCATGCAGTTAATGCGTTCAGCTTTCGCGCTTTACGTGTTTAAAGGCGTCGATCATGAAAACTCTCTGACATTCGGGCGCATGGCGATTTGGCTGGCTCTATCCAGCGTTTTCTGGATATTAGGCGGGCTCTCCGCGCAGCTTGAATGGCAGATCGGTTTCTGGGTTGTCGCCATCGGTATCGAATATCTCGGTCCGGCCGTGAAATATTATTTTCCGGGATTGGAAACCGGGAAAGAAGAAAGGCTGCATCTTTCCGGAGAACATCTTGCAGAAAGATGCGCGCTCTTCGTGATCATATGCCTTGGCGAGACGGTGCTGACAACAGGGCGTACCGCAAGCGACCACATGAGCTCCAGTCTCAGCTTCGTTGTATTCTGCGCAGCCTTTGCAAGTACGGTGCTAATGTGGTGGATTTATTTCCACCATGGTCAGGAGAAGGCATCGGAAAAAGCAGAGGAGACAGCAGAGCCTGAAAAGATTGGTCGGGCGCTTTTCAACTACGGTCATTTGCCAATCGTCGCGGGCATTATCTTGACGGCAGTGGGTGAGGATTTCAGCCTGTCGCATAGCCATGACCCATCGACTTTGCGCGAAGCAATGGCAATCGTTGGCGGCCCTATCCTGTTTCTCGCTGGAAATATTGGCGTGAAAATCGCAGCGTCCCACGTTCGGCCCATATCTCATTTTGTCGGTATCGGCGTGCTTGTCGTCCTGCTGTTCCTCCAGGGCCTTCCTTTATACGCCATGCAGATTTCTCCCGTAGGTGTTCTGCTCATGGTAGCGGTGTGGGAATATATGGCGTTGGAAAAACACGCTCCGAGAGTTGCTTGATCTAAAATTCACGGCAGTAACTATTCAGCGTTCACGTCGGATGCTGTCCTACACTTAATCTGCCATCAACAGTGAGGGTCGGAGCGGTCATCTAAAGTTTTGCCGTATTGATACGAGATGGCCTACACAGACGGCCACAAATCGGGCAGCTTATAGACGAAGTATGGTGCGGGCTAGGTTCACTTGATAAGCCGCTCGTGGACGCCATTTCGTGCTAGGATCATACGTTGCGTATCTTACTTGTTGAAGACGACAACATCCTCGGTTCATCCCTCCAGCAGGCATTGGAGAAGCACGCTTACGGCGTAGATTGGTTCCGGGATGGTGTATCCGGCCTCGCTGCTGCGGAAAGTGGTGTTTTCGCTGCTGTCATTCTCGACATCAACTTGCCGGAGCTGGACGGCATCGGTGTCTTGAAAGGGCTTCGGCAAAAGGGGAACACAGTACCAGTCCTGCTTCTGACGGCGCTTGATTCCGTTCGGCAGAAGGTGGAGGGTTTGGATCAGGGTGCTGACGACTATCTGGTCAAACCATTTGATCTGGACGAGCTTCTTGCGCGGTTACGCGCTCTGATGCGAAGGCGGGAAGGGCGCACCGAAAGCGTCATAAGATGTGGCGAATTGGAGGTTGACCCTTCGGCGATGGTAATCCGCCGAGGCGGTGTGCAACTTCACGCGACTGCCAAGGAGTTTCATCTGCTCAAACTCCTGATGGAGCGAGCAGGGCGTTACGTGACCAAGAACGATATCGAGTATGCGCTTTATGACGCGTCGAGTCTTGTCGAGAGCAACGCTATCGAGGTCAATATCTATAATCTGCGCAAGAAGCTTGGGGCAGATGTCATCAAGTCCATTCGTGGCGTCGGCTACATGATAGAGCGATGAAAAACACGACACTCTCGCGCAAGCTTTTTATCAGAATAGCGCCCGTCGTTGCTGTCGCCATCCTCGTCATCGGCGTTTTTGCGTTCAACAGCGCGACGCGCGAGATCGACAATATATACGACGCCCAAATGATCAACGATGCCAATGTCATGTGGGAGTTGCTGCGTCATCGGCTCGAAGATCCGTCGCGCCAGTACCCTCATAAGATTGGCGACATCGATTTCAACATGGACAATCAGCTGGCCCTCAACGAGGACGCCGATGATTATGCAGATGCGCATATGTTCCGGGCTTGGGTAGGGGATCGGATCGCCATTTACAGCAGCACCGCTTTTCCGTCAGACGTGCCTCGCCGGTCGCTTGGCTTCAGCAATTTTTCTTATAACGGAGAAAAGTGGCGTATCTATTCGCTCGCTATCCCGAATACGGATATCGTTGTCGAAGTTGGTCAGAAGGGTGCGCTTCGGGCGACGCTCGTATCCAATATCATGCTCAACCTGTTCTTCCCGTTACTGGTGCTTGTGCCAATTATCGGCTTTCTGATGTGGATTGGCATCAACAGCAGCTTGCGCACGATCCATGATCTTGTCCGCCAGATCCGGACGCGCTCCCCGGATGACCTTTCGGCCATTCCCACTGATCCGCTTTCGCGCGATCTGTTGCCGTTGGGGCGTTCGATCAACCAGCTTCTTGGCAAACTCGGTCATTCCCTGACCCTGGAACGGCGCTTTTCCGATCTGGCCGCCCATCAGTTGCGCACGCCGCAGGCCTCGGTGAAGCTTCTTCTGCAGATGTTGCGCGACGCTGATGATGAAGCCGAGCGCCGTCAGCTCATCTCCGCTCTGGTGGAAAGCAACGATCGGGCGTCTCATCTCATCGAGCAGCTTTTGCGCCTTGCAAGGGTCAGCCACCATCCGCTTCGGGTTGAAAAGGTTGCGCTCTATCATTTGACGGCGTCCGTTCTGGCTGAATTCGGAACTCTCATACATAGCCGTAACCTCGATGTATCCCTGGAGGGCGATGAGGATCTGGACGTCGAGACGGATGGGTCGTTGTTGCGAACGATCATCACCAACCTGATCGACAACGCCGTAAAATATTCCTCTGACGGCGGCCGCGTCAGTGTGTGTGTCACCAGAGAAAACGATGTTTGCCGTTTGTCCATCAGCGATACCGGTCCCGGTGTTCCGCCGGAGGAGCGCTCTTCCGTATTTCAGCGGTTCTACAGAATTGACAGCCTTCACACAGAAGGCTCAGGCCTTGGCCTTGCCATCGTTGCCGACATTGCGGAGCGTCTTTCGGTCAAAATTGAAATGGCGACGCCCGATTGGGGAAGCGGATTGCGGGTCGATCTGCATATTCCGCAAAATGTTTGACGATTTCAGTTTCACTTCATTTTGCCCTCAGTCTCACCTCATATGATCTTGCTACCACTACTGCCAGACGACAGGCAGGAACTGGTTTATGCACGTGTTTTGCGATTTCGACGGGACGATCTCGGTTGGTGATACCACCGATCAGGTTCTCACACGATTTGCCGATCCAGAATGGGAATTCATAGAGCAGCAATGGCTGCGCGGCCTGATCGGGTCTGCAGAATGCATGCGCCGGCAAATCGCACTCATTCATGTCGAGCCGCATGACCTGGATGTCTTTCTTGACACGGTCGCAATCGATCCGGGGTTCCCGAATTTTCTGACGGCCTGCAAGGCATGGGACGTTCCGGTCACCGTCGTCAGCGATGGCGTCGCTCATTTTATACGCCGCATTCTGAACCGTCATGACATCTGCGACTTGCCCATCATTGCCAATGTACTTGCCCATCATCCAGGCGCCGAGGGTGCGGCTTATTCCATAAGCCAGCCATTTGCTGAGCCGACGTGTCAGACCGGATCTGGCGTCTGCAAATGCGCGGTGGTCGAGGCCGTCGATAGCACGATTTATATTGGTGACGGACGATCGGACTTCTGCGTTTCTGACAAGGCCGACATCGTTTTTGCAAAAGACAAGCTTGCCGATCACTGCCGCCGCCAAGGCATACCCTTCATACCCTTCGACACTTTTACCGACCTACTTCCCCGCATCACGTCGATTTTGTCAAACCAAGCACAGTCTTACGGTGCACGGGCCCAATCCCGTATCGCGTGATCCATTCTGAAAGGCATATTTATGCGCACCAATGTTGTAACCGTTCCGCAAGCGGACGATCAGCCACGCGAAGCCACAGAAGAGCAACTGCGTCTTCTAGAGGAAACCTATTGTTCGCATGGCGACACGGTTCACTATTCTCCACGGCCGAAATTCTTCGCCGAATGCAACGGGTCTTACATGTATGACGAGAGCGGGACCCCGTTCCTCGATCTGCAAATGTGGTATTCCGCCGTTAATTTCGGCTATCGAAACGAACGGCTGAACGCGACGGTTCATCGCCAGCTGGATCGTTTGCCGCAGGTCGCTTCGCAATATCTGCATCGCGAAAAAGTCGAGCTTGCGACCATGATCGCCCAGGATGCCGAGCAAAAGTTCGGACACAAGGGCCGGGTACACTTCAACGTCGGCGGGTCGCAGGCTATCGAGGATTCCCTCAAGCTCGTTCGAAACTACACCGGCGGAAAAAGCCTGATGTTTGCTTTCGAAGGCGGGTATCACGGACGCACGCTCGGCGCCTCAGCCATCACATCGAGCTATCGTTATCGTCGCCGCTACGGCCATTTTGGCGATCGCGCGCAGTTCATCGAGTTTCCCTATCATTTCCGCGGCCCGAAGGGCATGTCGAAGGAAGAATATGGCGAACTCTGCGTTGCCAAATTCGCCCGCCTGTTCGAAAGCGAATATAATGGTGTCTGGGATCCCAAGGTCGGCAAGAGTGAATATGCTGCCTTCTACATCGAGCCGATCCAGGGCACGGGTGGCTATGTCATTCCGCCCATGAACTTCTTCAAGGGTTTGAAGAAGGTTCTGGATGACCACGGAATTCTTCTGGTGGTCGATGAAATCCAGATGGGTGTCTATCGTACTGGCAAACTCTGGTCGGTTGAGCATTTCGAAGTGTCGCCCGATGTTCTCGTGTTCGGAAAGGCCATCACCAACGGCCTCAACCCTCTGTCAGGCGTATGGGCCAAAGAGGAGTTGATCAACCCGACCGTGTTCCCTCCAGGCTCGACACATTCGACCTTCGCCAGCAATCCCATGGGAACCGCCGTCGCGCTGGAAACCATGAAAATGTTGCAGGAAGAGGACTTTGGCGCGGCCATCATGGCCAAGGGCGCCTACTTCCTGGACGGTTTGAAGCAACTGCAACGCTCGCACGCCATTGTGGGCGAAGTGGACGGGTTGGGCCTCGCCCTGCGCATGGAGATATGCCAGGACGACAGCTACACGCCGGACAAGGCGACGATGGACTGGCTGTGTGATGAAGGCATGAAGGGCGACCTGAGAGTGGGCGCCAATACCTATGGTCTCGTTCTGGATGTGGGCGGTTACCACAAGAACGTCATCACCTTCGCCCCGAACCTGTTGATCAGCCACGAGGAAATCGACCTTGCGCTCGCGCTTCTCGATCAATTGCTGATCCGCGCTGGACGGAGATAGGCTCATGCAACTCCTTCTTCTTCATCTCGATGATGCGTTGGAGTTGCAACCCGGTTTCGTGCGCGCCTGTGTTACAGCGGGCGCGTCCGAATACATCGACAAGAATGCGGGCAGGGACGTACGGCTGTGGAGCAAACAGCGGCAACTTACTGATTTGGCCCGCAGCCTTTCCAAAAGCGGATCTCCTCGTAATGGGCAGCCACAGCTCTGCTTCATGGGGTCTGGTGACTTTCATCACGTGACGGCTTTGCTGCTCGATTCCGCTTTGGAAAAACGGCCGGTCGAGACGACGCTTATCCATTTCGACAATCATCCGGACTGGGTGACGTTTAACGGTGGGCTTCATTGTGGTTCATGGATCAACAGTGCACTGGAAAATCGCAATATTCACAAGGTCATCACGATCGGTGTGTGCAGCAGCGATTTGCGCAGTCCCGAGCGTAAGGGCGCCAATTTGCATTGGCTCGCGCAGGGCAGACTGGAGCTGTATCCCTACGCTCATCCACCCAGCCATGTGTCGGCAGAGTATGGAAGTGGCGCGAGCTTCCACCAGGATGACGGCGCGCTTCACTGGCGGTCGATCAGCGCGATCGGCGAAGCGAACTTCTTCGAAGAGATCCTGAGCCGGATCCATACCCCATCTGTCTATATTTCGATCGATAAGGATGTTCTGGCAGGCGAGGATGCGGTCACAAACTGGGATCAGGGTGCGATGCGGCTTCCCTATCTTCTCTCACTTGTCAGTGAAATCGGGCGGTGTCACCGCATCATCGGTGCAGATGTCATCGGCGACTATTCCGCACCCGCCTATTCCGGAATGCCCTGGACGCAAATCGCCAAAAAAGTCGAAAGCCTGATCGATCAGCCGCGTCTACGCAAAGAGAAATCGGCCATCGAGGACGTCAACAGCTCCGCGAACTACGCGCTCCTCGACATACTGGCGGAGCACATGCAATGAACGGTAGCCTGACCCTGACGATGCTTGGGCTGATCTGCTTTTGTATCTTTGCGGAAACAGCGCGGGAAGTCTGCTTCAAATACGCAGCGGGTGACAGCACGCTGAAAGCGACCCTAATGAAACCCGTCACGTGGGCAGGCATTGTCTTCTGGGCGCTCGAACTGGCCAGTTGGACTGCGGTCTTGCAGAAAGTTCCGCTCTCGATCGCCTTTCCGCTGATGGCCTTGAGTTACGCAACGATCGTCATTGCAGGGGCAATCCTCTTCAAGGAACACATCAACATCAATCACGGCTTTGGGGTGTTTCTCATCACCGCTGGCGTCGTCTGTGTGGGAGTTACAGGATTATGAAAATCTTCGCACATACCAAATGGGATGCAGCCCCGGTTCTGGCAGCCGTGGCGCATCTGGCCTTCGACATTTTTCTGATCGCCGGTTTCCACAGTCGCCCACTGTGGGTGTCAGCAGTCTTGGGTTGCCTCTATGCCATCTCGATCTCGTGGAACATCAACAGCATATCTCACAACTTCATTCACACGCCCTATTTCAAGCCGAGATGGATGAACTACGGCTTCAGCCTTCTGGAATCGATAGCGATCGGATTTTCGCAGACCTATTATCACTGGATTCACATGCGCCATCATTCTGGCAACAGTGACAGACCGGATGAGAAGGGCGATACGGTCGACCTTCTGTCGATCTACCGACACGGTCGCAACGGAGAACCGGAAAACGTCTGGTCCTATACGTTTCTCAGCTTCTTCCGTGACGACATCGGAGACATCCACAAGGCTATCGGCAAGAACCGTCCGTTCGACGCAAAGTGGGGTCGTTTCGAACTCATTGCGTTTTTGGCCTTTGTCGGTGCCGCCTTGCTTTACGACTGGAAAGCAGTCCTGTTCTTCGTACCTTTCTACTACCTCGGAAACTGCCTGTCTTCTCTGAACGGTTATTACGAACATCTGCATGGCGATCCTGACCTGCCCATTGCCTGGGGCGTCAGCAGTCACAAGCCGTTCTACAACTGGCTTTGGTTTGGCAACGGCTTTCACGCAGAGCACCACTATCGTCCCAAAACCCATTGGACAAAACTGAGCAAGCTGCATGAGCAGATTAGCGAGGAACAGGAAAAAGCGGGTGTTCACGTCATCAGCACCTGTCACGCACTCGGCTTCATGGCCAAGGAAAATCGTGAGTTGGAGCTGAATCGTGACATCTGACGTTTTGAGCTTCTATCTCGAGGGGACCAACGGAAAGGGCGTGGTTCTCGTTCATGGCCTCACCGGTGCACCGGCGGAAATGAAGTTGGTTGCACGGCAGCTCAATCGCCGTGGCTACAGCGTTTACGCACCCCTTCTGGCGGGACACGGCTCGGATGTTGACGCTCTGCGTCGTTCAAGCTGGGGGAACTGGCTAGACAGCCTACTTGAGGCAGCGGCGCTGTTGGCGGAACGTACGCAGGAGGTCTTTGCGGCAGGCATCTGCGTCGGTGGCAAGCTTTCCATTCTGGCGGCGGATGCGCAGCCTGATATGATCAGGGCCGCCGCGGTCTATTCTCCCTGCTTCGGCTACGATGGCTGGAATGTACCGTTCTATTACCCACTTCTCTCTCATCATATCGACTGGCTTTCGCGCGTTCCCTTTCTGGATCGACTGAGTTTCAGTGAAACGCCATCCATGGGGATCAAGGACCCGCGTATGCGCCGGATGATAGAGGGTATGGCAGGAGAGGGTATTCTCGAAAGGTTTCCGGGAAAGGGACTGGTCGAGATGCACAGGTTGGGCAAAGCCTTGAAACTCAGGCTGCCGGACATTCAAACACCGACACTGATTGTCCACTCGGTAGAAGACGATCTCAGCCATTCCAGACACGCGCACTATATCAACGACAATATCGGCGGATCACATGAGCTGAGATGGATCGAAGACAGTTATCACATGATCCATGTGGACCGGCATCACCGTCAGGTCGCAGATTTCACAGCAGATTTTTTTGAGGCTCAAAATGTTGCATCTTGTGCATAATCCGATCGCGGTAGGTATGGGAGAGGTGGCGGCCCGTATCAGCAAGACCATCCTCGATATCGACCCTGCCGCTTGGAACATCTGCTTCCCCGGATATGTCGAAGACTACGACTGCTTGCTGGCGATAGAGGAAGCCGGTCTTTCTGGCTTTGAGTGGCGCTACGTCACGCTTGTCGAGAACGGCAGAATTTTGGCTGCCATGCCCTTTTTCATATGCCCCTACATGCTGGACACAACGCTGGAAGATGGGCTGGTTCGCAGGACCGTGCGTCGGATGCGGCAGCAGTTTCCGCGATTTCTGACATTGCGGCTCGCATGTCTGGGATCCCCCTGTACGGAAAGCGCGGCCATCGGATTTCATCCCGATGTTGCAGCCAGTCAGCGGTCGTCGCTGTTCGGCCTGCTCTTGGATGCTTTCGAAGCATCGGCGGCTGATGAAACGTGTCCGTTGATGGCGCTCAAGGATGTGCCAAAGACCACGCCAGCCGCGCTGATCGATATACTCTCCAAACGGCACTATGCCGCGCTCGGCAGCTTGCCGACGGCTGCGCTCGACATCGACTTTGAAACCGTGGAAGAATACCTTGAAGGTCTGTCCGCCAGCACGCGCAAGGATATGCGACGCAAGCTGAAATCATTTGAAAAAGTGCGGATCGAGACCCGAACCAATTTTGCCGACCTTTTGCCGCAGGTAATGGCGCTGTATCACGACACGCGCAACCGCAGCGAATGGCAATTCGAGGAGCTGACGGAGGCCTATTTTTCTGGCGTCCTCTCCCGCATGGAGGGGCGTGCCTTCTGCACATTCTACTTCGTCGACGATACACTCATGGCCGCCAATCTGCTGGTTCATGACAAAGACACGCTGATCGACAAGTTCTTTTGTATGGATGGAGATGCGGGCCGTCCCTATAATCTCTATTTCCTCAGCTGGTTCACCAATCTGCGTCATTGCATTGACCATGGCTTTACCACGTATCAGAGCGGACAGGCCTACTATGAAAACAAGGTGCGGCTGGGCAGCACGCTTACGGCCAATACCATGTATTTCCGGCATCGGAACCCCGCCATACAGACGTTGCTACGGATGGTATCGCCACTGTTTTCCACCGACGAGGCTCAATAATGAGCCCCATGCGTCTGTCCTGGTTCGCGGTGCCGTTGTTGAACACGCTGTTTCAGATTTTCATCAAGCGCGGCGCTGAAGATATCGACGGAAAAGGCGCCACACTGTCATGGTTGAGCAGCGCCCTCCATAATCCCTGGGTGCTTGCCGCCATTACGGTAGAGATCACCTGCTTCTTCCTCTGGATGAAAATTCTGGCGGAACTCGATCTTAGCAGAGCGTTTCCCCTCTCGGCCGTCAGCTATGTTCTTGTCATTGCCAGCGGATGGTTGATCTTCGGAGAGCCTGTCGTGCCTCTTCAAATCATTGGAAGCATGCTCATTTTGGCGGGCGTCTGGTTGATTGCTGTTGCCAAAGACGACCGCAAGGCCAGTGAGGCAGCTCCAAAGCTGATATGAGAATATTGGCGTGATCCAGTGGTAGATTGCCGAGCGCAACGAACCCCAGAGTGAACGATACTGCGTATCAAGCCCTGTAGGTCAAAAACTGATTTGAAACGATCGTGTGAGTGAAAAACCGATCGTATTCTGATCGGGCGAACCAAAAACGCTGGTGACAGGACTTGCGGCAGCGTCATTCACAAGCCGGTCGTATTTGTAGTAGATCTGCGCGCTCCAGACAGGAGAAAAGGCATATGTTGCTGCTACTGCCACGCCGACGGACTTCAATCCGGCATTGGCGTCGAAAGCATCGAGTTGGCCATTCGTTGCCGCTTCACTCGATGTAATGCCGAAGTTCCTGCTCATATAGGTTGTATTCGCGAGAGACGCGCGGCCGCCGACGGATAGTACAAGCTTGTCGTCCACGGGGACAAACCAGTCAGCCGCGAGGTCTGCAACAAGGCCATCGCCGCCCCAAAGTGCCTGACGCGTTTCGACACGTAGACGCAAGTTTCTTTCGATCGGCCAATATTGTGCGAAGGCGCCAGCATCGATTGTCCAGTCGACTGTCTGCAAACCCTTCAGACGTCGGTCATCCGCTGTTGATCGACCCGTGCGAAACCCTGCGACGGGACCGAATTCCACACCCCCAATGTCTAACACAGTAAAATCGATATTGTCGTCTGGCGCACTATAGTCTGCGACCTCTCCAAGGCGGCGGACATCAAAGGAGGGGACAAAGTTGAACGAACCGCGACTGGCTCCCTGATAGGAGGGGCCGTACTCGGTTGAGCCCCCTATCGTGATGATCCAGTCGTTGGGGGTGTCTTGCGACGTGGTTTGCGCAAAAGCCTGGTGGGATGACATCATCACGATGAGCAGGGAACATGCTCTGGAATACCAAGCCCACCAGCATCCCAAAGAATTCATATAATCTGCCCACTGTATGGTCTCACGATGGAGCTTTGCCGTTTTCCGGTGTCGGCGCAAGGGCATTCATCAGCTTGGTACGGCATCTCCAGCGATTTATGATGCGACGTTGGCTTACGCCTTTCCGACAGACATGAGAGACGCACGCAAGCGTCCATTTGCGAAATCCAAGAAACGCCTGGTTTTCTGGGGAAGCTGTGGCAGGGGCGCGTGCAGTATGTGCACGGGTAAGGGCTCGCCCTCGAATGCAGCGAGAAGCAGCTGCAACCTGCCAGCACTGAGGGCCGCAGCCGCTTGATAGTGCAAAAGCCGCACGACGCCCAACGCCGCCTCAGCCGCATCGACCGCCGCTTCCGTGCTCGGGACGCGCAATCGAACTTGGCCCTCAGGCCAATCGCTTTGGCCTTTCCGCACCTCGTGTGTCGCGTTTGGTGTTGGCAATGTCAGTTTTATGGAAGGCAGGGATTTCAGATCATCCGGGTGTTCAATCTTGGTATGACGATCAAGAAGTGCTGGACTGGCAACCACCACGGTTCGCATTGTGCCCAGACGCGTAGCGACCAGATTGCTGTCCGGCAAAGCTCCGATACGAACCGCGATGTCGGCCGCACCCGCTGCAAGATCGACATTGCTGTCACTCAGTTGCAGATCGATCGTTATTCCTTCGTAAAGCTGCAGAAAGTCCCTGACGATCGGCAGGACGTGGAGGCGGCCAAACATGCGCGGTGCGCTTACGACCAGCCGTCCGGTCGGCTCTTGAAATTCCCCCGCAGCCTCTCGCTCAACCTCGCTCACTTGCGTGATGATCTGGCGTGCGCCTGCAAGATATCGTTGTCCGGCATCCGTCAATGACAGCGTCCGGGTCGAGCGAACGAGAAGTGCGGCGCCCAGATGCTGTTCGAGCTGTCCGATTTTTCGGGTGAGTGTCGCAACCGGTACGCCCCGCTTTTTCGCGGCGGCCGAAAAGCTGCCTTCATCCAGAGTGTCGATCAACAGCGACATGGCTTCCAACCGGTCCATCCAGTTCCTCACTTTTTGAGCAGATGTTACCCGAAATCTACTGATTATCCAGTTCTGTCGCAGGCATTATGTTCGGTTTTGACGGTGACATGCACACGATCAACTTAGGAGACGGCGATGACCTACGGATTTCTGGATGTAGCGGTGACGCCCGCCGTGCGTAAGGTGCAGCAGCAACTTGGTGTCGCACCGATGTGGGAAAATTTCCGTGGGCACCGGGAGTTCGACCGCTTTACCGATCAGGAGATGAGTTTCATCGCCGATCGAGACAGCTTCTACATGGCGACGACGTCCGAGACCGGATGGCCCTACATCCAGCATCGAGGTGGAGCCAAGGGCTTTCTAAAAGTTCTCGATGATCAGACTCTGGCTTTTGCCGATTACCGTGGCAACTTTCAATATATCAGCGTGGGAAATCTGTCGGCAAACGACAAGGCATGCCTCTTCCTCATGGATTACACGCGCCGTGCCCGCCTGAAAATCTATGTCCATGCCGAGACCGTTCCTCTGGATGCGGACCCTGCCTTGACAACCACGGTTCTCGAGGGAGCGACCGGAAAGGCCGAGCGTATTGTGCGGCTTCGGTTGCAGAACTTCGATTGGAATTGCCCTCAGCACATCGTGCCGCGCTACACGCAGGAAGAGGTCGAAACTGGCCTGCGCCCTGTGCGCGCCCGGCTCGTGGAGTTGGAGGCGGAGAATGCCACGCTGCGTGAACAGCTTGCGCAGGCATCGTCACAGACGAAAACAGGAGATAGTCACGACGGTGAGTTACAAAAGCATAACAGGCCTGTGAGGTGAAGATGCTCTAACCGGGAGGCGGGCGCATGTTATGCCCCGGTTCTGCGATCCGGCATTTATGCCAGCCGGAGCCGAAGCCTACAAACGCGACCTGCCCAACGCGCCATAACCTCAACTTTGCCCATTGGGTGCCGTTAGCACGGCATCCAACAGACCTGGAAAACGCTCGTCCATCTCTTTACGGCGCAGTTCGTTCAGATGTGCTGGTCCATCCGTACGTGTGAAAACCAGACCACCCTCTCTCAGGACTTTAAAGTGGTGGGACATGCTGGACTTGGGCCTGCCACCATCCAGGGCGGAACAGGTGGCCTGTCCCTCATTTGCCAGCTGACGTACGACTGCCAGCCGGACAGGATCGCTCAGCGCATAGAGCACTTGGGTAAGGGTCACGTCTTCAAGATCGGGATGTGGAATGGCGCGCATGACCCCACCTAGCATGTGACACTATTATTTGGTAGTTCGATTGTAATCGAAATATCGAAGAATTATATGAATATTGCTGATTATCATTTGGAGCTTTCATGTCATCCCTATTTACCCCTTTCACTCTCAAAGACGTCACGCTGCGAAATCGTATCGTGGTCTCGCCGATGTGCCAGTATTCTGCCGAGGACGGTGTCATCAATGATTGGCATCATGTCCATCTGGCCGGGCTCGCACGCGGTGGTGCAGGCCTGGTGGTTGCCGAGGCGACGGCTGTATCACCGGAAGGTCGTATCACGCCCGGATGCGCAGGTATCTGGAACGACGAGCAGATCGAGCCTTGGAAAAAGGCGGTGAATTCTATGAAAGCTGCCGGTGCCGTTCCCGGGATTCAGATCGGACATGCCGGACGCAAGGCGAGCGCGAACCGTCCATGGGAAGGCGACGACCATATCGCCGCGTCTGATCCGCGTGGCTGGGAAACACTGGCACCTTCAGTCGTTGCCTTCGGAGGAAACCTGGGCAAGGTACCGCAGGCCATGACGCTTGCCGATATCGAGCGGGTCAAGGCAGACTTCGTCGCTGCTGCGAAGCGGGCGCTGGCGGCTGGCTTCGAGTGGCTTGAGCTTCACTTTGCTCACGGTTATCTCGGACAGAGCTTCTTCTCGACATGGTCTAACAAGCGCACGGACGCCTATGGCGGTGACTTGGACGGTAGAGCTAGATTTCTGCTCGAAACCTTGGCTGCCGTTCGTGAGGTTTGGCCTGAACACCTTCCGCTTGCCGCCCGCTTTGGCGTGACCGAGTTCGACGGTTCAGACGATCTGGAAGAAGGGATCGAGATGGTTCGCCGCTTTAAGGCTGGCGGGCTCGACATTATCGATGTCAGCATTGGTTTCTCCACACCGACCGCGAATATTCCATGGGGTCCCGCCTTCATGGCGCCTATTGCCCAGAGGGTGCGCCGCGAAGCCGGACTTCCAGCAACGACGAGCTGGTTCATCAGCGAGGCAAAGCAGGCGGATGCACTGATCGCCGATGACTTTGTGGATATGGTTTCTCTCGGTCGCCCGCTGCTTGCCAACAGCCATTGGCCATATCAGGCGGCGCTCGAACTCGGTGTCGATAAGCCCTCTTGGACACTGCCTGCACCATACGCTCACTGGCTCGAGCGCTATAGAACCGCCTGAGTTTTAAGAATTCGTCGCCCACATTTGGCCACCGCTATTGAAAACCGCGGTGGCCGAAGATTCAAAATCTGAGTCAATGCCGCCGCATTCTAAAACGCCACGATTATCCCACCCAAAGTTTTGAGATTTTGCCCGCGGTGATTTCGTGACGGCTGCTCGGAAACTCGTCGCCCCGATAGCTGATCACCATGTGAAAAAGGTCATTGCGAAGACAATGGCGCGGTTTAAGCTTCGAAAGTATTTTCTGCGTCAAGGTATCCTTGAGCGTCGCAAGTGAAGCGGCAATTGTGCCTTCTGCGATGACCACAATGTTGACCGTATCCGGGTCGGTCTGTTCGTCCTGACGAAAAACCTCATAGATTTGGTTGGGTTCGGCAAGTGCCAGTTGGAACCCGGTTATGCGGGCTTCCGCTCTGTATTCCTGCAAGAAGGCTTCCAACTCAAGCAACCCTGCACGCGCTTCATTTCGGTCTGCCGGATAGGCTTGGACGAGTGCAGTTCCGCCTGTTCCATGTCCATCCGCTGACATGATCTCGCCGGGAATCCTCAGCACGTTTGAGAAATGCTGACGCATCTTGAACGACCAAGGGGTCGGGTTGTGAACGAGGTCGAGATAGGCCGGGTGCTCTATCACATTGAGGTCTTCAAGCTCGTAAAGGGTGAAATAGCTTTCGCTGTTGGCTGATGACACATAGCGGCGGGCTGCACGCATGCCTGGTACGGTCAGCCGCTCTGGAACATGCTCGAATGTATGCCAGGCTTCATACTCGTCAGCATGCAGCGACGGATAATCGTTCCAGAGTGCAAGTATCGCAGGAGCCATCACGGGTCAGCCGCGCCAGCCCAGGAAGCGCTTTTCGACCTGTCCAATAACAAAGTTTACAATCAGCCCCATGACCGAGAGGATCGTGACGCCAGCGAAAAGCTTCTCAAGATCATAAAGCGATCCTGCCTCAAGAATGTAGGAACCGACACCATATTGAGCCCCCAGCATTTCGGCTGCGACCAAGAGGATGATGGCAATCGAAATGGATACACGCAGGCCGGAAAGGATGGCCGGAAAAGCTCCGGGCAACACGATTTTGCGAACAATCGACCACCAGCTTAACCCGAAACTCTGTCCCATGCGGATCAACGTGCGATCGACATTGTCGACTGCACCATACGTCGCGACCACTGTTGGCGTGAAGGTTCCGAATGCAATCAGAGCGTATTTTGACATTTCATCTATGCCAAACCAGAT
This sequence comes from Hyphomicrobiales bacterium, assembly GCA_900472925.1. Taxonomy (GTDB): domain Bacteria; phylum Pseudomonadota; class Alphaproteobacteria; order Rhizobiales; family Rhizobiaceae; genus Agrobacterium. Next base: position 203,849 of record UCJU01000004.1, read on the forward strand.
GACGAATAGTGGCAGAAGCGCGATCTTCGGGATTGGGAACAGTGCGGCTACCAGAGGGACCAAGCCTGCGCGAACATAGCTGAACAGGCCGATCAGCACGCCGACCGATATGCCGACGGAAATCCCCATGAACGCGCCGACGAACAGTCTCTGTAATGATGGCAACAGGTGTTTCCACAAAAGCCCGGTCTGCCAGAGTTGCACGAAAGTATCGAGCACGGCAGATGGTCGCGGCAGTGTCAGGTTAGAAATAAAGCCACTGCGCGTGCCGATCTCTGCAAGCACGATCAGAACGATGAAAACGGCGATGCCGATGCCGCGCACCGGGATCGGCGCAAAGCCGCCACCGCGAAATGTGACGGGACGCACCGGCAAGGCTTTGCTGGTCGTTTCAGCCGCGTTGTCGGCCATGGTGATGTCAGACATTGATCAGTTCCTTGTCGGCAGCCATGGCCTCATCGCGCATGAGGTCCCAGAGCTGTTTCTGTTTTTCTTCCAGCACGGGGTCACCCAGATGACGTTCGGAGAGCGGAATGTCGATATCGACGACGTCCCGGATCTGGCCCGGGCGACGGGATAGCACAACGACGCGGTGGCCTAGCCGAACCGCTTCGTTGAGGTTGTGGGTGACATAGACGGATGTAAATGGCTGACGTGTCCATAGAGAGATCAGGTCATCCATCAAAAGCTCGCGTGTCTGGCTGTCGAGTGCCGAAAGCGGTTCGTCCATCAGCATCACTGCGGGACGAACTGCCAGCGCCCGACTGATGGCAACGCGCTGGCGCATGCCACCCGAAAGTTGTTTCGGAAGGGCCTTTCGGAAGTCCGACAGGCGGGTCCGGTCGAGGACATCAGTAACGATGTCATCCATCTCGCGCCCACTGATGCCATGATCCTCAAGCACAAGCCGTATGTTGCCTTCGACAGTCCGCCATGGCAGCAGGGCAAAATGCTGAAAAACATAGGTAAGAGGATTGAGGGACTCCAGCGGAGGATTTCCGATCTGTAACACTTCTCCCGAAGTGGGGCGTTCAAGCCCGCCGAGGAAGCGAAGCAGGGTTGATTTGCCACAACCGGACGGTCCGATCAGACAGATGATCTGCCCTTGCGGGATGTCGAGCGATATATCTTTCAGAACCTCTACAGGTCCGTAGGAATGGCTGATGTTCTTCAGCTTCAGGTCCATGGGTCCTCCAAGCGAAGGCCGTGGGGCCTTCGCGAACATAGCATGCTGATCAAATCGTCTTGACGTAGGACGTGTCGAACAGCTGTTCGTTCGTAATCGCGTCCTTGACCATGCCTTCGGCCTTGAACCATTCGAGTTGTTCAACACAGCTGCCGAGCGACAATGCAAGATCGGGATTGATGCGCATGGCGCCATCGACAAGGTTTTGCTTGGCGGCCTCAAAGGGGCTGTCGCTTTCGACATATTTATGCACGATCTTCGCCAAGGCATCGCGCTCGGCATCGTCAGCCTTATTGTCCACGAACGCCGCGTTGTAATCGGCGATTGCGCGTGAATATGCTTTGACGAACGCTGCTGTCATCTCGCGTTCACTGGCTGCGTTCTTGGTCGACGTAAAGGCAGTGGTGACCTGATAATCCGGCGCGTAATCGGAGACCAGACCGATCTGTTTGGCAGCGCCATCGCGGATCATTTTCTTGGCGACATTCGGCTGGATCGCCCACGCGTCGATCTGACCTGTTGTCAGTGCGCCAACGATGGCGCCCAGCTTCTGCAGCGGACGCAACTGCATGTCCGACAGCTTGATATTGTTGGCGATGGCAATCTTGTGCGCCATGAAGTGGAATGAGGAACCCGCCGTTGTGATGCCGAAGCTTTTACCAGAGAGCTTGGAAGGGTCCGTGAGACCCGCCTCATAGGCCTTGTTGGATGCCAGGATGATCGCGCCGGTGACGCCTTTTTCCTCGGTCAGTGCGCCGCCGATAACCTTGATGGCATCCTTTTGGGCGAGGCTGATGAGCCCACCGCTCATCGCGGTTACGCCGAAATCGGCATCGCCGGAAGCGATCGCTACGGCCATGGGCTGGGCGGCTTCGAAGAATTTCAGTTCGATATCCAGTCCGGCTTCCTTGTAGTAACCGCGCTCAAAAGCAATGAAGCTCGGCGCATGGCTGGCAAGGTGGAGCACTGCTAGATTTCGGGTCGCCGCGCGTGCGGGCAAACCGAAAGCCGCAGCGCTTCCCAGCGCACCCATGCCGATAAGCGCCTGACGGCGGCTCAAAAATACATTCATTCCAATTCTCCCGAGGATGACGCGTTTGATGCTTTCATTGCCACCGACTGAAAAGGAAGACAACGAACAATGATGATGCATCCCATGCCTTTAGGGCATGCAGATGACGTTTTGTCGTAAGGTAGCGATGGCAGGGAGGTAATGGCACCGGCTATTTGTGCGGTCTATCGCCTAGCTATTTTTCACAAGGCGACATTGAGCAGAGCGAAGAAATGGACCTATGGTCCGAGATCCTGAGGTATCTGGAGTGTCTATCCTTGACCATCACTGGAAAAGAACAGGCCCGCTCACATCCGAGGCGGGCCTATCGTAGTTTTAAGTAGGAGTGAGCTTATTTTGCGCGAATTGTCTTCAGCTCCGCCAAGATGCCGTCAACGACGTCGGCGCCGATCTGCTCCTTGTGCTTTTCATACACGACCATGGATTTCTCACGGATACGGACTTGCTCTTCCGGTGAGAGCTGGTTGACCTCAAGGCCAGCTTCCTTGATCTTTTCCAGTGACTTCTTGTTCAGCTCGGCGATGACCTGACGCTCGACATCACGACCGACGATTGCGCAGTCACGCAGTGCCGCCTGTTCCTCAGGCGTATAGGTATTGAAAATTGGCTTGGAGAAGAGCAGCAGGAATGGCGTGTAGGCGTGGTTGGTCTCGGTGATGTACTTCTGCACTTCAAAGAATTTCGACGTGTCGATCGTCACATAGGGGTTTTCCTGCGCATCGATCGCCTTGGTTTCAAGGGCCGAGTAAACTTCGCCGAAGGCCATTGGTGTCGCGTTCGCCCCAAGGTTCTGGAACGTGTCGAGGAAGATATTGTTCTGCATCACTCGGACTTTCAGGCCCGAAAAATCTTCCCATTTCGTGACCGGTCGCTGTGAGTTGGAGAGATTGCGAAAGCCGTTTTCCCAATAGGCGAGGTTGATCAGACCCGCCGCTTCAAGCTTCTTGTTCATGTCGTCGCCGAACTTGCCGTCGAGAACCTTATAGGCTTCGTCAGGGCTGGCAAAAAGGAATGGAAGATCGAAAACGCCAAGTGCTGGAATGATGCCGACGAGCGGCGAGGACGATGTGACGACAGCCTCCTGTACGCCTGACCGCAGCGCCTGAGTTGCCTGAAGATCGCCGCCCAGAGCGCCGCCCCAGAACGCAGTCAATTTGAGCTTGCCACCGGACTTTTCATCCAGGCATTGCTGCATGGCCTTGATGCCGTTGCCGACCGGGTGATCGGAATTTATGCCGTTGGAAATGCGAATATTTCGGCTATTGAACTCGGCAAAGGCCGGAGCCGAGCCTGAGATTGCCATAGCAATGGCGGTTGTCGCGAAAAGCAGCTTCTTCATGGTATTCCTCCCATTTGAACGTTCACTGGAACAGCTTGGCGGCAAGACGGTCAATACAACCATCGGGCCGGTACAATCACGAGATCGGGAAACAGCACGAGCAGGAAAAGCACGAGCGTTTCGGCGATCAGGAACGGCAGAACGCCGACCGTGACTTTGCCGAGCGGAATTCTCCCAACTCCGCTGACAACATTGAGAACGACGCCCACAGGCGGCGTGATAAGGCCGATGCAGTTGTTCATGATGAACATCACGCCGAAATAGACCGGGTCAATTCCCGCCTGTTTGACAATCGGCATCAGGACGGGCGTCAGGATGAGGATCGTCGGCGTCAGATCCAGTGCCGTGCCGACAATCAGCACCAGAACCATTATGGCAAACATGAGCAGGATCGGACGGTCGATCAGCGGCTCGATGTAGCCTGTGATTTCGGCGGGAATGTTCGCCGCTGTGATCAGCCACGCAGAGACAAGCGCTGCGCAAACAAGAAACATGATGACCGAGGTCGTTTTGGCCGCTCGCAATATGACGCTCGGCAGGTCGCGAGGCTTGAGTTCGCGATAGGCGAACATGCCGACCAATAGTGCGTAGATCGCAGCAATGACGGCGGCTTCGGTGGGTGTAACCACGCCAGCCTTGATGCCGCCGAGAATAATCACCGGCATGCCCAACGCCCACAATGCGCGCCCTGTTGCCTGTATGCGCTCCTTGCCGGATGTCTTCGGCAGAGCCTTTATCTTGTCCTTGCGCACAACGATCAGCCAGGTCATGACAAGAGAAATGCCCATTAGAATGCCGGGAAAGATACCGGCCATGAAGAGTTGGGTGATCGACACATTGGCAGCAACGCCGAATACGATGAAGGCCATGGATGGGGGGATGACGGGTGCGATGATGCCACCCGCGGCGATTAGGCCGCCCGACCGGGGAACGTTGTAGCCCGCCTTTGCCATCATGGGAATGAGGATGGCGGCCAAGGCCGCCGTGTCGGCTGCCGCCGAACCGGAGATTGATGCCATGATGAGAGCGGCAACGATCGCGACAATCCCGAGGCCGCCGCGAATGTGGCCGACGAGCGCGATGGCGAATTCGATGATGCGCTTCGACAGCCCGCCGGAATTCATCAGTTCGCCTGCAAGGATGAAGAATGGGATGGCCAGCAATGTGAACGTGTCTGCACCGGCGATCATGTTTTGCGCGATGATCTGGCTGTTGAACATCCCCATGTACCACATGAGAACAACGCCGCAGAACATCAGAGAAAAGGCCACCGGTACGCCGATTGCCATGGCGCCGAGCAAGGAGCCGATAAAAACGAGGAGTGTCATCAGGTGCGCTCCGCCATCTGTTCGATCGACAGGTTTTCACCCGTAAAGGCCGCAATTTCTTCTTCGGTAACTCGGCCAGTCAGAAGGCGGACGAGACGTTCCAGCGAAATCAGCACGCAGCCGGCGCCTGTAAAAAATCCTATGCCATACACCCAGGCCATTGAAAGCCCGGTCACCGGCGCCACCATGCTGGAGTTGATCGGAAGCTGAACCCAGGTGCCCCAGAAAAAAATGGCCGAGCACAAGATGATGACCAGATTGCTGAGGATCATGCATGCGATGCGACCCTTGCGGCCGAGCATCGCCACCAGCGACTCGACGCCGAGGTGGGAGTGTTCGCGGAACGCCACCACTGCGCCGATGAAGGTCAGCCAGACGAAGAAGTATCGCGACATCTCGTCGGAAACGTTGATGCCTTGATTGAAGCCATAACGCAGCACAACATTTCCGAAAACCATCAGCGCCATGCCTGCCAGAAGCAGAATGAGCAGGAGTTCAAGGAACCTGTAAAATAGATCGTTCAGTTTTTGCATTTTTTCCTCCCCCGAGGTCTCTTACAGCAGCATGCGCTGAACCGGATTTTTGATCAGTGCCGTCATCCCGAACCTTCACTGGATGCAGACGCGCTATGCTCCATAGGCTCAAAGAGCTTTTCGAGTTGCTGATTTGATCTCGACCCCGTTGAATGGAGCGAGATCATGTACTCAGACATCACGTTCAGTTTTCAACGTAAGGATGATTTCGCTGTGTCGCGAAGCAAGGTGCGTAAAGCAGCTATTTGAAAATGGCTCCGCGAACCATCAGTTGCAGACGCCGTCACAGAAGACATCAAGAAACCCTCCAATTTCTCGAACGAAGAGCCTCCACTCTTCGTGCGTTGTCAGATGTCCGACAACATGATGTTGTCTTTAATGTGCCTTTCAACATCTGTCCAGACGAGGGTAGTATTTATTCAGAAAATGCACGCGGATATATGCGTTACGGACCCAGATCGAGCGTCAGGCGTTCCGCCGCACCCCTCAAATGATCGGTCATCGCGGTCTTGGCTTCGTTGGGATCGCCGCTCGCAATCGAGTCTCTTATCGCCACATGTTCCGCAATTGTTATTTCAACGATCTTTTCAAGCACTGCCGATGCTCGCGCAGCATTGATGGCGATGTGCGTTTTTTCGGCAATAAAACTGATGAACTGGAGAAAATATTCGTTATGGGTCGCCCCAGCGACCGCCTTGTGAAACGCCAGATCTGCGACCACGCCTTGCTCGGTCCATTTTTCAGCGCCTGTCATCTTTGCTAGGGCAACATCGAGTTTGGCGATATCTTCGGGCGTGTGGTGAAGCGAGGCCAACCGGGCAGCCTCTGTCTCCAAAGCGAACCGGACGTGGAAGAGGCTGCGGAAGTTTTCACGGTCGTCAAGCTGGACAGTTCCGATGCGGATTGACTGCCGATGCTGGATCTCGGTTGCGAAGGCGCCTACACCTTGGCGCGACTCCACCAGTCCCTCATTGCGAAGCTGGGCAATTGCCTCACGCACCACAGACCGGCTGACGCCAAATGTCTGCGCCAGACTGTACTCCGTTGGCAGCTTTTGCCCGGGTAGGATGCGGCGCTCATCAATCTCGCGACCGATATCGGCAGCAATGCGCGCCGGCAGATGCTCACTTCGTTTGATAGGGGTGAAGTCCGACATGGCAGCTCCCTGTGTTAATCAGGTTCGTCCATAGCCGCGTCAAGGTTGATCTGGCAATGGGGATTGAAAAGCAAGTCCGGGTCTATTGCGCGCTTGATGGCGACCAGCAGACGTCGCTTCGTACTCGACAAGCGGTCTTCGAAGTCTTTGCGTTTCAAGCGACCGATGCCGTGTTCGGCACTGATGCTGCCATGATATGTGTCAACGACGGTGCTGACGACAGATTTTGCCCTGTAGATTCGGTCATGCCTTTCTTCCGGTGTCGCGTCACTTGGCGGCAGGACATTCAGATGCACGTTGCCATCGCCAACATGACCGTATGAAACGCTGGTACAGTCTGGCAGTGCCTCACGGACGGCAGCCTCGGCATCCGCCACGAATGAAGCCAGTTGTGGCAGCGGTATGGAGATATCTGTGCGCATATGGGCTCCGCGTTTAGCTTGGCCTTCATTCATACCTTCGCGGATGAGCCAGAGGTTGCGGGCTTGCGAGTGGGATGACGCGATGGTGCCATCGACAACAAGGCCGCTCTCCATGACGCCCTCCAGAAAGCGCTGCATCAGATCGTCAATATCGACCAGACCAGAGCCGGAAATCTCGAGCAGGACATAGGCTGGATAATCGGCGCTCAGCGGGATCGGAAGGTCGGGAATTGCCTCCTTCGCCAGTGTGAAAGCGAGTGGCGGTAGAAATTCGAACGCCGACATCAGGTCGCAACAATCTTTCCGCGCGCGACGGTACAGCGTGATTGCGTCACTGAGTGAATTCAGGGCGAGAAGTGCGGTGGCGACGTTATCAGGCGTCGGCGTGAGTTTGAGTGAGACGGCGGTGATAATGCCAAGGGTGCCCTCGGCACCGATGAACAGTTGCTTGAGGTCAATGCCTCGATTGTCTTTGCGGAGAGTCGACAGACCATCAAAAATATTGCCGTCGGGCAATACGACTTCAAGACCAAGCACCAGTTCACGGGTCATGCCGTAGCGAAGAACGTTGATGCCGCCAGCGTTCGTAGAAACGTTTCCACCGATGCGGCAAGTGCCTTGTGCGCCCAGCGCCAGCGGGAAAAACATGCCCTTGTCGGCAGTCGCATCCTTCAATTCGGCCAAAATGCAGCCTGCTTCAACGACGGCGGAAAAGTCGTCGGAGTCGATTTTGCGAATTCTGTTCATCCGCTCGAGGCTGAGAACAACTTGGCTCTCCGGCTCGTCCGGAGTGCCACCCAGCACCAGCCCGGTATTGCCGCCTTGCGGTACGATAGAAAGACCAAGCGTCCGGCAGGTCTTGATCGCCGCCTGCACGTCCGCCGTGGACCTTGGCCGTATCACGGCAACTGCGCCACTAGTAACATCGCCATGCCAGTCCGTGCAGTAACGCACAATATCGTCCGCTTCCGTCAAGACGAGGTCTCCACCGAGGAGATCGCGTAGCGAATTGCGCTTGTTGGCAATTGAGACTGTGGTCTCCATCATGCACTTCTCTCTAAAAAATCTGCGATCTTTGCCTGCGGCATTTCGATGTTTGGTCGAGTCTGCCTTAAGTTTTTTACCGGTGACAAAACTCTGTTTTCAAACCCACTATACAGAGTTATCAGACAACCTTACAAGATGGTTTATTCGCACTATCGAAGACCAAATGGGAGAAGACCATGCATGTTCTGATCATCGGTGCCGCCGGAATGGTTGGCCGCAAACTCACTCAGCGCCTTGTGACGGAAGCAGAATTGAGGGGTGAGCCGATTAGCGCGCTGACGCTGGTCGATGTGGTAAAGCCTGAGGCCCCAAAGGGGTTTTCCGGTCAAGTCGTTACGCGTGAATGTGATTTCAGCGCCGCTGGTGAGGCCGATGTGTTGATTGGCTGGCGGCCCGACGTAATCTTTCATTTGGCCGCCATCGTTTCCGGCGAGGCGGAACTCGATTTCGATAAGGGATATCGGATCAATCTCGATGGAACGCGCTACCTTTTCGACGCCATCCGTATCGCCAACCAGAGCGCCGGTTATTTTCCTCGCGTCGTTTTCACGTCATCGATCGCGGTCGTCGGCGCTCCCCTGCCATTCCCAATCCCAGATGACTACCACCTCACGCCGCTGACCAGCTACGGCACACAGAAGGCGATGAGCGAGCTATTGCTGGCGGATTATAGCCGTCGCGGTTTTTTCGACGGCATCGGTATCCGTCTTCCAACGGTGTGCATCCGCCCCGGCAAGCCAAACAAGGCGGCTTCCGGCTTTTTTTCGAGTATTCTTCGCGAACCGCTTGTCGGTCAGGAGGCGGTTTTGCCGGTATCCGACGACGTTCGGCATTGGCATACATCACCACGGTCGGCGGTTGGTTTCCTTCTGCATGCCGCAAGCCTTGACCTGTCGAAACTTGGCTGGCGCCGCAGCCTTGCCATGCCAGGCGTCAGCGCGACCGTCGGTGAACAGATCGAAGCTTTGAGGCGAGTGGCCGGCGAGGACGCCGTCAAGCTCATCCGTCGCGAACCAGATGACATGATCATGAAAATGGTCGCAGGCTGGGCTGCAGGCTTTGAGGCCAAGCGGGCTGTCGAACTCGGGTTCACCTCGGAAAAGAGTTTCGATGACATCATCCAGGTCCATATCGAGGATGAGTTGCAAGGTAGGCTTTGAACACGACATTTTGTCATGAGGTGGCTGATGTCTTTGATCGTTCTGGTATATGTCCGCCTCTCCGCCAACGGCATGTTCGGTGCCGAATTGACCTAGAATCAGGGGCGATGATTGCGCCCTGATCATCCAGATTTCCAAGGAGTGATGCGTGAAAACATTTCAGGTAGGAGAACGCAACGGTATTGAGGCGCTGGTTTCTGCCACGAAAGCAGACCCGACCGTGGCCCCAGGTCATGCAATCGTTGCCCCCCGACTTGTTACACTGATCAGCCGTGATGTGCAGTTCCTGCGAGGCACCTATGGCGGCCAACAGCCCGCTGATCGCGTTCCGGTATCGGAAGGCGTCGGAGAGGTCATATCCGTTGGCGAGGGTGTGACGCAGGTGAAGCCGGGTGATCGCGTCGTGTGTGGTCATTTTTGCAGTTGGATTGAAGGAGCGTTTCGTCCAGAAATCTTCGATATCGATGTGGGTATCACAATGGACGGTTGGCTCGCGGAAAAGGTCTCATTACCCGCAAATGCCTTGATTCGTGTGCCAGAATCACTTTCGAACAAGGATGTAGCAGGGCTTGCATCGGCTGGATTGACCGCATGGAATGCTCTTGTGGGAATATGCTCCGTCAAGGCGGGCGATCTGGTGCTCTGCCTCGGAACAGGTGGCGTGGCCTTGGCAGCGCTGCAGATCGCAAAGGCTCACGGCGCCCGTGTTGCCATGACATCTTCGAGCGATGAGAAACTTTCAGTTGCTCGTCGCCTGGGTGCAGACATCACTGTGAATTATCGCAGCCAGCCCGACTGGCCTGCGGAACTTCTTAGGCAGACCGGTAACAAAGGCGCCGATATCATTATGGAAACCGGCGGCCAAGACACGCTTGCCCAGTCCATGGAAGCTGCTGCCATTAACGGCCAGATCGTCATCGTAGGTGTTTCCCCTGGAACGACGCCAGCGGTCTCGGACTATGTCTCCTTTATCCGCAAGAACATTACGATCCGGGGCATTGCCAATGGCAATCGTGCCATGTTCGTGGATCTGCTTAAGGCGATAGAGGCTGCTAAGATCGAAACGGTGGTCAGCAAAACCTTTGGTTTCAATGAAGCTCCAGACGCATTCGCTTATTTCGCGGCAGCCCAACACGTCGGTCGAGTGATGATCGAAGTCTGATTTGACCGTCTGGCGGCCGGTAGGCCGCCAGACGGCACCGGTGAAGCCATATTACTGAGGTCGCACGGCATCATTTTGCTTGATGACAGAGATCGATAAGCGTCAGCGCCGCCTTGCTGGCATGGCGTTCCTTGTGCCTGAGAAGACGGAATTCGCGGACCGACGCTGGGAAGTCGACCTCGCATAGTCTGCCGCTGTCGATATATTGCTGTGCGGCAAGCCGCGACACGGCAGTTGCTCCGCTCCCTGCCAGCAGCGCGCAAAGGATCGATTCATTGGATGGCAGGACCAGAACCGTATTGAGTGCGCTAGCCTTTATGCCCATGCCATCAAGGGTTTCTTCGAACGCCGAGCGGGTACCGGAACCCACTTCCCGCATAACCCATCGGCCTTCTTTTATATCGTCGGGTGTAAGGGCTTTTTTGCCGGTCCAAGGGTGAGAGGGGCCAACGACAACGACCAATTCATCATGCGCCACGATGGACGCTGCAAGTGCCGGCTCGTCCAGTTCACCTTCCACCAAGCCTATATCGGCTTCGCCGCTGATGACCGCATCTGCCACAGTGCGTGTATTCCTGATCGTCAAGCTTAATTCTATGCCGGGAAATTTGTTATGAAACTCCATGAGGTGCGGTGGCAACCAGTAGCTGGCGATGGTCTGGCTGGCAAAAACGCTGAGCGAACCTCGTTGCATGCAGCCAAGTTCGCTGAGGATGAGCTCCACCGACTTTGACCGTGCCAGAAGTGCGCGCGCCTCTTCCAGGAAAGTACGTCCGATGGGGGTCAGTTCAATACGTCGTCCGATCCGGTGGAAAAGCTCGACGCCATAGTGTTGTTCGAGATTGCGGATGGATGCGCTCACGGCTGAGGGCGTCAGATGGATCGCAGCGGCAGCCTTGGTCAGGTGCTCACGCTCGGCGACGGCGACAAAAATTGCGAGTTGTTCGAAGGTCATAGGAAATCGTTCTGTTTTTCCGAATGAAACGTAGAATTTTATTCGATGGAAGTAAATTTAGTTAGATGAAAAAACTGTCACAAATCAGCATTTGAGACAGCGCATCATGAATTTCTCTAAGACACGTCAGATCACCCCCGGCCTTGTTGTTTGCCTTATGGTCGCAGGTGCGGCCTATGTTTTGGCGCGTGTTCAGCATGCGCTACTTGGCGCCGGATTTCTGGAGGCGCTGGTCTTTGCCATCATCCTTGGCATCATCACCCGCACTGTGCTGTCGGAGAGAAAATCCTGGAAGCCCGGTATCAGCTTCAGCTCCAAGACATTGCTGGAAATCGCCATTGTCCTCCTCGGCGCGTCGATCAGTTTTGCGACCATCCGGGATGCGGGCCTGACGCTGATTATTTCGGTTGCCGCGATTGTTACTATGTCGATCTATGTCAGCTTCGCGGTGGCCCGGCTGCTGGGCCTGTCGCCCCGGCTGGCCATGCTGATCGCCTGCGGAAACTCAATCTGCGGCAATTCGGCCATTGTCGCGGTGGCACCTGTCATCGAGGCCCAGTCCGACGAGGTCGCTTCGGCGCTCGCCTTTACGGCTGTTCTCGGCGTTGCATCCGTCCTCCTTCTCCCTTTGCTCTATGTCTATGCGGGCCTTGGTGCTGCCCAATATGGTGCGCTTGCGGGTATGACGGTCTATGCCGTTCCGCAGGTTCTGGCGGCAGCCGCACCGGCGGGTCTCGTCGCGGTTCAAACAGGTACAGTCATCAAGCTTCTGCGTGTCCTTATGCTCGGGCCGGTCATTTTCACGCTGGGCATTCTTCAGGGAAAAGCTGCCCGGCGTGAAGGCCGCACGACGAGCTCCAGCAAACTCGTCCCTTGGTTCATCATCGGCTTCATGCTTGTCGTCGCCGCACGGTCGCTTGGTCTCATTCCGCTCGATCTGGTGACCATCCTGCTGACGATCTCCAGTGGACTGACAGTCATCGCGATGGCAGGGCTTGGGCTGTCGGTCGATATTCGCACCGTGGCCAGTGCGGGAGGGCGCGTTATCCTGGCGTCTTCAATCTCGCTGCTTCTGCTTATCGCGGTAAGCTACTTCGTGGTCATCGCCGCGCTTCAAACGTAGATGGCTGGGTTTGAAGAATGGACAGTCGCATCTCAGGATGCGACCGCGAAACGTCCCATTGCGCCGCGCGCAAAGCACAAAGGTTCGCCGTCGCGATGGGCTGCACGCAAGACGCGACCCAGAAGGATCGAGTGATCCCCACCATCATAAACAGATGCACGCTCGCATTCGAAACGGCTCAATGTGCCCGCTATAATCGGAACACCTTCAGGGTTCATGTCCCAGGCAAAATCTTCGAAGCCAAGACCACCGCGCGTAAATCGGCTGCTCAACTCGCCCTGATCGGCACCCAGCACGTGGATCGCGAAGTGCGTGGCACCAGCGAAGAGATCATGTCGCGACGATGTTTTGGCGGGCGACCACAGGATCAAGGGCGGATCGAGCGAGACCGATGAGAAACTGTTGACCGTCATGCCGATCGGCCCATCAGGCGTCTGCGCTGTTACGACCGTGATGCCGGTCGGAAAGTTGCCAAGGGCAATGCGGAAACTGCGGGTGTTCGTCGCGTCTGGAACGAACATGTGTTCCCTTTGAGACTCCATGCTGCTGAGCGATGTCATCAGGGCACCTCATGGCCTTTTGCGAGCGTATAGAGTTCAAACCACATCTGCTTGTCCATGACGACCTGGCTTGCTTGAGAAATGGCAGAGATGCGCTGAAGATTGTTGGTGCCAAGTACGGGTAGAATTTTTGCCGGATGCCGAAGCAACCACGCGATAGCGACTGCGGCAGTGTCGACGCCCTGATCTCCGGCAATTTTCGCCATGGCATCTGCCAGGGCTCCACCTGCGGTCATCAACGCACCGCCACCCAGCGGAGACCATGCCATCACGGCAAGATTGCGCTCTTGGAGATAGGCGAGATCACCGTTCGTGAAGGCCGACGTTTCGGCAAGGCTGAGTTCGATCTGGTTGGTCACCAGTTCGTTTTCCATATGCGTCTGCAACAGCGAAAAATCCCACGGGCGGAAGTTGGAAACGCCGACGCTGCGGACCTTGCCTGATGCGACCAACTCGTCGAGCGCTGCACCGGTTTCGTCTGGGTCCATCATCGGATCAGGGCGGTGGATCAGCAGCAGGTCGATGTGATCGGTCGCCATGTCGCGTAGTGACGCCTCGACGGATGCGTTGATATGTTCTGCCGACGTGTCGTAATGCTTGACGCGGGCCGCGGAATGCCGACCGGCTGGTGCCACGATGCCGCATTTCGTGACGATCTCGACCTTGTCGCGCAGCGACGGCGATGCCTTGAAGGCTCCACCTAGGATTGCCTCGGCGGTATAGCCGCCATAGATATCGGCCTGATCGAGCGTGGTAATTCCCTGTGCAAGGCAGGCTTCGATCTTGGCTTCTACGTGCTTTGCAGACGTATCAGCGTCATCACCAATGCGCCACATTCCGTAGACGATGCGGCTGAGTGACAGGGCGGGGGTGAGTTCGATGCGGTCCATCAGTGACGGTCTCCGTTTCCAAGAGGTGTTGCGGGTGTCGCTGCGGGCACACGCCCGTGGACATGCGGCAGGGAACAGGTCTTCAATTGCGGCAGGACTTTGCTGCCGAAATGTTCGGCCTCATCCAGATGTGGGTAGCCGGACAGGATAAAGGCGCGAATGCCCATCTTTTGATACTCTTCCAACTTGCTCAGCACCTGATCTGTCGAGCCGACCAGTGCAGCGCCGCAGCCTGAGCGGGCGCGTCCGATGCCAGTCCAGAGGTTTGGCTCGATATATCCGAACTTGTCTGCCAGTTCGCGTGCTTTGGCCTGATGCGCAACGCCAAGCGATATGCTGTCATGGGCGCGGTTGCGGATCAGCTGGCCATATTCATCGTCCAGTTTGGAGACGAGATGCTCGGCATAATCCTGCGCTTCTTTTTCCGTATCGCGAACGATCATGTGAACCCGCAGACCGTAATCGAGCGTTCTGCCATGGGCCTCAGCGCGGGCATGAACGGCGCGCATGCGCTCGGCAAGCTGATCCTTAGTTTCCGGCCACATGAGATAGACATCGCACTGCGCGCCACACAGTTCCAGAGCATCGGGAGAATAGCCACCGAAATAGAGCAGAGGTCCGCCGTTTTGCTGGTAGGGCCGGGCGGGTTCAGTCGAAACACCCTTGAACTGATAGATGTCCCCATCATGATCGATGGTCTCGCGTGTCCAAGCCTGACGCAAGATTTCCACCACCTCGTGGCTGCGCTTGTAACGATAGGCGCTGTCAGCGACCTCACCGGGAAAATCGGAGCTGATGACATTCAGCGTCAGGCGGCCCTTCAGCATGTGATCGAGCGTGGCGACGGTCCGGGCTAGCATGATGGGCTGCATTTCACCGCAACGGATCGCAGCCAGCATATTGATCTTGTCGGTGATGGGCACGCATCCTGCGACGAAGCTCAGGGTGTCCTGTCCGACCTGATAGGAGGAGGGGCAGAGGATATTGCGAAATCCGAGCTCTTCGGCTTTTTTGACGATTGCAGAGCAATGATCCCAGCTGGAGCGTAAGGAGCCATCGGGAACGCCGAGGTAGGCGTAATCATCGGAGCAAAGTGCCGAAAACCACGACACCTCAGCGGCATCGAGATCAGCAGATGTTACGGGAACAATCGTCATGAAATCCTCCTCACAGGACGTTGCTCAATTAAGTAACATCCGCTATTTAGTAAATCAATAATGTATCAATTTTTTCTGCCGAGGCCCGGGAGGGGTTGAGAATGAGGAGTTCCAGAGGAAGTTTGCCCGTGTATCTCCAGATTGCCGAGACACTGGTGCGGGATGTGACTGCGGGTCGACTGATCGACGGGGAGAAGCTTCCGCCGGAGCGCGAGATGGCGGCCACGCTGGGAATTGCGGTTGGAACGCTTAGAAAGACGCTTGCCGAGCTTCATGCTCGTGGATTGCTGGAGCGTATCCAGGGGTCGGGCAATTATATTCGTGCGGTGACTGATCCCAAGAGCGTCTATGCCATGTTTCGGTTGGAATTGGTGACGGGCGGCGGTTTTCCGACGGCGGAAATTCTCAGCGTCAGCCGTGAGGTTAAGCCTGCCGAATTGCCCGCCTTCGGGGCGTCAAAGGAAGGGCACCGCATTCGTCGGATCAGGCGTATTGCCGGCAAGGTTGCGGCCATTGAGGAAATATGGCTTGACGGTTCCTACATCGAAAAGGTCTCAGCAGAGGATTTGTCGGAATCGCTCTATCTCTATTATCGCACACGTTTGGGTCTGTGGATCGCCAAGGCGGAAGACCATATCGCCCTCGGCCACGTGCCTGATTGGACACCCGATGTCTTCGGCAAGAAGCCCGGGGCGCCAGTTCCTTATATATTGCGTATCAGCTACTCCCATGAAGGGGCGACGGCCGAGGTGTCGCACACCTGGTACGATCCTGATATCGCTCACTACGTCAATCGGCTCAAATAGGTTTTGGGAAAAGCCTCGACTGGTCAGTACGAATTTGCCCCATTCCACGTTTTAAGCGAAATCAAAATTCTGCTGTTAAATCAAGAGTTAGATTTCAATTTTAAACGGAATAAATTAAATTGATACACCATTGATTTCCTTATTTCCTTGCGTATGCTCAATTTCAGAGGAGCCTGAAGCAGCATCGCCGAAGGTTGGGTGGATTTAGGAATGGCATCAGTAAAGCTCACAAAGCTTGAGAAGAGTTATGGCGCTCTGCGCATCGTCAAAGGTATCGACCTGGAGATAGGTGACGGGGAATTCGTCGTCTTCGTCGGTCCGTCCGGTTGCGGAAAATCAACCACGTTGCGCATGATCGCCGGTCTGGAAACCATCACCGGCGGTGAGGTGAAGATCGGGGATCGCGTTGTCAACCGGCTGGCCCCGCGTGAGCGTGATATCGCCATGGTCTTTCAGGACTACGCGCTTTATCCGCACAAGACGGTGCGGGAAAATATGGGTTTCAGCCTCAAAGTGCGCGGTATCGCAGCAGGCGAGGCCGCAGCCCGTGTCGATGATGCCGCCAATATGCTCGGAATTTCCCATCTGCTGGATCGGCGGCCCGGACAATTGTCGGGTGGCCAGCGCCAGCGTGTGGCCATGGGCCGCGCTATCGTGCGCCGTCCGCAGGTGTTCCTGTTCGACGAACCGCTGTCGAACCTCGATGCCAAATTGCGCGGACAGGTTCGTACCGAAATCAAGAAACTGCATCAGGCTCTGGGCACGACGATCATTTATGTGACGCACGATCAGGTCGAAGCGATGACGCTTGCGGATCGGATCGTAATTTTGAAAGGCGGAGAGATCGAGCAGGTCGGAACGCCGGATGAGGTCTATAACCAGCCAGCCAGTGTCTTCGTCGGTGGCTTCGTGGGTTCGCCAGCCATGAACTTTGCAAAGGCCCGGGTTGATGGCGGTAATCTGGTGTTCGCCAACGGCGATAGCCTGCCAGTTTCGGCAATCCGCTCTTCGGGTCAGGCTGGCGCTATCAACGGACGAAATGTCATCGTCGGCATTCGCCCGGAACATTTCAGTGTCGATACGTCTCAGGTATCATTGAACTGCCAGGTTCAGGTTGTCGAGCCGCTTGGCTCAGATACGCTGATTCACTTCGGCATTGGCGGCGAGACCTTAACGGCGCGCATGCCGCCGGAAATACGGATCAAGGCTGGTGAGACGTTGAAAATCGGCGTAGATCCCGCAAAAATCCATCTCTTCGACGCAGAAACAGAACGCGCAATTTAAGCGAACATACGTGCGGGGGAACAGGACCGCGCGGAGCAAATATCAAACGGGAGGAACTAATGACGTTGACGAAACTGACCGGTGCATTCTTCTGCGGCACGATGCTGGCCTTCGCCATGCCAGCCGCTGCCGAGACGACACTCAGCATCTACATTTCCAGCCAGCACCAGCCACAGGTCTGGCGTCAGGCGATGGACAAATACGAGGCGGCCAATCCTGACGTGAAGGTCAAGATCGAGACCGGTGGCAACACATCCGAAGCGCAGGCGCAGTACCTGAACACGGTGATGTCGGCGAAGGACACGTCGCTGGACGTGCTCATCCTCGACGTCATCCGCCCTGCACAATTTGCAGCCGCTGGATGGACCAGCGATTTCGCAGATAAGAATATGTCGGCTTACCTGCCAGCTTACGCAGGTGCCAATACCGTCGATGGCAAAGTCATCGCGCTGCCTGCCTTCGCAGACTCGCAGTTCCTTTATTACCGCAAGGACTTGCTTGAAAAATATGGCATTCAACCTCCAAAGACCTGGGATGAACTGAAGGCCGCAGCCAAGAAGATTTCCGAAGGTGAAGGCAATGCCAACCTTCAGGGATTGTCCTTCCAGGGCAAGGCGATCGAGGGCGCGGTCTGCACCTTCCTTCTGCCTTACTGGAGCCAGGGCAAAAACCTGACGGAGAACGGTAAACTGACCTTTGATCGCGAAGCGGCGATCAAGTCGCTGAGCCTCTGGAAGAGCTTTGTTGACGACGGCGTTTCCAAGAAGAACATCGCTGAAGTCGGCACGGATGATACTCGCAAGGAATTTCAAGCCGGCAACGCCATCTTCGCCGTCAACTGGTCCTATGCCTGGGCGCAGGCTCAAGGCAAGGAATCTGCCGTTGCAGACAAGGTCGGCGTTGCACGTCTGCCCGCAGTGGCAGGTGGAGAGCAGGCGACCTGCCTCGGCGGCTGGGAATGGGGCGTATCTGCCTATTCCAAGCATCAGGATGAAGCCAAAAAGCTGGTGGAATATCTGTCCTCTCAGGACGTTTCCAAGTTCATGGCCATCAACGGTTCGCTTCTGCCGACCTATGCCGGTCTCTACAAGGACGCGGATGTCCTGAAAAGCGCGCCTTGGTTTGCCGACGCCCTTCAGGTCGTCGAGACAGCCAAGCCTCGTCCGGTCACCCCACGCTATAACGAAGTCAGCGAAGTCATCCGCACCACAGTAAACTCGGTTCTGGCAGGCGTGTCCACACCGGAGCAAGGTGCCGACCAAATCGAAGCCCGCTTGAAGCGCATTTTGCGCTAAGCCACGACACGTCTCTCCTTCCTGTTTTCGGGCAGGAGAGACGATCTCTCGAAATGGCCTGACCTCTGGAGGCAACGCTTTGCATCGCCGCCAGAACTTTCAATGTCTCGGAACGAAGCCATGGCAATGACGACCCCAATCAATGCTGGTGATAATCAGTCGGCACAATCGCCAGGCTGGACGCGGTGGCTCGACCTCAGCGACCGTTCACTGGCGGTATTGCTTCTGGCGCCGGCGGCGCTGCTTCTGGCGTTGATCATCGTCTATCCGGTGTGTCGTTTGATCTATACGAGCTTTTTCAACCTTTCCCTGACATCGGGTTTGCCTGCCGCATTCGTGGGCTTTGAAAATTATCAGCTGATGATCGAAGACCCGGTTTTCTGGGAAACGACGTGGAACACGGTTCTGATCACGTTGATCACGGTGCCCGGTGCGCTGTTTGTCGGCCTCGGTCTTGCGTTGATGGCGAATCTCCCTTTTGGCATGCAGTGGCCCGTTCGCCTGTCTCTGCTGATCCCGTGGGCGTTGCCCCTATCCTTTGCCGGATTGATCTTCGCCTGGTTCTTCCATTCCGAATACGGTGTGGTCAACGATGTCCTCAACCGTTTTGGCTTTGAAGGCATCATCTGGTTCAATTCCCCAAACTGGGCTTTTGCCGCCATCTGCCTCACCATCATCTGGAAGACATCGTCCTTCATGGCGCTGATCATTCTGGCGGGTCTGCAAACCATTCCGCGTTCGCTCTATGAAGCTGCGGATGTGGACGGTGCCGGGCGGCTTCGGCAGTTCTTCGAAATCACTCTGCCGCTGCTCAAGCCTTCGATCGTCGTGGCCTTGATTTTCCGCACGATCACAGCGCTCCAGACCTTTGATATTCCTTACATGATGACCGGAGGCGGGCCCGGTACATCGACGGCGACACTTGCCATGTATATCCACCAGAACACCGTGTCCTTCCTCGATCTCGGCTATGGCTCGGCGCTCGCCGTCGTCATGTTCGTGATGTCCATGTGCGTGACAGCGGTCTATCTGCGCATGATCAGGACGAAGGAATAGTGCCATGACCACGCAAACCGCCTCAGGCTCCATGTCCTTTCTTTCCGGTAAACCGCTGCGTTTCATCGCCGCTGGTATTCTCTTGATCAACGGTCTGTTTCCAGCACTGTGGATTCTTTTCACGTCGCTGAAGACAGAGGCGGAACTGACGGCAAAGCCGATTACGTGGATACCGCATGCGCCCACACTGCAAAACTACATGCAGGCCTTTTCGGATCAGCCGCTGCACATCTTCCTGTTCAACAGCTTCATGGTGGCGCTGCTGTCGACGGCGCTGACACTGCTCGTGTCGGTTCTTGCTGCCTATGCGCTGGCGCGGCTCAACCTTGCCTATCGCGGCCTCATCCTGTCACTGATCATTGCGGTCTCCACCTTTCCGCTGGTGACACTGCTGGTGCCGCTATTTGAAATCATGCGCGCCCTAAATCTTCTCAACAGCTGGATTGCGCTCGTGCTGCCTTACACGGTGCTGAGCCTGCCGGTCTGCACGCTGATGCTGGTGTCGTTCTTCGAGGGCATTCCGCGCGATCTGGAGAACGCCGCCATGATCGATGGCTGCACACGAATGGGTGCTCTGTTCAAAGTGGTGGTGCCGCTTTGCGCACCCGGCGTTTTCACTGCCGGTATCCTTGCTTTCGTCAACGCTTGGGACGAGTTCCTGCTAGCTTTGTCCTTCAACTCCAATCCGTCCTTGCGCACGCTGCCAGTGGGCATCCAGCTTTATCAAGGCGAGTTCGCATTCCCCTGGCCGGTCATTTCCGCGGCGCTTGTCGTCGGCATCGTGCCGGTCGCCATTCTCATCGTCATCTTCCAGGAGCGGGTGGTCTCTGGTCTGACGGCGGGCGGCATCAAGGGTTGATTGAGTTTGCGGTGCGAACCAACTGAAATCCAAGACTTTGAAAGACAGTGACATGAAACTCGCGCAGACTGAGACCGGCTTCACGCTGTCCCTGAACGGTCGTCATATCCTCGATCATAGCGATGCGTCGCCCGCGATCTTTGTTGGCCACGGCCAGGAACGCATGGATATGTATCGCGGAAACTTCGAGATCGAAGACTACGTCATCGAACGCCGTGCGCTGGCCCATGCGACGGTCGAAGGCGACCGTGTCCTGCTCTCCGACGCTAAGGGAGATCCAACCCGTCTCGTCCTGATCGTCGTCGGTAACGCGATTGAGCTCAAGGCGACAGATCCTAAGCTCAACCGCCTTTGGGTCCGTATAAAGGCCGATGAAAATGAGCATGTCTGGGGCGGCGGCGAGCAGATGTCCTATTTCGACATGCGGGGACGCCGTTTCCCGCTTTGGACATCCGAGCCCGGTGTCGGCCGCGACCCGACAAGCGAAATCACCTTCAAGGCCAACGTCAAAGACAAGGCCGGGGGCGATTACTTCAACACCAACTACCCACAGCCGACCTACATTTCTTCAGCGCTCTACGCTCTGCACGTCGACACAACGGCCTATTCGGTCTTCGACTTCCGGCAGCAAGCCTTCCACGAAATCGAGATATGGGCGATCCCCTATCGTATCGAACTCTTTGCCGCGACCACCTTCGTGGACTTGGTCGAAGCGCTGTCCTCGCGCTTTGGACGCCAGCCGCCATTGCCCGATTGGGTCTATAATGGCGCGATCATCGGCCTCAAGGACGGCGTCAATTCCTTCACCCGCTTGGAGGCTATGCGCGACGCCGGTGTGGAAGTCTCAGCGCTTTGGTGTGAGGACTGGGTTGGGCTGAGACAAACATCATTCGGGTCCAGATTGTTCTGGGACTGGCAGGCGAACGAGACCCGCTACCCGGGATTACGCCAGAAAATCCGCGAACTGCACGATAGCGGCGTTCGATTTCTCGGTTATGTGAACCCCTATCTCTGCGTCGATGGTCCTCTCTTCGAGATCGCAGACAAGGCTGGCTATTTCGCTACCGACGATGCGGGAAAAACAGCCTTGGTGGATTTCGGTGAGTTCGATTGCGGTGTCGTTGATTTCACCAATGAGGCCGCAGCCGAATGGTTTGCCGAAGAGATCATCGGCAAGAACATGCTCGACTTTGGTCTTTCCGGCTGGATGGCCGATTTCGGTGAGTATCTGCCGATCGACGTGCACCTGTCGAACGGTATCGATGCCAAGCTGATGCACAATGCCTGGCCGACCCTGTGGGCGGAAGTCAATGCCAAGGCTGTGGCGTCACGTGACAAGACGGGTGACGCCCTGTTCTTCATGCGGGCTGGCTTCACAGGCGTCCAGAAACATTGCCCACTTCTTTGGGGCGGTGACCAGTCGGTGGACTTTTCGCGTCACGATGGATTGGTGACCGTCATGTGCGGAGCTTTGTCGTCCGGCCTGCTGGGCAACGCTTATCACCACTCCGACATCGGCGGTTACACCAGCCTGTTCGGCAATGTTCGCACACCGGAGCTTTTGATGCGCTGGGCCGAAATGGCAGCCTTTACGCCCGTCATGCGCAGCCACGAGGGAAATCGCCCGCGTGAGAATGTCCAGATCGATCAGGACAAGGATGTCCTTGCGCATTTCGCGCGCATGACGCGGATTTACAAACATCTCGCGCCCTATCTAAAGTCTCTTTCGGCAGAGGCGGTTGAACGCGGCTTGCCGGTGCAGCGTCCGCTCTTCCTGCACCATCAGAACGACCGCCAGACCTACACCATCCAAGACAGCTACCTCTACGGCGCCGACATGCTTGTTGCGCCAGTCTGGCACGCCGCACAGGAAGATCGCATCGTCTATTTACCGAACGGGGAGCGCTGGGTGCATGTGTGGACCGGCGAAGAGTTTTCGGGCGGTGCAGACGTTCAGATTGCCGCGCCGCTCGGCAAACCGGCGGTATTCTATAGGGCCGGTTGCACCAGCGAGAGATTATTTGCCGGTCTCCGTGAAATTTGATCGACAGATAAAGCGGCAGTTGAGCCTGATTATGCCAGGTCGGAAAACGGAAAACCGCAGGGTATGTTGACTCTGCGGTTCTCACTTGTCTCAGATCTCTAGCCGCTCAAACGGCCTCATCCATCTTATAGTCCGTGTTCGCCGGTTCTTCCTTGTGCTGGATCAGCGGGCGGTTGCCGGAGAGCTTGCGCACGAGCACGTAGAACACCGGCGTCATGAAGATGCCGAAGATCGTGACGCCGATCATGCCCGAGAACACTGCGACACCCATGGCCGAGCGCATTTCAGCGCCTGCCCCGGTGGAGATGACCAGTGGAACCACGCCCATGATGAAGGCCAGTGAGGTCATCAGGATCGGACGCAAACGAAGACGGCTTGCCTCGATGGCGGCGGCGACGGGGGTTCTGCCTTCGAACTCCAGTTCCCGAGCGAATTCCACGATCAGGATCGCGTTCTTCGCCGACAATCCCACAAGGACGATGAGACCAATCTGGGTGAAGATGTTGTTGTCACCTCCCGTTAGCCAGACGCCTGTCATGGCAGCGAGTACGCCCATGGGGACGATCATGATGATGGCAAGCGGCAGCGTCAGGCTTTCATATTGCGCCGCCAACACCAGATAGACCAGCAGCAAGGCTAGCGGGAAGACGAGCAGACCCGAACTGCCGGCGAGAATTTGCTGGTAGGTCAAATCCGTCCACTCAAAGGAAATGCCCGATGGCAGTGTTTCAGCCGCAATGCGTTCGATAGCGGCTTGTGCCTCGCCGGACGAGAAGCCTGGAGCCGGGCTACCGTTGATATCGGCGGCCAGGAAGCCATTGTAACGCGTGGTGCGTTCCGGTCCCGTCGTTGCATCTACCTTTAACAGTGCCGAAAGCGGTATCATCTGTCCGTTGGACGAGCGCACTTTCAACTGCCCGATATCTTCGGAATGCGCACGGAACTTTGCATCTGCCTGTACCCGAACGCTGTATGTGCGGCCAAAAGCATTGAAGTCGTTCACATACAAAGAACCAAGATAGATCTGCAGCGTCTCGAACACGTCGGTGACGGACACTCCGAGCTGCTCAGCCTTTGCGCGATCAAGATCGGCATAAAGCTGTGGTACGTTGATCTGGAAGCTTGAGAACAAGCCAGCCAGTTCCGGCGTCTGATAGGCTTTGGCAAGGAATGCCTTCGTAACGTCATCGAGCGATTGATAGCCGAAACCTGCGCGGTCTTCGATCTGCATCTTGAAACCGCCCGTGGTGCCGAGACCGTTGACCGGTGGTGGCGGGAACATGGCGATGAAAGCATCCTGAATGGCACCGAATTTCTGGTTGAGCGCCATGGCAATGGCGCCGCCAGAGAGTTCAGGTGTCGTGCGCTCCTCGAAGGGGCTGAGGCCAACGAAAACAACACCGGCATTGGATCCGTTGGTGAAGCCGTTGATGGAGAGGCCTGGAAACGCAATCGCGTGCTCAACACCCGGTTGCTTCATGGCGATATCGCTCATGCGCTTGATGACATCTTCTGTGCGGTCAAGGCTGGCCGCATCCGGCAATTGGGCAAAGCCGATCAGATATTGCTTGTCCTGAGCAGGCACAAAGCCACCCGGCACCGCGTTGAACATGCCATATGTAGCGCCCGCCAAAATCACATAGACGATCATGACGATGCTTTTGCGGTTCAACAGTCCGCCGACGCTTTTGCCATAACCGCTCGAAGCTGCGCCGAAAGCTCGGTTGAAGCCACGGAAGAAGCCGCCCAATACCTTGTCCATACCGCGCGTCAGCCAATCCTTCGGCGCGTCGTGACCTTTTAGAAGAAGTGCTGCCAAGGCTGGAGAGAGAGTCAACGAGTTGATGGCGGAGATCACCGTCGAGATGGCGATCGTCAATGCGAATTGGCGGTAGAACTGGCCCGACAGACCGGAAATGAAGGCCAGCGGGACGAAGACGGCAACCAGCACCAAAGCGATGGCGATGATGGGGCCGGAGACCTCCTTCATGGCGCGGTAGGTCGCGTCACGGGGAGACAATCCGTTTTCGATGTTTCGCTCGACGTTTTCCACCACCACGATGGCATCGTCCACGACGATACCAATGGCCAGCACAAGGCCGAAGAGGCTGAGCGCGTTGATCGAGAAGCCGAAGACATACATCACCGCGAAGGTGCCGATGATGGATACGGGAACGGCAATCAGCGGGATGATCGAAGCGCGCCATGTCTGAAGGAACAGGATGACGACGATGACGACAAGCGCAATGGCTTCGAGCAGGGTATCGATGACCTTGTCGATGGAGGCGCGCACGAACTGCGTGGTGTCGTAGACGATTTCGTATTTCACGCCATCCGGCATCGCCTTTTGCAGATCCTGCATAGTGGCGGCGACCTGGTCGGAAATGGTGATTGCGTTGGAGCCGGGCGCCTGGAAGACGGGAATGGCGACGGCAGACTCACCATCCAGCAGCGAGCGCAGCGCATAATCGGCTGCACCGAGTTCAACGCGCGCAACGTCCCGCAGGCGGGTGATTTCGCCATTGGTGCCGCTTTTCACGATGATGTTGCCGAATTCTTCCGGCGTGGAGAGGCGACCCTGGGCATTGACGTTCAGTTGAAGATCGATGCCGTTGAGGCTTGGCGAGGCGCCGATGGTGCCAGCTGCGGCCTGAACGTTCTGTTCGCGAATGGCATTGCTGATATCGCTGGCGGCCAGATTGTGCTCCGCAGCCTTCTGTGGATCGATCCAGACGCGCATGGAATAGTCGCCTGCACCAAAGATCTGTACCTGACCGACACCTTCGATGCGGGCCAGCCGGTCCTTGATGTTAAGGACGGCATAGTTGCGCAGATAGGTCAGGTCGTACTGATTGCCGGGCGAGACCAGATGCACGACCATCATCAGGTCGGGCGAGCTTTTGACGGTGGAAACGCCAAGGCTTCTGACTTCCGCAGGCAAACGCGGCTCGGCCTGCGAGACGCGGTTCTGCACCAGCTGCTGGGCCTTGTCCGGGTCCGTGCCAAGCTTGAACGTCACCGTCAGCGTCATGACGCCATCGGATGTCGCCTGGCTGGACATATAGAGCATGTTCTCGACGCCGTTGATCTGCTCTTCCAGCGGCGTTGCCACGGTTTCAGCGATGACCTTGGGGTTGGCACCGGGATAGGTGGCGCGAACGACGATGGATGGTGGCACGACTTCCGGATATTCGGAAATCGGCAGGGCACGCATACCGATGAGGCCTGCGACGACGATAAGAACCGATAGCACGCCAGCAAAAACCGGCCGGTCCACAAAAAATCTGGAGATATTCATAGCAAAGGCCCTCTCGCCTCCGGGTGGAATTTGGATGCAGAAAATCGCTCCGGTGACATTGGGTCACCGGCGGATCGTATTTCTATTTTGAATATGCTGGCGGACCTCATGTCGGTCCGCCATCAAGCGTTATTGCGAAGCTGCGACTTTTTCTTCCGTCTGCGGTGCAACGATAGCACCGGGACGAATCCGCTGCAGTCCGTTGACGACGATCTTGTCTCCAACGGCAAGGCCGCTTTCAACGATGCGCTGGCCGTCGGTGGATGAACCGGGCTTGATCTGCCGGTAGTTCACCTTGTTCTCACCGTCCACGACGAAGACGAACTTCTTGTCCTGATCCGTGCCGATGGCGCGGTCGCTGATCACGATGCGATTTTCGGACTTCGGTTCGCCCATACGAACCCGCACGAACTGGCCAGGTATCAGGTGTCCATCCGTATTGGCGAATACGGCGCGCACCCCGATCGTGCCGCTGGCGGCATCGACCTGATTGTCGATAAGATGCAAAGTGCCTTTGATCGGCGTGCCATTGTCTGCCAGCGTGCCGATTTCGACGGGGATCTGTTCCAGCGCCTGGAGAGCACCGTCCGATACCGGGAGCTGCGACAAAGCCTTTGCCACCATTTCTTCACTGGCATTGAAGCTGGCATAGATCGGATCTACGGAGACCAGGGTCGTCAGCGCGGGCGATGCCGAACCTGCGGCAACAAGGTTGCCAACGGTCATTTCCAGCTTGCCGACACGGCCGGACACTGGCGCACGAACTTCTGTATAGCTCAGATCCAGTTGAGCAGTTGTGAGAGCCGCGCGGGCAGCTTGCGCTTGCGCTTCCGCATCGGCGACATTGCTTTGCCGCTGGTCGAAATCGCTTTGCGAAATGGTGCGATTGTCGGCCATTCTACGGCCACGCTCTAGCTCAGTTCTGGCGAGGCTCACCTTGGCCTCGGCGGAGGCGACCTGCGCTTGCGCGCCTGCAACCGCTGCCTGATAAGGTGCTGGATCAATGATGAAAAGCGCGTCCCCTGCCTTCACCAAAGCGCCTTCGCGAAAGTGAACGGCCTGAATTTGACCTGCAACGCGGGAGCGTATCTGAACGCGTTCGACCGCCTCAAGACGGCCAGAAAACTGTTCCCAGCGGGTTACATCACGGCTTTGGACCACTGCAACCGTAACCGGCACAGCAGGCGTTTCCGCAGGGCCGGAGGCTGCAACAGCGCCCGTGCTCATTGGCAGGTCGAGTAGAAAGGCCGCCGCTGCAACGGACACAGCAAGGCCTATACCGGCGCCCACAAAGGCCCGGCGCTTGTTTTTCAGCGTCATGGGTGTCTCCTTGGCTCTATCCAGAGCCGATCATTGATCTAACTGTTAATGCTTCAACTCTTGAACGAAATCCGCAAACTCGGTGCAAACGGACGTAAGCCATTTGCCGCCGTCGCCGCGGTAAAGCCCTGTCCAGCCTGAACCGGCAGGAAAAATATGCTGCCGAACCTGAACCCCTGCATCGCTCAAACGTCCGGCATAATTGACCGTCTCGTCGCGCAGAGGATCGTCCTCGGCTGTAAAAATAAGTGCCGGTGCAACAAGGTTAAGCCGCGTACACTGGCACGGTGCCGCATAAGGGTGTGCAAAGCCGCATACTTTCGCCAGATAATGGCTCCAGCCTTCAGCCCAGCGCTGCCGCATGCCAATCTTGTCCGCGTCACGAAAAGACGTGGTCGCCATCATCGGATCGATCATCGGCGAAAGCAAAATCTGCCCTGCCAATTTTCCAGGCATCCTGTCCCGCGCCTTGAGTGCCAGACCCGCCGCCACGTTACCGCCTGCCTCTTCACCCGCCACAAACAGCAGCGATTTTGCGCTGCCATAGTGCTTGCGATTATTGCTGAGACAATCGAGCGCTTCGAAAGCACAGTCTATAACCGCTGGAAACTCGTTGCAGGATGTCGTGCTGTAGTCTGCCTCGATCACCACTGCACCACTCTCTGCAAGCGCTCTGGCAACCGGTAATTCCGGACACTGACCGCCTTTTTCCAGAAACGAACCACCGCGAAGGTAGAGCACGAGCGGCGGTGCGCGGTTTTCACCGTCACCTCTGTAAACACGGATCGAAAGAGGCGACTGCGTCTTTTCGCTGCTCTCTATCGTGTGCCACTGCGTATTCATAACATTGCCCTCGGGAGGCAATCCGTTAGCCACCACTTGCGGTCATTTCTGAAATAGATATTATTGTTCGAGATAAAATACACAAGTCCGGTAAATTGAAAACACTATTCCAAATTCACGGACAATGAGCGGAAAGGACGACGCGCGATGGACCAGTTGGCTGCAATGCGGGTTTTTGCACGTGTGGTAGAGACGGGCAACTTTACGCGAGCGGCCGGCGCACTGAACATTCCCAAGACCACAGTCACCAATATGGTGCAAGGGCTGGAAGCACATTTGCGCACTACCCTATTAAACCGCACAACGCGTAGGGTGATGGTGACGACCGACGGTGCGCTGTATTACGAACGCGCCATCCAGATACTCTCTGAGATCGACGAGTTGGACGGAAGCCTGTCCAATACCAACACTCAGCCGTCTGGCAGACTGCGCGTCGAGATGGCGGGTGCCTTTGCAGACCACATCATCATTCCCAATCTCTGCGATTTCTATCAGCGTTACCCGCTTATTCGCATCGATCTTGGTGTCGGCGACAGGTTGGTGGATTACATCGCGGAAAATGTCGACTGCGCCGTGCGCGTGGGAACGCCGCGTGACCAGTCGCTCATTGCGCGCAAGGTGTCGGAACTCGAATTCGTGACATGCGCAGCGCCATCTTACATTGAGCGATTTGGCATGCCCCAACAACCTGAAGACCTTGAAGGCGAGCATTATTGCGTCGGCTATCTCAACGCCACATCCGGGCAAATCATGACGATGCCGTTCGATAACGGAATGCGGGCGGTGGAAATCACACCGCGTTACATCGTTTCAGCCAATGATAGTCGCACCTACCAGAACGCGGTGCTGGCTGGCATGGGCGTGGGACAACTGGTTCCCTTCATGGTCCGTGATGACTTCGCCAAAGGCAATCTCGTCCCGGTTCTGCCGGACTGGAACCGGGAGCCCATGCCGGTCTACATCGTGTACCCGCAGACGCGGCATGTCACCAACAAGGTTCGCGTCTTCGTCGATTGGCTTGCCAAGCTGCTGCACAAAAACAATTTGGGATCAGCGGAACTGCAGGATCACACAAGTCCGCAGCCAAGCCTTGAGATCGCGTAATCCTGCGAAAAATCCAATCAATCAAACCTGTCTTTCACGTAGAAACCAACGGAGTTGGTGGACAAAATATCCCGCGCGTCTTCTTCTGGCTCCGGCCAGATACGCCTGCCAAGATCCGAGCCCAGGGAAATGTCTGTCTCCGAAAGATTAAGCCTGAGTTGCAGAGTGATGTCGCCGAGCGTCCAGTCAACGAAGACGCATCTGTCCGGAGCCTCCAGAATTCTCCCGCTGTTTTCCGGTGCATTTGGAAGGTGTGGGACGATGAGTTCCCGACGGATGTCAAGCAGCCGGCGAAGCCAATCCGACCATGCCTGTCCCTCCTGCGTGTCCGACTGAGCCCAGTCGATTTTAGAGCCTAGAAACGTGCTCTCTGCATTTGGGTCAGGAATGTCGTCCGCGGAAAAACCTTCCGGGTAGCCACCGAAATTCTCTGCCTCCGGTGCACGGCTGTCGCGGATGATTGTCGCCAGTTCGCCCGTGTAGTCGGTGAAGAAATGGAAGGACGTGTTATCTTTGTAGGTTTCGCCCATGAAAAGAAGGGGAATTTGAGGGGACAGGAGAAGCATCGCGGTGAGAGATCGATGGGTTTGTTCATCGATGTTCGTGTGCAGCCGATCACCGAGGGGACGGTTGCCGATCTGATCGTGGTTCTGAAGAAAGTGGATGAAGGACGTCGGCTGCAAACTGGCGCTTGCAGGTCGGTCCTTGCTGATCGTCGTCTCACCGGCGTCCGCATATCCTTCGGACATGATTTTGCGCAGTATGCCAAACGGCTCATCGGCAAATTTTTCGAACATACCGCTCGTTTGGTCCGTGACGATGCGATGCACCACATGGTGAAAGCCGTCATTCCAGTCTGCGTCAAACAAACCGTCTACCAGCAGATCGGTACCATTGGGTGGATTTTCGATCATCAAGTGCACATGGCGACCTGTGATACGTTTCCGAATAGCGGCAGGAATCTCTTCCAGAACGTGCAGGCTGCTCTCGTCCTTGACCTCGTTAACGGCATCGAAACGTAGGCCATCAAAACGGAACTCTTCCAGCCAATAGAGCGCATTTTCAATAAAATATTGTCTGACGGGCCGCTGCTCGAAAGCGATTTCCTGTCCCCAGTCATTGTGCTTGTCTCTGAAAAACTCGGCGGCATATTGCCCCAGGAAGTTACCTTCAGGTCCGAAGTGGTTATAGACCACGTCGAGAAACACCATCAAACCCAGGCCATGCGCCGCATCCACGAAAGCCTTGAGTTCATCGGGTGTGCCGTAAGCGGCGTGAGGAGCGTACTGCAGCACGCCATCATATCCCCACCCTCTTTTGCCCGGAAATTGTGCCAGAGGCAAAAGCTCCACGGCGGTCACGCCGATGTCCGCGAGATGGCGGAGTTTAGCAGCTGCGGCACTGAATGTTCCTTCCGACGTGAACGTCCCGACATGAACCTCGCATATGACAGTTTCGTGCCAAGGTCGGCCATTCCATTGCGGGTTCTGCCATGTGTAGGCCTTTGGATCAGCCAGTAGTGACAGCCCCAAAACGTCGGACTGTTGTTGATGCGAGGCGGGGTCGGCGATCACGCGCCCGTCATCCAGAACGAAACCGTAAGGCGAGCCGAACGGCTGTCCATCGATCTCGAGTTCGAACCAGCCCTCTTGCAGCCGTGTCATCGGATGGTCGCCGTCCAGACTCAGTTTCACGTTTCTCTGGTTCGGTGCCCAAAGTCTGAAACGCGTCCTATTGTCGAAAAATTGCGGCCCCCAGGATGAAATAACGTTCGTGCCAATGTCGTCCATTATCATTCAAAAAATCCCGTAAATTCAGTCTGATATCATGATCTACGACACTAACGCCGCTGGTTCGAAAAGGCTGCAATTCAGAAGGGAGAATTCGTTATTTCCAGTCTCTGGTATTGGCGGGATATAATTGCGTGTTGCTAGCTACAGAACGAAAATATTTGCAGAGACGCGCCAGAAGGAACGTCCCTACAATATGTCGGAATTTGCGAGCAGTGGCCCTTAAATCATGATCTCACCGCCCGTGACGGGCACAACCGCTCCTGTCATGTAACTTCCGAGGTCTGAGGCCAACAAGACGTAGGCACCAGCCAGCTCCGCCGGCTGCCCAGCCCGGCCCAGCAGGGTGTTCTCACCAAATTTCGCCGTTTTTTCTGCTGGCATTGTCGAGGGAATAAGGGGCGTCCAGATTGGGCCTGGGGCTACAGCGTTCACGCGTATGCCTTTGTCAGCCACCATTTCCGCAAGTCCGGCGGTGAAATTGGAGATCGCGCCTTTTGTAGACGCATATGCAAGCAGAGCTTGGGACGGCTGGCGGGACTGGATCGATGTCGTATTGATAATGGAACTGCCGGGTTTCATCAGCGGTACCGCAGCTTTAGACAGGAAGAATGGTGCGTAGATGTTGGTGCGGAACGTTTCGTCCCACTCTTCGGCGGTGATGTCCTCGATCGAGGCATATGTTCTTTGAAACGCGGCATTGTTGACCAATATGTCGATACCGCCGAGTGTCTCGACGGTCTGCGATACGAGCGATCTGCAGTGCTCTTCAGACTTGATGTCGCCGGGGACGAGGATTGCTTTGCGACCGGCCTCTTCGACCCACTTTGCCGTATCTTTGGCATCTTCATCTTCGTTGAGATAAGAAATGACAATGTCGGCCCCTTCTCTTGCGAAGGCGATCGCGACCGCTTTTCCGATACCGGAATCGGCGCCGGTGATCAGCGCTACCTTTCCCGACAATCGGCCATTTCCCTGGTAGGAATGCTCACCATGGTCAGGAGCGGGGTTCATCTGGGTCGTTGTGCCAGGTGGCTGTTGCTGTTGTGCGGAATAAGGTGGCGTCGGGCGGTTTGTATCAGACATTGTACTTCCAATCGTTATGCTGGCAGGGATGTTTCCCTTCGCTAACAA
The DNA here is from genome assembly GCA_900472925.1 of Hyphomicrobiales bacterium. Lineage (GTDB taxonomy): Bacteria > Pseudomonadota > Alphaproteobacteria > Rhizobiales > Rhizobiaceae > Agrobacterium. Next base: position 235,772 of record UCJU01000004.1, read on the forward strand.
GCGATTGAACGATCAGTTCCTTCTAAATCACCATCGGTGCGCTCTTTTTGCAGGTCTCACACATCTGGGTTGTTATTCGTAAAAACGAGTTCCATCCGGTCGGCGAGAAATCGCGTGACGATACTTTGGATGGGACTGCTCTCCATATCGACGTCTATGGCTTGGCTGACGAGAACGATGCTATCAGGCGCGCAAGTGAGAAGTTCGACGTCGCGAGACGAGACCCGCTCTGCGGTCAGTCTTGTTTCTTTACGGCGATAATCTGCGAGACCTTCGAGTTTCAGCGCTTTGGTGATCGATCCGGTTTCCGCGTAGGCGGCAATGATACCGGGAAAGCGATCGGCGGAAAACAAAGAAACGGACCGGGACATCGGCGCGCCATTTGCAACGGCAAGGTGTTCGACGCGGTGCAGCGGTGAGCCGGGACTGCATGATAAAAGCCTCGCTTGCGCCGCGTCAGCGCCAACAATCTCCGCATGAATAAGACGCCCGGACGGCGCAAGCGACTGGCGCATCATGTTTTCGGAAAATCTGGGTCTGTCCCCGATGGGATAGACCACGCGCGTCTGGGCGGCATTGACGAACGTGCCGCGCCCGCGCTCGGCGCGTAGGAGTCCGTCGGCGGAAAGAACCGATATTGCCCGCCGGACGGTGTGTCTGTTGACACCAAACTGTGTGGCAAGTTCGGTCTCTGGAGGCAATTGATCACCCATTTTTCCCTCTGCGATCGCGCTGCGAATGCCATCTGCCACTCTGCGCCACCGGGATATTCCATCGTCACTTGCATTCATTTTTCGTCGTCGTTCCCGTTGTCATTCCCTCGTCACGATTGGTGATGTATAAACAAATAAGAGCATTTGTCTATACAAATAGACAAATATTAATTTTCTTGGGTTGTGGCGACAAAGATGGTGGACATGTTCGATCGAAAGCAGGCGCTGGATATTCTTGCCGGGACACCGGTCGACATCCTTTCGCAAAGCTACAGCTTGCTGGGTGCCGATCTACCGCAAGCGACGCCGGTGCGTGGACCGGAAATTGGCACCATCATGGTTCGTGGCAAAGTTGGTGGTGGCGGCGCGGCGTTTAACCTCGGCGAAGCCAGCGTCACCCGCGCCACTGTGAAGCTCGCGACAGGTGAGGTCGGGCATTCGATTGTTCTCGGGCGAGATCAGCGCAAGGCGCAAATCGTGGCTCATCTGGATGCTCTGAGGCAACGACCGGATTGGGCCGCCCGCATCGACGCCGACATTGTACGTCCTGCCTTGACTTTCATGGAAGACGAAAAACTTCGCCAAGCTGAAGAAACAGAAGCAACGAAGGTGGACTTCTTCACGGTTGCAAGAGGAGAAGACTGATGAACACTGTGACCTTCGATGGCGGCTTTGCCGATCCGGTCTTCGCTTCGCAAGATGTTTTTCAATCCGTCATGCACGCTTTCTCGATGCCTGGAACGATTGCCTCACTGGGTGAGTGGGCGCTCGGTCCTGCACCGCTTTGCGCTGCCGCTTCGGCAATTCTTCTCACACTCGCAGACTATGCCACGCCGGTATGGTTCGAGAACTCGGAAAGAATGCAGGATGCTGCGGCATGGCTAACTTTCCACAGCGGCGCGCCTGTTGTGCCGGAGCCGGAAAAGGCAAGCTTTTTGCTTCTTTCTGAAGCGACGGATGTCGCGGGATGGTCCGAGTTTGCACGTGGCACGATGGAATACCCGGATCGTTCCGCGACCCTCATTCTGCCGGTCCGTTCAATGGACGGTGGCGCGTCACTCGACTTGACCGGCCCCGGCATCGAAGCATCAAGGATCATTTCGCCCACCGGTTTGCCGGACGGCTTTGTAGTCGCGATGGCGGCCAACGCGGCTCTTTACCCTTTGGGTTTCGACATCGTTCTCGTCTGTGGTGCCGAGGCAATCGCCTTGCCGCGAACGACACGCATAAAGGAGGTTTAACCCATGTATGTGGCTGTAAAGGGCGGTGAAGCAGCAATCGATAAGGCACATAAGCTGCTTGCTGATCGTCGGCGCGGAGATCGCACGGTCCCGGCGTTAACGCTCGATCAGATTGCCGAGCAACTGGCGCTCGGTGTCGACCGTGTCATGGCTGAGGGTTCGCTTTACGACCCACAATTGGCCGCCATGTGTGTTCGCCAGTCACGTGGCGATCTCATAGAAGCAATTTTTCTTCTCCGGGCTTACCGGACGACATTGCCACGCTTTGGTTATTCGCTGCCGGTTGCCACTGATGCCATGCGGATCGAGCGGCGCGTTTCGGCAACCTATAAGGACATCCCTGGCGGCCAGCTGCTTGGCCCGACTTTCGATTACACCCATAGACTGATCGATCCTGACATGGCTGGTGATGAGCCGGTGGCCCACCCCGCTCGACGCCCGTTGGATGCCGCAGGATCGTTTCCGAGAGTGACCGATATCTTGAACGACGAAGGCCTGATCGAGCCTGATGTCGCTTCTGACAGGGAGCCCGCCGACCTCACGCGTGATCCAACGTCCTTTCCGGTGGACCGGGACTTGAGGTTGCAGGGGCTTGCGCGGGGAGATGAAGGCTTTCTGCTATCGCTCGCTTACTCCACCCAGCGCGGTTATGGCCGCACCCATCCCTTCGTCGGTGAAGTCCGCATCGGGATGGTGGACGTTGAAGTCGACATACCGGAACTCGGTTTCGCGGTATCGATCGGCTCGATACGCGTGACGGAATGCCAGATGGTGTCACAGTTTAAAGGAAAGGGTGAAGAAGGGCCTCGGTTCACACGTGGATATGGTCTCGTTTTTGGCCAATCCGAGCGAAAGGCCATGGCGGTCAGTCTCGTTGACCGTGCTCTTCGCGCCGACGAGTTCAACGAGCAGCGGACCGCGCCGGCACAGGACGAGGAATTCGTCCTTGCCCATTGTGACAATGTGGAAGCGACCGGCTTTGTCGAGCATCTGAAGCTACCGCATTACGTGGATTTTCAGGCGGAACTCGGTTTGTTGCGCATGCTTCGGCGTGAAAACGAAGAACTGCTGGCGACCAAGGAGGCCGCAGAATGAACCTCCCAAGCTACAATTTTGCTTATCTGGATGAGCAGACCAAACGGATGATCCGCCGCGCCATTTTGAAGGCGATTGCCATTCCCGGTTATCAGGTTCCGTTTGCGTCTCGGGAAATGCCGATGCCGTATGGCTGGGGGACAGGCGGCGTGCAGGTCACGGCGGCGATCCTCGGTCCAGACGATGTACTTAAAGTCATAGACCAGGGTGCCGATGACACTACCAACGCCGTGTCCATCCGCTCTTTCTTCGCCAAGACGGCAGGCGTTGCCACGACGACGAAGACGACTGAGGCAACGGTTATCCAGACGCGTCACCGCATTCCTGAAACACCTTTGCGGGCAGGCCAGACAATCGTCTATCAGGTTCCAATCCCTGAACCACTACGCTTTCTGGAACCGCGCGAGACTGAAACCCGCGTCATGCATGGGCTTGAGGAATACGGACTTGTTCACGTCAAGCTCTATGAAGACATCGCCCAGCACGGTCACATCGCCACGACCTACGCGTATCCGGTGAAGGTTGAGGGTCGCTACGTCATGGACCCGTCACCGATCCCGAAATTCGATAATCCGAAAATGCACAATTCGCCAGCGCTTCAACTGTTCGGGGCAGGGCGTGAAAAGCGCATCTATGCGCTGCCGCCTTTCACCGAGGTCGTCAGCCTCGATTTCGAGGATCACCCCTTCGCCATCCAGCGCTTCACCTCGTCCTGCGCGCTTTGCAACGCCGAAGGTGTCTATCTCGATGAAGTGGTAACGGACGATCGCGGTGGCCGAATGTTCGTCTGCTCCGATACGGACCACTGCGAAACCCGCCAGGCGGATGGCCATCGCGGTCCCGGCTTGCCCCAACTTGCGTCGGGAGATCAGCAATGACAGGGCCTATTCTTTCCGTTCAAAATCTGGAGCGGCGCTACGGAGATTTCGTCGGTTGCACGGATGTTTCTTTCGATGTCTGGCCGGGTGAGGTCGTTGCGATCGTCGGTGAATCCGGCTCGGGCAAAACCACACTCCTCAACTGTATATCGGCCCGTCTCGAACGCTCCAGCGGCAGCGTTAAATACCGTATGCGCGATGGCCGGTTTCCAGATCTGGCCGATCTTTCCGAAGCGGAACGCCGGTTTCTGATGCGCACTGACTGGGGTTTCGTTCACCAAAACCCGGCCGATGGCCTGCGCATGCGTGTATCTGCTGGTGCCAATGTCGGTGAGCGGCTGATGGCGGTCGGCGAGCGCCATTATGGTGATATCCGCCGCACGGCTGGTGAGTGGTTGTCACGCGTCGAGATTGCAATGGATCGCATCGACGATCAGCCGGTGGCCTTTTCCGGCGGCATGCGCCAACGCCTGCAGATCGCCCGCAATCTCGTCACGCATCCACGTTTGATCTTCATGGACGAACCGACCGGTGGCCTTGATGTTTCTGTACAGGCGCGCGTGCTGGACCTGTTGCGAAATCTCGTCAACGATCTGGGTCTGTCAGTCGTCATCGTAACCCATGATCTCGCTGTCGCGCGTCTGCTGTCGCAACGAATGATAGTCATGAAGAGTGGGCGGATCGTGGAGCAGGGGCTGACCGACCGGGTGCTGGACGATCCTGAGCATGCCTATACCCAGCTTCTTGTCGCTTCGATCCCGGAGAGCTGAAATGACGCTTGTTCCTACATCCACGCCACTTGCTGAAACAGTTCTTCTCTCCGTCAGCGATGTTGCGAAGTCATTCACAATGCATCTGCGCGATGGGGTCGTGTTGCCGGTCGTGCGAAATGTCGGGTTCGATCTGCATCGCGGCGAATGCGTGGTGCTCGCAGGCCCATCAGGCGTCGGCAAGTCTTCGATCCTGCGCATGGTGTACGGCAACTACGCGATAGATAAGGGCAGGATACTTGTTCGCGACACCAAATCCGGTGCGATGCATGATCTTGGCGCTGGCGATCCGAGGCTCATTCTGGAGCTGCGCCACAACTGCATTGGATATGTCAGCCAGTTTCTACGAGCTGTTCCGCGCGTCTCGGCACTGGATATTGTCGCTGAACCCCTGACAGCGCGTGGCGTGAGCAGGGAGGAGGCTGTCGTCCGCGCAGCGGCCTTGCTCACAAGGCTGAACTTGCCTCAGGCTCTTTTTGGTTTGCCGCCAGCCACATTCTCGGGCGGTGAAAAACAGCGGGTCAACATTGCCAGGGGCTTCATCACGGATCATCCGATCCTGTTGCTCGATGAGCCGACCGCCTCGCTCGATGCCGAAAACCGCGATGTGGTCGTGGCGATGATGAAAGAGAAGCTGGCAAAGGGCATCGCCATCCTTGGCATTTTCCACGATCTCCCGGTTCGCGATGCCGTTGCCACGCGGATGCTCGATATTTCTGACTTCTCAGCAAGAAAGACTGCGGCATGACGAAGCTGTCTATAGCCCCGCTTATCCACGCCACTGCCGAGGTTACCGATTGCGTTCTTGGACGTTACACGGAAATTGCTGCGGGCTGCCATATCTCGGAAACAGAAATGGGCGACTATTCCTATATCGAACGCGGCGGCCAGGTGTGGTGTGCGACGATTGGAAAGTTCGCGAATATCGCCGCCAGCGTGCGTATAAATGCCACCCATCACCCGATGGACCGTGCCAGCCTGCATCACTTCACCTACCGCGCCGGAGACTACTGGCCGGGTGCGGGCGACGAAGCGGAATTCTTTGCCGCGCGCCGTTCCAAGCGGGTGGTCATCGGTCATGATGTCTGGATTGGTCATGGTGCAACCCTTCTCCCAGGTGTCCAGATAGGAAACGGGGCGGTCGTCGGGGCAGGCGCGGTCGTTTCACGCGATGTCAGCCCTTACACGATCGTCGGTGGCGTTCCGGCACGCATCATCAGGGAGAGGTTCACAGCCTCAGTCGGTGAGCGGATGGATCGACTGGCCTGGTGGGACTGGCCGCACGACCAGCTTTTCGAGGCGCTGAAGGACTTCCGCAACATGTCGGCGGAAGAGTTTCTCGACCGTTATTGTGACTGACACAAAAACTTCACCCAATCGTCACCGTACGATCATCGAAAGCCGTCCAATGTCCTTCGAACCGACCGGCATCAGGAGCAAGAAATGACCGCGCTTACCGTGTCCAATCTTTCGAAGACATACGGGAATACACGCGCCCTCGACTGCGTTAACCTGACGCTCGAACGCGGCGAGATGGTTGCGCTGATCGGTGCGTCCGGTTCCGGCAAGAGTACGTTGATCCGGCACATCGTCGGTCTCGAAACGGGTGATGGCCGGAGCGGGCGGGTGGAAATCCTCGATACGGTGTCGCAAAAAGACGGACGCTTGACCGGCTATGTCAAGCGTGGAGCCGTGTCCGTTCTTTTCCAACAGTTCAATCTCGTCGGTCGGCTCTCTGTGCTGACCAATGTGCTCATCGGCCTTCTGGGTCGCGTGCCTCGTTGGCGCGGAACACTCGGTCTGTTCAATGCCGCGGAAAAAGATGCCGCCCGTGCAGCTCTTGCCCGCGTCGGCATTCCGCAGGTTGCCGTGCAGCGCTCATCGACCCTTTCGGGCGGCCAACAGCAGCGCGCCGCTATCGCCCGCACGCTGGTGCAGGGAGCGGAAATCCTGATTGCAGACGAACCTATTTCAGCGCTGGATCCGTCTTCCGCACGCCGGGTGATGGATGTGCTGGCGGATATCAACACGCAAGACAGGATCACGGTGCTGGTGTCGTTGCATCAGGTCGAATATGCGCGTCGATACTGCAAGCGAACCATCGCCATGCGCAACGGCGCAGTTGTGTTCGATGGCCCTTCGACCTCCCTTTCCAACGCATTTCTGGCCGAGCTCTATGGTTCTGCTTCGGAAGAACTGGTCCTGCCGGAAGCCCCGGCGGAGCAATCCACACCCGCGCCCGTCGCGGTAATGCCCAACCGTCAGCCGGTTTTGACAACCGTCTGACTTTCCCTTGTCATCGGAGACTTCCTATGAACGCGATACTGAAAAGCATGGCGGCGATGTCTATCGCCTTTACAATGACGTCGGCTGCCTTCGCGCAGGACACGATCAACTTCGGCATTATCTCGACCGAGTCACAACAGAACCTGAAGACGATCTGGGACCCCTTTCTTGCCGACATGACGAAAAAGACCGGTCTGGACGTGAAGGCATTCTTTGCCTCCGACTACGCAGGCGTCATTGAAGGCATGCGCTTCAACAAGGTGCAGATTGCGTGGTACGGCAACAAGTCCGCCATGGAAGCCGTGGACCGCGCCAATGGTGAAGTCTTCGTACAGAGCGTGCCAGTTGGCGGTGAGCCGGGCTATTGGTCGGTTGTCATCGTTCCGAAGGACTCGTCGATCCAGACGATCGACGACGTCCTGAAGTGCGACAAGTCGATCAATTTCGGTCTCGGCGATCCAAACTCCACATCCGGCTACCTCGTGCCGATGACGTTCGTCTTCGGTGCACGCGGCATCGATCCCAAGTCTTGCTTCAAGAATGTGACCAACGCCAACCACGAAACCAATGCCATGGCTGTTGCCAACAAGCAGCTGGACGCCGCCGCCAACAACACTGAAAACATGGCTCTGATCAAGCAGAACAAGCCAGATGCCTATGCCAATATCCGCGAAATCTGGCGTTCGCCTTTGATCCCTTCCGATCCGATCGTCTGGCGCAAGGATCTGCCCGAGGAAGCAAAGACCAAGCTGCGCGACTTCTTCCTCACCTACGGTACCGATAAATCCACGGGCAATGTCGCCGAGGAAAAGAAGATCCTTGCCGGTCTGAAATGGGCTCCTTTCCGCGCCTCCACCGACAAACAGCTTTTGCCGGTTCGCGTGATGGAAACGTCGAAGTCGATTTCTCAGGTGCAGGCCGACACATCCCTGTCTGCCGAAGCCAAGGCCGCCAAGATCAAGGATCTGACGGAAAAGAAGAGCAAGTTCGAAGCTGAACTCGCCACAGCGTCCAAGACCTGATCGTCCTGAAATCCTACGGGCGGGTCTGTCGGATCCGCCCTTCTCCATCACCGGGTTGAAGATCATGAGCGAAACATCCGTACAGAATAAAAACATCCTTTTCGCTCACGCCAGGCAGCAAGGCAGTCTGCGCAATGGTTTGCTGACACTGGTCGTTCTGGCAGCGCTGGTCATCAGCTGGGGTCCGGCTGAAATGAGCCGATGGACCTATCTTTTTACAGATGGCGGCAATATGGCTGCCTATGCCAAGGACTTCCTGAAGCCTGACTTCACCACCTGGCAATATTATCTCGAAGAGATGATCGTCACGGTCCAGATCGCGATATGGGGAACCTTCCTCGCCGTGCTTTTGTCGATACCGTTTGGCATCCTGTCTGCCCACAACATGGCGCCCTGGTGGATCAACCAACCCATTCGACGCCTTATGGACATGTTTCGAGCGATCCATGAAATCGTCTTCGCCGTGCTCTTCGTGGTTGCTGTCGGTCTTGGGCCTTTTGCTGGCGTCATGGCGTTGTTCATTCATACCACCGGCATTCTGGCAAAACTGTTTTCCGAGGCGGTGGAGGCCATCGATCCACGTCCCGTCGAGGCGATCCGCACGACTGGCGCCTCGCGCATTCAACAGGTCATATTCGGTGTCATACCGCAGGTTCTGCCGCTCTGGATTTCATTTTCGCTTTATCGTCTGGAATCCAATATCCGCTCCGCCACCGTTTTGGGATTGATCGGAGCGGGTGGTATCGGTCAGGTTCTTTTCGAAACGATCCGCGGTTTCTATTATCCGCAGGCCTCCGCCATCATCATCATCGTTGTCTTGACGGTGACGCTCATGGACCTCATCTCGCAGCAACTGCGCAAGATCGTCATATAACCGCGTCAGGCCGATAACAGGCCAACTATTCTATCTCCAGGGCCGTCCTCGACGGCGTAACAAACTGAATGTTTCCCATGCAAAAAGAACTCGTTTTCACCAATTGCGCAATCGTTCTTCACGAAGAGATCATCACAGGCACATTGGTCGTTCGCGATGGAAAGATAGCGGATATCGCGCCGGGACAATCGTCCTCTGGATTAGATATGGACGGCGATTATATCATTCCCGGCTGCGTGGAGTTGCACACCGATCACCTTGAAACCCATTTATTGCCTCGCCCGAAAGTACATTGGAATATGCACGCCGCGCTTCAGGCCCATGACGGGCAGGTCGCGACGGCTGGCATCACAACGGTGTTCGATGCGGTCAGGGTTGGAATGGACGGCGATACCGAGCTTGGTTCGGATGAAATGTCGGCCATCGCGCGAACGATTTCAGCCGCAACTGCGGCAAACCGTTTACGCGCTGAACATTTCATTCACCTTCGCTGCGAGGTATCCATGCCCGACGCCGTGGAGCATTTTGATGAAATGAAAAGCAATGATCGGGTCAGGCTTGCGTCCTTGATGGATCACGCTCCCGGTCAGCGGCAGTTCGTCAGTCTGGAAGCATACCGTATCTACTATCAGGGCAAGAAAAAGCTGTCTGATGCGGATTTCGCCGCCTTTAGTGAAAGGCGCATTGCGCAGTCTGATGCCTACTCCGCAAAACACCGGCGTCTTATCGCCGAGCGCTGCCATTCCGCTGGCATATCCATCGCCTCGCATGACGACGCCACTGCCGAGCATGTGGCAGAAGGAATAGAGCTTGGGATTTCGCTTGCGGAGTTTCCGACAACGGTGTCGGCAGCGCAGCTTTCACGAGACGCTGGCATGCGGGTGCTGATGGGAGCGCCCAATGTCGTGCGTGGCGGCTCTCATTCCGGCAATGTCTCGGCGCTGGAACTTTTGGAAAAGGGTGCGCTGGACATATTGTCGTCCGACTATGTGCCCTTCAGCCTGCTACAAGCCGCCTTTCTGTTGTCAGACAGGGAGGTCATCGACCTGCCGCACGCAATTCGATTGATTTCGGCAAATCCGGCTGACGCTGCGAAACTTTTTGATCGCGGGCGTATCGAAATAGGGCGCAGAGCCGATCTCGTCAGAGTTCGCGCTAACCACGGGATGCCTCCTTTGATCGCGGGCGTCTGGCGGGAAGGGTGTCGCATCGCTTAAGCTGCGGAGAAGCGCCTCGATTGGGTGCGAATTTGTTTCTGCCTTCTCAGAGTCGGGCTTTCGTGGAGCGGGATGTCGAGAGAAGCAGGCTGGTTTCGCTCCCCGTAATACCCGGAACGAGGCGAATCCGCCGCAAAACGGAATCGAAATTGCCCAACGTCGATGCGCTGAGTTCCACGATCAGATCCCAGCGACCATTGGTGGAGTGGATTTCCGAGATTTCGGGAAATCCACCCAATGTACGAATGACCTTATCCGTAACATGGCCTTCGATTTCGATCATCATAATGCCGCGAACGGCTTCCTCCACCGCATCGGCACGCAATATGACGGTGTAGCCAATAATTGTGCCGCTCGCCTCGAGACGTTCGATGCGGGCGCGCACAGTGGCGCGCGACGTTGCTGTTTCAAGTGCGAGATCCGAGATGCTGCGACGGCCATTGTGGCGCAGAAGCGTAATCAGCTTTTCATCCAGACTATCCATGATTTACCATTTTGATAAAACGATTTGCCAAAACGATAAGATAATAATTCTGTTTTGCCAATCTTTATCGTTCAATCTGCCGCATCCCAATGTTTCAATTCTCATCTTGCATTGGATGGGAGACGCTTATGGATTGCAGGCTTATCGGGGTGCCGCTACAGATCGGTGCCGGGCAACTGGGCTGCGAGATGGGCCCAAGCGCGCTTCGTATCGCGGGCTTGAAATCATCGCTCGAAGATTTGGGGCACTCGGTCATCGACGTCGGCAATATAACGCCTGCGCCGCTTCGTGATTTCGCCCATCCCAACCCTGCGGTTCATCATTTGTCGGAAACGGTTGCCTGGACCGAGGCGCTGGCGGAAGTTGCCTATCGCGAGAGCCACAATGCGATGCCGATATTTCTAGGCGGTGATCATGCCATTTCGGCGGGTAGCGTCACCGGTGTGGCGCGACGTGCAGCAGAGCTTGACCGCCCCCTGTTCGTGTTGTGGCTGGACGCACACACGGACTACCACACGCTGGAAACTACTCGCAGCGGCAATCTGCACGGGACGCCTGTAGCATATTATAGCGGTCGCAAGGGTTTTGAGGGTTATTTCCCTCCGGTCGAAAATCCTGTCGATCCAGCGAACATCTGCATGATTGGAATTCGCAGCGTCGATCCTGCAGAAAGTTCAGCGCTCAAGGAGACCGGTGTCACCATTCATGATATGCGAATGATCGACGAGCACGGGGTTGCCGTTCTGCTACGGGCTTTTCTCGAGCGTGTTGCAGCTGCAAACGGTCTTTTGCATATCAGTCTCGACGTGGATTTTCTCGACCCATCCATTGCGCCTGCCGTGGGGACCACCGTGCCCGGCGGTGCGACCTTTCGTGAGGCGCATCTGGTCATGGAAATGCTGTGCGACAGCGGGCTGGTCTCCAGTCTCGACCTCGTCGAACTCAATCCATTCCTTGATGAACGCGGCAGAACGGCGCGTTTGATGGTGGACCTGACCGCAAGCCTGATGGGCAAGCGGGTGATGGACCGGCCCACGAGAGCAGGATGAGGGAGGATGCCGTCATGAACGCCATACCGGATATCAACATCGTTCCTTTCATCAGTGTCGACCACATGATGAAACTCGTTCTCAAAGTGGGTATCGATACGTTTCTGCGTGAATTGGCAGACGTCATCGAAGAGGATTTTCTGCGCTGGGAAACATTCGACAAAACTCCCCGCATTGCCTCTCACTCCGAAGAAGGTGTCATAGAATTGATGCCGACGAGTGACGGCAAGCTTTACGGCTTCAAGTACGTCAACGGTCATCCAAGCAACACCAGACAGGGCCGCCAGACCGTCACCGCTTTCGGCGTGCTGTCGGATGTCGGCAATGGCTATCCCATGTTGCTGTCGGAGATGACGATCCTGACCGCTTTGCGCACAGCAGCGACATCAGCGGTCGCGGCAAAGCATCTTGCCCGTGCGGACTCAAAATCGATGGCCATCATCGGTAACGGGGCACAAAGCGAGTTTCAGGCGCGCGCTTTCAAGGCCATTTTGGGAGTAGATCAGCTTCGTCTCTACGATATCGATCCCGCTGCAAGCCTGAAATGTCAGCGCAATCTGCAAGGGCAGGGGTTCTCCATCTCGATCTGCAAAACTGCAGAAGAAGCGGTCGAGGGTGCTGACATTATCACCACTGTTACAGCCGATAAACAATATGCGACGATCGTGACTGACAACATGGTCGGTCCGGGCGTCCACATAAATGCCGTCGGCGGGGATTGCCCCGGCAAGACCGAATTGCACAAGGACATTCTGCTACGGTCTGACATTTTCGTGGAGTATCCGATGCAAACCCGCATCGAAGGGGAGATTCAGCAACTGGCTGCCGATCATCCTGTCACAGAACTTTGGCAGGTGATGGCCGGTCTTGCCCCCGGGCGAAAAACGGATCGCCAGATCACGCTCTTCGACAGTGTTGGCTTCGCCATCGAAGATTTCTCGGCGCTACGCTATGTCAGGTCGAAACTGGCGGCCACCGGACTTTACGACCGGCTGGACCTGCTGGCCGATCCTGATGAGCCCCGCGATCTCTATGGCATGTTGTTGCGGTCCAAAGCGTCGATGCCGGCCGCATCTGCACTGGACGTCGCCTTATAGCCGTTCCCGCCGCGCTTTTCGCGCAACCCTCTGTTCGCGCCATATCGTGAACAGACCCGCTGCGACAACGATCGTGGCGCCGATGACCATGTGGACGCTGAGGATTTCTCCGAACAGGCTGATGCCAATGATGGAGACCAGCACCAGTTGGTAATAGGAGAATGGCTGAACGGATGCTGCATCCGCCAGCTCAAAGGCGCGGATGAGCAGATAGTGGCCGCTCATGCCGGTTATGCATAGCGCCAGCATCCAGACCCCGTCGGCGGGTGCCATATTGACCCAGAAAAACGGACCAACCAGCGTCAAGGCAAAAGCGCCGGGGACACCGGTGTAAAAAAAGCTCGTCATGGCGGTATCGGTGCGGCTGGCAAGCCGCGTCAACACACCGTAGAGGCCAAGCAGAACCGCAGCGGCAAATGTGATGATCAGCGTCGGATCGAAGCCGTTCTCATCTGGCTTCAAAATGATGAGAACGCCGACAAAGCCGACAAGAATGGCCGACCAGCGCCGCCATCCCACTTTCTCACTCAAAATAGGCACGGATAAAGCTGCAACGATAAGGGGTGTGGACGCCAGAATCGAATGTGTGTGGGCTAGCCCGACAATCGAGAACGAGATGATGGAGAGCACGATCTGTACGGCGAGAATGACTCCACGGCTGGCCTGGAGCCAAAAGCGGTTTGTGGACACGGTCTGGCGGATACCGCCGTTCGCCTTCAGCGCGAGAATCACGACGAAAACTGCGAAGGCCCAGTAGCGTACCATCGCTACAAAAACGGGTGGGTAAGCGGAGCCGAGATGTTTTGAAATGCCATCCTGCGCGGCAAAAATCGTGAAAGCCGCAAGTGCGTAGAGGTAACCGACTGATTGGGGAGGCATTCAAGGCTCAGTTTTTGTGCGGGCTGGAAGGGCGTGTATCCCTAGGTAACCGATTATCAGCGGACGCAAAACTGGAAAGTGCAGATTTTATAGAGGGAGACGGACCGTTGTCAAAAACAAACAACATGTCATACATGTTTGACAAATATCTGATTATCTGTCTAATAGGATGAAGTGCAAGATGCCATGGCCGCCGGGCTGTATCGGGAGGACAGATGATTATTACCGACGTTGAAGTGCGGGTGTTCAAGACAACGACTCGTCGGCATTCCGATAGCGCCGGACATGCTCATCCCGGCCCCGCCCATCAGGTCGAACAGGCAATGCTGACAATCCGCACAGAAGACGGACATGAGGGTCATTCCTTTACGGCGCCGGAAATCGTGCGACCGCATGTCATCGAAAAATTCGTCAAGAAAGTCCTGATTGGCGAGGATCATCGGGATCGTGAACGTCTGTGGCAAGATCTGGCGCACTGGCAACGGGGCTCTGCGGCGCAACTGACCGACCGCACGCTTGCTGTCGTAGACTGCGCACTGTGGGATCTGGCCGGACGTTCCCTCGCGCAACCTGTATACAAGTTGATCGGTGGGTACCGGGACAAAGTTCGTGCCTATGGTTCCATTATGTGTGGTGATGAACTCGAAGGCGGCTTGGCGACGCCAGAAGATTACGGTCGGTTTGCTGAAACGCTGGTGAAGCGCGGCTACAAGGGCATCAAGCTTCACACTTGGATGCCACCTGTCAGTTGGGCGCCGGATGTCAGGATGGACCTGAAAGCTTGTGCTGCCGTCCGAGAAGCAGTGGGTCCGGATATTCACCTGATGATCGATGCCTTTCACTGGTATTCCCGCACAGATGCATTGGCGCTGGGCCGCGGTTTGGAAAAGCTTGATTTCGACTGGATCGAAGAGCCTATGGATGAGCAATCCATGTCGTCCTATAAATGGCTTGCGGATAATCTCGATATTCCGGTCGTCGGGCCTGAAAGCGCCGCTGGCAAACATTGGCATCGGGCTGAATGGCTGAAAGCCGGTGCATGCGACATCCTGCGAACCGGCGTCAACGATGTTGGCGGCATTACGCCCGCGTTGAAGACCATGCATCTGGCCGAAGCTTTTGGCGTGGAGTGCGAAGTGCACGGCAACACTGCCATGAACCTGCATGTCGTGGCAGCGACAAAGAACTGCCGTTGGTATGAGCGCGGATTGCTGCACCCATTTCTCGAATACGATGACGGTTTCGATTATCTGAAAACGCTCTCTGATCCCATGGATGCGGAAGGTTTTGTGCATGTGCCGGATCGTCCGGGTTTGGGCGAGGATATTGATTTTGATTTCATCGAAAACAACCGCGTGAGGTAAGTTGCGATGAAAACAATTCTTGCTTTTGGCGACAGTCTGACTTGGGGTGCGGACCCGGCGACGGGTTTGCGCCATCCACCACAATTTCGCTGGCCGGACGTTCTGGAGGCCGAACTCGGTGGTGAAGCAAAGGTTCTTGCTGAAGGCTTGGGCGGACGGACCACCTGTTACGATGACCATACCGGTCCATCCTGCCGCAACGGTGCGAAAGCGCTGGAAGTTGCGTTAGGCAGCCACATGCCACTTGATCTTGTCATCATCATGCTGGGAACGAACGATCTCAAACCCGTCTTTGGCGGTCAGGCTGAAACTGCCTTATCTGGCATGCGTCGCCTCGCGCAGATTGTTGAGACGTTTCCCTATAAACCACGCACCGCCATCCCACAGTTGCTCATCGGTGCACCGCCGCCCTGCGTCGAAGGCGCTTTTGGTAAACCAGCGGCTGGGCGCAGAATTGGAGAGTCCGAGCGTCTCGCACCGCTGTATCAGACGCTGGCGCAAGAGGCAGGCTGTGCATTTTTCGACGCCGGAACAGTGTCGAAGGCCTCATCCGTTGATGGCGTTCATTTGAATGCTGAAGAAACCGCGAAGATAGGTCGGGCCTTGGCAGCGCCGGTCCGTGCCCTTCTTCGCTGACTGGTTTCGCCGCAGAGGAGTGCGGTGGGGCATGAATTGAGTGCCGTGTCCTAAACGCGGCTTTTTGGGAGGAAATATGAGACAGTTTTTGACAACCGTAGCGCTTGGGGCCTTGTTGATAGGCGCTATTCCGCTCAACGCTTGGGCGCAAACCCCGAAAGACCAGCTCGTCGTTGCAACGACGATGAACAACATTCTGACCCTGGACCCTGCGGCCATCACCGGGCGCGAGACCGTGCAGGTCTTGAACAATGTCTACGACACGCTTGTCACTCTTTCCGAAAAAGACCGTAGCATTCAGCCACGTCTGGCTGAGCGTTGGGACGTGGCCGAAGATCGCAATTCCATCCGCTTTCACCTTCGCAAGGATGCCAAGTTCGCGTCCGGCAATCCTGTGACGGCGCAAGATGTTGCCTGGAGCCTCAAGCGGGTGCTGTCACGCAACCTGGCGCAATCATCCTTCCTCAAGACCAGAGGTTATAAGGTAGACCAGTCGGATAAGCTCTTCGTTGCAGAAGATGACTATACCTTCGTCATAAACCTGCCCAAACCTGACGACCCGAACCTGCTGCTGATGATCCTTGGCCAAAACGGTCCCGGCTCCATCATCGATAGCAAGACCGCAATCGAAAACGAAAAGGATGGAGATCTCGGGGCCGCATGGCTGACCTTGAATTCTGCAGGCTCCGGTCCCTTCAAGTTGGGGCAGTGGAAGTCGAATGAATTCATCATTCTCACCCGCAACGACGATTACTGGGGTGAAAAGCCTGCCATGAAGCGCGTGTTGATGCGCCATCTGCCGGAATCACAATCGCAACGGTTGATGCTGAAAAAGGGTGACATAGATGTCGCCTATTCCTTGCAGGCGCCGGATTTGAAGTCGCTTGAGGCTGACAAGGAAATCACCATCGAGTCCACTCCAGGCTCAGGCTTCTACTACCTTGGCGTCTCCATGAAGGACGAACGCTTTGCCAACAAGAAAGTCCGTGAGGCGCTTCGTTACCTCATCGATTACGAAGGTTTGGACAAGGCCGTCATGCCCTATTACGGCAAGCTCCACCAGCGTCCTATCAGTTCCGGTGTTCTCGGTTCTTTGCCGGATGAAGGCTTCAAGCTGGATGTGGCGAAAGCAAAGGCATTGCTGGCCGAGGCTGGCTACCCCAACGGCTTCAAAACGACACTACGCGTGCTTTCCGAAGACCCTTTCATGAAGGCGGCGACGGCAATTCAGAATACATTGGGGCAGGCGGGCATTCAGGCCGAGTTGATCAGCGGCTCCGGTGACCAGATTTACGGCGCGATGCGCGAGCGTAAATTCGAACTTCTCGTCGGCCGCGGCGGCGGTGGTCAACAGCCACACCCGGATAACAATCTGCGTGCCATGGCCTATAATCCGAACAATGCGGACGAGGCTAAACTCACCAACTATCAGGGGTGGCGCACCAGCTTTTTTGACGAAAAGCTGAATATGATGATCGAGCAGGCCTTGGTGGAGCGTGATCCTGCCAAACAGGCAAAAGCCTATGAGGATATTCAGGCTTACATGGACGACGTCGTCCTTTCGATTCAGCCGTTCTCCGAGGTTGTGGATACCGCCGCTTATCGCAGCGATATCAAAGGCATGATCGTCAGCCCCTGGTATTCCCGCTTTGACGGTGTCATCAAGGAGCGTTAATGCTCAGAGGCCCTTCTCCGTCATCCCCCGGGGGATGACGGAGAGCTCAAGTCTAACACACCGTCTTGTATCTCTCGACCACGGTCGACAGGACTTCGTCGATGGGTCGGGCGTTCCAGTCATATGAAAAAATTTCGACCTCCTGCGGGCCGAAAAATCCTGCCTTTTCGATCATCCGGCGAAACCCTTTGAGGTCGATGACACCGTCACCCATCATGCCGCGATCGTTGAGCGGATCCTTGGTCGGCACCAGCCAGTCACAGATATGATGTGCAAGGATTTGACCTTTTTGGCCTGCGCGCACCACTTGCTCTTCAAGCTCCGGGTCCCACCACACATGATAGACATCGATCGCAACGCCGGTACCGGCACCCAGTTTGTCGCATAGATCGAGTGATTGTTTCAACGTGTTGAAGCAGGCCCGGTCGGCAGCGTAAAACGGATGTAACGGTTCGATAGCGAGCGGAATGCCAGCCTGTCTGGCGTATGGCAAAAGCTCGGCCATGCCATCTTCTACCATCTGGCGTGCACCGCGAATGTCTTTTGAACCCGGCGGCAATCCACCGACGACAAGAACGAGGCAGTCTGCCTTCAAGGCCGCGGCCTCATCCACGGCACGCTTGTTATCCTCGATGGCATTGCGCCGACCTTGTTCATCGGCTGCCGGAAAAAAACCGCCTCTGCAGTGGCCGCTGAGACGGATACCATTTTGAGCTACGATACGAGCAGCCTCTGCAAGGCCAACACCATGGACCTGATCTCGCCAGGGGGAAATCGTGGTGATGCCATGGGCAAGGCACGCGTCCACCATTGCACCAAACGATCCGCCCTGTTTGATCGTTGCAAAGTTGATCGAGAGACCTTCAAGGCTCATCTGGTCTTCTCCTCTGAGTGAAGTGTGTGAAATGTCGCGTGCGCAGCACCGTTTTCAACGCCAAGACCCTTCGCCGCGAGCACCGTTTCGAGCGATAACCGCCCGTTTTCAATGTTCAGGCGCGCTCGCCCCGCATGCTCCTTGTAAAGATCTCCGTGGGCGGAAAGCCACTGCGCATTTTCCTTGCCAGAGGCTCCCTGCATGCCATCGACATAATGATGTCCATTGCGTTCGATGTGACCAAGCCCGAGGATTGCTGCCAATGCGAGGTCCTGCTGTATGGCAATACCGGCCTGTGTCGTCAGGTCTTCTGCCGACATGAAATAGCCGCCCTCCGATTCCGCATTCCATTTTTGGACCCGCATCATGTTGAGGAGCGAGCGGTAGAAACCTTTGCAGGATTTGGACGAAACGCCGAGATATCCCTGCTGTCTGGCCTCCAGAAAGGCATCTTGAGTGCCGTCAGACTCATCGATCTCCAACGCCACCCGTTTGGCCAGCGTTTTGACCGATTGGGAAAGAGCAGCGGTTCGGATAATCGGTTGCTCGACGAATAACAGCGATTTGCGAAGCCGACCCAGCGAAGGCTCGGCATCGATGTTGTCCATCAACTCAATGACGGCTTGCTCATCTGCAAATTGCTCATTGCCATCCAATGTTACCTTGTAGTCCGGGAGACGATCTAGAACGGCGGCGATCTGTTTCAGACGCTGCGTATCCTCAAGCGGTTTGCCTGATACCTTCAGCTTGAAGTATTGGACGCCGTAGCTATCGATCTCCTCGCTCAGGCATTCGGGCAAGCCGTCATTCCGGCGTGGGCCTGTCATTTCCTGGGGCGTTAAAGGGTCGAGATACCCAACGGTGTGGCGAAGATGGATCGTCTTTTGCGGTTGGATGTGCTTTAGAA
This sequence comes from Hyphomicrobiales bacterium, assembly GCA_900472925.1. Lineage (GTDB taxonomy): Bacteria > Pseudomonadota > Alphaproteobacteria > Rhizobiales > Rhizobiaceae > Agrobacterium. The sequence goes on from UCJU01000004.1 coordinate 254,833, forward strand.
AAGATGCGACATTAAACCCCTTAAGGTCAGGGGTGGTCGATGTGTCGATGCCCGGCAGGTTTGCCTGTATCGCTTCGTTTACCGATAGGTCATGCAGCCGGCAAAGCCCATCCAGAATGGCGCGGTCCACCAGGGCGAGCCCGAAAGAGGCAATCAGCCCATTGAGACTTTCCGTTGCCGCTCTCTCATGCTGCTGCGGCTCGAGCGCGGCGTGAAGACCATAGGCGGTGGCGGGTGCCGCCTCTTTTGCAAGGGCCACTGCCATATGCACGGAGCGCCTCAACTGCTGCTCGTTATCGGCGTTGCTCAGGTTTGCGTTTTTGTCGAACCATTTCGGCACCATCAATTCGGCGGCGTACCCGGTTGCCGTGCGGCCTTGTCCATCCTCAATCATCAGCGCAAGAAAGATTTGTGCAGCTTCGGTCACGGTGGCGGCACCGAAGCGGAATGGCATGCGCATGGTCAGACGACGCTCGAAGATGGCGGCGTCCTTGACCTTCAAATTGGGGGCGTCGGGCATCTCAACATACGCCCCGTATCGTGAGGAAACTTTTCATCCGACGCGTTGCATCCTCCGGGTCTGCCAGCACGTTGGCCTTATCAACAAGCCTGAAGAGTTCTGCGAAATGCAATGTGGAACGGGTGCTTTCCTGTCCGCCGATCATCGTGAAATGATCTTGCAATCCGTTGAGATAGGCCAGAAACACCACACCCGTTTTATAAAAGCGTGTGGGCGCCTTGAAAATGTGGCGAGACAGGGCAACTGTTGGTTCGAGGACATCGTAGAATTCGTCATTCGCTCCCTGCTTCAGGCAGGACAAAGCCTTGGATGCAGCAGGGGCGATGGCGTCGAAAATGCCAAGAAGCGCGTCCGAATGGCCGTGTTCGTCACCAGCGATCAGTTCCGCATAGTTGAAGTCATCACCGGTGTACATGCGCACCCCCGATGGCAGGCGGCGGCGCATAGCGATTTCCTTGTCCTTTGACAGAAGGGAAATCTTGATGCCATCGATCTTGTCCGCATTCGCCTCAAGCATTTCCAGGCAGGTATCCATGGCTGCCATATGGTCTTTCGAGCCCCAGTAGCCTTCCAGCGCCGGATCAAACATTTCACCGAGCCAGTGAATGATGACCTTTTCATTGGCGTGAACGAGAACACGGGAATATGTTTCCAGATAATCGTCTGGGGATGCTGCACTGGCGGCAAGTGCGCGGCTTGCCATTAGAATAACGCGACCACTTCCGCCTTGGACGAAATCCAATTGTTCCTGATAGGCCTCGACGATCTGGTCGAGGTTGAAGGCTGTGCCAACAAGATGATCTGTGCCGACGCCGCAGGCTATCAGCGCATCCTTGCGGCTGGCCGCTTCTTTCAGCGCGCGTGAGATCAGTTCTTGGGCCTGTGGCCAGCCGAGCCCCATGCCGCGCTGGGCGGTATCCATCGCTTCCGCCACCCCGAGGCCCAAGTCCCACAGGCGATGGCGAAAGCGCAACGTGGCATCCCAATCGATTGCTGGCGTTAGCCACGGATCGTTATCGGCAAGAGGGTCTGCCACCACGTGAGCTGCGGCAAAGGCAACGCGGTTGAAATCAGCCGCACTGCGTTTTTCAAGAGCAATGGGTGTACCGCTGAGGGTATAAGCCTCTATCGTACGGTCTTCCTTGGGCAGTTTGAGTTCAGTCATCGCGACAACCTCCCTCAGACAATCGATGGAACGTCGAGCCAGCGGCGCTCCTTCCAGGATTGAAGGCCGAGCTCGGCAAGCTGCACACCCTTCACTCCCTCCATCAGCCCATAAGGCCACGGTTCGTCACCGGCGAGATGGCGCACGAACATCTCCCACTGTGCCTTGAAACCGTTGTCGTAGACCACGTTGTCTGGCACTTCCTGCCATGTTTTGTAGAAATCGATTGTCTGTGGCTGATCGGGATTCCACACGGGCTTTGGTGTGTTGGTGCGGTGCTGCGTCCAGCATTTTGTCAGGCCAGCCACCGCCGATCCATGGGTCCCGTCCACCTGGAACGTCACGAGATCATCCCGTCGAACGCGCACCGCCCAGGACGAGTTGATATGCGCGATCACACCGCCTTCAAGCTCGAATGTGGCGTAAGCGGCATCGTCGGCATCGGCGACATAAGCGTTGCCCTGCTCATCGAAGCGCTGCGGAATGTGGGTCGCGCCAAGGCAACTGACGGCTTTGACTTCTCCGAACAGGTTGTCCAGCACGTAGCGCCAGTGGCAAAGCATATCGAGAATGATCCCGCCGCCATCTTTCTGGCGGTAATTCCAGGAGGGTCGTTGCGCCGGTTGCCAGTCGCCTTCGAAAACCCAGTAGCCAAACTCGCCGCGCACGGACAGGATTTTGCCGAAGAAGCCACTGTCGCGAAGCATGGCCAGCTTGCGAAGGCCGGGCAGAAACAGCTTGTCCTGCACCACGCCGTGCTTGATGCCAGCGCTCTCCGCGAGTTTGGCAACCGCAATCGCTTCTTCCGTATTGTCGGAAATCGGCTTTTCGCAATAGACGTTTTTGCCGGCCCTGATGGCCTTGGTCAGCAGGCTGCCGCGCATCTGCGTCGTACCGGCATCGAAAAACAGCGTGTCATCGGGGTTCGCCAATGCCGCATCTATGTCTGTCGTCCAGCGGGCGACATTGTGCTTTTTGGCAATCTCTTCAATTTTATCGCCGTTGCGTCCAACCAGAATGGGGTCGAGCATAACTTTCTCGCCATTCTTCAGGGTGACGCCGCCTTGATCGCGGATCGCCAAAACCGAACGGACAAGGTGCTGGTTGTATCCCATCCGGCCGGTAATGCCGTGCATGATGACGCCGATACGCTGCATGAAACTTCCTCCCGAGGCGCCTCACTCCCGTCAAGGCGCAGTCTTCCATGTTTGAGATTTGTAACCAATTGGTTATTTGTGATTGCCAAATAGCGTTTCTGTCAAGAAGTTTTTGATGTGAAAAATCGCGATGGAATTTGTCCGAGGACTTCAAATGAAACCGACCGGCGATGACCGCGGCCGCGATATCTCGCACATGCGAAGATGCGAGTGGTTGTTCTTGTTAGGTAATTTCAAGAGGCGGTTTAAAATGGCCGCAGTGCAGCAATCACCGTATTGACGATATGTTGGCCCCAGCGTTCGAGTTCCGCGGGTGCTGCGAGATCCCGCTGGAAAATCGTGGATAGCGTAAAACGGTTGGACAGATAAAAAAATCCAAGCGATGCGATCGTCAGATAGACATCGACCGGATCAAGTCCTGCGCGAAAATCGCCGCTTTTCTCCCCGCGTCGCAGAACGTCTTTCAGCTCTGAAATAAAATTGGAATGCATTTCGGGAATCGTTGCGGATTGACGTAAGTATCTGGCCTGATTGATATTTTCTGTCGCCAGAATACTCAAAAACTCTGGATGGTCCAGATAATAGTGCCAGGTAAAAAGCGCCAATTCCCGCAAACTGTCGACGGGTGGTTTGCGGGCGAGATCCAGACGGTGTTCGGCGTTTCGAATGTGTTGATAGGCGTCCTCCAGCACGGCCAGATAGAGCGCATCCTTGTCACCGAAGTAGTGATAGATCATCCGCTTGTTGGTGCCTGCACGTCTTGCCACAACGTCGATCCGCGCACCGGCAAGTCCCTTAGCGGCAACCTCGCGCCGAGCGGCTTCCAGGATAGCGGCACGCGTTCGTTCCGGATTGCGCGATTGGGCCGCCGGTTTTCTGGGGGGCTTCTTTTTGGCCGTATCAGCAGTTTCCCCGGAAACGGTTTTGCTGGTTTCATCCATCGTTATTGGCCGCTTGACAATAGTGTTGATCAGTGTTCCCATGTAACCAGATAGTTATAAAACGGCAAGTGCTGTTTACCAACATCATTCAATTTGGCAGTCAATTAGGGAGGAGTTGCCAATGTCCATGATGCTTCAGAGGCGTGCGGTTTTGACCGCGGGTCTTGCTGCACTTTCGCTCGCAACAATTGGAGGAGGATCGGCATCTGCGCAGGCGGCGCGTATTCGCTTGCTCTGGTGGGGGTCGCAGGAGCGTGCAGATCGCACCAACAAGGCGATTGCCGCATTCAAGCAGGTCAAGCCGGATCTCGATATCGCAGGTGAGTTTGCCGGCTGGTCAGATTACTGGCCGCGCCTTGCAACGCAGGTCGCTGGTCGCAACGCACCTGACCTGATCCAGATGGATTATCGTTATATTTTCGAATATGCCCGGCGTGGGGCTCTTGCGCCGCTTGACGAGTATCTGGGCAAAAGTCTGAAAATCGAGGATTTCGGGGTGCCGAACATCGATTCCGGGCGTGTTGACGGCAAGCTTTACGGCATCAACCTCGGCGTGAACTCAAGCGCTGTCTTTTTCGATGCTGCAGGTTGGGAAAAGACGGGCGTTAAGCCTCCTTCCGCTGGCCAGACGTGGGAAGAGTTCGCAAAGAGTGCTGCCGAGTTTGGCAAAAACAAGCCCAAGCCCGGCTATTATGCCACGGCAGACGCCAGTGGTGTCGAGCCGAGCTTTGAAAATTGGCTGAGACAAAGCAAAAAGTCCTTGTTCAGTGAAGACGGTGCGCTTGGTTACGATTCCAAGGACGCAACGCAATGGTTTACGATGTGGGCCGACATGCGTGCAGCCGGTGGCTGCGTGCCTGCGGACATTCAGGCGCTCGACCAGTTGAACATCGAAACCAATCCGCTGACGACGGGCAAGGCGGCGACCGCCTTTGCGCATTCCAACCAGTTTGTCGGCTATCAGGCCGTCAACAAGGCAAAGCTGGCCCTTACGTCATACCCCAAGGTTTCCAAGGACACGCCGTCCGGTCACTATTTGAAGCCTTCGATGCTGATGAGTGTGGCGAATGGTAGCGCCGGGATTGCATCAGCGGTGGATTTCATCAACTTCCTCGTCGCCGTACCTGAGGGCGTGGATATTCTCGGCGTCGAGCGTGGTGTGCCGGCGTCTGCATCGATGCGGGAACAGTTGAGCCCCAAGCTGAACGAGGTCAGCAAGGCGATGGTCGAATACATTGCCGAAGTCACGCCGGGGGTCGGGCCTTTGCCACCGGCACCGCCTCCAGGCGCTGGTGAGTTTGCCTTTGTTCTCAAGCGCACATCGGAAGAGGTCGCGTTCGGCAAGATTACGCCGGAACAGGGTGGTGAAAAGCTTGTCAAAGAAGCGGAAACCGTCATCAAGCGGAAGTAAACATTCATGACGCTTCAATCCGATATGACCCATAGGGAGGGCCGCGTTGCGGCTCTTCCAAGGCAAGGCCGATTGCGCAAGATGTTCGATCGCAACGTCCACGCCTATGTCTTCCTGCTGCCTTGGCTGATTGGCTTCTTCGGGCTGACGCTCGGCCCGGCACTGGCCTCTCTCTACCTGTCTTTCACCAACTACGATTTGCTGCAATCGCCCGACTGGGTCGGCGCCTCGAACTATGTGCGCATCGCAACAGCAGATCCGAAATTTGCAGCGGCGATGAAGGTGACTTTCACCTACGTTATTTTGTCGGTGCCGTTGAAGCTGATGTTCGCGCTCATGGTCGCCATGGCATTCAATCGGGGCATCAAGGGACTGACAATGTACCGCGCGGTGTTCTACTTGCCGTCGCTGCTTGGTTCCAGCGTTGCTATTGCTGTGTTATGGCGTCAGCTGTTTGCTTCTGACGGTCTCGTCAACATGGTGCTGTGGCAACTCTTTGGCTACGAGGGCCCAAGCTGGATTTCCAACCCGAATTACTCCATCTACACCCTCGTCATTCTGTCGGTCTGGCAGTTCGGATCACCGATGATCATCTTCCTTGCCGGCCTTCGCCAGATTCCGCAGGATATGTATGAGGCCGCCGATATGGACGGCGCTGGCAAAGCCCGTCAATTCTTTCGCATCACTCTGCCGCTGCTGACGCCGGTAATCTTCTTCAATGCTGTCATTCAGACGATTGATGCCTTCAAGGCTTTCACCCCGGCCTTCATCATATCCGATGGTTCCGGCGGGCCGATCAATTCAACGCTGTTCTACACGCTGTATCTTTATCAGGAAGCCTTCGGTTTCTTCCGCATGGGCTACGCATCGGCCTTGGCGTGGATACTGGTTGTCATCATTTCGCTCTTCACAGCCTTCTCGTTTTTGAGCGCACGTTATTGGGTGCATTACGATGACTGATGCCGTTACATCTTTGCGTCCCGGCCAAGGGGGCAACCGTCCACTTTGGAAATCCGTGCTGTTGCACATGGTGCTGATCACCGCTTCCATCGCCATGATGTATCCGATCCTGTGGATGATATCGGGGTCGTTCCGTCCACAGGAGGAACTCTTTGGCTCATCGTCGCTCATCCCATCCGCGCTCGACCTCGGGGGCTATATCCGGGGCTGGAGCGGACTTCAGGTCTCGTTCGGCAAATTCTTCTGGAACTCGTTTTTCATTGCTGTCTTGGCAACGATTGGCAACGTGGCGGGTTGCTCGCTTGCGGCATTTGCCTTCGCACGCCTCCGTTTTGGCGGCCGAAATTTCTGGTTCGCCCTGATGCTGGGCACGCTGATGCTGCCTTACCATGTGGTGCTGATCCCGCAATATATCCTGTTTCTCGAGATGGGCTGGGTCAACACGTCGCTGCCGTTGATCGTGCCGAAGTATCTGGCAACGGATGCCTTCTTCATCTTCCTCATGGTGCAGTTTTTCCGCGGTATTCCGCGTGAGCTGGATGAGGCGGCGGTGATGGATGGATGCAGCCCATTCCGCATCTACTGGAAGATCATGTTGCCGCTGTCATCTCCGGTTCTGGCAACTGCCGCGATCTTCTCCTTCATCTGGACCTGGGATGATTTTTTCGGGCCGCTGATCTATCTCAACGATATCAATACCTACACCGTGCAGCTGGGCCTTCGGTCCTTCGTGGACAGCACCGGCAGTTCGGATTGGACCGCACTTTTTGCCATGTCCAACCTCTCTCTCGTTCCCGTTTTTCTCTTTTTCCTTTTCTTCCAGCGTCTCCTCATCGAGGGCATTGCCACAACAGGCATGAAACGCTGAAACACCAAGGCATGGACAATGAAACCCGTTCGATTTGCAACAATCGGTATCAACCACAACCACATCTTTGGACAAACCAATTGCCTGTTGAACGCAGGCGCCGAACTCGTTGGCTTCTACGCCGCAGAGGATGATCTGGCGCGTGAATACACGGATGCATTTTCCGGTGTGCCGCGTGTCGATGACAAACGCAGGCTGCTGGGTGATCCATCCATCGACCTCATCATAACCGCCGCCATTCCGGATGAGCGTGCGCCTTTGGCCATCGAGGCCATGCGGGCTGGCAAGGACGTGATGACGGACAAGCCGGGCATGGTCACCTTTGCGCAACTGGATGAAGTCCGAAACGTCCAGGCTGAAACGGGCCGTATTTTTTCGGTGCTGTATTCCGAACATTTTGAAAACCGCGCGACCGTCAGGGCTGGCGAACTGATTGCGGCAGGTGCAATCGGCAAGGTCGTGTCGACCGCAGGCTTTGGTCCGCATCGCTTGCGAGCGCCAACTCGGCCGGATTGGTTTTTCGAACGTCCGCGTTATGGCGGCATTCTGGTCGATATTGCGTCTCACCAGTGCGAGCAGTTCCTGTTCTTCACCAATTCGGATACGGCAGATATTCTTTCTGCGAAGGTCTCGAACCGCGCCAACCCGCAGTGGCCCGGTCTGCAGGATAGTGGCGACATTCATCTTTGCACAAAGGATGTGGATGGCTTTATCCGGGTGGACTGGTTCACGCCGGACGGCCTGCCAAGCTGGGGGGACGGCCGACTTTTCATCACAGGCACCGAAGGCGCAATCGAGATCCGCAAGAATGTCGATATCGCCGGACGCGACGGCGGCGATCATCTGTTCCTGATCGACAAGACCGGCGTGCAGCACATTGATAGTGCCGATGTCGCGCTGCCTTATGGGCCTCAGCTTATTTCCGACATTCGCAACCGCACAGAAACGGCAATGCCGCAATCGCGCTGCTTTGCCGCCATGGAACTTGCCCTGAGAGCCCAGCAAATTGCGGAGGGTCGCCAACATGACTAAGCGGTACAAAGTCGGCGTCATCGGCTGCGGCATTGGCAGATCGCATATCTCTGAAGGATATGCGATGCACCCGGATAAATACGAGGTGGTCGTTCTCTGTGATCTTGATGAGGCACGACTGAACGCCGTCGCAGATGAATTCAACGTTGCTGGCCGCATCACGTCCTCAGACGAATTGATGGCAATGCCTGACGTGGATATCATCGACATCTGCACGCCGCCCGCCATCCACACCAAGCTCATTCTCCAGGCGCTCGCTGCCGGTAAACACGTCGTTTGTGAAAAGCCGCTGACGGGTTCGCTGGCCGAACTGGATGACGTGGTTGCCGCTGAGCAGACGGCGAAAGGCGTGTTGATGCCGATCTATCAGTACCGCTACGGTGATGGTGTTCAGCAAGTGCGCCGCATCATCGAAAGCGGCCTTGCTGGAAAGCCCTATGTAGCAACCGCAGAAACGCTATGGAAAAGAGACGCGGCCTATTACCACAATCCATGGCGCGGGCGTTGGGCGACCGAACTTGGCGGTGTGTTGATGACCCACGCCTTACATTTGCATGACATGCTGACATATCTCATGGGGCCGATTGACCGTGTCTTCGCCCGGGCAACCACCCGGGTCAATCCGATCGAGGTCGAGGATTGCGTGTCTGCCAGCTTGCTGATGAAAAACGGTGCGTTGGTGTCGCTAACTGCCACGCTCGGCTCTCAGGAAGAGATCAGCCGTCTGCGTCTCGCCTTCGAAAACGTAACTTTTGAGAGCAATCATTCTCCCTATTCACCGGGTGACGGGCCGTGGACGATCATCCCGGCCAATGCCGAAATCGGTGCCAGGATCGAGGCGCTGCTGCGCGACATTCCTGCTGTTGGACGTCGTTTCAATGGGCAGATGGAGGCGTTTTATCACACGCTGGAAAAGGGTGAAAAACCGCCGGTGACGACAGCGGATGCGCGCAACTCGCTGGAGCTCATAGCGGCAATTTATCACTCGAACGACATCAATTCGGACGTTGCCCTGCCGATTACCAAGGGCCATTCGAAATACATTAGCTGGCGACCTTAGGTCTGCCGGGAGGAACGATATGGCAAGCAGCATTACTCTTGAAAAAATCGTCAAGCGCTTCGGTGCGTTCCCGGTCGTGCATGGCATCGATCTTCAGATAGAGCCGGGGGAGTTCACGGTTTTCGTCGGTCCATCCGGCTGCGGTAAATCGACCCTTTTGCGGATGATTGCCGGGCTGGAGGAGATATCCGAAGGCGCGCTACGGATCGATGGTGAACTGGTCAACGAGACCGCGGCCTCCAAACGCGGTATCGCCATGGTGTTCCAATCCTATGCGCTTTACCCTCATATGAGCGTTTACAAGAACCTCGCTTTCGGCCTGGAAACGGCAGGCTATAAAAAGCCGGAAATCGAAGCCCGCGTCAAAAAAGCTGCGGATATTCTACAGATCAATCCGTTGTTGCAGCGCAAGCCAAAGGCGCTCTCGGGCGGTCAGCGTCAGCGTGTCGCCATTGGCCGCGCCATCGTGCGTGAGCCGAAGATATTCCTGTTCGATGAGCCGCTTTCCAACCTCGATGCCGAGTTGCGGGTACAGATGCGCGTCGAAATCGCCAAGCTTCACCAGACGCTGGGCAGCACGATGATTTATGTGACTCACGATCAGGTGGAAGCCATGACCATGGCCGACAAGATCGTGGTGCTGCGTGAAGGCCGTATCATGCAGGTCGGGCGTCCGCTGGATCTCTATAACAATCCAGCCAACCAGTTTGTGGCAGGCTTCATCGGTTCCCCAAAGATGAATTTTTTGGCGGCAAAGCTGGTGACATCGGATACGTCACGCCGGACAATCGAGATCGCCGGCCAACAGATCGTTCTTGATCGTCCGCTGGAGGCCCAGAATGGCGAGGCGCTGACGTTCGGTATTCGGCCAGAACATATTCAGGCACAGACGCAATCTGCCAGCCTCGGCGAAGGTAACATCCAGCTTGTCGAGCATCTGGGCGGATCGACAGTTCTTTATACAAACACCGCAGACGGACAGCCGGTGACGGTGTTGCTGGAGGGGCAGAAGCAATTGCGGATGGGTGAAACCGTGCCGCTCTCCTTCGATCTCGCCAATGCTCACGTTTTCGGTGCCGATGGCCGCAGAGTCTAAGCAAAAGCCACGCCTTAAAACGTGGCTGCGCTTCCGATGATGCCTGCCTCGAAACCCTTGAATTCGCCTTGGTCGATGAATGTTTCCAACATCTCGCGATAGGGCGTGATATCGATCTCGTTTCGCGCCAGCCAATCAGGATTATAATAGGTTGCGGCGTAGCGGTCGCCGCTATCACAAATTAACGAGACCAGTGAGCCTTCTTTGCCTTCCTTCATCATGTTTGCCGCAATCCAGCACGTACCGAAGAAATTGGTGCCCGTGGAGCCGCCGACGCGGCGAAACAGCCGTTCGGACAGGACGTGCATCGCGGCTATCGAGGCTGCGTCCGGTATCTTGATCATGTGATCGATGACACCAGGGATGAAGGATGGCTCGACCCTCGGGCGTCCAACGCCTTCTATCCGTGATGGCGTAGGGCAGGTGACATCATGATCGCCCGTCATGTAGGAGGCGTAAAAAGCCGAATGCTCGACGTCCACGACGCACAGGCGTGTGCGCAGGTTACGGTAACGGATGAAGCGGCCGATCGTGGCTGATGTGCCGCCCGTGCCCGCACTCATAACCACCCATTCCGGTTCCGAATGTTCTTCATCCTTCATCTGTTCGAAAATAGAGTCCGCAATATTGTTGTTGCCGCGCCAGTCCGTTGCCCGTTCTGCATAGGTGAACTGATCCAGATAGTGCCCACCCGTTTCGGCTGCCAGTCTCTCTGCAACCGTGTAAACTTCGGAAGGACGATCTACAAAATGGCATTTTCCGCCAAAACGCTCGATGGCTTCGACCTTCTGGGGACTGGTGGAATGCGGCATGACAGCGATGAAGGGCAGGTCCAGAAGGTGGGCGAAATAGGCTTCGCTGACCGCAGTAGAGCCAGATGACGCCTCCACCAGCGTCGTGCCCTGCGCAATCTTGCCGTTGCAGATACCGTACAGAAAAAGAGAGCGTGCCAACCTATGCTTGAGACTGCCCGTCGGGTGCGTGGACTCGTCTTTCAGGTAGATCGAAATACCCCTCAGACCCTTGAAAACAGGCTTGACGAGATGCGTGTCGGCAGAGCGACGACCATCTCCCTGAAGAATGCCAATAGCACGTCTCGCCCATTCACGATCCTCGCAGGCCGGCAGAGGAGCGAGGGGCGGGGTTGAGATGCACTCTGACATCAAAGTTCATTCCTTTCGACCTGTGGGGAGCCTAGATCGCTGTTCCAGCGCTGAAGCTTCGCATCATGTTTTGTCTAATTGTCGATTATTTATCAGAATATATTTCTATTATTTCTCAATATATTGGAACGTATCTGTCGCCAAGCAAAAATTCATGCTTCCCGTCATCGCCGGTTGTTTTCTTTGAGACAAGAGATGGCGATGTCAAAAGCCAGCGATGTTTTCTCTCTCCGTATCTATCTACCGAGCGGCTTTCGTTTGAATGCTGGACATCGGAAATGAGCCCTAATAGACATAGGTAAGGAGAATTGTCAGACATCCTGACAGTGAGAGAATCATCGATGATGTCTGTCCTTTTATGGGAATGTGGAGGACTGAACTTGAAATCCGAACGTGTGCTGCGCGCTGAATCAATTTTGCCGACGGATGCGGCCGATGCTCTGTTGGTTGGACGCGTGTGGTCTAAGGCAAATGGCGGGCCTTGCCCTGTCCTGATTTCTGGCGGTCGGCTTTTCGATCTAACCAGCATTGCACCGACCATGTCCGGTCTGCTCGAAACCGAGAATCTCATAGACCATTTACGCGGATCGCACGATCTGGCCGACCTTGGAGAACTCCAGAGTTTTCTGTCAGGCGAGGCTGGTAGAGTTCTGGCTCCCATCGATCTTCAGGCGGTCAAGGCTGCCGGTGTGACGTTTGCAGACAGCATGCTGGAGCGTGTCATCGAAGAGCAGGCGAAGGGTGACCCACGCCGCGCGCAGGACATTCGTGCCAAACTGGCACCTGTTCTCGGCGACAGTCTTCGCGGGCTCGTTGCCGGTTCCGAGCAGGCCGCTGAGGTCAAGAAACTCCTTCAGGACATGGGACTATGGTCGCAATATCTCGAAGTCGGCATCGGTCCTGATGCGGAGATTTTTACCAAATCCCAACCTATGTCATCTGTCGGCTGTGGCGATCTCGTGGGCATTCATCCAATTTCGCAGTGGAATAATCCAGAGCCGGAAGTTGTTCTCGTATTGCGATCCGACGGCACGATCGTCGGGGCCAGCCTTGGCAATGATGTCAATTTGCGTGACGTCGAAGGACGCTCCGCCCTGCTGCTGGGCAAGGCGAAAGACAACAACGCGTCCTGCTCCATCGGCCCGTTCATTCGATTGTTTGATGATGGCTTCACCATGGATGACCTGCGCCGCGTGCGTGTTGCTCTTGAAGTCCACGGTGAGGATGGGTTCGAGATGACCGGTGAGAGCCCGATGGAATCCATCAGCCGCTCGCCTGAAAGTCTTGCTGCCCAACTTATGAACCGAAACCATCAATATCCGGATGGGGCCGTGCTTTTTCTGGGCACGATGTTTGCGCCAGTCAAGGATCGGCGCGGCGAGGGAGGGGGGTTCACCCATGAAGTCGGAGACCGCGTCGAAATCTCGACTGCGAAGCTCGGCCGTCTTGTGAACTGGGTTGAGCGCACGGATGTCTGCCCGCAATGGACATTCGGTGTTGGTGCGCTCATCCGCAATCTGGCTGACAGAAATCTATTATGATTGAATAATAGGAATCGCAGGTCGGGATGGACTGTCCCGACCTGCCGAATGTCTCGAAGTTCGGACTATTGGCCGTCGATGGCCTTACCGATGTAGGCAATGGCCTGCTGGTAAACGGTTGCCGCGTTCCACCCTTGAATCGCGGAGAAATTCGTCTGTCCCTGCTGATATCCAGCACCGCGCTGCCAGCCGTGACCGACGAGGAAATTGGCGGTCGAGGCAAGAGCGTCAGCGCGTGAACCGACGAGATCGATACGGCCATTACGGTCGAAATCGACGCCATAGCGGACAACGTTGAGAGGCAGGAATTGTGTCTGGCCGATTTCGCCGTGGGCTGCGCCCTTGGCGGTCACGCTCAAACTGCCGCTGGCGACCAGCTTCAAAGCCGCATAAAGCTGCTCGGTGAAATAGTCTGAGCGACGGCAGTCATAGGACAGCGTGGCAACCGCAGACAGGGTGTGCTGGTTACCCATAAAGCCGCCAAAGCCCGTTTCCATGCCCCATATTGCCAGAAGCGGACCGGCAGGAACTCCGTAGGCGCGTTCGATATTGGCAAAAAGGGCCGCATTGTTTTTCTTCATCGCTTTGCCGCGGGAGATGATCGACTGACCGCCACGCTTTTGCATGAACTGGTCAAACGACAGCTTGAAACTGTGCTGGCCGCGGTCGGCGCTGATGGTTGGCCTGTTATAGGATACATTCGAGAATGCGCGATCAAGAACCGATGCGCTGACGCCACGGCCTGCCGCTTCCTGCTTGAACGCGCCGACCCAGGCATCGAAGCCTGCTGATGTATTGCCGCACTGCGCCGCCAAAACCGGCGTCGCCGCAAATGCGGCCACGATAACTGCGCCAACGGAAAAAGCTTTTAGTGCCCGCATCAGAATCTGCCTTCAATATGTCCTGGGATCATGCCCTAACTCGGTCACCACTTGACTGAGACGTCGTTGGTTTTCAACCTGCCTATCGTTATCATAACCGGCAAATAAACTGCCCGTGATAAGCAACGCAACTGAAAACCCGCCCATCCCATAGTGGAATAGACGGGTTATAGTTAATAGTTGTTAAAAAACCGTATCAAGCTGCCTCTTTGCGTGGCTTGATCAGGCCGCGATTGACCAAAAGCTCGGCAATCTGAATAGCATTCAGTGCAGCGCCCTTACGCAGATTGTCTGAAACCACCCAGATGTTGAGGCCGTTTTCGACAGTGGCGTCTTCGCGAATACGCGAAATATAGGTCGCATCTTCGCCTGCGCACTCGACCGGAGTGATATAGCCGCCGTCTTCATGCTTGTCGATGACGAGGCAACCCGGGGCTTCGCGCAGAATATCGCGGGCCTGATCGGCGGTGATTTCGTTTTCGAATTCGATGTTCACGGCTTCCGAATGGCCGATGAAGACAGGAACGCGCACGGCGGTGCAGGTGACCTTGATCTTCGGGTCCAGCATCTTCTTGGTTTCTGCCAGAACCTTCCACTCTTCCTTCGTGTAGCCGTCTTCCATGAACACATCGATATGGGGAATGACGTTGAAGGCAATGCGCTTGGTGAACTTCTTCGTTTCGACTGGATCGGCCACGAACACGGCCCGGGTCTGCTGGAACAGCTCATCCATGCCTTCCTTGCCAGCGCCTGATACGGACTGGTAGGTGGAGATGACGACGCGCTTGATCTGGGCAGCGTCATGCAACGGCTTCAAGGCAACGACGAGCTGTGCCGTCGAGCAATTCGGGTTGGCAATGATGTTGCGCTTGCGGAAACCTTCAACGGCGTCGGCGTTCACTTCAGGCACGATCAAAGGCACGTCCTGATCGTAGCGCCAGGCCGAGGAATTATCGATCACAACGCAACCCTGCGCACCGATTTTTGGCGACCACTTCTTCGACACTTCGCCGCCTGCCGACATCAGGCAGATATCTGTGGTGGAGAAATCGTAGTTCTCCATGTTGGAAACCTTCAGCTTGCGGTCGCCATAAGACACTTCCGTGCCTTGGCTGCGGGCCGACGCCAGTGCGACGACCTCGTCTGCCGGAAATCCGCGCTCGGAAAGGATGTTGAGCATTTCACGACCGACATTGCCGGTGGCGCCTACGATTGCAACTTTGAAACCCATGATAAGCTCTCTTTCTGCCTCTCCTCGTTTCTGGTGAGGGGGAACCCGCAAGTTTGCGGTTTCCTTCTTCCCCGACCATACCGGGGAGAGAGCGGCGGGCCAGAGACGTCAGACGGTTTTAATCGTCGTTTTGGCCGTAATTCGGATGGAGTGAGCAAGGCGCGACCGATCACCGGCAAAATCTGCCGGGTTGTGCATGACAACCATGTCGTGGACATGTCTTATCAAAATCGTGCTCCTTTTCGTGGCAAAGCTATTATGGTGTTTCGATTTTCTGTCAAGCGCAAACCGCCTGCAATTTCGGTCTGCGGTCCGCAAAGATGCAATCGGGGGAAACATTTGCAGCAATCGCCATTAGACTAAAGTCATAAGCCAAAAGCATTGCTCTTCCTTTCCTTAATTTTCTGTCACTCTGTCATCAGGTGCATCGCGCGTTAGGGGCAGCTCGTGGGAGAGTCGAGTTGCTGCGATGCGTCACTTTGATATCTGTGGAGGACAGAGAATGGCGAATGTAGCAGTCGCTGCCAGCGAGAAAGCCCGTCCGATGACGGGCGAAGAGAGGAAGGTCATTTTCGCCTCTTCTCTGGGCACGGTGTTTGAATGGTATGATTTTTATCTGTACGGCTCTTTGGCCATCTATATCGGCGCGAATTTCTTCAGCCAATATCCCGAGACGACGCGCAACATCTTTGCGCTTCTGGCCTTTGCGGCAGGGTTTCTTGTCCGACCGTTCGGCGCTCTGGTTTTCGGACGTCTGGGCGATCTGGTCGGTCGCAAATACACCTTTCTTGTCACGATCCTGATCATGGGCCTGTCGACCTTTCTGGTCGGCGTTTTACCGAACGCATCGCAGATCGGTATCGCGGCACCCATCATCCTTATCATCCTGCGCATGTTGCAGGGTCTGGCTCTTGGTGGCGAATACGGCGGTGCTGCAACCTATGTGGCCGAACACGCGCCCAATGGCCGTCGCGGTTATTACACGTCATGGATTCAGACCACAGCGACGCTGGGTCTTTTCCTGTCCTTGATCGTTATTCTTGGCGTACAGTTTGCGGTTGGTCGCGAAGCTTTCGCCGACTGGGGCTGGCGCATTCCGTTCCTGGTATCGGTCATTCTGCTTGGCGTTTCAGTCTGGATTCGCCTGAAGATGAGCGAATCGCCCGCGTTCGTAAAGATGAAGGCGGAAGGCACGACCTCGAAAGCACCTTTGAGTGAAGCTTTCGGCCAATGGAAAAATGCCAAGATCGCAATCGTTGCACTTGTCGGTGCGGTCATCGGTCAGGCCGTGGTTTGGTACACCGGCCAGTTTTACGCTCTGTTCTTCCTGCAAAGCATTCTGAAGGTGGATGGACAGTCGGCCAACATCATGGTTGCCTGCGCTCTTCTGCTCGGTACTGGTTTCTTCGTGCTGTTTGGTTGGCTCTCCGACAAGATTGGTCGCAAGCCGATCATCATGGCTGGTCTTGTGCTTGCAATGCTGACCTACTTCCCGCTGTTTAAGGCACTGACCTGGGCAGGCAACCCGGCGCTTGCGCAGGCTCAAGCGACGGTTCGCGCAACCGTGACGGCAGCTCCGGGCGACTGCCGCTTCCAGTTCAATCCGACCGGTACGGCGAAATTCACTACATCCTGCGACATCGCGACGGCGTTCCTGACCAAGAACTCGGTGCCCTATGACGTCGTGGATGGTCCTGCTGGCCAACCTGCCACTGTCAAGATCGGCAATGCGACCATTCCAAGCTATGATGCCGTGGCAGCCGGTGCCAACGCGGCAGCAAACGACCGCGCCTTCCAGAAGCAGGTCAATATCGCGCTTCACGATGGCGGTTATCCCTTGGTCCGCGGTGCCGCTCAGGTTCCCGCCGCCAAGCTCGATGCTTTCATCGCTGCGAACCCGGAACTTGGCCTCAATGCGGATACCGTCCGAGCAACACCTGCCAAGACGGTACCTGCGGATAAGTTGGTGGCTGACAAGCTGATGACAGCCGCAGAGTTGAATGGCGCGACCGAGATGGCAGTCTACACGGTTGGCGGTGGCGGAGCCTTCGCCATGGTTGCCGATCCGGCAGCCGTGAACTGGATTGCCATCATCGCGGTTTTGACTGTTCTCGTCATCTACGTGACGATGGTTTATGGCCCGATTGCCGCGTTGCTGGTTGAAATGTTCCCAACCCGCATTCGTTACTCCGGCATGTCGTTGCCTTACCACATCGGTAACGGCTGGTTCGGTGGACTTCTTCCTGCAACCGCATTCGCAATGAGTGCCGCCAAGGGTGATATCTACTATGGCCTTTGGTACCCGATCATCTTCGCAGGCATCACACTGGTGGTCGGTCTGTTGTTCCTGCCGGAAACCAAGGACCGTGACATTCACAAGATGGAATAGTGTTCGGCAAAGGGGATAGCCAAATATCTATCCTCACTCATTCGATCCTCGGCTTTTTGCCGAGGATCGAATGAGACGCAACATTAAACCTTCGATATTCTGGGCAGGTCCGAGAATGAAGAGAGATGTTTGATGATACCTTGAGCGAACATCGACCCGGCGTGATTATCGCCGGGTTTTTGTTGCGATGTATCAAGCTGAAAGGATTACCAATTCGCGATTCACCAGATCGCGCCAGCCGCGGTTCTGAACCAGTTCAGGCGGGAACAAGCCTTCCACAGCAAAGAACGTGGCTGAGGGATCGGTCGCATCCACCACCTTTGCTGCTGCCAGAATCTCATCCCGACGTGGATCGTTCAAATCGCCGCGTTTGTGGATGCTGGCGATCCAGAGAGCCGCAACATACGCAAATTCCGCAGCATCCCCACCCGCTTCCAAGGTTTCCACCGCTGCAGATAGAATGCGTTGAGGCAGCTTCTGGCTCGTATCCATGGCAATCTGTTCGTTGCGATGGGCAATTGTCGGGTTGGCGAAGCGTTCGAGAAGTTGTTGTCTGTAAAAGGGGAGATCGATCCCCGCAACGGGGTCGAGCGTGGCGGCAGCAGCCTGCATGTGTCGCTCTACTGTCGCAACGAATTCAGGCACCGCCATCACGTCTCGCACGAATTCCAGATCATGCAGAATTCCCAGATGCGCAATCAATGTGTGTGAGCCGTTGAGAAGCCGAAGCTTCATGTTTTCGTATGGTTCGACGGACTGTGCAAATACTGCACCAGCGGCTTCCCAGCGTGGGCGGCCGGAAACGAAATCGTCCTCGATCACCCATTGCAGAAAAGGCTCGGTCTCCAGGGCGAGCCGGTCTTCAACACCCAATAGCCGCGCTGCCCTTTCACGTGTGTCGTCGGTCGCCGCAGGCACGATGCGATCCACCATGCTGCAGGGGAATTTGCCCTCTTCGGCAATCCAGCGCGCCAGCTCTGGATCGCGACGGTCGGCCATATCCAGCACCAGACGGCGTACCACGTGCCCGTTGGACGGAAGATTGTCGCAGCACAGCACCGTGAAGGGCGAAAGACCCTTTTCTCGTCGTCTGGCAAGGCCTTCCACCAGAAAGCCGATGGCACCAACTGGAGCGCGGGGGTTGGCTATGTCAGCCGCAATGGAAGGATGCTTGAGGTCCAGCCTGCCGGTCACCGGGTCTAGCCCGTAAGCCTTTTCGCTGACCGTCAGGGTGACGATGCGAATATCGGCGTTTGCGAGATAGCTCACAACATCTTCACCGCGCTCAGCTGCGCAAAGCCAGTCGACCGTCGCGCCGATGACCTCTGCCGTATCGCCTGCCGCGCTTCGGGTGATGATGGAATAAAGCCCGTCCTGCTCGGCCAGCGCCTGAACGGGATCAGGTGAGCGCAAATTGACGGCGACGATACCCCAGGGACCGAAGGTCTGTTCCAGCGCTTTTTGCGTGTAGACGGCCTGATGGGCGCGGTGGAAGGCGCCGAGCCCAATATGCACGATACCCGGTTTCAGCGCTTTGCGGTCGAAAGTCGGGACTGAAACGCCTTCTGGCAGGCTCGTGAGGGAAGACAATCTATTCATGGTTCTATACTCGATCGTAACGTGGGTGGAGAAGAGAGCGCTCTATGCCGCGCAGTCCGGTAATGCCTTTGAGACGGCAAACAGCGGGATAACCGGGCTGAAACATCAATGGCTCTGGCCCAACGTAAGCTGCACCTTGCATGCGACAGACCGGTCACCGGCCTGCTCGAACGCTTCGACTGCGCTCTCCAATGGAAATTCATGGGAAATGATCGGCCGTACATCGATTGTGCGGGAAGAGATCAGCTTAACGGCTTCGCCAAACTCGCGATCGAAACGCTGGGATCCGCGCCAAACGATTTCCTTGCCCACTAGGGCGTTGAGCGGAATGGTCATGTCGCCGGTTACGCCGACTTGAACGAGAGTGCCGCGGGGCTTGATGGCGGCAAAGGCTGAGCGCAAGGCGGGGCCTGCCGCAGAACAATCGAACACGACATCGAACGTTCCCTTGTTCTCCTGATAGGGGGCAAGCGCATCCGGGTCTGACGCCACGTTGATGAGGCGTGTAGCGCCCATGGCCGGTGCGCGTGACAGTGCTGCATCGGCCAGATCGGTGACGACGATTTCAATGGCGCCCGCGTGTTTGACGGCGGCCACCGTCAGCAAGCCGATTGGCCCGGCCCCGGTAACAAGCACTCTCTTGCCTGAAAGGTCGCCAGCCTGTGCTGCCGCATGCAAGCAAACGGCCAAGGGTTCAGTACATGCGGCCTCAGCCGGTGTTGTGCTCTCGCCGAATGCGAAACATTGCTGCGCAGGCACCACCAGCCAGTCTCGAAACATGCCCTGTTCATGCGGAAGACGCATTGCGCTGCCCATGAAACGCATGTCGAGGCAGTGGATGGGTTGGTTGATGGCGCAATAGTGGCATTTGCCGCAGGGCTGTGATGGATTGACGGCAACCAGTGCGCCGATTGCCAGGTCGCTGACGCCTTGCCCGAGCGACTCGATATAGCCAGACGCTTCATGGCCCGAAATGATGGGCTCTCGAACCCGAACGGGGCCAAAGCCGCCATCCTGGTAGTAATGCAGGTCGGAACCACAGATGCCGCCCGCTGCCATGCGCAACAACACCTCGCCGGGACCGGGCTGGAGGACGTCCTGGGTTTCGACCTTGATGGATTGTTTGCCGTAGAGGCGCGCGACGCGAGTAAGCATGCTTTTGCTTTCTGTCTTGCAAAGAGAGTGAGCCCGCACGGCATGCGCGGGCCTGGTTATATTATCTGATCAGCCCCATTTCCGTTGGCAGCCACAGAGTAATTGCCGGTATGAAAGTGATGAGAATAAGGGCAAGGAAGAGCGGCACCAGCCATGGTAGAATGGCCATCGTCGTTCGCTCGACCGAAAGCTTCGAGACACGCGAGAGAACAAACAACACCATGCCCAGTGGCGGGTGCAACAGGCCGATCATCAGGTTCAGTGTCATGATCAATCCGAAATGCACCGGGTCGATATCGAACTGCAGCACCAGCGGCAGCAGGATCGGCACGAGGATAGTGATGGCCGCGATCGTATCCAGGAAGCAGCCGACAAAAAGCATCAGGATATTGACCAGGATCAGGAATATCCATTTGCTATCCGTCAGCGTCAAAATGGCCGTCGAAAGAAGCTGTGCCGCCTGACTGACAGTCAACAGCCACGCGAAGACCGACGCTGCCGCCACGATGAACAGCACCGCAGCTGTCGTCTCGATTGTTTCGAACGTGGCTTTCGCAAGTGACTTCATCGTCATCGTGCGATAGCGGACAAGGCCCAAAAACAGCGACCACAGAACCGCCGCAACGGCCGCTTCGGTCGGCGTGAACCAACCCATGGTCATACCGCCGATGAGAATGACCGGCGTCATCAATGCCATGACCGCGGAAAAGTCGAAGTACCAGTCGCAGGCGATCAGCACGGCAAGCACGATGAGTATGGCCAAGTTGAGCGGCATGCCGAACATGGTCAGCACATAGATGCCGATTGGAACCAGCATGACAACCAGCACTTCGAGCGATGCGCCGAAGATGGTACGCAAGCTGAATGGTGTGTCGGAGCCCCAGTTTTTGACATAGGCGAAGACGGCAACCGTAATCATCATCAGCAGGGTCATAACAACACCCGGCACGATGCCCGCCATGAACAGAGCGCCGATGGAGACATTCGCCATCATGCCGTAGATGACGAAGGGCAGGGACGGCGGAAAAATCGGCCCAAGCGTTGCGGACGCAGCCGTAACGCCGACGGCGGCCTCGAGCGGGTAACCATGGTCCTTCATCGCCTTGATTTCGATGGTGCCGATACCCGCAGCATCGGCGAGGGCCGTTCCGGACATGCCGGAAAAAATCACCGAGCCGATGATGTTGACCTGCGCCAGACCACCTTTCATCCAGCCGACGAGAGCGACGGCGAACGAATAGATGCGACCGGTAACGCCAGCGCTGTTCATGAGATTGCCTGCCAAAATGAAGAATGGCACGGCCAGGAGCGGAAAGCTCTCGACACCCGCAATCATGCGCTGTGCAGCGATGATGTCAGGGGCGACATTGTAAAAAAGGATATAGGCCAACGATGAAACGGCCATGGAAATGGCAACCGGTAGACCGATGACCATCAGGATGAGAAAGGATACTATCAGCAGCAACATGGCCTCAATCCCCCGCGCTCTGGAATTCTTCAGGCCGTTCCAGAACGGAATAACCACGGCGAAGATTTGCGACGAAAACCTGGATCGATCGCAGGAACATCAGGACGAAGGCAGCAAAAACGGTGTAGAATACGATGCCGCGCGGCAAAGCCACCGTAACCATTTCTTCATCTGCTACGATTTCGAGATAACGCCACATCAGCCAGGACATGTAGCCGAAGAAGCCGATACGCAGCACATCGACAGTAAGCGACATGGCGCGCGTGAGGCGCGGCGACAGATAGTGGTAGAGAACATCAACCTGAATGTGGCGCGACATGCGCACGCACATGACCGACCCCATGAAAACCACTCCAATCAGGCAGTTGACCGCAATTTCCTCGGTCCAGGCATAGCTATCGTTCAACACATAGCGCGTGAAAAATTGCAGGAAGACGCAAGCGGTCATCACCCAGAAGAGGGCAAGGGTAAGCCAGTCTTCAAAGGAGTAAACTGAAAGGTCAGTCTCCTGTGGCGCCTCATCGAAGGTATGGGCAAGCTCCTCAGGGGTGACCTGAGTATGGATTTTCTGCGACATTGCATTATCCCAACTGAGAAGAGAAAGACGGCGCGGCATTCGATACCGCGCCGGAGACGGGACTACTGGATGGCGCGAATGGCTTCCCAATCGGACTTTTCGTAACCGAAGTCTTCGAACTTCACCTTTTCGAGTACGTTCTTCTCAAAGTCTGCCTTGTCGACTTCCGTCACTGTCAGGCCACGCTTCTTGAACTCGTCAACCAACGCGTTTTCACGGCCCTCGATGATCTTGGTTGTTTTGGTTGCCGCCTCCTGCATGACCTCAACGAAAATCTTCTTGTCCTGGTCGGACAGGCTTGCCCACCGGCTCTTGGAGATGACGGTATTGAGGTGGTCGACGATGTGTCCGGTCAGAATGATGTTCTTTTGAACTTCGTAGAACTTCTTTGCTTCGATTGTGGTCAGCGGGTTTTCCTGCGCATCGACGGTGCCGTTTTGAAGGGCGAGATAGACTTCGGCAAAGGCAATCGGCGTAGTATTTGCGCCGCAGGCTCGCGGCATGGCGAGATAGGCGGGAACATCGGGAACGCGCATTTTCACGCCCGCCAGATCCGCGCATGTCGCGATCGGCTTGTTGGCGGTGGTGTGGCGCGTGCCGTAGTAACTAACGGCAGCAATGACATTGCCGGTTTTGTCTTGATAGCCTTTTGCAAGGCGCTTGAAGACATCGCTTTTGGTATAGGCGATCAGGTGCTCAGGATTGCGGAAGATGTAGGGGAAATAGGTCACGCCGATAGGCTTGTAATCACGTGCGGCAAAGCTGGAACCGGAGATGATCATATCCACTGTTCCGAGCTTCAGGCCCTGATTGATATCCGCTTCCTTTCCAAGCTGAGACGCTGGAAAGACATCGATTTTGTAACGGCCCTCGGTTCGCTTTTCGATTTCTTTCGCAGCCCATACGGATTCCGTGTGGAACGGCTCACTGGTTTCGTAAACATGTGCCCATTTGAGCGCCGTCTGGGCCTGCGCTGAAAGTGCGGATGCCACGACCATGGCTGTCGCGCCAAGCAAGCTGGTTAATCTGAACGTCATTGGTTTCCCTCCCGGATTGAAATCAGATGTCCGTTTTCCGGCTTCGCCCTCTCTCCTGACGACGCCATCTTTTTCCTACGGCTCCTCCCCGAAGCTTTCGGAAAATCTCTTTTGCGACAGCTTCAAATGCTGTCGCATCGCATCGCGCGCGCCGCTGGCGTCATTGGCTGCTATGGCGTTGCGTATGATCGTGTGTTCATCCAGCGCCGCGCGCCACGTATGCGGGCCTTCGAAATGCGCCGCCAGCCGCTCGAAATAGGGCGTCATGCGTCGATCGAAGATGTGGCCTGTAAAATGATGAAGTGTGGCGTTGCCGATAATATCGGTGATGCCGGTGTGAAAGGCACGGTCCTGGATCAGCATTTTCACCGGATCGCCAATCGCATTTTCCATGCGGCGAAGGCATTCATCCAGGTTAGCGACGTGGTCTGCGTTTGCAAGTTTCGCAGCTTCCTCGGCGATGGCACTTTCGATGATGCTGCGCGCCCGCAGAATTTCAAACGGGCCATCGCTTTCATCCACGGCTAGGATTGGAGGTGCAATATTGGGGCGCTGGCTGACATACACCCCGGAACCCATCCGTATCTGAATGTAACCTTCCACTTCCAGAACGATAAGCGCTTCACGCACGGTGGGTCGCGATACCGCAAACCGTTCGGCAAGATCGCGCTCGGCGGGAAGCTTTGCCCCCAGAGCGATCTCTCCCGTTTCTATAAGCGCACGTATCTGGTCCGCAACCTGCCTGTGAAGGCGGCGTGGCTCCAAAGCGACAAACATGTGAACTCTCCCACGCATCATCCCAAATGCGCTTTGGTAAAGTGGTCTTACCAATCACATCAAGTAAGTCTGATGTTGAGGAAAAGTCAACCGTCAAATGATAGGTCGATGTCTGTCGCGTTTACGCCACCTGAGGTGGCGTAAACGTAAAGGGTTCTTTTTGCTTATTCCGGGCGGCGAAAATCGCCGCTCTTGCCGTCCATGACCCACAATTCGCCAGTTGAAATGTCGAACCAGGCACCATGCAGCTTGACCTTGCCAGCGACTTCCTGCGCCTTGACAAAAGGGAAAGCCCGCAGATTGCTGATGGAATTGCGAATGGAAACACGCTCCAGCGCAGTCTGCCGCTCGCTCGCTGTCATGACGTCGTTGCTCTGGATCTGCTCGGCTGCAGACTTCACCATGTTCATCCATTTGCCGATGAAGTCGCCAGGCGAGAGAGGCTCGAGATTAGGATCGAGCGCCGCCTGGATACCACCGCAGCGGCCATGGCCCATCACGACGATGTCTTTCACTTTCAGGACCTGCACAGCATATTCAATGGCAGCGGATGTCGCGTGGTATTGCCCATCTGGCTCGAACGGCGGCACCATGTTTGCAACATTTCGTACGACGAAAAGTTCTCCCGGTCCGCAGTCGAAGATAGTCTCCGGCGCCGAACGCGAGTCACAACAGGCAATGATGAGTGTTTGAGGCTTTTGACCGGTATCTGCCAGTGCGCGATACCGTTCGCGCTCATCAGTATAGCGCCCGCTCATAAAGTTCTTGTAACCGTTCAGGAGGTAGTCTGGAAAATCTTTCATGATATCGCAGTACCGTATGCTTGGGGCCAGCCTCTTATATGAGCCCGGCGCGTTGAGACCCGTCGTTCATCCCGCTATTTGCCCTTGCTACGCGCTGGATGCAAGAGATGACGCATTTGAACCATAGCCATGGGTGTGGAAAGACTGGCTGCATCTGTTTCAAGCGTCAGTTCGTTCAAACCACGTTTCATGGTGCGCGCCAGCACCTCGAACACGCTGGCGGTTGCAAGCTGCAGCGCTCGCTCATCATCCATGCCCTGTAACAATCGTGCAAGGAAAATGGCAGAGAGAAGGTCGCCAAGTCCATTTGGAACATTATCGATGGAGCGATGCTCGGCAAGCAGCGCGTGGCGGCCGCTCAGGAAAAGATTGCCAATCCCCCCTGTCATCATCGGCACGGCCGAGGTCACCAGCATTTTGGCCGGCCCAAGCGCCAGCGCAGCGTCCATGATCTCATTGTTTGTCTCGAGTTCAGCGCCGCTCATCCAGGCCAACTCATAGCGGTTAGGCGTTGAAATGGTGGCCAGCGGAACGAGCTCGTCGCGAATAGCCTGCGCTGTTTCAAGCGGCACATAAAGCCCACCCTTGTCGCCCATAACAGGATCGCAGACATAGATCAGGTCTGGATTGGCCTCTTTCATGGTACGGATGAGGCGGGCGACGGAACGGACCTGATCGGCGCTTCCGAAATATCCGGTCAGAATCGCACGGACTTCTCCCGACCATTTGGATGTCGCCAAATCCTGCATGGCCTTGTCGAATTCACCATTGTCGAACCGCAACCGCGTTGATGGTCCGTGGCCAGGGTGCCAGGGCATAACGATGGTCGGAACAGCCCATACTGGAAAACCAAGCGTCTCAAGCCCGAAAACCACCGCCCTGTTACCGACAGAGCCGCGCATAACGTGGCTGGAAATGACGATGACAGAGCCGTTGGTATTGTCCTGCATGGCGCACTCACTCAACTGTGTCGCTGCCATGGCTCACATTGATGCCATTGGCTGCGTGATGGGTTCGTAATGGCATATCGTGCCACCACTTTCCACTGCTATGTGTGGTATTTTCGTGCGCTTCCGGGTCGGGTTATTTCGCGGCGCGTTCCAGTGCCTTCAGGACGGTGCGTTCGGAAAGGGTCAGATAAAGCTCCATCTGCGTCGCGGCTTCCGCCACATGACCCTTTTCGACAAGATTGAGAATCTGCTCGTTCATATCAACAAAAGGAGAATGCAATTGTTCGGGATCGTTCAACAGTCCGAAGCTGAGACGAAGTTCGGCAGCGACACGTGCATAGAAATCGCTAAGCCGGCTGCTGTCTGAAAGGTCGACCACTGCTGCGTGAAACCTCATATTGGCGCTGCCGACATCGCGCCACTGGCGTTGATCGCGCTGCAACTTGGCGTATTCCACAGCCTCACGCATTGTCGATGTTGCGGGGTGCTTGGGCCACGCCTGGCGCAGCGCACCGCACTCCAGCATGCGCCGTACCCGGTAGATATCGATGATCTGATCGGTGCTTGGCGTGGCGACGAAAACACCGCGATTGGCTTCATGCCTCAACAGGCCATCTTTTGTCAAAAGCCGGAAAGCTTCCCGCAGAGAGTTGCGCGATACGTCGAGACGTTCGCTGAACGCCGCTTCCGAAAGCCGCTGCCCTGGCGTCAATGCACCTGTAATCAGAAGATCCCGAATATCCCCGGCCACGCGGTCCGCAAGCGGCAGGGATTCCGTCAAGATATTGTCTTCGTTGGCACTCATTCGCGGTCCATCTTAAGGTGGCGGTGTCTTATGCACCGTGGTTGCGGTTGCAATATCACAAATATTGAGCAACGCAGGTAAAAATCGTGCTTATTTTCAGCCCAAAAAAGCCAAAGATTGCGCAAATTAAAGGAACGATATAATTTTATTGTTCAACAATATTGACAATTTTGTAGATGACGCCAAGATCGACCCAAAGCATCCGCGAGGGGCGGAGCGTGACAGGAGAAAATCCATGAGTGAGAGTGAGCCACAGGTGGCCAGTGTGGAGACGGCTGCGCAGAAATCAAAGAAGCAGCGCTACGCGCTTCTTTCCGCTATGTTCCTGATGTCGATGTCGGCCGTGGGGCCTGGCTTCATCACCCAGACGGCAACCTTCACCGTCAAGCTCGGCGCGGCCTTTGCCTTCGCCATTCTCATTTCAATCCTGATCGATTTCGTCGTTCAGGCCAATATCTGGCGCATCGTCACCATCACCCGCATGCGTGCACCTGCCATTGCCAACGCAGCTATTCCGGGTTCGGGATATCTTCTGGCAGTCCTCGTGATCATCGGCGGTCTGTTCTTCAATGTCGGTAACATCGGCGGTGCAGGTCTTGGCCTCAACGCCATGATCGATCTCGATCCGAAGATCGGTGGCATTATCGGGGCGGTCGTTGCCATCGGCATCTTCCTGTCCCGTCGCGCGGGCATTGCCATGGACCGTGTGGTCTTCGTTGCCGCGTTCGTCAAGCTGGCCTTGATCATCTACGCAGCCGTCGTTTCTGGACCTCCGGTCGCAGCGGCGTTCAAGCAGACATTTCTGCCCGACACGATCGATTTCCTGACGATCACGACCATCGTTGGCGGTACCGTGGGTGGTTATATCACTTATGCGGGTGCGCACCGTTTGCTGGACCGTGGAACGGTCGGTGTTGAAAATATCGGTGCCGTCAACCGTGCAGCCATGAGCGGCATCGCGATTACCGGCGTTTTGCGTTACGTGTTGTTCCTGGCGATCCTCGGTGTCGTTGCCAGCGGTACGGTCATTGACCTTTCGGGCAAAAGCGCAAATCCTGCTGCTCAGGCATTTCATGCTGCGGCTGGTGACATTGGTTTTCGCCTGTTCGGCGCCGTGTTCCTCGCATCGGCCATGACGAGCATCATCGGTGCAGCCTACACGTCTGTTTCGTTTCTCACGGCATTCAAGCCCGAAATGACCGAACGCCAGCGTAACCTTTCGACAGTCGCCTTTATCGGCATTTCGCTCATCGCCTATATCCTCATCACCACACCGCCAGCCGCCATGCTTGTCTTCGTCGGTGGTCTTAACGGACTGGTTTTGCCGATCGGCCTTTCCATCCTGCTATATGCGGCCTGGAAGCGTTCCGATCTCATGCATGGTTACCACTATCCGCGTTGGCTGCTCGTGCTGGGTGCGCTGACCTGCTGCCTGACGTGGTATATGGCCTACAAATCGGCCGGTGCGATCTTCGCATTGCTTGGCTACTAAAAAACTTAGGGAGAGAGACAATGCCGTCCATCGATCTGAACAGCGATCTTGGCGAGAGCTACGGTGCATGGGGCATGGGAGACGATAGCGCGATGTTGTCCATCGTCTCCAGTGCCAACATTGCTTGCGGTTTTCATGCGGGCGATCCGGCGGGCATTTATCGCACGGTCAAAGCCGCTGCCGAAAATGCTACAGTTGTCGGAGCCCATGTCTCCTATCCCGATCGCGTCGGCTTCGGTCGGCGCGATATGGATGTGACCTCGGATGAGCTGATTGCCGATGTCATCTACCAGATTGGGGCGCTGCAAGGCATTGCAGTCGCTGCCGGAACGACGGTGCGCTACGTCAAGCCGCATGGCGCGCTTTATAACCGCATCGCCAATGATGCGAAACAGGGTCAGGCGGTCATCGATGGTATCAAGGCCATCGACCCCTCGCTGGTTCTGATGGGGCTTGCCAATGCCCCTATCCTTGATCTTGCCCGCACGTCAGGGCTCTCGGTGGTGGCGGAAGCCTTTGCCGACCGCGCCTACACCCCGCAAGGTCAGCTCGTGTCCCGCCGCGAGTCCGGTGCGGTTCTGCATGATGCGGAAATGATCGCCGCCCGCATGGTGCAACTCGCTCGTGAGGGCACACTCGAGGCTATTGACGGCAGCATCATCAAAATCGAAGCACAGTCGATCTGTGTCCACGGGGATAGCCCCGGTGCCGTTGCCATTGCGCAGCAGATTCGCAAGCGGTTCGAAGCCGAAGGCATCGATATCCGTTCTTTCGCTTCCAGCAATTAAGGAGCGCCCATGACGATCCCGACATCTTATTTGGACCATACCGACGCGAGAGCGGCACGCAATGCGCGAGCCGATTATCGCAACGGTCTCGTTGTGCCAACATCCGGCGTCGCCCCAGGGTTCACGCAGGCCAATATGATCGTGCTGCCGCGTGACTGGGCCTTTGATTTTCTGTTGTATGCGCAGCGCAACCCGAAGCCTTGCCCGGTGCTTGACGTGTCCGACCCAGGCGTGCCGACAACCTTGCTCGCGCCCGGTGCCGATCTTCGCACCGATTTGCCGCTTTACCGCATCTGGCGGGATGGCAAGCTGGTCGAGGAAACGGCGGATGCCACAAGTGCATGGGCCGAACGGGACGATCTCGTCGCCTTCCTCATCGGATGCAGCTTCACCTTTGAGACCCCGATGGTAGAGGCCGGCATCGAAATCCGCCACATGACGGACAAGTGCAACGTGCCGATGTATCTGACCAACCAGCCTTGTCGCCCGGCAGGCCGGTTGAAGGGTAATATGGTTGTCTCCATGCGGCCCATCCCGGCTTCACGCGTCGCGGATGCAGCCACCATTTCGGGGCGCTTTCCAGCCGTCCACGGATCGCCCGTCCATGTCGGCTCTCCTGCAGAGATCGGCATTGCCGATCTAGCCAAGCCTGATTTCGGCGATGCGGTTAGGATCGAACCGGGCGAGGTTCCAGTATTCTGGGCATGTGGCGTCACCCCGCAGGCGGCAGTCATGGCGTCGGGCGTCCCCTTTGCGATTACGCATTCTCCCGGCCACATGTTCATCACCGACATCCCCGATTCCGCCTATCATGCGTGAGGACAAGATGCGCTTCTTACCCGTCAGCCTCACGACCATTCTGGTTGAGCTTGCCGATCTGGATCAGACGCTTGCGCTCTTCGCATCGCTTCAGGCCGATCCGGTCGACGGTATAGAGGAGACAGTACCCGCTGCCCGAACACTGATGATCCGGTTTCGTCCGGAGACAATCCAGGCGGAAGCGCTGGCGGCTGAAATCGCTACACGCGATCTTTCCGCCAAGATTGCGCCATCCGACAAGCTGGTAGAAATCCCGGTGCGATATAATGGCGAGGACCTCGCCGATGTGGCCGAACTGACCGGCCTTAGTGTCGAAGAGGTGATCCAGAGGCATACAAGCAGTGAGTTTACCGTTGCGTTTTGCGGCTTTGCGCCCGGCTTCGGTTATCTTGTGGGTGGTGACCCCGCACTCCATGTCCCGCGTCGTCAAAGCCCGCGCACTCGCATTCCCGCCGGATCGGTTGCCTTGGCCGGTGCCTTCAGCGGCGTCTATCCGCAAAACAGCCCCGGCGGATGGCAAATCCTTGGCACCACGCCTTTGAAAATGTGGGATATCGACCGTGACCCAGGCGCATTGTTCCAGCCCGGTTATCGCGTCCGCTTCTTCGATATGGATAAAGCGGAACGCAGTATCGATATTCCAGCAACAAAATCCGCCGCCCCCAAGGGCGTCGTAGACAGAGATACGGCCCATTTCGAAGTGCTGACAGCCCCTATGCCCGCTGTTTTTCAAGACCTGGGCCGGTACGGCCAGACAGGGCAGGGCGTATCCGCCTCCGGCGCGCTCGACCGTTCGGCATTCAACTCGGCAAACCGCATCGTCGGTAACCCGGCCAACACGCCTTGTCTGGAGCTGACGCTCGGTGGCTTTGCCTTCAGGAGTTCCAGCCGTGCCGTGATTGGTGTGGCGGGCGCGTCCTGCGTCATCACCGTTAAATCGAAAACCTATAGTTTCGAAGCCGGTCCTTATGCTCCGATTTCTCTGGAGCCGGGGGATGTCGTGACGTTTGGCAATCCGTCCTCGGGTATGCGCTGCTATCTCGCCGTGCGTGGCGGTTTCGATATTGCGCCTGTTCTCGGCAGTGCCGCGACCGATACGCTGGCGGTCGTCGGACCGGACAGTGTTGTGGCCGGCTCGGTAATTAATCTGCGAGACGAGAAAAATGGTCTTTCAAGCGTTTCCATCAATGAAGTTCCCGCCTTTACTCTTCCCAAGGCAGGTGAGGTCGTCACGCTCGATGTCGTCTATGGCCCACGCACGGACTGGTTCACGCAAAAGGGTTTGGAAACGCTGACGAGCCAACTGTGGCAGGTTACGCCACAGTCCAGCCGCGTCGGCATTCGCCTTGCCGGTGAAACGCCGCTTGAGCGCAAGGACAGTGCCGAACTGCCAAGCGAAGGTACGGCCACCGGCGCAATCCAGATCCCGCACAGCGGACAGCCGGTCCTGTTCCTTGCCGATCACCCGTTGACGGGTGGTTATCCTGTCATCGGCGCAGTTGCGGAATATCACCTCGATCTGGCGGGGCAGATACCCATCAACGCCAAAATCCGGTTTCGCCCGCTTGGGCCGTTCGCTGAGATTCCGGCAATTGAGAACACAGAAGTTTCGGGAGAATACCCATGAAAAAAGTCCTGATTGCCAACCGCGGCGAGATCGCAGTGCGTGTTATCCGTGCCTGCCGGGATTATGACATCGGATCGGTGGCCGTCTATGCCGACCCGGATCAGGATGCACTTTTCGTGCGTCTGGCCGATGAGGCCTATGGTCTGGGGGGCGTGCGCCCTGCGGAAACCTATCTCGATATAGAAAAGCTGATTGCCATTGCCAAACGCTCCGGTGCCGATGCGGTTCATCCCGGTTATGGCTTCCTGTCGGAGCGCGCGGAGTTTGCGCAGGCCGTTATCGACGCGGGCCTCATCTGGATCGGTCCAGATCCTGATGTCATCAAGGTTCTTGGCGACAAGGTAGAAGCGCGGCGCATTGCGACAAGCGTTGGTGCGCCGTTGGTCGCGGGCAGTGATGGCCCGGTTTCCACGTCGGCTGAGGTCATCGCCTTTGCAGAGCAACATGGTCTTCCGGTTGCCATCAAGGCGGCTCATGGCGGAGGTGGGCGCGGAATCAAGGTCGCGTGGAAAATGGAAGAGATCGCTGATCTCTACGGTTCAGCCGTGCGCGAAGCGACCGCCGCCTTTGGGCGTGGCGAGTGTTTCCTGGAGCGCTTTCTGGATCGGCCACGCCACATCGAAGCGCAGATCATTGCCGATAAGCACGGTAATGTCGTGGTGCTCGGTACCCGCGATTGCTCACTCCAGCGTCGAAATCAAAAGCTGATCGAAGAGGCGCCTGCACCATTCCTGAAGCCTGAACAACGCCAGAAAATCCATGATTCCGCCAAGGCGATCTGTGCGGCGGCGGGTTACTCAGGTGCTGGTACGGTGGAATTCCTGCTCGGCGTAGACGGCACGATTTCTTTCCTCGAAGTCAACACCCGCCTTCAGGTGGAGCATCCCGTGACCGAAGAAACGACGGGCATCGATCTTGTGATAGAGCAGTTTCGCGTTGCCGAAGGCCAGCCGCTGCGGGTCCTGGAAACACCGGAGCCGCGCGGTCACTCGATGGAGTTCCGCATCAATGCCGAAGATCCCGGTCGTGGCTTTTTGCCGACACCCGGCGCAATTACCCGCTTCGACCCGCCGTCCGGCCCCGGCATACGTCTGGATAGCGGTGTTGTCACCGGATCGACGATCCCCGGCGTTTTCGACTCTCTGATGGCAAAACTTATCGTTACGGGCACAGACCGCGATCAGGTGCTGCGCCGCGCCCGCCGTGCGTTGAAGGAATTCCAAATCGAAGGTGTTGCTACGGTTTTGCCGTTCCATCGCGCTGCCATCGAGACCGATGATTTCATCGGCACGGATGGGTTTAAGGTTCATACCCGCTGGATAGAAACCGATTTTGCCGACATGCCGGATGCCATGGAGCGCCCCGCACCAGCGGATGACGCTTCCGTCACTCGGACATGGCTTGAGATCGATGGCAAGCGCGTGTCAGTTGGCCTGCCACATCTGCTGCTGGCGGGGTTTAGTGGTGTGGGCAATGGTGCGTCGTCTCCCGAAGCTTTGGTAAAGCCGCAGATCGATGGCATCTCGGCGCCAGTTTCCGGCACGTTGCAGTCCTTCAAGGTCGAGGACGGTGCCCTGGTGTCAGAGGGTGATCTCGTTGCGGTCATGGAGGCCATGAAAATGGAGACGCAGGTCACGGCGCCAAAATTCGGCAAGGTCCGCTTGCGCGTCAAGGAGGGCGACTATCTTCAAGCGGGTGATGTGGTGATCATTTTCGAATAGAATAGGTCGCAAGGCGTGGCGCGTCTCATATGATCAGGCGACGCCATGTCTACATCAGCACACTTTCGTATTTGTGCCCAATAGCTGTTCTACCCATGAATCGATCTTTTGTTTAAGTTCGTATCTAAGAAACATTGGACAGCATTTTGGACACTAGGATCACCACTCCCGACGGGCAGGCACAGTCGTTTCAGCACCTGGTCCCCGACGATATTGATGAAATCCACCGTCGTACATTCGAATATTTCTGGCTCGGCAGCCATCCCGTGTCGGGCCTTGCGAGAGACCGACTGCGCTCTGACGGAACGCCGATAAACGAGATCGCTTCGATTTCGGGTACGGGATTTGGGCTTCTTGCCATTATCGTCGGTGCCGAGCGAGGGTGGATCACGCGGGATCAGGCGCTCGAACGTGTCACTACGATTGCGCAGACCTTGAGCAAGGCAAAAAGGTTCCACGGCGCGTTCTCGCATTTTCTTCACGCCAACACCCTGGAGGTCATTCCATTCGGTCCCAAGGATGATGGCGGTGATCTGGTCGAAACGGCTTTTCTGGTGCAGGGCCTAATCTGTGCCCGAGAATATTTCTCCCACCTGACGCTGTCAGAAACGAGATTCCGCAGCCTCGCACATGATCTGATCACTGGGGTCGAGTGGAGATGGTACACGCGGCGCAGCGATGGCCCGCTCTGGTGGCACTGGAGCCCGAAGTTCAGATGGTGTTTCGACATCGCCATCGGCGGATGGAACGAAGCGCTGGTGTGTTACGTATTGGCAGCTGGAGCGGAGCACCACTCCATCGATGCCGTTCATTACCATCAGGGCTGGGCGCGCTCAGGCGCCATGGTCAATGGCAACGCGTATCTCGGAACCGTTTTGCCCCTGGGAGAACCCTTCGGCGGTCCGCTGTTTCTGTCGCAATATTCGTTCTGCGGTCTTGATCCCAGACGCCTGTCGGATCGTTACTGCGATTATTGGCAGCAGGTTCAGGCGCACACCAAAATCAACTACGACTACTGCCAAGCCAAATATTCAGGCTCCGACCTGTGGGGTATGACAGCCAGTGATGATCCCAAAGGTTATGAAGTCCATTCCCCAACGCAAAACAATGACGTGATTTCGCCCACCGCCGCCTTGTCCAGTTTCCCGGTTTGCCCCGAGGAGGCAACGGCTGCAGCACGCGCTTTTCTGAAATACGCAGATGGCAAGCTGATAGGCAGATACGGCTTTGTCGATGCTTTTTCACCCGGCACGGGCTGGATCGCAGAGACCCATCTTGCCATAGATCAAGGACCGGTGGTGGCAATGATGGAAAATTACCGTTCCGGCGTGCTTTGGGAACTGTTCATGAGCGCCCCGGAAGTTCAGCGTGGCCTTGATCGCCTTGGCTTCGAGACAGCAATTCGGCCAAACCACGTCGCCCGGAATGAAGCGGATGGGATTGGGATCGATCTTGCGCGACAGGGTGTGAAAGCTGTCCAGAATGATGCCGACATTCTTGTGAAGCTACCTGAAGAAAAGCAGGTTTGACCTGCTTTCAGCACCGGTCTCCGCAAATAAATGTGTCTATCTTTCTTACCTGTCATCCGGTGGCCCGATCTCGCCGTAGTAGCGAGAAACATCAGGATGTATCTGCCATGAGCCAGTGCCGAAATCTGATTTTCATCCTTGGAGATCAACTCTCTCCGGAGATATCGAGCCTGTCGAATGTGGACAGGGAGAACGACGTCATCCTGATGTGCGAGGTGGCGGAAGAGACCACGTATGTGCGGCATCATCGCAAGAAAATAATCTTCATACTCTCAGCCATGCGTCATTTCGCGGACGAGCTGACCGCACAAGGTTTCAGGCTTCGCTATGTGCGTCTTGATGACGATCAAAATTCTGGGTCCTTTACACGCGAGTTAAAAAGGGCCGTCAAAGATCTGGCTCCAGAGAGCGTCTTCGTCACCGAACCCGGCGAATGGCGGGTCTTGCAATCGATGCAGACTTGGGGGCGGGAGACAGGCATACCCGTTAACATTCTCCCGGATACGCGCTTCCTGTGCTCGCATGAAGAGTTCAACCTCTGGGTCGAGGGGCGGCGTGATTTGACGATGGAGTTTTTCTATCGTGAGATGCGTCGCAAGACAGGTCTTCTGATGGATGGCGATGCGCCTGCGGGCGGGCGGTGGAATTTCGACAGCGAGAACCGCTCTCCAGCCAAGCAAGATTTGTTTCGCCCGCGGCATCCGCAGTTTCCGCCTGATGACACCACGCTTGATGTGATGAAATTGGTTGAGGACAGGTTTCCCGACCATATGGGCACCGCCAGCG
Source organism: Hyphomicrobiales bacterium (assembly GCA_900472925.1). Taxonomy (GTDB): domain Bacteria; phylum Pseudomonadota; class Alphaproteobacteria; order Rhizobiales; family Rhizobiaceae; genus Agrobacterium. The sequence continues at coordinate 290,181 of UCJU01000004.1, forward strand.
GGTTTGCATTCGCAGTCACTCGCAAGGACGCGGAAAAGGCTGCTGATGTCTTCATCGAAGCGTTTCTGCCCAAATTCGGTGAGACACAGGACGCCATGGTCAAGGATGATCCGTTTCTCAATCACTCGCTGCTGTCTTTCTACATCAATCTGGGCTTTCTCGACCCATTGTCGATTTGCCAAAAGGCCGAGCGTGCGTATCTGGAAGGGGATGCCCCGATCAACGCCGTGGAAGGCTTCATCCGCCAGATCATTGGTTGGCGCGAATATATGCGCGGCATCTACTGGCGATTCATGCCTGACTACGCCGAGCGTAATTTTTTCGAAGCGAGCCGTCCACTGCCGGATTTCTTCTGGACAGCGAAGACCGACATGTCCTGCCTTGCGACCGTTATTGGCGAGACGATCGAAAATGCCTATGCCCACCATATTCAGCGCCTGATGATCACCGGTAATTTCGCCATGCTGGCGGGTCTCGATCCCTTCGCGCTGCACGAATGGTATCTGGAAGTCTACGCCGATGCCTATGAGTGGGTCGAGCTTCCGAACGTCATCGGCATGAGCCAATTTGCGGATGGCGGGCTGCTTGGTTCAAAACCCTATGCTGCAAGTGGGGCCTATATTTCCCGTATGTCAGATTACTGCGGGACGTGTCGTTATGACGTGAAGAAGAAAACCGGCGAGGGTGCATGCCCCTTCAACGCGCTCTATTGGGACTTTCTTGATCGAAACAAGGACAAGCTCTCCGCAAATCGAAGGCTGGCGCAACCCTATGCGACGTGGCGTAGAATGGACGATGGGCAACAAAAAACCTACCGCGAAAGCGCGCGCGGTTTTCTCCAGAAACTGGACGATGGCGTCTTCGTGTGACCAAGGCGTCAGAGCCTTTATCTTTTCCTTATGTGATCCGCTCATCTTCGCAATCGAACCCTGACGCGATCAGGGACTAGGGTATCCTCCCGAACCAACGAGAGAAACCCAATGTTCGACCTTATCTTTGTTCTTCTGGGCAGCGCGATGCTGATTGCCTTGGCGCTTTACGCGCGCGCCCTTAACCGACTGTGAGGGTGATGTGATCGAGCCCTTACTCGCGCTGGCTGTCGCCGCTGCCCTTGTCGTCTACCTCGTCATCACGCTGCTGCGTCCCGAACGCTTCTGACTTTCTGGAGAATTCCCATGACCATTCCCGGGTGGCTGCAGATCAGCCTCCTTTTCCTCGCCGTGCTCTGCGTTGTCAAACCGCTGGGGCTTTATATGGCGAAGGTATTTTCCGGCGAAAGAACCTTTCTTTCTCCTGTCCTGAACCCCATCGAACGCGGCATCTATCGTGCTGCCGGGACCAGTATAGACAAGGAGCAGAATTGGCTGGCCTATACGCTGTCCATGCTTGCCTTTTCGCTGGCGAGCTTTCTCTTTCTTTACGCCATTCTGCGGCTTCAGGCTTACCTGCCGCTCAATCCACAGGGCTTCCCCAACGTACCTGCGGATTTGGCTTTCAATACATCGGTCAGCTTCATTACCAACACCAACTGGCAAAACTACGCCGGTGAAGCAACCATGAGCCATCTGAGCCAGATGGTTGGATTGACCGTGCAGAACTTCCTGTCTGCCGCCGTCGGTATCGCGCTCGCGATGGCCTTGACGCGGGCATTCATGCGTTCGCAGGCCAGCACACTCGGCAACTTCTGGGTCGATATGACCAGAGCCACGCTTTACGTGCTGGTGCCTTTGGCAATTGTGGTCGCTCTCGTCTTCGTCTGGACCGGCATGCCGCAGACGCTGGATGCCAATGTTACGGCAACCACTCTGGAAGGCGCTCAGCAGGTGATTTCGCTCGGTCCGGTCGCAAGCCAGGAAGCCATCAAGCAACTGGGCACCAATGGTGGCGGTTTCTTCAACGCGAATGCTGCGCATCCTTTTGAAAACCCGACAGCATTTGCAAACTACGTCAACATTTTCGCAATGCTGTGCGTGTCATCGGCGCTCGTCTACACATTCGGCCAGATGGTAGGCAACCGCCGCCAGGGCTGGGTCTTGCTCTCGGCCATGGCCATTCTTTTGATTTCGGGTGTGGCTGTCATTTACTGGGCGGAAGCCTCCGGCAACTCCATTCTGACAACGCTGGGTGTCGATGCTCTCCAGGGCAATATGGAAGGCAAGGAAATTCGCTTTGGTCAGGCCATGACCGCGCTTTATGCGGCTGTGACGACCGGCCTCTCGAACGGTGGCGTCAACGGCATGCTCGGCTCCTTCACTGGCCTTGGCGGTCTGGTGCCAATGTTCCTGATCCAGCTTGGCGAAATTCTGCCTGGCGGCGTGGGTTCCGGTCTTTACGGCATGCTCGTCTTTGCACTTCTGTCCGTCTTCGTCGCCGGTCTGATGGTCGGACGCACGCCCGAGTTTCTCGGCAAGAAGATCGAAGGTCGGGAAATGAAATGTGCCATGTTGGCCGTTCTTATTCTGCCCGTCGCCATCCTCAGCTTTTCTGCTGTGTCGGCCATGTTGCCTGTGGCCGTTGCCAGTATCGGTACATCAGGTCCGCACGGTCTTTCTGAAATTCTCTATGCCTATACATCGGCTGCGGGAAATAACGGCTCTGCCTTCGGTGGCCTTTCCGGAAACACGGTCTGGTACAACACGACACTCGGTATCGCCATGCTGTTGGGTCGTTTCGCCTACGTCATTCCTGTCATGGCAATTGCCGGTTCGCTGGCCGCAAAGGTCCGCGTCCCAGCCTCCAACGGTACGTTTCCCACCGATGGACCTCTGTTCGTAGGCCTTCTCATCGGCATCATCATCATCCTCGGCGGGCTGCAATATTTCCCGGCTCTGGCGCTCGGTCCAATCGTCGAACATTTCACGATGCTGGCCGGTCAGACCTTCTAAAGGAAAACTCTTCATGTCACAAAAGCCAGAAAAAACTGGTCTTTTCGATCCAGCGATCATCGGTCCTGCCATACGGCAGGCCTTCATCAAGCTCGATCCCAGACAACTCATTCGTACACCTGTGATCTTCGTGACCGAAGTGGTGGCCGCCATGGTGACCATCATCTTCATCAGAGATTTGTTGACCGGTAACGGTACAGCCGCCTTCTCTGGCCAGATCGCTGCATGGCTGTGGTTCACGGTCCTGTTTGCCACCTTTGCTGAAGCCGTGGCGGAAGGCAGAGGTCGAGCACAGGCTGAAAGCTTGAAGCGCAGCCGCTCAGATCTCACGGCGCGCCGTCTTGATGCCAATGGCGTGGAACAAGCTGTTCCCGCCACCATGCTCGTAGTGGGCGATATCGTCGTTGTCGATGCGGGAGAACTGATCCCCGGCGATGGCGAGGTCGTAGAGGGTGTCGCGTCCGTCAACGAAAGCGCTATCACCGGCGAATCCGCACCCGTCATTCGTGAATCCGGTGGTGACCGCTCGGCGGTTACTGGCGGCACGCAGGTCCTGTCAGATCAGCTCAAGATCCGCATCACGACTCCCCAGGGCGCGAGTTTCGTGGATCGGATGATCGCGCTCATCGAAGGTGCTGAACGCCAGAAAACACCCAATGAGATTGCTCTGTCGATCCTGCTCTCAGGCCTGACGCTCATCTTCCTCATCGTCGTGGTTACCATATGGGGTCTTGCCGGTTACTCCGGTACAGTTCTCACAGTGACGGTTCTTGCGGCCTTGCTTGTCACCCTCATTCCTACCACCATCGGTGGTTTGCTATCGGCCATCGGTATCGCCGGCATGGACCGCCTCGTTCGCTTCAACGTCATCGCGACCTCTGGCCGTGCCGTCGAAGCTGCAGGCGATGTCGATACGCTACTTCTCGACAAGACCGGCACGATTACCTTCGGTAACCGCATGGCGGCGGATTTCATTCCGGCACCCGGCGTCACCCAGCATCAACTGGCCGAAGCTGCCCTTCTCGCCAGCCTGTCTGACGAAACGCCGGAAGGCCGCTCCATCGCGGCACTTGCCACCGGCGAGTTCGGCATCGCCTCGCCAAAGGTCGTGGTGGATAACACGATTGCGTTCAGCGCACAGACACGCTTGTCCGGCGTCGATATGGGCGCACATCAACTGCGCAAAGGCGCCATCGATGCGGTTTTGAAATTTACCGGCCTGACCGACAAGGACGCACCGCGCGAATTCATGCAGGCGGTCGATAGTGTGGCTCGATCCGGTGGCACGCCGCTGGGTGTTGCCGATGGCAAGCGCCTGCTCGGAGTCATTCATCTAAAGGACGTGGTCAAGCCGGGGATCAAGGAACGCTTTGCCGCACTTCGCGCCATGGGCATCCGCACCGTCATGGTCACCGGCGATAATCCTGTGACTGCTGCAGCCATCGCGTCCGAAGCCGGTGTCGATGACTTCCTGGCCGAGGCAACGCCTGAAGATAAGTTGGCTTATATCCGCCGTGAGCAGCAAGGCGGACGCCTGATCGCCATGTGTGGTGACGGTACCAACGATGCGCCAGCACTGGCGCAGGCCGATGTCGGCGTTGCCATGCAAAGCGGCACCCAGGCAGCGCGCGAAGCCGCCAACATGGTCGATCTCGACTCCAGCCCGACCAAGCTCATCGAGATCGTTGAAATCGGCAAGCAGCTTTTGATGACGCGTGGCTCGCTGACGACATTTTCCATCGCCAACGATGTCGCCAAATACTTTGCGATCATACCGGCGCTGTTCGTCACGACCTATCCGGCACTTGCGGCGTTCAACATCATGGGACTTTCCACACCGCAGTCGGCAATCCTGTCTGCCGTCATCTTCAACGCCCTCATCATCATCGCGCTTATTCCACTGGCGTTGAAGGGCATTGCCTACCGGCCTTCCAGCGCTGCTGCGCTTTTGCGCCGTAACCTCCTGATCTACGGCCTCGGCGGGCTTCTCCTGCCATTTGCCGGGATCAAGATTGTCGATCTCGCCGTTTCGGCCCTGCATCTGGTGTAATCATGCTCAAACTTCTCAGACCAGCCTTTGTCATTCTTGTTCTGCTCACGCTTGTCACAGGCCTTGCCTACCCGCTTGCGGTGACCGGCATTGCTCAGGCGGTGATGCCACCGCAGGCGAATGGCAGCGTCATCCGTCGTGGTGATACCGTCGTCGGCTCTGACCTGATCGGCCAGAATTTTACCTCCGAGCGCTATTTCTGGCCGCGTCCCTCGGCAACTTCGCCTGACCCGTATAATGCAGCGGCCTCGTCCGGCTCCAATCTTGGTACGACATCTGCCAAGCTGAAGGACCGCGTGGCCGGTGATATTGCGCGGCTGAAAACGGCAGGCGTTACCGGTCCAATTCCAGCCGATGCTGTCACGACATCCGGCTCTGGGCTTGATCCACATATCTCGCCGGATTTTGCCAAGGTGCAGGTCAACCGTGTGGCTGCTGCGCGCCAATTGCCTCCACAGCAGGTGCAGGATTTGCTTCTCAAACACACAGAGAATGCAGCGCTCGGAATTGTCGGTGAACCGCGCGTGAATGTGCTAGAGCTTAATCTTGCGCTGGATGCGCTGAAGAGCTGATACGAATGGCGACAAACGAAACTTACGAGACGAACCGTCCCGACCCTGATGCATTGCTTGCCCTGGCGGAGAAAGACCGCCGGGGCAAGCTGACGATTTTTCTGGGGGCTGCACCTGGAGTCGGCAAAACCTATGCCATGCTGAACCGCGCGCAGCGGCTGCGGGCGGATGGTACGGAAATCGTCGTTGGGCTTGCCGAAACGCATGGCCGTACCGAAACCTCCGCCCTCTTGGAAGGGTTGGAGATTTTGCCGCGCCTGTCCATGTCATACCACGGCAAGGAATTGCAGGAGTTCGATCTTGATGGCGCGCTGGCTCGAAAACCCCGCATCATCATTGTCGATGAATTGGCTCATTCCAACCCGGAAGGGTTCAGGCACCCGAAACGCTATCAGGATATCGGCGAACTCATCGAGGCTGGCATCGATGTGTGGACGGCGCTCAACATCCAGCATCTGGAAAGCCTGTCCGATCTTGTTGCCCAGATCACCGGCGTCAATGTGCGTGAGAGAATTCCCGATACCGTTCTGAAAAAAGCCGATGAAGTTCTCTTGGTCGATCTGCCTCCTGCGGAACTGATCACGCGCTTGGAGGACGGCAAGGTCTACCTGCCTGCCAGTGCCAGACGCGCCGCTGATCGGTTTTTCCGCCTTGGAAACCTCACCGCCCTGAGAGAGCTGGCGCTTCGTCGCACGGCCGACCGGGTAGACGATCAGATGATCGATTACCTGCGCCAGAATGCCATCGAAGGCCCGTGGGCGACGGCCGAGCGGCTTCTGGTCTGCATCGGTGCCGACACGCTGTCTGAAAAAGTGGTCCGTATTGCCAGCCGTCTTGCGTCCGGTCTGAATGCGCCATGGCTGGTGGTCAATATTTCCCATTCCGACCGCGAAACCATGGATGACGAGGATCTGCGGCGCATCGACGATACGTTCCGGCTGGCCGAAAAGCTGGGGGCTGAAACGCGGCGCGTCACTGGCAGCGATTTTGTGACCGAGATCATGAAGCTTGCCAAGCGCGAGCACGTCACGCAGATCGTCATCGGATCACATTGCCGCAAATGGTTGCGCAATCCACTGCGCACGAGCCTCGCCGATGCGTTGACGCAAGAAACCAGCGGCATCGGCCTTCACCTTGTCACGGCGGATGAGAACACGCCGCGTCGGACCCGCCCGAAGTTGGTCTTGCCGCGTCTTCCCACATTGGCAAAACCTTTCGGCATTGCCTTTTTATGCGTCCTACCAGCGGCCTTGATCGGCGCCTTGATCGACCGCATTGTCTACCTGCCGAACATCTCGCTGTTGTTCCTGATCGCGGTGCTGGCTGCCGCGACCTATGCCGGTTTCGCCGCAGCGCTCATGGCGGCGCTGCTATCGGCACTCGCCTACAATTTCTTCTTCATACCCCCGCTCTACACCTTCACGATTGCCTCGCCGCACGAGGTCTTCGCGCTGTTCATCTTCGTCGTAGCGGCCATCCTTGCGGGCAGCCTCGGCTCACGCATTCGCGAACAGGCAAAAACGGCACGGTCACGCGCGGCTGCGATGCAGGCGCTCTATGATTTCGCGCGTAAGCTTTCCGGCACCGCCGATGTCGATGAGGTGCTCTGGGCGTCTGTCACCCAGCTCCATGCCGGTATCAACCGCAATATTATCTTTATTCGCCCCAATGGCGATGCGCTGGAGACGGCCGCCGCATGGCCGCCAGATACGGAGCTTGGCATCGCCGAAATCGCTGCCGCACGCTGGGCCAACACACGCAAGGAACCAGCAGGCGCTGGCACCGGCACCTTGCCAAATTGCCGATTTCAGTTCAGGCCGCTCACCAGCCCGCACGGTGTGGTGGGGGTCTGCGGCTACGAAGTCGGCAGTGAACCGCTGGATTCCAACGCCGAACGGATGTTCTCTGCGATCATAGACCAGACGGCAACGGCCATCGACCGCGCGCGGCTGTCATCGGAAAGCGCCAAGCAAGCCGTGCGCCTGGAAAGTGAACGCTATCGTGAAGCGCTGCTCTCATCGATTTCGCACGATCTGCGCACGCCACTCGCCACGATCACCGGTGCCGTGACCAGCCTGCGTGAGCTGGGTGAACGCATGACGCCCGAAAGCCGGGACGATCTTCTACAATCCATCGAGGAAGAGGGTGCGCGGCTCAGCCGTTTTGTCGCCAACCTCCTGGACATGACGCGAATTTCCACCGGTACGCTGCAAGCCAAACGGGAGTGGGTGGATGTGAGCGATGTGGTGCGGTCAGCGACAGAGCGTGCCCGCAAATACTTTCCGTCCCACACCTTCGAAACGGGGATCGCAACGGACTTGCCTCTTCTGCGCGGCGACAGCGTGCTTTTAGAGCAGGTGTTGTTCAACCTTCTGGACAATGCCGCGAAATATGGCGGTGGAGAACCCGTCAACATCTACGCCCGTAGAGACGGAAAGGATCTGGTGCTATCGGTGACCGATCTGGGCAAAGGTATCCCTGCTGTCGATCTCGACCGCATCTTTGAGAAATTCTACCGCCGCTCCAAGACTGATGGCCGTGCGCCCGGGACGGGGTTGGGCCTGTCCATCGCCCGTGGTTTCGTGGAAGCCCTGGGTGGACGAATTCATGCCGAAAGCCCGGCGGTTAGAAAGAGAGGCACTCGTATTGTCATGCGTTTCCCGGTAGAGGAGAAGGATCACACCTCAGGACTCCAATGACATTTGCGCGTATTCTCATCGTTGACGACGAACCACAGATCCGGCGTTTTCTCCGTCCAGCGCTCATTGCTGCGGGCTATGATGTCATCGAGGCTGAAAATGGTGCGGATGCATTGAAAGCGGTGGCAACCGCTGCGCCAGATGCCGTCATCCTTGATCTCGGTCTACCGGATATGGATGGCAAGGATGTCATAACAAGCCTCCGGGGCTGGTCCACCATCCCCATCATCATTCTGTCTGCGCGCGACCGCGAGGTGGAAAAAATCGCAGCGCTTGATCTGGGTGCCGACGACTACATCGAAAAACCTTTCGGCATCGGCGAACTCACCGCCCGCATCAGAACTGCCATGCGTCACCGCGCAAATGCCAGCAAGGCGCCAACCTCCGTCAGCGCAGACGGTTTGGTGATCGACGTCGTTCAGCGCATCGTTTCCCGTGACGGGAAATCCATTCGCCTGACGCCGAAGGAATATGATTTGCTGACGCTTCTCGCTCACCATGCCGGCCGTGTCGTCACGCACCGAACCCTTCTGACCTCGGTTTGGGGTCCGGCTCATGAGGAAGATTTGCATTACTTGCGCGTCTTTATCGGCCAGCTTCGCCAGAAAATCGAGCGTGATCCGGCGCAGCCAAGCATCGTCCAGACGGAGCCGGGTGTTGGATACCGGCTTATCAGCGATGAAAACAACGGGCTTTAATTCGCTCGCTTCTTTCAGTCAGTTGAGGAGCGGGGCCTTAGCGCGTGCTTGATGCAAGAACTTTCGATATCTCGCTTGCAAGCTGATCCTGGGAGTAGGGTTTTCCCAGTCTGGTAATTTCCAGCTCCATTCCCTCCGGCAGGTCGGCATATCCGGTCGCAATCAGAATGGGTAGATTGGGCACCAGCTCGCGGGCTTTGCGAGAAAGCTCGGCACCGTTCATTCCCGGCATGGAAAAATCGGTTACAAGCAAATCGAACGGCGCCTGATTTGCCAGTATCTCCAGCGCTTGGCGGCCAGAATTGGCCTCGACCACTTCATGGCCCAGGTCTTCAAGCATGTCGACAGAACTCATGGCGATCAGAGCGTCATCATCGACCATCAGAATCCGAAGCTGCCGGTCTTGCGACTGTGTGGAGGCAGTGGCAACCTGCAAGGCTTGCTGCTGTCCGCTCGTTTCTTCCTCGCTGACAGGAATCCAAAGCTCGGCTGTCGTTCCCTGACCCAAAGTGCTTTGAAGAAAGAGAGCACCTTTGAGCTGTAAGGCAAGCCCATGAATCATCGACAATCCCAGGCCCGTTCCCTTGCCCAACTCTTTCGTTGAAAAGAATGGGTCGATCGCCTTCTTCAGCGTTTCGGCATCCATGCCCGTACCCGTATCGGCCACTGACAGGACCACATAATGACCTGCTGCCAGTTCGGGCGTCGGGCGCTTCACCTCGTCTTCCCTCAGGCTTATGGTGATGGTGCCGCCATCGCGCATCGCGTCACGCGCATTCACCACGAGGTTGAGGAGCGCCAGTTCAATCTGATTTGCGTCGCCGGAGGCAAGCGGAAGCCCCGGTGCCAGAACTCGTTCAAGTACGATGTCAGATCCGGCAGACCGGTTCAAAAGATCATCCATATCTTCGACTAGCCTCAGCATGTCGACGGGCTTGACCTGAAGGTCTTGTCGCCGGGCGAATGCCAGAAGTCTCTGAGTGAGCGACGCGCCCCTTTTGGCACCTTTCAACGCACCATCGATGAGCCGTGTGGCCTTCTCGTCGCCGGTCAGGTGTTTTGCCAGGAGCTCCAGATTGCCCATGACAGCCATCAGCAGATTGTTGAAGTCGTGGGCAACGCCGCCGGTGAGCTGGCCGATGGCTTCCATTTTGAGAGCCTGGCGAAGTTGTTCCTCGGCCTTTTGTCTGTGCTCGACCTCTGCCATGACCTTGTTGTGCGCCTGAAGGAGTTCAGCGGTCCGTTCAGCCACGCGCATTTCCAGGGTTTCATTGAGGAGCCGCTGCTTCTCCGAAGCCTCTCTTCTCTCGGTATTGTCGGCAGAAACGCCAACCATCTTAACGGCCACACCCCGTCTGTCCCGGTAGAGCTGTGCCTTTATTTCCACCCAATGCAGAGAGCCGTCAGGCCAGACCACCCTATATTCGATGGAGTATTCCTTGCCATCTTTGATCGTATCTCGCACCGCAGCCTGCATGCGTCCGCGATCGTCTGGATGGATAACAGCGATGAGATCATTGTAGTCGAAACGGGAATCTGGCGGATGCCCGAAAATCGATTTGCATGTATCTGAGGTAATGAGCGTCTTGGACGCCAGTTCGAGCTCCCACGAACCCAGACGACCCGCACTCAGCGCTGTCTGTAGCCACCGTTCGCTATCCGCAAGCGCCTCGATCTGTGATCTGGCATCGAATTGACGCAGTCTGTTTCGCAACGCGGTTCGAGACACGCTGATAAAAGTCGTCGCATGAAAGGGGCGCTCGATGAAGCTGACATTTCCGAGGATTTCCGAAAGCCTTAAGGCAGCCGGGTTCCGTTCCGGCCCGCCACCACGATGTGTCAGCACGATAAAGGGCAAGTCGGACCAAGCATCCTGAGCGCCGATCCACCTCGACAGTGGCCTCAAATCGGCAGAGCGCAGTGTTTCCTCGGTGACGACCACGAATGCGACATCGTCATCGAGCGCCGACACCATCAGCGATGCGGTCTCGACTGTTTTTGATTTGATACCAGCCTCTGAGAGAAGGGAGGCAGCAATCTGCGCGTCCCGACCGATTGGTGCATAGACAAGGGCGGGATGTTCGGGGTCAAAAATTTTCCGAACTCCCGTCAATCATCGACAATGCTGATTTTTCCGGCATCAGGACCGGCACACCGCGCAATACGCCTTGGAAGGCGGACACAGGTTCTCCGAGCGTCAAACCACGCTCACTGATTTTGTACTCACGGATCGTGTCCTCATGCATCCCGGTTCGTTTCTTGATGACGGAAACTGCGCGCCTCACGCGACCGATTGCCTCGAAATAGCGAAGCAAAATGACTGTATCCGCGAGGTAGGTCACATCGACCGGAGATTTCATATCGCCAACAAGTCCGTGCTGGGCAACTGTCAGGTATGTATTGGCGCCCTGCCGGTTCAGGAATTGCAGCAATTCGTGCATGTGGAGGATCAGCGCATTCTCTTCCGGCATGGCAGCCTGATAGCCGTTGATGCTATCGATCACCACCGTCTTGGCATCATAATTTGCGACGCGATCGCGCACGCGTTGCGCAAACTCGCCAGGGGACAGTTCCGCAGCGTCCAGCTGCTCTATGTGCAGCGCGCCGCTATCGCGCATTTTCTCGAGGTCAATGCCCATCTGCCTCATGCGTTCGACGAGAAGACCTAGCTCTTCATCAAAGATGAAGACCGCCGCTTTTTCTCCGCGCTTGATGGCAGCGTCAACGAACTGGAATCCAAATGTGGATTTGCCGGTGCCAGCAGGGCCAATCAGCAGTGTGCTGGAGCCGCGATTGACGCCGCCGCCCAACAAGCCATCAAGTTCGTCAATGCCACTGCTCAACATGTCGCGGACGAATGACGTCTTGTGCTCGAGTGCGCGTAGCCGGGGGAACACAGCCACGCCACCTGTTCGGATGACGAAATCATGATACCCGCCCCTATACGCTTGGCCGCGATATTTCAAAATTCTGACCCGGCGGCGCTCGGACCCGTAATCGGGGGACAACTCCTCAAGGTGAATCACGCCATGCACGACGCTGTGAACGGTTTTATCCAACACGTCGGCGGTCAAGTCATCCAGCAGAAGAACCGTTGCGCCTGACTTCGAGAAGTAATGTTTGAGTGCCAAGATCTGTCGGCGGTACCGCAGAGAACTCTGAGCAAGCAGCCGGATTTCCGACAGGCTATCAATGACGACCCTATCAGGTTTGACCCGTTCGAACTCGCTGAAAATCAGTTTCGTCGTCTCGCCAAGTTCCAGATCGGAAGAATAAAGGAGGCTTTGCTGCTGGTCGGCATCCAGCAGGCTTTCCGGTGGCACAAGTTCGAATATCTTGATGTTCTCGTGAAGCACCATGTTGTGAGAAGCAGCGCTGTCGCGCAGTTCGTCTTCGGACTCGGACAGACTGATATACAGGCATCGCTCGCCCCTTACCGCACCTTCTATCAGAAACTGGAGCGATATGGTTGTTTTGCCGGTGCCGGGAGAACCTTCAAGCAAAAACACGTGACGCCGCGATAGTCCTCCCGATAAAATATCGTCAAGGCCTTCGACGCCGGTCGTTGCTTTACTATCCGCATTCAGCATGATCATTCCTGGTTTTTCGCTCTGATCGGTGACTCTATCATCAGCAACGATGAACGAAAGTGTTTATATTATCGATCTACAAAATGATTTCCGAGCGCTTTCCGTTCCAATTGCGCATTGCCAGGACCGAGAATCGCTGCACCTTCTGGGTCGCACCTTGCCGCACAGGCGGGGTTCTGCGAGATCGGTTTGCGATCACAAAAAGGAGTTTTTCAGTGACATTGAATAGAGCAGAAACGCCGCAAAGGCGCCTTGAGGCGCGCTATGGGGTGACAAGCGATCTCTTGCAGCCATTTTGGAACGATACGATCGATTCAATGCTCAATCATCGTTCCGTCCGCGCGTATTTACCGACGTCATTGCCGGAAGGCGCTCTGGAGCTTTTGGTAGCAGCGGCGCAATCGGCACCGACGTCTTCCGGTCTTCAGGCATGGAGCGTTGTTGCCGTTCAAGACCCGGAACGCAAGGCTCGGCTTGCGAGCTTTACCGGCGGTAACGCACATATTCTTGCAGCACCACTCTTTCTCGTCTGGCTTGTCGATCTGACGCGCTTGAGATCGGCCACTCGTTTACACCGCACCGAGGGCGAAGGTCTCGACTATCTGGAAAGTTTTCTGATCGGTACCATCGATGCCGCCCTTGCCGCGCAGAATGCGGTCGTAGCCATCGATTCGCTCGGCCTGGGGTCCTGTTATATCGGCGGAATGCGAAACCAGCCACAAAACGTGGCGCGTGAACTTCAGCTGCCGCCTGAAACTGTCGCAGTGTTTGGTCTGACAGTCGGCTATCCCGATCCTGATGTGGTCACTGATGTCAAACCGCGCTTGCCGCAATCAGCTGTTCTGTTCCACGAGACATTTTCGCAGCCAACGGCAGATGACCTTGTCGCCTATGATGACACGATGAAGGCTTTTCAGGCCAAGCAGTCGCTCCCGAAAGTGGGGTGGACCGCGTCGATGGCAAAACGCGTGGCGAATGCCGATGCCTTGCATGGGCGGGCGCAGTTGTCGGAAATCCTGCATGGTCTAGGCTTCCCGCTGAAGTAGTCCGAGCGACCATTCGCTACGCCTGCCGGCACTGAAATATTGTCGGCAGGACGGATGACTTAACGAGTTAACCCTTTGTTAGCTATACGATTAAAGTTTTAGTCAAATTCTAATGGAATTGAGGAACGAGCCTCACCTTTGTGCCATTTGTAGCCCAGATCGCAACCAGCCGCGCAACCGCACTTGCGTTTTGGATATTCAATGGCCTGCTCGGCCGCCTCGAGTTCATGTGGAGTAAAAACTATGTCGAAGACCCTGAAGTCAGTTGGGATTGCAGCAATCGTTTCTCTGGCAGCGTTTCCTGTCCTGTCGGCCGATCTGTCGAACTATGAAGCCCCTCCGGCCTACACAGAGGCACCAAAATCGTCATGGACAGGTGCTTACGTCGGCGGTCATATCGGCGCGGCCATGCCAAGCGCCAATCCGTTCAAGGGCGGCAAAGGTCTGGCACTCGGCGCACAGGCTGGTTACGACTACGACTTGGGATCGGCAGTTATCGGCGGTGAAGTCGAGGCAACGCATCTTGGCGACGCCAATCAGAAGGTGCCGAACGGCAACCTGCGTGAACGCTGGCGCGCGGCTGCGAAAGTCAGAGCTGGTGTCAAGATGGACGATACCCTTCTCTACGGTACAGCCGGTTTGACCGTAACAAGTCTGCGCGATGGCAACAACGTAACCGGCCCTGATGGCATGAAGGAAGGCTATCTGCTCGGTGCAGGTGCTGAACACCGCTTTACACCGCAAATTTCCGCAAAGGTCGAATACAACTACGTCGCAACGGATGATGTTCGTACATTCTCCAACGGCGTAGCCTCGCACACAGACCTGAGCGACAATGTCGTCAAAGGCGGCGTGAACTACCGCTTCTAATATGTCAAAAGGCGGCGGATTTTGAATTCGCCGCCTTTTTTCTCAGTCATATCTCCTGAGGGGCAGCGCTTCCCTTCACGACGCTCAAGTCGACTGTCTCCGGTTTTCGTTCAGATCGACTTTACCACTGGGCTGGCAGAAATCTCCGCACCCATAAATATGGGTGGAATTTCCACGAGTGAGCCGGTGGCCGCGCCTTCATCTATGATGTTGAATACGGCATCCAACATACCCTGCACATCCTGCCGAACCATCTCGATTTCGTCCCCAAGCAATGCGGCGAAGGGATCCCAGTCAAAACAGCCAATGACCGGCGTGCGGTCTTCGTAGTAGCCGGATCGTTTGATCCAGCGCATGACGCCTTCCAGTGAAATTGTTGAGTTCACAAACATCCCGACCGGCAGCGGATCACCTGAGGCGGCAAGCGCCTGAAGGGACTTCTCGGCTTTCTCAGGCGCATAGCCTGAGGCAAGGATATGCGCATCGTTGACGGGAATACCGATGTCGTGATGAGCGGCGCGAAAACCTCGAATACGCTCAGCGGTATTGTGGTCACTACCGCGACCACCGACGAACAGAAGGGGTTGGGCTGAGCCCAGCTTGCGTTTGCTGTTGGCGAGAATTCGCCGGGTCAGTTCGTATGCGCCACCGAAGTTGTCGGAAATGATCGATGGTGCCTTGCTGCCTGGAAGGTCCAGATTGAGGCTCCGCGCGCCTGCCTGATTGCAAAGATCGCTGATGCGGTCCGGGTCGGTCGCTCCGGTCGAGATCAGCCATTCGACCTGATATGACAAAAGTGTTTGGGCTGCTTCGATCTCGAGCGCAGGATCGCGCCGTGTGCAGGTGATGATGGGAAACAGGCCGCGTTCGCGCGCCATCGTCTCGAAAGTTTCAACGATGGATCCAAAATAGCGATTGTCGTATTTTGGTACGATCATGCCGACAATATGGGACTTTTCTCGACGCAAAAGGCTGGCTTGCATGTTGACTGCATAGCCCTGTTCCTTGGCGATCTGGGTGATCTTCTCGGCCAGAGCGCTACTGATCCTGCGCTTCTTCCAATTACCGTTGAGCACGGCGCTGACTGCACTCGCCGACGTCTGCGCAAGCGTGGCCAAATCGTAGATCGTGGTCTTCTTCGCCGGTTTGTCCTGATTCACGCGTCCCTCCACTTCCAAACATAGTCTTGACATCAATCTGCCAAAGGAGCAATCTGCTTCATCGATTGAGCATAGATGCGCAATCGATGTTATTGGTTGACTGTGGAGGGTCGGCCGGGAGGCATCCGAGTTCATTTCCAGACCGTTACGCCGGGGATACACCGGCAGCAGTCGGTCGAAATCCTGTCATGCGGGCAGGCAAGGGAAGGGCTTGGAGATACCGGAACGCGTCTCTCGGTAAGAATTTTGAATTCAAAAGGAGGAGACTATGAGACTTCGTTCAATGATGGTGATGTCGGTTGCTGCCTGTGCAATGTTTGCAGGCTCGGCCTACGCACAGGAAGCCGCGACTGTCGCGTTCCTGATGCCTGACCAGGCGTCGACGCGCTACGAGAACCATGACTATCCCGGCTTCAAGGCCGAAATGGCAAAGCTCTGCGCCAAGTGCACGCTGATCTACCAGAACGCAAATGGTGATGCAGCGCTTCAGCAGCAGCAGTTCAACTCCGTGATCGCTCAAGGCGCAAAGGTCGTCGTGCTCGATCCGGTCGATTCCGCAGCCGCAGCGGCTCTGGTCGAGATCGCCCAGTCCCAGGAGGTCAAGGTTATCGCCTATGACCGTCCTATCCCCGCCAAGCCTGCTGACTACTATGTTTCGTTCGACAATCAGGGGATCGGCGAGGCGATTGCCAAGTCCTTGGTCGCGCATTTGAAGGCAACCGGCGTTCCGGCTGGCGCTGGCGTTCTGCAGATCAACGGTTCGCCGACAGATGCCGCAGCAGGTCTGATCCGCGATGGCGTGCATCTCGGTCTAAAGGACTCAGGCTACAAGACGCTGGCTGAATATGACACGCCTGAATGGGCTCCGCCCAAGGCGCAGGAATGGGCTGCTGGTCAGATCACCCGCTTCGGTGCCGACATCAAGGGCGTCGTTGCTGCCAATGATGGCACAGGCGGCGGCGCGATTGCCGCCTTCAAGGCCGCTGGTGTCAATCCCGTTCCACCTGTGACAGGCAATGATGCCACCATCGCAGCGTTGCAACTGATCATTTCCGGCGATCAATACAACACGATCTCCAAGCCTTCGGAAATCGTTGCTGCTGCAGCTGCGAAAGTGGCGGTTCAGTTCCTGAAAGGCGAAAAGCCCGAGGGGAAAACCTCTCTTTACGACACGCCATCAGAGCTCTTCATTCCCGCCGTTGTCACGGCGGAAAACATAAAGTCGGAAATCTTCGACAAGAAGATTCAGACCGTTCAGGAAGTTTGCACCGGCGAATACGCTGCAGGCTGCAAGAAGCTCGGCATCACGCAGTAACAGTCCTCGAAGCTGCCCGACCGGATATCGTTATGCGGTCGGGCATATCCGTGAACCAAAAAAGAGCCTGATCCTATGGTGCAGACACACACGAACGTCCCGGAGAAGGGGAGCACGCTTCTCAAACTGAGCAAAATTTCGAAGAAATTCGGTGCGGTGTCGGCACTGACCGATATCGACCTGGAAGTGCGCGCTGGCGAGGTTGTGGCGCTGGTGGGTGATAATGGCGCGGGCAAATCCACATTGGTCAAGGTGCTCGCTGGCGTCCACCAGCCCACCTCGGGCACGATCGAATTTTGCGGTCAGGACGTCTCTCTCGACAGTCCTAGCCGTGCCTTGGAACTGGGTATTGCCACCGTCTTCCAGGATTTGGCGCTATGTGAAAATCTCGATGTCGTTGCCAACCTTTTCCTCGGCCATGAAATGTCGCCGTGGAACCTCGATGAAGTCGCCATGGAAGTTCGTGCCTGGACCTTGCTCAAGGAGCTTGCCGCGCGCATTCCCTCGGTGCGGGAACCTATTGCCTCACTATCTGGCGGGCAGCGTCAGACCGTTGCCATTGCGCGATCGCTGCTGCTTGATCCCAAAATCATCATGCTGGACGAGCCAACCGCCGCGCTCGGTGTTGCCCAGACGGCCGAGGTCTTGAACCTGATCGAGCGCGTGCGCGATCGTGGCCTGGGTGTCATCATCATCAGCCACAACATGGAAGATGTCCGCGCCGTTGCCGACCGCATCGTCGTGCTTCGCCTTGGGCGAAACAATGGCGTCTTCGACCCGGATGCGTCCAATCAGGAGCTTGTCGCTTCCATCACCGGCGCGACCGAAAACTCGGTATCCCGCCGCAATGAGCGCAAAACCGGCCACACGGAAACGACCGGGAGCACCCTATGAGCCAGAATATGTCCAACGATACGTCCAGCAAAGCGTCAGCTCTCGATCGCAGCGATGTTCGCGTCGCGCATGATGACGGCATCTCGGGAATGGTCCGCGGTTTCTTCAATCGCGTGCGGTCCGGCGATCTCGGAATGCTGCCGGTGGCCATTGGTCTGATCGTCATCTCCACTGTTTTCAGCATCCTCAATCCGGTCTTTCTGGCTCCGAACAACCTTGTCAATTTGCTGTTCGATTGTGCCACTGTCGGTATCATTTCTCTTGGCATCGTCTGTGTGCTCTTGCTCGGAGAGATTGACCTGTCTGTCGGCTCGATGAGCGGCCTGTCATCCGCCATTATCGGCGTCCTATGGGTCAACACAGGTTTGCCAATCCCGGTCGCGATTTTCGCGGCTCTGGTGTTTGGTGCGCTGGTCGGCGCTCTCTATTCCCTCATGTACAATCGCATGGGCATGCCCAGTTTCGTGGCAACACTTGCGGGGCTGCTCGCCTTGCTCGGCTTTCAGCTCTACATCCTTGGCCCGACAGGCAGCATCAATCTTCCCTATGCCTCGCCACTGGTTCGTTTTGGTCAGATTCTGGTGATGCCGGACTGGCTGTCCTATACGCTGGCTCTCGTGCCCGGCTTGGTGCTCGTCGTCACTGGCTACCTGGCTCGTCAGCGCCGTCTATCGGTCAATTTGTCAGCACAGCCGCTCAGCAGTCTGGTGATCAAGGCTGTCGTACTCACGCTGATTTTTGAATTTGCGGTCTACTATCTGAACCTTGGCCGCGGTGTGCCTTACATGTTTGGTCTCTTCGTCGCATTGGTGGTCATTCTCAATTATGCGCTGACCAAGACAAAATGGGGTCGGTCGATGTTTGCCGTTGGTGGCAACAGGGAGGCGGCCCGTCGCTCCGGCATCAATGTGCGCCGGATCTACCTGAGCGCTTTCATGCTGTGCTCGACACTTGGTGCTTTGGGTGGCGTGCTATCAGCGTCGCGTTTGGCTTCGTCCAGCCAGCAGGCCGGTACCGGCGACGTCAACCTGAATGCGATCGCTGCGGCCGTGATCGGCGGTACCAGTCTCTTCGGTGGACGCGGCAGCGCTTATTCGGCACTGCTTGGCATCATCGTCATCCAGGCCATTTCCAATGGCCTCACCCTGCTCAACCTCAACTCATCATTGCGCTACATGATAACCGGGGCAGTTCTTGCAATCGCCGTCATTGTCGATTCGCTGGCACGCCGTTCCCGCGTCAGCCATGGCCGCGCCTAATACCATATTGGAGGAAATCTGATGGCTGAACTCATGAAGGGCAAAGTTGCCGCCATAACCGGCGCCGCATCGGGCATCGGTCTTGAATGCGCGCGCACCTTGCTCGCAGAAGGCGCAACTGTCGTGTTGATCGACCGCGCCAAGGAAAAATTGGAGGCTTTTTGTGCCGAACTCGGAGACAACGCTAAGCCTTTGGTAGTCGATTTGCTGAATGGACCGGAAGTCTCGGCCATGCTGCCACGTATTCTGGAAATCGCTGGCGGGCTCGACATTTTTTACGCCAATGCCGGGGCCTATGTCGGCGGAGCTGTGGCTGAGGGCGATCCCGACGCATGGGACCGGATGCTGAACCTCAATATCAATGCGGCCTTCCGCTCGGTGCACGCTGTGCTGCCGCACATGATCGCTCAAAAGTCGGGCGACATCCTGTTCACTAGTTCGATTGCTGGTGTCGTGCCGGTTGTGTGGGAGCCGATCTATACCGCATCGAAATTCGCGGTTCAGGCTTTCGTGCACTCCACCCGTCGTCAGGTCGCTCCACATGGCGTGCGTGTTGGCGCGGTGCTGCCGGGTCCTGTCGTTACCGCATTGATCGATGATTGGCCAAAGGCCAAGCTCGAAGATGCGCTGGCCAATGGTAGCCTGATGCAGCCAAAGGAAGTGGCGGACGCTGTTCTGTTCATGCTGTCGCGACCGCGCAACATTACCATCCGCGATCTCGTCATTCTGCCCAACAGCGTCGATCTTTGATCGACGCCACCGGTTGCCATCTTCCCATCCCTAGACTGTCAAGAGCCAAGCACCATGAATACTACAGCGAACCCCGCCGTTTCGGGATACCTCATCGGCATCGATGTCGGCACTGGCAGCGCGCGAGCTGGCCTTTTCGATCTGGATGGCCAGATGCTGGCATCGGCCAAGCAAGACATCTCGCTCTTTCGCGAAGCCGGTGCAATCGTTGAGCAGTCCAGTGCCGAGATATGGGATGCTGTCTGCGCCATCGTACGGGAAGTGGTGAGTGTCAGTGGCATCGATCCTGCTGCCGTCATCGGTCTGGGTTTCGATGCGACCTGCTCGCTTGTGGTGCTGGGGGAGGGTGGTCGGCCTCTGGCCGTTGGGCCTTCGGAGGACAATAGCCGTGACATCATCGTCTGGATGGATCACCGCGCTGTTGCGCAGGCAGAGCGTATCAATGCGCTGGGGCATGATGTGTTGCGTTACGTAGGGGGCCGGATATCGCCGGAGATGGAGACGCCAAAGCTGCTGTGGCTGAAGGAAAATCGTCCTCGCATCTTCGACAAAGCATGGCAGTTCTTCGATCTCGCAGACTTCCTGACGTGGAAATCTACGGGTGATCTGTCGCGCTCGACCTGCACGGTTACGTGCAAGTGGACCTATCTGGCGCATGAGAAAAGATGGGATCCGAGCTATTTCAAAAAGATGGGCCTTGGAGCGTTGGCTGATGAGAAATTTGCCCGCATCGGCACGACCATCGTTGAGCCGGGAACGCCGCTTGGCCAGGGCTTGTCGAAAGATGCGGCGGCCGCCATGGGATTATTGCCGGGTACGGCCGTTGCCGCTGGCATGATCGACGCTCATGCTGGCGGGATCGGAACCGCAGGCGTTGGTGGCAACCCGCAGACCAATCTTGCCTATGTCTTCGGAACGTCTTCCTGCACCATGACCTCGACTGCGGAGCCGGTCTTCGTTCCGGGAGTTTGGGGACCTTATTTCTCTGCGATGGTCCCGGGCATGTGGCTCAACGAAGGCGGACAGAGCGCCGCTGGGGCGGCAATCGACCAGTTGCTCTCGTTCCATCCGGCGGCTGCGGAGGCGCAGACAAGGGCTTCAGGCCAGTGTGTACCGTTGCCGGTGCTGGTTGCCGATAAGGCTATGGCAAGGTCCGCAAGCGCGTCAGACGTCGTGCATCTTGCCCTTGGACTGCACGTCGTTCCGGAATTTCTAGGCAACCGCGCGCCCTTTGCCGATCCGCACGCGCGCGCGGTCATTTCGGGCCTCGGCATGGATCGTGACTTCGATAGCCTC
The DNA here is from genome assembly GCA_900472925.1 of Hyphomicrobiales bacterium. Classification (GTDB taxonomy): domain Bacteria; phylum Pseudomonadota; class Alphaproteobacteria; order Rhizobiales; family Rhizobiaceae; genus Agrobacterium. The sequence continues at coordinate 311,265 of UCJU01000004.1, forward strand.
GTCGCACTCTACGTCGCTGGTCTCTGTGGCATAGGATATGGCCTGCGGCAAATCATCGAGGTTCAGGCAAAAGCAGGCGCGACTGTCGAGCGCGTCGTCATAAGCGGAGGCGCCGGTCAGCACGATCTGGTCCGTCAGGTTCTGGCAGATGCCTGCGGCTTACCCGTGATTGCCACGGTTTCGGAGGAGCCCGTGCTGCTTGGTTCCGCGATCCTCGGCGCAGTCGCCAGCGGCGCTTTCGCGAATGCACGTTCGGCCATGACAAGTCTTTGCAAAGTCGACCGCATCTACACGCCTGTCGAGGGACAGTTGGCAGATATTCATGCCAAGCGTTACGCGACATTCACCGCGTTGCAGGACCTAGCTCGATCCTCACGCGAAGCCTGATCGAAATTTGCGGTACAGCGAGGGTTAGGAAGTCGAGATCCTCGTCTGTATATGAACCCTATGGTTCGTTGACAGGGAATAGCTCTTAAAGCGTTTTAGACATGACATGCGCCCATGCAAAGGCACGCCGTTAGACAAGTTGCCAAAGGTGGTGGCCCCCTCATTCGCGAGGGGGCCAAAGCGATCACCATCTGTCGTAACCATAGTCGTGGCGCGCGCGCCAATCGCGTTGCTCATACCAGTTCCGGCGTTCCTGCCATTCGCGTCTGTCGCGCCATTCTCTTCGGGCTTCCCACCGATCGCGTCTGTCCCATCGATCTCCATATAATGGCGGCGGCCCATTTGGTCGGCAAAAGCCGCGTGGAGATAGATGGAACCCACGTCCGCAGGCGTAGTCAACCTGTTGCAAAAGTGATGTCGCTGGAATGGATGGCTGAGCAGACGGCATCGCATTGGCTGCATTGGCGAGCAGGCTGCTGAGAATTATTCCCGCGCTTAATATGATCTTGCGCATCTCACTTCACTCCGTTGATGGTGATGTGATTTAGCGACTTGGCTCGTGAACCATGCCTGAATAAATCTTGACGTTTTCGTGGTAGATAAGGCGGGAAAATGGCGATGCTGACGGCAGATGCACTGCCGTGTCTGATCTTGCGAGAGCCCCGTTCCACAGCCGGTTGACCGTGTACCGCCTTTCTTGACCAATCCCGAGGAGACGCGTAAACAGCACGTGCTTATATGGAGTGTGTGACCATGAACAAAGATCGCCGGTAATCCGGAGTTGCTTCAATGACAGTCCGGCCGTTTTAAAACGACTCGTCGACTAACACACCATTTGCATTACAAGGACCATTCATGCCCAGACTTTCTGGAAAGACCGCGCTCGTGACCGGCGCGGCACGCGGCATTGGTGCAGCCATTGCCCAAGCCTTTGCCAACGAGGCGGCGCAGGTCATTGTTACCGACATAGACGTCGAAAGAGGTCTGGCAACATCAAGTGCAATCGGGGCGAGGTTTGCACGGCTTGACGTCTCCTGCGAGGCGGACTGGTCCGAAATTGCGCTTCAATTTCCCACAGTCGACATTGTTGTTAACAATGCGGGAATTACCGGTTTTGAAGATGTTCAGCCTGCCCATGACCCCGAAAATGCAACGCTTGCCGATTGGCGCGCCGTGCATGCCGTCAACCTAGATGGCACCTTTCTCGGATGCCGTTATGCAATCCGCGCGATGCGGGCCAAAGGTGCGGGCTCGATCATCAACATCTCCTCTCGCTCGGGGCTTGTTGGCATTCCGATGGCCGCCGCTTACGCCTCATCCAAGGCGGCCATCCGCAACCACACCAAAAGTGTCGCGCTTTATTGCGCAGGTCAGGGTCTGAACATTCGGTGCAACTCCATTCACCCGGCAGCCATCATGACGCCGATGTGGGAACCGATGTTGGGAAGTGGAGCTGACCGAAAAGATCGTGAAGCAGCGCTTGTCAAAGAGACGCCGATGCAACGCTTTGGCAGGCCAGAGGAAGTCGCCGCATTGGCAGTTCTGCTGGCATCGGATGAGGCCGCTTATATGACCGGTGCTGAACTCAACATCGACGGCGGTATCCTTGCCGGATCAGCCGCAGCGCCGGGAGGTTGAAATGATGTCGATGATCAGCATCATTGAGCTGACGATGACCCCTCATCTCATGGTTTGATGGGGGCAAAACTTCGAGTGATAACCGCTAGCCCTATCTATTTTTCTCAACAATGGTAATTCTCAATCATGTTGACTCCATCACAATGCCGCGCAGCCAGAGCGCTCCTAGACTGGTCACAACAGCAGCTTGCCGATCAGTCCAAAATCGGCAACGCGACGGTTCGTGATTTTGAAAACGGTCAATCTGCGCCGCAGCATGCGACTCTTGAACTCCTCCAACGATGCTTCGAACAAGCCGGTATCAAGTTTATCGTCGATAATGAGACATCTGCTGCGGGTGGTCCGGGCGTTCGCTTTCTGACTTCACCGGACGAGTTCGACACCAACCAGACAGAAACCGTTCAGTACAAAGAGCATCTGGAACCAGATGCGCCAACCGGTGCGGGAGGCTGATTTGCCAAAGAAACTAAAGCTCGAGCACTCAGAATTTTCAGGTGAATTCGAAGATGACGGCATTACCGTGCTTGTCGATATCTTTCGCCCTGCTGGCACCAACAATGACTGGCAAATGGAAGTCGTCACCGAACAGGACGATGTGACGTCTTGGGAGGAACCTTTCGCGACGGATAAGGATGCGTGGGAAGAGTTTCTTGCCACCTGCGAAAAGGACGGGATTCGCAGCTTCCTTGAAGGCGAAGAGCCTCAACTTCATTGAGGTCATACTGGGCCGGATGGCCTTACCCGAGCCCAGGAATCCAGTCTTGTCTTGCAGGTCGCAATCAGCGATGAGGCGATAGAAATAAGAATGACAGAACAATTTGATATGTTTTCGGAGCAGCCTTCGCGAGACCGTGTTCGCCCGCGCGGCCATTCCAGATATGCGAAATCCCAGCCGATAAGCGAAGACGCAATGGTCGATTATCTCCTGGAAACGGGTCGATACCGAGTTTTGCAAAAACTTGTGCCGAGGCCGATTGCGCCATCAGCGCGCCCGGAGTTTCCACTCCGCGGCATCATCTTGGATACCGAAACGACGGGGCTGAGTGCTCGCAAAGATGAGATCATCGAAATTGGCCTTGTCGCTTTTACTTTCGATGCGGCAGGAAACATTGGCGATGTCACAGGCATTTATGGCGGCCTTCGACAGCCGAGCGGTTGCATACCACCGGAGATTACCAAGCTCACAGGCATCACCGATGATATGGTCGCTGGACAGGTTATAGATATCGACGCGGTGCAGGCGCTCGTTGAGCCTGCTGATCTGATCATCGCTCACAATGCTGGTTTTGACAGGCCATTTTGCGAGGCGTTTTCTCCCCTGTTCTCAGGCAAGGCCTGGGCATGCTCGAACTCCGAAATCGACTGGTCGGCGCGAGGATATGAGGGCACCAAGCTCGGCTATCTCGTTGGCCAAGCCGGTTACTTCCATGACGGCCATCGGGCAATCGATGACTGTTTTGCGCTTCTGGAGGTTCTGGCCCGAGACGTGAGCGGAACGGCGTCCACCGCCTTTGCCGAATTGTACGAGGCAAGCCAAACGTCGCGCGTGCGCATATTTGCAGAAAACAGCCCCTTCGACCTCAAGGACAACCTCAAATCACGAGGCTATCGCTGGTCCGATGGCACCGACGGCCGTCCTAAAGCATGGTGGATCGAGGTTGGGGAGGACGCGCTTGATGAAGAACTTCGCTATCTTCGGTCAGAAATCTATCGTCATCCAGACGCTGATCCACCCGTCAGGCATTTGACAGCCTTTGATCGTTTTCGGGCGTAATGTATTCATATTGATCGAGGACCGATAGACCTATGTCGTGAGTGCATGGCGGGCGTGAGGCTTTGTGTCTTATCGCTGCGACATCAATACCTATATCCGGTTCATCGAAACGACGTTGGAACCGAAGCAGGTCGCTAGCGTCAAGAGACCTCAGGAAAGGGGATCATCATGAACGTAGCACGCTCTTTTAACAACTGGCGCAAATATCGTCAGACAGTCACTGAACTGGGCCGGATGAGCTCACGAGAACTAAACGATCTCGGCATCAGCCGCGCCGACATCTATAATGTCGCTCGCCAGTCGGTCGGTCGCTAATTGACTGCTTGCTGATAACCGGATTGACCCTACGCCCGCCCTTGATGCGGGCGTTTTTGTGTTTAAGGGCATAACGGCTTCAATATTTCTTTTTGTGAGCAATCTTGTTGCCGCGTGGCCCGCTGACAACTGGTGTTCTGTCACGGTTTTCGGAAACGAGGCTGCGCCAGCGCTCGACGCGGCCAGCCTCTAACGTCCCGCTTTTGACGGCGGCTTGAACTGCGCAGCCGGGCTCGTGTGTATGGGTGCAGTCACGAAACCGGCAAAGGGGTGCCAACTCGGTTATCTCAGAGAAAAGCGTCTCGATCCCATCTGTGACATCGCTGACGAAAAGCGTTCTTATTCCCGGCGTGTCGATGACCAACCCGCCGCCTGGGATAATATGCATTGAGCGCGCAGTCGTCGTGTGACGCCCTTGTGCATCATATTCGCGAATGGTTCCGGTTTTCTGCTGCTGGTGCGACTCGAGTCCGGTCAAACTGTTGACCAGTGTTGACTTTCCGACACCCGAAGACCCGACCAGCGCGATGGTTTGGCCAACGCCGCACCACGGGCTTAAAAGCGTGTGTGCAGCGGTAGAATGCCCGTCCACAGCGATCACGGCAAGATCACGTTGCAAGGCTTCTGCCTGGATTTGAAACTGCCCAACATCGTCTACGGTATCCGCTTTCGTCAACACGATGACCGGTGTACTTCCCGCCTCGTTGGCCATGATGAGGTACCGTTCCAAACGGTCAATATTGAAATCGGCGTTGCAGGATGTGACGATGAGCAAAGTATCGATATTGGCAGCCACAAGCTGTCTGCTACGTCCGACTTCGGGGCGCCGCTGAAAGACCGTTTTCCGGTCCAATCTCCGCACAAATGCGCTGGACAGAGGATCGACCAACACCCAATCGCCAACCGCGAAATCAGCTGTATTGGCGCTGGCGGATAGCTCCACCTTCGCAGGACCCGTTGCATCAATTGCCTCGATGCGTGCCCGATGGACCGACGCGATGCGCCTGGGTGCGAGGTCCGCTTCTGACACCTTGACCTGATCCGCGAAGAAGCTGGACCAACCGAGTGATGCCAAGGTTGAGTGAGCAGGTCTGTTTGTCAATGACTTCGCATTCCTTAGAAGGGTCTGGAGATGATTGTCGCAGACTGAGCCTTAGTTACCTGGGGATCCCGCTTTGGCAATGAGTTTGCGTAGGCAGCGGCCTCGCCGGAATAAGGGAAATGGTCTCCCAACTGTTTGTCGCCTTCGTAGACCTGGAAGGCAGGCCCGTCGATCTCGACGATCTTGTACCCATTCACATACTCAAACTTTGGCGTTTTCCAGCCCATGAATGCTCTCCAGATTTCATACTGCGGTTTCAAACTCTGAAGATGATACCCAAGCGTCATCATCAGTTGCCCATAGTTCTATCAGGTGTTCGCACAAATGACGAACGACCCATCAAACGATGGTTATTTCGAACGGCGTTTTCTTGCCAGATAGATTTCGACGCCGGCGCGGGTGAGGAATGAGGCCAGTCCCACGACGATTGCAACCAGCCGCACGCGCAATTCGTCGGCGTCCACTTCTGCCTGGCGGGTTTGCACCAAATTGCGTTCACTGTCGGTAATCTCGCGTATGACCTCTCGAATTCGATCCATAGTCGCGACTGCCATGTAGCCGATTTCCTGCGTCCGGGCGGCTTCCGCGCCTTGAGTGTCGTGAAGAGTTATCGATTGGCTCAGTTCGGCCAGTTTTCGATCGATGAGTCCGCCAAGCTCACGGACTCGTTCCACCTGACTGCTGTTGTCGGAAACCCTGTTGAGCAGTTCACTTTCCAGCGTTTTCAGACGCGTCAGGGCGCCCTCATAGGGTGCGAGGTAGCGGCGGTCGCTGCTGACCAGATAACCTCTTTGTCCGGTTTCAGCGTCATCGAGGGCGATAAGAACATCTTTAGTGTTGTCGATTGCCTCATAGGTATGAACAACCATGTCCTGGTGGTCACTGAGAAGAGAGTGGGTCCATGTCGTTGCAAGAACGCCTGCAGCAACGACGACGCCGACGGGTATGGAGCGCAGTAGGGTCGGTATGGTCAGATAATTTTGACGGAGAGATTCCCACGACCAACTGCTTGATTTGCCCATGCTGCGTCTCTTTATTTCCAAATAAGGTTTTGTCGGAATGACAGTGGAGGACTGAGCATGGTCAAGAACATTGCGCTTTGTTATCGCATTATCTGTTGGGGGGCAGGGATCATCATAAGGTGCGACGCCGTTCAGTTTGTTGGACATCAATCTCTCGTGAAACCAGCCACGGCCATCTTCGGTTCCGTTCCATTGAGAGCAAGACCGACGTTACCATTTTCCTGCTTTTTAACGTCAGAGCCTGCGGGCTTCCAGACGTCGCTTGTCGCGCTCGACATATTCGAAGCCAAGGCTGGTCAGGCGGAATTGTCGTTTCTGGAATTCGCCGCGGATCAGAATGAAGCCTTGCTCTTCGGCTTCGCCCAATGTCTTTAGGCTTGTGCCTTTCGGCGGAGACTGCCACTCCATGCCGTTCGCACTGTGCAGTAATACCATTATCTTTATAATTTTATCTTCTCCGAAGCTGTCGCATGCAAGCGTGCTGTATCTGTTTGCGCGCCCGATAGCGAACCAAGATCTCACCCTTTTCGCGGAAACATCCAATGCATACTTGTGAAAAGATCATAATTGCTCTTTAGGATGAGGCAATATGGTTCGAGATGCCAACAAGGAATAACGCTGAATGCGCATGAAGTACGGTTTCGTCGGCTTAATTCTACTCGCGTCCTCCGCTTTTGCTCAGGAGGTCGCCGCCCCTCCTGTCTTGGCGCCTTCGAAAAGCCAAGCAGAAGCGGCAAATTTAAGCGCTCAATTTCTGGGGCGCTATGCCTACAAGCCCGTTCCGCTGGACGATGTCCTGTCGGCAAAGATCATGGACAAGTTTATCAAGTCGCTAGACCCGGACCGCATGTTGTTCATGAAGGCCGACATCGACAAGTTCATGGCCGACCGCACCAGTATCGATGATGCCATCCAGAATGAAGACCTCGACATTCCATTCTCGATTTTCAACGTCTACACCCAGCGCGTGGTGGACCGTATGACCTATGCGCGCAGCCTGCTCAAGCAGGGTTTCGACTTCAGCGTCCAGGAAGACTACCCAATCCTTCGGGATGATGCCCCTTGGGCGCAAACGGACGCACAGAGTCATGAGTTGTGGCGCAAGCGCGTCAAAAGTGACTGGCTACGTCTGAAATTGGCGGGCCAGGCCGACGCCGCCATCCGCGACACGCTCGACAAGCGATACAAGAATATTCTGGAGCGCGTCTATCCCTACAAGAGCGACGATGTGTTTCAAACATTCATGGCCGCCTATACGACTGCTGTGGATCCGCATACCGACTATTTCAGTGCTGCGGCTTCTAACGAATTCGACATCTCCATGAAATTGTCGCTGGTCGGGATCGGTGCCGTCTTGCAGGAGCGAGACGGATATACGACGATTCGAGAGCTTGTCGCGGGCGGTCCTGCGCAATTGTCCGGCAAGCTGGCGGTTGGCGATCGCATCATCGGTGTGGGTCAGGGCAAAGACGGTGCGGTCAAGGAGGTCGTGGGCACGCGCCTTGATGAAGTCGTGCAAATGATTCGCGGCGAAAAAGACTCCATCGTACGTCTCGACATTCTGCCAGCAGATGCTGGCGAAAACGGAAACCACCGTACGATCAACCTCGTGCGCGACAAGGTGAGCCTTGAAAAGCAGGCGGCAAAGAAGACCGTTGTGCCTCTCGTCAAGGATGGCGTCACCCACAAGGTGGGCGTTATCACGCTGCCGACCTTCTACGAGGATTTCGATGCAAGACGAAACGGGGACAAGAACTATAGGAGTGCAAGCCGTGACGTGGCGAAGCTGCTGAGCGAGTTGAAGAGCGAAAAAGTCGATGGCGTCTTGATCGATCTGCGTGACAACGGCGGTGGGTCATTGTCTGAAGCAATTGATCTGACCGGTTTGTTCGTCGGTAAAGGCCCCATCGTTCAGCAGCGCGATGCGGAAGGCAACATCAAGGTGGAAAGCGATGACCTTTCCGCGCCAGCATGGGCAGGTCCGCTGGGTGTGCTGATCAACCGCGGCTCCGCTTCGGCATCGGAAATTTTTGCGGCAGCAATTCAGGATTACGGTCGTGGCGTGATTGTTGGCGAACCGAGCTTTGGCAAAGGTACCGTGCAGACTGTGGTCGATCTCGACAGAGTGGCGCGAAAGAGCACGCCTGAACTGGGCCAGCTAAAATTGACCATTGCGCAATTCTTCCGGGTCAACGGCGGCACCACCCAGTTGCGTGGTGTTACGCCTGATATCAGTTTGCCGGGGCTATCCGATCCCAAGCTTCTCGGTGAATCCAGCTATGACAATGCCCTGCCATTTGTCGAAATCAAACCAGCCAAATATGCGGCCAACGACAATATGGCAAAGATGTTGCCGGAACTTGGCAGCCGTCATGAGGCGCGGATCAAGGGTGATCAGGCATTCCAGCGTTTCGTAGAAGATGTCGCCGATCTCAAGGCGCAACGCGAAAAGCGCACGATCTCACTCAACGAGGATCAACGCAGAAAGGAAATGGCCGCTCTTGCCAGCCGGCTCAAGGCACGCGAGCAGGCCGATGACGGCATGCTGCGGAATGAAGATGACGGTCTGCAAGCAAATGAGCGTAGCTTGAGCGCCAATCTTGCAATTGAAAACGCGCGGAAAAATGCAAAAGACGTGCTGCGGGACGAAGCGGTTGCAATCGTTGCAGATGAAGTAGACCTAACCAAAGCTGCCCGCTAGCGATAGAGATTGCGTCTTACAAAACAATAACGGCCTGGAAATTCCAGGCCGTTTGCATGTTCGTCACCCTATCACGCGTCGGATGGCTCGCTCTCTCCCAGAGACCATGCCTTTAATTCGGCATAGTACAGGCCGAAATTCACAGCCAGCATCACGATCAGTATGCCGATGGTCGCGGCGACGAAATACCAAATCCTCTTCAGCGTACTCCAGGGTTTGTTCTTGCGGCTAAACGCTGCAAAGCCCGCTGCTCCGATTGAAATACCCAAGATCGCTGGAAGTGAAAGCACTGTTCATAACTCCTCTTTCATGTCCCATTCCTTACCTGATTACATCGTTGAATCAGTCCGATACAGGCACGTGGTCGGCATATAAGACGATAGAAGAGCCGTCCAGCGTGAGATGGAGATGGTCAACGGGGCGAGCGATAAACCGTTTCCTCTGGCGCTGAGAAGCGTGAGCCGTGATGGCTAGTCATCAAGTTTGCATGCTACTCGCAGTGCGTCGTTAATTCGATCCTGCCAGCCCGGGCCGTCTTCCTGAAAGAATGCAAGAACGTCGTTGTCGATGCGAATTGAAACCATTTCCTTGCCCTTCGGGATCATCGGTCTTTCCGGGGCAGGGGGCGCAGCTTTTTTGGAAGGCTTGAACAGTGCTTCTGCGGCGTCCATTGCATTGACGGGTCGGCGCGGTGTTTTTGTCATGTGTTCATCCTGAAAGAGGGCCCCCGGTTTTCGATGTGTTCGGCGGGCTTCCTGGTTATGCTACCCCAAGTTCTATAGTCTTTCGTAGCAAATTCACATGAGACCCTTTCACCGCGCAATAACCTTCATTTTGAGGGCGTGTTTTGGGCGCAGTGTTATTTTCATGATCGGTGCAGGTGGTCGGGGCGCGGACGCCACAAGCCGGATTTTTTGCAGCAGGACAGCCAGAATGGCAGTCGCTTCCATCACCGCGAAAGCGTTTCCGATACACACGCGCGGACCTGCGCCGAAGGGCATATAGGCATAGCGATGTCTTGTCTTGGCGGCATCCGGACTGAAGCGATCAGGATCAAACGCGTGAGGCTCAGACCAGAGGCTGGCGTGGTGGTGAACAGCATATATCGGCACGATCAGCACGGTACCTTTGGGAATGATGTAGTCACCGAGCTGAAAATCATTGAGGGCTGCCCTCGTGATGATCGGCGCGGGTGGATAAAGCCGCATGGCCTCGGAAAATACCTGCTGCGTATAGACGAGTTTGGAAATGTGATCGGCAGTAACGGGTTGCCCGTCCGTGACACGTTCGATTTCGGCCAATACTTTGTTCTCAACTACCGGATTTCTGGCAAGCAGGTCCAGCGTCCATGCGAGACCAAGTGCTGTCGTTTCATGACCTGCCGTGATGAAGGTCATCAGGTTATCAACGATTTCGGCGTCGGACATTGTCCGGCTTGTTTCGGGGTCTGACGCGCCCAGAAGCAGATTGACCAGATCAGGTCGATCATTGGGGTGTTGTCGCCTTTTCTCGACGACGCTCATCAGGCTGGTTCGCAGGAATTCGACCGCCGCTTGCGCCTTGCGTTTGCCGGGATAGGGAATCCATTCCGGTGCGTTCAAAAGGCCGAGCGCAAAACTCCATCCAGTTGGTTTGAGGAAATCGGAAATTCCGCTTTCAACACGGTTCACATCGATGCCGTGACCACCGGACATCATCGTCTCTACGATAATGTCGAAGGTCGTCCGCATCATCTCATGGCCGACATCGATTATGCCACCCGTGGAAGCCGACAACCTTTGCAGGGTCCGTTCCGCGGCCGCGATCATGACCGGTTGGAGTTCTCGCAGCTTGTCATGCCGAAAAGCACCCGCGACCGACTGACGTTGCCATTTCCAATGAGCCCCATCCGCCGTCAGCAGGCCCTGACCCAAAGCCGGGCCCAGAGCGCGTCGCACCTGCTCACCTTTCTCCAGGGAATCCGCATTCTTCACCAACGCCTCGTGGATCAGCACGGGATCTGCCAGATAAACCTTCATCTCGCCAGCGGTCTTCGAGAACACGAGCGGTTCCGTAAAGATCGACGGGGGAATTGCGTCCAGTGGGTTTCGAACGATTGCGGCAAGCGCGCCGAGTGTCGACTGCCGCGTCAAAGGGAAGCTCTTCTTTACCTTGCGGTCGTCCACATCTGCCATGTCCATTGGTCATATCCTTGATTGCCAGCTGCCGATGCGATACCTCGTCTAAGGTATTCACCTCAATTATCTAAGGTGTACACCTTAATGATGCAAGGGTTGACCGTGAAGAAGACGATGGAACAAGAAAGCCGAGGCGAAAAGGGTGTCGGAACACGGGAGCGTATCTTGAACGCAGCGCTATCCTTGTTCAATGAAACGGGACCGGATCGCGTGACGACTGCCCAGATTGCCCGGACGGTCGGCATTAATGAGGGCAACCTCTATTACCATTTCAAAACGAAGGAGGCGCTTCTAACGGCGCTGTTTGAAAGACTAGAAGGGGATGCGACTCATTTCATGACGCAAGCCAACGTCGGGCCTGCTGAAGCCGGAATCTATTCCCAGTTCTTGCGGCGTTGGTTTTCCATCGTCTGGGCGCATCGGTACATGTTCCGCGATCTGCCGGGCATCATCGCAATCGCCCCATCACTTATAGAGCCAATCCGCGCGCTCAGTCTGGGAATGCGGCTCGTCGTGCAGGATAATCTTCGTCAGATGAGACAAGCGCACCTTATCGACATTCCCGACGAGGAGGTGCCTCAGCTGCTGGCAAATGTCTGGATCGTATCGACCTATTGGGCCGCCTATCTCAACCTGCAAGAGGGAATTGAGGAATTGACGCCGGAAAACCTTGAATGGGGACTCAATCAGGTGGCAAGCCTGTTCAGGCCCTATCTGTCCCAAGAGGCGAAGAAGGAGTTGCAAGCGATGCTTAACCAGACGTCAGCCCAGTAACGAAAGTCTTTTCATTCTCGCGGCCAAGCGATGGGGATCAGCAGAAGCCGTTCAGCTTGAGAATCTTATGTGCCTCGATCGTTGCACGCAGCGCATCCTCTGACGTACGATCGCCCTGATTAGCGTCGGGATGGTGCATTTTCAGCCGCTCTCTGTAGCGCGTCCTGATTTCTTCCGGTGTCGCTTCGTGGGGGAGATCGAGTGTCTCGAACGCTTTAGCCTCGAGCACCTTGAGTTTCCGCTTTTGCAATTCGGCCTTTTGGGCCTGACGTTGTGCCGCAGTTTTGCGGGCATTCAACGCTTTGGCAGAACCGGAGCGGATCGTCGACGGCATCGGCATTTCGGTTGCCTTATCGATCCGCGTTCCAAAGGTCGCACGGCTCCCTGTTGCCGCTTCCTTCTGGAAGCGCGCGACATCCGCGCTCGAAGGGGCCGTCGTGAAGCTGTATCCCTTGTTGTATTCCTTGACGTGCTCAAGACAGAACAGCAGGTAAAGACCTTCACCACCAGGCCCTACAGGCGCGCGATGCGTTCCAACCTTCTCGCAGCCATCCCACTGGCACTTCGGACCTGTGGGTTCGCTGGCGCTCGCTGATTTCTTGCGCGTAGATTTAAGCCCAACGAATATTTTTGAATCAACGGTCATAGCGCCTATATGGACTCACCGCGCGATCAAGGCAAGTGTTTGCACGTCGTGAAGTCACCGGGTTTTTGTATGGTCGAAACTGTGTCGGTCGCGTTTGGGTAAGCGGCCAAGACTTCAGGGCGGATATCCCTTTTCGTGATGGCTCGGGCACCATTGAAGCTTTGACATTGATGGTCTTCTGTCTGTGAGGTGACAATGGCGCTTGAAGTCAACCCGACAGTATATTCATCTTTCGTCACCTAAAAGCTGAAGAGCGCCTCATCATTTCCACGCGCGGTAGCTTTCTTTGCTTGGAAACGACTTTTAGCGCCGCTGACGGGAACGAGAATGGATCAAGATGATTTGTTCATCATGCATTCATGTTCGCGATGGAGACGGCAATGTTTTTGAGCAGTGTTTACGACAGCAACACCTTTAGTTTCGGTATGGGCAGCCGCGCGGTGTCGCGCTGCGCTGCCATCGAAGCAGAGATTTGCTATCTGCCAAATTTCTCCGGCCATGATATCTCGGTTCAGGCCGAGGGCCGCTGCGTAGTCATAACGGGCTTTGTCGAAAAAGAGATCGACTTCTATCGCGCTCTCAACATTGCCCATGATATTGCCGGGGCGGACAATGTCATATTTCGCGTCAACCTGAGGCAGGGTGGTGCTGTGCAAACTCTTTCTCACAACCACGGCACCTTTGCATTTGCGTAATCGGTTTTCCAGTTGATGAGATCGCGATTGCGTGCCGTCGCAGACAGGTTATAGTTCACCTCCTGACGAAGAAGCGCTTGGGAGGAGCATTTCATGAGACGGATGTGGCCAGACGAATTCAATTCCATTCTGACCGGCGCTGAGGAGGTCACGCTGAATGTTCCTGCGACAGACCCGTCAGGCGAGCCATACGGTGGACCTGTTCAGCGGCAGGCACTGAAAGTTCGTATGACGCAAGCAGACTACGAACGGATTTGGCCTCTCGCAGAGGCACGCTACCGGTTGCAGGGAAAATTTGCTGGCAAGGCGATTACACTCATCGCCAACAACCCCCATTATCAGAAATGGCATCCTGTCGATGGCGGAACCGAAGAGCAGGTGTCCGATAGCGGCGCGACATACCAGACCAAATATGTCATCGTGCATTTCCTGCTGGATGAGGTCAGCGAAAAAGTCGACGCCTGATTTTTATCGACATCACGGCGTCGCTTTCGAGTGGTCCAGCCGACAATCGCCTAGAGCGAGGCCGTGATGCCGCCATCGACATAGAGGATATGTCCGTTGACGAAGGTGGATGCGTTGGATGCCAGGAAGATGCACGCGCCGACAAGCTCTTCCACTTTACCCCAACGCCCGGCCGGCGTTCTCTTTTCAAGCCACGTCGAAAAAGCAGGATCGGCGACCAGTGCTGCGTTTAGCGGCGTATCGAAATATCCCGGCGCAATCGCATTGCATTGAAGACCGTATTTCGCCCAATCTGTCGCCATGCCCTTGGTCAGATTTGCCACCGCGCCTTTGGTGGCGGTGTAGGGCGCGATACCGGGGCGGGCGAGTGCCGTCTGAACGCTGGCGATATTGATGATTTTGCCCGTGCCGCGCTTGATCATGTGACGTGCAACGGCTTGCCCGACGTTGAAGACTGTGGACACGTTGGTCCTCATCAGATTTTCAAAGGCATCGACCGGGAAGCCTTCAAGGGGTCCGCGATGCTGCATGCCCGCATTGTTCACTAGAATATCGATGGTGCCGATTTTTTCCTCGAATGCATCGATGGCCAACCGCACGGCGTCGTGATCGGCGGCATCAAAGGCCAGCACGTGTCTCGCTCCGAGTGTTTCCGCCGCTGCTTTCAACCGGGTCTCTTCGCGACCGTTGAGGATGACGTCCGCGCCTGCTGCCGCAAGGCCCTTGGCCAGCGCATATCCGATGCCCTGCGAAGAGCCGGTAATGAGGGCGCGTTTGCCCGTCAGGTTAAAAAGTTCGATGCTCATATTTCCTCCCGAAGCAGCGTCCAAGTCGCCATCAACCGAACTCTATCGATGTCTTCTTCGATTGTCCCCCGGCCATTAAGCATTTAAGAAAAGTTTGATATACGTCCGGGCTGGAACGTGTATCTTAAAGTATCGCTTCTTAGTTGCAGGATAGAGATTTGAAGATATCGGTCATCCTTAAAACCCTGAACGAAGAAAAGCGGATTGGCGCCGCCATCGAAAGCGTTATGGCGGCACTCTCCGGCATGGATGGGGAGATCATCGTTGCCGACAGCGGATCACGCGACAAAACGGTAGAGATCGCATCTGGCTATCCCGTTGTCATTGCGCAGATTCAAGCGCCTGCCAAGGCAAGTTGCGGCGTCGGCCCTCAGCTCGGCTTTCAATACAGCAAAGGCGAATTCATTTGCCTGATGGATGGCGACATGTTGCTGGACGCGACATTTTTGCCTGCTGCCTTGGAGTATCTGGGGCGCCACCCGCGGGTGGCGGGCGTGAGTGGTCACGTCAATGAAGTGAACCTGGACAATCTCGAATTCACCCGGCGCGTGCAAAGAAATGCGCCGGAAAATCGAAGTGGCGTCTTGGATCGGCTGAATGGTGGCGGTCTCTATCGTCGCGCGGCCATCGAGGAGGTCGGATATTTCTCGGATCGGAACCTGCATGGTTATGAGGAGTTCGATCTGGGACAGCGACTGCGTATGCGCGGCTGGACGCTGTATCGTCTGGACCGGCGATTCGTGGACCATTTCGGCCACAGCATCAATTCCTATGTGCTTTTGACGCGACGCTGGTCCTCGAAATATCTGCGCGGTGTGGGGGAGCTTTTAAGGGCCGGATCGGAGCAATCGCGTCTTAAGGCTCTGACGAGCGAACTTTCGGAAATCCGGCTTTGGTTTGGCGTCTATATCTGGTGGGCGATCTTGCTGGCCTGTCTGATTGCGGGGTTCTATACCACATGGGGCTTTATTGCCTTCTTGCTTGTGCTTTTGCTTCCGGTCGCCCTGATGAGCATCAAGCAAAAAAGCCTGTCCTTGGGATTTTATGCGGTCGTGGCGTGGTGCTTTCATGCCGCTGCTCTACCTCTTGGCTTCTTCGGTTCTCGCCAGCCACCAGACAAGTGGATTGAAAGCAGGCTTCTGAAATCCTGATGAAACTCGCCTTTTTCACCAGTTGGATCGCTTTCTTGCTGATGTGTCAGTCGGTCTCAGCTGCCGACTGGCTTCCGGTTCGAGAGATATCTCTGGAGGTTCAACCGGGTAGTCCACTCGATTTCTCAGGCATGTTACCCAATACACAGATCGATGACGCCAGCCGAGTTATCATCAATTCCACCGGAAAGCTGGCGAAGGCCGAAACCAGCCAGGTGCCGCTTCGGTTTCTTTGTGCCTCCCTTGCCTGGAGCCCCGCGTCGGGAGGGTTTCCAGATCACGAAACGGCTGACCGCTACGCCGCTCAGTTGAAGATGCACGGTTATAATATCGCCCGTTTTCACTATGTCGACGCAGCCTTGCTGGAGGGACGGTCAACCGATTTCGATTTCAATCCGGAGGTTTTAGACCGTATTCACTACTTGCTGGCGGCCTTAAAACGCAACGGCATCTACTGGATTATGGATGGTCTCAGTTCCTCTCGCGGCGCTTATGGCGGTTTTAGTGATCGGTGGGAGGTAAAGGGCGACCTGAAGCTTGGCGTTCAGATCGATGATGCCGATTTTGGTCACTGGCTTGAATTTCAGAAGCGCTTTCTCTCAAAGATCAATCCTTACACAGGCGTGGCGCCTGTCCGTGACCCGGCACTGGTCGCCATTGTGCCGTTCAACGAGAACGGATTGGAATTCGATTCCATGATGCAGGAAAGTGGACGTGGCGCTGCGTTTTCCCCTCGGCTCAAACCTCTGTTCAATAACTGGCTTTCTCGAAAGTATGGAACATCTGAGGCGCTGATCCAAAAATGGGGGTGGTGGGTAACGGAGGGCAATCTGGCTGATCGGTCTATTGCCTTGCCGACCAACCGTTACGAGCGCAGCGAGCGAATGCGCGATTTACAGTCGTTTTTCATCGAAGTGGAGCAGGGGGCAACACGCAAGATGACACAGGCGTTGCGCGACCTCGGCTTTCGCGGTGTGATCCTTCCGTATAACAACTGGCCGACAATTCAGACCGGTGTGACACGCGGCATTCAAGACGCCGTTGCGATGAATACCTATCAGGACTGGGTGGCCTCCTATGCGCCCGGCACCAGCATTCAGGGCAAGAGTTCGTTGGAGGACGGACTGCTGTACCTCAGAACGATCGCGGCTGCGCGCTGGTTCGGTCGGCCCTTTTTCGTGACTGAGTACGATCACCTCTTCTGGAACCCGTATCGGTATGAGGCCGGTCTGGCAGCGCCAGCATTTGCCGCTCTTCAGGATTGGGATGTGCTCTGTAGACATGCGCACGGCCCCATCATCCTGTCCTACGGTGAGAATTTTGCGCATAAGAAGCAGATGCTTCCCTACGCGATAGCGCTCGACCCGGTTGCACGGGCCGGAGAGACGCTGGCCGCACTTGTTTTCCGCCGCGGAGACATGAAGGCGTCATCGCTGCGCATACCGTTTATGGTCGACGGGCAGGCGAATTTGCCGGATGGTATCAACGACATGGAGCCGGAGATGCTGACTCGACTTGGCTTACTGGGTGCAATTGGCCTGCAGTCTGAGCGGGAACGCACGGACGCAACTGTTTCCGTGGCACCGGTGCGAGACGGACAGACGCCTGTGGCAATCGTTTCGCAATTGAAGCAACACGGCGAACTGGACACATCTCACCCTAGCGATCTGGAGGCAGGACATGTCGTTAGTGAGACGGGGGAACTGACACTCGATGCTCCCGGCAAAAAGCTTGCTCTGCGCTCACCCATGACGGAAGCGCTCGCTTTTGACAGGATAGATGCCGATGTCGATCTCGGTTTCGCTACCCTGAAATCCGCAGACGGCAGAGGGCTCTTCGCCATATCGTCTCTGGATGGGCTGCCGCTTGCGCAGAGCAAGCGAATGCTTTTGATACTGGCGTCTGACGCTCACAATACCGATATGAAGTTTCGGGATGGGGATGAACGTATCATCGACGATTTCGGTCGTTTGCCTGTGATGATCCGAAAGATGGACATCGGCATCCGCTTCAATGCCGACAGCGCCTTCAGGATTTCTCCGGTAGGACTGGATGGCCGTGTGTATGAGCCACTCGTCACCGGCAGCGGACATGATGCTGTCATGCTGACGAACGAAACGCCGAGTGGCCCTACGACGTATTTTCTGATGGAGCGTGACTAGGTCAGTAAAAATCGCGAACCAGTCGGCTCCAGCTTTCGCCTGCGATGCCGCCCAGATAGGCCTGGCCATTCTGCATTGCCTGCTTGAATTCGATCAAACGACAGGTTGCGGAAACTCCGGTGACATGACGGTACCAGATGCCTTGGTGCTTGGATAATGACGATATCATTTCCGGCCTGACTTGTGCCGATGCAAATGCAAAGCCTGCGCCCTTCAGAATTTCCAGCGCGGTATCCAGCACCGCGTCTTGCTGACCGCTTTGCGAGAGAAGATCGAGTATCTGTGCCTCACCGCCAGCGCCACCGACGAAGGAAAAGACTCCGCATATCTCACCTTTATCGTCATGGACCTGCGCCAGAACGAGCTTGCCGCGACCGTTCGGACCGCTGGACATCTTGACCATCCATTCGAGATCGGCAGCGGTATGCCGAGGTGCCACCGCATAGAACTTGAGCAGTCGATTGGCATTGATGGCATAAATGTCGGGTGTCGCTTCGGTGACGTGGTATCCCGACAGTGATTTTGTCTCGGAGATGCGCGTGGGTTCGGGTAGCGGCCCTGCGCCAATCTTGAATGGCAGTCGCGGGGCGATACGGCGTCTCGCGTAACCGGTGGCAGCGGACACGGGTTTAAAGGTTTTGTACCATCTCAACCCCTGAACCGGCAGTTCGATACCGCCAATTGCTTTCATGTGGGCAACGCTGACGGGTGCGGCGCTGTCTGAAAAGCTGATCTGATCTCCCCGCGGGCGCAGTTGAAAAATGAGTGCGGCAATGCTGCGCGGATTGGCATCTTCTGCGGCCATGAAGGCGCAGGCCAGCCTGGCGATCACAGGCTCTTCAGCGACTCTGTAGGAAAGCGGCAGGATGATGAGTGCGCTCTTGACGTTTCCGGCGCCATCGGCGGTGACCATGCTTCCATTTTCGGGCGTGCAATTGGGATGCGAGAACATCAGCTCCGATAGATATGCGTTGAGATCGTTCATGTCAGGTTTCGAGCGCTTGCGAAACACGGAGGTAAACAGGTCGGCAATCTGGGGGATATCGGCCTGTTGGGCGGGTCTGATCTTCGGTGCGTGATCGGATGTCATGCCTTTATCTCCTGACTTTTTGCAAAGGAGCGCGAGACATGGATTTTGACGACGATCCATGCTGCCACGACGATGCTGAGCTCGATTGCATAACCAGCAGTGAAAATGCCGTAGGGTGGCCATGCCCACGCCGCAAGGCCGATCAGTATTGCGCCGATACCGTTGGACAGATTGAGAACCCAGGCACGTGACGCGTGCTGACCCGCAGCTCCCAACAGATCGACCGCAATCGACCAGATGGCAATCAAGACGATCAGCCATGCCATGATCCGCAAAAATTGCGGCAACGAAACATATTCCGGTCCGAAAATCAGCGGCATGAAAGACGCGGAAATCGTGATCGTGATGGCGGCCAGCAGGCCCAAGGCGACGGCGGCACCCAATATGCGGATCGTCAGTCTGAACGCATGGTGGATGCCTGACATGCTGGCAACGGCAAGCCGTGGATAAACCAGCCGGTTCAAGGCATCGATCGCCATGTAGCTGCTGTCTGTGATCCGGCGCGCAACACCATAGCTGCCCACCAATTCTGCGCCAGCCACGAAGCCAAGCACCAAAAGATCGACATTCTGGCGAATAGCCCGAAAGATGAAAGGCGTCGCAAATAGCAGCCCAATCCGGATTTCATACCTCTCGATCACATAGTGAGGACGGCCGATGCGGAAGGCGAAATAGGCATAAATGGCCAGCGTGAATAGGTGGGCGGCAAGTTGCCACGTCGCCCAGCTTTCCACCGTCTCGACCTGAAACACGATACAGGCAAGGACGGCCGTCAACGTACGAATGAAGGCGAAGCCGACGACCGACGCATTGGCTGCGGCATATCTAGAATGTGCCAGGAAGATGCTTTCTCCCAGCATGATAAGTCTGACGAGCACGACGTTGGTCAAAACCAGCTGGAATGTGGTCCACACGCGGCTTCCCGTCGTTGCACCAAAACTGATGAATTCCGGCAAGATGGCCGTCCCCAGCGCCACAAGAACAGCGCCGCTGACAAATGTCAGAATCAGATTATGTCCGAAGATCCTTGAAAAACACGCCGGATCTTGTGGCACACGACGAACCAGACATTCCGATGCACCGAGCCCGCACAGATGGACCGCGATGCTTGTTATGGCGATGAATGCGACATAGTGACCGAATTCTTCCGCCCCAAATGAGCGTGCCAGAATTGCGAAGGTGACGAGCTGTGCAGCGTTGGCTATCAAGAGACTCGCCGAAGAAGCGCTGTATGACAGCAACATCCCGATCAACCATGGCTTGTCTTTTTTGTCGCTGGTGGTCATCACCTTATCTCCATGCCGCAAAAATGGACGTCCTGTAAACGTTTTATCAGCGGACTATGTGATTTAGTAAGATCGTATATAATGAAAACGTTTCGTTTTGATTGATATAGAGGTTACGGTAACGCATGTATGAGTACCCAAGCGAGAAGCGGGCCAGACCTGTTTATGACGAAGCGAAGCCTCGTGCGACAGTTCATCCAGGGTCGCGCGCCTGTGCTGAACCCTTGATTACACCATCCAAAGTACTGGATTGGCTCAAGAGTGGGCTGCTCATTATCGCTGTTTTTGCACTTTTGGGTGGTGTCCTGGCTGTGGGTTTTGGCATGGCCGTCAAGCCCCGCTTTACATCCAGCATGGATATTCTTTTGCCGCCGCCAACGGGGCAAGTCGTGCCCAACGAACTGACGACGCCGAACATTCAAAGCGATGCGCAAATTCTGGATATTTCCAGTAAACTGCTTTTGATCACCTCAGGAAACGTGCTGCGTCGAACCGTGGAGCAGGAAAAGCTTCAGCAGTTGCCGGAGTTCAACGCCGCTGCAGACACCGAGGAGGGGATGTTCGACTGGCTCAAGACGACACCACCTGTCTCCACCGATGATGGTGTTGTCGTTGCCATGCGAAATCTCGCGAAGCGAATCAAGGTGGCGCGTCAGGGGGGTACATACCTGGTGTCCATCAGCCTCTGGACACGTGATCCAGATCGCTCCGTATCTGTTCTTTCCACATTGGCGCAGTCATTTCGCGAAGAACTGGAGGCAACCCAGACCGATCTTGCCAAGAACGCCAGTGCCGCGCTTTCCAATCGGCTGGAAGAGTTGAGACTGGCGGTCACTCAAGCCGCGCACGCCGTCGTGCAGTTCCGCCAGAAAAATAATCTTCAAAATCTCGGTGGTACCGGGTCGGTCAATATTCAAAGCGTGTCTCAGTTGAACACACTTTTGAACGAGGCGTCATCGAGACTGTCCGATGTGCAGGCGCGCTACAGAAGGCTAAGCCAACCGATCACGGAGGGCGTTGTCCCCGCCGATAGTCTCGACTCTCCCACGCTCATCGCTCTGCGGTCTCAATACAGCACTTTGAAGCAGCAATATGAAGAACTGGCGCTGACCTATGGCGCGCGTTATCCAAAACTGGTCAGCACACGCGCGCAGCTTGGCACGCTTCGCGCAGAGATGGCGCGGGAAACCGAAAGGTCGCTGCAGGCCATTCAGGTTGATCTGGACCAGGCGGAAAATTCCGTTACCACTTTACGGGCTCAGTTGGAGGAGGCGCAAAAGCGCGTTTCAACGGACGATAATTCACAGGTGCAGTTGCAGGAGCTGGAGCGTAACAGTCAGGCGAAGGCTGCGCTGTATGACACCTTCCTGAAACGCGTTGGCGAAACCAGCGAGCAGCAGCAGATCAGTGTCTCCAATCTGCGCGTCGTCACAGAGCCTGTACCCCCGGAAAAGCGCAGCTGGCCGCCACCAACCTTGTTGTTGGCTATCGGCGGCGTTCTTGCGGGTCTGATGCTGGGTGTGGTCGGTGTTCTGGCATCGCGCCTCTTTTTGCTGTTGCGGCAAAACAACTGGCGTTTCGAGCGGGCAAGCTGATGCAGGCAGCCGCGGCATGGGAGCACGAAAGGTCAGACAAGCACGATAAGATCAGAACGCTGGTCTTCATGGCTCTTTTCCTGTTTTTCTGGGTCACGACCAATCCGTTTGTCGATCTCGCAACCGTTGAGGTCAGCGGTTCAAATGCGACCGGCGGATCCAATGCCCTCAACCAGCTGACCTTTCTGGCGCTGACGGTTTTGACGCTATATGCGGCAATTACCCACCCGTTACGGTCCAGAATTTGTCAGCCGCAATGGTTGGTCATCGCATTGTTCTCGTGGTTTCTGATCTCATCCAGCCTCTCGAGCCACCCGATAGACGCCATCAAGAGAACGATCCTCGCGATACTGACCTGCGCGAATGCGGGCATGTTTCTTCTTCTGCCCCGCTCCGAGCAGCAATTTTCCCGGCTCCTGATGTATGGCACGGCTATTGCGCTGGGTACCGCTTATTTTGGCGTCCTCTTTCTGCCGACACTCGCCATTCACCAGCCCACCGAGCTCATCGAACCGATGAATGCGGGGTTCTGGAGAGGTCAGTATTCCCATAAGAATCTGGCCGCGGCGGTGATGCTCGTCGCAGCGTTTTTCGGGCTTTACCTGCGCAGTGTGGGCTGGAAAAAAAGCGGTGTTGCCATCATCATCCTGTCCGTCGTGTTTCTGCTTCACACCGGCGGCAAGTCTTCAACAGCGATGCTGCCCCTCATCATCGCACTCCAATGGATCTTCGAGAAATTTCGATGGAGCCGTTGGCCAATCGCTGTCGGCGGCATTCTCGCATTCAATTTGCTGGCGCTTGGAGCGGCCCTCTCGGAGGGCTTTCGGGACATCATCGCATCGCTTGGCGTAGACCCGACCTTCACCAACCGAACAGATATCTGGAAGATCGCATTTGACGCCATCGCCCAATCACCCCTTCTGGGATACGGCTTTCAAGGCTTCTGGCAGACAACGGATATTACACAAAGTTCAGCAGGGCTGGAAACCTGGGCGGTAAAGGCCTTCAATGGCCACAATGCCTATGTCGATGCTCTCCTTACAACGGGCATTCCCGGCCTGATCCTGACCCTTGGCCTCGTCATTTTCGTGCCTTTGCGCGCAGTCGGGCGGTTGGGTGCGTTTTCCAACAGTCCTGCTCTGTCGCGGCTGTTCATGCGTGTCTGGCTCTACGTCATTTATGCCGGCTGTCTCGAGGTCATTTTTTTCCAGAGCGGCAGCCCGATTTGCTTTTTCTTGCTGGTGTCGATTTTCGGGTTGGAAATGCAGTCCCGAATGAACCTTGTCGACGACAGGAAAGATGACACGTGGGAACGGAGGCATGCCAGTGCTGTCTGAAATATGGCCGAAACTGAGATATGCGCGAGAACGGCTGGAGGAACGAGCCGTGCGGGCACTGCCGGTATCCACGCTGAATGTAACGTGCACGCGCCCGCTCGTGTCTTTTACCTTCGATGACGTCCCCTCGACCGCTCAATCAGCCGGTGCACTTATTCTGGAGCATAGTGGCGTCAAGGGTACATTTTATATCGCGGGTGGGTTACTGGGCACAAAGGAACCGGATCGTGAATTGATTTCGGCAGAAGGGTGTCGGTCGCTTGTCGATGCTGGCCATGAAATCGGCTGTCACACCTACGCGCATAGGGCCGTCCGAACACTCGATGGAACGGAATTGGCGATGGATCTGGACCGGAACGCGAACCTGCTCGATCAGTTCAGCCCATCTATCGACCGACGAAACTTTGCCTATCCGTACAACCAGGGCTCTCTTCGCCATCGCCAAATTTTCGCAGACCGCTTCACTACCGCCCGTGGGGGCGGGGATCGCATTAATCGCGGTAAGATCAATCGTTCTTATCTTTGGGGAATGGAAATCAGGCAACCCGAAAGTGATGCGTTATCGCTGACAGATCAGATCGATGCTGTTGTCGCGCAGCCCGGCTGGCTTGTCTTTTTCACCCACGACATCAGTGAAACGCCAACGCCTTACGGCTGCACACCCGAGACGTTTTCCATTCTGGTGCGCTACGCCGTTTCAAAGGGTTGTCTCGTCTTGCCTGTGCGTGATGCCCTCCACCATATCCAAGATTGAGGAGCGCCGGATGGGAAACACGCTGCTTGCGATCAACAATTATTTCTACCGTCGTGGTGGGGCCGAAGCGATCTTTCTCGACCAGATGGATATGTTCGAGCGTGCTGGCTGGCAGGCTGTGCCGTTCTCCATGCAGCACCCCAACAATCTGGAGTCCGATTGGTCGCCCTATTTCGTTCCCGAGATAGAGTTCGGCAGTCAGAGCGGTTTGCTCGAGAAAGTCGGGCACAGTCTGGAAGTCATTTATTCTCGAAAAGCGCGCGCACGATTGAGCAGCCTGATAGACAAGGTGCGGCCGGACGTCGCCCATGCCCATAACGTTTACCACCATATCTCCCCGTCGATCTTTCCGCTGCTTAAAAAACGCGGCATACCCACGGTCATGACCGTGCACGATCTGAAACTTGCTTGTCCTGCCTACAAGATGCTCTCTCCCCATGGCATCTGTGAACAGTGCAAGGGCGGGCGGATCTATAATGTTCTCGTCAACCGCTGCATGAAGGAGTCCGTCGCACTCAGCGGTTTGGTGATGGTGGAAACGGCGGTTCATCGCACGCTCGGGCTCTATCGCAATTATATCGATAAGCTTGTCGTGCCGAGCCGATTCTATAAGGCCAAATTGATGGAATGGGGATGGCCGGAAGAGCAACTTGTCTACATCCCTAATTTCGTTGAACAGGCCATCAGCGAGCGTCCGGCCACCGCAGATGAAGGGGATTATTTTCTGTTTGCCGGTCGTCTGGCGCCTGAAAAAGGTATAGCGACCTTGATCAAAGCCGCAGCACTGTCCGGGCAGCGTGTTCATATCGCAGGTACCGGGCCGGATGACGTGCCTTTGCGTGCGTTGGCAAAACAAGTGGGCGCGAATGTCGAATTTTTGGGCTACCTCTCGGGCCAAGCCCTCCATAGCGCGATTGCCGGAGCCAAGGCACTGGTTTTGCCTTCCGAATGGTATGAAAACGCTCCGGTGAGCCTTCTTGAAGCCTACGCGCTCGGCCGCCCCGTCATAGGCACTGACATCGGCGGTATCCCTGAGCTGATACAGAACGGCAAAACCGGGCTGATCGCAAAGCCCTTCAACCCGGAACATTTGGCACATGTTTTAACGGCGATGAGCGAACTGTCCCAAAGCGCTCGGCGGGAAATGGGCGCCCGCGGGCGAGCTTGGGTTCAGGAGGAGTTCTCGCAAGCCGCCCATTTCGACCGCACAACCAAGCTCTATCGTGATCTCGGGGTTAAGGGTACCGGCTGATGATGACAGCATCGAGCATCTGCATGTCCATTTCTGGTCTGCCGAACGGGTGAGCAAGCCCTGGCATCAGCTTATCTCGCTGATCTACGGGTATGGATTTCGCCGCTATCACCTGCACATCTACCCATCCATTGCGCACGAATGCCCGCACGTAATCTATCGGCCGTTTGCGGTTCGGCTGACCGGGAAAGGCGAGCAATGAATAGAACCAATCCGAGAAACGGTAGATGTTGTTGGGGTCGCGTTCGCGAATGGCGTTCGTGTGGGTCTGAAGATCGACGATATGCAGACTGACGCAACCGCTTCGCGCGACTTTCGTCAGGCCTTCAATGGTTGTTTCGATAGCATCGAAATGTTCGAACGCTGCACAACTGAGAATGAGATCGAATGTCTGTCCCAGGCACATGGCGGGAATATCGAAGCCGGCATCCACATGGTACTGAAAATTCAATGATGAGCCGTGAAGTGCGGCATGCGCGGTATTGATATCCTCCTGTTGCAGTTCACCATTGAAACCGGCAATGGCATCGCGCCGAAATTCTGCGGTCTCATCCGTCGCCAATCCGAAAGCATCGACTGCCGTATAGGTTCGTGCTCCATGTGCCAGTAGAAGGGCGCCCGTCGCCAGTGACGATCCGGGGCCGAGCTCCAAAACGGAGCGTCCCCTGACAGAAACATCGGCGGGCAGAAATCGCAGCCAGGATTGCACGACGTCATGGACATATGCGAGGCGGGCATTCCTGTCGTCGGCAGAAACGGTGTTGGGTTTTCGATAGCCCATCAATCGGTGTTTTGCCCACACGCCGATCAAGATCAGACCGCCTGTCAGCGTGAACATCAAGTTCCGAAAGAAAATTGGCATCTCTTATCCATACAGCTTCGAGTTTAAAACAGTTTACGTCGCCCGCAATGGGTGGCGTCAACAGCTTGCAATCCTAAAGCGGAATAAGTTATTTTAGAATTTACTGCTATTTATTTATTTGCATTCAAAGGTTGAGATGCGATTTTACAATCATTTCAACGGAAAGGTGCGCTTCGATGCAGGCATTAGACGTCCCGGCGGGCGGCTCAACCGTCCCGATGACAGTCGTGGCAGATCAGGGGAATGCGCGCAAACCGGCCAATCGGTATGAGAATATCGATGCGTTACGGGCCATCGCCGCACTTGCCGTGGTGGTTCAGCATTTCTTTGGAGACATCATTCACGAAGCGACCAATCAGCAAGGCATATCGTATTTCGTGGCTATATCCAGCGTGACATATTTCGATGCTGGCCGGTTTGGCGTGGTGCTTTTCTTTCTCATCAGCGGCTTTGTCGTCCCCTTCAGCATCAAGGGAAGCAGTCCATTGCACCGCTTTGCTGTTTCACGCTTCTTTCGTCTCTTCCCTGCCATGTGGCTGGCACTGTTTTGTCTCGCTATGGCTTCTGTCATGCATGGTCAGTGGCCATCATTGCCGACCTTTCTCGCCAATATGACCATGGTGCCCGCAGCCTTTCGTCAGCCCTGGATGTCAGGGGCTTACTGGACATTGACCATCGAAATCCTGTTCTATGTGCTGTCCGCAGGCCTATTCGCGCTGGGTTTTCTGTATCGACCGCTCGTTATTGCGCTTTTCGCGCTCCTGCTCGTCGCGGCGACTGCCGTTCCGATTCTCTTGCGATCGGTCGACATCTCCATGCCCGTACAATACCTCAGCCTGCACGTGTCCTTCCTTTATCTCGGGCTGCTGCTGAGGATGACGCTGGTGGACAAACTGCCCGGCGCATTGATCGGCAGTATAAGTGTTCTCCTGGCCCAGGCCGTCGTCCTCCTGCCCATCGGCGAGTTCTCGCTCTCACGGCAGGACGGCTTCTTTCTGGTTGGCACTTTACCCATTCTCATCAGCTATCTGGCGGCACTCTGTGTCTTCGTTGTTTCCGTTAAAACGGGTGCGCCGAGCAATGCGGTTCTGTCCCGGCTTGGGGCGCTCAGCTACTCGATCTATCTTTTCCACGGCGTTCCAGCACTGATGGTCTTCGCACTCTTCCCGCTGACAGGCACAGGGGTGGACTTTGCGATTGGTGCTGGCAGCCTGTTCGTTACCCTCATCCTCTCAGTGATCGTCTATGACTATTTGGAGAAGCCAATGGTCAACCTTGGGTATAGGTATATTAGACGTGAGGATAATACTGAGTCGAAAGTTTCGACCTAGTTTCCGCGTTTGATGCAACTGCGCCGTTTACTATGCCCGTAAGACGAAGCGCTCAATTTCGAAAAGCACTAGCCTCTGCCTCAAATTAAGTTATTATATCCTAATGTGCTAATGTTAATTGGGAGGGCGCTATGAACCATGTGTCTGTGACACAGTCTCAGCCTACACTTGAGGTTAAGGAAAGCGCCCATTCCCAAAACGAAAATCCCCGGATGCTGGAGGCTATGCGCATCTGCATGATCGGCTTGCGTGGAATCCCCAATGTCCAGGGCGGTGTTGAAACACATGTCGAGCAGCTTGTCTCGAACCTTGTCGAACTGGGCGCTGACGTGCATGTCTTTGCCCGCAAGAATTATGTGGCGGATCAGCAGCCCTATGTGTGGCGCGGTATCACCGTTCATCCGTTGTGGGCACCCCGAAATACGCGTCTGGAGGCCATTTTCCATACGGCGCTTGCACTGTTCAAAGCCAGACTTCTCAACCCGGATATCGTTCACATTCATGCCGTTGGACCGTCTCTTGTCGCCCCACTTGCGCGGCTGCTTGGGCTGAAGGTGGTGTTTACCCATCACGGCTACGACTACGACCGGGAAAAGTGGAACTCGGTCGAGAAGCGGATTTTGCAGCTCGGTGAGTGGGCCGGGATGCGATTTTCCCACGCACGCATAGCCATTGCCAAGCATATTGCTGACCGAATGCAAAAAGACTTCAGGTCACCTGTTCATTTCATTCCAAACGGAGTGAAGGTGGACACAAAGAATTTGGAAGACAGTGTTCTTCAGGAGTTCGGCTTGCAGAAGGGGCGCTACATTCTGCTCGTGGCCCGGGTCGTCGCCGAAAAACGTCAGCTCGATCTTATCGAAGCATTCGCGCGAACCAACTTGAAAGACACCAAACTGGTATTGGTCGGTGGCGGCGATCTGGACAGCGAGTATGTCACGGCGGTTCAGGACCGAGCCAAGGCCACATCAGGCGTTGTGCTCACCGGGGTTCAGTCAGGACGCAAGCTCGCCAGTCTCTTTGCCAATTCCGGGCTTTTTGTCTTGCCATCGAGCCACGAAGGCATGCCGATTGCGCTTCTAGAGGCTATGGCTCACGGCCTTCCGGTTTTGGCGAGCGATATCGAAGCCAACCTCGGTCTGGCGCTGGATCAGTCATCATATTTCCCCCTCGGAAATATCAATAAACTGTCTGAAATGCTTCGGGACAAAATGGATAACGCGGCGGTTGGACGCGCCTCACAACATCAAAGTTCCAGAATCTTGTCGAAATATGACTGGCGAACGATTGGTTTGAAAACTGCGGAAATCTACAAGTCGATTGCTGCCGTCAATCCGCAACGGGTCTACCAGCAAACCAAGCGAAATCCCGCGCCTGCCACGCGCTGATCGCTTCTATCGCAGCACGCCTGTCGCCAAGGCGCGCTGGATGCCACGCACGTCGGTTCCTTTTTTCAAGGTCTTACCGATGGGCGTGCTGGAACCGGACACCCAGATCTTAAGCTCGGAGTCCAGATCGAAGGTTCCTGCCGTTTCCACCGAAAACCGCGTAATGGCGCGATATGGGATCGACGTATAATCGACCTTGCTGCCTGTGATGCCCTGGATATCGACCAGGATCACCCGGTGCTGCGTGAAGACGAAGAAATCGCGAATGACTTTGAAGGCAAGTTGCGGCTCCTCGCCATCGATGAGGACACCGCTCAGACGTTTATTGAGATCAGACGGGTCAACCGTTGATCCGTGACCCAAAAGTGCGTCGAAAATACCCATTTCATTCCCCCGATTGCCGACCTTCGTTCAGAGAGTAGAAATAGGTTCACGCCGCTTCTCTATCAAGCAGAGCATTAGCAAATGGCAAAATGAATTACCGCTTTGCCAGCATAAAACGCGACATCATCACGATAAGGCCGATCAGAAGCGTGAGCACAATGAACAGGAAAGCGGCAGCCGCGATGGCGGGACTGATATTTTCGCGGATGCTGGAAAACATCTGACGCGCCAGCGTCCGTTGGTTCGGCCCGGCAACGAAGAGCGTCAGAACGACCTCATCCAAGGAGGTCGCAAAGGCCAGCACTGCTCCGGACAGCACGCCGGGCATGGCAAGTGGCAGCGTCACGCGGCGAAAGACCGTCCCTGGCGACGCGCCAAGGCTTTGAGCCGCGAGTTCCACACGCGCATCGATGCCTGACAACGCGCCGGTAACACTGACGACGACGAAAGGGACCGCGACCACCGTGTGCGCGATGATAACGCCCGCATAGCTGTTCGTAAGACCAAAACGGGCCAGCAAGACCTGCATACCAACTCCCAGGACGACGGCCGGGACGACCATCGGCAATAGAAACAGTGTTCTCATCGTTCCGCGAAAAAACAAACGTCGATTGCGCAGCCCGAGGGAAGCGGCGGTGCCGAGAATAGTGGCGAGCACAGTGGTCCCGGTGCCGATGATGAAGCTGTTGAAAATGGCGCGTCGCCAGGCATCCGCCGTGAACAGTTCCTCGAACCAGCGCAGCGACCAGGATGGAATGGGATATGTCAGGATGACGCTAGAGGTAAAGGCGAGTGGCATGATGGCGATGAGAGGTGCGATCAGAAACAGGATCGTCAGCGACGCAAAGGCAAATTTTGTAAGCTTGATCGGCATGGCTTAGTACCTTTCCGATTCTTCGGCCGATAGCCGTGCGTAGACACTGTAAAGGAGCAATGTTGCTACGAGCAGCACGACACCAAGGGCGCCAGCCATGCCCCAGTTTGCCGAGCCGGTGGCATAAAAGGCTATGATCGATGAGATCATCTGGTCGCCCGGCCCGCCAATCAGTGCCGGCGTGATGTAGTAGCCGATAGCCGAAATGAAAACGAGCAGACTCCCTGACGCAACGCCGCGCAGGCTGAGGGGGAGCAGCACCCGCAAAAAGGCGCGCAACGGGTGTGCTCCCAGTGAGGCTGCGGCAGGCATCAGATTTTTTGGAATGGTAATGAGAACGGAATAGATCGGCAGCACCATGAAGGGTAGCAACACATGGGTCATGGCAATGATGACACCGGTGCGGTTAAAGATCAGCGCCAGCGGGCTATTGATCAGGCCAAGCGTTTGCAAGACGTCATTGATCAGACCTTTCTCCTGCAGCAGAATGAACCACGCTGCAGTGCGCACAAGCAATGACGTCCACAAAGGCAATAGCACTGCACCCAGCATCAGATCTCGTTTCCAGCCTGTCAGGGACGCAGCAATGATGGCATAGGGAAAACCAATACAGGCGCAGGCAAACGTCACCAGCGCGGCGATCCAGAAGGTCCGTATGAGAATGACGCGATTGACGGATTGATCGGCAGGCAGATGCTCGATCTCGCCGGCCGTGTTGCGACCAAGATCGACCGCTGCCAAAAGGTTGCGGTCGGTCAGTGGCGAAAGTGCATCCGCAATGGCCAACCAGAAATCCGGCTTTTCCCAGCGCTTGTCGATGGAAACGAGATCGGCAGGTGGGCTTGCCGCGTCCGCCAGAGCGCTCGTGGTCTTCGACATCAGCGTGCGAAAGCCCGACCGGGCGCTGTTGAGACGTCGCACCATGTCGCCCAGCGCCTGATCGTCGTTGACCGCTTTCAGGTCTTCCATCAGCGCGGTCTGCATGGGCATGGTCGGGGGAGAAACACGGTCCCAGCCCGGCAGCACCTCGGCGCTACGCGGCAGAAGGCGCAAAACTGCCGTGTCTGAAACGGATTGTGACATCATGCTAAACAGCGGCCAGACGAAAAAGCCGATGAGAAAGATCACAAGCGGCGCCAGCAACAGCAGCGACCGCCCGGTTCGCGATGTGAAGATACTCATGGCGAAATGACCCGACAATCACCTGCAGAAAAGGAGGCGTAAACCTTCGCACCCGGTTCGAACTCGCGTGAGCGGCGTCCGAGCTTGGCAATCAACGCGTGGGAAGGGTTGCGCAATTGCACGCGCAGGTGATCTCCCTGATAAACGGAATCCGCTACCTCGGCCTCCAGACAATTATGCGCATCGCCTTTGATATCGGTAAGGTCGACCCGTTCAGGGCGAATGGAAACATAGACCGTCTGGCCGGGTGACACCGTCGCCGATACCGCCGACACGATTTTGGCGCCAGATGCCACGCGCACGATCGCTTCGTTGCCCTGCACCGTCTCCACGACGCCTTCGACCAGATTGGTTTCACCAATGAATTCGGCAACGAAACGGGTTGCTGGCTCGTCATAGACCTGTCGCGGTGTGCCGATCTGCTCGATCTTGCCCTTGTTGAAGACGGCGACACGGTCCGACATGGTCAGTGCCTCGGACTGATCGTGGGTGACAAAGACGATGGTCAGTCCGAGGCGTCGGTGCAAATCGCGGATGTCGAGTTGCATCTGTTCGCGCAACTGCTTGTCGAGCGCACCAAGCGGTTCATCCATCAAAACGACGCGGGGTTCGAACACCAACGCGCGGGAAAGTGCCACACGCTGCTGCTGCCCACCGGACAGCTGCGAGGGGCGACGGTCTGCAAAGGCCGACAATTGCACCATGTCCAACGCCCGCGCCACGCGCTTGGTAATCTCAGCCTTGTCCATGCCGCGCATCTGAAGCGGGAAAGCGACGTTTTCGCCCACCGACATGTGAGGAAACAACGCATAGCTTTGAAATACCACACCCATGTCGCGCTTGTGGGTCGGCACGTTGTTAATGGCAGTGCCATCCAGCAAAATATTGCCCGCTGTGGCCTGCTCGAAACCGGCGAGCATCATCAACAATGTCGTCTTTCCAGAGCCGGAAGGACCCAGCAAACTGACGAACTCGCCTTTATCGATTCCGAGATCAAGGTTTTCGACCACACACAGTGGTCCATAAAATTTTGTAATACGGTCAAATCTAATAAATTCTGCCACGCAATGCTCCAACGCTTGAGGCGAAGGATGTGGTCTTGGGACATTGGCCAAGAACACATCCGGCCAGAAAGGAAGGACACCGCAAAGGTGCCCTTCTCTACGGATGTCTTACTTGGCAAGCCAGGCATTGAAGCGCTGGGTCAGCGTCTCGGCATTGTCGATCCAGAAGTCGACATTGAGCGGGATCGAATCCGCAATGTTTGCGGCATCGGTTGGAAGGTCCTTGGCAAATTTCTCCGGGACTTTGGCCGCAGCTTCCTTGTTGGGCAGACCGTATGCGACGAATTCAGGAAGCTTGGCCTGGTTTTCCGGCAGGCTTGCAAAGGCAATGAAGTCCTGCGCGGCGCCTTTGTTTTCTGCATCCTTCAACACGACCCAGCTGTCTACGGCGTAGATGCTTCCGGGAAACACGACCTTGAAGTTCTTGCCCTCGGACCGATTGATGCCGGTGATGCGGCCATTATAGGCAGATGCCATCGCCACTTCGCCGGAAGCGAGGAATTGCAGCGGCTGTGCGCCAGATTCCCACCAGACGATGTTTGGCTTCAGCTCGTCCAGCTTTTTGAAGGCCCGTGTGACGCCTTCTTCCGTTGACAGGACGTCATAGAGTTCGTCTTTGGAGACGCCATCGGCCAGCAGTGCGAATTCCAGTGTGTATTTTGGTCCCTTGCGGAGTGAGCGCTTGCCGGGAAATTTCTTCACATCCCAGAAATCAGCCCAGGAGGAGGGGCCTTCCTTCAGCTTTTCAGCGTCATAGGCAATGGCGGTGGACCAGACGATAGCGCCCACGCCGCAATCATTGACGGCGGAATCGATAAACTTGTCCTTGCCACCCATCTTCGACCAGTCGATTTTCTCGTAAAGGCCGTCTGCACAGCCCAGCGCCAGTTCTTCGGCTTCGACCTGAACGGCATCCCAGTTCGGAGCGCCTGCCTTGACCTTCGATTGAATCACACCGATGCCACCGTCCCAGGCTTCATCCAGAACCGGCTTTCCCGTCTTTGCAGCAAAGGGTTTGAAATAGATGTTGCGCTGTGCATCCTGATAGTTTCCGCCCCATGAGACGACGGTCAGGTCGCGTGCAAAGGCTGGGGCGACGATGCTTGCTGACAGCAGAACGGCAGCAATCGCTGAAATTCCAGGTTTCGTGAATGTCTTCATGGCAGTCCCCTTTTGTCGTTATTGTAGGAGCCGGTCGAGCCGGTCCTGATGACGATCTCTTGCAACTGCCGTGCCACCGTCGCCTTGAGCGTATCAGCGCCGGGCAGTTTCTTTCGGTTGTGGCACCCTTTTCCTCTTAAATGCCTTCAACCGATAGCTGTGTGGCCGCTTTGGCCCCTTTGTATTGTCTGACCATTGTCAGACGTGCTGGCCTCCATTGATGTGGATTTCGGCACCGTTGATGTAGGAAGAAGGCTCCGTGCACAGAAAATAGATTGTTTCAGCAACCTCACGCGGATCGCCAAGCCTTTGCATGGGGACTTCGGCTGCCACCAGCGCGTCGGTTCCCGGCGACAGGATCGAGGTTTCGATTTCACCCGGGGCGATGGCATTTGCGCGCACACCGCGCCGACCGAATTCATGCGCCATTTCTCGCGTCAGAGAGCCAAGCGCCGCTTTGGAAGCAGCATAGGCGACACCGGCAAAGGGGTGAACCCGGGTTCCGGCAATGGAGGTAACGTTGACGATCGAGCCCTTGGCAGCTTCAAGCTCTGGCATCAGAGCGCGCGCAATGAGCGCTGTCGAGACGACGTTGACATTGAGGACCTGCGTCCAGATATCCGCATCCGTTCCCATGACGCCGAGACGGCTTTTTTCTGGCCCCTTGGGTGAAATGCCGGCATTGTTGACCAAGGCATGTAACTTGCCATGGGGCAGGCGCTCGCGCACCGTTTCCGCAAGATGGTCGATTTGGGATAGGTCAGCGAGATCGGCTTGAATGTGGCTTTCGCGTGCCGAGGGCCAAGCACATTCTTCTGAGAAGGGTTGGCGAGAGACGGTAAGAATACGCCAGCCCTTGGACTGGAAGAGTTTTACCGTTGCGTGGCCTATGCCGCGGCTTGCCCCTGTCAACAACATGTAGCGGCGTTCTTCGGTCATACGCTCATTCTCCATTGATGCTTGATACATCATATTAGCTCATTTTTCAAATGCAAGCGCACCGGTGTTGGTGTCATGCACGTGGCGAATTGCCCTTTGCCCCTCGTTCAATGCGCTCCAGGATAGGCTTGCCGCCCAGCAGGATATCATCAACGATGGCCATGGACGCGGCAGAGGGGTCGTGACGTTTCAGCGCTTCAATAACAGGATAGTGGTGATCGATCATCGCTCTTCCTCCCTGGACATAGGCATCTGAAATATGCGGCCCCATCTGCAGCCACAGTCTTCGAAGAATGCCGTTCAACATGGGAAGCCCAGCGATTTTTGGCAACATGAAGTGAAAAGCCTGATTCAGTTCAGTGCCCTTCAATCGATCTCCAGCGGCGATGGCATGCTCATTTTCCCGCAAAATCCTCTCCAAAGCCTCGATATCCGCACTCGTTGCTACCTGTGCTGCCGTCTCTGCCGCCAGCCCTTCCAGTCGAACACGGATCGCACGAATTTCACGATACCGGCTTTCGCTCAGTCCGGGAATGCGAATATCGCGCGGTGACCGAAAGATGATGGCTTCATCATTGGCGAGCCTCAAGATCGCGTCACGTATGGGTGTAACGCTCGTGCCGAATTGCTCTGCGAGATCACGGATCTTCAAGCGATCACCCGGCTGAAACCGCCCCTGAATAAGAGCGTCGCAGAGGGTTCCATAGACGGCGCTGTTCAGGTTCTCATATTCCAATGTGGAAAACTCAGGCATGGATCGATCCATAATTCGTTATTATGATACTTGATGCATCTTTTTTTCTGTGTTTCAAGTGGTGCGCGATCAGTTAGGCACCTTCTACTAACGTTGGGGCCACAAAAGTTGTTGCGAGGGTTGGAGCCGTCGGAGGACACATCATGACGGGTGATGGAGTGCAGATGATGGAAATATCGACCGCCACCGCTACAGCGGATTTCATGTCTGCAACATGGGAACAGACATCGCTGGACGCCGCTGCTACCGCAGTCTTCGATATTTATGGTGTCTCGGGCGCTGCAAAGCGTCTTTCCAGCGAACGCGACGAGACGTTTCTGTTCACTCGCGATGACGGTGCCGAATTCGTTCTGAAAATCGCCAACCCCGTAGAAAATCCGGCAGCACTTGAATTTCAGGATGAGGTGTTGATGCATCTGGCGTCAGCGGCTCCGTTGGTTCCAGTGCCGCGGCTGGTTCCGACCACTGACGGTAAATCAAGCCATACGCTTTCCACGCCGGACGGCTCACGCATCGTTCGTCTTCTGACTTTCTTACGTGGTGAATTGCAATATCGCACACAGACCGGCGAGAAACAGAGCCGCAATGTTGGCCGGGCATTGGCGCAGCTCGGGCTTGGTCTTGAAAGCTGCCAAAGCCGTCCACCGGCTGGAAAGCTGATGTGGGACATTTCCCACACGCTGGATCTGGCGGCCGTCATCGATTACGTCGCGCCGGAGCGTCGCATGCAGGTGGAGGCTGTTCTCGCAGAGTTTGAGCGTGCCGCTGCCACAATGTCGGAGCTCAGTCGGCGCCAGATCATTCATAACGACTTCAACCCCCACAATATTCTTCTCGACCCTTCCTACCCAAACGAGGTGGTAGGGATCATCGACTTCGGGGACATGGTATATGCGCCCTTGGTCAACGATCTGGCGGTCGCACTGTCCTACCATCTGGGAACGGAGGACTGGGCTGCGCGGACCGGCGCTTTTCTGGAAGGTTTCCTGTCTGCGCGCACTCTGGAGCCGCTGGAGATGGAGCTTCTTCCGGTCTTGACGCGCTCGCGGCTGGCGATGTCCATTATCATCGGGGAATGGCGCTCAGTACTGTTTCCGGAAAATGCCGACTATATCATGCGCAACCACGCATCCGTCTGGCATGGGCTTATGAACATCTCAGATCTCACACCGGTAGGGTTGAAAAACCTCGCGCCCAATTTTTCGAAGGCCTGAAATCATGTCGATGGTAAATGCGTTTTCCCGCGAGGACTTTGACCGGCTGGACGAGCGCGAGCGAACGCTGATTGCACGCCGCGAGAAGGTCCTAGGTCCCGCTTACCGCCTGTTTTATGAAAAGCCGCTGCATCTGGTGCGCGGAGAGGGTGTTTTTCTCTACGATACGGCAGGCGAAAAATATCTCGATGCGTATAACAACGTCGCGTCGGTTGGTCATTGCCATCCGCGGGTGGTGGAGGCGATCACCAAGCAGACAGCAATCCTCAACACCCATACGCGCTATCTGCATGAGGGGATCATCGACTATGCCGAAACGCTGACGGAGACGTTTCCGGACGCGCTCAGCCAGGCGATGTTTACCTGCACCGGCAGTGAGGCAAACGACCTTGCGGTCCGCATCGCTCGCTTTGTTACCGGCGGCACCGGCATCATCGTGACCGAGCTTGCCTATCACGGCCTCACCGGCGCAGTTGCAGAATTCTCACCGTCTCTTGGCGAGTCCGTCACGCTGGGCCCCCACGTGCGCACCGTGCCCGCACCCGATGCCTATCGCAATTCACCAGACGAGGTGATGGAAAAGTTCGGCCGGGATGTCCGTGCTGCAATCGCCGATCTAAAGCGCCACGGCATGAAGCCAGCCATGCTGGTGACCGACACGATCTTTTCGAGTGACGGTATTTTTGCCGGACCGAAGGGCTTTTTGAAGCCAGCGGTGGACGCGATCCATGAAGCGGGTGGCCTCTTCGTGGCCGATGAAGTCCAGTCCGGTTTTGGCCGCACCGGCGAAACCATGTGGGGTTTCGAGCGGCACGGCGTTGCACCCGACATGGTGACCATCGGCAAGCCCATGGGCAACGGCTACCCGATGGCGGGTATCGTGCTGCGCCCTGAGATCATTGCCGAATTTGGGCCGCGCGCACGCTATTTCAACACGTTCGGTGGCAATCCGGTAGCCGCCGCCGCCGGTAAAGCCGTGCTTGACACAATCCGCATCGATGGCTTGCAAGAGAATGCGCTGAACGTTGGACGCTACCTGATGGACGGTCTCAACTCTCTTTCGCACAACGCTATCGGGGATGTGCGCGGCTCCGGCCTCTTCATCGGTGTCGAGATTGTCAGCGACCGAGCAACCAAGCGTCCAGATGCTGCCCTGACGAGCCGTATCGTCAATGGTCTTCGCGAACGCCGCATTCTCATCAGCGCCTCTGGCCCCAATGCCAACATCCTGAAAATCCGTCCTCCGATGGTTTTCGCGCTTGAGCATGCAGACATGCTGCTGAGCGCTTTGGCCGATGTTCTCAAGACAGCATGACGACGTATTTTGACCCCAGAACGCTCAAGGGCGGCAGTTTTGCAACTGTCGCCCTTGAGAATTACGATGAGAGAGCGCTCTGAGTTCAGGCCCTCTCGGCAGCGACGGCGTCGAGAGCGCGTTGCAACGCGTCGAACATCTCGTCGATCTGCTCGGATGTGATGATCAATGGCGGGCAGAAGCAGATGGCCTCACCAACGGCACGCACAATCACGCCTTCCTTTTCCAGCGCCGCCGCCACGGTCAATGCAGCATCGCCCGCCTTGCCATCATTGAAAGGCTTTATCTCCAAGGCACCAAGCAGTCCGACACCCCGTGACGAATGGGCAATCGGATGTTTCGCCAGTTCTGACAGTCGGGACAGGAACTGCTCTTCCAGACGTGCCGCGTTACCGACCAGATCACGTTCCTGAATGATCTTTAGATTTTCAAGGCCGACAGCCGTTGCGACCGGATGGCCGGATGCCGTGAAACCGTGACCGAAAACGCCGATTCGATCGGATTCATCGGCAATCGGCTGGTAGAAACGGTCGTTCATCAAGATAGCCGAAAGCGGCATGTAGGAAGACGAAATCTGCTTGGAGAGGATCAGAACGTCAGGCTCTATCCCATATGTCTGGCACGCGAACATTTTACCTGTGCGACCGAAGCCGCAGATAACCTCATCGACCACCAGAAGAATATCGTATTTCCGCAGGATTGCCTGAACGCCTTCCCAGTATCCTTCAGGCGGGACAAGCACGCCGCCTGCACCCATGACTGGCTCTCCCCAGAAGGCGGCGATGGTTTCCGGGCCTTCCTTGAGAATCAATTCTTCGAGGTCGTTGAGCATGCGTGTCGTGAAATCGGCTTCGCTTTCGTTGTCGTGACCGAAATGCACATAGGACGGGCAGGATGTGTGGACCATCCGGTCCAGCGGCAAATCGAAACTTTCATGGTTGCGCGGCAGGCCGGTGATTGAGCCTGAGGCAATGGTCACGCCATGGTAGCCCTTGATGCGACCAATGACCTTTTTCTTGTCCTTGTTGCCAAGTGCATTGGAGCGGTACCAGACCATCTTGCAGGCAAGGTCGTTGGCTTCCGATCCTGACGACGTGAAATGCACTTTCGACATCGGCACGGGTGCCATCTGTATCAGCATTTCGGCAAGCTCGATCGAAGGGCCGTGGCTCTTATAGGCGAATGTGTGGTAGTACGGCAGCTTCTCCATCTGCGCTCTCGCCACCTCTACCAATCGCTTTTCGCCGAAACCAACGGCAACAGACCAGAGACCGGCCAGACCTTCGATATAACGTTTGCCGTTATTATCGGTGACATAAATTCCATCGCCGGATTCGATGACGAGACCGCCGTTCTGCTCGTATTTGCGCAGATTGACGTTCGGATGCATTTGATAGGCGATGTCACGGCCTTCTATGGAATTTGGCTTGATGGTCATGCTGGTTCCCTCGTTCCCTTTATCATTTCATCGCTCAGCGAAACCGCCCGGGGTGTTGTCTGTGTTTATGGCATGCGGCCAGACCCGCTGACCACCTTTGTTGTAAATTTTCGGCTCAGAAAAGGTGATTTATCGAGACCGAAACGCCATGGTTGCTCCACGGCTTTTGATATGCCTATCCGTGGACCGGCAATGGTGACAACTCTCGATAGATAGTTGGTCACGAAGAGTGGGCCGGATGTGAGAGGCAGTCCGTCCATCTCCTTGTTGATGTCCAGCGCTTGCGTAAGTTTCCCTGGCCCTGAGCATAAACGGGCAATGTCGGTCATGCCTCGGCGCAATGCCATCAATTCGATACCAAGAGTTGGCTGCAAGGCGCGGATCAGCACCGCAGAACCCGGTGTGCACACGATATTGGCGCACCAATGTAGTCCATAAGAGCGATAGACATAGAGGTGTCCGGGCGGTCCAAACATTGTCCGGTTCCGCTGTGTCGGCCCGCTGAAACTGTGGGACGCCGGATCGTCAGGCCGATACGCTTCCGTTTCGACGATAAGGCCAGCCGTGTTGTTGATGTGAAGCTCACAGCCGATCAGCGCTTCTGCGACGATGACGGCGTCTCTGGAATAGAAGTCCTGCGGGATGATGCTCATTTGATCCGGGCGTGATGGGAACAAGGTGGTTTGTATGGGGTTGTCCTCGGGCACGGACTAACACAAATCTGATCGAAGGAGAAAAGCATGGCGGCTGCAAAGGTTGCGCTCGTAACAGGAGCAGGGTCTGGAATAGGACGCGCCGCAGCGCTTGCTCTGGCAAAAGACGGCTACGCCGTCGGCCTTCTGGGACGCACGAAAGACGAACTTGATGCCGTTGTCGATGAAATCCAGAAAGACGGATGCAAGGCAATGGCACTCTTGGCAGATATTTCCGAGGAAAATGAGATGGCTGCCGCGATGTCGGAACTGGTCGACCAGTTTGGTCGACTCGACGTCGTGGTCGCCAATGCCGGTATCAATGGGGTCTGGGCACCTATTGAGGACCTCACGCCTGCCGAGTGGGACCAGACGATGAATGTCAATCTGCGCGGCACCTATATGACCATACACAAGGCCGTACCGCATATGAAATCGAATGGTGGCTCTATCGTCATCGTTTCATCCATCAACGGCACGCGGACTTTTACGTCCCCCGGCGCCACCGCCTATTCCGTTACCAAGGCGGGTCAACTGGCGATGGCGCAACAGCTTGCGCTTGAACTGGCGCGTTACGGCATTCGCGTGAACGCGATATGCCCAGGCGCTATCGACACCGAGATCGATGACAACACCCATATTCGCTCAAAGGAAGAGACGGCTATTCCGGTCGAGTGGCCGCAGGGCGACATTCCGATTTCGAACGGCGAAGCCGGGACCAGCGAAGATGTTGCCGACCTCGTTGTCTTCCTCGCCGGTTCCAAGTCGCGACACATCACCGGTACACCGGTATGGATCGATGGCGGACAGGGGCTTTTGGTGTAGCCTTCACCATGTCGTGTTCGTATGATTAACGAACTTGTAACGTAAATTCACGAGTCTTTGTCCAAATCGTTGGTTGCCGTCATACGGCCAACTTCTCTATGTACGGTTTCGCTTAAAGAGGCGGGCAAGGCGTTTTAATGACTGATTCAAGATTTTGGAGGTTCGTACCTGCAAGGCTACGAGGCATCATAGATATGTTTGTGAAAGTCACAGCAGTTGCTGGGCTGTGCGGCGCTCTGGCTGCCTGTACCTCCATGGGTCTCGACACTGCCAGCAAAGCGCCGCCCAAGCTTTCTTCGAAAGTTGCCGCCTCCATGTCGGCAAAGGGTATGAAGCCGGAAAGCCCTGTTCTTGTTCGAATTTTCAAGCAGGAAAGCGAACTGGAAGTCTGGAAGGTTGATAAAACGGGTAGCTACGCCCTGTTCAAGACCTACCCGATGTGTCGCTGGTCCGGGAAGCTTGGCCCGAAAACCAAAAGCGGAGATCGACAGGCGCCAGAGGGTTTCTACCATGTCTCCGCCAGCATGCTGAACCCGAACTCGCAATACTACGCATCGTTCAATCTGGGCTACCCGAACCGTCTCGAATCTGCGCTTGGTTACACCGGTGAAGCGTTGATGGTGCATGGCGCATGTTCGTCATCCGGCTGCTACGCGATGACCGACCAGCAGATCGGTGAAATCTATGCGATTGTCGACCGGGCGCTGAAGGGTGGGCAAAACCAGTTTCAGGTCCAGGCCTACCCATTCCGCATGACCGCACGCAACATGGCCGCTTACAAGGACGATGCCAACTTCCCGTTCTGGAAGACATTGAAGGAAGGGTACGACACCTTCGAATTGACCCGACGCCAGCCAAAAGTGTCCGTGTGTGGTCGCCGCTATGTCTTCAACAGTGAGTTTGCCGGTGGGGAACCATCCGACCCGCTCGCCACTTGCCCGCAGGTCATAAATCAGCCGGAACCGGCCGTTGCTGCAAAGCTCAATGCCGAACAGCAGAAACTGGCCGTTGCCGTAAACCAGGGAACCTCCAGCGCCCTGAACTCTTATGTCGACGGCGGCATGCATCCAAGCTTCCGCGCGATTTTGAAAAACAATGGTGCAAAGAGCATGGCTGAAAAAGTCTCCGGCACGAAATACCCCATCAGCCGCCCCGACGCGGCCCTTGCAGACCCGTTTGCGGGTGCGAGATAATCTTGACAAGGACATCGATTGAAAACGTATGACGCCACCCGCAGGTCTTTCCTCTTTGGCACGGGAGGCCTAGCCGTCGCTGCACTGGCCGGGTGCACGACGACCCCGCGCGAAGTCACACAGGCACCGCGACCGGTGGCGGATCCCTTTTATGCTGAAATCTACGGACCGAAGCCGGATGAACAGTTCCCGCTGCCTGCCATACCCTATGAGAGAATCGACCCGCGATTTTACCGCCAGATGGTCGAGAACCCAACGGGTGAGCGGCCGGGCACGATTGTGGTCGATACGGCCAATCACTTCCTCTACCTGACATACGAAGGCAATCAGGCCATGCGTTACGGCGTCGGCCTCGGTCGCGCCGGTTTTGAGTGGTCGGGCAGGGGTGTGATCCAGTACAAGCGTCAGTGGCCGACGTGGACGCCGCCGGATGAAATGATCGCGCGGCAACCGGAACTGCAGCCTTACAGTTCTGCAAGTGGTGGTATGCCGCCCGGCCTTAAAAATCCGCTCGGTGCCCGCGCGCTCTACATTTTCAAGGACGGGCAGGACACGATTTATCGTCTGCACGGCTCCCCGGAATGGTGGACGATTGGCAAGTCCGTGTCTTCGGGTTGCGTGCGACTGATGAACCAGGACATCGTCGACCTCTATAACCGCGTTCCCGATGGCACGCCGATCATCGTCATGTCGGGTACGCCCGCATCACAGCCCGTCGCCATGGCACCCGGTGGTGTTCCACCTTATTGATGAACTTCAGTGAATGCCGATCTGGCGTTTTCAGGTCGGCGTTCACGCCACTGACGACACCAAGATACGAAAGCCATTGCCGCGCCAGAAGCCATCCGGCTCCAGACTGCCGCGATAGGTGCAGCAGGCCTTGAGCTTGCCGCTGGAAAAGCATCCACCGCGCAGCACACGCCGGATCGACGGGCCTGCATCGAGGGCTTCGCGCCCATCGTTTGCATAGGGATATCTAAAGTTGGGCGTCGCCATGTCGCCGCCCCACAGCGTCGTGCACCACTCCCAGACCTGACCGACCATATCGTAGCAGCCGTAAGCAGAACGCCCTTTGGGAAACAGGCCGACAGTGCAGGTGGTGTTGAGACCGGCTTCTTCCGAGTTCGCCGCGTCGTCTGCCCACGCATGGCCCCATGGATAAGCAAGGACATCTGCCCCCATATCCGGTTGATCGCCGCGCGCGGCGCGCTCCCATTCCGGCTCGGTGGGCAGCCGTACATGTTCGTCTGCCGCGATGCGGCCTTCCCTGCGCCAGCGCTCCGTCAACCAGTCGCAATAGGCACGTGCATCATGCCATGTCAGATCGGTTGCTGGCGCATTGCGGCGGTCCTCGGCAAACCCATCGGGGCTGCGCCACAACCGGTCTGTTTCTTGGATGAACGCGCCGTAAGCACCGTTCGTTACCGGGTAGGTCCCGATCTTGAAGGCTTCAACGGTAACGTGGTGGGGACGCGCCGAGTTGGGGTGGCTGTCGGACCCAAAGGTGAAACGCCCACCTGGAACCTCCGTCAATGAGTCGAGCGCCCGAGGATCACCCCAGCGAGAGAACACGCGGCCCGCAACGTCACGCTCCGGTGCGGAAAGAGCGCCATCGCTGACGATGGTCAGCAAATGCCCGGCGATCTGATCGCGCAACGCTCCTGCTTCTTTCACCAAGTCTGCCGCCAGCAACG
This sequence comes from Hyphomicrobiales bacterium, assembly GCA_900472925.1. Taxonomy (GTDB): domain Bacteria; phylum Pseudomonadota; class Alphaproteobacteria; order Rhizobiales; family Rhizobiaceae; genus Agrobacterium. The sequence goes on from UCJU01000004.1 coordinate 354,704, forward strand.
CACCTTTCAGAACCTCTTCACCGTTGCCCTTTATCAATGCCTCGATCAAGGCGTTGGCCGCATCGGTGCCGGATAAGCGCGCAGCAAGACTTCTCATCACGGGTGCCCAAAGGGCTGGCTTTTTGCGAAAATTATCGACTACGACATCAACGGGCTTACCAACCAGATGCACCGCAGCCAGCAGTTGTCGGACGCGCGTGATGGGCATGATGGTGGGGTCGTCAACATCGGCGGTCAGCGCATCGAAGGCCAATCCGCAAAACAATTCGCTGGTTTGTGCATCACCCGCAACCTTTACGATCCAGCTATCGGTGATCGCCTCTGCGCTGTCGCCCACATCGCCGCCGTGCATGGCCATGATGAATTGCGCGGGATTGGCGGCGGCATGACCGAGGGCGACGCGCGATGCCTCAAGATCGATGCCAGCCAGTCTCGCGGCGGCCTCCCGACGTTGGGTTTTCAACAGCGGTAACAGATCGTAGCGCACATAACCCGCCGGAAGCGCCCAGCTTTTGACGACGGAGATCTCTCCAAGTGCCAGCACCTTTGTTGCCGGATGGAGGCTCTGAAATGCCAGCGCATCGATCAGCAATTGACGCTTGGTGTCGCCCGCGGTCTCTATGCCGTCGAGGATCAGTAAAAGTTTCTTGTTCGAGGGGATGGACGATTCCGTCGAGGCGGCCAGTAATTCATCGAAGGTTTTCGAAGGTTCGACGGTCAGATAGATCGGAAGTACCCCGTCCAGCCCCCAGTGTTCATCATGCACCGCGCCAAGGTCGTTGCGCGGAACCGGGCGTGGAGCCAGTGCCAAGCCACCTTCTGCCAGTGAAAACGCCAGATGCCTGGCAAAGGTGGTCTTGCCGCTTCCAGTCTCTCCGGTCAAAACAAGCAGGGAATGGTCCCGTACCATTTCGAGTGCGGAGAAGTAGACGGCGGGTTCCGGCTCTGCCTGATCGGTCAGTTTGCGCAGCCCTTTGGCCGCCTTGTCCTCGAATGTGAAATTGACGAGCAGGGGAATATAGCCGGTCGCCAGATCAACGATGGAAGCGTCAGGCAGGGCGAAAAGCTGCGCGGTGCCGAAATCGCGGACCTGCGAAAGCATGCCGTCTGTATCGTCGTTGTTCATGAGAAAAGCTTTGCCACATCTGGATTGTGAAATCTCTGGATCTCGATGGCATAACCGGCTGGATCTTCAAAGAAGAAATGCTCGCAGAAGTTACCGCGCAGCATCTCGGACTGACCGGCAACGCCCGCTTCCTTCATCCGCTTGTGCCAGCCTTCGACATCCTGTGCCACGATCGTCAGCAACACGGCGCTCTTTTCCTGATGCTTCAAATGGCCGCGATTGCCATCGACAATTCCGAAATAGCAATTTTCAGCGATGCGGTAGATGCGCGCCAGTCCCTGATCCAGAACGAGTTCGAAGCCCAGCGTGTTTTCGTAGAACGGCACCACGGCGTGGATATCTTCATAGTAGAAGAAGGTGATCGAATAGTCTTTTTTCATGGTGTCAGTCCTTATCGTTCAGGCAATCTGCAGCGTGCCCTTATGGTCTATCGAAAGCCCGGTGATCTCCTTGCGCGCTGCGTATACATCGACGGGATGGAGAAGATAGAGCCATGGCGGATTGGCATTGAGGTAAGCCAGGCAGGCGGCATTGGCCCGTTCACGCGCATCCGGCGCCACCGCTGCGTTGGCCGCAGCAATCAACCGCTCTGCCTCAGGGTCGTCATAGCCTTGCCACCACACGGCTTTGGTGACGCTTGAAATCTTGTCGTTGAGAATACGGTACGTGCTGTGCGGCGAAGAGTCGAAAATCGCCAGATCACCCATCTCTTTGCGGCCGATTTGGCGGGCATATTCCGGACGGTCTGTCTCCACCTCTATGTCGACCTCGAAGCCGACATCCTCAAGCGCTTTGGCCACGAACCGGCTGATCTCCGGCGCACGCTCCGGCATGAAGGTTGGCGTGCGCAGCTTTATCCTGCGGTCGCCTTTTACGTCAGCCAGCAAGGCACGCGCGCGTTCTGGGTCATAAGTGATAGGTGCCAGCCCGGCGGTGTTCATGCCCAGATGGAACGGGCTGACGATGCTGGAAGACGGCACGGCCAGATCGCCGAATATTTCACGGCAGATAGCCACGGTGTCGACAGCATGATTGGCCGCTAACCGCGCCTGCGGTGAGCGGAAAATACCCTCGCTGCAATTGAGATAATACATGACGGACAGGGTGTTGATGGCCTTGCCCCACTGGAAGGCATCATCAAACTCCAACCTGCCCTCGACACGCTCGAGATTAAGCGCCGCATCAACATCGCAGGATTTCAACAGCGAATAGCGTTTGTCTGCGGATGGTTCGCAAATCGCCATGATGCGCTGGGGTTCTGCATTTCCGCAGACGCGCTCCAGTTCGGCGCGGACCTTTGTTTCGAAAGCGACAACGTGGAACGGCCCTGTTCCCAAAACCGGTGTGCCGTCCGGCGCGAAACGGCAAATGTAGAATTCGGAGAATATGTCGAGAATATCGGCAATGGGATGCGGGTTGTGCACGCGGATGGCCCCGTCACCATCAGCGGTGATCTCGGCATCAGCGAGATAACGGGCATAGGACCATTTCATGCCAAACGTATCGACCGCATCCAGAATGCCGTCGATGAAATTGGTGATATCTGACGCGACGCATGGCTTGCCGTCATGGAAAACAGCGCCTTCGCGGATGACAAAGCGCCATTCGCGTCCATCCGGGCTGTGAGTCCAGTGCGAAAACAGAGCGGGCAGAACCTGCCCGTCGTTCCACTTCAATAGTGGCTCGAACACCAGATTTTTCAGCGTCAGAACACTGGTATCGTCAGTCACCCGCGTTGGCGGCAGGAAGTCGACCTTTTCGAGCGCGATGGTCAAGGTGGACATGGCAACCTCAGTCGAGTTCGTTGCGGCGGCGCGGGTTGAACCAGTCCGCAAGGGAATCGCCGATGAGATTGAACGAGAGGACCGCGAGCAGGATCGCCATGCCGGGTGCCAGCGCCACCCAGGCGGCACTGCGCACATATTGCAGGTTGGCAGACACATCCGCACCCCACTCGGCCATCGGTGGCTGTGTGCCAAGCCCGAGGAAGCCAAGACTTGCGGTTTGCAGAATGGCACTGCCAAGCGCTAGCGTGGATTGCACCAGCAAGGGGCCAAGCCCGTTGACGAAGACATATCGGAACAGGATGCGCGGTGTGGGTAGCCCAAGCGAAATCGCCGCCTCGACATAGGGTTTTACGGAAATGCTCAAAGCTTGGCTGCGGGCAACACGGGCAAATTGCGGGGCAAGCGTAATCGCCACTGCCAGCATCGCGTTTTCAAGGCTGGGACCGAAGGCCGCCGCCAGCGCGATGGCCAACACGAGGGCTGGGAATGCGAGAATGGCATCGACGATGCGCATGACGATGCTATCGAACCAGCCGCCGAGAAAACCGGCCAGCATGCCGATGGTGACGCCCACGACAAAGGCGATGGCAACGACGCCCACGCCGATCGCCAACGTGGCGCGACCGCCATACATGATGCGCGTGAAGATATCGCGCCCGAAGGCATCCGTGCCCAGCCAGTGCTCGAAACTCGGCGCTGCCAGCTTGTGCAGCACATCCAGTTTGGTTGGCGAATAGGGCGAAATCATCGGGCCGAAAACGATCACGCAGACCAGCAGCAGCAGAATGATGCTGCCCGCAAGGGCCAAAATGTTTTTGCGCAGGAAGTGGAAAAACTCTGACATCCGGCTCACTTCATCTTCTTACGGACGCGTGGGTCCAGAACGCCATAAAGAACATCCACCACGATGGAGGTGAAGACGAACAACAGCGCAAACACCAACGTCGTACCCTGAATAACGGGATAGTCGCGGTTCTTGATGGCTTCGAACATGTAGCGACCAATACCCGGCCATGCGAAAATCGTTTCGGTCAGGATCGCGCCACCCAGCATTTCCGCGAATTTCAGACCGATGACGGTGATGGCAGGCAGGAGCGAATTGCGAAGGCCATGGCCGAGAATGACGTCTTTGCGTCGCAGGCCCTTTGCCTTGGCCGTGCGAATGAAATCCTCGCCCATCACCTCCAGCATGGTGTTGCGCACGAAACGGCCGAGCGTCGCTCCAAGAAAAGCAGCCAGTACGGCTGTGGGCAGAATTAGATGCTGCAGGGCGCTCCAGGCTGCAGCCCAGTTGCCGGTGATAACGCCATCCAGCATGGCAAATCCGGTCACTGGTTCAGCGATGATGAAGGAACTCATGCGCCCTGAAACCGGCAGCCAGCCGAGATAGGTGCCGAACACCAGTTGCAGGATCAGCGCCAGAAGAAATGCAGGCATGGACACGCCGACCAACGAAACGACACGGGTGATGTGGTCGAATGTCGAATTCGGGCGCGTGGCGGATAACACGCCGATGGGAATGCCGATAATGATGGCGACGATGACGGCGAGAACCGAAAGCTCGATCGTGGCAGGCAGACGCGTGAGAATTTCACGCGCGACCGGTTGTCCGGTTTTCAGGGAAACGCCGAAATCGCCCTGCAACAGGCCGGTGACATAGTTGAAAAACTGGATAGGGAATGCCTGATCCAGATCGAGTTGTGCTCGCAGGGCATCGATCTGCTCTTGCGTTGCACCTGGGCCGAGCAAGGTGACCGCGGGATCACCGGGGATGAAGCGCACCAGCGAAAACACGATGACCAACACGATCCCCATGACGGGTATCAAGGCGATCAACCGCCGCAAAATAAAACTGGCCATTCCTTGCCTACTCACATCATTGAAATACGGTCTGCACCGGTTTTCTGACGCAGACCTTACGCCCGGAAAGGCTTACTTATTGGACACGCCCCAATATTCATTGAGCGGCGGTGCACTGTTGACCACGAGACCTTCGACATTGGCGCGCTGGAAGACGATCAGCTTGGGGCTGAAGAGATAGACGCCGGGAACGCGCTTGACGATTTCCTCCTGCACCTGATGGTACAGCGCCGTGCGGGCTGGCACATCTACAGTCTGCTGCGCTTTCAGGATCAGGTCGTCGAGCGCTTTGTCCTCCGGCATACGGAATGTCATGGCCGAGTTGGCAAGTGACGACAGGTAGCCGATGGTGATATGGGCGTCCGGGTCATTGTACCACGGCTGGCGACCGTCCAGTGCCGCATCGAACTGGCCGGCGGTCTGTAGGGCACGGTAGGCCGGAAACTCGGTTTGTTCGATGGTGGCATTGATGCCGATATCGGCTAGATTGGCCTGCACATAGGTGGCAACAGCTGCCCAGAGTGGCCCCTGGAAGCTGTAAAGCTTCAGCTGGATCGTGGATGGATCGACACCCGCTTCCGCAAGCAGCTTCTTCGATGTTTCAGGATCGTAGTTCGGTGCCAGATCCTTGATCTTGGGATCGAAAGCCCAGCTGTTGGTGGTCAATGGGCCATAGACGCGCTCGGCGGTTCCACCGAAGACACCTTCCAGCAGACCGTCATAATCAATCGCATGGGCCACAGCCTGGCGCACACGGATATCCGCAAAGGGGCCGTCTTTCTTGCTGTTGTTGAATTCCAGCTGACGAATGATCTGGCTGGGTGCCTCAAGGATTTTGACGTCGGAATTGGACTTGAGGGCAGCGATATCTTCAGCCGCAATGGCGGAGAGCTGGCCCTGCTGCTGCACGATATCGACGCCACCGCTTTCAAGCTCGAGACGGCGTGTCGAGGCTTCCGGGATGACGCGGTAGATGATGCGTGACAGCTTCGGCGCGCCACGGAAATAATCCGGGTTGGCTTCCAGCACGACATTGGTATCGGCCTGTGCGCTCTTGAACACGAAAGGGCCTGTGCCGACGGGGTTGGCCGCAAACTTGTCGCCGAATTTCTCGACGGCAGCAGGGCTGACGATGGCCGATTGCGGCTGTGCCAGAATGGAGAGGAAGGCAGGGTAGGCCTCTGTCAGGGTGATCTTGACCTCTGTCGGTGAAACGACCGCGATATCCTTGATCAGCCCGAAGGTTGCCTTGACATAGGAGTTGGTCGCCTTCGTGCGCTCCAGCGAGAACTTCACCGCAGCGGCATCGAAGGGCGTGCCGTCCTGAAACTTGACACCTTCACGGATTTTGAAATCGAATTCCTTGCCGTCTTCGGAAACAGTCCAGCTGGACGCCAGTCGGCCCTCCAATTCCTTGAAATCGGGCGCAGTCCAGGCGACCAGCGTATCGAAAACATTGAGAATGATTTCGCTGCCGATAGGCTCTGCCTTGTTCGTGCCGGGCTCCAGGCTGACGGGATCCGAGGGTACGGCGATGACGAGGGTCTTGGACTGGTCATCGCTCTGCGCACTGGCGTCGGCGGCCAACAGCGGCAGTACCAACAACGCTGCGGCGGCTAATCCTTTGAAGAGTTTCATTGGCACGACCCTTTCGCGGTCTAATCGAGGCGATTTTTTGCCTCTCCTCGGCTTCATGCTGTCACTATCATCTCGGCTCGCGCCTCTGATATTCCACGAAATATATCATCGCTTTTGAGGCTGTAAAGGCAAACTGCAAGCAATTTGAACAAATAGCTAATATTGCTTATTCATTGTGCAAACGAGGAAATATTATATCGCAGTCAGGCTGATCTGGGCAAAATCTGAGCGTCGATACATCATGCAGGATCGGCGCCGACCACGACAGGTCGCTCGGGATCGCCGACCCACGCAGACCACGAGCCGGGATACATGGCCGCATCGATTCCGATAGAGGCGAGCGCCAGCACCGTATGTGCTGCCGACATTCCTGCGCCGCAATACACCCCAACCGGCTTTTTGCCATCGGCTCCCAGCGCCCGGTACATCTCGCGCAGGGTGTCCCCATCGGTGAAATTGCCATAGTCCGTTACGTTGTCGGGTGCCGGTGCGCTTAGGGCATGTGGTATATGGCCACGCGGCGGCTGGCCGAGCGCGACTTTTCCGCCGATGTAATTGGCCCTGATACGGGCATCGAGAAGAACGCCTGTGGTCGCCAACTTCATCGCATCGTCAGCGGAAATCTCGGCCATATGCCCAGGCGACAGAGTGATGTCGCTTGGCCTCGGCGTCTTGGTCTCTTCCGTCACCGGCAGGCCCGCGGCGATCCATGCCGGAAAGCCACCATCCAGCACCCTCACATCCGGCAAGCCTGCCCAACGCAGAACCCACCATGCGCGCGCTGCCGTCATGCTGCGATCGGCATCGTAAATGACGATCGTGCTTTGAGGCCGCAGACCCCATGCCCGTGTCTTGGCTTGAAGCTCTGCGATATCGGGCAAGGGTCTCTGACCACCCTCGACACTCGCAGGCGACTGAAAATCGCTGTAGGCCTGCGTGTCTATCGCGCCCCTGATCCGCTGTCCCGTAAAGGAATTCTGACCGGTATAGGGATTGATGGAGTGGACGGCGAGTATCGTCACATCCGCGCCGCAGGACATCATCTCCTTTAGCTGGACTGGTGTCAAAAGAACCGATGTGCGGATAGGGTCAGACATTCGTGTCTCCGGATATGCGGGCTGTGCTCAAGGTACTTATAAAATTGTCCGGAGCGAATAAGATGACAAGCAATAAAATATCTTACGTAATATTCTACGAGATATTTTTATTGACATTCTCCGTTCTCCGCTGTGCAATGCCCCTCTGCCAGCCTGATCACGATCTGGAGTATCGACGTTTGACAGTTCTTTCAGTCGAAAATCTGACCACCGCCTTTCGCCGCAATGGCGTGTGGAACTCCGTGGTCAATGATGTAAGCTTCACCATCGATGCCGGGGAAACTGTGGCAATTGTCGGCGAATCCGGTTCCGGCAAAAGCGTCACGGCCATGTCGATCATGCGGCTGTTGCCGGAGCGGACATCGCGTGTCACCGGCACCGTCAAGCTTGGCGACACGGACCTGCTGGCGCTTCCCGAGCGACAGATGCAGGATATTCGTGGCAACGATATTGCGATGATTTTCCAGGAGCCGATGACATCGCTCAACCCGGTGCTGTCAGTCGGTCGCCAGATCGCGGAGGCCATCATCCGGCATCGCGCTATTTCCAAAGCAGAGGCGCGGGCGGAAACGGTGCGACTTCTCGAGCGCGTGCGCATACCAGCCGCGTCAAGCCGTTTCGATGAATATCCGCACCAGCTTTCCGGTGGAATGCTCCAGCGCATCATGATCGCCATGGCGCTTGCCTGTCGTCCGAAACTGCTGATCGCCGATGAGCCGACGACGGCTCTAGACGTCACGGTCCAAGCCGAAATCCTGCAACTGATCAAGTCCTTGCAGGATGAAGAGAACATGGCTGTCCTCTTCATCACCCACGACATGGGCGTGGTGGCCGAGATCGCAGATCGCACCGTGGTCATGTTTCGCTCTCGCGCGCTCGAAACCGGGAAGACCGAACAGATTTTTGCCGAACCGGCCAATGTCTATACCAAAGCGTTGCTGTCTGCCGTGCCAAGGCTGGGTTCGATGGAAGGTCACGATTATCCGGCGACGTTTCCGCTGACCGATACGGATACAGGCGTGTCCTCAGCCGAACGTGAGATTGCAGGAACCATACCCGCAAACAAACCGCCGATCCTGGAAGTCCGCAATCTGATCACCCGGTTCGATATCAAATCCGGAGTGTTTGGTCGCGTTAGCGGTCGTGTCCATGCCGTAGAGAATATCTCCTTTGATCTGCATGAGGGAGAAACACTGGCGCTCGTGGGCGAATCCGGCTGCGGCAAGTCCACCACTGGGCGGTCTGTGTTGCGGCTGATCGAGCCCGTCAGCGGCTCCATCCTCATCAACGGGCAGGATGTCCGGTCCCTGACGCCATCAGCCCTTTCCAGCCAGCGCCAGCATATGCAGATGATCTTTCAGGATCCGTTCTCCAGCCTTAATCCGCGCATGCGTGTCGGTGAGGCCATCATGGAGCCACTGGTGTCACATGGTCTCGCATCGGCCAAAGATGCCCGCGACAGAGCCACGGACCTGCTGGTTCGGGTGGGATTGCAGGCCGATATGGCAAAGCGTTTCCCGCATGAGTTCTCTGGCGGTCAGCGCCAGCGCATCAGCATCGCACGCGCGCTGACGCTCAATCCCGGCCTCATCGTCGCCGACGAAGCCGTGTCGGCGCTCGATGTCTCGATCAAGGCGCAGGTCGTCAATCTCATGATGGAATTGCAAGAGCAGTTGAAAATCGCCTACCTCTTCATCAGCCACGATATGGCGGTCGTTGAGCGTGTCAGCCACCGTGTCGCAGTCATGTATTTGGGCGAGATCGTTGAAATCGGTACGCGTGCGCAGATCTTCGGCAATCCTCAGCATGCCTACACAAAGAGGCTGCTCAGTGCCGTTCCGATTGCCGATCCGGCAAGGCGGCATTTGCGAAAAGTGGCTGAGGGCAGGGAGATCGGCAGTGCAGTCCGTCCGGTTGATTACGTGCCGGTGGCGGCGCGCTATACGGAGCCAGCGCCTGGCCATCTGGTCAAGGTCGCGTGACAGGTCGTGCCTTTAGAGCGTCAACCCACCCTGACCGGTCGCAATCAGCGCCCCCAGAATGCCGCTGCGGGTATTTTCATTGTGCTCGACGATAACCTCCCGCGCCAGATCAGAATCTCTCTTGCGCAGCGCCGCAACGATGCGGTGATGATCGACATTGGTTTCCGGATTGATGTCGCGAACACGCGCGCCCATGTAGAACAGCCGCGCACATTCCTCCAGATGGCTCATCACCAGCGCGTAGAGGCGCGGATTGCGGGAACCACGAGCAATAGCAGAATGGAATTCCTGATTGGAATCCACAAAGGTTTTCGTGCTGATCTCCTCGCCGATCACGTAGCTGACATCCGCCAGCTGATCGAGCGCATTCAGGTCTTCATCGGTGAGATTCTTGGCCGCGAGCGCTGCCGCCGTTCCTTCCAGCATGCCGCGGATGGCGAAAAGGTCGTTCATGTCCTTCACGGTGACAGGCGTGACGCGGTAGCCGCGGCGCGGATAGGCTTCCATGAAGCCTTCGACGCAAAGCCGTGCCAGCGCTTCGCGCACCGGCGTCTTGCTGACGGAAAGTTGCTCGGCAAGCTCCGGCTCGGATACATCCATGCCTGGCGCCAGTTCGCCGGTGATGATGCGCTCACGCAAAATGGCGTAGGCTTTCTCGGTCAGAGATTTGCTGCGTTTTTCACCCGACACGTCCGCTTTGTTCAAAGCCACTCTCCAGTTTCACACTTACGCAATGCGTGTATGCCCGCGACGTCAACATAGGTCAGTCATCCCGGCATTGCTATGCACCGATTACGCCATGAGTTCACCACCAACAGAACTTTGACAACCATCGACACGCTGATATACTACGTAATATATTTTAGAGATACAATCCACGCTTCCGATCACGCCGCAGGTATCGTCTTGTCAGAAATTCTCGTCATCAATCCCAACAGTTCTGTCTCTGTCACGCGCTCGATGGAAGCCTGCCTCGGCCTCGTCCGCGATTCCACCCGCCACACAATCCGGTGCACGGAGCTTGCCAAATCACCGGCGGGCATCGAGACCGACGCGCATGTCGGCGAAGTCATTCCCAATATTGTCGAAGCCGTGAACGCGGCGTCTGCCGATGCCTTCGTGCTCGCCTGCTTTTCGGACCCCGGCATTGCAACGGTCAGAAAGACGACAAATCGACCTGTGGTCGGCATTGCCGAAGCTGCCTATCTAGCAGCGCTTGGTCTTGGGCACCGCTTCGGCATCATCTCTCTGGGCCAATCCTCGATTGATCGACACCTGCGTTATCTGAAACATCTCGGCTTCGACGGTCGCTTGGCGGGTGACCGCTCCATCGACAAGACGGTAGTGGAGTTGATGGCGGGAGACGTCGTCGAGATCGTTTCGCGCACGGCCAAAGTGCTCCGCGATGAAGATGGTGCCGACGTCATCATTCTCGGTTGTGCAGGCCTTGGCGGATATCGGCTTGCGCTGGAAGAAACACTCGGGCTTCCCGTCATCGATCCCGTTCAGGCGGGTGTGGCGCTGGCATGTACGACATTGGACCTCCAATATGGAAGGCATGCATCATGAGCTATGATATCGTGATAACCGGCACCGTGGTTCTGCCGGATGGTCCGCTGGAAAACGGCTGGATCGCTGTCAAGGACGGAAAGATTGCCGCCATCGGTCGTGATCAGGTTCCAGATGCCGCGGAGCAGTTCGACGCTGGCGAAGACTTGATCATTCCAGGGGTCATCGATGGCCAGACCCATGCCTGCAGCTATGGCGGTCTGCCCGGCATTGCCTCGACCACACGCTCGGCGGTGGCTGGCGGGATCACAACAATCGTGGACATGCCCTATGATAATCCCGATCCGCTCAATTCCTTGGCGCGGCTAGATGCCAAGATTGCGGCGATCGAAGAGCACGCCCATTGCAATGTTGCGCTCTACGCCACTGTCATGCCAGATCAGTCCACCGAGGAGATCGAGGGACTGATCGCCGGTGGCGTCGTGGCTTTCAAGATTTCGACTTTCGAAAGCAGTCCGACGCGCTTTCCCCGCATCTCCTCAAACCAGACGCTGGACATTTTCACGGCCCTTGCGGATACGGATATTCCGCTTGGCGTGCACAATGAAGATCAGGGAATCGTGCGCGCTCACATCGCAGCTGCCAAGGCCGCAGGTCGTGATGGCATAGAGGCGCATTCCGAAAGCAGGCCACCGGCGGCAGAAATGGCGGCAACAGCGCAATTTCTGGAACTGGGGGCGGCTGCAGGCGCGCACGCACATATCGTCCACCTGACGACGACACGCGGCTTCGATATCGTTGAAAACTACTTGCTGGACGGTTTCCGCGCCACCGGCGAACTCTGCGTGCACTATCTGTGGCTCGATCCGGAAATCGACGGTCCCGCGCTTGGCGCAAAAATGAAGGTCAATCCGCCCATCCGCCCTGGCCAGATCGAGGCACTGTGGGAAGACGTGGCGGATGGCCGCATTGCCTTCGTCAGCTCGGACCATTCCAGCTGGCCGGTCGACAACAAGTTCACACCCTCCATATTCGAGGCGGGTGCAGGTGTCCCCGGTCTCGAAACCCTGCTTCCGGCATTCTACACCGGCGCGGAAATGCGTGGTTACGAGGCTGCGATGATGACGATCGAACAGCTATGCGAACGGCCCGCGAAGTTCTTCGGTCTGTGGCCCGAAAAGGGAGCATTGCGGGTTGGTGCAGACGCAGACATCGCCATTCTCAAAGCTGAACCGCAGATCTGGGATTCGTCGAAAGCCCATGACGAACTGTGCTGGAGCCCGTTCGATGGACGCGAATTTTCGGTTCGCGTGGTGCGCACCTATGTTGGCGGCAAGCTGGCGTGGAATGGTACAGACATCGTCAATGCCGCCGGTGACGGAAAATACGCCGCACGCGGTACATCCAGCTGGTTTTAAAGATTCGAGGAGAACGACATGCCATTGATCAATAACCGGACATCCGGCGTTTTCGTCATAGCCTGCACCCCCTTTATCGATGATGGTGCAGTCGATGTCGCCAGCGTCGATAGCATGGTGGATTTCTACTACGACAAGGGCGCAGATGGCCTGACGATCCTTGGCATGATGGGGGAGGCGCCAAAGCTGACGCAGGCGGAATCCATTGCCATCACCCGTCAGACATTGGCACGATCAGGCGACAAGCCGGTTGTCGTCGGCGTGTCTGCCCCCGGCCTTGCCGCCATTGGTGAACTGACGAAGGCGGTCATGGACATGGGCGCTGCGGGCGTGATGGTTGCACCGCCATCCAGCCTTCGCACCGATGAACAGATTATCGGTTATTACCGCAATGTCGTCGACGCAATCGGCACAGAGGTTCCTGTTGTCTTGCAGGATTTTCCGCTGGTTACAGGCGTGCAGATTTCCTCGAAAACGCTCGGCACCATCTTCGAAGCGCATCCGAGCATCGTCATGCTGAAGCATGAAGATTGGCCCGGCTTGCAAAAGATTACTGATCTGCGCAATGCCGAAGCCCAAGGTCGCCGCCGGACCTCGATCCTCTGCGGCAATGCCGGTGTGTTCCTGCCGGAAGAAATGCAGCGTGGCGCAGACGGCGCAATGACAGGCTTTGCCTATCCTGAAATGATGGTGGAGGTCTGCCGCCTCAGCAATGAAGGCAGATACGATGCTGCACAGGATCTGTTCGACGCCTATCTGCCGCTGATGCGCTACGAACAGCAACCGGGCCTTGGCCTTGCCATCCGCAAATATGTGCTGGCCAAGCGAGGTGCGATTACCGGCGCCGCCCAGCGCCGTCCGGGCGCTTCACTCAATGCGCAGGCCATCGCTGAAGTCGAACGACTGATCGAGCGCCAGACGCGCAAACTCGAGGCTTTGAAATAATGGACTTCATGATTTCCGGAAAAACAGCGCTCGTTCTGGGTGCCAGTCGTGGTCTGGGTGCTGCCATCGCCAAGGGGTTGGCCGCTGAAGGCGTCAAGGTCTTCGCCGCTGCCCGTAACGTGGCTGCTATGGAGAGGACCGACAACATCACCCCATTGACCGTTGATCTCTCGGACGCGACCTCCGTCGCTGCGATGATCGCAACTGTGACGGCAGCGGGTGGCGTCGATATTCTCGTCAACAACTCCGGTGGACCTAAGGCCGGACCCGCCGCCGGTCAATCCAAAGAAAGCTGGGCGAGCGCATTCGATAGCATGGCGACCTCCATCTTCACCGTAACTGACGCCATGCTGGAAGGTATGATTGAACGCAAATGGGGGCGCATCATCACCATCGGGTCATCCGGCGTTGTGCAGCCCATCCCCAATCTGGCGCTCTCCAACGGCGTCCGCGCAGCGGTGTCCGGCTGGTCGAAGACATTGGCTGCCGAGGTTGCTCGCCACGGCATCACTGTCAACATGATCCTGCCCGGCCGGATCGACACCGACCGCGTGCGTGAACTCGATGCAGGCAAGGCAGAAAAGACAGCCAAGACGATCGAAGCGGTGCAGGAGGCCTCTCGTGCCGAAATCCCGGTCGGGCGTTACGGCACGCCGGAAGAATTTGCGGACGTCGCCGTCTTTCTGGCGAGCGCGCGGGCGAGCTACGTTACCGGTTCGGCCATTCGCGTGGATGGCGGCATGATCAAGGGGTTTTAGCAGGGATGGTAGACTTCGATACGGTCGTAGACAGGCGAAACACGGGAAGCTCCAAATGGAGCAAATACCCTTCCGACGTCTTGCCGATGTGGGTGGCGGATATGGATTTTCCCTCCGCGCCTGAAATTGTCGAAGCCATCAAAAAGCGTCTTGAACATCCGTTTCTGGGGTACGGCGTTGCGCGCGAAGAACTGAGCGCCTGCATCGTCGCGGACTTGCAAGCCAAATATGATTGGGCAGTGAGCCCGGAAGACATCGTGTTCCTTCCCGGCGTCGAGCCGGGTTTTAACATGGCGCTGAAGGCCATGTTGTCTGCGGGCGATGGCGTGTTGGTCCAAACGCCAGTCTATCGACCCATTCTCAACGCACCCGCCCATTGGGGCCTGACGCGGATTGACTCCCCCCTGGTGGCCACCGATGACGGCTACAAGCTGGACCTCGATGATCTCGCGGCAAAGCTTGAACGCTCAAAAGCTTTTCTGGTCTGCAATCCGCAAAATCCGACGGGTAAGGTTTATACCCGTGAAGAGCTGACTGCGATTGCGACATTATGCGAGCGCAACGATACGCTTCTCATCTCCGATGAAATTCATTGCGATCTTGTGTTCGATGGTCGCAAGCATGTGCCGGTCGCCACCTTATCTTCAGATGCTGCCAATCGCACCATCACGCTGATGTCGGCTGCCAAGACGTATAACATAGCAGGCCTGAAGGCGGCTTTTGCCGTCATCCAGAACAAGGCGATCCGTGAAAAATTCACGCAATGCCGTCTCGGCATGGTGGACAGCGTCAATATTCTCGGCCTTGAGGCGACGCTGGCTGCCTATACGCATGCGAAGGAATGGAAGGCGGATATGCTGGCCTATATTCAGGCCAACCGCGACTTTCTGTCGGCTGAAATCGCAAGTTACCTTCCGCAGATACGATTGATCAAAGCGGAAGCCACATTTCTTGCCTGGTTGGACTGCTCGGCGCTTGACCTTCCAAGCGATCCGCAAAGTTTCTTCCTGCAGCATGGCAAGGTTGGCTTCAGCGCGGGCTCGGATTTCGGAGCCGAATTTTCGAACCATCTGCGTGTCAATTTCGGCTGCCCTCGCGCTTTGCTCCAGGAGGGCGTCAACCGGATGGTGCGAGCTCTTCAAGCCAGGAGCTTGTGATGGCAACCATCACGACAATGTTTGTGCGGCAATCGACACAGTAAGCACACGCCACGAGCCATACAGGCCAACCAGAAAGCCGCCCGGAAGAACGCCGCCCAAAAAGAGCCTGTTGCAGAATTGCACAGTTGCAGCTTTGCATTGTTTTCGTTCGAGCGGTCCGCGCGCAAAGTTTGCGCCGCTGCGCAGGAAACGCGTCGTGGGAGGTTGATGTCAAATATGATATCGGCTAGGAGAATGTTGTTTGCAGTCACGTGAAATGTCTACGTAGCTCAGTAGGATAGAGCACAGGATTCCTGGTTTTTAAATTGGGGGTTACGGTCGGAAACGTCGTGATCGATCTGCTCAAATTCGGGGAACGCTTCGCTGAACTTTCAGCATGCCAATCCCGAGCCAAGCCTCGGAGAAATCCGGGGAAGGTGTAGAGACTGGTAGGGCAGCGCCTAAAGGTCGCAAGATCCATGGTGAAGGGACAGTCCAGACCACGAACGTCCTAACGGATGGCGGTTAAAGCCGAAGTGGTATGAATCCTGGGGTCGGAGGTTCGAATCCTCTCGTAGACACCACGTCTCAAAAGCTCAGCGCAGCCTCAGCTTCCGCACGTGTCGGCGCCCCTGCGCGGCCACCGAAAATCTGGCACTTGAGTGCGGCGGCAACCGAGGAAAGCTGGATCGCTGCGCGGCTCTCCATGCCTTCGGCTATAGCAAGCGCAAACGTGCCGTGAAACACGTCTCCCGCCGCCAGCGTATCGACCGCCTCCACCTTCAATGTGGATTGGAAGTGAACCTCGGGGTGTCCTCGTTCCGTCCAGTAACAGCCGGCAGGTCCAGCCGTCACTGCGATGAAGGTCTGCGGGTATCGGGAATGCAGGAGCGGCAACATGGCTGGCACATCGCCGGTGCCTGTCAGCCGTTCGGCTGCGGGTTCTGAAAAGATGATGTGGGTCGCGGCCGGTGCCAGCCGCTCCAACGTTGCCACTGGCGCCACGTCACCATCGAGAATGGCAGGTTTGCCGAGCATGCGGGCAAGCGTGAGGACTTCGAGTGCCAAGTCTGGCCAGCGCACATCGACCAGAACGGCATCGAACGGCGCCAGATCTTCCACTGTACAGAAGCGTTTCGTCTCATGCAGTTTATGATCGTAAAACGGCACGATCAGCCGCTCGCCCCGGTCATCGATAATGATGGTGGAAAGGGCCGAGCGTGCGCCTTTCGCAACGGTCATTCCTGACGTGTCGATACCGCTTTCGGTCAGGTCACGAAGAATACGGCTGCCCGTCTCGTCATCGCCGACTGCGCCCCAAAGGCTGGCGCGGCCGCCCATGCGGTGCACAGCATAGGCGGCGCTTGATGCCATTCCCTCGGCAATCTGCAACATCTCGTAGGGCAATACTTTGCCCTGGCCCGTGGGCATGTCGTGGACCCGAAACAGCGTGTCCAGCACGGCCGCGCCCACGCACAAGACATGTTTGCCGTGATTTTTGTTTTCACCCATGGACGGTCAGATTCGCTTGCCTGTTCCCCTGTCGAACAGATGCACAGAGGCTGGATCGATGGCAACGTTGATGGTGTCGCCAAAGCGAATATCCAGCCGCTCGCGGAACAGGCAGGCAATGTCCTCGCCCATGCAATCCAGCTTCGCATAGATTTCCGAACCCGTGCCTTCGACCAAGCTGACCCGGCCTGCGATCCCATTTTCAGCAACGCGAATATGTTCAGGTCTGATGCCATAGACGAGATCACGACCGCCGAGTTCTGCGGGATTTGCCGTCTGCGGAAGGGGCAGGGTCAGCCCCTTGGAGGTGCGGAAGACGCCTTCTTCCACGCGACCCCGAATGAAATTCATTGCGGGCGAGCCGATGAAGCCTGCTACGAAGAGGTTGGCGGGACGGTCGTAAAGCTCGAGCGGTGCGCCGATCTGCTCGATGACGCCATCATGCAGCACGACGATCTTGTCGGCCATGGTCATGGCTTCTACCTGATCGTGGGTGACGTAAATCGTCGTGGTGCCGATCCGTTGATGCAGAGCTTTGATCTCGCCGCGCATCTGTACGCGCAGCTTGGCATCGAGGTTGGACAGCGGCTCATCGAACAGGAAGACCTGCGGATCGCGCACAAGGGCGCGGCCCATGGCGACGCGCTGTCGCTGTCCGCCCGAGAGCTGGCGGGGGTAGCGGTCCAACAACTTGTCGAGACCCAGAATGCCAGCGGCCTTATTGACCTTGGAAGCGGTTTCGTCCGCGCTGACCTTCTTGAGTTTGAGGGCAAAGCCCATATTCTCCTTCACCGTCATATGCGGATAAAGCGCGTAGTTCTGGAACACCATGGCGATATCGCGATCACGGGCGGGCAGGTTGCTGACCTCCCGTGCTCCAATGCGGATTTCGCCGTCGCTCACCTCTTCCAGACCCGCAATCATGCGCAGCAATGTGGACTTGCCACAGCCGGAAGGGCCAACAAGGACGACGAATTCACCGTCGCCAATGTCGATGTCGATGCCGTGGATGACGTTGACTGAGCCGAAGCGCTTCTGAACATTTTGAATATTGACCGGTGCCATGATGTTGATCCTGAATGTCGTTATTAGCCGCCCTTGACGGCACCTGCGGTAAGTCCTGCGACGATCTGCTTCTGTGCGAACATGGTGAGCAACAGCACAGGCAGCGTGACAATCAGCGCTGCCGCTGCCAGCGGACCCCAGCTGACCTGCTCGAAGGACAGCATGTTGTAGACCGCGACTGGCAACGTGCGCGTTTCGCGGCTGGCCAGCACGATGCCGAAGACGAAGTTGTTCCACGAGAAGATGACGGCGAGAATGAAGGATACGACGATGCCGGGCTTGGCGATGGGCAGCGCCACGAGCCGGAACACCTGCCAGGAGGATGCACCGTCGATGCTGGCAGCCTCTTCCAACTCCTTCGGCGTCGTTTCGAAATAGCCAATCATGATCCAGACCACGATGGGTACGGTGACAACCAGATGGATGATGATCTGCGGCCACAATGTGCCCAGCAGGTTCAGCCATTGGAACAGCAGAAACAGTGGAATGAGGAAGGAGAGGCCGGGCGTCATGCGTGCGATCATGATGACGATAGCCGCCTTTTCCGCCTTCAACCGCGCGATACCGTACCCGGCGGGGACGCCGATGACGAGGGCGAGGATGGTCGCAGCACCCGTGACGAGCACGGAATTCCAGAAATAGAGGAAGAAGTTGTTCTCCTCGAAGACCTTCACATAATTGGACCATGCGAAGCGTTCTGGAATGAGAATGGGCGGATAGGCACCGTTGTCGATCTCGTATTTCAGCGACAGCGAGATCATCCAGAGAAAGAACAGGATGACGGGCGAAATCATCACCAGTGCCACGAAGAACAGGCCGATTTGGTCGAGTGTTTTGCGTTTCATCAGCGGTCCTCCATCTCGTTCCATTGTGTGCGGGCGCGCACCATCAGAAGCACGAAGGACAGCGCGATGATGACGATGAAGAACATGACGGCCATGGCCGAGCCATAGCCTATGTCGTAATAGGCAAAGGCGGTGTTGTAGAGATAGATGTTGATCGTCTCGGATGCGGTGCCGGGTCCGCCTTGCGTCATCGCGTAGATGATGTCGAAGCTTTTAACCGCGTCGATGGAGCGGATGATGACGGCAATCATCAGGAACGGCGCAATCATCGGCATGGTCAGATACCGGAACTTCTGCCAGGCATTTGCTCCATCGATTTCCGCGCTTTCGTAGGGCTCCCGTGGCACGGCAGCGAGACCGCCGAGAACGATGAGCATGACCAGTGGTGTCCACTGCCATGTTTCCACCAGTACCAGCGAGGGGATGACGGTGGACTGATTGTAAATCCACTCCAGCGGGCCGATACCGATGAAGGACAAGAGATAATTCAGCACGCCGAGCTGCGGGTGAAACATCATGGTCCAGACGAGCGCGATGGCGACCGGCGTTGCCATCATCGGCATGACGAAGACGCCGCGCAGAAAGCCGCGCAGCGGAAATTGAGCATCGAACAGCAATGCCGCCAGCGTCCCCAGAAACAACGGCGCGACAACCGACAGCGTCGTATAGACGAGCGTATGCCAAAGCGATTCCCAGAAACGCGCATCGCTTGCCAGACGGATATAGTTGTCGAAGCCTATGAAGCTCTGTTCCTGCCCCAGCGTCCAGCGCTGCGCGCTCATCCACAGGGTGAAGACCCACGGAAAGACGATGACGGCGGCGATAACGATGAGAGCGGGAATCACGAAAGGCCAGTAGTTGGGAGCAAGCCGCGTGGGCTTGCTCCTTCTGACGAGTTTCGTCGTTTTTGCTGTGTTTTCGATGCTGACGGACACCATTATCCCTCGCTGCGTGCCAGAACGGGTGCGAACTGATCGGTCGCTTTCTTGAGTTCGGCTGCCGGGTCGGCGCCACCGATCATGTTGGTGAGGCCGACACCATAGATGTCACGGAATTCCGTGACGGGGATGATGACGGGCAGTGCCAGCTTGGATACCTTGCCGGACCCGACGACCGCATCCAGCCACTCCGCTGGCATTTTCACGCCTTCGCGCACTTTCGCATCTTCCAGAATGGACTGACGGAACGGAACGCCCGCACCGGCCTGCAACAGACGTGCACCCATTTCGTGGGAAATCGCCCATTGGCAGAAGAGATATGCGGCTTCCTTCTTGGTGGACGCCTCGACCACGCCAAGGCCATCACCAAATGTGCCTGCCGCCTGCTGTGCAGGGCCCGCCGGCATGACGCCGTAGCCAGCCTTGCCGACAACGCGGGACTTTTCCGGGTTCTCGATGGGTGGTGCAAAGCCGACGCCATCCAGCCACATGCCGATCTTGCCTTGAAGGAAGGCAGACTGTGCTTCGGCCCAGTTGAAGCCGGAAACCCCAGGAGGTGCAGCCTTCGTCATCAGGCGCTGGTAAAGCGTCGCGGCGTCGACCGCTTCCTTCGTCTGAGTGTCCAGCTTGCCGTTCACGATCGGGGTTGCGCCGTAGCCAAGCATCAGCGATGTCCAGACCGGCGTATTGGCATTTTTCAGGCCGCGCGCAACGAAACCGTAGGTGTTGGCGGACGGGTCAGTCAGTGCTTCCGCTGCGGTCACAAGCTCATCGAAACTCTGCGGGTATTTCAGGCCCTTGGCCTCGAAGAGTTCCTTGTTCCAGTAGAGGATCCAGTAATCCACCGAGAAGGGCAGGGAGCGCAGAACGCCGTCGCTATCCTTGGCAAACTGCATGCCCGCTTCTGCAAAATCGCTTTCGACAAGCGATGGATCGGTTAGCGAAGGGTCTTTCAGGAAGCCGCTGATATCGGCCAGCCATTTGCCTTTTTCGAACTGCCGCTTCTGAACGTGGTAGCTCAGGTGAACCACGTCGAAGCTTGGTCTGCCGGAGGAAAGCTCGATCACCACCTTCTGGCGCTGCTGCTGTTCAGGCGTGGCCTCTGCATTGACCTTGATGCCGGTCAGCTCTTCGAATTCCTTGATGTATTTCAGAAGCGTTTCGCTGCGCGGGCTTTTGACGAGATTGACCTCCAGCGTCGTGCCAGCGTGCTTTTTCCAGTCGATGGCTGCTGCTGCAGGGCGAATGCCGAATGCGGCGGTTCCTGCAATAGCGGCTGTTCCGGCCATGAATGCACGGCGTGTGGGATTGAGCAGTGAATGCGTCATGTGTTCCTCCTCCTGTTTGGCCGAAAATCTCCTCACCTTCGGCCGGTGGTTTTATAGTCCGTTTCGCATCGGATAGACCGATGGTCTAAACTGCCAGAGCGCGATCCCGTGCATTGCGAATGTGGGCGACCAGTTTTTCCGCCGCTTCTTCCGGTGCCCGTCGCTCGATGGCTTCGAGAATGGTCAGATGTTCCGCCATCACGGATTTGACGTGACCGGCAATGCGAAAGCGTTCCTGATTGATCAGTCGCATCTTGATCGAATTCACGCGGTAGGCATTCGATATGATGGAATTGCCAAGCGAGTCGATGAAGGCATCATGCATGCCCCAGTCAACGGCCTGAGCGCGCGCATCGAGTTCCGGCGACGTCTTGCCGCTTTGGGCTGCCTCTCCAATATCGCGGTGCTCCCTTATCATCCCGGCAATGGTCTCATCGGAAGCCGTGCGGGTAAAAATGGCCACAGCCTCCTTTTCCATAAAAATGCGAAACTGAAACGCTTCGCGGATAAGGTTGATGTCGATATGCGCCACCTGAAGCCCGCGCTGTGGCACCGTCTTGATCAACCCGTCCGCTTCCAGCCTCGGAATGGCCTCGCGGATTGCGCCAAGTGGCAATCCCGTCAGTTCCACGAGGCGGCGTTGGGAAATGAACTGACCGGGGCGAACATCGCGCGCGAGAAGATGGAGCGTGAAGCTCTCATAGGCCTTTTCGCGCAACGTTGTCTGTTCGCCGTTATCGTCCATCAATGATCCTTCTCAAGCCGCCTGGCTTCTGAAAAGCGACTCGAATGCCCCCACAAGCTTTGTACGGTTTTCCGCGGAAATAGAAACCAGTGGTGGGCGAACGGCGTGCCAGATTGGTTCACCTGTCACATGCGAGACGAGCACCTTCACCGCAGGCGTAACAGGATATTTCAAGAGTTCACCGACAAGGTCCGTGACGCGGGGATCATCGACACCGTCCACGGCCATGGCGCGGATCTCTGCTGGCAGGAAGTTCGCACAGCCGGAAATAGCGCCCTGACCGCCGAGGCGAACGCCTTGCGCCAGATGACGTTCATCGCCAACGAGGATGACGAGGTCGCAGTGCTCCGCCAGCAATCGTTGCGTATAGGGCCAGTCACCGGACGAATCCTTTACACCGGTGACGATGCCCGGAAAGGCGTGGCGCAGGCGACCGATCAAGTCGACTGAAAGCGCGACCATGGTAACGGAGGGAATGTTGTAGACGAGAATGTCGCGGGCTTTGCTGCCGAGTTGCCGAAACACAGCCGAGAACCATTCGAACAGACCGTCATCGCTGACATTCTTGAAATAGGACGGCGGTGCAAGCAGAATATTGCGCACGCCGGCATCGAGGGCGGCTCCGGCCTGATCGGCTGCGTCCTGAACTGAGTCGACAAGCACGCCTGCCACGAGAGACGATCCATCGATCCCCGCTTTCAGACATGCCGACAGCACTTCGGCTCGCTCCCTGTTGCCGATGGAGCTGCCTTCGCCCGTCGTTCCGAACAGGGTAACACTGTTGCAGCCAGCGGCTAGCGAGCGCTGGGCCTGCGCAACGAGGGCCGGGAAATCGATGCTTCCATCCTGCGCGAAAGGTGTTGTGAGTGCTGCCGAAAGGCCGAATTTACCAGTCAATGTCCTGCTCCTCCTGAACTGACCGGCATCTGATACGACATTAACATGTTAGTTGTAAAGACAATATTTGTCAGGCGTGAATGACTGTTGCGTGAACGGTGGTTTGAGGTGGTTACGTGGCCGCATAAGCTGGCAATTGCCTGGAGACACTCATGTTTCACGAAAAATCCACACCATCTTACCGCGTGGCCATGCGGACACAGCCGGAAATAAGATGATGAAAACGTGTCCCAGCGCGGCCTTTGGCAACATGTGATTAACCTTTATTTTCTATCTCATTTGCTGTGCCGAATGTCCGTTTATGATGAGTGTACAGGCTGTGATGCGTTTTCCTCGATCGAATTCAAACTATTCCCTCAACACGATAGATGAGCGAGGACAGGAACAGTCCATTGCGGAGCCGCGCGCTCCTCAAGACCTCCGCCCTGAATTGCTGCCGTTAACGCCAGACCAGCGTGCCGTAATAGGGCACAATGCCGACCAGAACGCAGCCAATGCGATTGAGGGGCGTGAAGAGATGCCCTTGTGGCAGAACCACTTTACGCTCGGGCCGAATGTGCGTTTCACCCGCACGCCGCAGAATATTGTGAGTGGCAAGCAGGCTCCGGCTTCTGCTCAGAGCAAGGCTGAGACTGATCTCCAGCCTTTGGCTGCCGCGCCAGAGCCGGTTGAGGTTGCTGCCGTCGAAAAGGTCATGCCGAAGCAGGCGCCTGTGGAGCGTCGCATCGCCAAGCCCGCCGTGCTGCCGCAGCCGCCGGGCGCGACAGGTGCGCTTGCGCTGAGCTATCGCCTACGTCGCGAGCTGGCCTTGCGACAGGAGCAGGAAGCATCCGCACCTGCCGAAACCGTCGCCGTGGTGACGCAGGCAACGGATGCGGTCAGCGCCGAACAGATCGACGTTGCGTGTTTTCCCGAGCAGCCTGCTGTTTCCTTCGACGTTCCTGCCTTTGCAGACGTTCTATCGGATGAAATGTTCTGGGAAGCGATGAGCCTGGATGTCGGGGCGACCATCTTGCCGCCCTCCCAGCCTATGCGGCTTGCGGAACTGGCGCGGATCAAGGCCCAGCGGGCTGCCACCGCACCTGTGGCTGCCCCTGCTATAACGCCTGCTCCACGTCCAGCGCAGGTCATTCGTCAGACACTTCCAGCCATTGAAAAGCCGGCCTTTATCAAGCCAGAAGGGTCAGCGGTTGCGCTCTATCGGCAGGTCGATATCCGTCCTGTTCAGCAGGCCGAGATTTTAGCAGTTGAACAGGTTCAGGTCGTCGCAACGGTGGAAGAGCCAATGCCTGTTGCCGCCGTTGTCGAGGAGGTTGTGGTCGAAGCTGTCGCTCTGACCGCGCCGCGTCGTGAAATGCGCACGGTTGCCCGCAACGCAAATCAGCCCATGTTTCTGGACGCGCCGGTTTTCGGCGAGGGCGAATACGAGTTTCCACCGATCGACCTGTTGCAGAAGCCGCAGGTCTTGCAAACCACGACAATGACGCCGGAAGCGCTGGAGCAGAGTGCTGGCCTTCTGGAAAGCGTCCTCGAAGACTTCGGCATCAAGGGTGAAATCATCGATGTGCGCCCCGGCCCGGTCGTGACGTTGTATGAATTCGAGCCAGCCCCAGGCGTCAAATCCTCCCGCGTCATCGGCTTGTCGGATGATATCGCACGGTCCATGTCGGCTCTGTCCGCCCGTGTCGCCGTGGTGCCGGGTCGCAACGTCATCGGCATAGAACTGCCGAACCCGGTTCGTGAAACGGTCTATTTCCGCGAACTGATCGAATCGCCCGATTATTCCGAAACACGGATGAAACTGGCGCTTTGCCTCGGCAAAACCATTGGCGGTGAACCTGTCGTGGCTGAACTCGCCAAGATGCCTCATCTTCTGGTGGCTGGTACGACTGGCTCCGGCAAATCCGTCGCCATCAATACGATGATCCTGTCGCTGCTCTACCGGTTGAAGCCGGAAGAGTGCCGCCTAATCATGGTCGATCCGAAGATGTTGGAACTGTCCGTCTATGACGGCATTCCGCACCTGTTGACGCCTGTCGTGACAGACCCCAAGAAGGCCGTCATGGCGCTGAAATGGGCCGTTCGCGAAATGGAAGACCGGTATCGCAAGATGTCGCGTCTGGGTGTGCGCAATATCGATGGCTACAATGCCCGCGCCGCTTCCGCCCGTGCCAAGGGCGAGACGGTCATGTGCAATGTGCAGACCGGGTTTGATCGCGCCACGGGCGAAGCTGTTTACGAGCAGGAGGAAATGGACCTCACGGCCATGCCTTACATCGTCGTCATCGTCGATGAGATGGCCGATTTGATGATGGTCGCAGGCAAGGAAATCGAAGGCGCGATCCAGCGTCTGGCGCAGATGGCCCGCGCTGCCGGTATCCACCTCATCATGGCAACGCAGCGGCCTTCGGTCGATGTCATCACCGGCACCATCAAGGCAAACTTCCCGACCCGCATCTCCTTCCAGGTCACGTCGAAAATCGACAGCCGCACCATTCTAGGCGAACAGGGTGCCGAGCATCTGTTGGGCCAGGGGGATATGCTGCACATGGTCGGTGGCGGTCGCATCTCTCGTGTGCATGGTCCTTTCGTCTCGGATGAAGAAGTCGAGAAGGTCGTCGCGCATCTGAAGACGCAGGGACGTCCGGAATATCTGGGCACCGTTACCGAGGACGCTGATGAGGTGGACGAGGGTGTCGAAGAAGACAGTGCCGTTTTCGACAAGTCGGCCATGGGTGAAGACGACACGGCAGACCTTTACGAAAAGGCCGTGAAAGTCGTGTTGCGCGACAAGAAATGCTCGACATCCTATATCCAGCGCCGCCTGTCCATCGGCTACAATCGTGCCGCCTCCCTGGTCGAGCGCATGGAGCAGGAAGGCATCGTCGGGCCTGCCAACCATGTCGGCAAGCGGTCGATTATCGTCGGTGAGCGTGAGATGTGCGAAGTGCCGGGCGGATCGGACTAAGGGCGTTCTTCAAAGCTGAAGCAACTGATCGATAGAGAATGACCCGGCAACGATAGTGCCGGGTTTTCCGTTTCACGCCGGGCGCATGAGGCCAGTGCGGGGAAGATAGGGTGCCGAGCATTCCTTGAGCTTGTCTACGGAAGCCGGGCGTCCAACATAATAACCCTGGACGTGATCGATCCGCAGTTCCCTCAACAACTCCAGCTGCTCGGCGGTCTCCACGCCTTCGACCAATATCTTGTGGCCGCGGTTGCGAATAAGGCCGATGATATCGCTGAGCATAGTCTTTCCACGGGGAGTCAGCGCGTCGTGAAGGAATGACTTGTCGATTTTGACAGTGTCGAAATCGATCAGGCGTAGCCATGACAGGCCCGCAAATCCCGTTCCGAAATCATCCAGCCATATCTTGATGCCGAGCGTCTTGAGGTCGCTGATGCAGCGCAGGACATCGGAATTCATGTCCATCTCCAGACCTTCGGTGATCTCGAAGGCGAGCCTGCCACCGGAAACGCCGACATCACCCAAAATAGCAGCGACTGAAGTGGCAAAGCCCGGGCTTTTCAACTGGATCGGAGAAACATTGACGCTGACGATTGCCATCCTGTCGCAACGGATGACCTGCTGGCATGCGGTTCGCACCGCCCAAAGGCCAAGGTCCATGATGGCGCCGGTCCGCTCCGCGATGGGAATGAATATGCTGGGTGGAACAAGCGTTCCGTCCAGCAACCTCAACCGCATCAAAGCTTCAACGCCCTCAATCCTGTTAGACGACAGGTTTTTAATGGGCTGATAGACCAGCGAGACCAAGTCCTTCTCGATGGCGATGTTGAGAAGCGCTGCAACGTTTTCCGTATCGTCGCTGTTGTTTGGATCGTTGGGGTCGAATAGCTTGACGGTGTTTCGCCCATTCGCCTTGGCAAGATAAAGAGCGCGATCGGCTTCGTTTATCAGGCGCTCGAGCTTCGGATCCGGTTGCGGCCGCGTGTAGGATGCCCCGACACTGACGGTAATGACGGACGTGCCATCGCGCCGCCTTTCATGCACCACGGCCATGTCCTCGACGGTGGTGCGCAGCGTTTCTGCGATGTCTTCAATGTCTTTTTGCGTTCGGAAGCGCGCAAGAGCGATGAATTCCTCGCCGCCATAGCGCCCGATGACGGCGTCGAAGCGGCTCATGCTTGTCTCGAGCGTTTGCGCGACCTGTATCAGGCACCTGTCGCCTTCCTGATGCCCGTAATAGTCATTGTACTTCTTGAAGAAGTCGACATCGATCAGGAATACCGCAAAATTGTGCTCGGCAAGGGTCCACTCATCCCACAGCTGGCGCAGCCTGCTGTCGATTGCGCGGCGGTTTTCAAGTCCTGTCAAAGGGTCGGTATTGGAAAGCCGCAGCAAGGCTTCACCGCGATCTTCCGCTTCTCGTTGCTGCACCTTGGCTTCAATGGCGTTGAGAAACACACGGTAGCGCTCACGGTTGAGGCGCAGGTTTACGTAGGAGGTGAAGACGAAGCAGGAGAGATAGAAGGTGCCAAAGGCGATCTGATAATAGATGTCTTCGTGGAAGTAGCTCAAAGCGACGAAATAGGTGGCGAGAACGAGGCTGGACGCGCACAGGGAAAGCTTGAAGTTGAACGTGAAAAACAGGTTGGCGCCCATCATGAAGATAGCACCGAACACCATGTAATAGGACATATTGGTGACATAGCTGGTCATCATTGCTGGCATCAGCCAGCCAATATAGCCGCCGAGGAGGGCTGTGGCACAGGCGATGTCCATGTGGCCTGTTTTTGCATTGGCACGGATTTGCATTTCCAGAGTGAGCAACGCTGCGAGGCCGACAACGAAACGCGCAAACATTGTGTGCGGTGCAACGTCCGGAATAAGCAGAAGGTCCGTCAATGAAAACAGCAGATAGACGGGTACCGCAATCCAGAGACCCTGCCGTATAGCCTTGCGTCTTTTGACGTCTGCTTCACGAAGGAAAAGATCCCTTGAAGCATTGGATGGCCGTTCAAGCGATGATCTCGCTTCCACGCCAAGTTCTACGAAATTTGCCAAAGTGTGCTTCATGCACTTTTCCATAGGTTGCAATAATCTTGCAAGTTCAGTTGTGCTGGCTTTGCAAATACTCTTGCAAAAATACCTTTCTACTACCGTCATCCCGACGCCGGCTGCGCTGTTCGAGGTTGTAGTCATCGTCACAATGCAGTGTATCCTTTTAAGTTTCTTTAAGGTCGCGTGAAACGCGTATGAAATTTAGATTTACCTTAATGAAAAGTTTCTTGAAATACGTGCGTTTCGACGCTTTTACCCGATTGACTTGAGATGCGTTTGCGTTTGAATTGTTCCAAAGTTAACAAAGCGTTAATATGGAGAGTGCTTGTGTCCCAAATTGCTAATAAAAAGTTTGATGGTGAAAGTCTTATTACTCCTGAAGCAATATCCGACGAAATATTCGCGCCGCGTTCTGACAATTTTAAAGAGCATTTCTCTATCGCAAAATCGGAGATAGCGATTGTTCTGGCCGTCGCCTATCGCAAGTTCGAAAATGGGTGTGCGCCGCAACAAATTATACACGAAGTTGCGGGACAGTTGCATCAAATTCGCGAAAAGAACCACTCCAGCGTGTGGAGAGATATTATTCCGCTGGTTCAGGGTCATGCTGTCGCGGACTACTTCCTCGAAGATCCGTTCACTGCATGGTCTTTCGAAAAGCCGAGGGGATATTCCGGCGATGCGCAGCTTCTGGATTTCATTTATGGGCATGCGAGCGTGCAGGCCAAGATCGACGCCGCATCACCAACCGGCCTGGCACTTTACGAATACACCAAGGCAGCGTCGTCTTCTGTCGCCGTCAGAGAACGCCGCGACATCCTGACGAAATATGTCGACGACATCGCTGCAGAGCGTGGTCCGGACACGGAGATTCTTACCATTGCCGCCGGTCAGTTGCGCGAAGCCAATCAGTCCGTCGCCTTGGCAGAGGGCAGGATAAAAAGATGGGTGGCCCTCGATCAGGACCCCTTGAGCATCGGCGCCATTGCCCGCGACTTCTATGGCACCTGCATCGAAGCGATCGATGGTTCCGTGCGCGGGATATTATCGCGCCGCCAGGAACTGGGCACATATGACTTTATCTATGCCGCCGGTCTCTACGACTACCTCGTGGACAAGGTCTCGATCAAGCTGACCCAGCGCTGCCTCGAGATGCTCAAGCCCGGTGGCGTGTTCCTGTTTGCCAACTTCTCCGAAGAAATCGGCGTCGATGGTTACATGGAAACCTTCATGAACTGGGCGCTGTTGCTGCGCACGCAAGACGATATGTGGAATATCATCAATGCGAGCATGGATGCATCCGCCTTTGAAGCGGAGGTGTTCTTCGGAGAGAACCGCAACATCGTCTATGGCGTCATTCGCAAAAAGGCCTGATAGGATCTCCACGCCCTTGCGCACTCTGAAATGATGCGCAAGGGCGATTCCATTTCGTCGCAAAAGGCTCTACAGCGTTTGCGACGTATTGTGCCTTTGGAGTGCATCATGGAAAAAAAGCGATATTATTCTGATTTCGGGGGGCTCCCCGGCCAGACCGAGCTTCTCTCAGGCAAGGCCACCTTCACCACGGCCTATGCCGTTATTCCAAAGCGCGTGATGTCTGATATCGTCACCAGTGTCCTTCCCCACTGGATCGACACCCGTGCCTGGATCATCTCACGCCCCATGACAGGATTTTCCGAGACATTCGCGCAATATGTCATGGAAGTGATGCCCGGCGGCGGCAGCGAAAAGCCTGAGCCTGATGCACGCGCGCAGGCAGCGATCTTTGTGGTCGATGGTGAGATGACGATCGAGCATGATGGCCAACTGCATGCGATGCGAGCCGGATCCTTTGCCTATATTCCTGCCGGTCATGCTTGGACGATCAAGGGTGTCGGCTCTGTTCCGGCCAAGTTCCACTGGGTCCGCAAAGTTTTCGATGTCGTAGACGGTCTTGAATTGCCCCCGGCGATTTTCACGCATGAAGACGAGCATGAACTGTCGGCCATGCCTGACACAGATGGCAAGTGGGCGACGACCCGCTTCATCGACCCAGCCGATGGCCGCTACGACATGCACCTCAACATCGTGACCTTCGAGCCGGGCGCAACTATCCCCTTCATGGAAACCCATGTCATGGAGCATGGCCTTTTCGTCCTGGAGGGCAAGGCTGTCTACCGCTTGAACAATGATTGGGTTGAAGTCGAAGCCGGAGATTTCATGTGGCTTCGCGCATTTTGCCCGCAGGCCTGCTACGCTGGCGGCCCGGATCGTTTCCGCTACCTGCTTTACAAGGACGTCAACAGACACGTGAAGCTCTGGTAGTCGGTTTCGACACCAGAGGCTTCACGGCATCGGATGATCTTAAACCAGCAGATGATCCGATGTTGTCGCGTGCGACACAGACTGTACGGCCGGGTCGTTGATGGAGTAGGCGTGGATATAGTCTACCTTCATCTGCGAGCCGTTGGGCAAGCCGTTCGCAGGTGTCCCTGCCATGCCGCCGACCGCGAGATTGACGATCATATACATCGGGTCATGCATATCTTTCGGGGTATCGATCTGGGCGATTGCAACGTCATCGAAGTACCAGGTAAGATGGTCCGCATCCCACAGCAATCCGTATTTGTGGAAACCTTCGGTGCTGGTCACATTGATGTTGTTGACGGTCGATGTCTGCTGACCCGAGGCATTCGAGTGGGCAGACATGATCAACGTATTCGGGTTCTGCCCGCGCATTTCGATGACATCGAGTTCTGGCGGCCATCTTCCATCCTCCGGCAGAAGCCAGAAGGCAGGCCATGCACCCTGGTCGCTCGGCATGTCCGCCCGCATCTCGAAATAGCCATAGGTCTGCGAGAAAGACGGATGCGTGGTCAGCATGCCCGACGTGTAGTCATATCCGTTGACCGCATTCGAAAGCGCGTCCGGAGTCGCTGCTGCCGTAATGGTCAGCACACCGTTTTGAACAGAAAACGGATTGACCGAAGAGGTCGGCTGATAGGCGGGGTTGATATACCACTGCTTTTCAGAATTTGTGTGAAGCGTTCCGCCCTTGTCGTCCGCCCACCAGAATTTGGGCTCCCAGACGCCGCTTTGGCCGTTGCTCAGGGATAAGGAGTTAAACTCGTCCGAAAACGTCGATGTCAGCTTGGAACGGTCCAGCGTCAGCCTGAACTGATCGGCACTGAGGCTGTCGGCGGTGGTGTTGGCAAGCACGACGCTCTCGCCATTGTCGAAGTTCAGCCAGAGGTTCGCGCCCTTTTGCGTGGAGGTACTGATGAGATGATCAAAGGATGTAACGCCGTAACCGTCGAGCCGGATGAAATCGTCACGACCGAAATCGGTGACAAGATCAGTGCCGTTGCCCTTGGCAAAAACGAACGTATCCGCGCCGCCGCCACCGGTCAGCACGTCATTGCCAGCGCCACCATCGATCGTTTGCTTGGAGGAACTGCCGCTGATGATGTTGTCGAGTGAATTGCCGAAAGCATTCCGCCCGTCACCCGTGACGATCAGGTTTTCGATGTTTGCCGGGAGCGTGTAGCTCATCCATGTATTGATGGTATCCGTGCCCTGACCGGACGATTCAGCGGCGCGATTGATGTCGGAATAGAGGTAATAGATGTCATCGCCCGTGCCACCATGCATGGTCACGTTCACACCGCTGTCGCCCCACATGGAATCATTTTTGGCGGTGCCGTAAAGGTCTGGCCCCGATTTCGTTGCCGAGAAAAATCCGGTGGACGTGTCGCTATAGTAAAGCGGCTTGCCAAGAGCGTTCATGATCGACTGCGCCATCGAAATATCTCCTGTTAAAACTGTTCCAAGACAATTTCTTCAGGTTCGAGTGTATCAGTGATAACGGGTTTCGGCTTCCTGTGAAAAGTCAGGGGTGCGCTGCAGCATTCATGCCGGAAGGTTCAGCGCCATGTCCGCGATGCCATCCCATGAGTTTTTGATGGCCGTCTGGCCGGACAGCCGGATCAATCCACAAAGGCTGCCAGTGGTCACGATCTGGCCGCGCTTCAGGCCACCAAGATGGTCGAGTGGCGCGTTGGCATAAGCTATAAGCGGCACGACGGGATCGACCTGCGGGTGCTTGGGAGCTGCGGCAAACAGCACATCGCCGTTGCCCTCAATGACCAGTGCTGGCAGCGTCGCATCCTGGTTCACGAAACGCTCCAGGACTGCCCCGTCGATCTCAGGACCAAGGATGAAGGAGTGATTGCCAAGCCGGTCCGCCAGAAACAGCGGGTAGGGTGCTTTGCTTTCCTCGGCGAGCCGATAGCTCACGAGTTCCACTCCCAGGTTCATGGATGAGACATGAGAAAGAATATCGGCGCGCGAATATTCCTGACCGATTGCCGGCGCGGGAATGTCATTTGCAAGCACGAAGCAAATCTCGACCTCGATGCCCACGGCACCCGGTTTAGGCACGTCAAATGGCGCGTCGATGCTTGTGTCGTAGACATCGAGAAGAGGCGCGGCGACGGCTCGATTGCTGTTGACCCCGATCTTCCAGCCGCCAACCTCCTTGCCAATTGCGGCGGTGGCGATTGCCTGGGCGGCCATTCCTGTTTCGATGCTGTCAGGGATCAGGCCGCTGCTTTCGAGCTTGGCAACGCTCAGCGATGACTGCTGATTTTCAGCCTCGGCAAGAATAGCGCCCAGTCTGATATTTGCTTCTGTCATCGTGGTCATGCGAAACCCTTCCGTTACGTCAAGTCATGACAGTTTCATTGCAGTCATTTCTGATGCTGGCAAGTCGAGCGCTCCTTGCAGACGCGTGAAATACATGGTCTTCAACACATATTCCTCATAACCATTATGCTCATGTGGCTGCCGGTTGTGGCCCTGCATATTGTGCGCGCGGGCGGATCAGTTTTTTCTCTTGAAACTGCTCGAGCGCATGCGCAATCCAGCCGACCGTCCGTCCATTGGCAAAAAGCGCCAGTGCCGCACCTTTTGGAAGTCCCAGGTCCCGGCGGATGGACACCAGCGCGATATCGATCGTCGGCAGCTTACCGGTGGTCTCAGCCACTGTTTGTATCAGTGACTGGCGCTTTTCATTCTTTCGCAATAGGGGCAGCAGGGCTGCGGCTCTTGGATCACCACCGGGGTAAAGGGGGTGCTCGAAGCCCGGCAGAACATCGCCACGCCGCAGTCGCCTTTCAACGATGTCGGCTGCGTCGTCGGCGTCTTTTATCTCATCGAAGAGGATTTCGACGAGGCTTGTCATACCGCCATGCAACGGTCCACTCAGGGCTGAAAGCCCCGCATCGAGGCATGCCCCGAGCGATGCACCGGTGGAGGCCACCACGCGCGTTGCGAAGGCAGAGGCATTCAGCTCATGATCCGCCAACAGGACCAGCGTGCGGCGAATGATGTCTGCGCCGCGCGTATCGAGGTTCCAGACTTTGGCGAGATGCTGATGTGCGGGCAGGGCGCTGGGTTGGCTGTTGCTGATGGCCGCCGTCATAGACCGCAACAGAGCCGCAGCGCTTGGCCAAAGGGTGCTGTTGTTGCGTTGCCAAGCCGTCATCCTGCCCGCATCGACAAAAGCCAGCAGTGCCTGACATCGCTCCGTCAGCGGCAAATCCCTCGTGAGGCCGAGGAGTGGAGCAGCCCAAGGTGCCGCGATGGAGTTTGTAAATGGATCGTGGTCTTCGCAGGACCAAAGGAGACGGGCGACGCCTTCAAGCGTTTCATGCTCTGCTAACCGTACAGCGTCATGGCCGCGATAGAACAATCGACCGTCTTCAATCAGCGTGATGCTGGAAGACAGGACCGGCAAACCCCAATCCAGCGTCGTGGCTGCCACGTCGCGGGGCTTTCTGCCCACGGATTTGTTCTTGCTCAACGTCTCTACGTCGTGGCTGCTGTAAAGCCGTCGGCGCGGGTCGTCCTGTCCCGCAATCGTGCGAACAAGACCCCGGCTGACATAGGCATAGAGCGTCGCGCGGCTGATGCCGAGCGCCTTTGATGCGGTGTCCGCATCGATGAACTGATCCTGTCTTTTCATTTTCTCGACATTGATTAGTTGAATCAAGATTGATTATATTGAATCAAGCATCATCCTTACGGAAGTCAACCCGTGAGGATATCATGACCCTACAATCGAAAACCTCTGCCCAACTCAAATCGGTTTCAGGAGCCACCAGTCCCGGCCTTGAAAACGTCATCGCTGCCGAAACAGTATTGAGCCATGTCGATGGCAAAGCCGGACGCCTTGTTGTGCGGGGATACGACCTTGAGCAACTGTCCGACTGGAGCTTCGAGGCCGTTCTCGCCTTGCTTTGGCAAGGGCGCGCATCCGGTGCGAACATTGAGGCGGATATCCGGGTCGCGCTTGGGCAGGCGCGTGTCCGCGCGTTTGGCCTCGTTGAGCCGCTTCTCCCTGCAACGGATAATCTGTCTCAAGTCGAGGGATTGCGGCTTTTATTGTCGTCTTTGCCAGATGCGGAGCCACAGGCCCATCATATCATGGCCGTCGCCGCGGTGCCGGTATTCGCCGCCGCCATTGCCCGAAAGAGCGCTGGACTTGCACCTGTCGCTCCTGATCAGACATTGGGCCACGCCGCTGATTTTCTGCACATGTTGCACGGCGAGAAAGCCTCTGCTGAAAAGGTAAGAGCCCTCGATACCTATCTCGTAACGGTCGCCGACCACGGGCTGAACGCCTCCACCTTCACCGCCCGTGTCATCGCGTCGACGAAAGCGGGTGTGTTTTCATCCGTCGTTGGTGCTCTGTGCGCACTGAAAGGTCCATTGCATGGAGGTGCGCCCGGCCCGGTCCTCGACATGCTCGACGCTATCGGGGATGAGCGCGATATAAAATCGTGGCTGGAAAGCGCGCTGGCACGCGGCGAAAGGCTGATGGGGTTCGGTCATCGGATCTATCGGGTGCGCGATCCACGCGCGGATGTGTTGAAGCAGGCGGTTTCAGGACTTCGCGACAGAGGCGGGCGCATCGGCTTTGCCGAAGCCGTCGAAAGACAGGCGCTTGAACTTCTGGCAGAAAAGAAACCTCTTCGGCCGCTGCAAACCAATGTGGAATTTTACACGGCACTGGTTCTGGAAGCGGTCGGTTTTCCGCGGGAAAGTTTCACCAACGTCTTCGCCGCCGGGCGGATGGCAGGATGGACCGCGCATATTCTGGAGGAGGAGCATCTCGGAAAGCTTATCCGGCCCCAGTCCAAATATGTTGGCCCTATGCCACAACCACATTGAAGTTAAACGAAGCCGGCGCAGACACAAAGACTGCGTCGGCCCTGCAAAGCTTCGGCAATTTGCGAGCTTATTTTTAGAGTTTGTTTTCTATGTATCATAATGGTTGTGAGTAACAGCAATTCAAGGATTCCTTTTAAAGCATGAGTTAAGGCATGCCTCGTAAGTTCCATGCTTTCGGGGAAGAGGTTTCAGACCACAATGGTCGATTTCATAAACAAGGATGACAGAGAGGTCGGCGATCTGCATGCAGGTCAAAACCGGCTTGTTTGGTATCATTCACTCTTCTGGAAAATCAACGTCTTCCTCGTTTCCAGCATCGTCCTCGCCTATGTTGTGGGTGCGACGGTTGGCTGGGTCATGGTTGAGCGGGACTCGCTTGAACAATGGCGGCGTCAAGCCGAGTTGAATGCTCAGGTCACCAGCTCCGCGATCCGCTCTATCTACACGTTTATCGCGATCAATAGCGCCGATGATGGTCAGATCACCAGGATCGTCAGCGAGCGCCCCCTTGGCGACGACGCGTCGATTCTCGACACGGGTTTCAATCCATCAGACGTTCTCGGTCTTGCGGCCTCCCAGACGAAAAACAATATCTGGCTGTTTCAGAAGTCGACCGGACCACAGGCCTTCATCAGCTCTGCCGAGGCACTGGGTTCGGATAGTGCTGTCGCTCTCTCGCTTCCCGAGCACACCGATCCTGACAAGTTCTTTGTTGGATTTGCGAATGTGGACAATGTCAGTCACTTCATTGCCTACGTCCCGGTGGTCAATCTGAACGACGAACTTCAAGGCGCGCTCGTCACCACAATCGGCGAGGCCGATGCTCTTCAGCGCAGCCAGAACAAGCTGCTACGCGATTCATTCCTGCTCCTCCTGACGATCCTCATCCTGACCGGCATCACCGTCACGTTGATCATGCGCAAGGTTTTCAAACCGGTTCCTGAACTTGTCAGTGCGCTCAGCCGTATTGCCCGCGACGACACACGGTCCGTGACGCCGTTTCAGAACCGTCACGATGAGATCGGTCGCTTTGCCGTCGCGATCGAGACTTTGAGAGAGGCCGTTGTCGAACGCGAGAATTTGAGACAGGTGCGGGATGTCGCAAAACATATGGAGCATCTTGCGCATCATGATTCCCTGACTGGACTGCCCAACCGCGCCTTCTTCGCCAAGAAGCTTGAGGAAATGATCGCAGAGCTGGGTGAGGGCGGTCGTCGCTTCAATATCATGCTGCTGGACCTTGATCGGTTCAAATCGATCAATGATGGCTTGGGCCATGCCAGCGGTGATGCTCTCCTCGTTTCCTTTGCCGAACGGCTGCTTTCGCTCATGCGCCCCGGAGATATCGCTGCGCGTTTCGGTGGGGATGAATTCGCTGTTCTTCAGGTCGTGCGCCAGGATGCGCTGGTGGAAGCGAGCAAGCTTTCATCTGCCATTATCCGGTCGGTTGCCAGGCCTTTCGTTCTCTTGGGCAAAGAGGTTTCCGTCGGAACCAGCATCGGCGTCTGTAGCGACATGTCCGGCGGCACCGAGATTTCCGAATTGTTGAAGAAAGCTGATATTGCGCTCTATGCGGCCAAATCCGAGGGACGTGGCACCTTCCGGTTTTTCAAGCAGGGCATGGAAATGTCTGGAGAACGGGGGCATGTGCTCCAGCACGATCTCGACTCCGCCTTGCGCGACGGTGAGTTCACTCTGCATTATCAGCCGATATTTTGCGCATCGAGTTCCGAACCTGTCGGGTTTGAGGCGCTGTTGCGCTGGCAGCACCCTAAATTGGGTTGGGTTTCGCCAGCAGACTTCATTCCCGTTGCGGAAAAAACCGGGCAGATCGTGGCAATTGGCGATTGGGTTTTAAACCGAGCCTGTTCGGACGCCGCAAGCCTGCCGCCAGATACCTTTCTGGCAGTCAATGTTTCTCCTGCGCAACTGCAACAGGGTAACTTTGCCAAAAAGATAAAATCGGCGCTGTTCACGCATGGCCTTCCCGCAAGCCGGTTGGAACTGGAACTGACGGAAAGCGTGCAGATTTGTACGCTGGAGTGCCGGGAGATGCTGGTGGATCTGAGGGCGCTCGGCATCCGCATCGCGCTTGACGATTTCGGCACGGGCTATTCCGGTATCACTTACCTCCTGTCCCTGCCGATCACCAAGATAAAGATCGACCGCAGTTTCGTCATGCACCTCGAAGACAAGGCCGAAAGCCGCACAGTGGTCGCCAATCTTCTTCAGCTTGCAAACAATCTTGGATTGGAGACCACGGTAGAGGGTATCGAAACCGACTTTCAGCTCCAGTTCGTGTGGTCGGCGGGCGCCACGCTGGGGCAAGGCTATCATTTGGGACGACCTGCAAAAATTACAGACATTCAGCATGCATATCGAGAATTTTATCCCCGGAAGGTGTCATCGCTAGGAGCGTGAAACAATGCGATATCCTCAATTTTTATGTGTGAATAAAAAGCTTTTGAACGTCGC
This sequence comes from Hyphomicrobiales bacterium, assembly GCA_900472925.1. GTDB lineage: Bacteria > Pseudomonadota > Alphaproteobacteria > Rhizobiales > Rhizobiaceae > Agrobacterium. The sequence goes on from UCJU01000004.1 coordinate 392,003, forward strand.
GCTTCGCAGCGCTTTTTCCGCGGCAATCCTGTTTCAGGTTGCAGGCAACGCATCGTCCCTGGCGCAGGCGCAGGACGGCGGCACCTTGGACAAGATCGCCCGTACAAAAGCGATATCCATCGGTTTTCGTGAGGACGAGGTTCCCTTTGCTTACAGATCAGCCGATGGTGGTGCGATCGGTTACACTGTCGAGCTATGCGATTACATCGCGCAACATATCCGCACCCAGCTCCAACTGGACACGATCGATACGAACTATGTCGTGGCAACGGCTGCCACACGGTTTCTTCTGATTAAAACCGGTAAGATCGACCTCGAATGCAGCGCCACCACCAACAATGCCGAGCGGCGTGAGCAGGTTTCGTTCTCTTATCCGCACTTCATCACGGCAACGCGTTTCGTGGCGAAAAAATCGAGCAACGTCGATCGCATCAAGGATCTGGCGGGGCGGACCGTTGCCTCCACCACCGGTACGGTGAATATCGATCAATTGCAGACCATCAACCGCAAGGATAACCTCAATATTTCGGTGATGTTGGCCAGACAGAATTCCGATGGCTTTGCATTTGTCGAAACCAATAAGGCGACCGCCTTCGTCATGGACGGCGTTCTGCTTGCGGCACAAGTCGCATTTTCCAAGTCGCCCAATGATTACGTGATTTCATCGGAAACATTCGGTCCGCCGGAGCCCTATGGCATATTGATGCGCAAGGGTGACGGCCCGTTCAACACGGCCGTGAACGACGCGCTGCGGCAGCTGTTCATCAGCGGGGAAATCAACCGCATCTACGACAAGTGGTTCATGTCCCCGATACCGCCGGATGGCCGCAATTTCAATTTGCCAATGTCGCCAGAACTGCAGGCTGCGTTTCGTGATCCGAAGGAATACATGCAATGAAACGCATCATCTCAAAGCTTTTCATATGCCAAGCGGCTCTTATGCTGTTGTCTCTCAATTCCGTTGCCGCTGATTTCAAGACGCCCACTCTCGAGCGTATCAAGGAAACCGGTAAAATCAGGATTGGGTATGGCGTGACCGCACCCTTTTCTTTTACCGCACCCGATGGGCAGATCATCGGTTACTCGATCGACCTATGTCGGCGCGTCACAGACAAGCTCAAAGAGCGGCTGAAGGTGGACGATATTCAGATCGAATTCGTGCCGAGAACGCCAAGCAATCGCATCCAGCTGCTCAACGAAGGCAGCATCGATATCGAGTGTAATGCCAGCACCAATACCGTCGAGAGACGAAAGAGCGCCATATTTGCCGTCAGTCATTTTTACGGCGAGACGCGGTACGTTTCTCTGGCGAAAAACAAGCTTGAGACTCTGGCCGATCTCAAGGGCCGATCCGTCAGTGTGGCACTTGGCACCGTCAATGTCAGCGACATCAACGAAATCAACCGGACGAAGAAGCTCAACATTTCCGTTGTCCCGGTGGATACGCTGAAAGGTGCGTTCGATATGGTAACGGACGGGCGCGTGTCCGCCTTCGCAATGGACGAGGTCTTGCTGAGCACGATGATTGCTCAAAGTAAAAACCCGTCGGACTATCACATCTCGAAAGAGAAGGTGACGGACTTCCAGCCTCTTGGCTTCATGATGCGACTGAACGACACCGAGTTTGCATCTGCGGTGAATGAGGCGCTTGGCGAAATCTACAAAAGCCCTGAAATGCCTGAGATATACAAGCGCTGGTTCGAAAGCTCGATTCCCGGATTAGGGGTCAGCATTCATGTCCCCATGAGCGAGATGTTGAAAGTCGCACTGGCAAATCCGGCACCTATTCCTTGAAGTCCGTCACATCAAACCATACAGGGTTTGCGGTGAAGCGGCGGATCTAAACGCGTTCGAGAACGACCGCGATGCCCTGGCCGACACCGATGCAGACGGTGGCCAGCGCCTGGTCTCGCCGCAGATGGTTGTCGCGACCGGTCATGCGCTGATGCAGGCCCAGCACCTTGTCGGTCAGATCGAAACCATCGGTTCGTGATCGTTCCCTCATATTTGAAATCTATTTTTTAGGAACCATTGTCCAAGGGGCACGTTCATTTGGCAGGAGACGCACCGTGTCAAACGGACGCGATGGTGCCGAAGAACATCAGGATTTTTCCGTTTTCTCTTGATGGCCAACGAAATGGCAGACGAGCTTCTCACCCATCCGGTGCCCTCCGACCTAGCCTGGGTCCGCCAATGGAGACAAAACATGGAAAAGACCGAAACGCGCAAGCTTGCGGAAGAATACATGCTGCTTGGCGGTACCCGTCAGGTGATGATCGACGACAACAAGACTTTCGTCCGTCAGTACGACGGCGAACCTGAAGAAGCCGAACGCTTCTGGCAGGAAAAGATCGCGGTGCTGGAAAAGGCTCGAATGGAAGATGTCGAGTTCTTCCTGCCGTCCGTGAATTCCGACGAAGCCAATTAAGCTTCCAGATTTTAAAATACCCAACAAAGGAGACAGCCATGACAGCTATCAACGCTGCTAAAATCGTCATTCTCGCAACAGACGGCTATGAACGGTCGGAACTGCGGGTGCCTTACGATCAATTGAGAGCCAAGGGTGCAGACGTAAAAATCGCTTCCATTGAAAATGGCGAGATCAAAAGCTGGGACGAGAAGAACTGGGGCGACAGCGTCGCAGTTGATCTTCTGGCCAAAGATGTCCGCATTGAAGATTTCGATGCACTTGTTCTTCCAGGCGGTCAGATCAACCCTGACGTCCTGCGTGCCAATGACAGCGCCATGCGGGTCGTGCGTGAATTCGTGGCATCCGGCAAGGTCGTGGCAGCCATTTGTCATGGACCGTGGCTGCTTGTCGAAGCAGATGCAGTAAAAGGCCGTCAGATAACGTCTTACGGCTCTATCAAGACCGACGTCAAAAATGCCGGTGGTATCTGGAAGGACGAGAAGGTCGTTTGCGACAAGGGTATCGTCACATCCCGTTCGCCAGATGACCTCGACGCCTTCGTCGCTAAGATCGTCGAAGAGGTTGAAGAAGGCCGTCACGAGCGCCGCGCGGCATAATTATCGCGCCAATATCGCCATCCAAGAAAGGCCGCCATGCAAATGGCGGCTCTTTTTTTTGCCTAAAATCGTGCAGCCAAGCTGCGCTGGTCCAGTTTCATGCATAGCTATCTGGTGTCGGAAATCGAAAGGTGGGGTAGAGAATCAGGCGTATTCCGTTGGCAGGAAAGCCGTTCAGCGCATATGAGAACTCGCCGTGCATTATTGAGAGCTATGCAAATTCGATATGCCATTATTTCGCCATAATTAGGTCACGATTGCGTCCAGTTTTTTCTTCGAAACCGGTTATTCGGCAGACAAGATTAATTTTTCTTCATAAAAATACAGACATTGCTTGTCTTTTTGAGTGTGCGTCGCCGCAATTTTGTTGCGCTGCACAATGGGGTTTTTAGCGATTTAAGCTTTGTTTTTTGCCGGAGTGAACTTGGAATCATCTCTCAGTCGAGAACGCTATAAGACTACATCCAATGAAAATAGAATATTTATACATGAGAAAACATAAGCTTTCCAAACGTGAAGCAATTCTGAGGCAAAGGATTTGCTTTCGCATCTTCGTTTAATACTGCAAACACTTCTTTTGTGAGTATTTCTGAAACCAAGGCAGGCTCGGACTAAGGCACCCTGCCTCACAAAAAATTCAAAACCATCAAATTCTGGTCACAGCATTGCTGTCTCATCTAGGCTCATTGATGCGCCCAACGGGTACCGACCATCGCAAAACATAAATGGAGTTTCCTCTATGAAGTCCGCGACTCGATCGGCTGTTTCGCCGCTTAGTAGCTCAGACGATACAGACCTGAGCTTTCCAATCGGAGGAATCGCTAAACGCAGCTTTGACGTTTCGTCAGCCTTGCTAGCACTCCTCATTCTTAGCCCGATCTTTTTGATGATCATGGCTTTGGTAAAACTTTCTGACCGTGGTCCCGCATTTTACGGGCACCGCCGTGTTGGCCATAATGGACGCATGTTCCATTGCCTGAAGTTCCGCACCATGGTGATGAACGGCGATGAAGTTCTGCGCCAGTACCTTGCAGCGAATCCAGAAGCTGCCGAGGAATGGAAAGCGACACGTAAACTCAAGAACGATCCACGCGTCACAGCGATTGGTAACGTTCTGCGTAAGCTCAGCCTTGATGAATTGCCGCAGCTCATCAACATCATCCGTGGTGAAATGAGCGTGGTTGGCCCACGTCCGGTCGTGGACGAAGAGCTGAACTACTACGAAAGCGCTGCTTCCTATTACCTCAGCACGCGTCCAGGTCTGACCGGTCTTTGGCAGATCAGCGGCCGCAACGACGTTTCCTACAAGGAGCGCGTTGATTTCGATACGCAATATGTGCGTAACTGGTCGATGATGCAGGACGTTTCCATTATCGTAAAAACCATTCCAGCAGTTTGCATGTCTCGCGGCAGCTACTGAACCAATTGCCCAGCTCGGCGTTTTGCACAAAAGATATTGCGGCCACCCTGCGTGGCATTTGCGACCGGCCTTTAGGCTGGTCGTAATCCGGTCGCGGTCTTGCGGTCGTAAACATGGAGTTAAATATGGTTGGCATTGCCAGCGGTTTTTCTAAGAATGTCACGTCGCGCAAGTTTTTTGCGCTTGCTGTTACAGCGTCACTGGTACTCATCGTACCTCTCCATGCATCCGCGCAGGAAAAGCAGTATCTGCTCGGTACGGCCGACAAGCTTCGTATTCGCGTTGCCGAATGGCAGCCCGCCGATGGCACCATCCGCAATTGGGACGTCATCAACGGCGATTATTCGGTTGGCGTATCCGGGTCTCTTTCGCTTCCTTTCATCGGCCAGCTGGACGTGGCCGGTAAGACGACGGGTCAGGTCGGCGAGGAAATCGGCGCGCAGTTGCAAAGCAAGTTCGCGCTCCGCAATCTTCCGTCGGCTTCCGTCGAGGTGGCTCAGTTCCGCCCGGTCTTTTTGACCGGCGATGTGCAGAACCCAGGCGAGTATCCTTACGCACCCAACGTCACGGTTCTCAAGGCAGTCAGCCTTGCTGGCGGATTGCGTCGTGCGGATGCCGGTCAGCGCTTCGCGCGCGATTTCATCAATGCCCGTGGCGATGCTGCCGTCTATGACGACCAGCGCGGTCGGCTTCTGGCAAGACAGGCACGACTTCAGGCAGAGGTACGCGGCGATTCGGAAATCGCCAAAACGCCTGCACTTGAGAAAATTCTGAATATCGATGCTCTCCTGGAGAGTGAAAATGCCCTCATGAAGTCGCGAAGCGAACGCTATACGCTTCAGTTGAAGGCTTTGACCGATCTCAGGCAGCTTCTCGAGACAGAAGTCGAATCCCTGCAGAAGAAGTCCGAAACCCAAAATCGCCAGCTTCAGCTCGCCAATGAGGACAAGGAAAAGGTAAACCGGCTGAACGAGCAGGGCCTTGCCCTTGCCCAGCGCCGGATTTCCGCCGAAGAGCGCGCCGCCGAAGTGGAAGCGTCGCTTCTCGACATCGATACATCGTCGCTGCGCGCCAAGCAGGACATCAACAAGGCGACGCAGGACGAGATCAACTTGCGCAATGACTGGGTGGCGCAACGATCCAAGGAATTGCAGGATACCGAGGCTGAATTGCAGAAGCTCAACCTGCAACTGGGCACCAGCCGCGAACTGATGTCCGAGGCACTGGCCCAATCGGCAGAAGCCATCCGCTTCGATTCATCGGGCAAATCGGCATCGATTACCTACGTCATCGTCCGTGAAGAGGGTGGCGAGTCGAAGGAAATCAAGGCTGACGAAACCACCCCCGTTCAGCCTGGGGATGTGATAAAGGTGTCATCAGAAGTTCTGATGCAGTGAGGTCCGCATGCGGATTGCCAAATCAGCCCTGATCGACCCGGATAAGAACGGTCTCTACGGAATGGCAGCTATTGCGCTGTCATTCTTCGTATTCGCCTATTCATCCAAGTTCGGCATGGCTTCCATCCTTGTTTATTACGCTCTGTGGTTTCCGCTCGTTCTGGTGGATTACCGCCGTGTCCTTGGCAATTACACGCGCTACCTGTGGATTTTCGGTTTCGGCATTCTCACCGTTCTCTCCAGCTTCTGGTCGGACGCCATGTCCACCTCCATACGCGCTTCCATTCAATATATGACGCATATCGTCTGCGCGCTGATTGCGATGCGGGTTATTTCGATTACCACAATGACCCGTGGTGCGTTGATCGGCGTCATAATTGTTCTCATGTACTCCCTGCTGTTCGGTATTTATCTTTTCGATGCGCTGGACGGTACGACAAGCTTTGTCGGCGCTTTTTCCTCCAAGAACCAGCTTGGTTTCTATGCATCTCTCGGCGTCATTTTCGCCGCCTCATCGGTGCTGGTGTTGCGCCAGCGTGACATTATCTGGCTTGGCATTGCTGGCGTGGCGGGATTGCTGTGTGCCTATTGCCTGCTCGCGTCGCAATCTGCCACGTCGGTCATTACAACGGCTGCCGTGGTCGCTCTCATCATTGGCTTCATGCCGATGGGCATGCTGTCTCCCGGCAATCGCAAGATGATCTTCCTTGCTCTGGTGGGGGTCGGTGGCCTCCTCGTGGTGGCGTCCTTGCAATTCGGCCTGCTGGATGCGGTTCTTGGTGTTTTCGGCAAGGATTCAACGCTCACAGGACGCACCTATCTGTGGCAGCAGGGTATCGAGGCGGCGAAAGCCTCTCCTATTCTGGGTGTCGGCTATCAAGGCTTCTGGGTCGAGGGCTTTTACGATGCCGAGCGACTGTGGGATGATTTCTTCATCGCCTCTCGCACCGGTTTTCACTTCCACAATACCTATATCGAAACGGTGGTGGAAAATGGCTTCGTTGGCTTGGCACTTCTGGCCATGGTGCTTTATGGCACGCTCTTCGGCCACTTGCGCTCGGTACTGGTGCGCGACCGCGACCCCCAGGCGCTGATCCTCTTCGCGCTCTGCGCATTGTTCGTTGTCCGCTCCTTTGTGGAAATCGATATTATTTTCGCCTATCAGATCGGCTCTTTCCTGCTTTATTACGCAGCCGGAAAACTGACCTTGCGCCAGCGCGCGCCTGCCGGTGCTTTTTCGGGCGTGGTCATGCACCCTGTGCCGGGGCGCTGACCCTATCAACGAGACTTGGGTCTCGTCATCTTATCCACAGGACGCGGCAAAGCTTATTGACTCTTCGCTGAAATAGGAACAAAAAGTGAACAAGTAGTCTTTTTAAGCGTGAAGTGCCTCTAATAGTGTTGTGTCATGCATAAACGCGCAGAACAGCTTGTTGTTGAAGAATTGCGGGAAAGGCTGGAGCGGATCACGCAAGGCCCAACCCGGCATCATGAAACCCTGCCTTTCGGTGTTCCTCCGATTGATGACCGTCTGCCCACCGGTGGGTTGAAGCTGGGTAGCCTGCATGAAGTGACCGGCGGTGGAAACGGTGCCGTGGACGGTGCCGCATCCGCCTTGTTTTCCGCCGGTATCGCCGCACGGGTAAAAGGCAAGATTTTATGGTGCGTGACCAGACCTGATCTTTTCATGCCGGCACTAACGCAGGCGGGCCTGTCGCAGAACCGGCTGATCATTGTCGAATGTCGCGATGAAAAAGGCGTGCTGGACTGTTTCGAGGAAGGCCTGCGCTGCAACGGTTTCGGTGCTGTTATCGGTGAGGTGTCCAGGTTGCCGATGACCATGTCGCGGCGTCTGCAACTGGCGGCGGAAGCGTCCGGTGTCGTGGGTCTCGCCATTCGCCGCTGGCGTCATTCTTCGGGTGCCGTCGAATTTGGCCAGCCCACCGCTGCCGTCACCCGCTGGCGCATTTCCGTGCGTCCTTCCACGCCGCTGCCGGTGCAGGGGGTAGGGCGGGCGCGCTGGTTTCTGGAACTTTTGCGCTGTCGTGGTGGCGCGAGTGCCGATTTTGAAGTGGAAGCCTGTGATGCAAAGGGTCGTCTCGCTCTACCTGCCGACGTGGTCGACAGACCGATACCGCAGGGCGCTTGGCAAACAGGCGCCACCGGCTGATCGCCCCGTCGTCATGATTGCCAGACAGGGAAGCCGCCGTGTTATTGCGGCGCAGGATGCGGCGGCAACGGCCGCCGGCTTGCGCCTCGGCATGCCTGCCAGCAAGGCGCAGGCCATTCTACCCGGTTTGATCGTAGAGGAGTTGCAGGCCGCTGATGATGCCAAGGCGCTGCGCGATCTCGCCTTCTGGTTCCTGCGTATTTACGCGCCGATCGTCGCGCCGGACCCGCCTGCCGGGCTGGTGCTGGATACGACGGGCGCAGACCACCTGCATGGTAATGAACAATTGATGCTGACCGGCATGATCAACCGCCTGCATGGGCTCGGCTTTACGGCCCGTGCCGCCATTGCCGATAGCTGGGGTGCCGCGCATGCGCTCGCCCGTTTTGGCAACGAACAGGCAATCATCGTGCCGTCGAATGGGAATAGCGGTGCCATCGCCTCCCTGCCATTGGCAGCGCTTCGTCTTGAACCGAGAATCGTGACCGATCTGAAAGTGCTGGGCTTTCGCCGCATTGGGGAACTGATGGCCGCGGCGCGTGCACCTGTTACCCTGCGGTTTGGCCCTGAGGTCGGGCGCAGGCTTGATCAGGCCCATGGCCTGCTGTCGGAACCCATCGAGCCGATCCGCGTGCCGGAACTGGTGGAGGCCCAACGCTTCTTTGCCGAACCTATCTCGGCTGCCGAGACCATCGCGCGCTATGCCGACAAGCTCGTTCGCCAGCTCTGTTCCGGCTTGGAAAAACGCGGGCTTGGCGCACGCCGGGTCGATCTGGTGATGCACCGGGTGGATAGCGGCATTCAGGCCATTCGTGCCGGAACGTCGAGGCCCGTGCGCGATATCAAGCAACTCACCCGCCTTTTGACAGACCGTATCGATACGATAAATCCCGGTTTCGGCATCGAAAAGATGACCCTGACGGCAACCCATGCGGAAACCTTGGTGGTGGGGCAGTCCCGCTCCACGCTACTGGAGGATGTCAGAGCCGATATCGGTGAAACCGTCGATATCATCATCAACCGTGGCCATAAGGTCTATCGCTACGCCGCCGTCGCCAGTGATGTACCTGAACGCTCCGTCCAGATCGTTTCCGCCCAGTCTGCCGATGATCCCCTCGGCTGGCCGGACCACTGGCCACGCCCGGTCCGCCTTTTTGCAAGGCCAGAGCCGATCCAGACCATGGCACTGCTGCCGGACCATCCCCCAAAGAGCTTCACCTGGCGCGGTACCAGGCATCTGGTGAAACGCGCCGACGGGCCGGAGCGCGTATTCGGAGAATGGTGGAAACGCGACCGTGAACAGGCCGCCATTCGCGACTATTTCATGGTGGAGGATGAGGCAGGCGAGCGGTTCTGGATTTTTCGCTCCGGTGATGGCGAACACGCCAACACCGGTTCCCAGGCTTGGTTTATCCACGGACTGTTCGGATGAGCACGGATTTCCGCTACGCCGAACTTCAGGTCACGTCGCATTTCTCGTTTTTACGGGGTGTCAGCTCCTGCGAGGATCTGTTTGCTCAGGCAAAGGCACTCGGCATAGAAGCGCTCGGCATCGTGGACCGCAACAGCCTGACCGGCATCCCGCGCGCGCATCAGGCGGCGGAAAAAACCGGCATCCGGCTTGTCATCGGCTGCAGGCTTGATCTTAAAGACAATATATCCGTGCTGGTCTATCCCACAGACCGTGCCGCCTATGGCCGTCTGTGTCGTCTGCTGACCCATGGCAAGAGAGATGCGGCGAAGGGCAAGTGCGATCTGCAATGGAGCGATCTCGTGACCTATGGCGATGGGCTGCTGGTCATCCTGTTGCCCGACCTTGCGGATGATACCCTCTCCATTCGGCTGCGGCGGCTGAAAGCGGATTTCGGAGATCGCGCCTATGTCGCCATGAGCCTTCGCCGCCGACCGAACGACCATGTACGGTTATATGAGCTGTCTGAAATGGCAGAGCGTGCAGGCGTCGCCACCGTCGTCACCAATGATGTTTTGTTTCATGAGCCGGAACGGCGCATGCTGCAGGATGTCGTCACCTGCATCCGCCACAATTGCACGATCGATGATGCCGGTTTCCGGCGCGAACGTCACGCCGACCGCTATCTGAAACCACCGCAGGAAATGCACAGGCTGTTTTCCGCTTACTCCGGCGCTTTGCGCCGAACGCTGGAGATTGTGCGGCGCTGCAAATTTTCGCTCAAGGAGTTGGAATACCAGTATCCGGAAGAAAATATCCTGCCAGGAATGACTGCGCAGGAGGCGCTGGAGAAATATGTATGGGACGAGGTGCCGGGCAAGTATCCGGATGGTGTGCCGGAAAAGGTGGAAAAGAGCCTCAGACATGAATTGGCGATCATCGCCAAAAAGAAATACGCCCCTTATTTCCTCACCGTCAACGCCATTGTCCGTCGAGCTCGAGAGATGGATATTCTGTGTCAGGGGCGTGGCTCGGCGGCCAATTCCGCCGTCTGTTTCGTGCTCGGCATCACCGCCATCGATCCCAAGGAAAGCAATCTTCTGTTTGAACGGTTCGTTTCCGAAGACCGGGATGAGCCGCCGGATATCGACGTGGATTTCGAGCATCAACGGCGCGAGGAGATTATCCAGTGGATCTACAGTCATTATGGGCATGACAAGGCAGCGCTGTGTTCCGTCATCAGCCGCTACCGTGGCAAGGGTGCCATTCGCGATGTCGGAAAGGTGCTGGGCCTGCCGGAAGACCTGACCAAACTCATGTCCTCGCAAATCTGGTGGTGGACGGAAGACGCAGGTCAGAAAGAAGCGAAAGACCTGAACATCAATCTCGATGATCGCCGTGTAAAATTGGCCTTTGACCTTGCCCGCCAGCTCATCGGCACACCGCGCCATCACAGCCAGCATCCGGGTGGCTTCGTGCTGACCCATGACCGTCTGGACGAACTCGTCCCCATCCTGCCCGCCGCCATGGAAGACCGGCGGATCATCGAATGGGACAAGGACGATATCGATGTCGTGAATTTCATGAAGATGGATTGCCTCGCACTTGGCATGCTCTCTTGTATGCGTCGGGCCTTCGATATGCTGACGGATCGCAAAGGTAAGAAGTTCGAGCTGACGAGCATAGAGAATGACGACAAACCGACCTATGCGATGATTTGCAAGGCCGACACCATCGGCACGTTCCAGATCGAAAGTCGTGCCCAGATGTCGATGCTGCCGAGGCTAAGGCCGCAGGAACTGTATGATCTGGTCATTCAGGTGGCAATTGTCCGGCCCGGTCCCATTCAGGGCGATATGGTACACCCCTATCTCAAGCGGCGCGCGGAAAAGGCCCAGGGAAAGACAATCGAGTACGAGCATCCGATGCTCAAGAAAGTCCTTCACAAGACGCTTGGCGTCCCGCTCTTTCAGGAACACGCCATGCGGCTCGCCATCGATTGTGCCGGTTTTACGCCGAATGAAGCCGACCAGTTGAGACGGGCAATGGCGACATTCAAGAATGTCGGAACGATTGCCAATTTTGAAAAACAGTTGGTCAGTGGCCTCATTAAAAATGGCTTCCCGGAAGAGTTTGCAAAGCGGCTTTTCGCGCAAATCAAAGGTTTCGGCAGCTACGGCTTCCCGGAAAGCCACGCGGCTTCTTTCGCGCTGATTGCCTACGCATCCGCTTGGGTGAAATGCCATCACCCGGATATTTTTTGCGCGGCACTTCTCAACTCGCAGCCCATGGGCTTCTATGCCCCGGCGCAACTGGTCCGGGATGCGCAAAATCATGGTGTCGTCGTGCGCCCGGTCTGCATCAACACCAGCCGGTGGGATTGTATGCTGGAGGAGGAAGTCGGGCCGGAGCGAAATGCCGTTCGCCTCGGCATGTGTCTGGTCAAGGGTCTTTCCAATAAGCGCGCAGGCCGCATCATAGCATGTCGCGAAGACCGAGCATTTGTATCCATCGACGATCTCTGGCGCAGAGCTGGTATCCCCGTCGATGCATTGGTCGCCCTTGCCGAAGCGGATGCCTTTCTGCCATCGCTTGGGCTTTCCCGCCGTCAGGCTCTGTGGGCCATCAAGGCGTTGCGGGATGAGCCGTTGCCTTTGTTTGCCGCCGCTGCTGCAAGCCAGAACAGGGTCATTGCGGAACTGAGCGAGCCCGAGGTTGCGCTTCGGCCCATGACAGCGGGCGGGGAGGTGGTGCAGGATTACGGCCATGTCGGCTTGACCTTGCGCGAGCATCCCATGTCATTTTTGCGGGATGACCTTTCCAAGCGGCGCATTTCGACTTGCGCACAAGCCGTTGGCGCAAAAGACGGAAGCTGGCTGGAACTCGCGGGGCTTGTCCTGGTGCGCCAGCGGCCGGGTTCTGCCAAGGGCGTCATCTTCATGACGCTGGAGGACGAGACCGGCATTGCCAATGCTGTCGTCTGGGTCAAAACCTTCGAGAAATATCGCCGCGTTATCCTGTCGGCTGGCATGGTCGGGATTTACGGAAAAATTCAGCGCGAAGGCGAGGTCGTGCATCTGGTCGCCCGCCGTATCACCGATCTCTCGGATGTGCTCAAAAGCGTGGGCGAAAGGGAAGGGCCTTTTCCGTTGCCGCATGGTCGTGGCGATGAGTTTCACCGTGGCAGCCCAACCGCGGACCGTCGAGGCCTTCCGAAACGATCCGAGATGCACGAGGATGGAGGGGACCAAATCACCGTCAAAGGCCGCAATTTTCATTGAGGCGTGCCGGATATGTCAGACGGTCACTCGGAGATCGCGTTCTTGATCCGGTCCTTGCCGACCTCGATGACGTGCCGCATGGCTTTGACGGCAGAGCCTTCATTGCGTGCCGCGATGGCATGAACGATACGCAGATGATTGGATGCAATCTCTGAAATTGTTTCGGGCGATGAAGCGGGCGAAGACAATTGAAACGATATGGCCAAGGCAGCCTCGATCAGGCCACTGGCAGACCGCATGAACGGATTGCCGGAAATGCGTGCGACAGCCAGATGAAACTCCAGATCGACCTTGGCGATGGTCTCTGGCGTATGGTTCACATTGTCGAACTTGGCGGCAATGGCGTAGAGGGAAACGATATCCTCACTCGAGGCATGGCGGGCTGCAGCCGCCGCTGCCGCCGGCTCCAGCGCCAGCCGTATATCGGCCAGATGATTGATGAATTCAGGGTCCAGCCCTGCATCGCAGCGCCATCCCAGGACATCGGGATCGAAGAAATTCCAGCTGGATTTCTCCAGCACGCGGGTGCCGACTTTTGCCTTTGGTTCGACAAGGCGTTTGGCAGCCAGCGTCTTCATGGTTTCCCGCAGCACAGTGCGCGAAACGCCGAAACGCAGGGAAAGCTCGGCATCATTGGGCAAAAGAGAATTTTCGGGGATGCGACCGGATACGATGGCGCTGCCGAGTTCAGCCACGACATGCGCGTGGCTGCTGCGCCGCTTTCGTCCGGTAATCGTCGTTTCCAGCAGCCCCAATAAATGCCTCCGTCGCTATCGTTATGCCGGATGCGCTCCAGCCAGTCTTCTGTTTGAATACCAGATGATGGTGCGTTGCAACACGATGAATATGAACAGCAGTATGCCGATGACGATTTTCGTCCACCAGGACGACAATGTGCCCTCGAAAACGATGTAGGTTTGTATCAGGCCCTGTATCAGGAGGCCGATGAAGGTCCCCGCAACAAGACCGGTGCCGCCGGTCAGCAGGGTGCCACCGATGACCACGGCTGCGATGGCATCGAGCTCCATCCCAACGGTCGCCAGCGAGTAGCCCGAGGATGTATAGAGCGTGTAGACGATACCGGCGAGGCCCGACAGAAAGCCCGACAGCGCGTAGATGCCGATGATCGTCTTGCCGATGGGAACCCCCATCAGTTCCGCCGATTGCTGATTGCCGCCCAGCGCATAGATGTTGGCGCCGAACCGCGTGCGGCTGGCAACGATGCCGCCAATGACGAAGACGATCAGCATGACGATAGCCAATGCCGTCAGCCGTCCGCCGCCTGGCACCCGGAAGTCGAAGCCCTGAATGGCATCGATGACGGGATGTGAAATCGGCACGGATTGTGTCGAGATCAGATAAGCGGCACCCCGCGCCAGAAACATCCCCGCCAATGTCACGACGAAAGGCGGGATCGATAGAAAGCGTATCATCGCCCCCATCAGGCAGCCGAAAATCGTGGAGATGACCAGCACCGCCGCAAACGCCACCAGCGGATGAATGTTATAGGTGCCGACCAGAACAGCCACGAATACACTGGCGAAGGCAATGACCGAGCCGATCGAAAGGTCGATTCCACCCGACAGGATGACGAAGGTCATGCCGACTGCGGCAATGCCGAGAAAGGCATTGTCCGTCAACAGATTGCCGACGACGCGTGTTGAGAACATGGCCGGATACTGCATCACGCACAGAACATAGGCGACAAGAAAGACGGCAAGCGTCGTCAGAAACGGAAGATTGCGGGTGTGGATCATCGCGCCGCTCCCTCATGGTTGACGGTATGGGGCGGTGTGACGGGAGCCGCTGTCTTGCGCGATCTGGTAAAGCTGATCAGCGTTCCGATGGCCGGGGATTGCAGCGTCAACACGACGATGATGATGCCCGCCTTGATGATGAGGTTGAATTCCGGCGGAAAGCCCGAGACCAGAATACCGGTGTTGATGGTCTGGATGATCAGCGCCCCGATCAACGAGGCAGTGATGGAAAAACGCCCGCCATTCAGTGATGTACCACCGATGACGACTGCCAGAATGGCATCGAGTTCCAGCCACAGCCCGGCATTGTTGGCATCCGCGCCTCTTATGTCGGCTGTAACGATCATGCCTGCGATGGCCGCGCACAGACCCGAAATGGCATAGACGAAAAACAGCAGAAACCGTGCCCGCACACCTGCCAGCGCGGATGCACGGCGGTTGATGCCGGTTGCTTCGATGAGGAAACCGAGTGCGGATTTACGTACCAGAATACCGACGAGCAGCGCTGTCAAAACCCAGATGATGACAGGCATGGGGATGCCGGCAAAAGCACCGGTGCCGATGGCGGAGAAGCTGTCATCGTTGAAGGTCAGGATAACGCCTTCAGTGATGAGCTGGGCAATGCCGCGCCCGGCGACCATCAGGATCAACGTCGCAATGATCGGCTGAATATCGAGAATGGCGACAAGAATGCCGTTCCAGATACCGCAGGCGATGCCGACAGCCAGCGACACGGCGATAACGACGGGAATGGACTGGCCGCTGCTGATCAGTGTGGCCGCAACCGCGCCACAGATGGCAATGACGGCGCCGATCGACAGGTCGATGCCCTTGGTGGCAATGACAAGCGTCATGCCAATCGTCAGCAACGCCACCGGTGCTGCGCGGACCAGAATGTCGATGACGCTGCCATAGAGGCGACCGTTCTGGAACGACACATTCAGGAAGCCAGGTGAAATCAGCGCGATAGCGCCGAGGATGATAATGAGCGCGGCAAGCTGGGGTGCAAGCCGCTTCAGGCGGGCGGTGATGCTCTTCATCATGCGGCCTCCGTTCTGGCCGCACTGGCAATGGCTTGCATGATGTTGTCGGCGGTCACATCGTTTCCCTTGAGTTCGGCCACATGTCGACGGTCAGACAGAACGATGACGCGGTGCGCGACAGCCGTCAGTTCTTCCAGCTCCGACGAAATGACGATGAGTGACATGCCCTGCGAACACAGACGCTCGATCATTTTCAGGATTTCCGCGTGGGCACCGATATCGATGCCGCGTGTCGGTTCATCGAGAATGAGAAGGCGCGGCTCCGTCGCCAGCCAGCGGGCCAGGATCGCCTTTTGCTGGTTGCCGCCCGATAGAAACTTGATCGGTCTTTCACGATCCGCCGGGCGAATATCGAGCGACTTGATGAAGCCATCCGCCAAAGCGGCTTTTTGTTTGTGTGAGAGCGGACGCATCCATCCCTGCCGCGCCTGCAAAGCAAGCGCGATATTATCCGCCACGGAAAAATCGCCAATAATGCCGTCGGTCTTGCGTTCTTCCGGACAAAAGCCGAAGCCGTTATCGATCGCGGCTTCCGGCGAGGTAATCGCAACCGTCTTGCCATCGATGCTGGCTTGTCCACCCTCCGGCTTGTCGATGCCGAAAAGAAGGAAAGCCGTTTCAGTGCGGCCAGACCCCAGCAGACCGGCGATGCCGACGACTTCGCCCGGGCGCACATCGAGATCGAAGGGTTCGACACTGCCGCGTTTTCCATAGCCTTCGAAGCGGATCGGGGCTTCGCCTTCTACCACGGTATTGTCTGGCGCCTGCCTGTCATGGGTTACGCTTTGCAACTCACGTCCCAGCATCATCGAGATGAGTTCGCCGCGCGGCAACTCGGAAATCCGGCGGGTGCCGACAAGCTTGCCGTTGCGCAACACCGTCACGCGGTCGGCTATGTCGTAGACCTGGTTGAGAAAATGGGTGATGATGACGATGCCGAGACCTTCGGCGCGCAACTGGCGCAGCACGGTAAACAGCATTTCCACTTCATGGCTGTCGAGGCTGGCCGTGGGTTCGTCCAAAACCAGTACCTTGCCGGAGAGATCGACAGCACGGGCAATGGCGATAATCTGGCGGATCGCAACTGAGTAGCTCGATAATAGCGCATCGACATTGATCGTCAGGCCGTAGCGGGTCAGAAGTTTTTCGGCCCGGCTGCGCATTTCGCGCCGGTCGATCAGCCCGAAACGGCGGGGCTGTCTGCCGAGAAACAGGTTTTCGGCGACGGTCAGATTTTCAAGAAGATTCACTTCCTGATAGACGGTGCCGATACCGAGGTTTTGCGCTTCGGCAACATTGGTCGGTGAAATTTCTGCGCCATCGAGACGGATCGTGCCGCGGTCGCGGTGATACACGCCTGTCAGTATTTTGATGAGCGTCGATTTGCCCGCACCGTTTTCGCCCAGCAAAGCGTGAACTTCGCCACGGTTGAGCGAGATATCGACATTATCGAGAGCAGCGATACCCAGGAAAGATTTTCCTATGGCACGCGCTTCCAGAAGAGGGCTGGTTTCGGGCATGGTCAGGTCCTGCACGGAATTAGGTGGGAACGGCGTTTGCACGCCGCTCCCGAAGACGGAAGCTGGCTTAGTAGCCGAGCCGCTTCTTCTCCTCGTACACTTTCATCGGGTCATCAGACGCGGTGTAGAGCTTGGATTCCGTCTGGATCCACTTCTTCGGCTCTTTCTTGTCCTTCAGATAGGCGTCGAGCGCATCGAAGGCAGGGCCAGCCATGTTTGGCGTCAGTTCAACCGTCGCATTGGCTTCACCGGCAGCCATGGCCTTGAAGATGTCAGGGACAGCATCGATCGAGACCACCTTGATGTCCGTTCCGGGCTTCAGGCCAGCTTCCTTGATGGCCTGAATTGCGCCGACAGCCATGTCGTCATTGTGGGCGTAGACCGCGCAGATGTCCTTGCCGCCGCCTTCAGCCTTGATGAAGCTTTCCATGACTTCCTTGCCCTTTGTGCGGGTGAAGTCGCCAGTCTGCGAACGAACGATCTTGATGTTGGAGTGCGAAGCGATGCCTTCCTCGAAGCCCTTCTTGCGATTGATCGCAGGTGAGGAACCGGTGGTGCCCTGAAGCTCCACGACCTTGCAGTCCTTGGAGCCGACATCCTTGGCCAGCCATTCACCAGCAACCTTGCCTTCATGGACCTGATCGGATGTGACGGCGGTCAGATACAGGCTGTCTGGAGCCTCGATCTGGCGGTCGAGAAGGATCACGGGAATCTTCTCTTCCTTGGCTTCTTTCAGAACGGCATCCCAGCCGGTTGCGACAACGGGTGCGATGAAGATCGCATCGACGCCCTGGGCAATAAAGCCTCTGACAGCCTTGATCTGGTTTTCCTGCTTCTGCTGCGCATCGGCAAATTTCAGCGTTACGCCACGCTTTTCAGCCTGCTGCTTGGTCACCGTTGTTTCAGCAGCACGCCAGCCGGATTCAGAGCCGATCTGCGAGAAGCCAACGGTGAGAGTTTTTGCGGAAACGCCTGATGCCAGACACGCGGATAGAGCGACAGTAACTGCCGCGAGTGCTTTTTTCATCTGTAATCCTCCCAGAGATGAATTCGGCTAAGACGGGCAGATATGAGCATATAGTATTATCTTTGAAAAGTGGCTTGTGAGCGTTTTCTTGTATTAGACGCGGAGGAAATCCTGAGAAAACAGGAATTTTTCGTTATATTACAATAGATTTTTGGTCGTAAATATTTTTCAGGCGCCGTGCCGATCAACTCTGCACTCTGCTTGACAAGGGGTTGTGCCGCAAAATAGTAATACGAATACCAAGTGCTGATCTTGGTGATTGACGGACTCAGTCAATTGCCGCAGATGAGTGTCAGGCAAAAGAAGAATTCAGGGCGGAAACGTGTGACGATCCTTATCGACTGTCTTCAAAAGGTCGGTCAATTCTGGCGATGTCCTCTGCCGGACCTGCCTTGTGCGTCGTGCCGCCAGCTTCCTTTTCCCTTGTCCTCATCATAAGGTCGTCGCAATCCTGTTGTCGTACCCATTTGCCACTTCCGGCTGGAGATCAAAGTTATGAAAGACTCGACCAACCTACCCGCAACGCAAGGCAAGGGCGGTAAGCTGCGTTCTCGCGCATGGTTCGATAACCCTGATAACGCTGATATGACAGCGCTCTACCTAGAGCGCTACATGAACTTTGGCCTCAGCCAGGCGGAACTGCAGTCCGATCGCCCGATCATCGGTATCGCGCAGACGGGTTCGGATCTGTCGCCGTGCAACCGCCACCACCTCGAGCTGGCTAATCGTCTGCGCGAAGGTATTCGCGAAGCAGGCGGCATCGCCATCGAATTCCCGGTTCACCCCATTCAGGAAACCGGCAAGCGCCCGACAGCGGGCCTCGACCGTAACCTTGCCTATCTCGGCCTCGTGGAAGTGCTTTACGGCTATCCGCTCGACGGCGTCGTGCTGACCATCGGCTGCGACAAGACCACCCCTGCCTGTCTTATGGCGGCGGCCACCGTGAACATTCCTGCCATCGCTCTTTCCGTCGGCCCCATGCTGAACGGCTGGTTCCGTGGTGAACGCACCGGCTCCGGCACCATCGTCTGGAAGGCCCGCGAACTTCTGGCCAAGGGCGAAATCGACTATGCCGGTTTCGTTAAGCTGGTTGCTTCTTCGGCACCTTCGACCGGCTATTGCAACACCATGGGTACGGCAACGACAATGAACTCGCTGGCTGAGGCCCTCGGCATGCAGTTGCCGGGTTCCGCGGCAATCCCGGCACCTTATCGTGATCGTCAGGAAATTTCCTACCTCACAGGTTTGCGCATCGTTGAAATGGTCAAGGAAGACCTGAAGCCCTCCGACATCATGACGAAGGATGCCTTCATCAACGCCATCCGCGTCAACTCGGCCATCGGTGGTTCCACTAATGCACCGATCCACTTGAACGGTCTTGCGCGTCACCTCGACGTCGAGCTGACCGTGGATGACTGGCAGACCTATGGTGAAGAAGTGCCATTGCTGGTCAACCTTCAGCCTGCCGGTGAATATCTCGGCGAAGACTACTACCATGCCGGTGGCGTTCCCGCTGTCGTCAACCAGTTGATGACGCAGGGCCTCATCAAGGAAGACGCGATGACGGTCAACGGCAAGACCATCGGCGAAAACTGCCGTGGTGCCATCATCGAAGACGAAAAGGTCATTCGCCCGTACGACCAGCCGCTCAAAGAGCGCGCCGGTTTCCGCGTTCTGCGTGGCAACCTGTTCTCGTCCGCCATCATGAAGACCAGCGTTATCTCGCCGGAATTCCGCGAACGTTACCTGTCCAACCCCAACGACCCGGAAGCCTTCGAAGGCAAGGCCGTGGTGTTCGATGGTCCGGAAGATTACCACCACCGCATCGACGATCCGTCGCTCGGCATCGATGCCAACACGGTTCTGTTCATGCGCGGCGCTGGCCCAATCGGTTATCCGGGTGCGGCTGAGGTCGTCAATATGCGTGCGCCTGACTACCTGCTCAAGCAGGGCGTCACCTCGCTTCCCTGCATCGGTGATGGTCGCCAGTCTGGCACATCGGGCAGCCCGTCCATTCTGAACGCATCGCCGGAAGCTGCCGCAGGCGGCGGTCTCGCTATCCTTCAGACCGGCGACCGGGTTCGCATCGATGTTGGCAAAGGCAAGGCAGACATTCTGATTTCCGCCGAAGAACTGGCCAAGCGTTACGACGCTCTGGCTTCAGAAGGTGGCTACAAGTTCCCGGATCACCAGACGCCATGGCAGGAAATCCAGCGTGGCCTGGTCGGCCAGATGGAAACCGGCGCAGTTCTGGAAAATGCGGTCAAATACCAGCGCATCGCCCAGACCAAGGGCGTGCCACGCGACAACCACTAAACGTCGCTCTACAATGAAAAACACCGGCTGAGGCTCAGCCGGTGTTTTTTGTTTCTAACATTCGGTATTCTACTGCGCGTGCATCACCGTGACCGTGCCGTCGCGTGTGATCTTCACCGCAGATAGCCGACCCGTCATAAATGCTCCGGTGTCCACATTCAGCCGGTTATCGGAAAGCGAAACGCTGCGCACAGGGGTATGGCCGTGCACGGTCATGAACAGATTGTCGGCTCCCGGCACGGTCTGATCCTTAGGGCGAATCCACAGCAGATGCTTGTCCTGCTGCCGTTGCAGCGGCACACCGTTGAGGATACCCGCATGCACGAAGCATAGACCCGGCACAGCAAGCAGCGAGGGCAGGGAAGACATGAAATCGATATGGCTCTGCGGAATATTGTCCTGCAACAGGGCTTTCAGGCTCTTCTTGTCCTGCGGTAGATCATTGATTCCGTAGGACTTGAGTGTCTCCAGCCCGCCGAATTGCAGCCAGAGATGATCCTTGCCCGGGTTCTCGAGAAAATCCAGCATCGTCGCTTCGTGGTTCCCGGCAAGGCAGAAACGCTCGATATCGCCAGACATCGGCTGTATCAGCTCATGAATGACGTAGGAGGATTTCGGACCTCGGTCGATATAGTCGCCCAGCATCACGATCCATTTCGAGCCATGCTGCCGCGCGGCGTCGTTCAGAATTTTCTCCTGTAAGGTTTGCAACAGGTCGAAGCAGCCGTGAACATCTCCAACGGCATATATGATGTCGGGCCTGTCATGGGAAAACAACTTCCGGCGCATCTCGGGAGCGGGCATTGGGGGCGAACCTTCTCAAGCGGTGACGGCATGGCCACGAAATCTCCAATACGGTATGGACCATTGTGCTTAACGCCGCATTTACGCCGCGATAACTGCTCCGCATCTCCCTAAAATCGTCTTTTTTTACATATGATCTGGCTCAGGTGCTGAGGGTCGTCAGGGGAAGAACATGCCGCTACAAAATCGCGTCGATCCGTTTGGTGATATTATCGATCTACCCATGCGCGGTCTTTTCACAGGCAATCGCGGCATCATCCATGATCCCGAAACAAGAACACTGACGGCAAAGCGCTGGACATCCAAGGCTTGGCTCGTTTGCAGTTGCGAGTACAGGAATACCCGCCGTGACGTCATGGCGACGCGAAGCTGGACCGAGCTTTTCTTTTTCGACGAGGCAACGGCACTGGCCGCGGGGCATCGTCCCTGCTTTCAGTGCCGCAGGCAGGATGCGGATCTGTTCCGGGCCGCATGGGCAAAGGGAAACGGCAAACCTCTGCCGAGTGCTGCAGATATCGACGCCGTCCTCCACAAAGAAAGGCTTCAGTCGCGACGCAAGCGCGTCAACATGCTGCTTTCCCCTTTGGATGAGTTGCCGGATGGCGCGATGATTACGGCAGGCGGCAATGCCTATCTCACCATGAAGGGCCAGCCATATCGTTGGCGCGCGCAAGGCTACGAACACGCGAAGACCCTGCCATTCGTAGATGGGCTGCTGACGCCGCCCTCGACATTGCGCGCCCTGAAAGCCGGATATCGCCCGCTGCTCCACCCATCCGTCACGGAAATAGCGCAAGGCGTTCCGGCATGATGGATGATCTGTTCTCGGGCCTTGAGACATCGAAAGAAGACATGGCGCAGGGCGCGTGGTTGCTGCGGCGCTATGCGCTCGAAAAGGCCGATGACCTGCTGGTGCAGATCGAACGCATCTCCGCAACGGCACCGTTCCGCCACATGGTCACACCCGGCGGATTTTCCATGTCCGTGGCGATGACCAATTGCGGCCCCTTCGGCTGGGTGACGGATCGCAAAGGCTATCGCTATCAGAAGACCGACCCGGAGAGCGGTCAACCTTGGCCAGCCATGCCTGAGAGTTTCCTGTCTCTTGCCACCGGCGCTGCGAAGTATGCCGGGTACCCGGACTTCGTGCCGAATGCCTGCCTGATCAATCGTTACGAGCCCGGCGCAAAAATGTCGCTCCATCAGGACAAGGACGAAAAGGATTTCACCAATCCCATCGTGTCGATCTCCCTCGGCCTGCCTGCAACCTTCCAGTTCGGCGGTATCAATCGTGGTGATCCGGTGCGTAAATATCCGCTGACCCACGGCGACGTCGTTGTGTGGGGTGGCCCGTCCCGCCTGTTCTATCACGGCATCATGCCCTTGAAAGAAGGAACGCATGACGCGGCAGGGCGCGTGCGGTTCAATCTCACATTCCGGCACACAGCCCCATAGCGCCTTTGCTATTACCGGGAACCGCGAAATAGATGCGCGTAAAATTGCGCTGGTTTTATCAACCGCCGGTGTAGCCAAGTGTTAACTGTAATTGGCAATTGGTGGCCGAAAACGGCTTTGATTCACCTGTCGTTTTCCAAATCCGATTAGCGTTCACCCATAACGCAAGATCGGGAAACGACGATGAATACTTTGCATAAATCCAATGCGACCTACAAACTGGATCAGCAGGCCGAATTGAGTGCCAAGTTGACCGCTGCCCATGCAAAGATCGAGAAGAGATTTCTTGATGGCGGCGCCGTTCTCGTTTCCGTCATGGACATTCTCGGCAACCTCACCGGCATCCTCGATGGCATGACCGGAACGCTGGATGGCAAGGCCGCCAAAAATAACGTCGACGGTCTGCGCAAGACAATCGATGATCTTGCGCAACTGCCGAAAACGGAAGAACGTCGTCAGGCTGGCTTCAAGTCGCTGGCCGATATGTGCGCCTCTACGGGCGAACATATCGATGATATTCACGAGACCATCCGTTATCTCAAGACCTTCGCCACCACGGTCAAGATCACAGGTGCCGGTCTTGCGGAATTCGCAGGTTTTGCCGACGAGATACGCGAGCGCATTCAGTCCGGTGCCGATGAAGTCGGACGTTTTGCGAAGAACCTCGATGTCATGCGCAAGCAGTTGATCATGGCCCTGTCCTTTTCATCCAGCACAAAGGCGGATTTCGATTCCACCATTCCAAAGATCATCTCCGGTCTTAACGAAAACTCTGCCCGCATTTCCCAGCAGCATCAGGAAATGATGGATATCGCCGCGCAGGTGAAGAAGATCGCCCAGACGGTTCAGGGCAAGATCGGCTCCGTCCTGTCGTCCCTGCAGATCGGGGATATCACGCGCCAGCGCATCGAGCATATCCAAAGCATGCTTCAACTCATGGACGACTTCGTATCGTCTCCCGAGGGCAAGGCGCTGAGCACTTCCGAATATGAGGTGCTGAAGGAAGCGGTTTTGCAATTGGCAAGCGCCCAGATGGATGAAACGGCTGCCGATTTCCACCGCGATTGTGGCAAGATATTCAACAGCATTTCCAGCTTTGCCGATGATGCGGCGCGTATTCTCTCGCTGCGCGACGAACTGGTCGATAGAACTTCCAATGGCGATCGCAACGTCCTGGCTTTGATGGAGCAGGGTATCTTGGAAGCCTGCAATCTGGTCGCCCGCGTTCAGGAAAGCAGCGCCGAGGCCGACGGTGTCGTATCGTCCGTTACCACCAGTGCGCAGGAACTGTCCCGCGGCATCGAAATTTTGCGGTCCATCAAAATCGACATCCACTATATGGCGCTGAACTCCAACCTTCGCTGCTCGAAGCTGGGCGATGCCGGACGATCCGTCAACGTGGTCAGCGGTGAAATGCGATTGTTCGCAGCCAAGCTGGAAACGCCTGCCGATGCCATCGTCGAGGAATTGCACCGGGTCGAGACCACCACGCAGCAATTGACCCAGCAAGCAGGCGGTCTCTCCGCCGACCTCGCAGCCCCCTTGAACGAGGCTTTGGAAACCGTGCGCAACTCGAAAGCACAGATGGCAAGCGGTATCGATGCTCTCGCTGTTGAGGGACAAGCCGTTTTCAGCCGTATCAGCTCGGCTGTTGTCACCCTCGATTTTCAGAGCGAACTCGGCAACACCTTCAACGAATGTTGCCAGATTGCTGCGCAGTTGCCGCAGGGTTTCGAGGCCGATGTATCGGGATTTGCGGAAAAGATCAGCCCTTTCAGTTCCCAGGTCTACAAGCTTTACACTATGGCTCAAGAGCGAGACATTCACCTTCGCTTCCTGCCCGGCAACGCCTCGACGTCGCATAAAAGCGACAGCGCGCCGAGCCAGCCTGCGGCTTCGGACGACGATGATCTTTTCGCGGACGCTTTATTTTAGCGGGAACGAAATCGGCTCATTCTCATTTCCTCCATGCAGATCGAAGAAACAACGGAGGAAGCAGAAATGATTTCTGAAGATAAAATTCGTGAGCACATGGAAGTGCGTTCCGCAGACGGTAGCCATGTAGGCACTGTCGATCACCTGGATGGCCAGAGCCGGATCAAGTTGACCAAGACCGACTCCGACGACGGCAAACACCATGTGATCCCGTTGGATTGGGTCGACCATGTAGATGCCCATGTGCATCTCAGCAGATCGGCCTCAGATGTGCGAAGCAACTGGGAAACACTCAACTAGAGTGCCAGTGCTCGAATAACTCAAGATGCGGCCCTGGTGGCCGCATTTTTTATGCCTTCATCAGTCCCGGTGCCTCGGCACCCGTGCGCTCGACATATTCCACGTATCCGCCGCCATATTGGTGAATGCCCTCCGGTGTCAGTTCCAGTACACGGTTGGACAGGGCCGCAAGAAAGTGACGGTCATGCGATACGAAGAGCATCGTGCCTTCATATTCACTGAGCGCCTTGATCAGCATCTCCTTGGTGTCGAGGTCAAGGTGGTTGGTCGGTTCGTCCAGAACAAGAAAATTCGGCGGATCGAACAGCATTGCGGCCATGACCAGACGCGCCTTTTCACCGCCTGATAGAACCCGGCATTTCTTGTCGACATCATCGCCGGAAAAACCGAAGCAGCCCGATAGAGCGCGCAATGGTGCCTGGCCCGCCTTGGGGAAACGCTGCTCCAGCCATTGCAAAATCGTCGCATCACCGTCCAGCAAGTCCATGGAGTGCTGGGCGAAATAGCCGAGCTTGACGCTGGCTCCGACATTCACGCTGCCCACATCCGGTTCCGCCGTGCCGGCGATCAGCTTGAGAAGCGTGGATTTTCCCGCGCCGTTCACGCCCATTATGCACCAGCGCTCCTTGCGGCGGATCATGAAATCCAGACCTTCGTAGATTGTCCGCTGGCCGTAAGCCTTATGTACCTGCTTCAGGGATACGACATCTTCGCCCGAACGCGGTGGCGCCTGAAAATCGAAGGCAACCGTCTGTCTGCGCTTCGGCGGCTCGACGCGGTCTATCTTTTCCAGCTTCTTCACACGGCTCTGCACCTGCGATGCGTGCGAGGCGCGGGCCTTGAAGCGCTCGATAAACTTGATTTCCTTCGCCAGCATCGCCTGCTGGCGCTCGAACTGCGCCTGCTGCTGCTTTTCGTTCTGCGCGCGCTGCTGCTCGTAAAAGCCGTAGTCGCCGGTGTAGCTGGTCAGCGATCCCGCATCAATTTCGATGATCTTGTTGACGATGCGGTTCATGAATTCGCGGTCATGCGAGGTCATCAACAGCGCGCCGTCATAGGTCTTCAGAAAGTTCTCGAGCCAGATCAGGCTTTCGATGTCCAGGTGGTTGCTCGGTTCGTCGAGCAGCATCACATCTGGCCGCATCAACAGAATGCGGGCCAGCGCCACGCGCATCTTCCAGCCGCCGGACAGCTTGCCGACATCGCCGTCCATCATCTCCTGGCTGAAGCTCAAACCCGCCAGAACCTCGCGCGCGCGTCCCTCAAGCGAATAGCCGTCAAGTTCCTCGTAACGCGCCTGCACCTCGCCGTAACGCTCGATGATCTCATCCATCTGATCCAGTTGATCAGGGTCGACCATGCGGGCTTCGAGTTCACGCAGTTCGGTCGCAACGGCGCTGACGGGGCCTGCACCTTCCATGGCTTCGGCCACCGCGCTGCGGCCTGCCATTTCACCGACATCCTGATTGAAATAGCCGATGGAGACATGCTTGTCGGCAGCCACCTGACCTTCGTCCGGCTGCTCCTGGCCCGTAATCATGCGAAACAGCGTTGTCTTTCCTGCACCATTGGGGCCGACCAGACCGACTTTTTCTCCGCGGTTGAGGGCTGCCGATGCCTCGATGAAGAGGATGCGATGGCTGGCGGATTTGCTGATGTTTTCGATGCGGATCATGGAGGTCTAACCGATAAGCTGGAGGTTTGGCGTCCCTATGCCATGTCGGGCCTTCACTGTCACCCGGTGAATCGTCATGGAATGCTTGTGATTTTTTTTGGAATGGATATTCCATATTGTCATGGGGATGGAAAATATGAGGGGGATATCATGAGCGACAATGCGGCACCGGCCACGGTCGAAGCTTTTCGGGAGCGTTTGCTGGAGATAAGCGGCAGCCTGCCGAAACGTCTTCGTCAATGCGCCGATTACGTCGCTTCGCATGCCGACCGCATCGCGGTGTCCACAGTCGCTGAACTGGCGGAAAGTGCTGGCGTCCAGCCGTCGGCCATCATGCGCTTCAGCCAGATCATGGGTTTTTCCGGTTTTTCGGACATGCAGCGCCTGTTTCGCGAACACTATACCGGCGGCGGCTGGCCGGATTACACGACGCGGCTCAGCAACCTGCGGGACAATGGCGAAGATGGCGGCGCGCTGCTTCTGGCCGAGTTCGTGGATGCGGGCCGTGCGTCGCTCGAAAACGTTCTGAAAACTGTCGATCCGCAGGAGTTTGAAACAGCCATTCGCGTGCTGTCGCAAGCCAGGATCATCCACATCATCGGTCTGCGCCGCTCCTTTGCCGTCGCCACCTATCTCGCCTATGCCTTCGAGAAAATGGGCGTCCCGGCCATGCTGCACGCATCGGTCGGGCAACTGCACAATGAAAGCGCCATCCGCTCTGGCGATGTGGTGCTGGCCATCACCTTTTCGCCCTACTCGGCAGAGACGATGGACCTCGTATCGTCAAGTCTTTCCCGCCACATTCCGGTGATCGCCATGACCGACACGGCGGTCAGCCCAATGCACAAGCTTGGCGCCACGATCCTTGCGGTATCAGAGGTGGATTTCGGCGCATTCCGCTCGCTTTCGGCCACCTTGTGTGTTGCAATCGCATTGGCGGTAGGGGTCGGCACGCACCGCCAAAATTGAATATTTATGTTGAAAACACAAAAAATGGAATTTATAGTCCAAAAATAGCCCGAAATGGAATGATGGTGGAGTGTCATTCCAGAGGCAGGATTCGCGTGATAGCGAGGGAGGACGGTCGTGAAAAAACTCGATCTCATTACCATTGGCCGTTCGTCGGTCGATCTTTACGGCGCGCAGGTCGGCGGGCGACTGGAGGATATGTCCTCCTTCAACAAATATATCGGCGGCTCCCCCACCAATATTGCCGCCGGTGGCGCGCGTCTGGGTCTGAAGACCGCCGTCATCACCCGCGTGGGTGACGAGCACATGGGCCGCTTCATCCGCGAACAGTTGGTGCGCGAAGGTGTCGACATCAGAGGCGTGAAGACCGACCCGGAACGCCTGACGGCACTGGTGTTGCTCGGCATCCGCGACCAGTCGCAATTTCCGCTGATCTTCTATCGCGAAAACTGCGCCGATATGGCGCTGTGTGAAGACGATATCGATCCGGCCTTCATCGCCGATGCCGGTTGCGTCTGCGCCACCGGTACGCATCTGTCCAACCCGAAGACCGAAGCTGCGGTTCTAAAGGCGCTGCGGCTGGCGCGGGACAACGGTGCCAAGACAGCGCTCGATATTGATTACCGCCCCAACCTTTGGGGCGTCGCAGGTCACGGCGATGGCGAAAGCCGTTTTGTGGAGTCTGAGAAGGTCACTGCCAAATTGCAATCGACGCTGCATCTGTTCGACCTCATCGTCGGGACGGAAGAGGAATTCCACATTGCCGGTGGCTCCACCGATACGCTGGAAGCGCTGAAGGCGGTTCGTAAGGTGTCCAATGCGACCCTGGTTTGCAAGCGTGGTCCCATGGGCGCGTCCGTGTTTCCGGGCGACATTCCAGCCAGTCTCGATGACGGGGAATCCGGAGAGGGCTTCCCGATCGAGGTCTTCAACGTGCTGGGTGCCGGTGATGGCTTCATGGCGGGTCTGTTTCGCGGCTGGCTGCGTGGCGAAGACTGGCCGACAACGCTGAAATACGCCAATGCCTGCGGTGCCTTTGCCGTCTCCCGCCACGGCTGCACACCCGCCTACCCCAGCTGGGAAGAGCTGCAATATTTCTTCCGCACCGGCATCAAGAACAAGGCGCTGCGCAAGGACGAGGCACTGGAGCAGGTGCATTGGGCCACGAACCGCAAGGGTGACTGGAACACCATGCGCGTCTTCGCCTTCGACCACCGCATGCAACTGGAAGCCATGGCGGATGAGGCCAACGTTGCGCATGACAAAATTGGCGAGTTCAAAAAGCTTTGCCTGAAAGCAGCCCTTCAGGTGTCCGGCGGCCAAGCCGGGTACGGCATTCTCTGCGACAGCCGCTTGGGGCGTGATGCGCTTTACGAAGCCAGCGGCACCGATTTGTGGATTGGCCGTCCCGTTGAATGGCCGGGCTCCCGACCCCTGACGCTGGAACCGGAACTCGGCCTCGATTTCGGCGGGCTGAACGAATGGCCAGCCAACAATGTCGTCAAAGTCCTGTGCTTCTATCATCCTGACGATGCCGAGGGCTTGCGCAAGGAGCAGGAAGATACGGTGCTTCGCCTCTTCCAGGCCGCCCGTCGCAACCGGCTGGAACTTCTGCTGGAGGTCATCCCGTCCAAAGTCGGCCCGGTGGATGACACGACGACAGCCAAGATCATCGACCGCTTCTACGAGATCGGCGTCTATCCCGACTGGTGGAAGCTGGAACCGATGAAGAGCAAGGCGGCATGGAAGAACGCGACCGACGCGGTAAAGCGCAACGACGCTTACCTCCGTGGTATCGTCGTCCTCGGTCTCGATGCGCCACAGGCGGAGCTGGAGGAAAGCTTCCGTCTGGCAGCCGGTTTCGATCTGGTCAAAGGCTTTGCCGTGGGCCGGACGATCTTTGCGGATGCCGGGAGGGCTTGGCTTTCCGGCAAGATGAGCGATGCGGAGGCCGTCGCTCAAATGGCGGAGCGCTACAGCGCGCTTTGCCGCATATGGGATGAGGCACGGGCCGCAGGAAACAAGGGAGAGGCAGCGTGACGACACTACGTTTGACGGCAGCGCAGGCAATGGTGCGCTATTTGGCCGCGCAGATGAATGAGGACGGTGACACCTATATCGCCGGTGTCTGGGCCATCTTCGGTCACGGCAATGTCGCCGGTATCGGTGAGGCTCTCTATGGCATTCGCGATGAGTTGAAGACCTATCGCGGCCAAAACGAACAGTCCATGGCGCATGCGGCGATCGCTTACGCAAAACAACTCGGCCGTCGCCGCGCCATGGCCGTCACGTCCTCCATCGGCCCAGGCGCGACGAACATGGTCACGGCTGCGGCGCTGGCCCATGTCAATCGCTTGCCCGTCCTGCTCATCCCCGGCGATGTCTTCGCCAATCGCGGGCCGGACCCGGTGTTGCAGCAGATCGAAGATTTCGGCGATGGCACCGTTTCCGCCAATGATTGCTTCAAGCCCGTCAGCCGTTATTTCGACCGCATCACGCGGCCCGAACAGCTTCTGACTGCCTTGCCACGCGCCATGCGCACCCTGACCGATCCCGCCGATTGCGGCCCTGTCACGCTCGCCTTCTGTCAGGATGTGCAGGCGGAAGCCTATGATTATCCGGCCAGTTTTTTTGAGAAAAAAGTCTGGCGCCAGCGCCGCCCTGAGCCTGATGTCGCCGAGTTCGATGAAGCCGTTGCCGCGTTGAAAGCCGCCAAGAACCCCGTCATCGTCGCCGGTGGCGGCGTGCATTTCTCTGGCGCAACAGAAACGTTGAAACGCTTTGCCGAAACGCACTCCATTCCGGTCGTCGAAACACAGGCGGGCAAATCCGCTCTCGCCTGGGACCACGCGCTGAACTTCGGCCCCGTGGGTGTGACGGGCGCAGATAGCGCCAACGCCATCGCCGAAAAGGCAGATCTCGTTTTCGGCATCGGTACCCGCTTTCAGGATTTCACCACCGGCTCCTGGGCGCTGTTCAAAAACCCTGATCGCAAGCTGCTGGCCCTCAACGTCCAGCCCTATGACAGCGCCAAGCACAATGCCATCAGCCTCACGGCGGATGCCAAGGTGGGTCTGGAAAAGCTGTCCAACGCCTTGGGACATCATCGTTTTACAGCGTCTGATACTGAATTGAAACAACAATGGTTTGCAAAGGCCGATGCCGTAACTGCAGCACCGACCGAAGCCAACAGCCTGCCAACGGACATGCAGGTTATCGGCGCTGTGCAACGCGCCTCTCGTGACAACACCGTCGTCATGTGCGCGGCGGGCACCATGCCGGGCGAGTTGCATCAGCTCTGGAAGGCCAAGCTGCCGCTGTCTTACCACATGGAATACGGCTTCTCCTGCATGGGGTACGAAATCGCCGGTGGCCTCGGCATCAAGATGGCGCAGCCGCATCGTGACGTGATCGTCATGGTCGGCGACGGCTCCTATATGATGATGAATTCCGAGCTTGCGACTGCGGTTGCGATGGGCGTGAAGATCACCCTCGTCATCACCGATAACAGAGGTTATGGCTGCATCAACCGGCTGCAAATGGGCACAGGCGGCGCGGAGTTCAACAATCTCTACGCCCACACCAACCACACCAACCCCATCGGCATCGATTTTACCGCCCACGCCGCCAGCATGGGCGCGGATGCTCACAAGGTGTCCTCGATTGCGGAACTGGAAACAGCCTTGAACGCGGCGCGCGAGGCGACGGTCACAACCGTCATCGTCATCGACACCGACCCATACCCGACCCCGGATGCCGGTGGTTACTGGTGGGATGTGGCAGTGCCTGAGGTGTCCGAGCGCACAGAAGTCAACAATGCACGCGCCGCTTACGAAGCCGCGTTGAAGGAAAGACAGTAAGATGATCCTTTACGGCACCAATCCCATCGCCTGGAGCAATGATGACGACCGCACGCTGGGCGCCCATATCAGCCTTGAGCAATGCCTGGATGAAACCTCGAAAATCGGTTTCGACGGCATCGAAAAGGGCCATAAATTTCCACAGCAGCCGGATGCGCTGAAAACGGTTCTGGAGCCACGTAATCTGCGCTTCGTTTCGGGTTGGCACTCGCTCAACCTGCTGACCCATTCCATCGAAGACGAGAAGGCGGCCATGCAGCCCGCGCTCGATCTTCTGAAAGCCATGGGCTCGAAGGTTATCATTGTTTGCGAAACCTCGAATGCCATTCACGGCGATGACGAAAAGCCGGTCAATGACCGTCCCAAGCTTGCCGATGGCGAGTGGGCGACTTTCGGCGCTGGTGTGGAAGCGCTCGCGAAATTCGCAGCCGGGCAGGGTATCGCCCTCGTCTACCATCACCACATGGGCACTATCATCGAGAGCGAAGATGAGATCGACCGCCTGATGGAAAACACCGGCCCGCACACCAAGCTGTTGCTGGACACCGGCCACACGCTATTCGGTGGCGGGGATCCCGCACGTCTCGCCCGCAATCACATGGCCCGCGTCGGCCACATCCACGCGAAGAACGTCAGGCCAGAGATTGCAGCGCAAGTGCGCAACGAAAAGCTTTCGTTCCTCGAAGGTGTGCGTCGCGGTGTGTTTACCGTTCCCGGCGATACGGAAGGCGGCGTCGACTTTCCATCCGTCCTGAAAATTGCCGCCGAGCATGATTACAGCGGCTGGCTGGTGATCGAGGCCGAGCAGGACCCTGATGTCCGCAACCCCTTCGAATATCAAAGCCTTGGCCTAAAATCCTTAAGGGATTTCGCCAGGCAAGCCGGGCTTGATAAAGCCTGATCAAAGGAGACGACGATGGCCAATCTGCTGCGCAAGCCCACCGGGAAAACCGGCAAGGTCCACGACATCACACCCGAAAGTGCGGAATGGGGCTATGTCGGTTTCGGTCTCTACCGGCTGAAACCGGGCGAAACCGCAAGCGAGCAAACAGGAGAAACGGAAGTCATCCTTGTCTTGGTGGAAGGCAAGGCGGAGGTATCGTCTGAAGACAAGCAGTTAGGCGAACTCGGCGACCGCATGAACGTCTTCGAGCGCAAGCCGCCACATTGCGTCTATATTCCCGCCGGATCGTCATGGTCGGTCGAAGCCACGACAGATTGCACCATCGGCGTCTGCACCGCACCGGGCAAGCCCGGCAGGAAAGCGCAGATCATCGGCCCCTCTGGCATTTCACTCAGCGAGCGCGGCAAGGGTGCCAACACCCGCTACATCTTCCCCATTGCCATGGAAGACCGCGATGTGGCCGATAGCCTGCTGGTCACGGAAGTCTTCACCCCCTCCGGCCACTGGTCGTCTTATCCGCCGCATCGGCATGACGAGGATAACTTCCCCGACATGACCTATCTGGAAGAAACCTACTACCACCGCCTTAATCCTAACAAGGGCTTTGGTTTCCAGCGGGTGTTCACGGAGGATGGTTCGCTGGACGAAACCATGGCGGTTTCCGATGGGGATGTCGTGCTGGTGCCCAAGGGGCATCACCCCTGCGGCGCGCCCTACGGGTACGAAATGTACTACCTCAACGTCATGGCCGGCCCGATGCGCAAATGGCGCTTCCAGAACCACCCGGATCATGACTGGATATTCAAGCGCGATAATGGGTGAGGTCAGCGGGCGGGGTTCACCCCCCTCTGTCCT
>UCJU01000004.1:425154-428181 GCA_900472925.1 Hyphomicrobiales bacterium
CCCCCTCAAGGGGGGAGATTGGCTGGGCGCGGACGCATCATTCCATCCGCAACACCTCACTCCTGCAAGACAGTCGAGATGGGCGGGAGCGCGCGGCGAGTCGATCTCCCCCCTTGAGGGGGAGATGCCCGGCAGGACAGAGGGGGGTTACCCACCCGCTGACGTCAGCCGTTATCCCGAGCCTGTCGGAGGGTGACCGCAAGAGGAGGGCTCGACTGATCCAGCCGTGCAATCCACGTCTTTATAAACACCTGCGCTCTACTCGACGGTCAGGGCCAGGGCCATTGCGTTCAGGACGTCCCCCCTCACGCCGCCGCCGTCAATCGTTCACCGGCGATGCGATAGGAAATGGCTTCGGCCAGGTGAATGCGGGTGACGGTTGCCTTGTCGTCCAGATCGGCCAGTGTGCGGGCGACCTTGAGGATGCGGTGGTAGCCTCGGGCCGAGAATTTCAGTTTTTCGGCGGCGTCGCGGAGCAGTTGCAGGCCTGGGGCATCGGGTTCACCGAATTTTTCGATCAGCGCCGTGGAACAGCGGGCATTGGTGCGGATGCCGGTGAAACCTGCGACGGCAAAGCGGTCCTGTTGCAGATCACGAGCGCGAACGACGCGTCTGGCGACATCGGCGCTGGCTTCGGCGGCCATGGGGCGGATGAGGTCTGCCGCCGAGACTGCGGGAACTTCAATGCGGATATCGATGCGATCCATCAGCGGGCCGGAAATGCGCTGCTGATAATCCGTGACACAGCGCGGACCGCGAGCGCAGGTGAAGCCGGGCTCACCCGCCATGCCGCATTTGCACGGATTCATGGCAGCGACGAGCTGGATTTCGGCGGGATAGCTGACGCGGTGGTTGGCGCGGGCAATGATGCATTCGCCGGTTTCCAGCGGTTGGCGCAGAGCATCCAGAGATTGGGGCGAAAATTCCGGGAATTCATCCAGGAACAGCACACCGTGATGGGCAAGCGACGCCTCGCCCGGCCGGGCGCGCAGGCCACCGCCGACAAGGGCCGCCATGGTGGCGCAATGATGCGGGGTGCGGAAAGGTCGTCGATCCGACAGTTTACCGCCGGAGAGTTGACCCGCGATGGAATGGACCATGGAAACCTCCAGCAATTCTGCGGCTGACAGCGGCGGCAGAATAGAGGGAAGGCGTGAGGCGAGCATGGATTTGCCCGAGCCGGGCGGGCCGACCATCAGGAAACTATGCTACATTAATTCCAAAGCAGTATAATAGGGAATTAAATTCATGCCAAAAGCTTATTCCTACATTCGATTTTCTACCCCGGAACAGGCTCAGGGCGATTCCCTCCGCCGGCAGGCCGCCAAGGCGGCGGTATGGGCGAACGAGCGCAACCTTGTCCTAGACGACTCACTCCGTGACTTGGGAATCAGTGCCTATCACGGTGCCAATCGTACGACAGGCGCTCTTCGTTTATTCCTGCAAATGGTCGAGGACGGCAAAATCGAACGGGGCTCATATCTTATCGTGGAGAGCCTTGATCGCCTATCCCGTGAAACCGTCATCGATGCTGCAACCCAGCTATTTGCACTTATACAAGCTGGCGTTATCGTAGTTACCCTCAGCGATGGACAGGAGTATTCGGCCTCCCGCCTGCGCCAAGACTGGACTCCCCTGATCATATCCCTCGCCGTCATGGCACGCGCCCATGATGAAAGTCGTTTGAAGAGCGAAAGAGTTGGAGAAGCCTGGAAACAAAAGAAGGAGGAAGCCCGGCACGATGGGAAGCCCATTACACCGAGGTGCCCTGAATGGCTGGAGGTTCGCGATGGTAGGTTCGTCGAACGCGCTGACCGCGTTGAGATCGTAAAACGGGTGTTCCGAGAGACCATTGAGGGATTTGGTCGACGGGAGATCGTTAGCCGCTTGAATGGAGACGGCATCCTCCCTTTCAAAGCTAGCGAAAAGCGTAAGCATCCTTCCATAGGGTGGCAAACCTCAAGCGTTGCCAAGATCGTGACAAGCCGCGCAGTCATCGGCGAATATCAACCTCATACTGGCACTCACAAGGCAAGCAATCGGCAACCTGATGGCGACCCCATCCAAGACTATTATCCCCGCGTAATCGAGGTTGAAACGTTCTGGCGAGCGCAGAAGGCTTTGTCGGATCGGCGTGGCCAGACTGCGGGCCGTCGAGGAAAGGCCGGCGCGCACATCCTGCGTGGGCTTGCCAAATGCGGCACGTGCAGCGGCCCTATGCACGTGGTGAACAAGGGAAAGCCACCGAAGGGCGGAATATACTTGCGTTGTGACAGGAATAAACGCAACCTTGGGTGCGACAACCGCCGGGCGTGGCGTGTTGATCACTTGGAAGACACCGTCATTCGAGGCCTTGGCTCAATCGACATTCAAGCGTTTGCGTCGCTTGACGACGCGACACCCAAGGTCGAAGCGAAACTAGATGCCCTCGCCGCGGAAGTCCATCACTTGGACAATAGACGGAGACGACTACTGGAATTGGTTGAAACGGGGGATGACGCGGCCGTTACACGTTTCAAAGAGATCGCATTGTCCCTCAAAGAGAAAAAACGGGAGCTGAAATCCGCCAAAACAGACGCCGCAATACTGTCTGCCGATCCGGACATCGTTGCAAAATTGACTGAGGCAACCTCGATATCCGGCCAACTCCACGCATGCGACGAAAACAGTCGGCACGAGCTACGTATTCGTCTCTCTGCCATCCTTCGGATAGTTATTGATCGGATCGTATGTAGTCCGAACCTTGGGGCGGTGATGGTGGTGCGACAACGCCCCGTTTGGAAAATGAACATATCTGGATTCGCAGTTCGAGGAGAGCCATCCGCAATGTACGTTCTGCTGGACAGTGACCTTCCAAACGACGTTATCAATTACTTCATCACGGACTTTGGCGGTAGTATCTCATAAGAGGCACCGCCCGAGCGCTTGCGCGACGGCGGTGAAACCAAGTCGCCCCGCGAGGGGCGTGAGGCCCTTCCCTGGGGGAGGGCCGCAGCACCGCCCTTGGGCGGGGTGGGGGGATGGAAA
>UCJU01000041.1 GCA_900472925.1 Hyphomicrobiales bacterium
GGGGTGGTGAGCAAGCCCCCGTCCAATCTCCCCCCCTGTGGGGGAGATGTCGGGAAGAACAGGGGGGGGCAGCCACACCCGATAGCCTTACGATTTCATACATATCAAAAGCACTCCAGAAACAGCGCTTTCGTATTCTCAGCCGTCATTTCCACCGGGTTGCCACCACAGCTTGGATCCTTGATCGCCTCTGCCACCAATTCATCCAAGCGATCGGGCTTGATGCCCATGGCGGTCAAGCTTTCCGGCACGCCAAGCTCTTCGCGAAGCTCAAGCACGTAATCATAGAAGCCATCGAACCCGCCCTCGAGGCCGAGATAGGCTGCGGCGCGGGCGATCTTGTCTTCGATGACAGGGCGGTTGAAACGAAGGACGGCGGGCATGACGACGGCGTTGGTCATGCCGTGGTGGGTGTTGTAGACCGCGCCAATGGGGTGCGACAGCGAATGGATGGCGCCGAGACCCTTCTGGAAGGCAACGGCACCCATGGCGGCAGCGGCCATCATGTTGGAGCGGGCCTCGATATCCGTGCCGTCCTTGTAAGCGCGCGGCAGATATTCCTTGACGAGACGCAGGCCTTCGAGCGCGATCCCCTGGCTCATGGGGTGGAAGAAGGGCGAGGAATAGGCTTCGAGGCAATGGGCAAAGGCATCCATGCCGGTGCCTGCGGTAATTGCCTTGGGCATGCCGACCGTCAGTTCAGGATCGCAGATGACCACGCCGGGCAGGAATTTCGGATGGAAGATGATCTTCTTCACATGCGTCTGGGAGTTGGTGATGACGCTGGCTCGGCCAACTTCCGAGCCGGTGCCTGCCGTGGTTGGAACGGCAACGATGGGCGCGATGCCATCGGAGTTGGCACGCGTCCACCAATCGCCGATATCCTCGAAATCCCAGACCGGGCGGGTCTGGCCTGCCATGAACGCGACCGCCTTGCCAAGATCGAGGCCGGAGCCGCCGCCGAAGGCGACAACGCCATCATGGCCGCCATCCTTGAAGGCTTTGACGCCTGCTTCTAGGTTGATCTCGTTCGGATTTGGATCGACGTCTGCAAAGATGGCACGGCCCAAACCGGCTTCTTCCAGAATATCCAGCGCATGGCCGGTGATCGCCATTCCGGCAAGACCGCGATCCGTGACCAGCAGCGGTTTCTTGATGCCTAGCGTCTTGCAGGCATCCGCCAGTTCCTTGATGCGGCCACGTCCCATCTTGATCGGGGTCGGGTAGCTCCAGTTTGCGACGATGTTCATTTCGTGACTTTCTTCAGATGGTAGGATTTCGGGCGCGTCAGGTTCTGGAAGCCGAGGACGGAGAGCGAACCGCCGCGTCCGGTTTCCTTCACACCGGTCCAGCACAGAGCAGGATCGAGATAATCGGCGCGGTTCATGAAGACGGTGCCGGTCTCGATCTCTCGACCGATACGCCCTGCCCGCTCAGCGTCCTGCGTCCACAGCGATGCTGTCAGACCATATTTGCTGTCGTTCATCAGCTGGATGGCTTCGTCATCGTTTTTCACCTTCATGATGCCGACGGCAGGGCCGAAGGTTTCCTCCTTCATGAATTCCATGGAATGATCGACATCGATGAGGATCTGCGGCGCGACATAGGCACCTTCGCCATCATCAGCGGCAAACAGCTTGGGATCGACCAGCGCCTTCGCGCCCTTCGATACGGCATCGGCCATCTGCTGGCGCACCACCTTGGCAAAACGCTTGTTGGCCATTGGCCCCAGCGTCGTTTCCTGCTCCAGCGGATTGCCCAGCTTGTAGTTGGACACCCATGCGACGGACTTTTCCACGAAGGCGTCGAACAGCGATTCATTGACGTAGATGCGCTCGATACCGCAGCAGCACTGCCCGGAATTGAAGGTCGCGCCATCCATCAACGTATCGACCGCTGCATCGAGATCTGCATCTTCCATGACGTAGCCAGGGTCCTTACCGCCGAGTTCAAGACCCAAGCCCGTAAAGGTCCCAGCCGCCGCCCGCTCGATGGCCCGACCGCCTTCGACAGAGCCGGTGAAGTTGACGAAATTGAACAGGCTCTCGGCAATCAGCGCCGACGTCGTCTGGTGGTCGAGGAAGAGGTTGGCGAAGACGTCATCCGGAACGCCCGCTTCCACGAAGGCGCGCACCATGCGCTCACCGACCAGCAGCGTCTGCGCCGCGTGCTTGATGACAACGGTGTTGCCCGCCATCAGGGCAGGCGCAATCGTGTTGATCGCGGTCATATAAGGGTAGTTCCACGGCGCGATAACGAAGACCACGCCGTGCGCTTCACGCTCGATACGGCGTTCGAAATTGCCGCTTTCCTCGATAACGAGTGGCGCCAGCGCGTCGGCTGCAATGGAGGCGACATAATTGGAACGCTCGTTAAAGCCCTTGAACTCGCCGCCGTAACGCACGGGACGGCCCATCATATGCGCCAGTTCCGGCACAACTTCGTCCACCATCTCGTTCAGCCGCGCCACGCCCTTCAACACCAGTTGGACGCGATCTTCCAGCGGGTGGCGCGCCCACGCCTTTTGCGCAGCTTTCGCCTTCAACACGACGCCCCGCGCCGCATCCAGCGACATCGCCTCACGCTCGGCATAAACAGAGCCGTCGATGGGCGAGATATTCTGGATCATGACCATGATTGATTACTTCCTAAGTTGTTATGCCCGTTCAAACCCGCGTGCGACTTCCCAGTCGGTGACGCGGCGGTCGTATTCTTCCTGCTCCCACTTTGCGGCGCGAACATAGTGATCGATGACGTCGTCACCGAAAGCTGAGCGCAGCATTTTGGAATTGTTAAGGTGATCCGTCGCGTCCCGCAATGTCTTGGGAATTTCGCGGATGTCTTTGCCGCCGTAAGCGTCGCCCTCAAACTGCGCTTCAAGTTCCATCTTGTTTTCGATGCCGTCAATTCCGGCCGCAAGCAGGGCCGCCATGGCCAGATGCGGATTGATATCCGATCCGCCGACGCGACATTCAATGCGGATGCCCTTGCTGCCTTCGCCACAGAGCCGGTAACCCGCCGTGCGGTTGTCCGTGCTCCAGACCGCCTTGGTAGGCGCGAAAGTACCTGCCATGTAGCGCTTGTAGGAGTTTATGTAAGGCGCCAGAAAATACGTGGTTTCGCTGGCATGGGCCAGAAGACCGGCCACGTAATGGCGCATCATGTCGGACATGCCGTGATCACCGTTTTTGTCGAGGAAAGCTGGCGTCTTGCCATCCAGGCTCCACAGTGACTGGTGAATATGAGAAGAGCTGCCAGCAGCATCGTAATTCCATTTGGCAAGGAAGGTAACGGCCTTGCCCTTGGACCAGGCGATTTCCTTGCAGGCGTTTTTGATGATGGCGTGGCGATCGGCCATGGTCAGCGCATCGGCATAGCGAACGTTGAGTTCGACCTGCCCTGCCGAAGCTTCGCCCTTGGAGTTTTCGATAGGGATGCCAGCGGCTTGCAGATTGTTTCTGATGGCGCGCATCACCTCTTCTTCCTTGGTGGTCTGGAAGATGTGGTAGTCCTCATTATAGGGGCTGACGAGATTGAGATCGCGGTAGCCGCTGGCGCGAGCGGTCTCGAAGCTCTGGTCGAACAGAAAGAATTCCAGCTCGGTCGCCATGAAGGCTTTCAGGCCCATCGCCTCCAGACGCGCGACCTGCTTCTTGAGCAATGCGCGTGGCGAGTGGGCGACTTCGGCATGGGTGTGGTGGTCATAGGCATCGCACAGAACCAGTGCCGTACCTTCCAGCCACGGCACGCGGCGCAGCGTCGAGAGGTCGGGCTTCAAGGTATAATCGCCGTAGCCCTTGTCCCAGCCGGTGGATTTGTAGCCGGGAACGGTTTCCATCTCCATGTCGGTGGCCAGCAGGTAATTGCAGCTATGGGTTTCCTCGTAAGCGCTTTCAACGAAGAATTCCGCCTGGAAGCGTTTGCCCATCAAACGACCCTGCATATCCACGAGACATGCCAGAACGGTATCGATGCGCCCTTCGGCCACGTCTTTTTTCAGCTCGTCGAATGTGTAGGTGGTCGTCATGATCGTTTCGTTCCCTTTGTTTTATGGGGCGACCGTTGCCGGTCGCCCTGTTTGTCGGTCAAGCCTTGGAAGCCGCCGCATTGAGTGCGGCCTGCTTGTGCTCCAGTGCGAATTCCTCTTCCGGCGACAGGATGAGGCGGTGACGGCCGATCAGCGCGAAATAGGCGATGGCAACCGCAAACCACAGCGCCACCCAGATCACGCCCTTGGTGAAGTTCGGGTCCTGCACCTGATAGAGCAAGGTTATGACAGCGATGATGATGGTCAAGACGGCGCCGGGAATACCGAGCGGCGAGCGGAATGGCCGCTCGATATCAGGCAGGTTACGGCGCAGCATGATGAAGGAAATGGCCTGCATGATGTAGGAGAACATCGCACCGAAAACGGCCATGTTGAGCAGGACGCTGCCGATAATGCTGCCGCCTTCGGTCGCACCCAGCGCAAACCAGATGATCATCATGACGCTGAGGCCCACGATGGCGCCTGTCAGCATCGCCACATGCGGTGTCTTGAACTTGGAGTGCGTAACGGACAGCACTGTGGGGAAATAACCCGCACGCGACAGCGAATAGATCTGACGACCCTGCGCATAAAGGATGGTGTGGAAGCTGGCGATGAGGCCCGTAAGAGCGACGAAGCCGAGGAGTACCACGCCACCGTCTCCATAGACGGCCTTGAAACCATCTAGCAATGGCTCCAGCGACGAGCCGAGATGGAAGGCACCGATGCCGGGTAGCGAGGGGTTGAGCAGCACGATCATGAAGGCGGAGATCATCAGCGTGATGATGCCGAGAATGATGCCTCTGGGCATATCGCGCTTCGGATCGACCGATTCTTCCGCCGCCAGCGGCAATTGCTCGATGGCGAGGAACAGCCAGACCGCAAAGGGCAGCGTGGCAAGAACACCGGAGAAACCGAAGGGGAAGAA
Source organism: Hyphomicrobiales bacterium (assembly GCA_900472925.1). Taxonomy (GTDB): domain Bacteria; phylum Pseudomonadota; class Alphaproteobacteria; order Rhizobiales; family Rhizobiaceae; genus Agrobacterium. The sequence goes on from UCJU01000041.1 coordinate 4,956, forward strand.
GGAGCCATTGCCTTCGGGCAGTTCCACCGCTGCGCCATCCGGGCCAACGCCGATGTTCAGCGCCCAGCGGGAGAAATCCATATTTGGAATGGCGCTGATCCAGAAGAAGACAAGAACAGCAAGCGATATCAGTGTGATGACCAGCGTTACCTTGAAGGAAAGTTCAAGTCCGAAGATGTTGAGTGCGAGGAAGATCACATAAAAGAGCACCCATAGAAGCGGTGAATAGACCGGGTCGAGCCCCAGAATGGAATTCACATAGGCCGTGATGAATGTGACGATGACAGCGGGTGTAAGGACGTATTCGACGTTCTCGCAAAGCCCGGTAATGAAGCCGCCCCAGGGTCCCATGGCCGTGCGCGCGAAGGAGTAGGCAGCGCCCGTGTGGGGCAGTGCCGGGCTCATTTCCGCGATGGACATTGTCAGACCCAAATACATGACGGCGATGATCATGCCAGCAACCAGCATGCCGCCCCAGCCGCCTGTAGCAAAGCCGAAGTTCCAGCCGGAAAAATGGCCCGAGATGACCGCGCCGACGCCCAGCGCCCACAGCGACCAGACACCCGCGTAGCGCGAGAGCCCTCTTTTTTCGAAATAGGATGCGTCTGCTTTTTTATAGCTGACGCCTGATGATGAAGTGTCCATGCCGTTCTCTCCTGATCAAGAAAAACAGGCCGTCAGCCGGAAGTGGCCGATTTCGCCCCAGTTTCGGCGCGGTGGTCAAACTCAACCACGCCATGCACATCTGCTGTTCCCACGTCGCACCCCGGACCTGTATGGCCTTCTTTGGATATGCGACGGCATTCTTGCCCGGCGGGACAATTCCCGCCGAAGCGAATTCAAGGGCTGTGAGCGGCGATTGCCTTTGTCAAAAGACCACTCAGAAAATCGGCAGCAGCCCGCTGCCCCTCCTCATTCCGGATCAGGTCATTTCTGACCTCGATCATGACGTTCAAAAGCCCGTTTGGCAGCGCGTGGAGGCGCAGCGTGTGCGTGACGCCATCCTCCGGGCCGTAGGGTTCGTTACGCCCGACCCTGAAATCTGTGCCCGCGATGTCATCCAGCATCGCATCCACCAGCCGCGCATCCGTATCGTGCAACAGGCCAATTTCGACGTCGCGATACTTGCCGTAATAGACAGGCGTGAAGCTGTGCATCGTCACCAGAACCACGTCGTCCCTGATCGCAACGAGCTCGCTGATGCGGTCGTGAAACGGAATGTAGAGCGCAGACGTGCGGGCAAAGCGCTCGGCCTCGCTGAGGTCTGCATTGCCAGGAATGTCGTAAATCTCGCTGGTGACAGGCATGGCGGAAGGCGATTCCGGCGGCCGATTGCAATCGTAAATCAGCCGGGAATAATTCTGGTAGATGATGGTGGCATCCAGAGCCTCTGACAGAAGGCGGGTTACGGCCAGAGCACCGGGGTCCCAGGCGATATGGCTCTTGCGGACCTCTTCGCTAAGTCCAAGGGTGCCGAAGCGAGCGGGCAGCGTGTGGGAAGCGTGTTCGCAGACAAGCAGCACCCTGCCCTTTGCCAGGGGGTTTTCCACGACAACGGGCTCGGCCTCGTCGCTTGTGAAAAACTGTGTTTGCACCGTCATGGTGTACCCCGCTTCAACGTCACTGTCCTCCGACAGTTAGAAAAGAATTCTTCACACACGCCAAAGTGTCAAATGATTTTTGAAATTTTCTCTTCATTTTTTTGATTGACTCCTTTTCCCCTCCGTATCTTAATCAGCGCTAACAGACCGGCGAAAAGCTCGGCTAGGGGAAAAATTTGCACAGTTCGGCCGCGACCGTTTCGGACGTTATCCAGGCTCATTACGAGACCCTGACGCGTGCCGAAAAGCGTCTGGCCGAAAGCCTTCTCGCCAACTACCCGGTCTCGGGGCTGGGCAGCATCACCATCGTCGCCGAAAATGCCGGCGTCTCCACACCGACGGTGGCGCGCATGGTGCAGAAGCTGGGTTTCAAGGGATATGCCGAGTTTCAGGGGCGGCTGCATCAGGAGCTCGAAGCCACGATTTCCAACCCTATCGCCAAGCATGACCGCTGGGCCAGCAACGCGCCGGGCCTGCATATTCTCAACCGCTTTGCCGATGCCATCACCGGAAATCTGCGCGATACGCTGAGCGATCTCGACACCGCATCCTTCGACAATGCCGCCACCCTTCTGGCCGACAGAAAACGCAGCATCTACTTCGTCGGAGGTCGCATTACCGGGGCGATTGCCGAATATTTCTTCACCCACATGCAGGTCATCCGCCCCAAGACATCGCTGATGTCATCCAATTCCAGCTCATGGCCGCAATATATGCTGAACATGAATGCGGGCGATGTTCTGGTGATCTTCGATATTCGCCGTTACGAGCAGGACATGGTGACGCTGGCACAGGTGGCGCACGACAACAATGTCCGCATTCTTCTCTTTACCGATCAATGGACCTCCCCCGTTTCGCGCTTTGCCGAACATACGTTTCGCGTCCGCATCGAGGCACCCTCGGCCTGGGACAGTTCGGTGGTGACGCTGTTCGTGGTGGAAGCACTGATAGAGGCGGTGCAGAGCAATGGCTGGGATGAAACCCGCCAGCGGATGAATTCGCTGGAAGGGCTGTTCGAGCAAACTCGCCTGTTCAGAAAGCCCGGGAAAGAGGAGAACTGAAGAAAGCGTCAGCCATGGAACAGATGGCGCAACACGAATTTTTTATGTCGTTTCTCAAATATCATGGCGACGAACGGGCGTAATGATGGCAAGAAAACGGCAGGGACCATGATGAGGCGAGAACCGCCGCACAACACGTCACATAACGTTCATGCAACCCACGTATCAGCGTCGTCCGACGCATGAGACACACAGAGGAGAACAACCGTGATCTCGCACAGCCGCCGCCTGCTATCCCTCACCACAGCCATGGTCATCGCATCCGCTGCGATTGCTTCCGCCGCACCCAGCGAAGAACTCATCGCAGCCGCCAAGAAGGAAGGCGCACTGACGACCATCGCCCTGCCCCACGACTGGTGCGGTTACGGCGACGTTATCGCCTCCTTCAAAGCCAAATATCCTGACATCAAGGTCAACGAACTGAACCCGGACGCCGGTTCTGCCGATGAAGTCGAAGCCATCAAGGCCAACAAGGACAACAAGGGCCCTCAGGCGCCTGACGTGATCGACGTTGGTCTCGCATTCGGCCCACAGGCCAAGAAAGAAGGTCTTCTCCAGCCTTACAAGGTCTCCACATGGGACGAAATTCCTGACAATGTGAAGGATGCCGAAGGTTACTGGTATGGCGACTATTACGGCGTCATGTCCATCTTCGTGAACAAAGACCTCGTCACAAATTCTCCAAAGGACTGGGCCGATCTGCTGAAGCCGGAATATGCCGGTCAGGTCGCTCTTGCCGGTGACCCGCGCGCCTCCAACCAGGCTATTCTGGGTGTTCTCGCCGCCGGTCTTTCCACCGGTGCAAAGGACGGCAAGGCAGCGGGTGAAGCTGGCCTGAAATACTTCGCCGACCTCAACAAGGCTGGCAACTTCGTGCCTGTCATCGGCAAGGCCGGTACGCTGGCACAGGGCGCAACACCGATCGTCGTTGCATGGGACTATAATGCGCTGTCCTGGGCAAAGACACTGAACGGCAACCCGCCAACAGAAGTCGTCGTTCCTGAAAAGGGCGTGCTGGCCGGCGTTTACGTTCAGGGCATCTCCGCCTACGCACCGCATCCAAACGCTGCCAAGCTGTGGATGGAGCATCTCTATTCCGACGACGGTCAGCTCGGCTGGCTGAAGGGCTTCTGCCACCCGATCCGCTTCAACGCTCTTGCCAAGGCAAACAAGATCCCCAAGGATCTGCTCGACGCCCTGCCACCGGCAGCAGCCTATGAAAAGGCCATCTTCCCGACACTCGAAGACGTCGATGCCAACAAGGCTGCCGTCACAGGCGGTTGGGACAAGGTCGTCGGCGCCAACGTAAAGTAACGACTGAGACAGCCGCCCTATCTTTTTGAAGGCCTAAGGCTTTTCAAAACCAGGGGCGGCTGATTTTATAAGACATAAGGACCGCGATAATCGCGGCGTTTGGGAACATAATATGTCATCAAACACCCACGGCGCGCCACCGCGACCAGCAGCCGGGCGTCGCCTGAAGCTGGAATGGCTGGGCGTTTTGCCATTTGCAATTTTCATTCTGCTTTTTTTGATCATGCCGACGATGAAGATCGTCATTGGCGCATTTCAGACGCCCGATGGCAGTTTTACACTTGAGAACATCGCAGGCTTGTTCACCGAATCCATTCTCTCGGCCTACTGGATTTCCATAAAGATCAGCGTCGCATCGGCAGCACTGGGCTGTCTGATTGGTTTCGGCGTGGCAACAGCCGTTGTTCTCGGCGGTCTTCCCCAGAGCATCCGCGCACCGCTTTTGACCTTTTCCGGCGTTGCATCGCAATTTGCCGGCGTACCGCTGGCCTTCGCCTTTATCGCAACGCTTGGCCCTGTCGGCCTCGTCACCGTATTTTTGAAAACGCAGGTCGGGCTTGATCTTCGCCTGCTCGGGTTCAACATCCTGTCCTTCTGGGGACTGACCGTTACCTACCTGTTCTTCCAGATACCGTTGATGATCCTCATCATCACACCGGCACTGGACGGGTTGAAGCGCGAATGGCGCGAGGCGGCGGAAATTCTGGGGGCCAGCGGCTTTCAATACTGGCGCATGGTGGCCTTCCCCATTCTGCTACCTTCCATTCTCGGCACGTTTTCGCTGCTGTTCGCCAATGCCTTCGGCGCGGTGGCAACCGCGATTGCTCTGACCGGTTCCTCGCTCAACATCGTGCCGATCCTGCTGTTTGCGCAGATTCGCGGCGACGTCTTGGGCAATCCCAACCTCGGTTACGCGCTGGCCTTCGGCATGATCCTCGTCACCTGCATTGCCAACACGCTCTATATCTGGATGCGCACGCGCAGCGAGAGGTGGCTGAAATGAAGCGGATTTTCGCCTGGGGCGCGCTGCTGTTCGGCCTGCTCTATTTCGCCCTGCCCTTGATCGGCATGACCAACTTCTCGCTGAAAATGCGCCGCGGGGAATATTCCTTCGACGCCTATGGCAAGGTACTGAGCGATCCTCGTTTTCAGGAGACGTTCAGTTTCTCTGTCATGATGGCGCTGTTTACCATCATCTTCGGTGTGCTGCTGGTGGTGCCGACGGCATATTGGGTGCGGCTGAAACTGCCGCGCCTGCGCCCCGTTATCGAATTCATCACGCTGCTGCCGCTGGTCATACCCGCCATCGTTATCGTCTTCGGTTACATCAGGCTCTACAACACCTCCAGCTGGCTGCCGCTGACGGGCACGACATCAGGCACCAACCTGCTGCTGATGTTCGGCTACACGACTCTCGCCCTGCCCTATATGTACCGCGCCGTCGATACCGGGCTTCGCACCATCGACATCACCACGCTGACGGAAGCCGCGCAAAGCCTTGGTGCCGGATGGGCCACCATTCTCGCCCGCATCATTCTGCCCAATGTTCTGGTAGCGGTGCTCTCAGGTGCGTTTCTGACATTTGCCATCGTCATCGGTGAATTCACCATGGCAGCGCTTTTGAACCGCCCGGCCTTTGGCCCTTACATGCAATTGCTGGGTGCCAACCGTGCCTACGAGCCTGCCGCCCTTGCCGTTATTTCCTTCGGCATCACCTGGGGCTGCCTAGGTCTGATCCAACTCGTCTCGCGCTATCAAAAAGGCGCGCCTCCCAAGGCCTGAGGACTTATTTTATGAGCTTTTTGACACTGCATAACATCAGAAAATCCTTCGGTCAGGTTCAGGTCGTCCATGATTTCAACATGGCGATCGAACAGGGCGAATTCGTTTCCTTCCTTGGGCCATCTGGCTGCGGCAAGACCACCATTTTGCGCATGATCGCCGGGTTCGAAACCCCGAGCGATGGCGCAATCGTCATCAACGGCAAGGACCAGACGACGCTCAAACCCAACCAGCGCAATATCGGCATGGTGTTTCAGGCCTATGCGCTGTTTCCCAACATGAACGTCTACGAAAACGTCGCCTTCGGCCTGAAGATCGCAGGCAAGCCGAAAGCCGAAATCGATGCGCGGGTGAAGGAAATGCTGGCGCTGATCCATCTGGATCATCTGGCTGACCGCTACCCCTACCAGATGTCCGGCGGGCAGCAGCAGCGCGTGGCACTGGCGCGTGCGCTTGCGCCAAAGCCGCAGGTTCTGCTTCTGGACGAGCCGCTTTCTGCGCTCGATGCCAAGATCCGCGTCTCGCTGCGTGAGGAAATCCGTAGTATTCAGCGCAAGCTTGGCATCACCACCATTTTCGTGACACATGACCAGGAAGAGGCGCTGACCATCTCCGACCGCATCGTTGTCATGAATGCCGGACGTGCCGACCAGATCGGAACCCCCTCCGACATCTACAATAAGCCAGCGACACGGTTCGTGGCCTCCTTCGTCGGGACATTGAACCTGATCGACGCCACCGTTATCGATGCGAGCACCAGCACCATCCAGATCGGCGACCAGCAGGTGTCGCTGAAAAAGCCGCTGGGCAAGGGCAATGGCGAGAAGGTCACCGTCGCGCTTCGACCTGAAGCGGGTTCTCTCGGTGAGGCGACACTGGGCGATGTCGCGATTTCCGGCATCGTGACCTCCAGCCACTTCCTCGGTTCAGTCATTCGCACGCGCATGGATGTGGGCGGCGCGACGCTCTCCTTCGATATGTTCAACGACCCCGGCAAGACACCGCCTGATATCGGTGAGCGCATCACGCTGAAATTTGCATCAGAAGATTTGATGATTGTAGCAGACTGACGCACTGTTTCTGACTGGGAGATCGGGCTAGACAAGGCCATCTCAGGAGATCAGTCATGCGCGCATTGTTCTACGAACGCTTCGGTGAAACACCCATCATCGCCAACCTGCCGGACCCGGAACCGACGCCCGGCGGCGTTGTCATTTCCGTCAAAGCCACGGGCCTATGCCGTAGCGACTGGCACGGCTGGATGGGCCATGACAGCGACATCCGCCTGCCGCATGTGCCGGGCCACGAATTTGCGGGCGTCATTTCCGCCGTGGGCAAAAATGTGATGCGCTTCAAGGTGGGCGACCGCGTCACCGTGCCCTTCGTATCCGGTTGCGGCCATTGCCAGGAGTGCCGCTCCGGCAACCAGCAGGTCTGCGAAACACAGTTCCAGCCGGGCTTCACCCACTGGGGCTCCTACGCAGAATATGTCGCCATTGACTACGCCGACCAGAACCTCGTGCACATGCCCGATGAGATGGGATTCGACACCGCCGCCAGCCTCGGCTGCCGTTTCGCGACCTCCTTCCGCGCTGTGGTCGATCAGGGGCGATTGAAGGGCGGCGAGTGGCTGGCCGTGCATGGCTGCGGCGGCGTCGGCCTCTCGGCCATCATGATCGGTGCGGGCCTAGGCGCGCAGGTCGTTGCCATCGACATTGCCGACGACAAGCTGGCGCTGGCGAAGGAACTGGGGGCCACGGCCACCATTAACAGCCGCGAAGTGGCGGACGTGAGCGAAGCCGTGCGCGACATCACCGGCGGCGGCGCACATGTGTCGGTCGATGCGCTCGGCCATCCACAGACCTGCTGCAACTCCATCACCAACCTGCGCCGTCGCGGCCGCCATGTGCAGGTCGGGTTGATGCTCGCCGATCATTCGATGCCGCAAATCCCCATGGCGCGGGTGATCGCCCATGAGCTGGAAATCTACGGCAGCCATGGCATGCAGGCATGGCGCTATGACGACATGCTGGCGATGATCAGGTCGGGCAAGCTCTCGCCGGAAAAGCTGATCGGACGGCATATTTCGTTGTCGGATGCCGTGACCGCTCTGCCTGCGATGGACACGTTCAGGGACAGCGGAATCAGTATTATCGACAGGTTTGAGTAGGNNAGGGCAGAGGGGGTAAACCACACCCACCAACACCCAACGAACAACTCCACTCAAGCAGCAGCAATAGCCGCCAAGATCGTCATCAGCGCAGCGATCCGATTGATCTTGCTGGTGGTATAGGAGGCAACGCCGTCTTTGCCGCGAACGAGCCGGGCGCCCAGATAAAGAATCGTGTGAGCGATGAAAAAGAAGACGATGGGGCCGATGAACAATGCGCCGACACCCTCACCCCAATGGCCATCAATTGTTGTTTCAGTCACGAAACCGGCGCTTAAAATCATAAGGGTGACAAGGACCATCACGAGAGAAGAAAACTGCTGCACGCTAACCTCCACATGAGTGGCAGATGGATTAATTTAACAACCAAAAGATACATTCATGAAATCTAATATTAAGTAAAGCTTTATCGACAATTCTGCCTTCTGGTCAAATTTCAGGAGATGGAGCGGAAGCCAGAGAGACAAAAAGCGCGGAGACATCCGCGCTTTTTATCGTTTTAAATCAAAGCATAAGACCCGAATTTGGAATCGAACCGGCAACCACCTGAATCACATTGTCAGGCGGCGGTCTCGACCTCTTTTTCGACCTCGGTTGGCACATAATTCAGCACCGGTCCAAGCCAGCGCTCGATCTCCTTGACCGCCATTCCCTTGCGCTTCGCATAGTCCTCGACCTGATCGCGCTCCACCTTGGCGACGCCGAAATAGTAGCTTTCGGGGTGGCCAATGTAGATACCGGAGACGGAGGAGCCGGGCCACATGGCATAGCTTTCGGTCAGCACCACACCCGTTTCTTCCGTAGCATTCAGCAGGCGGAACAAGGTTTCTTTTTCGGTGTGATCCGGCTGGGCCGGATAGCCGGGAGCCGGACGAATGCCGGCATAGGCCTCACCGATAAGGTCATCCGGGCCGAAGCTTTCACTGGCCGCGTAACCCCAATATTCCTTGCGCACGCGCTCATGCATGCGCTCGGCAAAGGCTTCGGCGAAACGGTCGGCCAGCGCCTTGACAAGGATGGACGAGTAATCGTCATTGGCGCGCTCGAAGCGTTCGGCAATCGCCACTTCCTCGATGCCTGCCGTGACGACGAAGCCGCCGACATAATCGGTAACGCCAGTGTCCTGCGGCATGACGAAATCCGACAGCGCAACATTGGGGCGGCCATCGCGCTTGGAGAGTTGCTGGCGAAGCGTGAAGAATGTCGCGAGGTCCTCCTTGCGGCTCTCATCCGTGAACAGGCGAATATCGTCGCCCACCGTATTGGCGGGCCAGAAGCCGATGACGGCGCGCGGGCGGAACCACTTTTCGTCGATGATCTTCTTCAGCATGGCCTGCGCATCGGCAAAGAGCTGGCGCGCTGCCTCTCCCTGCTTCTCGTCTTCGAGAATGGCAGGGTAACGGCCCTTCATTTCCCAAGTCTGGAAGAACGGCGTCCAGTCGATATATTTTGCAAGCTCTTCCAAATCGTAGGTCTCAAAAGTCTTCGTACCCAGGAACTGCGGCTTCACCGGCTGATAGGAAGTCCAGTCCACCTTATGGGCATTGGCGCGGGCGCGCGACAGCGGCAGGCGCAGCTTTTCCCGCTCATTGCGGGCGTGGGCGTCTGCGACCTTGGCATATTCGGCCCTGATGCCATCGATATAGGCTGGCTTCTGATCCTCTGACAGCAGGGCAGACACGACGCCCACGGCGCGCGAGGCGTCCGTGACGTAAATCGCCTGCCCGTTTTCATAGCGAGGGTGAATCTTGACGGCTGTGTGCACACGGCTGGTCGTAGCACCGCCGATGAGCAGTGGGATATTGAAGCCCTGACGCTCCATCTCGGCAGCAACATGCACCATCTCATCCAGCGACGGCGTGATGAGGCCGGACAGGCCGATGACATCCACCTCTTCGGCAATTGCGGTTTCGAGAATCTTGGTGGCGGGCACCATGACGCCGAGATCGATGATCTCGTAATTGTTACAGGCAAGAACGACGCCGACGATGTTCTTGCCGATATCGTGCACATCGCCCTTCACGGTCGCCATCAACACCTTGCCGGCAGCCTTGCGCTGATCTCCGCCATTGAGGCGCTTTTCCTCTTCCATGTAGGGCAGCAAAACGGCAACAGCCTGTTTCATGACGCGGGCCGATTTGACCACCTGCGGCAGGAACATCTTGCCCGAACCGAAGAGATCGCCCACCACGTTCATGCCCGCCATCAGCGGTCCTTCGATAACGTGAAGCGGACGCGCAGCCTGCTGGCGCGCTTCCTCGGTATCGGCGTCGATATATTCCGTGATACCGTTGACCAGCGCATGTTCCAGACGCTTTTCCACCGGCCATTCACGCCAGGCGAGATCCTGCACGCGGGCTTCCCTGCCGGGACCACCCCGGAACTTTTCCGCTATTTCCAGCAGGCGTTCGGTGCCATCGGCACGGCGGTTCAGCACCACGTCTTCGCAGGCTTCGCGCAGTTCCGGGTCGATGCTTTCATAGACCGCCAGTTGCCCGGCATTGACGATGCCCATGTCCATGCCAACTTGAATGGCATGGTAGAGGAACACGGCGTGCATGGCTTCACGCACCGGCTCGTTGCCGCGGAAGGAGAAGGACAGGTTGGAGACACCGCCGGAAATATGCACCAGTGGCATGGTTTCGCGGATCGTCTTGGTGGCGTTGATGAAATCGACGCCGTAATTGTTGTGCTCCTCGATGCCGGTGGCGACCGCAAAGACGTTCGGGTCGAAGATGATATCCTCAGGCAGAATGCCTGCCTTTTCGGTGAGGAGCTTATAGGCGCGGGTGCAAATCTCGACCTTGCGCTCATAGGTATCGGCCTGCCCTACTTCATCGAAAGCCATGACGACGACGGCGGCACCGTAATGGCGCACCAGACGCGCCTGCTCCAGAAACTTCTCCTCGCCTTCCTTCAGCGAGATGGAGTTGACGATGGATTTGCCCTGAACGCATTTCAGGCCAGCCTCGATGATCTCCCACTTGGATGAGTCGATCATGACAGGCACGCGGGCGATATCCGGCTCGGCAGCGATGAGGTTGAGGAACTCGACCATGGCTTTCTGGCTGTCGATCAGACCTTCATCCATATTGATGTCGATGATCTGCGCGCCGTTTTCCACCTGGTCGCGGGCAACGGCAAGCGCTGCCGTATAATCGCCAGCCGTGATCAGCTTGCGGAACTTGGCGGAACCGGTGACGTTGGTGCGCTCACCCACGTTGACGAAGGGAATGTCCTTGGTCAGCACGAAAGGCTCAAGGCCCGACAGCGACATGAAGGAGCGGTGTTCCGCGACCTTGCGCGGTTCGAAACCCTTCACGGCATCGGCAATGGCGCGGATATGCTCGGGCGTCGAGCCGCAGCAGCCGCCGACCACGTTGACGAGACCTTCGCGAGCAAATTCCGCGACCTGCGCGGCCATCATATCAGGCGTTTCGTCATACTGGCCAAATTCGTTCGGCAGGCCAGCATTCGGATAGGCGCAAATGAAGGTGTCGGCAACTTCCGACAATTCCTGCAAATGCGGACGCATGGCGCTGGCACCCAGCGCGCAATTCAGCCCAACGGTGAAGGGATTGGCATGGCGCACGGAATTCCAGAAGGCAGACGGCGTCTGGCCAGACAGCGTGCGACCGGACAAGTCAGTGATCGTGCCTGATATCATCACCGGCAAATGAATGCCCTTGGCGGCGAAGCGCTCCTCACAGGCAAAGATCGCTGCCTTGGCGTTCAGCGTATCGAAAATCGTCTCGATGAGAATGAGATCGGCACCGCCATCGATCAGGCCGTCGATCTGCTCCCCATAGGCAACGCGCAGGTCATCGAACGACACGGCGCGGTAGCCGGGATTGTTGACATCAGGCGAAATGGAAGCCGTGCGGTTGGTTGGGCCAATGGCACCTGCCACGAAACGGCGGCGACCGTCTTCCCGCTCCGCACGCTGGGCGGCACGGCGCACAATGAAGGCACCTTCGCGGTTGAGATCGTAGACCGCGTTTTCCATCTCGTAATCCGCCTGCGCGATGCGGGTGGAGGAAAACGTGTTGGTTTCGAGAATATCCGCGCCCGCCATGGCGTAGCGATAATGGATGTCCTCGATCGCGTCGGGCTGGGAAAGGATAAGAAGGTCGTTGTTACCCTGCTGGTGACAGGCGCAACCAATGAAGCGATCACCCCGGAAATGGTCTTCATCAAAGCCCAGTCCCTGGATTTGCGTGCCCATGGCACCATCGAGAATGAGAATGCGTTCCTGGGCGGCCTGACGGATCGCCTTCAGGATTTCCGCGCCGTCTCTTTTGCCCCCGACGGGGCCAAACAGATCTTCCAACATCGGCACACTCCTCATTCTCTTGCTGATTTGCAATTTCTCAGTCACATAAAGATATCTTTATGTCAATATATGGTGGACTTACAGCGACTGTATTGCGTTCTAACCCAAGGATACGAAATTTCCGTTATGGATGACACCGTAACGTCCCAAAGATATAGAGAATCGCACGAAGCGTATCAAACGGAGGAAGCGATGACCGAAGCGGAACACGGAAAGTCGAACTGGAGCACCCTGCCCTGGCACCGGCAATGGCTGGCAAAGCAGGCGGAAGGCCTTTTTGACTTCTTCCAGTATCGTGCCATCAACCCCAAGGGTGGGTTCTTCGATCTCGACCGACAGGGCGCGCCGCTACAGCCGGACAATCCGGTTCGTGGCATTCATATGTCTGCGCGCATGGTGCATTGCTTCTCCATCGGCCATCTGCTGGGTCGCCCCGGCTGCGGCGATATCATCGACCATGGCATGACCTATCTGTGGAACCAGCACCGTGACACCGAGCATGGCGGCTACTTCTGGCAGGTCGATGAAAACGGCCCGGTGGACGCCAGCAAGCAGGGCTATGGCCACGCCTTCGTCTTGCTGGCCGCCTCGTCCGCCAAGATGGTCGGCCACCCACTGGCAGACCAGATGCTGGCCGACATTACCAACGTGCTCGAGACGAAATTCTGGGAAGAAAAGCACGGCGCGATCAATGAGGAATTCTACCGCGACTGGTCTCCTATCGAGAATTATCGCGGCCAGAACTCCAACATGCACCTGACGGAAGCGCTGATGGCGGCGTTCGAGGCAACGGGCAACAAAGATTATCTGACCAAGGCCGAGCGCATCGCCGATCTCGTTATTCGCCGCGCCGCCGGTGCACTGGATTTCCGCGTGCCCGAACATTTCGACGAGAACTGGGTCCTGGACAAGGATTATCGCGGCAACGAGATGTTCCGCCCTTCCGGCTCCACCCCCGGTCACTGGCTGGAATGGGCGCGCCTCATCCTTCAGCTTTGGATTTTGGGCGAGCGCAAGCATGAGTGGATGCCAACGGCGGCAAAATCACTGTTCGTGCAATCCATGTCGCTGGGCTGGGACCGCGAAAAAGGTGGGTTCTTCTATACGCTGGACTGGGACAACACGCCTGCCAAGCGCGAAAAGCTCTGGTGGCCGATGTGCGAGGCCGCCGGTGCGGCGCACTTCCTCAACGAGCATCTGCCCGCCGACGAATTCTATGAAGACAGCTACCGACGCGTCTGGAGCACCATCGCCAACAGCTTCCTCGACCACCAGAATGGTGGCTGGCATGAAGAACTGACCGAAAATCTGTCTCCCGCCAGCACGATCTTCCCCGGCAAGGGCGATATCTACCACGCCCTGCAGGCCTGCCTCATTCCCCTGTTTCCGGCGGATGGCAGCCTGACCAAGGTCATTTCGGAAAAGGGCGGACGGTTTTAAGGTTCGTCTCAGATTGGCATGAGAGGTCACTCCCTCTCTGCCGTCACCCTCGGGCTTGTCCCGAGGGTGAAGAAAGTGGATGTGTTTTAGAAACCTATCGTTTCCTCGAAATCATCCCAGGACTGGTACATCTCATAGCGACCGACGCCTTTGATCGGCACATGACCGTAATAGGGTGAAAGCTGAAATTCTGCGGCCTGTTCGCTTTTCTTCGCGACAGCACCGACATAGATGGCCGAGGCAAGGCCGGTGCGATTGGCCCCGTGTTCGCAGTGAATGAGGACCGGCTTTGGTGCACCTCTCATGATCCGCACCAGTTCTTCGGCACGATCCTTCGGCACTTCCTTGGAAGAGCTCATCGGGAAGTCGATCAACCGGACATTGTTGGCCTCGGCGGCGGCCTTCTCATCTCTGTACCAGTCGTCACGATCTTCATCGCGCAGATTGATGATGGTCTTGATGCCGACCTGCTGGGCGTATTTCGTGACGTCGGCGCCGGTTGGCTGCCCCGACCGGTAGAGTTCGCCCGGCAGGACCTCATGGAAATTGCCGGTCAACTGGTTGATGCCCATGTGAGCACCCACGGAGGCTGGCAGAGCGACAAGGCAAAAAACGCCAATCTTCAAAACACGAGATACAGAAACCAAAACGCGACCTTCTGGAAAATTTCAAGAATTGTCGCCCACATGGCACTGCCGTCCGTCGCGTGCAAGTGCAGGGAGGTTGTGGGGCAGCCCACGCGATCAAACCCCGCCCATACGGAAAAACGACGGAAGCGTTGCAGGTCAGTTCGTATTAGCGGATTTTTTGGCGCCGACGCCGAGCTTCAAAAAATTGTGAGAACTGAACCGGATGACGCCTAACGCCTCAATCAAACTCTGCCGAATCGATCGTCACGCGCCATTCCAGCGTTTTGGGATCAACGTTCTCATTGTTGCGAAGTCGGAATGGACGGCACGCCGCATAGGTTTCGTTGGGCTCCAGCCGCCGCTCGCTGACCTGATATGGAGCAAAGGAAACGGACGCCCGGAATGCCGCCTCGAAGCCCTCAAGCGTATAGGTCAACCGACGGACCGCGACGCTATTGGTGTTATGAAAGCTCAGACGAATGGGCGCGTTCGCATCCGTGCAGGTAGGATCCAACGAGGCGGTGGCGATGATGGCCTTTATCCTCTCACCGGATCGCATCCCATCGAATATATTCCACGCTGCAGTGGCCGACCAGACAACCGCTAGCGCGGCAACGACAGGCTTGAGATGTTTGGGGTAAGCGATCAGGAAGAGCATCAGGATCGCGGTCAGGACAATGCCAACGATCATAGAGGCTGACCACCCTTGGATTCGGTCTTCTGTCGTTTCAAGATCGTGCCTCCCCAGTCAATCGAACCGTCTCACTACCGATGCGGCGGCATGCAGATGGTGTCAAGTTACACGCAACGCTCTAGAGCGATCAAAGGCTGAAACGACGGCCACGCGTCCGCTCGCAACACCTTTACGTGATTACGATGCGTCGCTCGTCCGGGTCGTGGCGACTGGTCTGCGGACAGCATCGATGAGTGCGTAGGCGACGGCCACGAGCACCAGAATAGTCGTGCCGCTGAGCGGAAGCGGCGCGACGAGATAATTCGACACGAACGCACCGCCCAGCACCAGCACGATCTGAGCCGCTGCCAACACAAGGATTGGCGTATTGGGCAACATCACGCCCTCGCGGGAAAACAGGCGACGATAGCCAAAGACGAAAACCGGAATGAGGACAGCCGTCGTCACGAGAACGTAAATCCTGAGCCACTGGCCGTCCGGCAATGAGTCCGGTGCCAGAAACGCAAGTGGCGTCAAAACATAGCTGCCAACACTGGCGGCCAGCAAGGGCGGCCACACGACCACATTCAGCAGAAAAATGGACGTCGCACGGCTCGTAGACCTTTGCTGACTTGCCATCACAATACGGCTTGCGAATATCGCCAGCGCAAAAGCGACAATCAGGATGACCACCGTCAGCAAAAGCTGTGGACCTGCCACCGCTCCGGTGCGCAGCAGATCAAACGACAGGGAAAATTGGGCGGGCAAATCAATCAGCGCAGGCAAGAGCCAGAGAATCCAGAACCCGGCAATCAGGCTTGGCAACACCACCTGCCTCGACAAAAACAACAGGACGACCGTTCCGCCGATAAGGGATGCGACGAAGCAGGCCAAGGCAAAATTACCGTCGTCCGCCAATATGCCCATTTCCGTCACGCCCTGCGCAATAGCAAAGGCCTGAGATGCAGCCAGTAACAGGGCGACCACGTTCTCACAGACGGTCAAAGCAAAGCTGTGCTGCAAGCGCGGGGCCAAAAGGCGGGCGATCTGACCGAGCGCGAACGCCGTCAAAACAGGACCGACACCCAGCGCGAAGACGGAAAGTTGCGACGGAACCCCATTTGCTGTCCGCGCCGCCATAAAGGAAGCATCGAGCCCCGGCAACGCAATATTCCAGCCAATAATGGCGACGATGGAAATCACAATGACCTGTGCCGTGATGGCAAAGCCGCGGCGCGGTCCCGCTTGCGACCTATCAACCGTAACGCTCATTCCCAACCCCCATTATGCAACGCGACAATATCGCGACTGAAACCGATATCACGCAATTCCTGTCTCTGTTGTCCCAACTCGAAAAATAGAATTAAATAGACCAATTGCAACTCAAAGGAGCGGCACGACGTGAAAAACGTTTTGTTTGTTTGCAGCCAGAACAAACTGCGCAGCCCAACGGCCGAACAGATATTCGCAAACTGGCCTCACATCGAGGTGGAATCGGCCGGGACCAATAATGATGCGGAAAAATCCGCTTTCCACCGATCTGGTAAATTGGGCCGACATCATTTTCGTCATGGAAAAGGCCCACAGGACAAAGCTGCAAACCAGATACCGCGCCGCCCTCAAGTCCAAGCGTCTCATCTGCCTCGACATTCCCGATAACTACACCTTCATGGACCCGGCTCTGGTCACATTGCTACAGGCAAAAGTGCCTCAGCATCTTTTGAAAAAATAGCGCGGAAAAGAAAAATGGTGGGCCCGGAGAGACTCGAACTCCCAACCAAGCGGTTATGAGGTCCCTGTCAAGCTCAGGCGAAAATATTCACGAGACACCAGGATCGACATAACCTGTTGTAACATAACAGACTTTCGTAAATTATTGGCTGCACATGCATTCACGCACAATCACTACATTCGCGGTGCATGTTGTCAGATTTGTTGTCTAGATTTTTGAGAGGCAGTCTCAATCTCAGTATTAAACCGAGCTTATCCGCCACCGTCGCGCGTTATCTTGCCACATGCGAAACATCGACGGGAGCGATTATGCCAGAGTGTTCTCGAATCCATTAGGCTAAATGCCGCTACGAAGTGCAAAAACGGAGAGCCGCCAACTCGCTAAGGTCGGCGTCTGCAACGTCTGCGCTCAGGGTTGGTGCAATTGAGAAAACCCGGTCACCGCGGATCTGGAACTGGGCTCGACGAGCGTGAGGTGCGCCGCGTTTTTAAACTTCTCGGCGAGATGGAACCTGGTCGTTTCATCAAGGGACGTGGCGAGCACGGTGAAAGCCGGATGGCATGGAAGCTCAGCTTGCTGCTGTGGCAAAGGGACCAGCACTCCAATGCCGAGGAAGTTGAGGCATCACCCGAGGACACTCTACAGGCGGAAGAACTGAAAGGCATGCAGATGTTACCTGGAGATGGCATGACGCATAGGTTCAAGCTCCGTCCCGATTTCGAGGCCGTCAAGAAGTCGCCTGCCGATTTCACGGATGGTGAAGCGGAACGACTGAGCCGTTCCCTAAAAGCCGTTCCTATCATCTGATGCGTTGCGCATGTAGCGCCGAGCGAATGAGCGAATGAGCGAAGGGAACGCGCTTACCCAAATTTCGCTGAAGTGACCTGTGCGAATGGCCGTTCTCGCTCTGGTGACTCGCTTTCGATGAAGAGCTTCAGCTTATAAGGGGGATGACCCCAATGACTAAGCCTAAGACAGCTAAGATCGTACCTACTACAGCTATCCAAGCTGGAATATAAACTGCTGGATCTGGCGAATTGACGTACCAAAGGACCTTTCCCGGCATTCCTATTTTCGCGATTGAAAAGTCGAGCCTTTCAGCTCTCGAAACAGCAAGTCCTGTCCGAATATCATACGGCATGAAGATGGCCTCTTCATCGTCATGACCGAGCACAAGAATGATCATCGATTTTTGATTTGCATTGTTGGTTATTTTAGCAAGCCCATATCGGTCGATACCCTCGCGATGCTGCCGATTTAAACGGACGAGTAGGCGTCCGTTATCCCCCTCAGGTAGACCTTTGACAGGCAGCTTAGGCATTCGATATCCCCTTCTTTGGGGATAGATTACAGGAAATCCGGGGTTATCCCAACCCGTCCCGATACCGAGAAGGCGTGGAGGAGAGAGCAGCCGTTTCATTGGGTTCGTCTCCCATGCCGCCGCGTGGCCGTCGATCTGGCCTTCAGCGTGGCTTCGGGCTTGGCGACGGCGTCTATGACGGTCATTACCGTGCGGGATCGCGGCCGGGGATGGTCGACGTCGAAGTGGTCGTGAAGATGCCGGCCGGGTCGCCTATTCTGCGTACAAGCGGATCGCTCGCCGTTGGTCGCTCTTTGTCGCCTTCCTGAGCTTCAGTAACTCTGGCGCAGGTGCTAGCGCCGCCATTTCTAGGGCTGGGGCCGCGACCGTCACCCGAGAGCCCTCCGCCAATACCCGTCTTTAGCCACCAAGAACAATCTATCCATCTGAAACTATTGACTAAATGCCATCTCTGAACTTTCCTTGGGCACTGACAACAGCACAAATCGTCACGAAGTTCGGGAAGGAAGTCCAATGGGGAAGAAGTCTAAATCGTCCAGCAAGGGCGGCGCCGTTAAATATATTCGCGATAGCGACGTGCCCAGCCTCGAATTGCGCATCGGTTTAAAAGGCACTCGGACCTGGGTCATGTCCGGCCGTTTTGGTACCGCAACCAACCCGACAAGGAGATTGGTCGGAGACGCGGACGCAATGTCTGCGGACCAAGCGCGAGCGAAAGTGCTGGAATGGAGGGCACTCAACCGGCGTGGAATAGATCCCATGGAGGAGGCTATCCAAGTCAGACTCGAGGAGGAACGGCTCAGTCGGACAACTTTTCGCAAGGCGATGGAGGACTATGTTGCCTGGATGCCGAGCCGACCGAATAGCCGCAACGCCAGTGCCGACCAGAAACTGTGCCGCCGCGAGTTTCTTGATGCAAAGCGGAATCCGTGGATTGACAAACCGCTGAATAAAATCACCCTCGTGAATGCGCAGGATCTAATAGAGGCGATCCGCGATCGAGGAGCACAGACGGAAGCTTTCAACTCCTTGAGCAGGTTGAAGACATTCTTCAATTGGACCCTCAAGGGAAAGCGCAGCGAGGCGTACGGCATTTCGGATTCACCTATTAGAAATCTGAAGCATAGCGACCTGCTGCTAGAGAAAAGGAAGCGCAAGCGTAAACACGACTCGAATGAGATACGCGCCTACTGGGCGGCATCCGAGCTCATGGCCGACCCATGGAAATCTTTTTTTCAAGCTCTTCTGCTGACGGGCCAGCGCAACCGTGAGGTCAGAGAGGCGGTATGGTCCGAATTCGACTTCAAAACACGCATGTGGACAATCCCTGCAGCTCGCTTCAAATCGAACCGAGAACAGCTCGTGCCGCTCTCCGTGCCGATGATGCAGATGCTTAAACGCATTCAATCCCAGCAGTCGCCTGATCACGGGCCATATGTTTTCAGCACCACGGACGGGTGGAAGCAGATTAGCGGGATTTCAAATGCGACAGACGAGTTCAGGCAGAAGGTGATGGAGATTTACACCGAGACTCACGGCAAGGCACCTGAACACTGGGTGCTTCACGACGACCGTCGAACTGTTCGGAGTGGACTGAGCAATATCGGTGTGCCGAAAGACGTGGCTGAAGCGGTCATTGGGCACGTGCAGAAAGATTTAGAGGACACGTATAATACGCACTCGTTCAAAATCCAACGTCGGCAAGCCCTTCATCTGTGGGCGGAAGAACTTAAGTACGTCATCGACGATCCCGAACGCAGCCTAGACAACGAGGAGAACGAGCTTCCAGATTGGCCTTCGCGGTGGAATCAGGCGAAGCCGGACGCGGGCAAGCCCGAGGATTTTCAATGATCACGCGGGTCGAGCTCTATCGTCTGGTCTGGACTGAGCCAGCGTCGTCTCTGGCATCGAAGTTCGGGGTCTCGAACAGCTACTTCTGCCGTGTTCTAACCGCGCTAGATGTCCCCCGACCGCCGCGTGGCTATTGGGGAAGAAGGAGCGCTGGACAAGAGCCGCCGATTCCGGGGCTGCCACCGCTGCAACCGGGGTGTCCCGACCGGTGGTCCCGAAACCCTGCAGACCTTATTCGGATCATGCCATTTTACAAAACACTCGCCGGACACAGTGCAAGCACGACATATGTTGAACATCCGCTCGTCGCGGCAGCGCGTACGCGTTTCGAAGCCGCGGCAATCGCAGAGACTGAAGCTGCCGCGAAGGTAGTCGAAACTTGCCCGGCGGCAGCCATCACCGAAGACAGGGACGACGCTGCAGACGCCGCACGCTCTGCAAGAACGTACCTCAAATTGCCGAAGCGACTTGCGATCATTGATGTTACAACCTCTCGCACAAAACTTGCCGACAGCCTCGACCTCGCCGATAAACTATATCGGGCTTTGGAAGCGCGTGGCCACCGAGTTGCCATCGCCGCTTCGTTCGAGACTTTCGCCAGGCTGAGAGTCGATCGGAACGTTGTCGTCCTCGGTTGCCCTCTTGGGACGACCGAGGACGACGCGCACCGGAGGCCGACTGTCGCTTATGTGGCGTCGATCCCGATCGGGCTTGCAGTCGTCGAAGTTGGCAGGCAGACAAAACTCCACTACGCAGGCCACGGGCGGTATCTGTCAGAATCTCACTGGAAAAAGCGACGACGCGGCGGCTATTCTTGGTCGGTGACTAGGTGGCTGCCTACCGGTCTACTGAAGATTGTCGCTTACAGCCCGTTTCCTTCTGTCAAATGGCGACGAGAGTGGACCGAGCCCACCGAGGGGCAACTAGCCGCTCTCGTTGATCAGATCGTCGCGGATATAGAACAGGAAGCGAAACGGCAAGGAAATCCGCGAAAGTCAGGTGGAAGCCTAGAATAAGGCCTCTATGTGCGTCTTAAAACCTTCGCATAGTGACCTCCTGTTTAGGGATGAGCCGTGGAGGGCGTTGAAAAGGCTGATCTAACGCCGGAGCATCCACCCAACACCATCCTTAGGCTTTTGGAATTCTACACCTCTACCTTCCAAGCATTTTTGGAGGAGGTAAGTCTTTTCAGGGCTAACCTTGGGATCAAGTTTTTCCAACTTTCGGATTGTCGTGTGAGCCATGTTCGCGAGGCCGCTTAGTTCGTCTTGCGTCATGCCAGCAAGAATTCGCGCGGCTTTAAGCACCCTCCCCGGCACGGGTTCGTACAACCGACTAATATTCTCACTCGGTGGGAACGGAGCGAGCTTTTCGTCGAAAATGAGCGCCCAGCGGTGCTTACCCTCTAGCGCAATCAGTGCCAGCCCGGCACGGGCATAAAAATCTCGGAGTACGTCCAGCGTCTCGAAGCGCACCATGCCGATCTGGTTTTCAATCCTATGAAGGGTGCGTGACGAGACGCCAGTTGCTTTCGCAAGCTGGGCCTGACTCAACTCCAAGGATTCTCTCGCTGCGTGGAGCAGCCGTTGCACGTCATCCATGACCAAGGAATTTCAGGATTCAAAACTGTTGACAATACAATCGTTTTTCAGCCATCTAACGGCGTCCCGAAGACTTATTTCGGCGTCATTGTGCTTATGAAACAAAGTTCGCAGCGCGGAGTGCCGAATCATGTCCCACCGGATCCTTGCAGACAAACGACGGCTCCACCAAGTTCTGGCCGATCTTGATCGCCTAGAAAGAGGTGAGTTCAGCGCGCCTTGCCTGATGGCAGAAACGACCCTCGACAACTGGCGGTTCGACTTTCGCAAGGTGAGTTGCCTAAGGGGCGTAGTAGAGGGACATCCTTTTTTCCTTGACGGCCAGATCATTCACAGCAGTGAGATTTTTGCCTTCTTAGAGGATGATGGAGAGCGCTTCGCCCGCACACTTAGTCGTTGGTACCGGCTGGGACACAGACATACGCCAGCACATGAGTATCGACCGTAACGTCTCCATGCCTTGCCCGCAGCACGCAATCCAACTTTCCCGCTTTTAAACCAAAGTAAAGGCCGATACGCATGTTCCGCAAACTCGACAAGAAGATACTCGCCTCACTCGCAAAATCGCCAGCGAAGTTCATGATGCTCTGTGCGCTCCGTGAACAGTTGCGCAGTGTCGATATGTTCAAAGAGAATGCGAATGGGGTTTTAGTATGCATAGTTCCAGACGGCTGGCTATGGCACGCTAAAAGCGCCGCGACGCTGATGATCGACGAGGGCAGAAGCACATTCGACGACAACGACCTCGATCGCTCCGTCTTCACGCTTTATCAAAAGCCTAAGACCAAAGGTCCCGAGGCTGTCCCTATTTTGAAGCCCGAAGGTCAAACGATATATTTAGCGACCTCTATTGAACTCGTGTCGGTATCGCTAAAACTTTCTGCCGACGCAATTGTTGACATTAAGGCACCCAGCGGACGCCACTTCAATTTTGCAAGACGCGCCATCGGTTTGAAAAGAGTCCCGCGCGATATTGCAGATGCGGTCGCCGCGTGTCCGGCCGAAGTAGTAATAGGCTTGGCGGCGAGGAAGAAAATCGATGACCTGAACACCACCATGCTCGCGGAACTGGCACCAGTTAAAGAGCCTGTCCACAACAAGAAAACGGCGCCGACATTGTCTGCGTTGCCAGGTTATCGAGCGGCGAGAAGCTGGGTTGCGGATCTTAAGACCGATATTGAAGGTTGGCGAAATGGAGACGTTGAATGGGCCGATGTCGACAAGGGGATCCTTCTCACAGGTGCGCCCGGAACCGGCAAAACCTTCTTCGCTGAAGCGCTGGCTGGAGAGCTTGGCTTCGATTTCGTCTCAACGAGCGTCGCAGCGTGGCAAGGCAGTGAAGGCGGAAATCTTGGCACCACCATCGCAGCAATGCGCGCATCATTCCACGAGGCCAGCTCTCGAAAGGGCGCGGTACTTTTCGTCGACGAACTCGACTCGCTTGGAGACAGAAACCGCTCTGAGAGACGGCACAGCTACTACGAAGGTAACGTCATCAACAGCTTTTTGGAGCTCACGACAGGACTTGCGCATCAAGAAGGCACTGTTCTGGTCGCGGCCACAAACTACGTCGACCTGATCGATTCCGCTGTGTTGCGCTCCGGGCGGCTTGAAGAACATGTTCATCTCGACCTTCCCGACGAGTTGGAGCGAGCCGAAATCCTGTCTTACCACCTTGATCGAATCCTCAGTCCGACCGAGCTAAAAAAAGTTACGGACCGGCTCTCCAACAGCACCCCCGCAGACTTCGAGCGTCTAGCTAGGCATGCAAAACGCGCTGCGCGATCCCGCAGTGAAGCTGTAACCCTTACCGACGTGGAGGCCGTAATCCCGAAGCGCGTTCTAATAGATGAGGACACACTCCGCCGCGTCGCTGTTCATGAGGCCGGACACGCGCTCGCCGCACTTGGATCAGGATTTGTAAATTCCGTCACGATCAGGGTAGAGTCTTCCGTTGCAGATCATTTGCACGTTCAAAAGGGAGGAAGCACTAAGTACCAGATGCGAGAGTTGACAATTCCGACGGACAAGCATCTTCTCGCACAGCTCCGCATTAAGCTGGGCGGTATGGCCGCCGAGGACGTCGTGTTCGGATCGAAATCTACGGGCGCTGGCGGCAATGCAGGAAGCGATCTAGATGTTGCCACCCGAATCGCGTTCCGATTTGCAGGAAGTTATGGTCTCGGCAAATCTTTGCGCTACCACGGCGACGTCGACAGCTTTGCGCATGGTGATCGGACAGGGTCCGAGTTGAAAGCCGAGGTAGATAGCATCCTGCTTCGCGAATACCGTGTCATCAAGGAATTGCTTTCGAAGGAAAAGGTCCGATTGCTTACGTTGGCTGCGGAACTGGTTGTCAGCGGCGAACTTCAGATCGAGAAAAGTTAAATACTGTCAGGACCCTCCAGTCTGCTCTCTGTGTGGATAAAGCCAATCAAGTCATGCCAAACTGGTCGTAGGTGATCCTGCAATGCCAGAACAGACCGCCGAGCCTTCCTCTGCGAGAGAGCCTCCTGTTAGCGATCAAACGAACACCAGAAGCTGCCTACTATGCGATCCTAAAAGTGGACTGATCGAACCAAAAACTAGACTGATAGGTCTAGTCATGGCGGTGTCCTCATGCATCACTTGGACAAGAACTGTGCAGTACGTGTCCATTCCGTATCCCGAGCGGTTAGCAGAAGCTGTAATCGAGCCTTCCGAAGCAAGCGTCGGCGACAGTTACGATAACGCCCTCGTTGAAACGATCGCCAGTCTCTATAAGGCCGACCTCATCCATCTGCGCGGACTGTGGAGGAGCTTAGAGGCGGTCGAATTCGCCACTTTGGAATGGGTAGACTGGTCCAACCGCCGACGAATTCTCTAGCCCATCGGGAATATACCGCCAGCCTAAGCTCAAGAGCGGTATTACGCCACGCTGGACAAAAGAGCCATGGCCACATAACTTAAACGAAATGGCCTCCGGCAAACTCGGCGCGGTTCATGTCTGCCCCCGTCATATCTTCAAATCTACCCGCGACAGCATTGAACTTGCAATAATTTGAATGAATGTGGGTACTTTACGATATTTTGTATCGCAGACTGATTCCTACCCATCAAGGGCGGTTTTTGTAACGATCTAACGGGTTGCCGGGAGGCGAGCGAGTAACGTGGCATTTGATATCAAAGGCAAGAACCTTGCAGAGTTCGCAAGTGATATTCAAACTGGAATCGGGGCCTTCGATGTCGGAGACTTCGACGATCTCAGAACACTGGGCATGGCTGCTTCACTGGCCATCCAGCTTAGGGGGCTTCCAGAAATCGATTACAGTGTGTTGGTGCAAGTCTCGGATAGTCGTTTCAACATACCTTCGGTCGCATTAAAGTCCGTCTTACGAACCTTGAGTGAAGTGGGGATGGTAAAACTTTATGAGAGCGGGCGGACTATTACTAAAATCGATCCACAGGTGCCATATTTTGAGGATGTGTTCGACACCATAGGTCATTATTCATCCGAATTTCAACTCACCGAGACCGAACAAGCCATGGTTTCGATAATGTCGAACCTGCAGTCGAAACCTGAAAATCAAGATCGACTACTGGCTAAAACTGGAATGGAGAAAAGCCTGGCTGATAGATGCCTTAATATAGGCAACGAGACAGGCCTTATCACGACTCACCGTGTTCGTGGTCAAACGGTTCTACTCAGCCCGGTCTATTTTTGCGACAACAATGCCGGGTTAGCGGACCTGCTGGCGAAGGTTGGCGCGCCAGACTTTGCTGAGGTTATGTCGATAATACAATCCCACCAAGGTTGGCCGCTCAGTCTTATAATCCAGCATCAAAAAGTTGCAGGCAAGCCCCTCACCCCTGTGCAGATGGAGTTGATCCGTATGATGGCGAGCGAGAATATGCTAAAGCCGCCGACAATTGAGATTGGCACATTTCAGGAAACTTTTGTTTTCACACCTCGTCCGGGCTCCGCTAGGCTATCGCCAGGTAAACGTGACATCTACGAGCGGGCAATGGCGTTACTATCGGCCGTCAGGAAGGGTCAGCTACTACCATTTAAATATCCTATCCGAAAGCCAGCGGTTCTCCTCAATGCCCTTTTGAGCGACGGATTCCTTCGTGCGAATACGGAAGCTAGGCGCCAGTACGGAAAAGTTGCAGCCACTTTTAATATAGGGACTTTCAAAGAGACCAAGCCTGGGTGGCACGAATTCCACCTTCGTAAAACACCCGAAAATGTGGAAGCGGTTAACATGGCTATTACGCTGGCCTCGGGTGGCCAAGCCCGTGTCGAAATGCGGGAAGATATGGAGGCTCGATCATTGCTTCAGATGGACGATAAGTACGTGAACTCAGTTCTGGGAAGTAAAACCCTACGTGAGCGGCAGCCGATAACGCCAAGTCCTGCCGCTCGTGAGCAATGGGACCAGCTTGCTTTGAGGTTTGTATAATATGGCTCGCGGGGACAAAGATAACAGCGCTAAAGAGGCTGCTCTAAAGTTCTGCATCAGCTCCGGATTCGTGCCTTTCCTGGAAGTTGATGTTCAGACAGGCTTAGAGTTTTCTGCGGCACCAAAGCTACTTACCGACATAGACGTTCTTGGGGTTCATATCAGAGATGACGGCACTCATTCGAGGACCATCTTTGATTGTAAAAGTACAGGTGGGCCGGCGTTCGCGCGTGCGTTGTGGCTTTCTGGGTTGATGACGTTTGTAGGTGTCGACGAAGGAATGATCTTGATGGGCAAGCCCGCGGAGCGGGCTCATATGTTGGCTGCCCGTAAGCTGAATGTCCGGCTTTTTGGGTCAAATTCGTTCGAGCGATATGCGTTGGCTTCTGATCCGGAGTTTGGAGCACTAAAGTCGTACCCCGGCACCCTGGAAAACTGGCTACGCCTTTTCGATGCTTTTCAAAAAAACCCGGCCGTTGGCGGAATTTACCGCGCGGTACAGCAGGAAGTTCCGCTCACACAGGATCCTACTAGATCATTTCGGCGCCTGATCTCGCGGACTTTGGAGTTTAAAGGCGAATTAAACCCAGACAAGCCCCTGCATATGGCGACATTTGTAGAGCTTGTTACGGCCACTTCAATGCTACTTGGTATGATTGTCGGGCAGTTGAGAAATCTCATTGATCTAAGTGATGGGGAAAAGGAATTCACGACCGTCTTGCGCTACTATTTATGGGGAGGCCATGACGGCGTAGCTACCCTAAAGCGAATGTATGATCTTACGAGAGAGACAGCGCGTGAAAGCGAGGCGGAAACGTCGCTTGTCGCTTGGCCTCAACTCGTTCAACTAACCCGAGGCTTGCTGGAGGCGCCAACTCTGGTCAGGAATAGTACCGTCGCTCTGCGCGAACTGAGCCTGCGCTACGTGGCCGATGTGGATGTTGCAGAAGATAAGAGGGCAGGAAAGCTGTTCTCAGCTCCACGCGCGCGTCAGTTTGCAAAGAGGATCGGTACATATACGGCCGCGGCGATGAAGCTGTCGCCGGAATTTTCTGAACGTATGGACAAGCAAATAGATGACCTTGTGACGTTTGCTTCATAATCCGGCCGATAGCCCTCAATCTAAAGAACGCGCTCTTCGCAGGTCATGATGCAGGGGACGAGAACTGGGCGATAATTGCGTCACTCATCGAGACTTGCAACTCAAACGCTTGATCCGTTGGCCTATTTAACCGCGACGCTCATGGCCATCGTCAACGGTCATAGGCAACGTCGCATCAATGAGCTTCTGCGGTGGAATTATTCGGGACGAACAAACGGCTGAAGTCCGCTGTTGGCCCAAACCGGTCATTGGCGGAGGAACGCGATGGCTTAACTCTGCGCCTCCAAATTCGTCGTTCAATTGGAACCTGCGCAGACATTAAAATGGGACAGCGCAGACCAGTCTGGATCATTGCCACCGACGTTGTCATTTCATGCAGCAACAGCCCTGTCCGGTTCAAATGTCGTCAGAGCCCAGGGAGCTGTCGTATAGCCGTCGGCGTTGCGTCCTAGTTCAACGGTGATAAGTCGATCCCCGTTGAAGGTGGGGCTGAGCTCAAGGCTCAAATAGTCGAAGAGCTGCCGATCGTGAACAGCGATGATGACCTGACGGCCATGTTGCTTCAGCGTCCGCAGCAACGCTGCGAATTGGGCGATGTGGACATCGTCCATGCTCTGGACGGGATCGTCGATCACCAGCCAGGGCAACTTCGCTCGCACCGACAGATGCAGCGATAGGAACAAAGTCAATGCCGCTGTGTTCAGGTTTCCTGCACTCAGCATCGCGCGGGGATTGCCACCCTTGCCGCCCGAACGGTAATGTGTTTCCAGCACGGCCTCAACTGGCTTTCCTGCGACCTCCGGAAGCGCGAATGCAGGAACGAAGTTTTCATCGGGAGCCAGACGAATGAAGAGCTGACGCCAGACTGCGTTCAGTTCGTCATTGAAAATGTCCCGGACATGATTCCCGCGCTCTGTCTGCGCACGTGCCATAAGGTCCTTCGCTACAGAAATACGCCTATCCGCCTCTTGGCGTCGGGTCGCCGATTTGGTCTGCTTTTCTTGCAAAGCCTTGAGCATCTTCCTATTTTCATCAAGGGACTGTTGGTTCGACGCGAGTGTCCTGAGGGTCGTGAGCGCTTGTTCAATTTTGGCCTTGCCAGAACTTTCGTTTGCCTCCCGACGATCGAGCTCCGACGTCAAGAATTGGATGACTGCCGCAAGTGGCACGTCGGCCGGTTCCCGCTCGATTCCCAACTGCAGGGCGTAGATGTCGAGTTCCGCACGCAGGCCGGAAATCGACGTTGTCTGGCTGTTCAAGGCTGAGAGAATCTGTGCCGCCCTGGTTGCGTCGCGGATCAAACGAGAACCGGCTACAGCTTCCTCCGCCAAGTCCCGCAGGCTATTGAGCCATTCGTCCCGCTGTGCAAGTTCGAATATTACGCGTTCGCGCTCTGTCGGCGAGAGAACCGTGCTCTGAAGCTCACTCTGCTTGCGTCGAGCGTCTGTCAAAGCCGCGAGTGTGTTCGAGCGATCGCGGACCAACGCTTCGACACGTCCTGCCGCGGTGACGAGCCGGCCGACTTCCGCTGAAACATGTGCGGCAAGCGGCCCGTCCCCAAGTTCTGCGTAGTCACGGCCGCAGACGGGGCAATGTTCATCGTTAAGTTGAGTGGAGATCGCGCTAAGTGCCGCGGCAAGCTCGCGATTGGCGCCACCCTCCGCAGCCAACTGTCGATCAATCGCGTCGATACGACCTTGGCCTTGGGTCACGGACGTGTTGATTTCGCTGAGGGTATTTGTTGCAGCGCTATCCGCGTCGACGGTTCCGCGGAGGCGAGCTCTTGCTCCCTCAACGGCCTGCTTGGCGGCGGCATGCGCTGCCGAAGGATCAGACGAGGAAGCGGGAACCTCGGGAAAGGCCTTTTGGATGGCGGTCAGCAGTTGTTCTAGGCGCGCCCCTGACCCTGCCCGCCAGCGGGCGAGTGCCTCCCGCGCCCCGGAACTGGTCTTTTCCGCGTCCGCGCGTGCGCTTCCGGCCTCCGTCTTCGCGGCGGCCGCGACCTGAGAGGTTGCGGCATTAAGATCGCGCCGGATCCTGGCAAGCCGGCTGAGCTTCTCCTCGTGCTCCTGAACGCAGCGCTCGAGGTCCGGGCGCAGCCTGTCGGGGACGACGGCATGATCGGCTGTAAGGGTCGAGCCGGAGAGGTCACGCAATCGAGCTTCAATCTGGTCTCGCTCGCGTTCCGCCGTCCCTACGCGAGCCGCTGAGGCTTCGACCGCTTCATCTAGGCCCGGTGCATCGGCACGTTCAGCCCAAAAGAGGGGGGACGGCTCGCGGAACCGTCTGACGTCGCCGGAAAGGTGCAGTCCGTCAATCAAGGCATCCAGCGCATCGAGGCCGAGCATTTCCTTGACGAAGCGCGTAAGCGGTGAATTGCTGTTGCGGGCATCCTGATACTCATAGAGCTCGAGCAGGCGACCCAGAGTCGCCTGCGCGAGATAGCACCGCTCGGTGTAGAACCGGGCCTGTTCTTCTGAGAGCTTCCCTTGTCCCAGAATGGCGGAACCATTGGCAGTTAGGCTGCCTCCTGAACCATCGAACATTTTCTCGTCCGCCTGAATTGAGACATGGGCGCTGGAGTCCGGGGACAGCTTATGGGGGAGGTAAGTCAGGTAGTTTGGATCGAAGCGCGCGAGTGACCCAACCGCTCCCGTTAGCCCGAGTTCAATCGCCGACAGAAGGCTGGTTTTCCCCGTGCCGTTCGGCCCGTGGATGAGAACTGCCGGCGCATCGAGCGAGATTGTAACGTCACCGCGTATACTGCGGAAATTGCGGACGGTGAGAGAGGTCATCCGGCAGCTCATTGGTGTGCTCCGCTGTTGTCAATCTGAACAAAAGGCTCGTCTACCAGTGCGGCCAGCCGGCTGGATACCGCTGCCTCTCCCGTGTGAGAAAGCTCCATCAACTCACGCTCGATTGGATCCATTATTCCCTGAAACAATTTGTCGAACGCGGCATCGGCGCGGCTTTCTTGCAATTTTGGCAGCTCCAGCGGCAGCAGCACCGCCAGCCGGTTTTCCAGATTGGACTGATCGGATTCATCGCCCACTGGCAACACGCGGGCATGTCGGGAAAGTCTTGTGAGCGTGGACGATTCCGGTCTTGGGCCGACGACGACGAGCGTCAGAGGTCGCCTCGACCCCATCATGTCTAATGCCCTACCGACACCCTCAACCGTTTGCTGCAGCCGGGCCGGCGTCTGATCCAGCGTATCGCCGACGACAACTAGATCCGGGCACGGCGGCTCGCCAACGAAGGCGGCTGCGGCGTCAATCTGCAATCCGCCGATCGAAAGCGGAATCGGAAGTCTTCTGAAATCTGCCTTCCTGAGCAGCTCCGCGACGCGCTCGATGGGTGTTGTTTCCGTCATATCGCCATCTCTCCCTTGAAGCGCAGCAGTAGCTGATCTAGGTCGGCTTCACCTTGCGCCAACTCCGCCAGGCTGAACTCCCGACGTCCCCGCCTCAAGGTGCGGCCAGGGGCGGCTGTTGGGTGGCGCACGCCCCTCGGGGGTACCTCATGACTGTGCAAAATGATGGCATCGTCGTCCTCGGACGCGTGCCCAGCGGCTACTAGCCTCGCCGCCGACTGCGCGTTGGCCGCAAAAAAGATCTCGGCGGAACGGGCCGGGCCCGCCACGTTGACGGCGCCGGCCTTGGCATTCGCGGGATCGCCAAGGCTCAGCGTCCAATGGCCGGCTTCCTTGCCGCGACCGATTAAGGCGAGGCCAAGAGCCAGTTGGGGCAGGCCGGCACTCGCGACCGTCGGGTCTGCCAAGGTCTTGCTAACGCTGTTGATTGATAATGGTGTGTACACGCCCCTTGCGACTTCTAGCTCCTTGCCGTCCCGAAAGAAGCTTGTCGCCCGCCCAGCCCAAGCCAGCGCCTTCAGCATGAAGGCCTCATTGTCCTCCACCGCGACACCAGAGGCTGTGGCGTCGCGTAAGTTCCGAAGGTCCGCTCTCAGGGTCTTGTGTGCCGACTCCGAAAGTCCAGCGGCTGCGGGTGCGACAAGCGCCTCCAGTTTGGCCGCGAGCACGTGCAGCCATAAAGCCGGCAACAATGACTGGCCAAAGCTCCTGAGCAATGAGGCTTGCTCGATCTCCGCAGCCTTGCCACAATAATCCACCTTGTAAAAATTTTGCAGCAGCGACAATTGATCAGCACCCACATCTTGCTCCGATAGTATCACGGACGGCGGGCGCGTGGGGAAATGCGACGGAAGATTACCTTGGGCGACGACGAAGACGTTCTGGATGTTAGTGTCCTGCGTCGACAGGCCGAGCATCAGCGTTGACTTCGAGACCGCGAGATCGACGAGCTTTGCCGCAATGACCTTGTTCTCAGCCTTGTCTGCCCAGCCGTGGATCTGAGAGGCTCGCCCGACGAGGCGGTCTCGATAGTGAGCTTCGTCTTGGCCTGCGAGGACAGCGCACCCGTGGAACTTGTAAAGTCGGGCACGCGCCGTGTTGTCCTTCACATCGTCTGGAAGCACGCGCACCTGCATCACGCCAGGCCCGGCGCCCGCGAGCAGAGCGATAGCCTTCTCAACCAAGCCGTCCCAGTTGGCGCTGACCGCATCCGAGACAACACCCTCCATGATCAACCCCGCGAGGCCGAGATGCTCCGGACCAGGGCTGCTCGCAGGATCGGCATATCTGGCGACGACACCGATGCCGTCCCACACAAGATAGTCGGCCGGCTCTCCCTGTGGATGCTGGTCGAGCATCCTAGCGTAGACGCCGGTGAGGCTCTTCGCGATGCGCTCCCGGTCGCGCCATTGCACTACCGGTTTGGCATAGTCGACCTCCTTGCGATCGTCCGCACTCAGATTAACCAGACCGATGATTCGATCGAGGCTGCGTTTAAAGCGGCAATTGTCATTTGCGGGATCGACCCTCGCGCGCAGGTGCTCGAGAACACCCTCGGCGATGTCTACGAGACCTGGGACTTTCGACAAGGAAATGCCGGCGCCGAGCCAGACCGCGTAGGAATCGTTCGCAAGGCCCTGTGCGAACTCACTGAACTCGCCGTCAAGCAGCGCGAGTGTTTCGACTATCGTGATGTCCCACGCTGACGGCACGTCTAACAGCCTCCCCCAAAAGTAATGTTAGTTCCTGTCTTAACTACTGTGAAACTCCCGAACCTGAAACAGTCACTGTGGCTCCCACAGAGAATAAGTAACGGCTTCTGCATTAATCGCAATGCGCGAACTGGCCATCAATCTGAAATTCCGCATTCGGAAGTCCGAAGACGTAAGCCGTCAATCCGCTTCCGGCACCTTTCCAGCTTCCAACCTCAGAGCAGCTCATGTCTCCTTCTGGCGCAAAGCTGACGTCTGAAATTTTTTCTGAACCGAAATTATGAAGCCAAGCGATCTGGAGATAACGGTTTAGGCAGCGGGTTTGAGAACGATCTTGCCACGGGCGCGGCCAGCCTCGGACAGAGCAAACGCTTCCCTGATCGCGTTTAAAGGCAGAACCGTATCGATGTGCGCGACGACTTTGCCAGCCGCGACTAACTGCGCGATCAAGGCCAGGTTGCGCGCGCTCGGAACTGTGAATGATCGCTTTACGCGGACACCGTAGCGCTCGGCTTCATCGTCGGGGAAGGCTACAACCGTTACCATGAACCCGCCCTTCTTGAGGGTTTTTAGAGCGCGCTGAAATATCTCACCACCCATTGTGTCGAGCACGACGTCAACGTCACGTGCTGCGTCTTCAAAGGGTCCGGTCGTGTAGTCGATGAATTCGTCTGCGCCTAGAGCGCGAACGAACTCCTCGTTGCGACCCGAAGCGACGGCTATGACGTGCGCTCCCCTAGCTTTGGCGAACTGCACGGCAAGAGAACCGACCCCACCCGAACTGTTGGTGATCAGAAGACGTTGTCCGGCAGAAAGTCCCGCTTCATCAATAAGCGCTTGCCATGCCGTGGAGCCTGCCAGGGGAAAAGCCGCTGCGTGTATGATGTCGATATTATCGGGCACCCGTACGACATTGATTGCTTTGGCAACCGCATATTCTGCGAAAGCACCTGTGTGTACCATGCCGAAGATGGTCTCACCTTGCTGAAAGTTGTCGACGCCAGCGCCAAGCTTCGCGATCGTGCCGACAAGTTCGCTCCCGAGGTGGATTGGCAGTGTCATCCCCATGCGCTGGCCCATACCACCGCGAATTTTCCAGTCCACCGGGTTCACACCAGCCGCATGGACCCGCACTAGGACCTCGCCTTCATTCGGCTCTGGTCGATCCACTTCAGCGATCTCCACCACATCGTTCGATCCGTATTCCCGGATAACAGCAGCTCTCATTGTTTTTTCTCCAGAATGTTGATCTGCTCGGTTATATAGGCGTATTTTCCCGATGTGATGCCAATCCACATCGACCACAGGCCATTCATATGAACCCGACTTTCAATATCCATCGCATGAGCAAACCGAGCGGTTCAGCCCTGCCATTACATTCCCATGATGAAGCCCAGCTCACTTACGCTGCATCGGGCATGATCCAGCTTCATACAGAGCAAGGGGTCTGGCTTGTGCCTCCTCAGCTTGCGGCATGGATTCCAGCAGGCGTTCCACATCGCCTTGATGTCATGACAGATGCCGAGCTTTGGATGGTGAACTGGCAACCAACTGCAATCGCAAACTGGGCTCCTCCAGACTTTCCGGATCGGGCCTTTGCATCCAGAGTCACGCCATTGCTTCGCTCCCTGCTTGCCGCGGCCATCGAAGACGACCCCGCGACGGTCAAAGCAGAGCTTATGGTGAGGCTAATCCTTCTCGAGTTAAGCGCAGTGTCAGATGCGCCGACCTACCTCCCAATGCCCAGGAGCCCAGTGGCGAAGAGGGTGGCTGAGATCGCTCTTGGCGATCATCGCAATCGTATGGACTTGAACGAGTTGGCATCACGCGCTGCGACCTCTGTTCGCACGGTAAGCCGCCTGTTCCCAGCGGAGACGGGAATGACCCTCAAAGCCTGGAGGCAACGAGCGCGGATTGTTAGAACGATGGAGCAACTCGCTCGAGGTAAGTCAGTTGCCGAGGTGGCTAGTGACGCAGGCTTCTCGAGCACTGCTGCGTTTTCCTTTGCGTTCAGGCAAGTGACCGCAACAACACCCGGCGCATTCCTTCGCGGTCCTCAACATCACAAACAGTTGGCGTGAATGTTAGATGTCTGGAAATGGCCCGAAGCGGTCAATTGGCCCTTGCCACGAATCGCGCTTCTTGGTTAGTTGTGGGTCAGGCTAGACCCAAGCCTCCCCCCTCCTTTCGGGGAAACATTGCACATGTAGGGTGACCAAATCTCATCGAACCATCTGTTCGAGCATCGCATTAGGAGGGGTTGCGGTCTGGCTCGCAATGGGGGTTTTGATGAAGCTTTCTGCACCGATATTCCAACTTAAACGTCGGGCCAAACTAATGGCTCGTAGTAACAGTGTCCCGCTGAACGAAGCACTAGACCAGATCGCACGCGAAGAGGGGTTTGCACGATGGAGCTTGCTTTCCGCGAGCATGGCCGCTGGCCCACTGTCTGAAACAGTCCTGTCGCGGCTCGGCGATGGCGACTTGTTGCTGATTGCAGGTCGACCCGGCCACGGCAAGACCAAGTTGGGCCTTCAGCTTCTAATTGATGCCGCTCGCGATGGTCGTAAGGCCTTGCTGTTTACGCTAGATTTCACCGAGCACAAGGCAAGGAAGCACCTTGAATCGTTGGACGCATCAGGCGGCAACATTGCTGAGGACATCCAGATTTTCACATCCGATGAAATCAGCGCCGAATATATCATTCAACGCATGGCTGGATTAGAACGCGGCGCAATCGCAGTGATTGATTTCTTGCAACTCCTTGATCAGCAGCGCAGCAAGCCCATCCTCTCCGAGCAACTTCAAGCACTGAGAGGGTTCGCAAAGCACACTGGCGTTGTCCTTGGATTTATTTCCCAGATAGACAGGTCATTCGAAACGGATGGCAAACGACTGCCTGACATTGGAGACGTGCGCCTGCCGAATTTCGTCGATCTGGGGCTCTTTTCTAAAGCATGTTTCCTTCACAATGGAGAGGCACAGCTACAAGACGTTGCATGATTGCCTGCCGCGACCTTAATGGTCGCGGCATTACTCACATGACCGCAATTGGCGCATTGCAGCCGTTGTACGTAAAAATTGACGCTTTTGATCGCTCCTAGCTCGCGAACGGATCTGTACCGTAACCAAACAAAGCTTAGCTCTTCCAAATCAGATACGCCTCTGATTTTAAAGATTAAGTGACTTCATTCCGCCGCCACCTTCTCATCCGCCTTCCGGCTTTCCCATTCCTGCGGCGTCATCGTCTTAATATCGAACTGGTCGCGTGTGCGGGTATAAGTGTGCCCACCCATGCGTCCAACCGCATCCATGAGCTGCTGGTCGATATGCAGGTTAGCAGCATTAACCGCATCACTGCGGACGAAGACGCCGACGACTTCGCCGAGGATGATTTCGCGGGCCAGGCCGACCTGAAGCGTGGTGTGGCGGCGGCATTCCAAGGCGGCTGGGGCGGCGAGGATGCGGGGGCTTTTCACCATCTGGCCGGGTGCCGTGGTAAGACCCGCCTCCTCCATCTCGTCAACTTCGGGCCCGAACTTGATGGCGCAGATTTCCATTTTCTCGACTAGCGCATTGTCACAGATGTGAACGGTGAATTCGCCTGTCTCGCGAATATTGCGGGCGGTGTCCTTGAAGCGCATGTCGGAATAGTTCTCGACGCCGATGGCGACGATGGCCGGATCATGGGTCAGGACATTGAAGAAGCTGAAAGGGCCAGCGTTTGGTATCCCGTCCTTGCTCACCGTGGTTACCAGAGCGATGGGGCGCGGGATCACGGTTCCGATGAGTATCTTGTAGCGTTCCCGCTCGGTGAGCTTGGCGAAATCGAAATGGGTGTGGTCGGTCATATCAGGCCTCGACTGCGATGCGTTGGGTTTCAAGGGGAGTGTGGCGGGAGAGGTTCTCGAACCCGTCGTTGGTGACGACATACATGTCACCGACATTACAGCCTGCCGATAGCGGCTCAAGCCATTGCGTGTGCAGCACGAACACCATGCCCTCTTCCATCCGATCATAGTTGTGGGACGAAATGTTGAAACTGTTCTGCCCGCCGGCCATACCGACCGAGTGGCCGAGATTAGGGTTATGTGGGCCGTGGGTTGCCGGATAGACGTGCATGAGAGTGCGGCCCTG
>UCJU01000007.1 GCA_900472925.1 Hyphomicrobiales bacterium
GTTTGGGGGATTTTAGGTTTGTGAGGGAGTGGTGGTGATGGGGCCCTAAGAAGTCCAAAGATGAACGATCCGATAACTCGGCACGAATTGCCTTATGGATCAGGCTCTTTTGCCAGCTATTGCCATATGAAGCTCTCAGACCTCGTTTTGGACCCAGGATCATGCTGCCTGGCGAACTAGCGAAATAGAAGTAGCTCCGACAACAACGGCAGCAAAATCGGTTATAACGCCATTCGAGTTATCCAGATTACAGACACGCGCGGCATGCGACGGCTTATCCTATTGGTGCCTATTGTTCCCGTAACAAGCTGCCAAGCGTCACATCGGTGGCTCTCTTTAAGCTAAACTCTCTTCCCCGGCAGCGTGTTCAATGACCTTCTTTAAAGAAAATGAGTTGCGCGTAGACATGTCTTGAAATCTGATATATCAGATTCAGCAAATTTTAAAATGATCGACATGAATGTTCACAATGGCCAATCCCGTACCTCTGCCAGCTCCAGACGAGCGCGTAGCGCGGCTCGATCCAAAACTTCTCACTTCTCTGAGAGACCATGTTCACCATGCGCTTCGGTCCGCTATTCTATCGGGCCGCTTTGCGGCTGATGAACGACTGAACGAGCGACACCTTGCAGAGCAGCTTGGGGTTAGCACAACACCGATCAAAGAGGCTCTTCGCCAACTTGAAGCGGAAGGACTGGTCGAGACGTTAGCGAGACGCGGCGTCATCATTCGCTTCAATGCAAACTGGGCAGAGGAAACAATACTGGCACGCGCAGCACTGGAAGCCATGATTGCCCGGCTCGCAGCAAAACGGATCAATCAAGACGCTAAATGTGCTTTGGAACACACGCTCGTCAGGATGCGCACCGCCAATTCGAACGCCGCCGCCGATGACCTCATTGAACTCAACGAGACGTTCCACGATCAAATTCACGTAGCATCCGAATGCAGATATCTGGCCAAGATGATTGAGAGACAGCGGTTTTATGACGCCAGCATACGTCGGATTATCCATATGGACCCTTCTGAACGCGCGAACGCATTGGGAGAGCACAGCGACATCGCCGCCGCAATCATCTCAGGCGACAGCGATCAGGCCGAGAAAGCGATGCGCGACCACGTCATGCGTTCCGGAAATAGTTATTTGAGCAGGATTTTCAGTAAGCGGGAGGAAATGCGGTGAATGCAGCGATGGACAAAGTTCGTAGGGCGTTAACGGGAATATCTGGGGTGCCGGTCACTCCTTACGCAGCAGATGGAAGCGTAGATACCTCAAAGCTGTCAAAGCTTATCGTCGGCCTCGCCCACGCAGGCGTCCATAATTTGATGGCAGCGGGTAATACAGGGGAGTTTTTTACTCTGACAATGGACGAGGTTCGGCTCGTACACCGCACTACGATCAAGGCAGCAGATGGAAAGGCCGTGGTCAGTGCTGCCGTGGGCCGCTCCCTCTCTGAAGCAAAGGCTTTGGCTCGGGATGCAATCGCTGAAGGCGCCGACGCCATCATGGGACATCATCCCATGGATCCCTTTGCCGGACCAAGCTATCAAGCGAAATACTTTCTTGATCTGGCGACATCTTCGACTGTGCCGGTCATCGCCTACGTCCGTAGCGACAACTTCTCGGTAAGTGACTTTAGACAATTGGCACGGCATCAAAACATTGCTGGCATCAAATTCGCATCCAGCAACCTCATGCTGCTCGCTGAGGTCATTCGCTCTACAAAGGACACGCCGACCATCTGGGTTTGCGGCTTGGCAGAAGGCTGGGCACCGGCATTTTATGCTATGGGCGCACGCGGCTTCACCTCCGGACTGGTCAACGTTTTTCCAGAACGCTCACATGCCATCTACAGAGCACTTGAGGCCGGTGATTTCGAGGAGGCCCGAAACTTGATAGATGGCATCGCCGGATTCGAAGCACTGCGGACGAAGTATTTCAACGGCGCAAACGTTACGGTCGTCAAGGAGGCGATTGGAATGCTCGGAACGGATGTAGGCAAAGTCCGTATCCCGGGTGTCGAGGCGCTAAGCGAAACAGAACGAGCCGAATTGAGAGAGATCGTGGAGCGCGTAAAAGCACAAGCCTTAATGGCTCAATGACGGTGGGCTACGTCCACCTTTTTTCAAATCGATCTCATAACAGAGACGTCGTATCCTGTTAAGATGGGCGCGAATTGCGACACAGAGCAACTCGCGGTGCAATAAAAAGTGCCGTGATCTCCAATATCATGACAAAAGCATATTTTTCGGCTTGCATAGCGAGGCAAATCATTTATATGACGCCTCAGCGAAGCGGCATTGACGACTTCGACTGCGTTGGGGAATAGTTCAACGGTAGAACGACGGACTCTGACTCCGTTAATCTTGGTTCGAATCCAGGTTCCCCAGCCATTTGTTTTTCCTACGTATTTCCTTAGTTTCTGTCAGAACAAATTGAGTTGGTTGGACGCTCAGTTGGGAAATTTCGTTCTCGCTTCGAGCTTTCGGATTGCATTCTCAGCCAGTTCCGGGTCACGATTTAGGTAGCTCGAATCAAGGATTGAACGAACGTCACGGAGGCTATGGCCGGTGATCGTAGCAATCTCTGCCTCCGTACATTCCGCCAAGGCAAGCCGCGTTACAGCCGTGCCGCGAAGGTCGTTGAATGTCACCCCCACGACACCAGCAGCAACGCATGCCTTGCGCCACGAGGACGAGAAACCACCGCCAGTCCAAGGCGTACCATCCAGCGTTAGTAGAACATGGCCGACCTTCTGCCTCATTGGATCGAGCATCGCTTTGAGAGGCGCGCCTACTGGAATAACCACCCGCGCACCGGTTTTGCCTTGCTTGAGGCGAATGCGGTCACCATCATATTGAGGCCAAGTCAGAGCCAAAAGATCGCCCTGCCTCTGCCCTGTCCAGAGCGCCAGCTTAAGTGCGAGGTGAAGGTGCTGTGGCGCGGAAGCGAGGAAATTTGCCTCATCATCCGCAGACCAGACGATTTCAGCCCGAGAACCGCGATAAAGCCGCCCCCCCTTTTCGCAAGGATTGGATAAGGTAAGACCACGCTCATAAGCCCATGAAAGAATACGGGCCAGAACTTGCCATCCATAATCTGCCTGTCGCCGCGACTTCTTGGCGCGAACATCCCGCCATTCCATAAAGATCGAACGCGAACGCCGATCCGGCAGCGCGGAGAGCGGAAAGGTGCCGAACTCTTTTTCGATAATCTTGATTAGCTTCACGTAGTCAGACTGCGTTCGTGGTGCCAGCTCGTCCCACTTAGAGCTTTGCTGAAAGCCGGTTAGGACGGACTGTAACGTCCCGGCTTTGGGTTCGACCTTTTTCCCGATAGCCGCATGGTATGCCGCCATGAATTCCTGATCGCCCGGAACACCAGGCAACCGAGGTCCTCCCTTCCATGCGTAATAATACGTGGTGAACGTACCATCCGAGAGTTTCTTTTTGACCTTGTTTAGCCCTTTAAGCTTTACGCGCACGGTCTCGCTCCCATCTATCCAGTTCGCTTTCCGCCGACTGTCCAGCTTGCGCAGCAACCAAAACGATCCGGCCATTTTCGATTTCAACACGTCCCACGTTCATGCCACCGGCACTTGCCGCCGTAATAGCGCGCGTCACGTCAACCTTGCGCCATGAGGCCACCAGCTTCGCCATTAGCGCTTTCCCTTCTTTTTCTGAAAGGCGCGCAGATCAACGCGGCTCATTTTGATCGGGCTAGTATTCGAACCGACTTTGAATGTCGGCAATCTGCCTTGTGCGTGGTAACGCCGTACAGTCCGCACCGAGCAACCAAGTTCAGCCGCGATCTCGCCAATGCCGAGCGGGCTTGGAATTTCCTTCATGGTGGTATCCTTGAAAAAGAAGGGAAAAGAGCCGCCCGCATTGGCGGCCCTGAGTTGCTCAGTGTTCGGCGGTGGGAGGCTGAGTAATCAGGCTCGGTAGGAATAGATCGCTGTGGTTACTGCCCAGCGACGCTAGGTGATCGTTTCCGGCAAATAGCGATACCTTGCGCTGCACATCCACGGAGGTCCTGCATTGAAATTCCAAAAGGGCTTCCGCCGCAATGTCTTCCGCTTTGGATTCCGGCCCGCCGCTGTCATCGCCCAAACGACGGCGTTCGCACCACTTGTCATATGCGGCCTGCCAGTCGGCTATCAGAGCCTCTAATTCAAGAGAGGCGGTATCGACCGCAGCGAACTCAGCTTGTTTTTCTTTCCACAGATCGAACGAGTAATCGTGTGCCATTTCAACGGTTTTTTGCAGATCAGATGATTTGCCTTCGGCTTCTCCGATGAAATACATAACCCGCCGCCGCTGG
Organism: Hyphomicrobiales bacterium; assembly: GCA_900472925.1. Taxonomy (GTDB): domain Bacteria; phylum Pseudomonadota; class Alphaproteobacteria; order Rhizobiales; family Rhizobiaceae; genus Agrobacterium. The sequence continues at coordinate 4,325 of UCJU01000007.1, forward strand.
GCGGGCGACACGTAGAGTAGGTCGCTCATTTCGGCTGACCCGCTTTGCACAGCCCCTTGAACGCTAGCGGTTTGCTCGAACACATCCAGCATGTCTTTGTTAACAACTTCGGTCAGGGAAATCAGCCCGGAAGCCTTCTCGCGTATGGCGTAGAGGCAATCAGCCAGAGTGCTTGCATGTTCGACATCAAGTGATGTAGGTTTCATCTCGTAACCTTTCTGGTTGGCAATGAAAAACCCTCGGCTATGTTTTCCTAGGACGAAGCCGGGGGTTTTTCTTTTCTGGTATTTTGATCAAGGCCTTTTTTTATAAGGGTCCGAATTGCTTCCGCACGGGTGCTTATTCGGTTTTCATGACGCCAATCATCAACTTCGCGAACAAAGCGTCTTTCAAACATGACCGGGATGCGTTCAGTTTTTCGGGTTTCCATCGCGACCTCAGAATCAAGTAAAAATCAGCGCTTTTTGTGCCGATTTTTATTAGTTGACGTAACAGACAAAGCTAGTCAATAGATCATTGTGCCTTTTGTGCCGATTTTTAGGGGATGAGTATGGTAAAGCCTCGCGAAAACAGGGTTCCGATTATGCTTTCGGATGCCGAGCTGCTCCAAATTGATGATTGGCGTTTCAAAAACAGGGTTGCCACTCGATCAGAGGCTATAAGGCGTCTCGTCCAAATCGGCACATTGCTGGATGCCAACAATCAGGACCTGAAAGAAACCTTCCTGAATAATCTGAAGTTATGCGGCGCTGCATTTGACAAAATCAGCAAATCTGACGGCAGTATGCAGCAAAACGAGGATGCGGTAGCGCTTTTAGCAGAGACGATACTATCTCTTGTCGAAATGGGAGCTTTGATTAAAAGGTTGACCCATGTAACCAGTGACTTTCAGTCGGATCGAAATTTTGAAGATACGTTGAACGAAGTCGCAGAAACTCAAGATGAATTTGAAAAAAGGCGTAGTCGTTTGAAGCCCCTTACATCGGAAGAGAAGAGTTTCTTAGACGAAGTTTCGCTTGACGCTCATGAATGGCGAGGTCTCGTTGAATTAGGAAAGGCTCTTTTTGAATTCGAGCCTTTGGCAAAACGGGTCAATCTAGGCGAAACTGTTCTGAAACGCCTGATCGCACTCGGCCTAGCGGAAGAAGGCCCTTCATCATCAGCTTTCCAAGGGCGCGGATTGATGGTTGGCTATCGTCAGACGCGCTTGGGTATGCTCGTTGAAGAACGAGGCCGTTATCCCAAAAAGTAATCGAGACGCCCCCTAATGGAAATAGACGACGAACTGGAAAACCATCGGCTGGAAACGCTTAACGAGCATGAATTTGTTCGTCGCCCTGACAAAGCGAACCACGGCCCCGGCACGATGAATATGGCGCAAGCCGCAATGATCGCGGAAGTTTGCGCGGCCAATCTCGATACTTATGTCCTACAGAGTTACTCTGTTCTGATTGATCCCGAACTTTATCGGCTAGCAACTATTGCCTCCGAAGCTGTTGGCGAGCTCAATTCTGCCATTCAGGATCGGCTTTAATCACGACAGACCGCCCAGCCCGACCCTTTGTTACTGGGGAAATTCCCCAGTTGAAAAAGAGTGGACAAAACGCTCGTCATAATTGATTTAGGAGGGGCGACTAAAGGGATGAGGAAATGAAACTATCAGAGTGCGGCACTGGTGCGTGGTCCTGCATATTGATCTCTGAAGAGGTCATAGGGTGGCTAGCTTGGGTATCGTCTATTGTCGGTTTCATTGCGTTCGCAATTACCCTCTATCAGATATTTCAAATCAGATCATCTACGAGAAAAGCAGAGGCGGCCCTAGAAAAGGTTGGGACGCACGTCGATGGTATAAATTTGGCATATATCAGTAGCCAGTTAGACAGCGTAAAAGATTACGTTCGATCAAACCGTCATGAAGCTGCAGGGGCGGTTTTTAGTCCAATGATCAGAACCATCAGGCTCCACGGCGCGGCGAGAGCAATGACTGCAGATGACCAAGCCGAATTAAACCGAGCGATCGACCGAGCGAATAATCAGATAAGCTGGGCGATCAGTTCTGACAGTAAATACAAGCCAAATTTAGCGATACGCTATGTCGAGGCGCTGCTCGCTATCGTCACTTCATGGGAAAGCGATCTCGTCTCAAAGAATCGGAAGGAGATAAGCGATGAAAACACTTGAGAACCTCGTTCCAAAATTACTAGAAAAAACTAGGGACGGCTCTTTGGATTGGACCCAAGGTCTCAGCGATCAACAGTTCAACGTGCCTATTGGAAAGAATCTGATTTCCGTCTGGTCTTGGACTAGTGAGGAAGACGGTACCGATGGAGTGTCCATCGGAATAAGACCGATCAATGCTCTTACGATGAGTGACGCAATTGCCTTTGATAAATACTCAGCGCAGTACGATAAACTGTACGAGCTATACGCCACTGCACGGCGCAATGCGTTGAAAGTTGATCGGATGATAATCGAAGTGGAAAAGGATCTTGACGAATTGTTTCCATTTTAAGCAGCGACTCTGAACCAATTATCAAAGACCTCCGGAGTCAGATGAATTACGTTCAACGGCTTTTTATAGGCATCCATCATGCGCAGGGCATATTCTCGATGCGGGCCAACTGGCTTGTAAATGCGACCCGCATCTATTGCCGACTGCACCTTCTTTCTGATCTGGCTCGCCGCCTTGCCATGCGCGTTGCAGCAATATATTGCCATTCTGGTTCCTTGAGTGCCGATAAAGCTCACGCCACATAGTTCACAAGCCCGAGACGACTGTTGTGAGCGAGTATGAGACCAACGACATTCTGCCGAACAAAATTTGGCAACCGGAACAAGTGTTTTCGGACGAAATGACTTACAGCAATGCTGGCAAGTCACCGCCACTATGGTCCGGCGAGCTGCGCTCTGGCACTCCAGCGAACATAACGTTTGCTTTTCACTCCGAGGAAGAAACTCGCGACTGCAATGTGCACAGGCAACCGGGGAAAACTGGAATCGCAGCATAGCGCGGTAAATCGCACCATATGTCCTGTCAGCCGATCCACGGACCGCTAGGCCTCTCAGCGCCATCGTTGCGCATTCAGTGGAGCAATACATGACCCTGCTCCCGTTCTTCAAAACGCCCAACAATGGTTTGCCACAACAGCGGCAGTTCTCTTGCGGTTCCGTGTACCAGCGTTGCGCCTCTTCCCATGATGGTCGGGCGCATCCCATCCGCCCAAAGGCTTCGGCCAACAAAGCCACGGCCTCGTGGTTGGATATCGTCCAGGACAAACCCTTCAGGCAGAGCGCCGAGCGCAGGCCATGGTGGACAGCACCTTCATTCTCGAACGGTGAATTCCGCCAATCATCCAAAGCGTCGATGATATCATTTATTGCGGTTTTGCGGACCGCACCTTTGAAAACTTGCGGTAAGGTCGGTTTTTTCGTTTTCTCGCCATAGCGGTACGCAGTGTATCCCGCATGAGCGTGTTTTTGCCAGTTGCGCTTTTTATTCCGCTTAGCCATCCCCGTCACCCGAACATTGCATCGAGCATGCCGGCTGAAAGCGGCACTGTCGAAATAGGAGGAAGGGATTTGACGCCATCGGCGGTATTTTGACGGCGGGCGTGAAATTCAAGATAGGTGGAATCCATCGCCATAATGATGGAAACATGGTGCGCCTCGATGGGCCAGCGGGAAATCCGAGCATAGGCCTCGATTTCCGCGTATTGCAGTGGATTAGGGCCAGCAACGCCAAAGGTTCGGCCAAGGTTCAATTCGGTAAACCAGCGCCAGAGAAGTTCGGAACCGGCAGGTGGCCGAGCGACACAGTTTCGTGTGGAAAGCTGACGCTCCAGTTCGGAGCAAACAAGCTTTGAAAGGATTGAGGTTTTCAAAATGATCTCCGCTTATTAATTTCCACCATCGCCGCACCGACTGACGATGCAAAGGAATGGCTTTTTGCCCATTGGCTGATGCCCTTTTTGAATGTCTCTTGAGAGGAGCGCGTGACGTATGCTTGCAGGTTTCCATCCTGATCGACGGAAACCTTGACATCATTGGAGACACGCACATCTTGCTGCGCGCCGCCCCGCGATCCGCCGCCCATGGCCGAGATGCCGAGACGACCTGTTGCATCACGCGCTAGAGGTACAATTGCTTCTGCCCCCGCTTCACCCATCACACCAGGTCCACCGGCATGCGAGAATGGCGTGGGCTTATCAACAATGGAATTGGAGAAGACACCACCCTTGGCGAATGGCCGAGGGGTTGGCACTGGGCCAGTTTTCGGAAGGCTGGGGAAACCGCCGCCAAACAAGCTGCCGATACCGCTGAGCAGGCTGGAAAAGAAACCGCCACCCCCACCACCGGACGCCGCGCTGTTGACCTTGAAGATGCTGTCCAGAACATCATCCAGCATCGTATTTGCAATGCGCTTCAGGCTATTCACAGCAACGTCGCCCATAGCTTCCCAAAAGCTTTTGCCCTGTTCAAGCGCACCGAATAGATCATCAAGCCCGGATCGTGTCAGATCGCGATAATAAAGCATCGCTTCATCTGCTTTCCGGCGCGCTTCTTCTTCCTGATAAAGGGCTTCGTTTAGGGCAATGATCTTTTGGCGCTCTGCATCCGTGGCCGTGGCCCCAGCCTGTCGTGATGCAGTGGAGGCGCGCTTGGCTTCATCACTCGCCCAAACGAGTCCGATTTCCTTTTCGAGATCGGCCATGAGTTCAGCGATCTTTTCCCGCTCCTTTTCCGTCGCCTTGGCCGAGCGTTCGGATTCCGAGGTGGATTTCTTCGCGGCGGCATCCCGCTCGCTGCGCGCTACACTCTCCGCTGCCAACGCCGAGGCCTGCTCACGCGTCAACGTCGCGCCTTTGCTGGCAGCGTCGGCAAGAATTTTCTCGGTTTCGGTCGCGATCTGGCGCTCACGGTTCGTCTTTGCCAATTCGTCGCGATAGGTCCGCATGTACTCTGTGCTGGTATTTTTTGCCACAAATAACGGCGGCGGGGTTGTTTGGGCCTCTGGGTTGTAACCTTGACGACGATCGAGAACATCGCGAAGCTTCATAGCCTCGCCAGTCAGCCGCTCGATTTCGTCGCGGGCCTGCTTGATGTTAATCGCGTCGGCAGGCGAACCCATGTTGACCTGCTCAAGATCAGACAGGTTCTGCTTTGCAGCATTGAGTTGCGAGTACACATCACCCAGCGCGCCGCGTACGCGCTTGTCAGATTGCTGTTCAAATTCCTGAAATGAATTCCAGAACAGAAGGAAACCTTGCGCGACCGCCAGAACTTCCTTTTTCAGTTTGCCGCCAATGGTTGAGGCAAGAATGTTGATTTTCTTGTCGGTCTCCTCCGCCTGCTTCACCATGCCCTCACTCATGATGATGCCCATTTCGCGGGCAAGCTTGATGTTTTCCTGAATTCCCTCCGCGCCCTGATCAACCAGCTCGACAAACCGCTCGCCAGCCGATCCGCCGAACACCTCATCACCGATGCGGATTTGCGCAGCCCGCTCGAATTCCTTCATCCTGCCGATGATTTCAACGAACAGCTCAGATGGCTTTTTGATCTTCGTGGCGAGTTCTTCCGAGCTGTAACCGAGGCGCTGGAATGCCTCTGCACCGCCGCCTGTACCTGTCGCTATAAATTCATCAGCACGAAGGTTCATTTCCTTCAGGCCGTCTGTCAGCGCATCAATGCCGATCTTGTTCTGTTCGGCTACAAACTTCAGTTCCTGAAACGCCTCAACATCGACACCCGCCATGCGGGACTGACGGCTCAATTCCGCTGTGCTTTCGACCGCCGCCTTTGCCGCCGTAACGAAACCCGCAACACTTAACGTTGCCCCGGCAAACATGTTGGATGCGAACGCTTTTCCAAAATCCCCGATTTTGGTACCGACCGAGGCCATGGCCTGATTGATGCGCGTTGTGGAGCGGATTGCGTCCTGTTCCATCTGCTTCGTGGCCGTCGTCGAATGCAGCGACATTTCGCGGAAACGCCGGGACGTGGTGCCGGACGCTTTCGCCATGTTGCGCTCAAGATCGGTCATGCGGGCTTCGAGCAGGATAACCAGCTTTTCTTCATCACCTTCGTTCATGCGTAGCTCCATTCCTCGATATCGCCATCAAAATTATCGTAACTGGATGCGTTGCTGTCTCCGGCCGCACAGCGCGCAACCGCCATGGCCGCTGCAACAGCGCCGTCAATCCGGTCTTTGCTTTTGCCTTTGTGGAAAGAACGGTTGCCCGCCGTGTCGGTGTGGACGGTGATGTTATCGAAATTCCATCGCAGCACCGGGTGTCCACCATGACGGAAGCGACGGCTCAAAATGGCGCGTTCCACTTCCTTCACCGCAGGCGCCATCGTCACCCAGCCCTGCCGCATTTCAACGGCAGGCAAACCATCCTCAATCAGATTGTTGAGCATGTTGCGGGCAAGATGCGGATCGAATGCGATTTCACGAACATCGAACCGTGCGCATATCTCGCGGATATAGTCCTCGACATATCGGTAATCGACCACGTTGCCGGGTGTTGGGATCAGCAGCTCTTCCTCTGCCCAGGCGACATAAGGCACCTTGTCCCGATCCGTGCGCGCCCGCAGATTATCGGCTGGGCAAAAGAACCAAGGATAGACCGTGTATCCGCTTTCGCTGTCACCCCAGCAGGCCACAACCGCTGTCAGGTCGTTCGTTGATGAAAGGTCCACGCCCACCCAGCAGGGTTTCCCCTCAAGTTCATCCAGATCGACCGGGAAATTCCCCTCGTCATAAACGAGCATGTCAACAAACGGGTCTAGCGAATGATCGAGCCACATATTGAGATTGAGTTGCTTGAACGCTTCCCGCTCTGCCGGAATTTCGGCAGCTTCACGCGCCAACTGGCGAAGTCCAGCAATGTCAGGATAACCATGCGGCAAGCCCGGATTAGCGGTGAACCAGACATTTTCGTCTTGCCAATCAGCGTCACGCGGCGTTTCGAACAGGATCGGTAGCACGGTCTCATCATCGACCTCGCCGCGCTGCACCTTGCGGGCATAGTCGTAAAATTCCCACGCCACATTTTCCTGTCCACGTCCTGCAGTACTGATAACCATCAGCAGCGAACCGGCAACCTTCACGAGGCCGGAACGTATAGCCTCCCAAAGATCGCGCTTCGGCCAAGCATGCAATTCATCCACAAGGGCGAACAATGGCGTATGGCCGTGCGCCGTTCTGGCGTCAGCACTGATCGCTTCGAAAAACGCGCTTGTTTTTGGATTGCGGATGCGGTTCTTGGAATCAACCAGGTGTAGCCTGTTCGTCCAGCCGCCCGCCTCAATGATGTTGTATGATTCCTGAAACGCAATGCGCGCCTGCGATCTGTCCGAGGCGGCAACCATGCACTCGCCACCGGGAGAGTTTTCCGGGCCGATGGTATGCAACAGCGCCAAGGCAGCGCCCAGCGAGGTCTTGCGGTTGCCGCGTGGCAGCATCATCGCAACGGTGCGAACAATCCGCCGACCATCGGGATGACGTGGGCCATAGATGCGGCGCACGATCCGCTCTTGCCAAGGATCGAGCTGGAACGCCATACCGGGCAGGTTTGATTTTGGATGCTTTAGCAGTTTGAGAAACTGCACCGCCCGCTCGCCATAACCGAACGGATCATCAATCGGGCTATCGTCAAAAATCCAAGAGAGATTTGCCATTGAACAGGTCCGGTTCCTCTTCCTTGTCAGCGCCGCCGCCCTTCATTTTAGAGCGGGATGACGACGCTGGCGTAAGGCCGAGTTCGGCAGAGAGCCGAAGGATTTCAGATTGAGATTTTCCGAGGAAGCCGATGGCCGGGTTTTTCTTCAGGACGCCTTTTGCGTCTTTGATCAGAACCCCGTGCAGGTCGATTTCGGTTTGAGCCTTGCGGGCGTTGAACATCGCCATGACATAGGCATGGACACCGCCCATCATCGCTTCTGTTAGAACACGTCGCGATGTGAGTTCATCTACTATGGACGTCCATTCACCATGCATTTCCGGGGGAATATGATCCGGTATCGTGGCTGGCAACTTTTCCGTAGTTCCGCCCTCGATAACGCGCAGCTCCGCTTTTCGCCCGCGTGTACTCATGGTGTCACCGTCGTTATCTCGAACCCGCGCTTGCGGCGGATTTCGTTGATTTTCGTGATGCGATAGTTTGTGCCATTGAAGACGACGCGATGCGTGGTCAGCAACCCTGTGATGTGGCGGGTGCGAAAGATCGTCTGTGCAACATCGACCGCACCATAAGCACGGAAGAATTGCTCTGTTCCCGACTGGATGACTTCGGCGCGGGCATTGGCAAAGTCGTGCCAGGTCGTAATTCGGTTGCCACCCGGCTGGGTAACAGACGTTGAATATTGAATGGTGATTTTGCCGTCCAGCTTTCCCGCTCTCATGCCAGCACCTTCACAAACGTTTCGATGGTGACAACACCATGGGCCGTCAAACCATCGGGATCACGAAGGTTGCGCTGCGAGGACACGAAGCAATCGGCGCACTGATAGCTCGCACCGAGATCGAGCGGACCACGACGCAACGCGGCCCGGATGCCCCATCCAACTTGGCGCACGGTGGACAGGCTTTCTTCCCGCTTCCAGATGTGCACGGTCGAATAAACCCGAACCCGGTCACGCTTGATGCTGGTTCCTTCGTCGACAATCTGGACTTCCCCCAGGACAATGGATGGATCGAGCGGCGGGAGGCTTGAACGGTCAACGATGAAATCTGCCGGGACAAATTGTGTGATATCCGGCGTGGAGATAAAGCGAGCGCGCAAGGCAATCTGGATGGCGAGGTCAACACTCATTTGCCACCCCAGTTCGTTTTCACAGCCTTGGAGGCGGCGCGCTTGATGCGACCGGATATCTTCTTTCGCATCAGGCGAAAGGCAGGCCAGAAAAACGGCTGTGCCGCCGCTTCAGTCGTGCCATGCTCAACCAGATGCGCGTAACGAACATCCTTGTTACCGGCAGTGACGGCCACCGCCAATTCAGGCACGATGACGCGGCCACCGGGGGCAGAGTAAGGTGGGGTGCTGGTGCCACCGGGCGTAACTGCGACGCTGTCTTGCAATGCGCCGCTGTCACGAGGCGCAAGAATGCGAGCCATAAGAGCCAGGTCATTGCCGTTCTTGATCAGCTCCGGTTGCAGCGAGGCCCGAACGTTCTTGGGGATCATCGCCAGCCGTTGCTGGATGCGGGAAATTCCACCATCGTTAGCCAAAGCTGTATTCCCTGTATTCGCGAACAATATCCTGAACACCGAACGGCAGGGCGCTGGCACTCATGCCAACCACAGACGCTTCGCGGTTTTCATACCAGTGCGCGGCGAGCTGCGAGACGGCTTCAAGCAGCGCAGCGGGAACTGGCTCCTGATTATCACCCCCGAACCGGCCCGCGATCTTGAAGCCGAGCAGGCGCTCAACATGATCTTGCGCCGCCGCAACTTTCCGGCCAAGGATGGCATCATCAGAATTATCGTCGGCTGTGATGTTGAGCTGCTCTTTGAGCTGCGCGACCGTGAGTATCATCATGCGCCCCTGTAGACGTTGGACTGAAGCTTGAGGGTGAAAGACCAGCAAACCACTGCATTAGCCTCGTCAAAGACATGATCGGCAGCAGTCACTAAAGCGATGAAAAGCCGAGGTTGACTGTCAGGCAAAACGATCTGGAATGCGTATGTGTCAACGGCGTTCTCCGCCGCCACCATCATCCTCTGACCGTTGTCACCCTCGATGACACCAGCCGTGATCTGCATCGCCAATGAGGGCCGAGCGGCTTTGATGACCGTAGAAATTTGAGGATCAGCGGGATTGTTCGGGTTTGGGGTGTTGAATTCTTCAACGCCCCATTCACCCGCAATCCGCCCTAAACTGTTCACACCCTCGACCAGCGTCCACGCTTCAGTGGCAAAGTCAGCGGCGACAAGCTGCCTTGGCGACCAGTTAGGCCGCGCACTGCCGATTTGACACGTAGAGCCGGACGTGGTGAAAAACATTGATTAAGCCTCTGCGCGCGCGATCTTCACGATGTTGCTGTTCACGCCGAGGCTGACATTCAACTTCATGACGTTATTCGCGGCGTCGAACTGTTCTGACTGGCTCATGACCTTGGCAATAAAATACCGTTCCGAGGGTGTCCCACCGGGAGGCGCATCATTGAAGACGACGCGGAATTCGTAATCGTGAATGGTGCGTTCGGCAGCAATCAGCGCCTGCTGGCCTTCGTCGTTGGGATCGAGACCACACACGACTTCCATCGTTCCCGCAGATCGCGGACCTTTCAAGACGCGAGTTCGGGCATCTTTGATGGCGGTAAAATTTACGGCCTCGCTGGTGTCGCCAACGGAGCCAAGACCTTCGGCCTCGTTCACCTCTATCCAAGTAACAGCGGTCTTTATGGAGAAATCGCCAATGACGAAATCAGTAGACTTCTGTTCTTTGGCGACGCCGATAAATAGCGAGGTTCCCGCCGTAGCATGAATTGTCATTTCAAGTTCCTTTGAGTGTTGCGGCGCTCTTCGGCGGCATCGAGCGCGTTGCAGCGCTGGCAACCGGGACGCCAGTTCGATTGATCCATGCGCAGTTCCGGGCGCAGCCGGATGCTCTTGACGTGCCGCACGACAACGGCCTTCGCGCCGCACTGGCAAAACTGATTTTCGGGCTGGGAAAGATAGGCTTTGGCTTCCCGCTCCCATTCGCGGTCGTACCCGCGAGCGCGGGCATTAGGTCTTTTCAGATCGAAACGAGCTTTACGCTCCCTCGCCATGCGGGCCAAAGCAGCGCATGTCACGCCGGGAGCGTGAGCGTTACCACAATGGCCACATACCGAGGGAGCGCGAACCGGCATGGCGTTAGGCCACCGGCTTGTCGGCGGCATGGCCCTTGATGGCGATGACGCTGACGAAGATTGACGTTCCACTGCCTTTTGTGAGGACTGGACGGACGTAACGTTTGAAGCCACGGTAGCCCACCTTGGCAGTTGTGTTGGCGGCAAGGTTGCCAGCGACGGGTGCCTGATAATGGTTCTCGTCTACCGCTGTGAAGGCTGCGTTGTCGTCGCTTTCCTCAAGTCCAAGGGTGAAGGCACCGGACGCTGTACGAGCGCCCGTGGTTGCGACGAAGGCCACACTGTCGAAACCGAGGAGGTCAACAGAGGTGCCAGTGGTGGATGCTGCGATGTCGGCGGGTGCAATGCTCTGCACGACACCGATATTATGAACGATATCTCGCATGAGAAGTCCTTAAGTGGTTGAGTGGAAGTGACGGAAAGAGTGGACAAATTGGCCACTCTTTCCATGTCGCAAAGTTTGCGACTTGATCAGGCCATCTTGAGCTTGCGAAGAGCTTCGGTGAGAACCGGGCCACCGCCGACGCGACGGCGCGCATGGAAGCGGACAAGGCCCTTTGTCGCCTGTGTGTAGGGGTCACGCAAAACCGACATGCCGACACGGTCATAGATGCGATATGCCTTGTTGAAATCGCCGTACATGATTGGAAATGTACCGTTGGCAATGTTGGGCATTGTCGGGTCTTCGATCACCGGACGGCCCAGCAGCGTGGACGGCTGGCCTGCCTGAAGGCTTGGCTGCCAGAGGTAATTGCCCTGCGTATCCTTGAGCGTACGGATAAGGCCGAGCGTGGTTCCGTTCATCAGCCAAGAGCCGTTGTTTCGGTACTGCTGTGGCAGCGCGTACATCATGCCGATAAGCTTGTCGGCATTGACCACACCGGCGCTGCCATTTGCGATTTCTGCAATTCCCGCGATCTGCTGGATACCCTTCGGCTTCTTGGCACCGTCACCATTCGAAAACGCCGCGTTTTCCTTCACGGCAAATTCCTGCGACAGTTCCGTGGCAATCTCGCTTTCGACGTTGATCGCAGAGTCTTCGAGCAGACGAAGCGATACGTCGATGTAGCAGGCGAGTTCGTGGATAGGGATTTCGATCTGACCATAGGTCATGGTCGTTTCGTCCCGGTCCTCATCTTCACCCACCCACGATGCAGTAGGACGGCCCGTAAGCTTTGGCAGGATCACAGAACCGGCAGAGGTGGAGCCGACGCGGACGGCTTGACGGATCGGGCTGATTTCCACGATGCCCCGGATAACCTCTGTCTGGAATTCAGCCGGTGCGAGGTAGCCGCCCTTGGTGTCGTCACCCACGATCAGTGCGCGGGCTTCATCCGGGATCATGCGATCAGTGCCGAGACGAAGGAAGTTTCCGAACGCACGGCGTTCAATCGTTACTTCCTCATTTTGCTGATTACCGCCATTAGGACGGTTCATACGAGTTTCGAGGTCACCGACCTGAGTGCGCAATTCAGCGATTGTGGTTTCCGAGCTGGTGCGGAATTCAGCGAAACCAGAACGCAACTCTTCGACAGTGCGCGTTGCGGTCGCCAGAGGATCGTCATCATTCTGTGCGCGGGTTTCGATGGGGCGGGCTGCGAGAAGTATTGCGGCAGAAACTGCGAGTGCAGCGTGTTTTGTCATTTCACTTTCCTTTTGAGACGAGAGCGCATGTTGCCTTCCGGCATGCGTCAATGAAGGCCGCTGCGCTCTCGGTAGAGCGGCCAGAACTGCGAACGGAGGTGATGCGGGCGCGTCCAGCGGACGGAAGCCCGACAACCGAGATTTCAACCAGGTCGATCTGGCGAAGATGGCGGATACCGGAACGGCGCTCTTCACCACCAGGCGGAACGCGGAAACCGATTGACAGGCCGTTGACTGCACCGGCCTTCATCATTTCGTGGACTTCGCGGCCACGGCTGATTTCTGTCAGGAGGCGACCGCGAACCAGAAGTCCTTTTTCGTCTTCGCGGATTTCGTCCCATACGCCGATGATGTCATCCCGGTTGTGAGACCAGAACATCACCGGCTTTGTGCCTGCCGAACGGTGCGCAGCAAGCGTCTTTGTGAACGCGCCACGTTCCACGATCTCGCCATGAGAATTGCGCTCACCCCAGATCACGGCATAGCCTGAAAACTCGGCAGCATCGGCGCTGGGTTCGAAGCGGAAGGAAAGGTCGAGGCTGTCCATCACACGGCCTCGCTACGGAATTTCGAACGGTCGCCTGCGAATTCGTCCGCTTGCTGTTGCAGCCAGCCAAACTGCAAAATCTTGACAACCGCCGCTTGCCCAAACGGAAGATCGAGGCCGAAAGCCGCTGCGATATCCCAGTTCAAGACACAGCGCGCCAAGCAGAAAACCCGCAATTTCTCGCGGGTTTCGAAGGACACCTTTCCTTCAGTGTCGGCAGCTTCCGCGAGATTGTCCATCATCTCGACACGCGCCTTGCGCTGGGTATCGCTGTCTGGCCCAGCAATAAGAAGGCGAACGCCAATCGGCTTGCCGTCCCAAGGCTCAACGACATCGAGCCACCGGCCTCGATCCTGATCGGTAATGTTGGCTTTCAGGCCGTCAAACGTCTGCATTGTCAGCAGGCTCCTTTTCATCCAGCGTCGGCCCGCCGTTGGCGTCGAGGCCGGGTTTGTTTGGGTTTATGTGCGGGTTTCCGTACTCTTCGCCGCCTGTGTATGGAGCCAGATCAAGCCACTCGCGGGCCTCGTTCGGGTTCAAAACCTTGGCGCTGATCAGGCTGGAAATCGCGGTCGCACGGGCCGTTAGGTCGGCGCGCGTTAGGTCGTCTCGGTCTAGAAGAATGCGAAACCGCGCCCGATCCTCACGCGCGAACAGGGCGCGAGCGAGCGCCGCTTCGACGGTTCGAAGCCACGGCTCAAGCGTGTAGGTCAGAAATTCGCGGCCCATTTGCTCGCTGTTCGACCAGGTCGCGCGCTCAAGCTCGTAGAGCATCGACGGTGGAATGCGAAAGGCGCGGCAGATTTCGAGGATTTGAAACCGGCGCAATTCAATGAACTGGCTGTCCACAGAGTTGAAAGCGAACGGTTTGAACGAAGCGCCGTCCCAAAGAATAGCCGTCTTGCCAGCGTTCGCGGAACCTTCATGCGCAACGCGCCACGCCTTGATCATCTTTTTGACGCCCTCATCGCCAAGCGATTTAGGCGTTTCGATTGCGCCACCGGGCCGCGCGCCGTTCTTGAACAGGTTCGCCGCGTGGCTCTCCATTTCCTTGGCAGCGCCGATTGCTTCGGCTGCGAGGGTCAATGGTGACTTATCGAAAGGTCCACGAACATGGACGATGTTGCGGGCTGGAACGATACTGCCGTGTACCCGGTAAGTCGGTTCACCCGTTTGCGGGTCAAACTGGACGTTGATGGCAGACAGCGGATAGCGAATGATTTCGCGGACCTCGTTGCCAACTCGGTTGACGTACGCCAGTCCGCCCGCATCGTTCGTCAAAGCGCCCGCCGTCAGATCGCGGATTAGCTCGAAACCGGAAGTCCATCCGTTCACATCACCGCGCAACAGCAGCCCGACCGGGTGAGTTTTATCTTCGGTTTCGCCGCCGTTTTCGCCCCGCTCCATGATCCGAACATCAAGCGTTGCCGCCGCCTCGGAGATTACGCGAACCGCATTCGCCACAGCCGGAACCCGAAGTGCCGCAGCTCCCGAAAGTCCAACCGCGCCGCTTGCCGCGCCAGACCACAGCGCGGACAAAACGCCGTCTTCATCCGCCACATTGGCGTCACGGCGTTCGATATTTTCGTTTCGGGAAAAGGGCCAAATGTTCATTCCGATTGTATGCCGGAATTTTTTTGTCCCGTAAATTTGACAGCTTAGGCCATTAGATTTTAGCCTAAGCCTTTGTAATTAAGATAAAAAATCACTCTAATTAGGAAAAATATTGAGCGAATGACCCCACGCCGGTTCCCATTTGAGGGCCAAAGTTCTAGACCACCCCCCGGCTTACCGATCCTGTCACGCTTGACCGCCCGAAACGTCGCCATGCACGTTCGGCAAAGCCCGCACCGTGAGCGCTTTGCCGCCGTTCAACCTCATCATCACTGGTTGGTTCAATGGTTGGCTCTGTGCGGCCTGCTCTCTCCCTCTCATAAGCCCCTTGCGACCTATCGACAGATGCATTTGTAGAAGCGTTTTGACCCTTGATCTCTGAAGGGTTCACGCTTTTGAACCCACCCTTCACAACCCCAATCCATCGCTGCCAGACTGCCGAGGTAATGCGGATGATGTTGGTCATACTCAACCGTCCTGCAATACCAGGGCGCAGCTCTACTGACAGGTGCCCGTAGTCTTCACGCTTTGCCTTGCGGATAGCGTTCTGCACTGTGGTGCGCGAGACACCCGCTCTGATAGCAATCTGGTTGATCTCGATCTCGCATCGACCGTGGCGCTTCACCTCTTGCACGACAACCCACAACGCGGCCCGCTCAGCTTCGGTGTAATGCTCTCGGATCGTGTCAGGCATGCAGCTAGAGCCGCCTAGCTTGCGCCGCCGCTTTGTCGATTTGATCCTGTCAGGAGAGCGTGGGTGCGAACGCGTGACATTGGAGATGTATTTAGAGAACACCCTCCGAATGGCCTTGGCGGGGCCAACGCTGGCTTTGCGAGTAACGGCAACACCGGACTCGAAATCACGCGCCAAGGCATCATCGCGCCATGTCCGCTGTGCAAGGTTGCGCTGCAGAGCGGATGAAATAGGAATTAAAGAGGTCACTTCGTGTGACCTCCCTCAGCTCCAGCAGCCCGCTTCACCTCTTTTTTTGCATGCTTCTTCAAACGCCGCATTAGACGGTATTGAGCAATTCGAGCTGCGCAAAGGCTCTTTGATATTTCCCCGGATTTCAACAGAAGTTTCTGTTTGGTTATGTAGTGCGTACGCATCAGAACGCCCCCACAGAAACGTGAGTAACGTACATTTTTATCAAATTATCAGTTGGGAATTTGCTTGTAACGCGTTGATTTTCCATCTTGCGTTTTCTCCGAAGTTGGAGAAAATACGCTGGATATACATGTGGCGGGTGAGGACTCTGACTCCGTTAATCTTGGTTCGAATCCAGGTTCCCCAGCCAATCTTTTTTCGAATAAAATCAGCTACTTAGGCAACGTTAGAAAACGCTAAGTGTTACACCTTTTTGGTTGATACAACCGTGACATTGCGACTCGCCTAGCTATCGAGGATAGTTATCGCGAATTGGAGATCGCAATGACTGCATACAGCGAAGATTTTACCGAGATAGCTCACTGCGGCGGACAAGCGACATTTGCCGTTAGATGCGATGAAGGCGGCGCTCTAAGCATCGCTGCAGGGTTTCGCGGGTCGAGTCCCGGCCCGATGGTGATGATCGCTATCTATGCTGCGGTTCCGCAAGGTTTTCCAGTTTCAGACGTAAGGCTGGGTGGGATAGGGCAAGCCTACGAGCCTCCTTGTCCAAGTGGTTGCATGGCCGTCTTTCTAAGGTCCGACTCTCACGGTAATTGGGGCCACCGCTGCCCACGGTGCAGCGGCTACTATCGGAACGGAACCCACCCGGCAATTTATCCGCTCACATGCCCCTATTGCGGACTGCGGACACAGGCTTTCCACTTCCTCACAGAGGCGCATGTCCGATACATCAAACACTACATTGCTACCTACTATGAGGCTATTGAGGCCGACCTCGAACCCGGCACCGAAACCGAAACCGAAACCGAAACCGAAACCGAAACCGAGTTTGTGATCGATATGGATGCAATTGCAAGGTCCGAAGACAAGGGGAACCGTCCGGACTTCTATTATGTATCAGAAACGCAGCAAACCCGTTTCGAGTGTGTGAAGTGCGGCGAGTTCAATGATATTCGCGGACTATACGGCTATTGCGCGTCGTGCGGTTACCGCAACAACATGGCAAGCCTGCACGATAGCTTTCAGAATCTTCGAAACGGTCTCAAAGACAAATCCATCGCGCCAGACGCCGTGGTTCGTTCAGCTGTGTCGGCATTCGACGCTTCGTGCCTGGACATAGTAAGCCAACTTAAAAAGCGTATACCCATGAAGCCCTCTAGGATTAGGCGACTAGAACGTCTCGTCTTTCACGACATCGAGAGTGCCACATTTAACGAGGTAAAATCAGCGTTCGAGGTCGACCTGCTGAGAGGTATCGACGGCCAGACAACAGGCTTTTTAAAGATGATGTTAGAGCGCCGTCACGTTTACGAACACAATGGTGGCGTAGCCGATGAACGTTATGTCGAGAGAAGCGGCGATGCCATATGGCGAGTTGGAGACCTCATTCGAGAAACTGATGCAAACGCGCACAAGCTTTTGAATACCCTGCCTATCCTTGCTCAAAATCTCCACGACGATTTCCATGAGATTTTTCCGCTGACCGAGTGGCCAGTGCGATATTTCGAAGAACGGACTGGCAAACGGAAGCCTGAAATGAACTTCGGAAGATAGTAGCCACAAGCCTATTGATGGTCTTCGACGGGGTAAGAGCCTAGGATGCACTCATTTTCCAACTCGCCATCATTTCCCGGACTCGCGGTTTCACACGCTGCCGGGCATCTTTACGATGCACGCCGACCAAGAGCATCTGATCATAGTCAGTGAATTCGTGTCGAAGGTGGTTTTGTATCGCCACGTCAACTGCTGCCTCAATTGATACACCCTGCCAGTTCGATGCGGATAAGGATTGACAGCACCGAAACCCACCCCCAATATGTTGACAGGAGATTGCGTAACTAATTGACAGTAAACAATTTTTGGCTGGCGGCAGTTATCATTCAGGTTCCCCAGCCAATATTCTGTTTTGTAGGTATATCAATATCTTATGCGCGCTGCGCGCTGCGTTCTCTACTTCGAGACCTGGCGCTATCCTCACCTATTGCGACTCACCAGCAGTCCAAAGCCGCCAGCCTTGGTATCCTTCAGGTTAGTCGCGCGGTAGAAGCAACGAGGGAGCATGGCTGGGCTTACTCGATCTTGGCAGTTAAGATAGGACGACCCATTCTAGGGGCAAGAGTGGCGTGCCCGCTCAGCTTACCACCCTCTCCTAGCTCTCAAAAGACATCCGCGTCATCACCATCGACGAACAGCTTTGGCTCATTGCACGAGAGCCTATGCCTTGCCCTCAACATCCACCTCGGCCCGCGCTAGGGTCTGTCAAACGTCGCTGAAGTCACGAAGAAGCTGAACGACGATGAGGGTCGTTGCTATCGGATCAGTTTACGGATGGCCTAGGCAGAAGTCGCGGTAGCCAAGTTCTCGTTGTTTTCTGAGAGAAGCATGTACCGGTTGACTTCGTTATATCAAGCCCTAAGCCACAACATGCCTTTTTGCAGCCACTGCCTTTTGACGCCAGCATCCGTAGAAAATGACGTCTTCCAAATTCCTGTTCAGGCCGCTTTGATGTTGCCGAACTTTGTGGGAACAGCCAGTGATTCAAAACTCGGTTTTGCCAGCACATAGCCCTGAATGAGAGACACCCCGAGGTCGGCCAGAGCTTGCAGTTCACCAGCAGTCTCCACGCCTTCGCAAAGGGGCGTGATTGCCAGATCTTCAAGCATGTTCAGGGTGTGCTTTACAATTGTGCGCCTGACAGGATCCGTATCAATTCCACGGATCATATCCATGTCGAGCTTGACGATATCTGGCTGGAAATGAGTCAGAAGACCAAGTCCGGAATGGCCCGCCCCAAAATCGTCAATGGCTGTCTTGAACCCCATATCCCTGTAGCTGCGCAAGATATTGAGGATATGCGTCGTATCGAGCTGCTCATTTTCAGTGAACTCGAAGATGATCCGATCAAGCGGAAAACCGGTTTTTATCGCTGTGGCCAGCGTCAGCCGAATACAGGCACGCGGTTCGTAGACAGCGTTCGGCATGAAGTTGATGGAGAGCTTCACGTCTTCATTGGGATCATACAGCCTCGAAGCCAATTCGATTGCCTTGACCCGGCACTGCTGATCGAAAGCGTATTGATTACCCTCTTTCACCTGCCCCAACACCGAACCGGCACCTTCGCCATTCGGTCCGCGCACCAAGGCTTCATGCGCGAAGATGGTACCCGTCGTGATGTTGACGATCGGTTGGAAGGCCATCGAGAACGGTAGCTCAAAAGCCGCACCATCACGGCAGCCATTGCATTGTTTCGGCATCAAGGTTTCTCCATCTTTTGCTCGAAACATTATGCGAAGAGCAATTAATCTTCTGTTTCTAACCTGGAATATACAAATTATTTGCAGGGCTGAAGCGTTGCTGCATACTACTCTAAAAATATGGCTTGCGAAAAGATTCTTTCATTCTCACCTTCAAGCCTGCCCGGCTCGTCATGCCACCCTATGGGCGCCTCACCACGCTTATTGCCCGCTTGATGGGACGATAGCAGGGCTACTCAAACGACTCTTCAGAGCGCGGACGGTATCGAGATCGGTCTTTTTGATCCGAGGCTCTGCGAACCCAAAGGCGACAACATCCGGGTTGTCGATCTCGATGTTTGATGAGCAGGACGAATGAAGTTCGGTAACGTTCAATTCCTTGAGCAGGACGCCAACCGTTTCAAGATTGACGCCCGAGCCGGGCATGATGGATATTCGCGCCGCTGCGATGTCGATTGCAGCCTTCAGATCAGCGAGACCCTTTAATGCGGAGATCGCACGCCCGGATGTCAAAATTCTCTCGAAACCGCAGTCGATTGCGATCTCAATGGCCTTCTTCATATCAGGCACAAGATCGAAGGCGCGATGGAGCGTGCGAGGCATCGCACCACTGATTTCGGACAACCCCATCAAGACATCATGATCCAATCGACCATCGCTATGATTTGCGCCGAAAACCACGCCCGCCAGGCCGCAGGAGGCCGCAGAGCGAATATCGTCTTCCATCACCACCAATTCTTCGGCACTGTAGACGAAATCACCAAGACGCGGTCGTATCATGGCATAACAGGGCACGGTTGCCCGGGCTGCAAGGCTCATTAGCCCGGCCGATGGCGTAAGCCCGCCAACGTTGAGCGCGCTACACAATTCGATCCTGTCAGCCCCGCCTTCGATCGCAGCACGTAAACCGGCTGCATCATCGACGCAAACTTCCAGCAGGATATCACCCATAGCTCAACCGCCCTGAAATATCTGTGGCCGTTATCGTATGACGTTGCCATCAACATCGAAACGGTGGGTCATGTCGCTTGTTGGAGAAGCATAGACCACATCGTCAGCGGCATAGGCATGTTCACCGAACAACCGCACGGTCATCAAGCCTATCGTATCGCTCTCGATATAGACGATTGTGTCGGCACCCAGATGCTCGACATGCACGACCTTGCCGGACCATTTTCCGCTTTCACGCGACAACGCGAGATGCTCTGGCCGTATGCCAAGCGTTTTATAGCCGCTTTCCCCCAGCCTGTCGGCATCGATGAAATTCATCTGAGGCGATCCGATGAAACCGGCGACGAACAGATTGGCGGGGCGATTGTAAAGCTCCATCGGCGAGCCGACCTGCTCGATGCGACCGGCATTGAGCACGACGATCTTGTCGGCCAGCGTCATCGCCTCGACCTGATCATGGGTCACGTAGATCATGGTAGCCTTTAGCCGCCGATGCAGCCGGGCAATCTCGAGACGTGTCTGCACGCGCAGTGCCGCGTCAAGATTCGACAGCGGTTCATCGAACAGAAACAACGTCGGTTCGCGCACGATGGCGCGGCCAATGGCAACGCGCTGACGCTGCCCTCCCGAAAGTTCGGCGGGCCTTCTTTGGAGATAGGGCTCAAGTGACAGCAGCGAAGAGGCCTTGGCAACCCGCGCCTCGATGTCATCCTTCGGCGTTCCCGCCTGTTTGAGGCCCAACCCCATATTGTCCTTTACCGTCAGGTGCGGATAAAGCGCATAGGACTGAAAAACCATGGCGATGCCGCGTTTGGCAGGCGGTATGGCGGAAACTTCGCGACCATCGATAATGATTTCACCAGAGCTGATGTCTTCCAGCCCCGCAATGGTGCGCAGCAGCGTAGACTTACCGCACCCGGAAGGACCTACGAAGATCACGAACTCGCCGTCCTTGACATCCAGGTCTATGCCTTTCAACACATCGACGGTGCCGAAGGATTTGGCGACTGATTTGAGTGTCAGATTACCCACGGATCTTCTCCAGGTTCAAAGGTCGACCATGCGTCCGGTCCGCGCGCTTTCATCTGCCGCAAGGCAGATGCGCAGCGATTGTACGGCATCGGTCATATGTCGGTTGAGATCGATATCCTCGCGGATGGCTTTGAGAACATAGGCCTGCTCCAGGTCGCACAGTTCCTGATGGCCGGGTTCTCCCTGCATCTGAAGAAACTGATCCGGCTCGATGAATTGGCCGTCCGGACCCGTTTGCGCCTTGTGAAGACGGATCGTTGACGTCTTGGTGTGGGTGTCTATGTCGTCTGATTTGGCGTTCGGGTCCATGACGATGGAGACGCTACCTTTTGGCGACATGACATCTTTTACGAAGAATGCCGTTTCCGAAATCATCGGGCCCCATCCAGCCTCGTACCAGCCGATGGAACCGTCATCGAAGGTGACCTGAAGGTGGCCGTAATTGTACATATCAGGGGCTATCTCATCGGAGAGGCGCAGACCCATGCCCCGAACCGACACCGGCTTGGCGTCGGTGATCTGGCACATGACATCGACATAATGGACGCCGCAATCGACGATCGGCGGCGTTGTCTGCATCAGTGCCTTATGGGTGTCCCACGTCTTTCCGGAAGATTGCTGATTAAGGTTCATGCGGAAAACATAAGGGCCGCCGAGATCACGGGCGAGCGAGATCAGCTTTGCCCAGGACGGATGATGGCGCAGGATGTATCCGACCACCAGTTTGCGGCCATTGGCACGTGCGCAGGCAACGACACGCTCCGCATCCGCAACCGTTGTGGCCAACGGCTTTTCCACAAACACATGGCAGCCTGCTTCCATCGCTTTTATCGCAAAGGCGGCATGACTGTCCGAATAGGTGTTGATCGAACACAAATCCGGCTTCAGCTGCGTCAGTGCGTCATCAAAGGATGGCAAAACCTGATATCCTGCAAGTTTCTCAGGCAAAGCGGGTGTCGATCGGTTGACGAGGCCTGATATTTCGAAGCCCGGATTGGCGGCGTAGGCCAGCGCGTGGCTCATGCCCATATTGCCAAGACCGGCGACCAGAACCTTGAGAGGTTGTGCGCTCATTTTACCGCTCCTGCCGTAATGCCGCGGATGAGTTGCCGCGAGAAGATCGTGTAGAGAACCAGAACGGGGGCAATTGCGAGCGACAGGGCGGCCAGCACGGCGTTCCAATTGGTTACGAACTGGCCGATGAAGATTTGCGTACCGAGCGTGATGGTCTTGGTCGCCTCACTCGGTGCGAGGATCAACGGGAACCACAGATCGTTCCAGATCGGTATCATCGTAAAGACGGCAACCGTTGCCATGGATGGGCGGATCAGCGGCAACACGAGCCGGAAGAAAATCTTGTATTCTGACAAACCGTCGATACGGCCAGCATTTTTGAGATCATCGGACACGGTGCGCATGAATTCCGATAGAATGAATATGGCGAGCGGCAGGCCTTGTGCCGTATAGACCAGAATGAGGGCTGTGCGCGTATTAACGAGCCCCGTCGCCACCATGCCCTGCAAGATGCCAATCGTGCCGAGCCGGATCGGGATCATGATGCCAAGTGCCATGTAGAGGCCAAGCCATGTGTTGCCCCTGAACCTGTATTCCGACAGGGCAAACGCCGACATGGCTCCAAACAACAGGACCAGCGCAATCGAAACAACGGTCACGATCAGCGAATTCTGCATGTAATGGACGAAATCCCCCTGCCCGAGCACTGTGGTGTAGCCTACCAGATCGAAAGTCGACGGAAGCGGCGGCTGCATCGGATTGCGGAAGATGGCATTTCGGGATTTGAACGAGTTTATAATCGTCAGCACAACCGGAAACATCGCAATGGCGGTATAGGCCAGCAAAACGGCATGCGCGGATGCAGTACGGGCAAAGGAGGAACGGGCTTTCGACATGTCTGATCTCCTCTCAGAACTGATAGCGGCGCATGCGGCGCTGTATGGCGAAGAGATAGAAACTGACACCCGCAAGGATGATGAGGAACATCACCGTCGCAATCGTTGCGCCCATGGAGCGGTCACCGAGCTGAAGCTGGAAACCGAAAAACGTGCGGTAAAGCAATGTTCCTAGAATATCCGTCGATCCATCCGGCCCGGCAAGCGCGCCCTGCACCGTGTAGATCAGGTCGAACGCATTAAAATTACCGACGAATGTCAGGATGGAAATGATACCGATCGAGGGCAGGATCAGTGGTAACTTGATCTTCCAAAACTGGCTCCAGCCCGTGATGCCGTCCATTTCGGCAGCCTCGATAACCTCATCGGGAATATTCAAAAGAGCGGCATAGATCAGCATCATGGGAATGCCGACATATTGCCAGACGGAGATCAGCGACACAGCGATGAGCGCCGAACCGGGCCTGCCAAGCCACGGCGCAAAGAGAGATTTCAGATAGACAAGATCGAGCAATGTCGGCGCGACACCCCAAAGCGGTGACAGAATGAGCTTCCATATGAAGCCGACAATAACGAAGGACAGAAGCGTTGGCAAAAAGATGGCTGTGCGGTAGAAGGCCGAAAAGCGCAGCTTCGGAAGCGACAGCAGCGCTGCCAATGCGACGCCGATCGGGTTTTGCACCAGCATGTGGATGACGAAGAAAATCATGTTGTTGAAAAGTGCATTCCAGAAGCTGACTGACCAGCGCTCTTCACCGAACAAAGCTTTGAAATTCTGCAATCCGACGAAAACTTTCTGCCCATCAACCTGATTGAAGAATGAGAGCCAGAGCGTACTACCCAGCGGAATGATCATGACGGCGGTGTAGATAAGAAACGCCGGGAGCATGAACACGAAAATGTGCCAGCGCACGGGCCGCCGGATCGGTTGTTGATCGTTTGAAGTCATATCGGCGCTCATGGGATCAGTCCGAACTGCCTCGAAAAAGTGGGCGTCGCGTCACAGCGATACAGCCGGTGTCTCTGTTGGTCCGGCTACAGAAGCCGGATGTCAGCAAACGGGAAAAGCGCATGGCGATGTTCAACCGCCATGCACTCAGAGTTGTCAAACTTACTTTGCGGGCTTGTACCAGCCGTCGAGACCCTTCTGCAGCTTTTCAGCAGCGGCAGCCGGCGTATCCGTTCCGTTGATCACGTTAGCGGATTCAACCCAGGTCTCGTTTTCAAGATTGGGCGTGCCACGCGACAGGATCTGGTAGGTCGAGCGGATGGTTGGCTTGCACTTTTCGCGCCAGGACACGAATTCCTGTGCAACAGGGTCAGCCATCTTTACCGCGGTCTTGTTCAAGCTGAAGAAACCAGGCAAGGCGTTTGCGTACAGATCGGCAAATTCCGGCGAAGCAACCCATGTCAGGAACTTCGCGGCTTCGGCTGGGTGCTTGGATTTGGCGTTCACGCCCATGCCGATGTCGGTATGGTCGGAGATGTAGCACGTATCCCCTTCCTTTTCGACGGGTGGCGGGAATGCTCCCATCTTGAACTGTGCCTGCGCGTTGAAGCCGGAGATTTCCCAGGAACCAGCCGGATAAATGGCGGCGCGACCGAGGGTGAACATGTTCTGGCTGTCAGGGTAAGTCTGGGCTTCGAAGCCGTCGCCAAGATAATCCTTCCACTTGGCAAGCACTTCATATGGCTTGACCCAGTCGGCATCGGTCAATTTCTGCTCGCCCTTGATCAGCGCCAGACGACCTTCTTCGCCCTTCCAGTAATTCGGACCGATATTCTGGTAGCCCATGGTTGCGGCTTCCCAGAGATCCTTGGTGCCCATCGCCATCGGGACATAGGTGCCATCAGCTTTGATTTTGTCGAGGGCTGCGAAGAATTCGGCCTGCGTCTTCGGCACGTCGATCTTTAGAGTCTCAAAAGCTTCTTTGTTATAGATGAAACCGTGAATGACCGATGCCATCGGTACGCAAAACGTCTGAGCGCCATCATCCGTGGACCATGCTGTCTTTGCTACGTCGGAGAAGTTCTCCATCCCTGCGTTCTTGGTCAGGTTGCCGAGATAGCCTTTCTTGAAAAGCTCCAGAGACGCATCGAATGGGCGGCAGGTGATGAGATCGCCAGCGGAACCGGATTCCAGCTTGGCATTCAGCGCTGCGTTGTATTCAGTTGGCGCCATTGGCTGAAACTCGAGCTTGATGCCTGGATTCTTGGCTTCAAACGCCGGAATGAGCTTGTCCTTCCAGATGGCCAGATCGTCATTGCGCCAGCTTTCGATGGTCAACGTCACGTCTTGTGCCGATGCGAGACCTGCATAGCTGAACAGGCTCGCGCCCAGCAACAGGGCCTTGGTGATAGTGCGGGTCATCATGTTCTCCCTCTTGGTGTAACGCCGCCAAGGCGCCCAACAACTGTGATTTTTGCCAGTCTCATCCGCTGATCCGCCCGAGCGCGCGCCGAACGTTGTGGCCGCTTTCCGCAAGCATGGTTTCAGCTGAATTCTTCGTCTTCGCGCCTGCTGCAAGCAGGATCGCAATCTTCACGGAGCCGGACGCCTTTTCCACCAATCGTCCAGCTTCGCTTATGTCCACGCCTGTGACGCCGCTTACGATCCGTGCCGCACGCTCCACAAGTTTTTTATTGTCCGCGCGCAGATTGACCATGTAGCCGTCGTGAACATGGCCGA
This sequence comes from Hyphomicrobiales bacterium, assembly GCA_900472925.1. Lineage (GTDB taxonomy): Bacteria > Pseudomonadota > Alphaproteobacteria > Rhizobiales > Rhizobiaceae > Agrobacterium. Next base: position 29,934 of record UCJU01000007.1, read on the forward strand.
GGCGGATCGCCATCAGCGTCGAGAACATATTGAGCGCGATCTTTTGCGCCGTACCGGCACCCATCCGGGTCGAGCCTGAAACGAATTCTGGCGGTGTGCGCAGTAAAATGGCGACATCACAAAGGTCAAACAGCTTTGCATTCGGGTTATTCGCGATGCCTACGACTTTCGCGCCTTTTTCTTTTGCCACGGCTGCAACTGCCAAAGCATAAGGCGTCGATCCGCTGGCAGAAATCGTGACGACGCAGTCCCCCGCACCGATGGCCGCCTCAGCGTCAAGCCGCGCCTGATCGACATCGTCCTCCGGTGCTCCGGGCATGTCGGATAGATTGCTTGTGCCGCCTGCAAACAGAATGGCTATTTGGGCTCGCCCGATGCCGTAGGTGCCCGGTAGCTCCAGTGCGTCGGCCATAGCCATCAGGCCTGAGCTTCCCGCTCCCGCATAGATAAGCTTGCATCCGGCCGCGATTGCATCTGCCGCAAGAGCAGACGCGGCAGCAATATCGTCGTGAACAGCATCAACGACGCGCGCCGCTTCCTGTTGGCCCGAACTTAAAAGCGACAGGATGTCACTCGGCACCATGGTGTCGAGGCCTTTCGCCTTTTCGTGCAAACCTTCGGTGCCGCCTGCGCTCATCAATAAAACTCCCTGCACGCGAATTTAATGCCAAAAAAATACCAATTGTCCAGCATCTTTTAACATTTGATTTATCCACCACAGGGGAAAAACTGGAATTATCTTTTAATATTCTGATATAACTAGATATTTTTATATTTATTGAAAATTAATTTTTACCGCTTGGATATTGGTATTTTTTTGGTATCTTCATTGCAGGAGACAGTTTCATGCAGCGATATCTCGTGGGAATCGACGGTGGCGGCACGAGTTGCCGGGCAGCAGTCGCGGATGCGTCCGGTCGAATTCTCGGTCGTAGCATCAGCGGTGCATCCAACATCATGACAGCGCCTGATACGGCCATCGTGAATATGACCAATGCGGCAAGAGCTGCTTTTGCCGATGCTGGCCTCGATGCCGATTTGGTGGAGAGTGCTCATGCCTATCTTGGCCTTGCGGGCAACAATGTCGAGAACACCGTCGCCTATGTGCTGCCGCGCCTGCCGTTTTCGCAGTCGGTCATCGAATCCGACGGACTGATTGCTCTGCAAGGAGCGCTGGGGGACGGAGATGGAGCCGTTGCTATTCTAGGCACGGGCACCATTTATCTCGCCCGCACCGGCGCCAACATCCGCTCCGTCGGTGGCTGGGGCTACCATCTTGGAGATTTGGGAAGCGGTGGGCGGCTGGGCCAGATGGCCTTGCAGGAAAGCCTGCTTGCCTATGACGGTATCTCTGCGCAAACAGCAATGACCCGCGCCATTCTCGACGAGTTCAGCAATGAACCGCGCAAGATGGTTGCCTTTTCCCAAGCGGCAAAACCCGGCGATTACGGTCGTTACGCACCGCGCATTTTTGAATTTGCCGCTCAAGGCGACGAGGCCGCACGAGCGATTCTTCGCCAATCGGCAGCATCCATCGATCTGGCACTCGACCGCATGTCGGAGATCACTGACGGTGGCAGACTGTGCCTGCTCGGCGGCTTGTCCTCCCTTTATGTTCCCTATCTGGCAATGCGCCATCAGGAACGTCTCGTCTCGCCAGCCGAAGACGCATTGTCAGGCGCGATTGCACTTGCCAAAGTCACATTCGCACATGCGATGGAAGGTGCGGTATGATGGAGGTTCTGGCGCAGTTTCTCTCACCGGACGACCTGCAATCCAGCGGATCGGGGCCTCTTTACATGAAGCTTCGGCAATCGTTGGAGGACGCGATATTATCGGGCAAACTCGCCCACGGGCAGGCTCTTCCCCCGGAGCGAGACCTCGCCGACTTCGCAAATATCAGCCGGGTGACGGTGCGTAAGGCGGTCGACGATCTCGTAAAAGACGGCCTTCTGAGCCGCAAACATGGCTCTGGCACCTTTGTCATGAAGCCGGTTTCGCGGCTTCAACAGCCCTTGTCGCGGTTGACCTCATTTACCGAAGACATGGCGCGGCGCGGCTATGTCACCCGTTCCGAATGGTTGGGCCGTGGTCTTTTTCATCCATCATCGGACGAAATGATGATGCTTGGCCTCAAGGTCGATATGATGGTGGCACGGCTGGAACGCTTGCGCATCGCCAACGAATTACCGCTTGCCATAGAACGCGCAAGTCTCGCCTCCGACATTCTGCCGGACCCGAAAGCCGTGGACACATCCCTTTATGCCGAACTTCACCGGACCGGCTACAAGCCGGTTCGTGCCGTGCAACGCATTTCCGCCTGCAACGTAACGCGCGAAGATGCAGCACTGCTCGCCGTTCCAGAAGGGTCTGCGGGTCTTGCCATCGAGCGGATATCCTATCTCGATTCCGGCCGTGTAGTCGAATTGACCCGCTCGCTTTATCGCGGCGATGCCTATGATTTCGTCGCTGAAATGACGCTGACGGACGGCTGATGTGCCGATTGAACCGACAAGAAAGAGAATGCCATGTCAACGCATATGCGTCAGGAAATCGATGAAATCCCCCAAGCGGCCAGCCGTCTGCTGAGCCGCTCGCACGATGCTTTACAGGCAGCGGGCAAAGCATTGCGTGAGCGCGACCCTGCCTTTCTCATCACTATCGCGCGTGGCTCTTCCGATCATGCCGCCCATTTTTTGAAATATGCGATCGAGCAACAGGCTGGCCGCGCTGTGGCATCCATCGGCCCTTCGCTCGCATCCATTTACGGCAAGTCGCTGAAACTGGACCAAGCGGCAGCAATCTCGATTTCCCAATCCGGAAAAAGCCCCGATATCGTCGCACTTGCCCAGGCGGCAGCCGTGTCCGGCGCATTGACGATATCTTTGACCAACACACAGCCATCGCCACTCTCGGATGCGTCTTCGCATGCGGTCGATATCAATGCCGGGCCGGAACTTGCCGTCGCGGCCACCAAGTCTTTTTTCAACTCGGTGCTCGCGGGTCTCGCCATTCTCTCCGAATGGACCGTCGATGCTGAGTTGCAACGCTCCATTCAACATTTACCGGAAAAGTTGGAGCAAGCGATAAGGCTGGACTGGCATGAGTTGGCAGATGAACTGGGTCAGGCGGAATCTCTCTACATGCTGGGAAGAGGCCCTTCCCTGGCTATTGCCAGTGAGGCTGCGTTAAAGTTCAAGGAAACATCGGAAATGCACGCGGAGGCCTACTCCAGTGCCGAGGTGCTTCATGGGCCCGTTGCGCTTGTCGATCGCCGGTTTCCCATCGTCACCTTTGCGGCCCGTGACGCGGCTTTCCCCTCCGTGCTTGGCACGGCAGATGGGCTTGCAGAGAAAGGTGCGCTCGCTTTCATTACGGCCGATGGCGCGGCCCATGCGCGTCGCCTGCCCTTGGTGGAAACCGGTCATCCATTCACAGACGCCCTTGCTCTTATCGTGCCATTCTACGGCTTTGTCGAAGCGTGGTCGCGCGCGCGCGGGTTCAACCCTGATGCGCCAGCTGCGCTCAAGAAAGTCACGGAGACCCACTGATCATGATGAGAGCCCTGACGAATGCGCGGATTTTCGACGGCTTTACATGGCATGATGACAGCGCCCTATTGATCGAAGACGGCAAGGTAGCGGGAATCGTTGGCGTTTCGGAGCTTCCATCGAAGGCGGAGCGGACCGATTCACACAGTGCGATCATCGTTCCCGGCTTCATCGACCTTCAGGTCAATGGCGGCGGTGGGGTTATGCTGAACGACGACCAGTCCGTTGATGGTATTCGTCAAATTTGCGCAGCCCACGCAAAATTCGGCACCACGTCCCTTTTACCGACATTGATAACCGATACGCCGGAGATCACGGCGGCCGCGATCCAGGCCGGATTGGAAGCCAAAAAAGCTGCCATTCCGGGTTTCCTCGGCCTGCATCTCGAAGGTCCGCATCTCTCTATTGCTCGAAAAGGCACACACCATCCGGATCTGATACGCCCGATGGAGCACATCGATCTCGAGCGGCTTCTGGCCATTGGTCATAGTTTCGATGTTCTGATGATCACCGTTGCTCCAGAAAATACGACGACGGAACAGGTCAGGGCACTGGCGAATAGTGGCTTCATCGTCAGTTTGGGGCACACAAATGCTTCCTACGAAACGGCACAGGCCTATGCCGATGCTGGCGCACGCACGGTGACGCATCTTTTCAATGCCATGAGCCCTCTGGAAAACCGCACACCCGGTTTGGTTGGCGCAGCACTCGATATGGGAGGCATTTTTGCAGGCATCATCGCCGATGGATTCCACGTCCACCCGGCATCCATGGGTGCGGCGCTGCGAGCAAAGCGTGGGCCCGGCAGAATTTTCCTCGTTACCGATGCGATGTCCACCATTGGCACGGACCTCGACGGTCTCACGCTGAACGGACGAAAGATTTATCGCAAAGACGGTCGGCTGACCCTCGCAGATGGGACGCTTGCTGGCGCCGATATCGATATGCTGTCGTCCCTCCTCTTCATCCACCAGACACTTGGCTTGGATTTCGAAGAAGCCGTTCGCATGGCGAGCCTTTATCCGGCGCAAGCCGCAGGCATAGACCATAAAAAGGGACAGCTAAAGTCGGGTCACGATGCCGATTTCGTCATTTTAGACGGTGAGTATAAGCTGAAAAGCACCTGGATCGGCGGCGAGCCTATCTTCACGGCATAGCCGTCTACCTTCGGCTGGACGTTGCATCACAAGATCGATTTCTGGAAGCGTAGAAACTGGCTGCTGGTTCTAAGGTAAGGATCAAAACGAAAAAGCCTGCCGCGGGAGGAGGTGCGGCAGGCTTTTCGAAAAGAACCGAACAACGACTGGGAGGAGGAGTGTCGTTGTTCCGACAGACGACCCTTGGGAGGAGGAGTGGGGCGTCTGAAATCGAAGCTTTGCGGGAGGAGGTGCATCGCTTCGATGAAACAAACATACCATATTCAAACGCACAATAAACAGACGCCATTGCAGCGCAGCCATGCGGAAATTGCATGACACTGCGAAGCATAAGAGAACACAACGAGCACCTTCTCAGCGAGAATGTCGAAAATTCGTAAAGCCTTAAACACCTTCGATCGAGGTGGATAATCGGGATTTTGCTTGCACTGTTTCCCGGATGGTCGCAAAGCATTCTTGCAATACGCCGCAATGGGCGGCAGACGATCTCAGCCGGTTTAATACAGAAAACGAAGGTCTATCCATGCCTCCCCAGCTTTCCCTCGCCCGTGACCGAATCTCCGTGCTGCTGCTCGAAGGCATCAGCAAGAGCGCCGTGGATTATTTCTCGTCGTGCGGATACACCAATCTCGTGCATCTGCCGGGCGCGCTCGACGACAAGGATCTCAAAGATCATATCGCCGATGCGCATATCATCGGCATTCGGTCCCGAACGCAGCTGACAGAGGAGATTTTCGAGTCGGCCAAGAAGTTGATGGCTGTGGGCTGTTTTTCCGTCGGTACGAACCAGGTCGATCTTGATGCTGCACGTCACCGCGGAATTCCGGTTTTCAACGCGCCTTATTCCAATACCCGTTCAGTGGCCGAACTCGTCATCGGCGAGATCATCATGCTGACGCGGCAAATCTTCCCGCGTTCGGCATCTGCGCATCAGGGCGGCTGGGAAAAATCGGCAGTCGGCAGCCGCGAAGTCCGTGGAAAAACCCTTGGCATCGTCGGCTACGGCAACATCGGCTCCCAGCTTAGCGCTCTTGCTGAAAGCATGGGCATGGTAGTCCGCTATTTCGATCTTTCGGACAGGCTTCGCCGCGGCAATTCTGAATCTATGGCGTCGCTGGGTGAACTTCTGGAAATCTCGGATTATGTGACGATGCACGTCCCGGAAACACCCTCGACGCACAACATGATCACCGAAACCGAACTGCGCCGCATGAAGAAAGGCGCCATTTTCATCAACAATTCCCGCGGCACGGTGGTGGATCTCGATGCACTGGCCAAGGTCTTGAAGGAGGGTCATCTCGCAGGCGCTGCGGTCGATGTGTTCCCCAAGGAGCCGGCATCCAACAAGGAGCGTTTCGAAACGCCGCTGCAGGGTTTGAGCAATGTCATTCTGACACCGCATGTAGGTGGCTCGACCGAAGAAGCACAAGAGCGTATCGGCGGCGAAGTTGCCAGAAAGCTGGTTGAGTATTCGGACATCGGTTCGACTATGGGAGCGGTCAATTTCCCACAGGTTCAACTGCCTGAGCGTCCGAATGGCACGCGCTTCATCCATGTGCATGAAAACCGCCCCGGCATGCTGATAAAGTTGAACGAAATCTTCTCGTCGCGCGGTCTGAATATCGTCGCCGAATTCCTGCAGACTCATGGCGATACGGGTTATGTCGTCATCGAAATCGAGAGTGTGCCAGAGGCAGCGGACGAAATCCTTCCGGTGTTGCGCGCACTACCGGGAACGATCAGAACGCGATTGCTCTACTAAGGGTTTCAGGAAAAGATGCATCGCGATCAAGGCCGGGTGGGAGCCGATAAACCCCGGCCTTGAGGTAAAAAATGAACGTTTGAACCAAAATCTTCGGCGTGCGTTTTTCTGCTAAATTTCAGGAGTAGCAGGCATGATGAGACCCCGGGTTCAGTGGCTTGCTAGCTCTGGAGCGCAATTTTTCGGTCTTGCAGTTTTCGCACTCCACCCCGGCGTCGCCGTCGCTGAAGACCCTCCAACGATTCCCGTGACAGCCTACAGGGCGCAAACCGAAACGATTGATCGACAGATCAATGGTATCGGCACCGTTTCGCCACTGCAAACCGTGACTGTGCGCCCCAGAATTGATGGCCAGGTGACCGAGATTGACTTCGTTGAAGGTCAGATGGTTGAAAAGGGCAGCATACTTCTCAAGCTTGATGACCGCGAGCTTTCCTCGGCGCTGGCTTCGTTTAAAGCGAAAAAGGCGCAGGACGAGGCGCAGCTCAGCAGCGCGCGCACCGACGCTCAGCGCTACGCGACATTGGCGGAGAAGGGCGTTGCTTCGGCGTCTACACTGGAACAGAAAACGGCCGCGAGCGAGCAGTATGCTGCGGCCGTGCAGTACGACGAAGCGATGATCAAGAGCGCCGAAACCCAGCTGGGCTTTGCAACGGTTATCGCGCCTATATCCGGACGGACCGGATTCAAGCAGGTCGATGTCGGAAGCGTTGTCAGCGCAAACTCGACAGACGGGATCGTCACGATCACGCAGATGGACCCCGTTGCGGTATCCTTTGTGGCGCCCGGAGATAGGTTTGGCGAAATCCGTGACGCGCTGAACAACAATATTGCAGACGTCTCGCTTGTGACAACGGATGGCACGCGCACCCTGGCAAAGGGCAAGCTCACGACGATGGACAACGCCGTCGATGCTTCGAACGGCTCCATTCATCTGAGAGCGACATTCAATAATGCCGATGGTGCATTGTGGCCGGGCTTGCCTGTCGCGACCATTCTGACAGTCGAACAAAAACGGGGCGTCGTCGTTCCGGACAAGGCTCTGGCACGAGGGCGTGACGGCCTCTACGCCTATGTCGTCGGTGCGGGCGACAAGGTTGAGAAACGTGCCGTCAAAACGGCATTCGTCACCGCGGCGCGAGCATTGGTGACCGATGGCATCCAGGAGGGTGAACAGGTCGTCATGGACGGTCAGTCGCGAATTGGCGATGGCATGAAAGTCTCCGTGACACCGTGGACCGGGTTGCCCACCGGCGAGCTTGCCGAGAAAGCCGCACCATGACCGAAAACCGTTCCGAGAACGACGCCAAAACGTCCGGTTTCTTCGACTTTTTCATCATGCATCCGGTCGCAACCAGCCTCATCATGACGGGTATCTTTCTTCTCGGTGCGATCTGTTACCCGTTCATGCCTGTCTCGGCACTGCCTCAGATCGACTTTCCGACGGTGCAGATTGCAGCAAACCTCCCCGGCGCCTCACCGGAGACCATGGCATCAAGTGTCGCCCAGCCTATCGAGGAAGCCTTGTCGCGCGTCAGCGGCATCACGGAAATGACGTCCAACAGCTCGCTCGGCACGACATCGATCACTGTGCAATTCGGGCTGGATCAGGATATCCAGACAGCAGCGAGCGATGTTCAGACGGCAATCAGCGAGGCGGCAGGACAACTACCAAAAGACATGACGTCCTTGCCGACCGTTCGCAAGGCAAACCCGGCCGATGCGCCGATCATGCAATTGTCGGCAAGCTCGGATATTCTGACGCTGCCTCAGCTTGACGAATATATCGAGCGCAACGTCGCCTCCAAGATAGGTCAGGTTTCGGGAGTGGCTTTCGTCAATATTGGCGGCAAGCAAAAACCTGCCATCAGGATCGCTGTGGATCCGGGCCGCCTTGCCCAGGCCGACGTAGCCTTGGAAGATGTCAGAACAGCGATCGGCAATCTCAGCTTGAGCGCACCGAAGGGCAATATTGACGACCCCACACGAACGTTTCCGATCTATACCAACGACCAGATAGGAAGCAGCGCCGAGTGGAACGATGCCGTCATCGCCTACCGCAATGGCGGTCCCGTTCGCATCCGCGATATCGGTCAAGCAACCGATGGTGCCGAGGATAACAAGATGGCCCATTGGACGAACGGCGAGCGCGGCATAGCGCTGGACGTTTTCCGACAGCCTGGCGCCAATGTCATCGCCGTTGTAAACGCGGTAAAGGAGCAATTGCCAGCGCTACAGGCTTCGCTGCCAAAATCCGTGAAGCTTGAGTTGGTGACAGACCGCACAACCACGATCAGAGCATCCGTCAATGACGTGCAGTTCACGCTGATGCTGACGATCGGTCTCGTCGTCGTCGTGATATTTCTGTTCCTGCGCAATATTCGCGCAACCATCATTCCGGTCCTGACATTACCGATCGCGCTCGTCGGCTCACTTGCGCCCATGTGGCTTCTGGGTTTCAGCCTCGATAATCTGTCTTTGATGGCGCTCGTTGTCGCGGTTGGCTTTGTCGTTGATGACGCAATCGTCATGCTCGAAAACATCTCGCGTCACATCGAAGACGGGGTGGAGCCGCGACAAGCCGCGTTGATAGGCGCAAGAGAAATTGGCTTCACGATCGTTTCGATCAGCCTGTCCCTGATTGCTGTCCTGATCCCTATTCTGTTGATGGGCGGTATTGTCGGTCGGCTGTTTCGGGAATTTGCGGTGACGCTGACGGTCGCCATCATTATCTCGGCGCTCGTGTCACTCACGCTCACGCCGATGCTGGCTTCAAAATTCATTCGGCCGGTGGCTGAGCATCAGCGCGGACGTTTTTTCAAAGCCGGTGAAGCCTTCTTTGATTACATTTCATCACTTTATATGCGCAGCCTGAAACCGGTCATCCGCCATCGTTTCCTGACGCTCGGCGTCTTTCTTGCGACCATAGCTGCGACAGGCTATCTGTTCATCATAGCGCCAAAAGGCTTTTTTCCAGAACAGGATACCGGTTTCATCGCCGGTCTGTCTCAGGCATCTCCGGACATCTCTTTTACCGAAATGGCCAAGCTGCAGGAGCGGGTGAGTGAAATCATCATGAAAGACCCCGCCGTCTACAGCGTGTTTATGGACGTCGGTGGCGGCAATGGCGGCAACGCGCTCAATCAGGGGCATGTCAACATAACGCTGAAGCCGCTGGAAGACCGCGACGCCAGCGCAAAAACCGTTATCGACCGGCTCGGAACTGCACTGAACGCTCAGCAGGGAATCAAGCTTTTCATGCAGTCCGCGCAGGATATCAATATCGGAGCGCGTCCTGCGAAAACGCAATATCAGTTCACGCTGCAGGATGCGGACATAGCGGAACTGAGTGATTGGTCCACCAAAGTCACAAGCAAGCTTCAAGGTCTTTCCGAACTGCGTGATGTCGGGAGCGATCAGCAGGCGGAAGCCCCCAATCTTACGATCAAAATCGACCGAGCCGCCGCAACGCTTTATGGCGTTCTTCCCTCAACGATAGATGAGACCCTCTATGACGCCTTCGGCCAACGGCAGGTCGCGTCCTTCTCGACCCAGACCGATACGTTCCGTGTCGTCCTAGAAATTCTGCCCAGCCTGCAACGGGATATCGCGACCCTTGATCGTCTGTCCGTCCGCGCAAGCAATGGCACCCTCGTTCCACTTTCTGTCGTTGCCAAGTGGACGACAGATGGCACAGCGCCCGTATCGATTTCCCATCAGGGCCAATCGCCTGCCGTCACGATTTCCTTCAATCTCGCCCCCAACATTGCGCTGGGGCAAGCGACGCAGGCAATCGAAGCAACGGTCGCAGGCATGCACCCTCCGGCATCACTCCAGACAAGTTTTTCCGGTAGCGCCAAGGCTTTCAAGGATTCATTGGGCACCATTCCGCTCCTGATCCTGGCGTCACTTGTGGTGGTCTACATCATTCTGGGCGTCCTTTATGAAAGCCTCATTCATCCTTTGACCATCTTGTCGACCTTGCCGTCTGCGGGGCTCGGCGCACTTTTGGCGTTGCAGGTGGCTGGCTTCGACTTTGGCCTGGTGGCAATGATCGGCGTTATTCTTCTGATTGGCATCGTCAAAAAGAACGGGATCATGCTGGTCGATTTCGCAATCCAGGCGGAGCGAGATGAAGGTCTCAGCAGTGAAGACGCCATCCTGAAGGCTGCACACATGCGGTTCAGGCCAATCCTGATGACCACCATGGCCGCCCTTTTGGGAGGATTGCCGCTTGCCATCGGACACGGCTCGGGCTCGGAACTGCGGCAGCCCCTAGGCTATGCCATTGTGGGTGGGTTGCTCGTCAGCCAGTTATTGACGCTCTACACGACACCAGTCATCTATCTTCTGCTTGATAAGCTTCGCCACCGCGATCTTCCGAAGATCGAAGCGCAGAAAGTTCAGACTGCGACCTGATGCCGTCAATTGCGCGTGTCAGATCAACAGGACTCAAACACACGGCAATCTCTGGCAAACACCCGTTAAAGGCAACCGCGAGCATGTGGACGTCATCCAGCTTGCGCCATGCGCCTTTAAGGCTCAGTCCCTCGACGTCCACGGCGAAACCCTCGCATTCCCAGACGATTGTTATCGTGTTCGGCAGAATGGCAAATCCTGCGCCATGGGCTTTCAATCCAGCTTCCTTGGCTGTCCAGATTTTCAGAAATTCGGACGCCGCATCCACCGTGGGTTCACTTGGAGCCAAAAACATGTCTGCAATGTCGCGCCAGAAGGCCGCGGGGCGCTGCGCCTCGACGTCAACGCCAATCCGCCCTGACAGGGAAATTGCCACACTGACCCACGCGCCCGCGTGCGAAAGGCTAAAATCCTGCGAGATCCGCGACATCAGATAGGGCTTGCCGCCAGGCTGGACACCAAACTGAAGCTCGCGCGCGGTGAGATCCAGAACCGCTCCCAGCATGTGGCGTTTCAAGAGATGCGCGGCACGATAACGCTCTTCATCCTCCCGACGCAGGAAACGCATCGCCCTTGCCTGTTCCGCCTCATCCAGCACACGCGTCTGGCCCAGAGCGTCTCGGACCGCGCCCACCGTGGCGGCTATAACCCAGTCACTCGACTTGCCTCGAACGGGTGTTGGCATCCAAAGGTCACTCCGCAGATCGTCTTTGCCCAAAAGACGATTTCAATCTTACAGGTTTCTCAGCCGTCCCTGCATCAGGTCCAACACGGCGCGGGCGGCTTCCAGTACATTGGTGCCCGGGCCGAAAACGGCGGCAACGCCGTGGTCGAGCAGGAATTGATAGTCCTGCCGTGGAATGACGCCACCGACCACCACGATGACATTGTCTGCGCCTCTGGCTTTCAGCGCGGCCACCAATTGCGGCGCCAAAGTTTTGTGTCCCGCTGCCAGCGATGACATGCCCACCACATGAACCTTATGCATTACGGCCAAATCAGCTGCTTCTTCCGGCGTCTGGAACAGGGGGCCAGCCAGAACCTCAAAGCCAATATCGCCAAAAGCCGACGAGATCACCTTGGCCCCTCGGTCATGACCATCCTGCCCCAGCTTGGCCACCATGATTTTGGGCTTTGTTCCCAGCACTGAAGCAAAGTCCGACAACCGGGAAACGAGCGTTCGATATTCGGGATCATCGTGATAGCCGTCGCCATAGACGTGGCTGACCACTTCCGGCACCGCCGTATGATCACCAAATACGCGTCGCATGGCGTCGGATATTTCGCCAACGGTTGCGCGGGCACGGGCCGCATCGACAGCGGCCGCCAACAGGTTACCATCGCCGGTTCCGGCAACCCGGCTAATCTCTGCAAGTGCGGCTTCAACCGCTTTGGAATCCCTGTGACGTTTTGTGTCCTCCAGGCGCCTGATCTGGCCAATCCGAACAGCGGCATTATCGATATCGAGAATATCGAGATCGTCTTCCGTTTCCAGCCGGTATTTGTTGACGCCAACGATAACCTCTTCGCCGCGATCCACTGCAGCCTGACGGCGGGTGGCTGCTTCCTCGATCAGTCGCTTGGGCAAGCCATCATCGACAGCCTTGGTCATGCCGCCGAGGCTTTCCACCTCTTCAATCAGCGCCCATGCGGCATCCGCCAGTTCCTTGGTCAGGCTCTCGACGTAATAGGACCCTGCCAAGGGATCGACGACCTTGGTCACGCCGGTTTCATGCTGCAAGATCAGCTGCGTGTTGCGGGCAATGCGCGCGGAAAATTCCGTCGGCAGCGCAATTGCTTCATCAAAGGAATTGGTGTGCAGCGATTGCGTACCGCCCAACACCGCCGACATAGCCTCAAATGCGGTGCGGACAATGTTATTATAGGGGTCTTGCTCCTGCAACGACACGCCGGACGTTTGACAATGGGTGCGAAGCATCAGGCTGGAGGCCTTTTTCGGCTGAAATTCCTGCATGATGCGGGTCCACAAAAAGCGCGCAGCGCGCAACTTTGCCGCTTCCATGAAGAAATTCATGCCGATGGCGAAGAAGAACGACAATCGGCCCGCGAAGTCATCGACATCCAGGCCTTTGGCCAAGGCGGCGCGCACATATTCGCGACCATCGGCCAAGGTGAAGGCCAGTTCCTGCACGAGCGTGGCACCGGCTTCCTGCATATGATAGCCGGATATGGAAATCGAATTGAACTTCGGCATCTCCCTGGCCGTATATTCAATGATGTCAGCCACGATCCGCATTGAGGGAGCGGGCGGGTAGATATAGGTGTTGCGCACCATGAATTCTTTGAGAATGTCATTTTGAATGGTGCCGGAGAGCTTGTCGCGGGCCACGCCCTGCTCCTCACCTGCGACAATAAAATTTGCCAGAATGGGAATAACTGCGCCATTCATGGTCATCGACACCGACATCTGATCAAGCGGGATGTCGTGAAAGAGGATTTTCATATCCTCGACACTGTCAATTGCCACTCCCGCCTTGCCGACGTCCCCCTCGACGCGGGGATGGTCGCTATCATAACCGCGATGAGTGGCGAGATCGAACGCCACCGAGAGGCCTTTTTGTCCGGCTGCCAGATTGCGCTTGTAAAACGCGTTCGACGCTTCCGCTGTCGAAAAACCGGCATATTGGCGAATGGTCCAAGGACGCCCGGCATACATGGTGGCGCGAGGTCCACGGGTGAAGGGCGCAAAGCCTGGCAAGGAACCAAGATGCTCCATGCTGTTCAGATCACCCGCGGTATAAACCGGCCTGACGGCGATGCCCTCCAGCGTCTGCCATATGAGACTATCAGGAGAGGTTTTCAGCTCTTTTTCGGCCAGCACTTCCCAATCCTGAAACGTTTTATTGGTCATGGGTTGGCCTCCCTGCCCGTGGCTGTTTTCATAAATGTGGGCTGCACGTCTTTTAGCTTTGTGGTTGTCCGCAGTCGTCGGACGGAAGGGCGCGCCATAGCCATCAATAAACATCGCGCAGATAGCGCTTATCCCGCTTCAGCCTTGCCACATAATCCTGTGCCAGCAGCGCGGACATGCCGCCATGCTGGGCAACGACGTCGACAAGAGCATCGTCCACATCGCGGGCCATGCGGCTGGCGTCGCCACAGACATAGACAGCGGCCCCTTGCTCAAGCCAGTTATAAAGCTCGGCACCATGCTCACGCATCCGGGTCTGAACGTAAATCTTTTCCGGCTGATCGCGGGAAAAGGCGAGATCCAACCGGGTTAGCAACCCGCTGCGCTCGTATCCCAGGATTTCATCGCGGTAGATAAAATCGCTGTTACGGTTGCGATTACCAAAAAATAGCCAGTTGCGTCCTGTCGCCCCTGTTGCCTGACGCTCCTGTAAAAATGCCCGAAAGGGCGCAATTCCTGTTCCTGGACCAATCATGATCAAAGGCGTAGTCGGGTCCTTCGGCAATCGAAAATTCCTGTTCGGGAGCACCAAAAGATCGGCACCGGCGTCCTGCACCAGCCGGTCGGCAAGAAAAGTCGAACAGACGCCGCGATGGATACGATCCCCTCGGATATAATACACGGCGCCAACGGTGAGGTGAAGTCTTGTGGGATCAACCAGCGGGCTGGATGAAATCGAATAATGGCGATGCTGCAATGGCTTGAGCAGCGCGATCAGTTCATAGGCTGACAAACTCGCTGGCGGAGCGTGAGACAGGATATCCACGACGTCACCACCGCGAAAAAAGTCGCCCAGTGCCTCTAAATCGTTGGCATGCCAGACGCTGCGCAAATCGTCATCCCTCGTTCGCTCTGCGATCGCACGCATCAGATCAGGACCGGGGTTTCTGATTTCGCGCTCATGTGCCAGAAGAAGATCAAGCGGCTTGCCCTTTACAAGCGTGTCGGGCTTTGCACCCAGCCATGTGATAATGGCAGTTACCAGTTGCGCATCGTTGACAGGTTTGATGCCAACCGCGTCGCCTGCGGCATAAACAAGCCCTGTATCCGCGAGATCGAATTCAACGTGGTGGATCGGCTTTTCAGCTTCGGGCCCGGACAGCCGACGACGCCCGGCGAGCTTGACGTGAACAAAATTGTGCCGGCCCTCAGAGTTCGAGGAGGAGGCGTTGAGGGCGGCAAGAGCCTCAGCGTTTTCGCCGGACATCACCGCAAGCAGGTTATTGATCCACTCTGCGGCGGGCTGTTCGTAATCAACATCGCATGTCAGGAGTGGCTGCAAACGCGTGGCACCAAGGGCGTCAAGGCGGGCATCGACCCGTTTGCCCGCGCGGCAAAAATCGCGATAACTCGAGTCCCCAAGCGAGAGAACCGCATAGTGAAGTCCGTCAAGCACGGGTGCGTCCTCTGCCGAAAGGCCATCCCAAAGAAGCTGGCCGTTATCGGGAATATCACCTTCCCCATAGGTCGAGACGAATAAGACCGCATACTGAAAGCTGTTCAGATCATGCACGTCGATCTCATCCAGTGCAGACACCACAACCTTCAAGCCCAGATTTTCCGCCAGCAAACCTGCATCCCTTGCAAGGACTTCGGCATTGCCGGTCTGGCTCGCATAAAAAAAGCCGACCGTTTGCCGTTCGTCATCTGCGATATCGCTGGCGGTAGGACGCTTCCCCAGTTGCGATAGCCAGGCAACAATCTTTGCCATTAACCCCGAAGACATCAGAGGTTTGGTGCTGTGATATTCAGATACAATATGCGTTGATTTTCCCACGGAAACCTCCGGCATCGGCAAATCCAAATCGCTGCTGGACAAAAGGCGCTCAACGAACTTTCGCATGTGATGTCACAGCCTCAACCCGCTCTTTCAGAGCCAGATTGAAATCGGCAAAGGCACCACGCGTGCGGGTATCGAGCTTCTTCCACAACAGAGGCACCACCAGGCCTGAAAATGCCTCGCGTTGAATGAGGCGCGTCACACCGCGACTGGATTCCTGAAGAATGAAGCGATGCTCACCGGCAAAGACAAACCCTGCTCCCACCGTGCCGCGCCAGCCGAATTCTCGCCCTTGCGAACACACGACCACCAGAGGTTTGAAAGTCATCACACCGCCACCATCGTTCATTTTCAAGACAAGACGCGCACCCAACTCCGGTTTGCCCTCTACAGACAGGATGAAACGGCTCCATTCCTGGAAGGCCGGAAAATCGGTCAGAACCTGCCAGACACTGTGTGCGGGCGCATTGATTTCGATAGACGTTTCAACGATACGAACCATGGCCAACTCCCGAACATTTGACTGCCCATTGTGTGTAGGAACCAGTTGCCTCAACGTCTTGGGCAATATCGCCCGCCAACTGCGCAAGGGCCGATCCGAAGAAGTAAAAATGACCGCCGTCATAGTGTCGCAGAGTGAACTGGCGGCTGGTTTCATCGGCCCAACATCCCATTACGGATGGCGGTGCCCAGGGATCATCAAGGCCGGCATAGCCCGTGACAGCGAGGTCCAGTCGCGGCCGCTCCGGCTTGGCGCAGTAATTGTCGATAGCCGAAAAGTCTGCGCGGGCGTTGCGAAGAATGATCTCCAGAAAATCCGGAGCCTCCATAAACCGCGACGGCATGCCGCCCAGGCTCGACAGTTCTTCCAGCAGCGCCTGATCCGATAGATCCTGAAGCTTGCGCCGGGGCGTGACGAGCCCTGGCCCCTGCCGCCCTGAAACCCCGAGCCAAAATGGCGTGGCGCCGTTTGCCTGAAGGGCGTGGGCTGTTTCAAAGGCCACAACGGCCCCGAGGCTGTGACCAAACAACGCCACGGGCTTATCCAGAAACGGCTCTAGGTCCTTGACCGCAGAGGCCACGATTTGCTGCATGTCGTCACTGGGTGTATCCCGGTGTCGCTTGCCACGACCCGGCAGGTCCACCAGCAAGACTTCGCAGCCAAGCGGCATATGGCGGCCAAGCCCGAAATAGCTGCTTGATGATCCCGCGGCGTGATGAAACACGATCAACCGGAAATCCGGATTTGAGAGCTGGCGTGGTCGGACAAATCCACTCATTCGGCAGCCACCCCCGCAGCCTCGGAGGAATAGCTCAAAATGTAATCTGCAATTCTCCCGTAGAGCGTTTCGAGCGGTACATCGGTCGCGAGCGCATCCATCGGCAAGTCGACCTCATAACGCTGCTCGATGGTTTTCTTCAGCAGCATGGCGATAAAGGAATCTCCCCCAACATCTAGGAAAGTCAATGTCGGCTCCAGCACATCATCCGTGCGCAGCAATTGAGCAAGCTCACGGTCCACGAATTTCACCAGATCGCGCCGTTCTGCCGTCTCGCTCGCATCAGCCATAAACTCGTTCTCTGCACTGAGCAGCGTCGGTTCGACGTTCCACCGGGGTTCCTCGATCCAGAACCTCTGTCGCTGGAAGGCGTAGACCGGCAGATCGGAAGACATCCTGACGCCTTGGGTTTTCAGAACATCAAGTCTCAGATCGGTTCCTTGAGTGAACAGTTCCGCCAGCGCCTTGAGGACGAGTGCGCGGGTCTCGGCCTGGGTCTTGCCGAGAAGCGGCAGCATCTTGCCAGACACGGTCAATGCCGGGCTTTCGGTGGACGAACCTTCCTTTTGGAGCCGCATGCCAAGGGTTTTCAAGACGGCGTCCAGCCGGGCTTCGCCCTGTTTCTGCGGTTCGATAGCCGCAATCAGTGGGAATTCGGCATCGAGATGTTCCATGATCAGCGACGCGGCAGCAGCGTTGGCGGGTGTGTAGAGTGGCTTGATGGGCTTCACCGCCTCCAGCCGGGCGACAGATTGGGCAGCTTGTTCAAGTGCGACAGCGAGCGCCGAGCCAGTGCTTCCGGTAACAGCGAGGCGAAAAGGGAACGTGCTTCGCCCCACCCGGCTTGTATGCGCTAGATCGGCAACCTCCGCATTTGACGCACCTTTGAGGCATTCGGCGTAGCTGAGAGCAAGGTCACGAAGGGCTGTGGTGTCCCGAGCGGAGACAATCACAAGCTCGTCGGCGGGCGATGTTGCAATGGATTCGACCTTGGGCTCCCAAGCCTCGAGAACGGCATGCGCATTGGTCCCGCTCAAGCCGAACGAGCTGACGCCCGCCAGTTTGCGCTCATAGGCTTGCGGCCATGGGGTGGCACCTCTCGGCACCTCTATCGCCGTGCTTTTCCAATCGATCATCGAACTCAGCGCGCCATCGCGCGCGCTGAGCGATGGCGGCACGACACCGTTTTGGAGAGACAGCACCACCTTCACAATGGCAGCAATGCCAGAGGCAGCCTCCAGATGTCCGATCCGGGATTTGACATTGCCGATCTGCAAGGGCACCACACGGGCCTCGGCGGCTGAGCCTAGGATGGAATCGAGCGCCTGAATTTCAATCGGGTCACCCAGCGACGTACCGGTGCCGTGCGCCTCGACATAGGCAATGTCGGCTGGATTGCATCTCGCATCTTTCAGCGCAGCCGCGATCACTTCCTTCTGCGCAGGGCCGCTGGGGACCGTCAAACCTGAAGAAGCACCATCATGGTTGACGGCAGCACCACGCAACAGGGCAAGAATGGGTCTTCCCTCTTTTTGAGCATCGGCAAGCCTCATCAGCACCAATGTACCGATGCCCTCACCGCGACCGTAACCGTTGGCTTCACTGGTAAAGGTCTTGGAGCGTCCATCCGGAGCCAGCGCCTTGCTCTGGCAAAGAGAGACCATAAGATCGGCAGAGAAAATCAGGTTGGTGCCGCCCACCAGCGCGTAGTTGCACTCGCGATTGCGCAGGCTGCGGGCGGCCAGATGCAATGCCACCAAGGAAGAGGAACAGGCCGTATCGACGCTCAACGCCGGACCGGAAAAGCCCATGGCATAGCTGACCCGGCCCGCAGTGAAGCAGTGACCACCGCCGGTGCCGAAATAGGGGTCGATTGCCGTCTTGTCTTTTTGCCCCATCCGCCGTTCCGGATACTCCGAAGCCATGATGCCAAAGAAGACACCTGCATTCAGCCGCTCGTTGCGCCGGATGGGTATCCCGGCACGCTCCATCGCCTCCCACGACGTTTCCAGCAAAAGGCGCTGTTGCGGATCGAGCGCTTCTGCCTCACGGGCGGAGATACCAAAAAACTTGGCGTCGAACTGCTCGACATCATCCAGAAATCCGGCCCGCTTGACATAGGAGGTTCCGAGCTGATCGGTACGGGCGTCAAAAACCGCCTTCAATCCGGGCCTGTTATCGGGGATGTCGCTCAGTGCGTTATCGTCACCATTGAGGAAATCCCAATAGGCTTTAGGGCTGTCGATGCCACCTGGAAACCGAAATCCCATGCCGACGATGGCAAGGGGCGCGTGCTGTTCTGCTTCCATGGCATCAATCCGCGCCTTCAATCGACGAGAAAGAGCAAATTGGTCTTCGATAATTTTTCTGAGATCAGGCTCGTTCATGGTCATGACCTTCCTATGAATTGACGGACGTTACGGCCGATTTGCACCCTGTCCTGGAGAAACCGGGATCAGTTCTTAGAAATTTGCCAGATCGTCCTTCACCGCTCGAATCAGATCATCGAGGGATTGCTCTGACGGCTCCTTGTCAGCGTCAGTCTCTGCTCGTCCAACGGCATGATCGGTATCGATTGACGCCCCGCTTGGCAGCAGCTGCAACAGAAACGCTGTCAACGCTGGCAGGCTCGGATAATCGATGGCAATCGTTGCGGGCAAATCGAGCGCCAGCGCATGTGCCAATCGTGCGCGCAAATCGATCGCCATAATGGAATCGAGGCCAATGTCTGCAAACCCGACATCATCTGTCACCGCGCCGGGATCGCCGATTGCCAAGCCGACTATGTCGATGAGCACATCGCGCAACCGCTCCTGACGATCTTCAGATGCAAGCGCAGACAGTTCCGCAGCCAGCCAGCCTTTGGCTTTTGCAATCGCGCTTTGGGCAGGACCCGGCCCGGCGATGGCGCCAGCCAATGTCTCCACCGTTGCAACCCGGGGATGATGGCCGATATGCGCTGAAAAAGCTTGAAAATCGGCCGAGACGGCAACGATGTGCGGATGCGAACCTGCGACAGCCAGAGACAAAAGCGGTTCCGCTTCACCATCACCCAGCGTGCGCACGCCCAGCCGCTCCACAGCCTTTGCTGTCGCGTTAGCCGCGGCAAGTCCACCTTTGACCGAAGGAACCCAAGGGCCCCACGAAATGCTGGTGGCATTGATGCCACGCGCCCGCAACGCATAGGCCAGTCCGTCCAGATAGCCATTCGCGGCGGCATAATTTGCCTGCCCGGCGGAGCCGAGGCTTGCCGAAACCGATGAGAAGAAGACAAGCTTGGCGCTCGTCTCACCCTCCGCAGCCTTGAGCAGCACCTCTGCACCCCTGACTTTGGCGGAAAAGACATGGGAGAAGGATTGCGGCGTCATCCGCTCGAATGCCTGATCGTCGGTAACACCCGCCAGATGAAAAATGACCTCAAGCGGTGCCATCACCCGAGCGGCTTCAACCGCGCGGGTGCAATCGAGGGCGTTGGTGATATCCCCTGCAATGGTCACAACCGGCGTTCCGTCCGCTTCAAGACCCTTGATCACACGCCGCGCAATCTCGTCAGGCTGAGAGCGCCCCATCAGAACGATGCCCTTCGCGCCGTTTCGCGCTGCCATCGTGGCAACGCTGAGACCCAGTGCACCAAGGCCGCCCGTGATGAGGACGCTGCCGTTGATCTGCCAGACCGGAGCCTGATCCTCGACTGGCGTCAGTCGCGCCACGTGGATACCCTCGCCATCGAAAGAGAGGCGGGTTTCCGTGATATCGCCGAGAATGATTGAAGCGACGTCATATGGCGCTGCGTCTGGGCAGACGCAGACGCGTACAAGCCTGCGATCTGCCGCCTCTGCCTCCAGCGCGGTGAGCATACCGCACAGCGCCATGCGCAAAGGCGCAGCCTCTGGCCTTCCATCAACGAGGACGACATAAGGAATGTCCCGAGGTACCGTCCTGATGCTTTCCGCAAGGGCCACGACAGCAAGCTCGGTATCCCCTGCCGTCGCAGAAGCAATAGCGGCAAAGCGAGTATCCAAAATCCGGTCCGCCGTATCGGGCTGTGCATCGAGCTCAACGCTCCGTTCATCGAACACTTGTGAGAGACCCGCGAGACCATCGAGGGAGCCAATCAACGCCAAGCGGCACATGGTGTCCGATGCAGTCTGCATAACGGGAGAATTGCGCTTTTTCCAAGCGAGTTGATAAGCATGCTCCACGCCGCGCTTCAGGCTGCGTTGGAGAAGTTCACGCGGCGCATGACGCACACGGAATTCATCGACGGTGAGGTAGGAGCGACCCGTCTCGTCGAAGAGATGCAGATCCGCCGTTTCTACGCGCAACCGGCCATTGGCGAGTTCATCTGCCTTGCCAACCCGCACGAAGCCCCACAAATCACTTCCTTCGGGCGCTGCCCGGTGAAATGACAGCAGCTGCGCCGCAAATGGAATGGCAAGCGAAACGGCCTCGTCACCCATGTCATCCATCATGAAACCGGCTATGGACTGAAACAGGCTATCGATCAGACCGGGATAGATTTCATAATCGGCTCGCTGATCAGGCAAGTCCGGTTGGGCATAGCGCACCACCGCTTCCTTGCCGCACATCCACACATCGGCAATCCAACGAAACGATGGACCGAGCGTATAGCCCAACGAGCGGAAATGCGCGTAGAAGTCTTCACCGGAGATGTGTCTCTCCGCACTGGCAATGAAAGCATGGCGATCAACGCTCAAACCCGGGCGCGGATCGGTTTGTGAAAGACGACCTATCAGATGCTCCTGCCACACCCCTTGCACGGGGTCGATCAGGCTTTCGACCGAAATCTGCGGGTTGTCACCATCTCCGACAATGATCTGCGTTTCAAACTGCTCACCATCGAGAATAACCAGTGCGCGGGGGCAGATCATGTCTTCGATAACCACCGGCCTGCCATGAGCAGCCAGCGCAGAAAACACGGTGCCGAGATGCGATGCCACCGGCGTCACAACCGTTCCATATAGACGGTGGTCGGTGAGGTAGGCCGGGAACTGGCAATCACGTTCAAAGCTGAACATCCGGCCCTGGATTGCTGGCGAGCGCACCTCCCTGCCCCAATGCTGACGTGCGCCAGAGAGAACGGCCAGGGTTGGGGACGCAAGGCGCGCTTGCGCAGAGACCTTGGTCCAGTACCGGGTTTCGGCAAAGGGATAGAGCGGTGCAACGCCGGGAGCGGTATGGAGATAGGCATTGACGGCCTTGAAATCCAACGCCTGACCAGCCTCGTAAAGCGTCTTCACGGCAGCCAGAAGCGTTTGACGGTCACTGATGCCGCGTTTGAGAGAATGGGCAACACCACGGGACGGAGCCAATCCGGCAGCGGTGGTCAGATGGGCGAGCGTCTTGTCCGGACCAATTTCCAGGCACAGGTCGACACCAAAATCGGCCAACGCCTTCAGGCCATCATGGAAGCGCACGGCCTGTCGCACATGGTTGCACCAATAGGCTGGCGTATAGTCTCCCGGCCCCGCGAGCTTGCCCGTGACGTTGGAAACAATGGGCACCTCCGGCGCTCCATAGGCGAAGCCCGAAATCCGCGCTTCGAGATCACCAAGGATCGGTTCCATCATACGGGAATGAAAGGCGTGGGACACGGTGAGAGGCCGGGCGACCACTTTTTCACGCTTCAGTGTCTCGGCAAGCGCGTCGATCTCGTTCTGCTGCCCTGCCACAACGGTTCCTTCGGGGCCATTGATCACGGCGATGTCGAGAGTAGTGCCGACGATCCAATCCGCGACAGCCTCAGCAGACGCAGCCACCGCCAGCATCGCACCCTTTTCGGCGCTCTGCATCAACCGTGCGCGCGTGGCAATCAGCGCGAGGCCGGAAGCGCGGTCCATAACGCCTGCGTAAATGGCAGCAGCGATTTCACCCACACTGTGGCCAAGGACGATGGACGCTCTGACGCCAAAGGATCCCCACAATTCAGCCAGTGCCAGCTCCAGCGCCACAAGTGCAGGCTGCGTGATCCAGGTATGGTTGATTGCCTCCCTGTCGGCACCGAACAGGATAAATTCACGAAGAGAGCGACCGGAAAGATGAGGGCTGAGAATGCGGTCGCAATCATCGATTACCGCCCGGAAAACCGGCTCCGTCTCATAAAGCTCCCGGCCCATCCCGAAATATTGACTGCCCTGCCCGGAAAACAGAAAGGCAATTCTGGGCTCTTCAAGGCCTTGGGAGGCAGTTTTGGGTTGTTTCAGTGCCGTGACGAGCTCTTCCCGCGTCTTGCCAAACACGGCCCGGCGCTGGGCAAAATGAGCACGACCAGCGCCAGCAGCGGCGACCAGTGACGCCGCCTTGTCGTCAACGGTCACCTCCAGTGCTTGCGCCCAGTTGGCACTCAATCGGTCCAGCCCTGCTGCATCGGGCGCGGACAGGGGCAGAAGGTAGGGGCCTTTCGCTGCAAAACCCTGGAGGGCATCGACATCGCGATATTCCTCGATGACGACATGCGCATTAGTGCCACTGAAGCCAAAGCCGGAAACACCGGCAATGCGCGTTTCGCGGCTCTCCCACGGCGTAAGGGTGCGGACCACATCGACATTGATATCCGACCAGCGGATGTGTGGATTAAGCTCCTGACTGTGCAGGCTTGCGGGCAAGGTTTTATGCTTCAAGGCCAGCACGGTCTTGATGATGGACACCATGCCAGACGCCGATTCCGCGTGACCGATATTGCTCTTGACCGAACCGAGACGCAGTGGCCGCTCCGTCGCTCTGCCCTTCCCCAAAACGGCGTAAGCGGCATCCACTTCAATCGGATCTCCCAGCGATGTGCCGGTTCCATGCGCTTCGAGATAGCTCACCCGATCCGGTGAAAGTCCTGCATCGGAAAGCGCTGTGGCGATCACCGCCTGCTGCGCTTTGCCGCTCGGCACGGTCAATCCGGAAGAAGCGCCATCGTGGTTCACCGCACTGCCGCGCACCAAGGCAAGCACGGTATCGCCATCACGTTTTGCATCGGACAGACGTTTCAGCACCAGCATGCCGACCCCTTCGGCGCGAACGAAGCCATTGGCCTCGGCAGAAAACGTCTTGCAGCGGCCGTCGGGCGACAGCATGTGGGCGCGGCTGACGGCGACGGAGCAAGAGGGTGCTGTTATGACATTGACGCCCCCAGCCAGAGCGCAATTGCTCTCCCCGCTGCGCAGAGAGCGAACGGCAAGGTGCAAAGCCACGAGCGACGAGGAGCAGGCCGTATCGATGGCCAAAGCCGGACCATTGAGACCGAGTATGTAGGAAATGCGGCCTGCATTGGCGTTGAGCGCAGTGCCCGTCCCGAAATAGGCGTCCAGCTCTTCCAGCCCTCCCTCTTCCAACAATCTTGCATAATCGGAATTGGAAACGCCGAGGAAGACGCCGGTGGCAGTCCCCTTCAATGTGCGTGGATCGATGTTGGCATGTTCCAGAGCGTGCCAAGAGGCTTCCAGCAGCAACCGCTGCTGTGGATCGAGGCTCTCAGCCTCACGAGCAGGAATATTGAAGAAATGGGCATCGAATCGAGCAAGGTCAGAGATGAAACCACCTTGATCGGTCGTGATCTTTCCGCGCGACAAAGGGTCTGCGTCATGGAGCGCGGAGATATCGAAGCGATCGGCTGGAACCTGCCCGACCGTGTCGCGTCCATCCTTGAGGACCTGCCAGAATTCATCCAGCGTATCGGCTCCCGGAAACCGTCCTGCCATGCCGACGATGGCGATAGGTTCGGCCGCCAGCGGGCCATGGTTGTCCCCTTTATCGACAGCGACTGGCATCGTCTGAGGCCTTTCTGTCGATTGTATCGCGGGTGCAGACGTTTTGATCGCCTCGCTTGCGGGAGGAACAGGCGCAATTGCTCCTTCAGTCCCGGCTTCCGTGATCACCAGATCACAAACGAATGCGGCCAGACTTGAGACGGACGCATTGTCGAGAATAGTCGCCACGGAAATGTCGGTTGCAAAAGCCGCACTGATGTCCCGCGCCAGATCGACCGCCATGATGGAATCAAGACCGAGATCGAACAAACCGACATCGTTCTGAACGGATTTGCTATCGGCAAAACCCAGAATTGCGGCCACAATCGAGCGCACGTTTTCACGAACTGCCGCCAATCGCGCCTTTTGCGGAAGAGCTAGGATGTTATCGACAAGCGATGGCGTCCCATCGAAAAGGGTTGGTTTGGTGGGCGCAGCTTCGCCAAGTGCTTCGAAAAGTCCCCGCTTTCGCCGACTTCCGATGACATCCCGCAAGCGGTTCCAGTCGACGTCGCAGGCAATCAGTTCCTGTGCGAACGTCGGCATCTGCGACGTCAGAACCGCCACGCCCGATGCAGCCTCCAAAGCAGATACGCCCAATCGTTCGAAATTGACGCGCGATGCGGTGTCCGCCATACCATCCAGCGCCCAAGGGCCGTAGGCGATACTCAAAGCTGGTCGCCCTTCCGAACGCTCGGCGGCAACCGCTGCCAGGAGCCCGCCATTGGCAGCTCCATAGGCAGCGTAGCCTTCAGTGCCCCAAATGGCGGTAACGGAGGACAGGGTGATGAAAAAGTCTAGCTTATGGTTTTGGGCCAGCAGATGCAGCCACCAGGCACCTGAATATTTACCGCGCAAGGCGGCTTCAAATCCGGCGTGATCCAAAGTTTCCGCAGCATGCGGGGCAAGGTTTCCCGCCGCATGGATAATCCCGCCCAAAGGCGGCAAGCCCGATGCAAGAGCGCCTGCAACCGCCGCATTCAGATCATCGCCTCGATCGCAATCTGCAGCGATGTAATGGGCATTGACGCCCTTAGCAGCAAGCATTGCGAGGCTTGCCTGCGCATCGGGCGACAGTGCTGTCTCAGCCGTGCGCCCCAAAAACAGGAAATGCCGCGCGCCGAGTGTAACCAGATAATCGGCCATGGCACGACCAATGGCTCCAAGCCCGCCCGTCAACAGATAGGTGGCATCGGCACGGACCGATAAGGCCGGCCGGTATTCCGGCGGCACTGTCGCAAGACGCGCAACGTGGCTCTTGCCATGCCGAACGGCTGTCAGATCTTCAGGGCCTTCAGAAAGGGCAACTGCCAGAGCAGTCTCCGCATCGGCTGCGGAAAGATCGCTGGACATGTTACCGTCGAGATCAATGATACCGCCCCAGGCTTTCGAATATTCAAGACCGAGCACGGCACCGAGACCAGCCATCAGCGCGTGGTGGGAGGCAATGATTTGGTCATCAGGTTTCACGGCCTGCTGGCCGCGCGTGAGCACGAAGACCCGGCCACCCAAGGCGTCTGCGGCCTTAAGCGCTTCGACCACCGTTGCGCAAAGGCGCGCACCGTCGGCAGCGATGTCGGTCTGATCCAGGATATCCGGTAATCGAGCAGCGGTAAGGCCCAGCAGAACAACGGGCCGGTCAAGCCCCGCCAGAGCCTTCATCCAACCAGCTTCGTCATCTGGAGTACCCGCATTGTGAAGCTGCAATACCTCCCTGCCCATCGCTTTGGCCTGCTTTGCAAGAGGGCCAAGCGCCTGCGCATCATCACCTGCCAAAACGAGCGTTGAGGCCGTGCCGGATGCCGTCAACTCGGCGGGCTCCCAGCCGATAACATGAAGAGCAGGCGGTGATATATCCGGTGTCCGCTCCGCCTCCGGGGCATCAACTGACGTATGGTCGATGCTTTCTGGCGCATGATCCTGTCGATCAAAAGGGTAGCTGGGCAGACTGACGATCTGGCGTGGCAGAGTGGCAGGATCTATGACGGTGATATCCGCTCCAGAGAGCACAGCAGGGCTGCTTGTCCCTTCCGCCAGTGACGATAGCGCGGCCAGTGCTTCAAGCCGTGTTGAGGCCTTGATGAAGACACGTTCAGACTGACGCGCCCTTCCAAACGTTGCCGTATAGGCAAAGGCGGGATAGGCACTGTCTTCCAGGGTCGCAAGGCTTGCGCGATAGGCACTCGCCATTGTTTGAAGCTGTTGCGGGCTGCGGGCCGAGACTTCGAAACCAGAAACGGCAACATCAACCGGCGCGACCTCCGCTGCCGGGCCGAGGATGATGTGCGCATTGGTGCCGCTCATGCCGAATGAACTGATCCCCGCATAAGGTCCAGCCTCACCCCACGGGGTCAGGGTTTTCGGCAGATCAATGCCTGTGCCGGAAATATCGATGCGCGGGTTCAACGTCTCGAAATGCACGATCGGAGCAACCGCACCATGGCGGAGGCAGGCGATGGCCTTGATCAGACCCGCAACGCCCGCAGCGGCTTCCAGATGACCGATATTGGTCTTGACGGCGCCAATATGCAGCGGAGCCCCGGCGTTTTTGCCCGCGAGGGCGGCAATAATGGCCTCCATCTCGATCGGGTCGCCAAGTGATGTGCCCGTGCCATGCGTTTCGATATAGCCGATGTCGGTGGCTGTCAGCCCTGCATCAGCGAGCGCCGCCTCCAGCAGGCTTGTCTGCGCCAGCACATTCGGGGCCGTAAATCCGCTTGAGCGACCATCCTGATTGAGCGCCGATCCATGGAGAACCGCAAGCACACGATCGCTATCGCTCAGGGCTTGATCCAGCCGTTTCAGCACCATCATACCGCCACCCTCACCGCGCGTGAAGCCATTGGCACGCGCGTCGAAGGCTTTGCACAAGCCATCCGGGGAAAGCGATCGTGTTTCACGCACCAGCCGTGTGGAGCGAGGCGACAGGATCAGGTTGACGCCCCCGGCAAGTGCCAGATCGCACTCGCCCCGCCGGATAGCCTGAGCCGCCAGATGCACCGCGACAAGCGACGACGAGCAGGCGGTATCGACCGCCATGGCGGGGCCAGTCAGACCCAGAGTGTAGGAAATACGGCCTGCTGCAAAGCAATGGCCGTTACCGGTTGCCCAATAGGCATCCGTGTCATCGTTCTGCCAATCGCGGTAATCCTGTCCGGTGATGCCGATAAATACCCCGGTTTTCAGATACTTGAGGCGGTCGGCGGTTAAGCCTGCGTCTTCAAATGCCTCGTAACTGATCTCCATCAACAGACGATGTTGCGGATCGAGTGCGCGGGCTTCCCTTGGACTGATACCGAAGAAGGATGCGTCAAAACCGGTCACATCTTCCAAAAAGCCACCCTTGTGCGGCAAGGTCTCCCATTCGGCGGCAAATCGGGCGCGTCGTTTTTCAGGCATCGCGGCAACCAGACTTTGCCCTTCCGCCAACGCTTTCCAATAGGTGTCGAGATTATTGATCCCGCCAGGGAAGCGCATCCCAAGACCGATTATGGCCAGCGGCTGGTGCGTTCCTTTTGTGTCCAACTCGGCCTTGAGTTTGCGGATCGTATCGAGCGCCCGGGTCAGCGGCGTGGCGGCAGATTTGGTTTCCATCTCGTCTATCCCTTTGTTTGCAAGCATGTCCGAGCGCAAGCCGGGTTCGCTTTGCTGAAAGTGCGACGGTTCACGCCGCTTCGGCGAACACGCGTTGGCACAGCACGGTCGAGAGCGCTCTGGCGTTGCCATAGGTCCACAGCAGTGTCGGAGAGAGCTTCAGTCCAAAGGACGCCTCCAGCCGGTTTCGCAGCTCAAGCCCCATCAGTGAATCGAGACCCAGTGATTTGAACGGGACGTCTGAATCGAAACTTTTGGGGTCGAGCCGCAGGACGCGACCCGCGAGTTCGCGCACCTTGTCCTCCGCAAGACCCAGCCTCTCGTCCTCGGCGGCAGCCTCGAGGTGCAGTTTGAAGTCCTGCCCCGTCGTTGCCTGGCCGCCGTTTTTCGAAGCTTCCAGCAAAAGTTTCCAACTGGTTTGGGCAGCGGTATCCGGATAGGCCTCGAACCATTGCCTCAGATTGAGGGGAACATAGCCAACCTGCACCTCTCCATCGAGAAGGTAGCGAGTGAGCGCGTTCCAACCCTGCGCTGCCGTGAAGCTGCCCATCCCGCGTTCTTCCAGGCGGGCGCCGCGAATGTCATCCTTGGCTGCAAGACCAATTTCGGCGAAGGGGCCCCACTGTACCGCCAGAGCTGGCAGACCCTCAAGCCGCCGACTTTCAGCCAATGTATCGAGAAACGCATTGCCGGAGGCGTAGATCGCTTGTCCGGCATTGCCGAACAGCGACGCTGCCGAGGAAAACAAGACGAACAAATCCAGCGGATCCTTGCGCGTCAGGCTATCGAGATGGATGGCGCCATCTACCTTCGGCCTGAGCACACGCTCAACCTGTTCAGGTGTAAGATTGACGATCAGCGCATCATCGAGCAAGCCCGCGGCATGGACAACGCCGCGGATCGGCTTCATCTGCGTGCGGATCGTCTGGAGAACGCTTTCAAGACCGGTTCGATCGGCAACATCGACCGCGAAGCTGCGAACATCGGCACCCTTTGCCCTTAGCGCTTCCAGCGCCGTCGAAACGTCTGGAGATGGTGTCGAACGGCCAAGGAGTGCGACACCACCCGCGCCGTGATCAACCAGATGCTCTGCAAGTGATAGGCCCAGCGCACCAAGGCCACCACTGAGCACATAGGTCGCATCCGAACGATATCGACCGCTGCGCAAAGGTTCCGGGGCTACGTGTGAAACGGATTCGGGCGTTGTCAGTACGAATTTGCCGACATGATTGCCACGCGCCATGGTCCGCAGCGCTTCCGCCGCATCAGCGAAGCTATAGGACATCACCGGCAAGGCTGTCAGCTTTGCAGCATCCACTGCCTCCCAAACATCCTGCATAAGGCGCGCGAAACGTTTGGGGCGACGTTCCATGAGCCCGGCAAGATCGACGGCGAAGATCGATATGCGGTTCTTGAACACGCCGAGATTGATCGAACGGCCCGCATAGATATCCTTCTTGCCGACTTCAACGAAGCGGCCATCTTCGGCAAGACTTTCCAATCCCAACGGAATTGCGGCACCGGTCAAAGAGTTCAGCACCACGTCAACACCTCTTCCCCCGGTGATCTGGGCGATGGCATCGACCCAGTCCAGGCTGCGTGAGTCGAACACATGGGAAATCCCCATATCGCGCAGGATCTGCCGCTTATCTTCACTGCCTGCGGTGGCAATGATCTGCGCACCACGCAAACGGGCGATCTGGATCGCGGCCAGCCCAAGTCCTCCGGTTGCCGAGTGGATGAGGACTGTCTCCCCCTCATCCAGACCGGCAAGATCAACCAATCCGTACCACGCCGTTGCCATCACCAGCGGCAGCCCTGCCGCATCGGCGTCCGACATACTAGAACCAATACGTGCAGCATGCTTCACTGAAACGGTGACGTGGGATGCAAAAGAACCGAAGGTGCAGGCAACCACACGATCTCCAACGGCAAGTTCCGTGACCCCTTCGCCAACCGCCACCACTTCGCCCGCACATTCGCCACCAAGCCGCGAGGATTTTTCGTCAAGGCCGGGATAGGTTCCCATCGCCTTCATCACATCGATGAAGTTGAGTGCGGCCGCCTTGACGGCCACCTCGACCTCTCCCTTGCCGGGCGCGGTGCGCGACAGTGGCCGGTACTCCAACCCATCCCAAAAACCAGGCCGCGCGGACACCAGCCGGAAAGGTTGCGCGGGCGTCTTCCAAGTCTCTGAGGCATGCTCTTGCTGCGATTTTCCCTGGATGAGACGACCGACCCACCGCCTGCTGTCGCGCAGCACGATCTGGTCATCCCCGGACTGGGACAGAAGTTCCTCGGCGCAATCGTCTGCCCAACGGGCTGCGGAAGGGTCGATATCGATAACGCAGCCCTGCAATTCTGGATGTTCACGGCGAAGAACCCGCAGGAAACCCCAGTAAAGCCCGGCCCCGGCATCGGCCAACTCGTCGTTCTCAACGACACGTGCTCTGGCTGTGAGGACGACTAGGCGTGAAACAGATGGAAGCGATCCTGTCGATTTGACCACGCCAGCCAGATCGTAAAGGCCATTTTTCTGCGCATCTATGCCCGCTACCGCACGTGGAGCGACGAACACAATTCCTGCGGCATCGGTCTGCGAAGGCAGAGAGCCTGACGTGACACGAACGCTTTTGCCACCAGCTTGCGCAATTGCATCGGCGATAGCATCAGCGCCGTCTTCGGCATTGCCAACGACAATCCAGCTGGCTGGCGAAACCGCTTTCTGGCGTTCTTCCTGAATGAAAGTCAGGCGGAAGTTTCTGGATGCATCCTCTGTGTCATCGACCTGCTGGTCGAGCACATGAAGAGCAACGCCCTCCATTGCGGCAAGCGGGCTTTGATCGGCGTTGTAGAGGAAAATGTCGAACAGGGGCGCTACACCCTGACCATCCCGCCTCGTCGCATGGGCGAAAACCTCGCCCACTGTATCCTGCGGATCGACAAAGAATGCGACCTTGGCAACCTCGACAGGAACGACCGTCGCATCACCGTCAAACAAGGCCAATGACGTTTGCAAGGCGGCATCCCACAAAGCCGGATGCAGGCTATGGGGACGGGCACTGGCTTTTGCGGGCTTCGGCAAGATGATATGGGCCAGGACCCCGGCGTCATCCCGAAACAGCTCAGATATGCCTTGAAAAGCGGGACCATAATGAATGCCCCGTGCCGACGTCTTGCGATAAAATTCGTCGATACCCACCGCATCGGCGGTCAGCAAATGCGCTGGAAAGACAAGCATTTCGGTGGGTGACAAGCGGTTGTGGAAGCGCGCCGTCGCATTATCAGTCCAGACACTGCTGCCCGTGGTCAACGAGCGCAAAGTGATGGCACCGCCATCGGTGATCGTGTCCAGCACCGTCAAGCTGGCACGCACTGGATCATCTGTTATGGTCAGATCGCCCAAGAATTTCACGGCGCTCAGCTGCGCCGGCATAACACCCGTTCGGGCGCGCGCAGCAGCCAGCATCAGGGCCATCATGCCAGCGCCTGGGAAAACCACGGCTTCGTGCACCTTGTGGTCCGCCAGCCATGGATTGTCCTCCAGACCAATCTCCAGCATACCTTCCCAGGCATCCGGCTCTGACGAAGACGGCAGCAATGCGACCTCCAGTCCAGAGCGCCCGGAAGCCTTGCGACGTGGCGCACCGACCCAATAGCTGCTGCGCTGCCACGGATAGGGTGGCAGAGACACATCCGCCTTGGGCAACAGTCCAAAGGGAGAAAGGCCTGCAGCATAGGCGTGAGCATGAAACAGCAGCACATCCTTGAGCGCACCCTTGTCGCGTAGCATGGTGGACAGCACCAACGGTGCGTCAGGCTGATCGGCGGCCAATTGTTCAATCGCCGGAGCCAAGCCCTTGTGCGGAGCCACTTCGATGACATGCGTCACGCCCTCGGCAAAAAGTCCGTTCATCACATCGGCGAACATGACAGGTTCGCGCAGGTTGCGAACCCAGTAGGCCGCATCGAGCTCCTGACCCTGCATGCTGCGGATATCGACGGTGGAGACCAGACGGATGTCACCGGGCATCGGCTGGATCTCACTGAGGCTTGCGTGCAATTCCTCCTTGAATTCGTCCATGTGGTGACTGTGGGAGGCGTAATCGACCTTGATCAGGCGATTGAATACCTCGTCGGCGTCAAGCAGTTCCTTGAGGATCATGACCGCATCGGCATCGCCCGAAAGAACCGTGGAACGAGGACCGTTGCTGACAGCAATCGATATCTGGTCTTCGAAGCCTTCCAGCGCCGCCTTGGCTCCAGCCAGATCGAGATCCACCGCTAACATCAGACCTCGGCCCGTTTTGCCACGAATGATCGACGATCGTTTGGACACCACCCGGGCGGCATCCTCGAAGCTCAAGATGCCAGCAACCGTCGCGGCTGCAACCTCACCCTGACTGTGACCAACCAGAACATCAGGCACAATGCCCGCTTCCCGCCATAGGGCAGCCAAGGAAACCATCATTGCCCAGAGCACCGGCTGGACGATATCGACCCGCTCAAGCCAATCCGTTCCGGCCTTGCCTGAGACAACCTCGATCAGATCCCATTCCACAAGGGGCTGCAGGGCTGCAGCGCACCGTTGCATCGTTGCGGCGAAGACAGCACTTTCCTTAAGCAGGCGCCCACCCATCTCGGCCCACTGCGAACCTTGCCCCGGAAAAACGAAGGCAATCTTGCCAACAGGTCTGGCGGTGCCATTGACCGTGAAATCAGCCTCTTCCCCAGTCTCCAGCCAGTTCTCAATTCCGGCTATCAACGTCTTTGCGTCGTCCCCGATAAAAGCTGCCCGCCGCAGGAGGTGGCCGCGTCGCCATGCCAACGTTCCGGCAATTTCGCGTGCACGGTCAGGATCGTCTCTCAGGACATCGATGATCTGACGTGCTCTTTCCTTGAGGGCCGCCTCGCTGTGCCCTGAAAGGGGCAACAGGATCGGGGCGTCGTTGACATCGACCGCTGGGGATTGTGTTTCGGGGGCCGGCGCCAGAACAATATGGGCGTTGGTGCCGCCCCAACCGAAAGAATTGACACCGACGTAGAAGGGCTCATTCGCTGGAAGCTCGACTGTCTCTTGCGGAATCCGGAGACCCAGCGCCGAAAAGTCTATCGATGGGTTCAGCACGTCACTGTGCAGATTTGCCGGGATCAGCCGGTGCTTGACCGCCATTACTGCCTTTGACAGACCAGCAAGACCGGCAGCCGCTTCCAGATGGCCGATGTTGGTTTTCACTGATCCGAGGATGATGGGTGCCAACCCCTTCTCCACCCTTTGGCGGCCAAGCACGCGACCGATGGCACCAGCTTCAATCGGGTCGCCAACAGCGGTTCCGGTTCCATGGGCTTCGATATAGGCGACGTTTTCGATGGGAATTCCCGCATCGCCGTAGATCGTTGACAGGAGATCTTCCTGACCCGCCGGGCTTGGCGTCACGAGGCTATCGCCGCCGCCGTCATTGTTGACCGCCGAAGCTGCGATGACGGCGTGGATGCGGTCTCCGTCGGCTACGGCATCATCCAGCCGTTTCAGGTAAAACGCGATGATGCCCTCGCCCCGGACGAAACCATCGGCGCTGGCCGAAAAGGCCTGACAGCGACCAACCGTCGACAACCCACCAAAATGCGTCAGCCCGACCGAGACATCGGGTGTCAGCACCAGATTGACACCTCCGACGATAGCCCCTTCGATTTCACCATTTGCCAACGCCTGCGCGGCGATGTGCATCGCCACCATGCCAGAGGAGCAGCCCGTTTCCACCGTCAGGCTCGGTCCTTTGAAACGGTAGAAGTAGGAAACCCTGGCAGCGATGACATCCAGAGCATTGCCAACGATGCTGTGCTGGGTTGTGGATGCGCCATGATCCTTGCGAAGAATTTCATAATCGTGCCAGGAGGCCCCGACATAGACACCGATGCGACGCCCCGCCAGGACTTCGGGTCGCTGTCCGCCATCTTCGAGTGCGGTCCAGCTGGCTTCCAGCATCAGACGCTGTTGCGGGTCCATATCCTCCGCTTCACGTGGTGAAATGCCAAAGAAGGTCGGGTCGAACTGATCGACACCCTCCAGAAAGCCACCGACGGCCTGCACGCTTTTCTGCGCATCCAGCTGTTGCGTTGCATCCCACCTGTTTGACGGGACAGGCCGGATGGCGTCGCGCCTTTGCAGCATCAACTCCCAAAGTTCATCCATGCTGGATGCTCCGGGAAACCGTCCAGACATACCAACGACGGCCAGGCGGGTTTGTGCACGGGGAGTATGGGACGAAGAACGCGTCATGGGGAACCTCATGAATGATGAAGGCGGGTGCTGGAAAAGCGCAACCGGAACCGCAATATTTGCGTGAGGAAACGGCTCAGTATGGCCCGCCCCGTATGCCGGAGCAGGATGGACAGGATAAGCAGACGGGTCTCGGTCAAATGATGAGGAGCGCCGTGCACATCCTTGAAGGCATGCAGATGAAACTGTGGTACCAGCCGCTGCGCAGCGGTCCATTCGGAGGCCGGAATAATCTCATCGTCCAGCGCAGCAACATAATGCAGCGGGACAGAAACCGCCTTCAATTCGTTTTCACTCAGGGCAAGTGCGGACAAGCGGTCATCAACAGCCGCCTGCCCGCAGCCAAGAGCCACGGACAAAGCAAAGCGGGTAATTCCCGGCATTGCAACTTTTGTGGACGTCTCGGTAAAGAACGCGCGAAGTGGTGCGCCGATGGTGACAATGCCCTGGACGCCAGGGTCTTTGAGGCTATGCAGCACCGCAAGATGGCCACCGAAACTGGGCGCGATGATGAGTGTGCGTGACGTATCACAATCGTGCTGAACGTCTGCCATGATGGCACCGTAGAGCGCGGCTGCGGAGCGATCATAGGTCAGTGTGTTCTCACCCATGCCTGGAAAATCGGCGATAGCGATGGCTGCCCCGATCTTGGCTCCTAGTTTGAGAAAGCCGCCCCACTGCTCCTTCAGCGATACGATACCGCCCATCAGGATGACGAGTGGTGCGTTCTGTCTTTTGCCCTTGGAGAACAAAATGGTCAGTGAAGAAGAGCCCAGATTGATCTCGCGCCGTTCGCCAACGCCGGTGGCATTCATCCAGATCATGAAGCTTTCGCTGCAAGCCTGTCCTGCTGCGCGCTTGGCGTCGCTATCGGCCGCTGGAAACCGCGCCAGATTATAAAGATTGGCGGCAGTAAGGTGATCACCCCGGTCCCTGGCCGCCCTCCCCTCGACCGACCATTCTTCAACCCACGATCCGGTGTTATCACCGTCCATGGTCTTGATACGTCCAAGCACATCACCCGTCAGCTTTGGTGCGAAACCCATATGCCGGGCATGAAGACCGACAAATTGTTTGACCTCATGCAGCTTTGTCATGGGGTGCCTCCACCGGCATGTTGTGTGGAGCGTTCAACACCTTGTCCAACATCCAGTATTTTCCGGGATTGAGATTGAGCAGTCGCAATTTCGTGCGGCGCATCATCGTGCCAAGCGCCGAGTGCTGAGCAAGGTTTGCTTCTTGAAGCCGCTGGAACCGGGTAACCATTCCCTTGTGTTCACGCCGCAATTGAGCGGTTGGTTCCAGGGCATTGGCGGGAAGCGGGCCGGTGCCGTTTTTCAGAGCCTGCGCAATCACGGGAGCGAAGTATATCGTGTCCTGAAGTGCCAGATTGACGCCTTGGCCCAAAATCGGCGTCGCCGTGTGTGACGCGTCACCAATCAGCAACAGCCCGTGCCGCGCCCATTGGTCCACTTCTGCGGTGAAGATTTCCAAGAACGAGGTATCGTTCCACGTCGTGATATGCTCCTGGACCAAATCGGTCAGACGCGGATCAAGATCACAGATGCTATCTCGGAATGCGCCTATGCCCAGCTTTCGCGCATTCCCAAATCCCTTCTTTGGAAGATTGTACCCAATCCGCAAAAGATCGGGGAACGTTGGCAGGATCACCAGATGGCGATCTCTTTTCACCACGAGTTGGGATTCCCGCGCCCAGTCATTTGGTCGCGGAAGCTTGAACCAGACGAAATCACGTTCCATCGGCGTGATTTTGGCCGTGAGGCCAGAGGCCTTGCGCACCGGGGAAAACCGGCCATCGGCAGCAATCACCAACCGGGCGCGGACCTCGATCTTTGTGCCACGGGGACTTTCCAGCATGGCACCCCTGACGGCTTCGCCATCTTCGATGAGGGACGTGAATTGGTACCCCATCAGCAGTTTGAAATTGGCGTAGCCCGCGGATTCATCGTTGAAAGCACCAATCATGGCAGGCTGGGGAATATCGATCGGCAAAGCGTCGATCGGAAATTTCCGATAGTCCATCGACATGATGCTCTTGCCCGTTTCCCAGAAGGAAATGCCCTCCAGTTCAACGAAACCGTGGGCGGCAAGACGCGGCCCGAAGCCCAGCTCCCGCAGGGTGAGAACAGATCGGGCAGCGATGGTTTCACCCCTAAAATTACGCTCGAAATCACTGGTCTTCTCCGCGAGTAAAACGTTGACCCCACGCCGCGCCAGAAGATTGGCCATCAATGCGCCAGCTGGTCCCGACCCCACCACGAGCACATCGGTTTCAAATTTATCGCTCATCATTCTGTCTCCCAGTTTTCAAGACGCTTCTTGATGGATCCAAGAATCTCAGCGGCAAGCGCGCCATCCAGCACCCGGTGGTCAAAGGTCAGCGACAGTGTGAAAACCGGCCGCACCTTGATCTCGCCAGCCACCACGACGGGCTTCTCGACGATGCGCCCCACACCCAGGCCAAGCGTTCCGGCAATCATGGGAAGGATCGCGTTGACCTCCTCCTGCCCGACAGACGTCACGGAGAAATGACCTTGAAGTTCAGCCCGCTTCAGAGGCTTTCCAAGCACGAGATTGTAGGCAAGCCGCATCAGCGGCAACGGCAGACGATGGAGTTTGGACAAGGCGGCAAAGGGGCCGGATGCACCGACGGGCGATGCCTTGTGCAGATCGATGGATGCCTGAATGTCCTCTAAAGAGGACCGATCGGGATTTAAAACGGTGCCGGAGACCACACAGCGAGTGCTGCCGATATGTTTATCGAACAGGACCTTGGCGGTCATGAAATCGGTTTCGACAAGCTTCGGAAAAAGTCCGTCCTTCAGAACTGTGCGCGCTGGCGCGCTAGCCGCAACCACCTCTGCCGTCGCCTTGACGATAAAACTCACATAGCTGAGCTTTCCCGCACTTTGTGCGCGCGCAGCTTTCAACGCACTCGCATCAATGTCCGCAAGGAGATAGATGTGGGCGGTATTGCGCGCGTCTTTCAGGAAAGCATAAGTGTGGCCGCGCTCTTTCGGAAACGGACGAACAATGGCATTCATGATGTCACCGCTGGCGCTTTTATTGCCTTTGCAATGTCGGAAATCGTCTCCGCTGCCATGAAAAGCTGATAGTCGACGGGTCGAGCGGTTTCGCGCTCCAGGTAGACCAGCACCCGCAAGGCGTTGACGGAGTCCCAGCCCTTGACCCCCGCCAGGGCCACCTCTGGCCCCAACTGGCTCTCATCAAGATCAAGCAATTCGGCAATGACGCCAATAACAACCGCTTCATAGTTCATGGAATGCCTCCGTGCCGCCGACGATGTCGAGATAGTCTGGGATGTCTGGAAGGTCCCGGAGCGAATGCCGGAAGCCGTCTACGCCCTCGGGCACAAAGCCCAGACCGAGGTAGAATTCGGCGAACTGACCGTTTTTTGCTGTCTTCACAAATCTTGCAGTGACACTGGGCAGACCCTTAGTCTGCGCGGCCTTCAAGATCAGGCTGACGAGCGCTGTTTCGACCCCGCGTGAGAACACCCGGCAGCTCATGACAAAATTTTCAATCATGGCACTGCCATCGTCCGCCTTGCTGATTGCGATGGCTGCGACAAGCCCGCTGTCACCGAAACGATCAGACAGTCGGGCTGCAAACACTGACAGAGTGGGTGTGACGATTTCGTCGGCTGTGAAGCGCTGTCCTGTCAGGTTGAACTGGTTGGTTTTCGCAAACAGTTGAACGATCCGGCCCTTGTTCAAATCGTTTAGCGGTTCGATCACCAAACGAGACTGCAAGCCTGCGAGATAGCTGTCCATCGACAGGCTTTCCGATTGCAGGTCAGCACGGTCGGCTTGCGCCTTATACATGGCCACGCGCTCGCGATCTTCCTGCGTCAACTCCAGCAAGTTGAAGTGGTTACCCGCAGCCAGCGCGCTCGCATATCCGGCAGGATCCTCCGGCATGCCGACAACGGCCACCTCGGGCAGAAAGGACTGAACGGCATCGCGCTCAACCGGGTGATCGTCCACGAAAACCATCGCATCGAGCCCGATATTGATGGCCTTGGCCTGTGCACGAATATTCTCGGCTTTTGGCTGCCAGTTCGCCGTGATCACCGTGAAATCATCCGGCCGCAAAAGCATTTCGGGATGGTTGGCGAGGGCGTCGCGGGCATTGGCATCTTCGTTTTTCGAACATACCGTCAGCAGCACACCCTGACGCATATAGTCGCGAGCGAGCGCTTGCAGTGCGATATGGGCAGAGCCGGGATAGGTACCGCCAATTTCCAGACCGGCCGTTCCGACATCGCCGACGACACCACCCCAGAGCGTGTTATCGAGATCAAGAACGAGGCACTTCTTGGCCAAACCCAGATTGGCCTTCACCACGCCCGCCAGTTCCTGCGACACGCGTTTCAAAAATTCCGGTGCATAGGCTTGTCCGGCCACGTAGTGCATCCGGTCATCGGCGAAGGGGCTTGCCCCACCTACTGCCAGCGTTTCGGCAATCGAGAGCACGATTGGTCCGTCGTCCTCTGCGGCAAGCGTCAGGATTTCGGCGTTCATGGCGCTCCAGGCGGAGGCAAGCCATGCGCGACTGCGATAATCAATCAATCGCTGAATGCGCAAAGGCGACAACGGGATGGTCGTCAAGACAACCCTTCCGCCAGTCAGTGCGCGGCAGGAGGACGCCCAGTCGCGCAGTTCGGCAACGAAATGCCGTAGCCGCGCCTCTATCGCCTCGAGGTCGAGAGCGTCGCTGACCTCGACGAAAACTGCGCTGTCATCGAGCAGGCACAAAGTGACGTGCGGCTTGTGCTCCGTCAATAAGGGAGCGCCAGAGAGTACGTCGAACCGCCACTGGTTGAAGCCGCCAAGCCGGGTTTGCGCCACAACACCATCGCGCAACAACAGCGCCATGAGAAGATTTGGGACGGTATCGAGCGTGGAACTCCCAAGAACGGCAACTCTTTGGCTTCGCAGACCGGGCACGCCCAACAGGAGGGCTTGTGAAGCATCGCCGTAGAGCAGCGCACCTGCGGCATCCAAATCCAAAGGGTCCGAAAAACCGGCAAGAATGTCGCGCACCCTTGCGATCGATCCGGCCAGGTCCTGCCGTTTCAAAGCACGCAGCTCTGCCAAAGGGCTTCTGTAGGCGGTCTTTTCAGCAGCATTTATCATGTGTGCCTCAACGCCATTCCGGACATGATCCACTTTGAGGATTCGACTGTTGCGACGAGCACACGGTCGTTTCGACCGGACCCGGTACCAATCTTTTGCAGCAGCCGATGGAGCTGGATGAAGGGTAAGGCATTGCCATTATTGCCGGTTTCAGCAACGCAGTTGACGGCCTGATCAGCCCGAACACCGAGGCCTTCGCGGATTTTCTCTGTCATCACGCCATTCAACTGCGGTGTCAGCACGTGCTCGACATCCGACAGCTTCCAGGATTTCGCTTTGAGAAGCTCATCGATGATCTGCGCGGCAATTTCCGGCACGTGGCGCTCGATCGCCTTGTAGTCCTCCTCGCCCATGGCTTCGCCTTGGGCCGCACCTTCGGCGCCAAACCACTTGACGATTTGTGCCGGTTTGCGGCCAAGCCCTATACCCCGCAAAAACAGATGTTCCACGACAAGCCCCGGGCCTTCATCTTCAGATGAAACGACCGCTGCTCCGCCTCCGTCTCCGAAAAGCGCAAAGTTCACCATTTCGGCAGGCTTCATCTGCCGGGAATCCTTCGCTGATGGCCACATTTTCAGGCAGGTATCGGCACCGATCACCAGTCCTTGACGATGTCCGTTGGCCAGAAGCGCCTGTGCCGTGAAAAGCCCCTGAAGCGCGCCTGCACAACCGGAGGTCAACTGCAATGTGGGAACATTGTTGATGCCCAGCCGATCAGCAACGAGATTGACGGTTGCAGGCATGAGATGATCGGGCGAGGCCGTCGTCAGGATCAGGAAGTCGATGTCCTGAGGCCCAACGCCTGCCGCACGCATCGCCTGATTCCCAGCCTCGACGGCCAGATCGCCTGTGTTTTTTGGGACACCTGGGGCACTGTCCACGCGGCAGAAGTAACGGCTCTTGTTCCCGGTCATGGAGTCAAGCCATTGTTCGTGCAGACCAAACCGACTCGCAAGGTCACCATTGGTCACCGGTTCGCCCGGCAACACTTCGCTTAAGGCAACGATCCTCACAAAAGACCTCCTTATATCTGGACTCGAAGGCGCCGGGGGTGATTGCACCCGGATATCAGTGACCCGGTTTCTCGGGTTCAGTGATCGCTCGTCTCAGGAATGACCTTCGATCATCCACGGAAAATAACAACCTAGGGAAATCACCTAATTATTATTACTACCTTTTATAGCAATAACTCTGTTGGATGCTCGCAGTCCGCGGTCTCGGTCTTTTACGTGATTGATTTTGTGCGGTTGGTTTTTTGATTGCCTTGCAGCCCTCCATCCCGGCAGTGCTGAGGCCGGGCGAAAGCGCATGCGGCCTCACCCCGCTTGTTCGACATGCCGAGGGCTCAACGAAAGCAACTAAGATGGGAACGGCGTGCTGCCCCGTTTAGTCGAAGCTATGGAGATGCCGGAGCGCTCACTTGCACACTCCTTGTGGGTGAACGGACTGGCTTCGGACACGAGGGTTGCTCATCTGCGTCATCAATCAAGCCCAGAAGGAGTGCTTTCACGACGGCCTGCGTCCGATTGACGGCATTCAGCTTGCGTTTGACCGAGTCGGCATAAAACTCCACAGACTTTTCAGAGATCCCGAGAATCTGGGCTATTTCCCAGGAGGATTTACCGCGAGAAATCCACAGAGCTGTCTCGCGCTCACGGCCTGACAAAAATGACCGTTTTCGACCGCGTGTGCTGACAAACCTTTCCTCCATGACAACCCGCAGAGCGCGGATGTGGAAGAATTGAGCTAAAACATATAAAAGGTTCTCATTGTATTTTTGCTGAGCAAAGCTTTTTGTTTGTTCATCTGGAAACACGGTGAGGATAGCGATCTCGCCGTCTCGGGACACCAGCGGCAATGTGTAACCATCCACAAGCCCGGCTTCTTCAGCCTTTCTCAAGATGAGGCGTTGCTTTGGCGTCATCGGACACCGCGCAAGTTCCGATTCCCAGTGAAACGGAGTCTTTCCGGCAAGAGCCAACTCCACGACCTTGTCATCATCCACATGGTTGCTGCTGACATAATCGGCCGCCCACTCTTCTGGCAAGTTGAAGATACCGATGGGCAGTCTGTCGCTGCCACTGTCATGAAGCACAGCATGCTTGACGACATGATAGCCGAAGAAACGGTAGCCCAACGCGGCAAGGACATCACCGAGAAGCGCTTTTAACTCGACAGATGAGGAGGATTGCAGAATTCTGCCGCTAAATTCACCAAGAACACCATTCAAAACTATCTCATTATGCATAAGCGCTCCATTCTGAGATTCACGCGCTCACCTGAAAGGTGTTTAATTCCTTCACGGACGGAGGGAGTTAAACCGAACTATGCCCCTAATGCCGGAAGGAATTCCTCAGCGCTTTATTAGATAGCGTAAATATAAAACGACTGTGTGGACAGTTTGGACGATCTCCGAGAGATAAATATTTGGTGTAAATTTATATTTACACTCTTTATTGT
This sequence comes from Hyphomicrobiales bacterium, assembly GCA_900472925.1. Lineage (GTDB taxonomy): Bacteria > Pseudomonadota > Alphaproteobacteria > Rhizobiales > Rhizobiaceae > Agrobacterium. The sequence goes on from UCJU01000007.1 coordinate 72,086, forward strand.
TGCATAATATTTTGCACCGCACAAGGGACATGCGATAAGAGCGAAACGTGACTTAGCATTGGGAAAAATTATTTTTTAGACGAATTTACATTAGTATATTCTTACTTTTCCCCTGACCACTTTGGTTCCTCTCACCCATGTCGATGGTGGTGTCCGTCAAGTACGAGCGACGGATGTCATATCGACTTGCGCGCACACCGGGCATCAATCACTCGTCACAGTCTCTCTATTTGAGCCAAATACCCAAAAACGTAGAAAGGACCACCAGCTGGCCTAAGCAGGCCCCAGCATGATGTAGGTCTCGCTTTTTGCCACGCCATTGATCGCACGAACCGTGGAGATCAATTCATTCAACTGCAACATGGTTGAAACCTCGATCTCGGCGATCATATCCCAGATGCCGTTGGTGTTGGACAATGCTTTTATACCCGGCAGACGTTTGACAGCCGAGATCGTGGCCTTCGGAGAGCCTTCGACTTCGATCACGATGAAAGCCCGGATGAAGTCTTTTCCGACATCGTCTCTCAGTCGGACCGTGAAGCCCTTAATGTCACCGTTGGCGATCAATCGGTCCAGGCGTTTCTGGGCCGTGGCTCGGGCAACACCAATCAATTGTGCCAGTTCTGGTACGGAAGCGCGACCGTTGATGCGCAATTCCGAAATCAGTCGTTTATCGAGTTCGTCCAATCTTATTTTCCTTTTTCGGCAATTTATTGATTATATCGTCAATAGTTGAAAAATTAAGACAGTTCTTGTTCTTTTTTGTGCATGCGACAGAGGTTAAAACAACTCCTGTCGGGGCTTCATGCCAACCATAAATGCGGAACCAAGCTTAAAGCAAATGGGTCTGAACGCTCCCGATCGATCAATGCCGCTTACGCATGTGACCACTGATTAAACACTAATTCGATGAGTCGGATTACCATGGGAGATGGATTTATGAGACTGTCGCGCATTTTTTCTTCAATGCTCGTTATCGCTGGTCTTTGCGCCACCGTGACCACAGCGCAAGCTGATGACCTCCAGAAGATCGAGAGGGCCGGAAAGCTTTCGGTCGCTCTTTCCGGTGCGTTTCCACCCTTCAGTTTCGTGGATGAATCCAACAAGGTCGTCGGTTTCGATGTCGATATCGGAACCGAGATGGCGCGTCGCCTCAAGGTTGAGCCGAATATCGTAACCACGGCTTGGGACGGTATTATCGCCGGACTGGTAACCGGTCGCTACGATACGGTCATCGGATCCATGGGCATCACAGACGAGCGTAAAAAAGCCATTGATTTTGTCGGCCCCTATTATCGTTCGGGGCTCGGTCTGTTCGTCGCCAAAGGCGCGTCTGTCAAGAAAATCGGTGACCTCGAGGGTAAGACCATTGGCGTGACTTTAGGTGAGACCTCGGAAAAATGGGTTCGCGACCAGAACAAGTTTACGGTCCGCACCTATAAGGGCTTGCCTGAAATGCTCCTCGACCTCAGCGCAGGCCGTGTCGATGCGATTGTTGCGGATGACGTTCCGGTCCTTGTTGCGATCAACAAAAGCAATGCGCCCGTCGAGCAGATCAAAGACGCCACCTTGCCTCGTTTTGATATCGGCATCGCTATCCGCAAGAACAATCCCGAACTCGCTGCAGCAATGCAGAAGGCTCTCGACGCCATGATGGCGGACGGCACCTACGAGGCCATTTCGAAAAAATGGATCGGCTCAGACATCCGTTAAATGCTGCGCTCCGGGGCGACATCAAGTCCCGGAGCATTGCTCGCCAGCCTTGCGTAAAAAGACCAATCCGGAGAGGCGGAAATGGATATCGAACTCATCAGGCGGATATTTCCGTTCTTGGTCGAAGCGTCCTTGATGACCTTGGAACTGACTGCGGCATCGCTGGCCATAGGTCTTATCGTTGCGATCACCATCACGACGGCACGGTTTTCCAAGGTCGGGCCGTTGCGGTGGTTCGGAGCCGCCTATGTCAGCATCATGCGGGGCACGCCCCTGCTCGTGCAGCTTTTTCTGGTCTATTTCGGAGGCCCCCAATTCGGCCTCGAACTGACGCCGTTTACCGCCGGTGTGCTGACCATGGGCCTCAATATCGGTGCCTACATGTCTGTCGGCATTAAAGGTGCCATTCTGGCCGTCGATAAGGGGCAAACCGAGGCTGCGCGTTCCATCGGGTTTGGTCGCTTCTCAACCATGCGTCTATTCGTATTGCCGCAAGCAGCGCCGCTGATGATCCGCTCTCTCGGCGTCAACACCGTGATCCTGTCGAAAAGCACAGCTCTGGTTTCAACAATCGGCGTGGTGGAACTGACCTACTCCGCGCAACGCCTGGTCACCTCGACCTATAAACCTTTTGAAGTGTTTGGCTTGGCTGGCCTATCCTATCTGGTCATCGTCGCAGCCATATCGCTGTCAGTGCGAACGATCGAACGGATGTGCGACACAAGCAGGAGGGCGGGCGCATGAGCCTTGATCTAGGCGTCGTCCCGTCATACTGGGACATTCTCTTCACCGGGCTGCTATGGACTATTCTCATTACCGTAATTGCCGGTGCGATCAGCATCGTCCTCGGCATGGTCATCGCCACGATGACACTCTACGGCCCGAAGCTGGTCAGCCTGCCGATGCGCGGCATCATGTTCCTGTTCATGGGCACGCCGCTGCTGTTACAGCTCTATTTGCTTTACTATGGCTTGTCTCAAGTCGGCATCCTGTTGCCAGCCTTCTGGACAGGTGTCATCGGTCTCGGTCTGCATTATGCGGCCTATAATGCCGATATTTTCGGGGCATCGCTTCTCGGTGTGGATCCCGGGCAGATGGAAGCGGCTAGAACGCTTGGCTTTGGCAAGGGTGCGACCCTGCGGCATTTCATCGTGCCACAGGCCGTGCTGGCGGCACTTCCGCAAGTGGGTAACAACACAATCATTCTCTTGAAAGACACGGCGGTTCTGTCCGTTCTCGGCATCGCAGAACTTACGCTGAACGCGCAGCGCGCCATCAGCGAAACCTATCGTCCATTCGAATTCTATCTCACTGCGGCAGTTCTCTATTACGTCGTCAATATCGCGATGGAGCTTGTTTTGAAGCAGGCGGACAGAAAAGCGGAAGCAATCCGATGACAGCACAAAACCCTATGATCCAACTGCGGCAAATCCGCAAATCCTATGGCGACCACGAGGTGCTGAAGGGCATCGACATGAGTGTCGACCGAGGCAAGATCATCTCCATCATCGGGCCAAGCGGTTCGGGCAAGAGTACGTTGCTGCGATCCATCAACATGCTGGAAGCCATTTCCAGCGGCGAAATCTGGCTGGATGGACAGCAGGTGAACCGCCCGCTGAAAGGCCGCGCCTTCGAAAACCACATCAACCATATCCGACAGGAAATGGGCATGGTGTTTCAGCAGTTCAATCTGTTCCCACATCTGACTGTGTTGCAGAACATCATGATCGGGCCGATCAAACTCAAGGGTCTGAACAAGTCTGAAGCACTGGACAGGGCCAATACGCTGCTTGCAAAGGTGGGGCTCGCAGATAAGGGACATGCCTATCCATCGCGATTGTCCGGTGGGCAGAAACAACGCGTTGCCATTGCGCGCGCGCTCGCCATGCAACCCAAAGTCATGTTGTTCGATGAAGCCACCTCGGCACTCGATCCCGAGCTTGTGGAAGAAGTAAATCAGGTCATGAAACAGCTTGCCGCCGAACAGATGACCATGCTGATCGTCACCCATGAAATGCGCTTTGCTGCCGAGGTTTGCGATCACGTCATGTTCATGGATGGTGGCGTCGTAATCGAACAGGGTGCGCCCGGCGACGTTCTTTCAAACCCTGTCGAAGAACGCACCCGTGCATTCCTGCGCAAGCATCTCTCCTATTGAGCAAAGACCGCACGATGACCGTACAAAAAAACACCCCACTCGATCCGGACTATATTCGTGATCTCGCCCTGCGCATGGTTTCCTGGCCCAGTGAAACCGGAACGGCGGGAGAGGCAGAATTCGCCGACCGCCTGCATGCTTTGCTTGCGGACATTCCCTACTTTCGCGACCACCCACAGGACCTTCGCCTGATCGAAAGCCATGGCGACCCAATGACGCGAAGTGTGGTTGCATTGGTGCGGGGCGCTGGCAGAAGAGCGATCGCTCTCGTTGGGCATTTCGATACTGTGTCCACCGACAACTACCACGAGCTTAAACCTCTGGCCTGTGACAGCCTCAAACTGAAAGAGGGGTTGATTGCCGATCTCTCCCGCAAGGTTCGGTCCGAACAGGAAGAACGAGCCTTGCAGGACCTGCTGAGCGGTGATTTTCTGCCCGGACGCGGTATGCTGGACATGAAAAGCGGTGATGCGGCGGCCATCGCCTGTCTCGAGCATTTTGCAAGTCACCCTGATCGTCAGGGCAATCTGCTGCTGATCCTCACGCCCGATGAGGAGCGTGAAAGTCGCGGCATGCGGTCGCTTCGCAATGCGTTGCCGGATATTGCGCAAGCCTTCGATATCGACATATCCGCCGCTGTTAACATGGATGTCACGTCGGATCAGGGAGACGGCAGTGAAGGCCGCGCCGTTTACGCAGGGACCATCGGCAAGCTTTTGCCATTTGCGCTCGTCATCGGCTGCAGTTCACATGCGAGTTACCCGTTTGAGGGTGTCAGCGCACAGGCGATGGCCGCTAGCATTCTGTCGCGTTTCGAGGGCAATGCGGCACTTGCTGACAGGGACGACAGCGACGTTTCGCCACCGCCAATCTGTCTGGAAGCAAAAGATCTGCGTGACGGTTACGAGGTCACGACGCCCGAACGTTTCTGGATCGCGTTCAACTGGTTGTACCATGCCATGACGGCGGAAGACCTGTTCGAGCGTTTCCGCAATGAGGTGTTGTCGGGTGCAACGGAGGCTGTCGATCGTTTTGCTGCCCAGGCCGTCGAATATGGCAGGCTGGTGGGCAAAAGCACCGGCGCTGCACCTGCGATCCCGCGGCTTGTTACGTTTGCGGAGCTGCGTGCACTCGCTTCGGACGTTGCGGGACAAGGCTTTGACGCTCAATATGCAGAGAAAGAAGCAAGTCTTTCCGCCATAGACAACCCGCTATCATTAACCCGCCAGCTGACCGAATGGCTGATCGGCGTCGCGCGTCTCTCCGGGCCGGCCATCGTCGTTGGCTTTTCCGGGCTGCACTATCCGCCCAGCCGTCTGCGCATGGAGCATGTCAATGACCGCGCCTTGCACACGGCGATCGAAAATGCACGGGCGTCTCTCGGCATCGAGCCAGACCGGAGCCTGACCTGGAAGCCCCATTTTCAGGGAATTTCCGATATGAGTTTCCTCGGGCAAGCAGCGATCGGCAGTGATGTGGTTTCGCACAATACGCCGATTTCCCGCCTTATCGACCAACCACCCGGACATGCGCTGCGCTTTCCTGCGGTCAACATCGGCCCCTGGGGGCGTGAGTTTCACCAGAAGCTCGAGCGGGTCCATGCGCCCTATGCCTTTGAGGTTCTACCCAATCTCATCGCCGAGATTGTCGATCAATTCCTCAGCGACACCAGCAAAGATATGTGACGCAGCCTGAAAAGGACAACACCGTCTTGTCTCAAACTGCGGCCAATAGCCAACGGGATAACATCCATGACCACCCTTAAAAATTTGAACACGGTACCTTTCGTCAGTGTCGACCATATGATGAAACTTGTGCTGACAGTTGGAACAGATACGTTTCTGACGGAACTCGCTGCCGTGATCGAAGAGGACTTTCTCCGCTGGGAACAGTTCGACAAGACACCGCGCATTGCATCCCATTCCGATGAAGGCGTTATCGAGTTGATGCCGACGAGCGACGGAACCCTCTATGGCTTCAAATATGTCAACGGCCATCCTAAGAATACCAGGGAAGGACGGCAGACCGTAACGGCGTTCGGCGTGCTATCGGATGTCGGTAACGGGTACCCGATGTTGTTATCCGAGATGACGATTTTGACTGCTCTGCGCACAGCCGCCATGTCAGCCGTCGCTGCGAAACATTTGGCGCGCCAAGGCTCGAAAACCATGGCGATTATCGGCAATGGAGCACAGAGCGAATTCCAGGCGCTGGCCTTCAAAGCAATCCTTGGCGTGAATGAGTTGCGCCTTTACGATCTCGATCCCGCCGCAACAGACCGCTGCGCCAGCAATCTTGCGGGACAAGGCTTTACGATTATCAAATGCGCCACATCACAGGAGGCTGTCGAAGGGGCCGATATCATCACGACAGTCACGGCTGACAAGCAATGCGCCACCATCCTCTCTGACAATATGGTCGGACCCGGCGTGCACATCAATGCTGTCGGTGGGGATTGCCCCGGCAAGACGGAATTGCACAAGGACATCCTTTTGCGCTCCGATATTTTTGTCGAATACCCACCACAGACGCGTATTGAAGGCGAAATCCAACAGCTTGATGCCGACTACCCTGTCAAGGAGCTTTGGGAAGTGATGGCAGGCAAGATAGAGGGACGTCAGTCCGACCGCGCCATAACGCTCTTCGACAGTGTGGGCTTCGCCATCGAGGACTTTTCCGCTCTCCGCTACGTAAGGAGCAAACTGGAGGAAACAGGACTCTATACCGAGCTCGACCTACTGGCCGATCCGGATGAGCCAAGAGACCTTTACGGAATGTTGTTGCGCTGCGAGCAAAGCTTACAGGGTTAATGATCAAGGCGACCTGATTCCGTCAGGCTGGCGAGTGTCACCTATGTCATGAACCCATGACATGCCAACCATGTGAGCCTATTGCAGTATCGCACACTTTTGAAGCGCTCAAACAGATGGCGGGCCGAGCAAGAAGTCGGGAAAGTTCGCGCGGATGGAATCGACAATCGACAGCGTACCGGACAGATGCGTCCGTAGCGCAGCCGTCGCATTCTCTGCCCTGCCTGAAGCAATAGCCTCAACGATCGCCTCGTGTTGCATAAGCACTGTCTGCATCTTGCCTGGCATCGGAAGATTGAGCCGCCTCAAGCGATCGAGGTTAACACTTTGGCGGCGAACATTCGTCCAGAGCTGAAGGATACCGGTCATCTCATAAAGCTTCCTGTGAAACTCTCGGTCGAGAGCGTCGAAGGAGTCATAGGTCTCGGTGGAAGCGACCGCCTTCTGACGGGCGAGGATTTTTCTGAGCTCCGATGCAGTCTCGGCAGGGGCGTCCTCGGTCAGCCGGCGGACAGCCTCCAGTTCGATCGAAAGCCGCAGAAATTGCGCTTGTCTTGCGTGATCGACGTCAATCTTGGCGACAACCGTCGCATATTGCGGGTAGACATCGACCAGCCCCTCTTCCTGCAGCCGCATCAACGCGTCGCGAACGGGCGTCTGACTGATGCCGAATTCCAGCTGGAGAGAAGCGCGAGACAGAACAGCTCCGGGCACCAGTGCCATATTGAGGATCCTGTCCCGCAGAATGTCATGCACCTGCAAGGCAACCTGACGCGATCGATCTAACTGTCCGCTTCTCATCATTCCGCTCATCTGTATCGACCACCCTGTGTACCATCGACCTAATCACATATTGATGGTTGATGCACTGATGTTTTAGTGCTTCAATGACGTTATCGGCATTTGGTAGCCATGCGAACCCGTCCGACAGGGTCCGTATTTCAGGGAGTGACACAATGCGACTGCTAATCGGCAAAACCGCCGCTATTTTCATAGCATTCGGGCTGAGCTGTCCGAGCAAAGCGCCAGAAAAACCAAACCTCCCATCACCCGCAGACCCCGCATTCTCTCTCTAGCAAGCCATGCTGCCTAGACCCACAAGCTCATCGAAAGACATGCCGAAGCCGATGGATTTTCAAACGCGACCGTCGAGTTGCGCACGTTTAGCGGCGTTGGTGCCCAGACAGATTCGCTCGTTGCGGGCAATGTCGATGTTCACACCCACCGCCTCCACACATGGGAGCAAAAGAATAGTTCTCAAAACACGTTCGTCCCATTCCCAAAAAGGTCAGTGACATGACACATAAGAAGACATCCGATACGCTCCGAAGCGCCCGCTGGTTTGCACCTGACGATCTGCGCAGTTTCGGGCACCGCTCACGTATGATGCAGCTCGGCTATTCCGAAGAAGATTTCCGAGACAAGCCGATCATTGGAATCCTCGACACATGGTCAGAACTCAACACCTGCCACTCCCATTTCAAGGAGCGCGTTCAGGATGTGAAACGAGGTGTCAGCCAAGCTGGCGGCTTCCCGGTTCAAATGCCATCGCTCTCGGTTGACGAGAGCTTCACCAAACCGACATCAATGCTCTACCGCAACATGCTGGCTATGGAGACGGAAGAAATGATCCGCTCGCACCCGCTCGATGGCGTGGTGCTGATGGGCGGGTGCGACAAGACCACGCCCGGTCTGGTCATGGGCGCAATTTCCGCCGGGATACCGATGATCTACCTTCCCGCTGGCCCGATGTTGCGTGGCAATTATGCCGGAAAAATTCTTGGCTCAGGTTCTGATGCGTGGAAATACTGGGATGAACGCCGCGCTGGCAACATATCCGATGAGGAATGGCTGGGCGTTCAGGGCGGCATTGCACGCTCCGCCGGCACCTGCATGACCATGGGTACCGCCTCGACGATGACCGCAATTGCGGATGCGATGGGCCTGACACTGCCCGGCGCCTCCTCCATTCCAGCTGTTGATGCCAACCATCAGCGTATGGGCGCCGACTGCGGCCGGCGGATCGTCGACATGGTATGGGAAGACCTGACGCCGGACAGGATCATCACGGCGGGTGCCTGCCGCAATGCCGCTATCGTCGCCATGGCGACCGGGTGCTCCACCAATGCCGTCGTCCACCTGATCGCGATGGCGCGGCGTGCCGGTATCGATCTCACACTTGACGATCTTGACGATCTGGGACGCGTGACCCCGCTGATCGCCAACGTCCGCCCCTCCGGCAAGGACTATCTGATGGAGGACTTTTTCTACGCAGGCGGGCTTCGCGCCCTGATGAAGCAGATTGAGGACCGACTGGACCTTTCGGCAATGACGGTCACCGGAAAGACGATGGGGGAAAATCTGCAAGGCGCGCAGGTCTATAATGACGACGTTATCAGGCCGTTGTCCAACCCGGTCTATCGAGAGGGATCGCTGGCGGTCCTGCGCGGCAATCTCTGCCCCGATGGCGCCGTGATAAAACCGGCAGCCTGCGACCCCAAATACCACGTCCATCAGGGCCCGGCTTTGGTCTTCGACAGCTATCCTGACATGAAGAAGGCGATTGATGATGAAAATCTCGACGTTACGCCCGACCACGTTCTGGTGCTGCGCAATGCCGGGCCGCTTGGCGGCCCGGGTTTTCCAGAATGGGGCATGTTGCCGATCCCCAAGGCGCTGATCAAGCAAGGTCACCGCGACATGCTGCGGATATCGGACGCCCGCATGTCCGGAACATCCTATGGTGCCTGCGTCCTGCATGTGTCGCCGGAAAGTTATATCGGCGGGCCGCTCGCGCTGCTGCGCACGGGTGATATCGTCCGCCTCGACCTTCCAGCCCGCAGCCTCGACATGCTCGTCGGCGAGGAGGAACTGGCGCGCCGCAAGGCAGAATGGGTTGCTCCCAAACCACGCTATGAGCGCGGTTACGGCTGGTTGTTCTCCCGCCATGTGACGCAGGCTGACAAAGGCTGTGACTTCGATTTCCTTGAAACCGGTTTCGGCAGGACGGCCGGCGAACCTGACATTTACTGAGATCATCTCCGAGAGGAAAAACCATGACCGACTATGTGCTGAGCGATACAACCCGCGCCAAGTTCAAGAAAATCTCGACCGCATCAATTGCTACCGCGTTATTCAAGCGCGGCCTGCGCAACCAGTTTATTCAGGGCGTCGTGCCTGTGTCGCCCAAGGCAGAAGTGATGGTCGGCCAAGCTTTCACCTTGCGTTACATCCCCGCGCGCGAAGACCGAAATCCTATCACCGTGTTTCGCAATGCCGACCATCCGCAGCGCGTCGCCATGGAAACATGCCCTCCCGGTCATGTCCTGGTTATGGATGCACGAAAAGATGCACGCGCAGCGACGGCTGGCTCGATCCTGATCACCAGGTTGGCATTGCGCGGCGCAGCGGGCGTTGTGTCTGATGGCGGCTTCCGCGATGCCGTTGGCATCGGCGAATTGGATATGCCTGCCTATTATGCCAAACCGTCTGCGCCGACCAATCTCACCCATCATGAAGCGCTCGACATCAACGTTCCCATCGCCTGCGGCGATGTCGCCGTGTTTCCCGGTGACGTCTTGGTCGGTGATCGCGACGGTGTCATGGTCATCCCGGCACATCTTGCAGAAGAACTGGCCGACGAATGTACGGCAATGGAAAGCTATGAGGACTTCGTTCTCGAACAGGTCAAGGCGGGGGAAGGTATCATAGGCCTCTATCCCGGAACCAAGGACGAGTACCAACAGAAATACGAAGCTTGGCGGGCAAAGAATAACCGATAAGAGGGCGCAGGCTGAAGCTTTTATCCAAGACAGGAGGGAGGCGAGTGAGCCTCTCTTCGGTTAGAGCCGTTATTCAGAATACCCTTATTTTAGAGCCGACATCAAATTTGGCAAAACATTGCCGATGACCGACGGAATTGAGTTTTCCACGCGTTAGAAATACGTGTGACCTGCGTCCTGAGCCTAGGGAGAAACCTCATCCACCTTGTCTTGATGCGTAATCGACCCTCTCGCATCCCAAACCTCGTCGGCGTCACAATCGGTCGCGCGGTCGCTCGCTACCCATGCCTGCGATGATGACATGATGGATGATCCGGACACAGAGCTGGTGAAGGGGGTTGCGGCGGGCGATGCGGGCGCGATGCGCACGATGGTCGAGCGGAAGCTGCCACGCCTTCTGGCGCTTGCAAATCGCATGCTCGCTGACCCGATAGAGGCCGAGGATGTGGTGCAGGAAACCTTCCTGCGCATCTGGAAGCATGCCGGTGGCTGGCGGCAGGGCCGCGCTCGCTTCGACACCTGGGCGTACCGTGTTGCGATCAACCTTTGCTACGACCGCCTGCGCAAGCGGCGGGATGTGCTAATGGCCGAGCCTCCGGAACAAATGGATGAAGCGCCCTTGCCCGATGCAGGACTGACGGGCCGCGAAGCAGAGAGCAGGCGGGTCGACAAAGCATTGCAGGGACTGGCACCCCGCCAACGTGAGGCGATCATCCTGGTATATTATCAGGACCTGTCGAACAAGGAGGCGGCGGATTTGATGCAGATCAGCGTTGATGCACTGGAAAGTCTGCTGGCACGCGGACGACGTTCGCTACAGAATATACTGGCAGGAGATGATGATGAGTAACGGCGGCAAGCAAAATATGGATATCGAGCATTTTCGTGCGCTCATCGAAGCCTATGGCGGAGACAGGAAGCGCTGGCCCGAAGACAAGCGAGACATACACGACCTCTTTGCCCCCACGGAAACGGGTCGCACATTGATACAGGAGGCTTGCCGTGTAGATGCGTTTCTTGCGCTGTCTACCACGCCTGCGCCCACCTCGGCCCTCGCGGGCCGCATTTTGCAATCAGCAGATAGGCGTGTCACGCTACGCCGTAGGCTTCAACGCTGGCTCGTCGGTGCAGGACTTATAGGAGTCGGTCTTGCCGGTGGTGTTACCGGTGCATTGGCGGTTGCAGTCTTGACCCCGCCCCCTCAAATCCAGATTACCGACACCGCGACCGCCTTTGGCAATATCATGACCGAAAGCGAGATTGCACAGGAGACACAATGAGCGAGCAGGGTTTCAAGCGACTGGCTATTGGCCTTCTATTCCTCAACACCTTCCTGATCTGCGCCCTGGCCGGTGCAGGTTTCTTCTATGTTTACGGCAATGTTTCCACCTCGCCCTCGCGACTTCCTCTTGCGGGTGAACAGCTCCCCTGGAAACTGCGCAGCGAATTTCAGAAGGCTCTCGATACTGCTCGTCGCGATGTGCGGTCCACCGGGTTGGAAGCACGGCAGGCGCGCATGGAAGCTGCAGCCTTGATTGGCAAGCCGGATCTGGACAGGGTCGCTTTGGCAGATGCGCTTAAGCGTGCACGCGAGGCCGAATATGCAGTGCGGGCCGCCACAGAGGAGAAGGCTATCGACTTCGTGACGAACCTGTCCGTCGATGAACGCCGCCGTCTTGCCGATGGATTGATCCAGCGCGAGGCACCGCCGCGTCCTGCCACGAAATGATCATATTTGAAAAGCGACGGATTCGAACCGAAGCTGTCGTTGAAGGGCCGATGATGCAACGGAGTTCGTATCGGCCATGTCCAATCCTAACGATGTCGATGCTGCGCTGGCGCTCTGGCGCTTCGGCCTTGGCGCAGCAGAGGGCGGGATCACCGCCATAAAGAATGCCCCCCGCGATCTTTTACGCGAAGAGATCGCAGAGCACGCGGTGCCGACACCCATCGGTGCGCAACTGCGTTCCTCCTCCGATCTTTTGGTCGCGCTGTACGCCTACCAGCAGCAGGTCAAAGCCGAGCGAGATAAGCCTACCGCAGTTTCTGCGGCGCCCGTCGCCGTAGCGACGACCCAGGCCATGGCTGGCGCGAATACCATGCAGGGCGGCCAGCCAGTCACAATGCAGGCTGGGCCGATGCCGCCCCAACCGCAGTCCATGCAAGTTGACAAAAAACCGGACACGCCGGTTTCCAAACGCCCCTACTTTCCGCAACAGATCCTGCTTGCCGAAGCTGATGCGCGTTTCAACGGAACGATCCACGAGCCAATGATCGGCTTCGGCGAACGGCTCGCCATGTTCTGGGCCAACCACTTCTCGGTTGCGATCAGCAAAAATGGTGAAGTGCATATTTTGGCTGGCGCTTTCGAGCGTGAGGCTATTCGTCCTCATATCTTCGGCCGCTTCGAGGATATGCTGCTGGCAGTGGAAACCCATCCGGCCATGCTGGTTTTTCTCGACAACCAGCAATCGATTGGCCCGACATCGGACGCGAACAAGAACGGCAAGCGCGGCCTCAATGAAAATCTCGCTCGTGAGATCATGGAACTCCACACGCTTGGCGTCGATGGCGGCTATAGCCAGGAGGATGTAACGTCGCTGGCGCGGATCATTACCGGCTGGACATTCTACCGCGATGAAAAGCGCCCCGGCCCGCAGGGCAAATTCATGTTCAATGCCAGTGCGCATGAACCGGGCGACCACACGGTCATGGGCATGACCTATGCCGGGGGCAACTTGGAACAGGGCCGCACTGCTCTGCGCGACCTTGCCCGCAATCCAGCAACCGCCAAACACATAGCCACCAAGCTTGCCCGACATTTCGTGGCCGACCAGCCACCACCTGCTTTGGTTAAAAAGCTCGCCGCCGCCTATACCAAGACGCAAGGCGATCTCTCAGCTGTCTATACGGCACTTGTCGAGGCTGACGAGGCATGGAACCCAACGCTGGTGAAGATGCGGACGCCACTCGAATATGTGACAGCGATGTTGCGCACGAGCGGCATTAAGCCGAAGCCGGAGCAGGTTCTGTCCATGCTGAACGCACTCGGCCAACCACTTTGGAACCCCGCTGGCCCGAATGGTTTCTCCGATGTCACCGATGCCTGGGCGTCGTCGGAAGCACTGGCAACGCGTATCGATGCGGCAAATCTTATGGCCCACCAGTTTCAGGGCCAGATCGACCCACGCGTCTTCGTTGGCGACCGGCTCGGGCCGCTTCTCACCGCAGACACCCTGCAAGCGATTTCCCGTGCGGAAACCCGGCCTCAGGGCCTTTCGCTTGCTTTCCTCTCCCCCGAATTCCAGAGGCGTTGAACCATGTTGTGCGAAAATCTGACCCCTACTCGCCGCGCCGTTCTCGGTGCAACCGGCGCACTCTTTGCCTGGGCCTTCATGCCACGCTTTGCTCATGCGGCGGGCGGACGCGATCCCCGCTTTGTCACAATCATCCTGCGCGGTGCGCTGGATGGCCTGACCGCCGTACCGCCGATCGGCGACCCGGACTATGAGGGCCTGCGCCAGTCGATCGCAATGAGGCTCGATGGCGACCGCCCCGTGCTGCCGCTGGACGGCTTCTTTGGGCTGCATCCGTCGATGGCAAATTTTCAGCGGCTTTTCCGCGCCAATCAAGCAGCCGTGGTGCATGCCAGTGCCACGGCTTACCGAGAGCGTTCGCACTTCGATGGCCAGGACGTGCTGGAATCGGGGTTTCCGACACCCGGCCATGTCGAAACGGGCTGGATGAACCGGATGCTGGAGGGGCTTCCAGCTGGGGAAAAAATTGCTCCCGGTGCGGCAGAGCCAGTACGTGGACTGTCCGTCGGGGCGACCGCGCCGCTCGTCATCCGTGGCAAAGCGCCGGTGCTTGGCTGGGCGCCTTCAGTCCTCAGGCCCGCCGACGGTGATCTGGCACCACGTCTGATGGATCTCTACGGCCGCACCGACCCGATGCTGTCGAAGCTTTTGATCGAAGGCATCCAGACCGGCAAGATCGCGTCCGGCCTCGACATGAAGTCTAAAGGCGGCCCCGGCGACCCGAATGGCATGGAGCAGATGGCCCGTGGTGCTGCCCGTCTGCTTGCCCAACCGGATGGCCCGCGCGTCGCGGCGCTGGCCTTCGAAGGGTGGGACACACATGCGCAGGAGATCGATCGCCTGGCGAAACTTTTGGCCGGCCTCGACAATTCGATCGCGGCGTTTGAACAGGAGCTCGGGCCTGCATGGAAGGACACCGCGATCATCGTTGCGACCGAGTTCGGCCGTACAGCGCGGATCAACGGCACCGACGGCACCGACCACGGCACCGGTACGACCGCGTTTCTCGCGGGCGGTGCCGTACGCGGCGGACGCGTCATTACCGACTGGCCGGGGCTCAAGCAAAACCAGTTGTTTGAAGGCAGAGATCTGGCCGCAACGACCGACATCCGGTCGGTTATCAAGGGTATGGCAATCGATCTTCTCGGCGCCAGTGCAGGTCATTTGGCCAGTGTTGTCTTTCCAGGTTCGGAAAACGTTCAGCCAATGAAGGGGTTGATTGCGTGAAGCCGAGAGCAATTTGAGCTTGAACGCAATATCGCAAGGCCGGGAGATGCCTCTCGATCTACGGAGTGAAGAGCGAGTAACCGAGTTTCACGCGTAATCTCACCATATTGGTGAGATTACGCGGCTTATCGTCAGATGTCCTTTGCAAGACGCAATGCGTCATAGATGGCAGCATGTGTGTTTCGTGCTGCCACGGCATCGCCAATGCGGAAAAGCTGATAGGTTCCCGCTGGATTGCGTTCGATGGACTGTGCCGAGCCGGACAGCAACCCGTCATACGAAACCTCACCGAGGTTTTTCGATCCGGGCTTCAATTCGAAATAAAGGTCATCCAGCGGGATAGTGCCGTGATTGATCACGATCTGGTCGACGAGCCTCTGCTTCGTAACACCTCCGTAATCGCTGCCGACATGAGCTATGATCTGGTTGCCGCTCTTCTCTGCCGATTCCAGGCGGTAAGTCACGGTGAAGGTAACGTCGAGCTTTTGCAGTGAACGCATGTAGGGAACCAGATTCATTGCCATGACTTCCGGCGCAAAAGCGCGGTCCGGTGTCATGATCTCGACTTTGGCACCTGTCTTGGCGATGAATTCTGCGGCCTGCAAACCGGCATGATCGCCGGCATCATCGAAAATGAGGACGTTCGTGCCAGGCTTTGCGTAGCCGGAGATGATGTCCCAGGAGGAGACCACCAGATCGTTGCCGCTCGACAGAACGTCTGTATGCGGCAGACCGCCCGTGGCGATGATGACGACATCCGGAGCTTCTGCCGCAATCGTATCGGCTTCTGCCCAGGTGTTGAAATGAAAGGTAACCCCGAGTTTTTCGCACTGGCTCATCCGCCAGTCGATGATGCTGATCATTTCGCGCCGTCGTTCGCTTTGCGCCGTCAATCTGATCTGCCCGCCTGGGTTCGTTGCCGCTTCGAAAACAACAACATCGTGGCCACGCTCCGCTGACACACGCGCTGCCTCCAGACCAGCCGGACCGGCACCGACGATGACGACCTTCTTGCGAACGTCGGCTTTGGTGATGAGGTGCGGCATGGTCTGCTCGCGGCCCGTGGCTGCATTATGGATGCAGAAGGCCAAGCCACCCTGATAGATGCGGTCGAGACAGTAATTGGCACCGACGCAGGGGCGGATGTCCTCTTCGCGCTTTTCGATGATCTTGCGCACGATATGCGGGTCGGTCATATGGGCGCGGGTCATGCCGACCATGTCGACCTTGCCCGACGAAATTGCATGTCGGGCGGTCGCGACATCAGGAATTTTTGCTGCGTGGAAAACCGGAAAATTCGTCGCTGCACGAATGTCCCCGGCAAAATCGAGGTGCGGCGAGTTCGCCATGCCCTGGATCGGAATGACGTCGGTCAGCCCGGCATCCGTGTCTATGTGGCCACGGATGACGTTGAGATAGTCAATCAGGCCGCTGTCGCGCAGCCGGCGAGAAATCTCGAGGCCATCGGCTTTTCCGGTGCCACCGGGTAGACATTCGTCTGCCGTGTAACGAACGCCCAGGATGAAATCGTCCCCGACCCGCTCCCGCATCGCCTTGAAAACATCGAGGCAGAAGCGCATGCGGTTGTCGAGTGAACCACCGTAGGGGCCGTCGAGTTCGTTTGTCAGCGGGGATATGAACTGGTCGATGAGGTGCCCGTAAGCTTCCAGCTCCACACCGTCCATGCCACCCGCCTTCATACGTTCGGCCGCATCTGCGAAGTCCTTGATGACGCGCTCTATGTCCCAATCTTCCATCTTCTTCGGAAAGGCGCGGTGGGATGCTTCTCTGTGATGAGACGGCGCGACGATGGGTAGCCAGTCGCCCTTGTCCCAGCGCGTCCGCCGACCGAGATGTGTCAGCTGGATCATAATCGCCGCGCCTTCTTCATGCACGGCATCCGTCATCTCGCGGATCCACGGAACGATCTCGTCCTTATAGGCGAGCAGATTGTTGAAAACAGGCGGGCTGTCTTTTGAGACGGCAGCGGATCCGGCTGTCATCGTGAGGGCGACGCCGCCTTTCGCCCGCTCCAGCGTGTAGGCCCGATAGCGCTCCTTGGGCATGCCGTCCTCGGGATAGGCTGGCTCATGCGAGGTCACAATAATGCGGTTGCGCAGGGTCAGATGCTTCAGCTGGTAGGGCTGGAGGAGAGGATCGTTCGACATGCGACGGACTCCGGGTCAAGGATTTTGGCAAAGCTAAGCGCGAATGTACACTTATGTCAACTTTGAAATCAGTATCGTCTGGATTTTAGACATATGTGTACATTCAGCTTGTTGAGCCGGTGTGAATTTGTTAGGAGTTGTTATGGAACAGGCGATGAATGACGGCGGCTGGCGTGGCTCATATGACGGGTGGCTTGAAGCAGCCTACGATTCCCTGCTCGAATCCGGCGTGGACTCTGTAAAAATTCTTCCGTTGGCAAAGAGGCTTAATCTCTCCCGGACCAGTTTCTACTGGTTCTTCAAGGACCGGGAAGAGTTGTTGAGTGGGCTGATTGCGAAATGGAGAGAGAAGAACACCGGCAATATCGTAAAACAGACCGAAGCCTACGCGGAAACGCTCGCTGAAGCGATGTTGAATGTTTTCGACTGCTGGCTGAACAGCGATCTGTTTGACTCCAAGTTCGAATTTGCCGTTCGCAGCTGGGCGCTGCAATCTCTCGATGTACAAGCTGAGGTCAAGCAGGCGGACCAAGCGCGAGTAGAAGCCATCAGTCGCATGTTCATGCGGTTCGGATATGGCGAAGAAGCGGCAGACGTGCGCGCTCGCACCACTTATCTGGTTCAGATCGGCTATATCTCGATGCAGTCCACCGAGGATCTTGAAATCCGAATGAAGCGCATTCCGGAATATATCGAGATTTACACGGGTAAGGTTCCCCAGCAAAAGGAGCTTGACCGGTTCTTCGCCCGGCACGGCTACACGCATGAGCAGGCCGGTAAAAAGCCCGCGCGTTAGACTTGGTATCAGCACGGCGCGGCCTTACTTGCAGGCGCGATGCCAACCAGAGTTCTCGACGGCGGTCTTATAGAGCCTCGAAACCTGTCGCTCTCTAACCATCGACAGCGCTCTAACAGCATGTTTGATTGTGGGGCTCCCATTAAAAATGGCCCAAAGAGTAGATTGAACATCCGGTAGAGCATCGAAACTGTTTTCTTTTGCGTGGATTTGCGCTATCTGAGCGCCCGTACAGGAATATATCCGAGCGAAAAGGGAACACTCTCCATCGGAGAGGCTTTCTTCTCATTGGATGGACGCCGCCCAGATATACGCTGGGGCAAAGTTTCTATAAGGGTTGCCATAGCAGATCGACCTGTAAGGCCGATCACTCTATGAAGACGTTTCAGATACGTGGTGGGAAGTGTTTTCTCGCCACAAGCACCGATCAGGACTTATGAAAGAAGGAATGTAAATTGAAGGTAGATGTGCGTGATAACAACGTTGAGCAGGCCCTGCGCGTGCTCAAGAAGAGAATGCAGCGCGAAGGCGTTTTCCGCGAAATGCGTTTGCGCGAGCATTACGAAAAGCCGTCCGTCAAACGCGCCAGAGAAAAAGCAGAAGGCGTACGCCGCGTGCGGAAAATGGCTCGCAAGAAAATGGAACGCGAAAGCGGGATTGCTGCCCCTAAGAAATCAAGCAGGCCTGCTCGTTAAGTTCTAACGCGAGGCCAATGCGTCCTTCGTCCGACCGTCGTGAACCATCGTCCTGCGTTATCCAACGCGGGACTGTCTGTGTTGATCGGTTGGACTAAATGCGAGTTTACCAAGCTGCCAAGGGCGGGGGTCGCAATATCTCGATGCTTCGAGACCTTGCGACCGCGCGTACACCGCAGTTAAACACGCCCTGGGCGACGATCGTGGCTAGGTTGTACGTGTCACAGCCGCAGAATATCCAGCCCTCCCAGCGATTGAGTCGTTGAGCGGCGAGTGAGCCAAACATATTCAAGTTGCAAACCAGCAGACTTGACATCCATGGACTTTTTCACAGCATAATCAGTGTTTGCGCCTTAACCGATCAGCTTCGATCCAGCAGGCCTTTCACGCTCAGAAAAACTGTCGCAAGATGATGTAAAGCACGAAGGCGATAGCGATCGAGGCTGGCAGCGTCAGCACCCATGCGACCAGCATGTTGCGAACGGTCGACCATTGCAGACCAGAACCGTTGGCCGCCATGGTACCCGCTACACCCGATGACAGGACATGCGTCGTGGATACTGGCAGTCCAAAATGGTCGGCAGCACCGATGGTGACCATGGCAACGACTTCGGCGGCCGCCCCCTGCCCGTAGGTCAGATGGGTCTTGCCGATCTTTTCGCCCACGGTCACAACAATACGCCGCCAGCCGATCATCGTGCCGAGGCCAAGCGCCAGAGCGACTGCAACCTTGACCCAGGTCGGAATGAACTTCGTCGCATTGTCGACGGCCTTATGATAGGATGTTACCACCGCGAGATCGGCCTCATCCATCGGCAGGAGTTTGTTCTTGTCGATCAGCTTCAGTGCTTCACCGATCAGGTAAATGTCATTGCGGACGTTGCCAATCATCTCGTTCGGCACGGCCTCCGGTGTCGGAAAGGCCGCAACCTCGCTGCTCCCCTGGTGGATGAATTGCTGCAAAGCCGGCGTGGGCCTGCAGGTTGCTTCTGTGCGCGACGCGACTTGGCTCAAGCTAGCTGGGATCGCGCATGGCGTACTGTTTCACGGGGTCATTGGACAGGGCAAGGCTGTCGGCGCCGATCGATTGACCGACAAGCAGGTCGCCCGACTGGTCAAAACGGCGGCAATAGAGGCCAGTGTTCAAAGCGATATTGCCGAGCACGCCCGCGGTACCTTGCTCGCGGGTCACTTAATTCGAGCCGGCCTCGCCTCCTCGGCTGAGATTGACGAGCGCTATGTTCAAAAGCAGATCGGACATGTGTCGTCCGAGATGACAAAACGTTATCAGCGATGGCGGGATTGGCTCCGGGTTAACCTCACCAAGGCTGCGGTTCTGTAGCACCTTGCCCGCTGGATAGCTGTTCTCGAACCCCAAAACAGCCGTAAAAGAAGCGCGAGGGCCACCTGAAAATCGGTCATGATGTTCAGTGTGGTAGTGGCAAGGCGTGTAACGTCCACTACGGAACCAGAGCTTTGTGCGTCATCGACTTTTCAAAATGCATGCCTGTTCCCGGCCAACATTCGACTCGATCTCCGTCCATCCCATGCCGCCATAGAATGTGCGTAGCTCTGGCGCGCAACATAAGTAAAGACATCCTCTTCTATTGCGGTCGCAAGCTATTCGGCTGCATTTACCTGAACCAGAACCGTTGATTTCATCGCGTTGGAAGTGTCCCGGAGTATATTGTGCATCATCCGTCACCTCACAGCACGTGCGGATCTTTGTCTCGGCGCCAACGCCACGCAGCGATCGAGTTTGTTTCCGGCGCTATCAGATCGTGTTTCTCGGCAAAAGCAGCAAAACAGCCGCGCGCCGTCTCGGCTTCGATTTCACCGCGCAGCGCTGCACTGCATGCCTTAAGCGCGACCGAGTGCGCGCTATCCCTCTGTGATGGTGGCCATTCGACAAGATGTCGGTAAGCGTCCATCACGCCTCGAACCTCAGCCGGAAATCCGAGGCCCACCATAATAGACACGGGCTGTCTGAACATGTCGGGTTTCATTGTTATCTCCTTCCCACCCGGAATGTTGACGGGTGCCGTTGCAACGGCACCCTCTTTTGAGCCGACAATGAAGTTTAAGCCGCCTTTTGCGCTTCGATCTGCGCCGGAGCGGCTGATGTCAGCGTGGATGGGCTTTCGATGGAAATCTTGCGCGGTTTCAAGTCCTCGGGGATCTCACGAACAAGATCGATGGACAGAAGACCGTTGGACAGATTTGCTCCGTTCACCCTGACATGGTCGGCAAGTTCGAAGCGGTGCTCGAAAGGACGGCCGACAATGCCGCGATGCAGGTAGCCGTCATTTGCTGCCTCCTGCTTTTTGCCCGTGACGGTCAGTAAGTTGGACTGAAAGGTGATGTCGAGGTCTTCCTGAGCAAAGCCTGCTACAGCCACGGAGATCCGGTAGCTGTCATCACCAGTCTTGACGATGTCATAGGGCGGCCAATCGCTGATCGAGCGGGCGCGCTGGGCATTTTCCAGAAGGTTGAAGACCCGATCGAAACCAACGCTCGAGCGGAAAAGAGGTGTGTAGTCGTAAGATGTTGCCATAGCCATATCCTCCTTGAAGCAACATGGATACGGAAGCGCCGAAACACGGCACCTCCAGCAAGGCCAGCCCTTTACTAGCGACTGGCGTCAATCGATTTGGTTTTTCACAATTTCGGGTTCAAGAGCTTGGGCAGAAAAAATTTTAGCTTTATTGCTGCCGTCGACACGAGCGCGTAGCGATGGCGGATCACCGACGATCACGGCGTGTTCCTCGGATCCGATATCACGTGATACGGGGGACGACTGGACTGAACTCATGGGAGTATATCGGAGCCTAAAGCATCGGCCTCCGAGATTTAAGATCACACCACGCCTATCAGAGTTGGGGTTCAGACCCCTGTGCCAAGAGTTGCGATTGAGCCTCGTTCAATCAGTCTCGTGGGAAGAACGACTTGGCGCGGAAGCTTGTCAAAACCGCTTAACCGTTCGATCAGCATTCGGGCGGCGGCTTCGCCCAGTTCGTAGACAGGCTGGCGAATGACCGTAACAGGCGGCGTCGTCACCGCTGTCCACGCTGCATCGTGGAAGGTCACAAGCGATAGGGCCTCTGGCATAAGGATACCAAGCTCACGCGCAATCTTGAACACCTCGATCGCAATGAGGCTATCTGAAGCAACGATCGCCGTCGGCGGCGGGGTTGCGCTCAGCAGATCGATCGTCAGTCGACGGGTGGCTTCCGGCGTGTTCGCGCCTAAGCGCACCCATTGGGGCATATTTGCGATCCCTGCCTCTTCGCCAGCATGGAGGAATCCCTCGATGCGTTCTCGCACAGAAGCGGTGAGGATGTCTCCAATATTACGGTAGAGATGCGTGGGCGTGTCGCAAGCCGTTACATAGGCGATACGGCGGTGGCCGCGGTCAAGCAGCAACCGTGTTACGGCTAGCGATGCGGCTCGATCGTCGGTCGTGACGCTGTCAACTGCGAGTGTCGCAATGGCGCGGTCAAGGAGAACCAGCGGTCGGCCCGCCCGTCCTCTTTCCTTGAGGTGCTCGGCCTCGCTCTCCTGTGCTGGCGAGACAATCAACCCATCGACACGCTTGGCCACAAGCGTCTTGACCGCTGCCCGCTCGACGTCAATATCCTCTCCCGAAGTGGCAAGCACGACATTGAAGCCTGCCGCACGCGCGACATCCGATATGCCACGCACGGCAGACCCGAAGAACGGGTTCTCAATATCGCCAACCACCACGCCGATCGTTCCAGACCGACCGGTGGTCATGCTACGGGCCAGTTCGTTTGGGCGGTAGTCAAGTGCTTTCGCAGCAAGCTTGACAGCGTCCCGGACCTTGTCGCTGACGGTCCCGTACCCACCGAGGACTCGGGCGGCGGTCGCCTTCGATACCCCCGCTGAACGTGCGACGTCGGCCACCGTCGTAGCGGTATTCTTTGGCTGAATTTCTTTCATGGATTAAGCTTTACAAGAGATATTGACGAGCGGTCAACTCGAATATAACAATCATAAAACCATCAAGAGACCGGTCTCATTCAAGAAAGAGACTGGTCTCAGTGGAAATATTAATTGAGAAACCGGTCCGTGACGCAAGTGACGACTGAGGGCAACCTCCGTCGACCCATGCTCCGTGTCATGCAAAACCGATCCGCAAACAACCACCAGAGACGGAGAACCAAAATGAAGATTTCTGCCCTGCCAAAATTCTCGTTTTCAACGCAAATGCGCACCGCAGCGCTCGCCTTCAGCCTTGTGCTGGCCGGCGGAGCAGCAACCGCTGTCAGAGCGGCTGAAAACCCTTACGGACTGATCGACCCGCAGACGATCAGCGTCGGCACAATGGGCGACGCGAAGCCCTATACGTTTACCAAAGCGGACGGTACCTTTACCGGCTTCGATATTGAGCTTTTCTTGAATGTTGCGGAACGGATGGGATTTAAGAAAGATCAGGTCATTTTCACAGGGCAGGAGTTCTCGGCGTTGATGCCCTCGGTTGCCAATAGCCGCTTTGACGTTGCAGTCGCAGCCATTGGAACGACCGACAAACGCAAGCAAACCGTCGATTTTTCCGATGGGTACCTCGCCGGATATTTGTCGGTCGTCACGCCCGATGCTGCTATCAAGGATGCGGCAGCGCTAAAAGGCAAGCGACTGGGTGTGGTACAGGGCACCTTGCAGGAAATTTATGCCGAGAAAAACTTTGGCGGAACAGACCTCGTCAAATTTCCCGATAACAACTCTGCCATTTCAGGCCTGAACAACGGCACCGTCGACGGCCACTTTCTCGACTACGAGGCAGCCAAGGATTACACGACCCGCTATCCAACGCTTAAGATCGCAATCAACATTCCAAGCTTCGACGCCCCCGCAGGATTTGTTATCCGCAAGGGTAATGACGCATTAAGGACTGCCTTAAACAAGGGTCTGCATGATGCCATGCAGGACGGCACCTGGAAGTCGCTTTATGAAAAGTGGTTCCCGGGCTCTCCGATGCCCGACGCCTATCTTCCGAAGAAGTAGCGCGCTTGCCCGACCGCCTTACGGTCGGGCTTTCCGAGCGACCGCTTGATCGCCACATTTCCTCGCCCTGCCCTGCAGGTAAAGATACTTCAAGGAAGACTGTATGAACTGGTTCGATAATATCAGTCGAAGCTTTTTCGATTGGAATGCCATGGCCGAGGTTTTGCCCGCGATGATCACAGTCGGGCTTAAGAATACGCTGATCCTTGCTTTTGCATCGACGCTGTTCGGGGTTATCATCGGCATGGTCCTGGCAATCATGGGGATATCCCACTCGCCATGGCTGCGGATTCCCGCGCGTATCTATACCGACGTGTTCCGAGGCCTGCCCGCCATCGTTACCATCCTTCTCATCGGTCAGGGCTTTGCTCGCATCGGACGAGACCTGTTTGGGCCTTCTCCCTATCCCCTCGGGATCCTGGCCCTCAGCCTTATCGCCGGTGCCTACATCGGCGAAATCTTCCGCTCAGGAATCCAGAGCGTTGACCGCGGGCAAATGGAAGCGTCTCGCGCGCTCAGCATGAGTTACGGCCAGGGCATGCGGCTCATCGTCGTGCCGCAGGGCATTCGTCGCGTGCTGCCAGCTCTGGTCAACCAATTCATCGGCAACGTCAAGGACTCCAGCCTCGTCTACTTCCTGGGCCTGCTCGTCTCTGAGCGCGAGATCTTTCGCGTTGGACAGGACCAGGCCGTTGTTACCGGAAACCTGTCACCTCTGCTTTTGGCCGGAATTTTTTACCTCGTCATCACGGTACCGCTGACGCACTTGGTCAACACGATCGATATGCGGTTGCGCATTGGCAAGCAGAAGTCGACAACCCTGACCAGCGGTCTGGAGGAGGTCTCCGAACTCGACCGGGCCCAACAGACCAAGGATACCAGCGCGGCATTCAAGGGCGGGAGCATCGATGTTCGGAATTTGACCATGGCCTACGGCGAGTTGGAGGTGCTGAAAGGCGTCGACCTCACGATCAAGCCTGGCAGCGTAACCTGCATCATAGGCCCGTCAGGTTCTGGGAAATCTACGCTGCTACGTTGCCTCAACCGATTGGTAGAGCCAAAAAGCGGCACGCTTCTGCTCGATGGTGACAATATTCTTGCAATGAAACCCGAGAAACTTCGGCGGCGCGTTGGCATGGTATTCCAGCATTTCAATCTGTTTCCCGATCACACGGCGCTCGACAACGTCATGTTGTCCCTGACCAAAATCAAGCGAATGCCCCGGGAGAAGGCAGAGCACATTGCCAAGGCACGCCTTGCCGATGTGGGACTGGCCAGTCGCCAACATCATCGTCCCGGCGGTCTTTCCGGAGGCCAGCAACAGCGCGTGGCTATCGCCCGGGCACTGGCAATGGAACCAGAAGTCATCCTGTTTGACGAAGTGACGAGCGCGCTTGATCCCGAACTCGTTAAAGGTGTCCTCAACCTGATGGCGGAGCTTGGTGGGCGGGGTATGACAATGGTGGTCGTCACCCATGAGATGGGCTTTGCACGACGCGTTGCCGATCAGGTCGTCTTCATGGACGAAGGTCGCGTGGTGGAAACCGGCACGCCAGAGCAGATCTTCGACAACCCGCAAAGCCCCCGTCTACGCCGCTTCCTCGCCGAAGTATTGTGACCGAACGCCATTAAAGAGAGGATCGACATGACGAAGACACTCCGTTGGGGCGTATTGGGATGCGCCGACATCGCAACAAGTACGGTTATTCCCGCAATACAGACGAGCATGCTCGGGCGTGTCGAGGCAATCGCCTCACGATCGCTCGAAAAGGCAAAGGCCGTGGCCCTGGCGCATTCCATTCCGCGCTATTACGGCAGCTACGATGCGTTACTGGCGGATCCCGATATAGATGCCATCTACAATCCGCTACCGAACCATTTGCATGTGCCGATGACTTTGAAGGCGTTGCAACACGGCAAACCGGTGTTGTGCGAAAAACCCATCGCACTCACGGCTGACGAGGCCACATCGCTTGCCGAAGCGGCCAAAATCCTGCGGGTACCGGTCGCGGAAGCCTTCATGGTGCGTCATCATCCGCAATGGCATAAGGTGCATGCCCTTATAGCCAGCGGCCGTATTGGCGAACTGCGAGCGATCCAGATTGTGTTCTCGTATTTTCTGGACGATCCGGCCAATGTCCGCAATCAGCCAAGCACTGGCGGTGGTGGCCTCTACGATGTCGGGTGCTATGCCATCAACATAGCCCGGTACGCCTTCGCAACCGAGCCCCTTCGCGCGATCGGCCTCTTCGACCGTGATCCAGAGTTCGGAACGGACAGGCTAGCCAGCGGTCTTCTGGAGTTTCCCGGCGGGTGTCAACTTGGCTTTACCTGCTCCACACAGTTGGCTCTGACGCAAAAGGTAACGCTGCTTGGAACAGCTGGCCGCATTGAAATCGATGTGCCGTTTAACGCTCCGCTCGACGCCACCACCACAATCACCGTGGATGATGGACGCGATCTTTCAGGCTCCGGTCGCGAGGTGATGGAGATTGCATCTGCCAACCAATACCGCTTGCAGGCAGACGCGTTCGCGCAGGCAATTCTCTCTGGCACCTCGCCGCTACCGGGCCTCGATGACGCAATCGCCAATATGAGGGCAATCGACGCTCTTTTTCGCTCGGCCAACTCTGGCCGATGGGAAACTCTCTGAATTTAAGAATAGCAAACTGAGTGAAAGACAATCCTATGTCCCAAAATACAATCTCTTCAGCCGTTATCATTGGCGCTGGCATCTTCGGGGTCTCGACAGCCGTAAATCTCTTGCGGCGAGGCGTCTCCGTCACCCTTATCAACGACGGCCCTGTAGCCAACGGGGCATCTGGCCGCTCGCTTTCGTGGCTCAATTCAGCGCGTATGCGCTCGAACCCCTATCACCTTCTCCGCATGGCCGGGATCGACCGGTACCGGACATTGTCAAGCCAGCTTGGTCCGGTCGACTGGCTCAAGTTCGATGGTGGCCTGACATGGGATCCGGAAGGCGAAGGCAACGAGATATCGTCGGCCTATGCCCATGAGGTGTCGCTTGCCTACGACGCGCAGCTTATGGCCCCTGGCGACGTAGCCAATATGACGCCAGGTGTCGAGGCAACAGCGATCACTGGGATCTGCGCCATCTTCAATCCCGGCGAGGGATGGGTAGATCTGCCCTCGCTCATCGCTCACCTTATGAAAGAATTCACCACGCGCGGAGGGGTACTCATCTCCGGCGAGGGTAAGGCGCAGGTTGCTGTCGAAGAAGGGCGAGCTATTGGCGTGGAGACGTCGGCAGGCCAGCGGCATATCGCTGATGCGGTTCTCGTCGCAACCGGACCCGCTGTTCCAGCCATGGCTGCCGAACTCGGTGAAAAAATTGACGACGGCACCCCTATCGCCCTTCTAGTGACCACCAAACCGATAGCCCATCCGTTGAAAGCCGTACTCAACACGCCGCGTGTCGCCATCCGCCCAGCACCGGACGCTACCTTCGCTATCGACGCGGATTGGGCAGCCGACGAGGTTGTGACGCGGGCCGACGGTTCCTACGACGTCAAACAATCCACCATAGACAGACTGCTGACGGAAGCGTCCCGTGTCCTGGCCGGACAACCGAAGCTGGAAATGGCCTCCTACAGCGCCGGCCGTAAACCGATACCAGGTGACGGCGATCCGGTGCTTGGCGTATTGCCAAAGGTGAAGGGCTGCCACGTCGCGTTCAGCCATAGCGGCGCGACTCTCGGCCTGATCGTGGGAGAATTGACCGCCTACGAAATGGGGACGGGCAACCGACATCCGCTTCTCGCGACATTTCGACCGGAACGTTTCAACGCTTGAGCACCCACGCGGCGGCACTCATAGTAGGCACCGCCGCGTATGTCCGTCGTCCATAAACGAAAAGGGTTTGGGAACGTGATGTATCTGACGGAGGCTATGCTCGGCTTAGATGGCGAGACACGTGATGTGATCCGTTGCAAGCGGCGTTACATTTCTAGCGACGCTCGAGCCAGTTGAGAAGCTTGGCAAGCAGGCGGAAATCCAGTTCCCGTATGAACTGGTGACGTTAAAATAGACGCTGATCACGCAGACTTGCCAATATCGCCTTGAACGGAGTCGAGCCAATGGCCACGATAAAAAAATATGCGCTAAAACAAAAGCTTGAAGCTTATTGGCTACGCTAAGGAATTGCCCTCCGTAGTTAAATAAGGCACCAGCGAGGGATCCGGCGGCGAGGTCGAACTCTGTCACAATGTGCTACAAGGTTTTCTACATTGATGACGGCAGAAGCCTCCAGAAAAGAGCGTAATGTAATATGCGTCATGAACCGGTTTCGCTTTCAGGCGTTTGATCCGTTCGCGTTATGCCTTTCAGGATCATAAATGACAGATACACACGTCCCGCAACGGTTTGTCCTGCTCGATGGAATACGGGGGATGGCAGCGATTGCGATTGTGCATCGGCATGCTGAAGTGTTTTTTGGCAGACCGGAAGCATCGAGCTATTTGGCTGTGGACTTGTTCTTCGCGCTCAGCGGTTTCGTGTTGGCTCACGCCTACGGCGAGCGGCTTGCGAGCGGACAAATGAAGCCGCTAAACTTCATGAAGGCGCGGTTCTTAAGGCTGTATCCGCTTTATGGTTTAGCGCTGCTGCTGATGACAGCCTTCTTCGTCTGTCTGTATTTCCTCGATCTACCGACTCCCATTGATGATCTTCACCGGAAGATACAGCCTGCAGAACTGGGTTTTGCCTTGGTAACTGGGCTGCTGTTTTTACCGGCCCCCTTTACGCTCACGCTCAATGGTGCGCTTTTTTTGGTCAGCCCGGCTTGGTCGCTGTTCAATGAATTGGTCGTCAACATCGCCTATGCTCTCAAGGGCGCTCGCGCCCATGTAAAGACAATTGTCGTCATTTTAGCGTTGAGCGCATGTATCCTTATCATCGCAGCCATCCATTCTGGGAAGCTTCACCTCGGTTTTCGATGGCACGAGATGTATGCAGGCATGGGAAGAGTATTCTTTTCGTTCTTCGCCGGTGTGCTCATTTATCGCTTTCGCAGTCAAACAATCAAAACGCGCCCCGCGCTGGCCGTGATGTGCCTGTTAGGCGTTAATCTGGTACTGTTTCTGCCCGTCACCGACAACATTCGCCCGATATTCGACGTCGTCATCGTGTTTCTTGTCTGGCCAATACTCTTAAGTGTCGCGTCCGCAATCGAGGCGGGCGGCTGGCTTGATCGGGTTTCGAGTTTTCTGGGAACAGCGTCTTACGCAGTCTACGTGCTGCACATCCCACTGCTTGCGTGGACGGTATTTCTCGTGCCCCGTGCCGGTGACGCAGGCTGGGCAATCCCTGCTGGCCTGACCTTTATAGTGGCAACGGTCTTTATCTCATATGCTTTGACCGAATACTTCGACCAACCCCTGCAAAAACGAATGAGAGAGCGCCTGAAAACCAGCTCCGTGAGCAATAGTCTTCCAACGCCTTTAATATAAGCTGCTTTGGCTTACGCCGCGCCAGCGGGGTCGCCTATCGGCAAAGGAGCGGGATCAAGCGTAGGATCGTTTGGATTTTTGCTATCGACCGTATCTTGAACGGGAGGTGCCGGAGGCTTTTCCTGAACACGGTCTGGAATTCCGGGAGTTGATGTGGGGCCTAGTGGTGAGGATCCCGGGTCGGTCTGGAAATTATCGTTATTAGGCATGTTCCACTCCTCGTTGGGGTCGTGCGTAAATAACTCGCGCAAGCCTTACAAGACACCGCATCGCCGGGGAACGAATACGGGCTTATTTATGAAGTGTCCCCATAAACGGGTTTCATCTTATTGACTGTCTGTGATTCAATTTCCTTGAAAGGAGATTGAATGCGCCGGCACGAATTGAGCGACGAAGAATGGGCGATCATTGCACCCCTTTTGCCGAACAATAGCCGTTGAATTGAACGTGTCGATGACCGCCGGTTGATCAACGGCATTCTGTGGCGTTTCAGGTCTGGTTCGTCCTGGCGAGATGTGCCGGAGCGTTACGATGGAGAGATCGTGATGATCGACAGTTCTTCTGTTCGCGTTCACCAGCATGGTGCCAACGCTAAAAATGGGGCTGCCGATCCTTGTATGGGACGTTCGCGCGGTGGTCTGGCGACAAATCCACGCTCTTGTCGATACAGATGGCAGACCGGTTCGGCTGGAACTCACCGCTGGCCAAGCCGCCGATGCACCGATGGCTGAAAAGCTGTTGAGCGACCTGCGTCCGGGCGCGACGATCCTCGCCGACAAGGCATATGACACCGACGCAATCCGTAACTTTGCCAAGCGACGCAAGTGCTGGGCGAATATCCCTGCAAAGGCCAATCGAAAGCAGACATTCAGCTTCAACCGTTGGGTCTACACGTCAGCGCAATCTCGTGGAACGGTTCTTCAACCGTATCAAGCAGATGCGAGGCCTTGCGACGCGATACGACCGGCGTGCCGACAAATATCTCGCGGCCCTCAAGCTTGCCGCCACGAGGATATGGATTGCATCAGCTAATGAGTCCGTGTCCCAATGTTGGCTAGGGCTTTTTGATCAGATGTGAACGGCAAGAGCGTTGTCATAAAGCGAACAGAATTCGGCGGCCACCTCGGACGCAATTGATGCGATGAGGGGAGACAGACGAGACGAAGGGTTTTCTAGATAGACGGCGAAGTAGTCGGTCGCTGGAAAGGGTTGACGGACGTTTAGCACCTTCAGTGTCCCGAGCCGCAATTCGTTTTGAATGACAATGGGCGGCAGTACCGATATCCCGATGCCAGCGGCCACCATACTGATCGTCGTGGCGAGCGAATTGGAATAGTGCACTACGCCCTGACCAAAGCAATTTGTGGGCAGATACTCTACCATACGGTTATATGCCTGCGTCCCGACCTCATAGGATATGATGGGATGCATCATCAGATCCGCCCGGCTCATATTTTCGTCTTCGGCAGGAAATGCGCTGTTGGCAATCCAGAACATCCCAAGCGTACAGAGATCGACTATCCGGTATTTTTCCACCTCTGTGCCGTGGAAACCGAGAATGATGTCGAGTTCGCGTTTCTCTAACTTGGACAGGATCGTCATGGATGCATCCGTTGTTACGGACACACGAACACGTGGGAAACGCTGCCTAAGCGTTTCCATGATGCCAGGAAGGATCGCCAGCGCCATTGAAGGAACAAGACCGATTCGGACTGTGCCCTCCGTTGTTTCAGGCGGCGCGACGTCAGATACCAGCCGATTGTAACGGGTGATGATGTCGCGCGCACCCGATACGAAAGCACGGCCCTCTCGCGTCAGATGCACATCGCGCGTGTCGCGCTCGAAAAGCCGTATGCCAAGTTCTTGTTCCATCGCGGAAATACGGTTGGAAATGGCGGCTGGTGTGATGTTCATGCGGTCGGCGGTGACGCGAAAGCTTCTCAGTTCGGCGAGCCAGACCACGGTTTCCAGAAATCGAATATTCATCGCGTGAAAGCGCCCCACCGTTTTCAACCCAATCGCGCGAAGCCGCGCAAGAATTGTCGCATGCTGCTTTTTTGCAGGCTATGTTCCCGGTCACCACGTTACACCGCAGGGGCAATATGACAATGTCGGGTCGGTAGAGTTTGTGAAATCGTCGCAACGATGCGGCCCGGACAAGATGTCCGAACCGCATCGTTGAAAATCATTAGGCGAGCTTTGCCAGAACCTTGGCGCTGGCCCCGGTCATGTCACCGAGTTTCTGCACCTTGTCGCGAACGCTGGCCTCGCGTTTCTTTCCGGTTTCCTGGCGTTTCAACGCCTCCTCCGACACGGCCCGCACCTCGTCGCGCGGAATGACGAGCACGCCGCTTTCGTCGGCGAGAATCGCGTCTCCCGGCATAACAACGGCACCGCCGCAACTAACGGGAATGTTGAAGCCGCCACCGAGATCGTAGAGCCGCGTCGTTATCGGAGAGAGCCCACGAGACCACATCGGAAAATCGGAATCCAGAATTTCGGTGAGATCGGTGCAAGGGCCATCTACAATACCGGCGACTGCACCCGCAGCTTTGGCAGCAACGGTCACACCGCCGCCCCAGCAGGCATATTTATCATCGCCCAGCCGGTCTACAACGAGGATGTCACCCGGTCGCAACTGCCCTGTGGCATGGTGCAATAGGGTGGAGTCCGGGCCTGCTATCGCCAATGTTACGGCTGTGCCGACAACGCGACGACCGGGAAGCAGTGGCTGTATCTGGCGATCCATGAAGCCCAGCAAACGCCAATGGCCCACGGTTGCCGTCTCCACACCGCTCAGCAGATCGAGGTCTTCCTGCGGAACCTGTTCAGGCATATCCTTGATGACGTACATGATCGGATCTCCTTAAGCGCAGGCCAGACGGCGATGCTGGGTCATGGGGATGAGATTGCGCACGCGTTTGATTTCCTTTTCATCGATGCGGGCCGTAACGTAGCCAACCGGATCGGAAGCGCGGGCAATCGTATGGCCCCACGGGTCGCATACGAGTGAGTGGCCGTAGCATGCCCGCTTTTCACCATTGACCGTGACGCTGCCGGTCTGGCCGCAGGCAACGAAATAGGTTTGTGTTTCGATGGCACGTGCACGTGCCAGAACTTCCCAATGGTCCTTGCCCGTTTGCAAGGTGAAGGCAGCTGGCAGCACCATGATGTCGCAGCCTGCTTTTTCCAGTTGCAGGAAGAGTTCGAAAAAGCGGATGTCGTAGCAGATCGCGCAACCCACCTTCATGCCGTCGATCTCATAAGTGACGATGTCTTTGCCCGGCTTGACAGTTGCAGACTCTTTGTAGGCCATGCCATCTGGCGCGACGATGTCGAACATGTGAATCTTGCGGTAGGCAGCGACTTCGGTGCCCTCGCGGTCGAACACGAAGCTGGTGTTGTAGATGCGGTTCTCGCCCTCGACCTTTTCCATGATGGTACCAGCATGGACGAAGACCTTGTGTTCCCGAGCGAAATCCTGTGCCATTCTGTAGGCGGCTCCACCGGCGGGTTCGGCAAGGGCAAGCTTTTCTTCTGTCGTCGTGCCATAGACTTCGAAATATTCCGGCAGAACGATGAGGTCCGGCTGGTCCGTCTTGAGTGCTTCCGCCATCAGATCGCGGGTGATTTTCAGGTTGGCGTCGCGGTCTTTTTGCGGATTCGTCTGGATAAGGCTGATTTTCATGGATTTCCCTCCTGTTGTGTCGAACGCCATCAGGCGACGATCTTTTCCTGCTTGAGTGCACTGATGGTGGACATGATGCCTGCGCGCAGCGTCATGGTCTGGGTGGCGACAACCAGCATTTCTGCGCCTTCTTCGAGCGCAAAGTTTCGTTCTGCTGGTGTCCAGGCTGGCATGATCCAGCTTTTGCCAGCGTCCCGCGCTGCTCGGGCGATGCGGGTAAGGTCATTGCGATCCTCATCATTGAAGGCGTAGGCACCGCGACCGCGGGCAAGTGCCAGATCGGATGGCCCGGGAAACAGGCCGTCCACGGTATCGAGAGCTATGATCTTTTCGACATCCGCTAGGCTTTCTGCCGTTTCGACCATGACGTAGCATTTGGTGCGTTTGTTTTCGGCCTCGAAGGCATCCGAAGAGGGGCGGGCATAACCAAACACGCGGCCTCCCGCATAGGAGCGGATGCCAAGTAACGGATATTTTGCCGCTTTCGTCACCTCACGCGCATGGTCGATGCCGAGAATGTGGGGGAGGATGACACCATCCGATCCGAAATCCAGTGCCTGCTGAATGGCTTCCGTCGTTGGAGCGATGACTTTGGTCAGGGTCGGTATGCCAAGCGATTTGGAAAAAGCCAGAAACTGGTCGAGCGTGCCGAGGTCGAAGGTGCCGTGTTCCAGTTCGATCACCAGCTGCTTGACGCCACAGGTCTTTGCTATTTCCAGAAAGCCGAAATGCGGCTGCGACATCCAGAGTGCGATATTGTCCATGTCAGAAGTCTCCATTGCGAAGTCGTTACTTGCCGACGGTCTTGGAAAGGCCGAGCGTGCGTTCGATGAGGAAGATGATGGCAAGCGTTGCCGCCACGAGAACGACCGAAACGGCTGCTGTCATCGGGTCGGTCTGGCTTTCCACATAGTCGAAGATTTCCACCGGCAAGGTCCGCAGGCGCGGGCCGGTGATGAATAGCGAGATGACCACCTCGTCAAAGGAAAGAAGGAATGAGAGTGCGGCACTGGCGATGAAGCCAGGCATCATCAAAGGCAGGGTAATGCGGCGCACGACGGTAAAGGGCGAGGCACCGAGCATCGTCGCCGCTTCTTCCACCGACGGCGGCAGGGTCGAGAATGCCGTCAGCATGATGCGGATCACATAGGGGGTGGTGATAATCAAATGGGCGATGATCAGACCGGTATAGGTACCCAGCAGCCGTGCCTGAACGAACACCAGGAGGATGGCAAGACCGAGCACGATGGACGGCAAAAGCAGGGGCGCTGTGAAGAGGTTCAGCAGAAACTCCCGGCCAATGAATCTCCGCCGACGGATGGCAAAGGCTGCGGGCACACCTGCTGCGAGTCCCAGTACCGTCACGGTGACTGCAATCGTGAGGCTGATCCAGAACGCATTGACGAAACCGCTATGGCTGAACATCGCCACATACCAGCGGATGCCCCAGCTTTCCGGTGGAAAGGTCATGTAGCTGTCATTGCTGAAGGACAGTGGCAGAACGATCAGAATAGGAGCCAGCAAAAAGAGATAGATGCTGGCGACGAGAACGCGGAACGGAATGGTCAGTTGGCCGATCATATCAATGTCCTTCCTTAGTCGAAGCGCTTGACGACACGCGAGTAGATTGCAAGCGCGATGCCGAAGATGATGAGGACGATGACAGAGATCGCCGCAGCGGTTGGCCATTCCAGTTGGATGACAGCCTGATCGTAGATTTCGGTCGCCAGCAGGAAGACGCGTCCGCCGCCCAGAAGCTTCGGCGTGATGAACGAACTGATGGAAAGAACAAAGCAGAGCAGGCAGCCGAGAGCTATTCCGGGTGCCGTCAACGGAAGAATGACGCGGCGAAAGCGCGTCCAGCTATTGGCACCTAGACAGGCGGCGGCTTCCTCGTAGACATTCTCCAGACGACCGAAGCCTGCGATCAGCGAAAGTGCCATATAGGGAATGAGCACTTCGACCATGCCTATGAAGACACCAAGGGTGTTGTTGGTCAGGCGCAAGGGGCTCTCGATGATACCCGATGATATCAGGATGCCGTTGACGACGCCCTGATCTCCCAAAATGACCATCCAGCCATAGGTGCGCACCACGCTGCTGACGAGCAGCGGTGACACGGTGATGACGAACAGCATGTTGCGCCACTTCGGTGAAACCCGGTGCAGGAAAAGCGCAATCGGATAGGCGCAGCACAACGTGATGCAGGTTACGCCAAAACCCAGGATCAGGGAGTTTGAGATAAGCTCGATGCTGAAACTGTCGGTGAAGAAATCGACGTAGTTTTCCAGCGTGTAATTGTTGGTGAGCACGCCACCGCTGCGGCTTTCGATAAAGGATATCATCGCCAGTCTGGCTACCGGCAGCACGAAGGCGACGAAATTAATGATTGCCATCGGCAGCAGCAGGGCGATGATCAGAAATGGGAATGTACGTTTGCGTTTTGATGCTTGAGCAAGTGGGAAAGTTTCGGTTACGGTTGCCATCGGTCAGCTCCCGAAAACTTGCATGTCTTGCGGCTTCCATTCACACAGAAGCTTTTCACCGCTCTGAAAACTGTGACCCGCACTTGCCGTATGCAATTCGGTCGCCAGAATATTTCCGCCAATGTCGATGTCATATTGGACGACATCGCCGATGTAGGTGACGCGCACGACCTTGCCGTGAGTTGAGTTCGTCGCGATGCTAACGAGGCTGCGGTCGCGACTTGGCGTCAAGCTGATGCGGTGGGGACGGATGACTGCTTTTGCTCTTCCCTTGGTCAAGCCCTGCGTCTTGCAGGGATACACAGAAGACCCGATACGCACGCGGTCAGGCTCTTCGATCTCACAGTCGAGAACGTTGGTCCGGCCCACGAAATTCGCGACGAACAAATCCGCCGGGCGTTCATAGATATCTTCGGGCGTTCCGAGTTGAGCCAGCTTGCCGCGATGCATGACGCCCACGAGGTCGCACATGGTCAGTGCTTCCACCTGATCGTGGGTCACGAACACGGTCGTGATTTGCAGACGTTGCTGGATTTCCCTGATCTCGATACGCATATCATCACGCAATTTTGCATCGAGGTTTGAAAGCGGCTCATCAAGAAGGAGGAGCCGGGGGCGTATAACAAGAGCACGCGCCAGCGCCACACGCTGCTGCTGGCCGCCCGACATTTCCTTGGGCTTGCGTTCGCCGTAGCCGGGAAGGCGCACCATTTCCAATGCCTCCTCGACGCGATCACGCGCCTCGGTTTTGTATATGCCGCGCATTTCAAGGCCGAAGGCTACGTTCTGCGCCACCGTCATATGTGGAAACAGGGCATAGTTCTGGAAGACGAGGCCGATATCGCGCTTGTGGGGTGGCTTATGCGAGATGTCGTCGCCTTCGATGGAGATTTTCCCTGCGGTAATGTCCAGCAGGCCTGCGATCATCCGAAGAGTGGTCGATTTTCCACATCCTGAAGGTCCGAGCAAACCGAGAAGCTTACCTTTTGGAACATCCAACGCGAGATTATCGACCGCCATGTAATCTTCGCCATAGCGTTTGGTCAGGCCTTCAAGCTTGAGGAACATCTGTCCGTCGCGATGGCCCGGCGCGGCCTGATGATCTTGATGTGGCTGTATCGTTTGCATTTCGTCACCATTTGCGAATTGAGGTCGGCGTAGGGCGAAGAGCTCAGCCCTGAAATGTCGGCGCATCTATCCATTCACGCGTAAGCACGCGTGATACGGGATGATCTGCTGACAGTGTGAAGTGGAGCTGCGCTTTCGGTGGCGGGGCGTTAGCACTTATCGTCCGGCGGGAATGATCTTGCGACGCCAAGGCTGCAGAATATCGTCCCGCATGTCGCCAATGGTCATCCAGTCGACCTTGATGAGCTTTTTCTGCTGGGCCGGATCCATCATCGGAATCCGCTTGGCGGTGGCCTCGTCTACCTCGGCCTTTTTATTGGTGGGCGCGTAAAACATCGCCTTGGCAAAGGCTGCTTGGGCATCCGGGCCAATCGCATAGTTTATGAAGGTCTGTGTCGCCTCGGCTTCAGACGCCTTCTCTATTGCGCTGATGACATTCACCTGAGAGGCTGTCCCTTCTACAGGTGCGATCGAGTTCAAGCGGCCTTCTGTCTGATCGAAATAGAATTGTGAACGCGCATTCCAGCCGATGGATACTGTTGCCGTACCGTTGGCGATCAGCGTGTAGGCGTCCGGTTTTGGCTCCCACGTCTGTACGCGCGGTGCCAGTTCCACGAGCTTCTCGACACCGGGGTCGATTGTCGTCTTGTAATCTTCTTCGCCAGCGAGCCGGTTGGCGATGATGGTCAAAACGATCGCCTGAATATCACCACCCCCTTGCGCGGGCAGGATGACCTTGCCAGCCTGGTTCTTATCCCACAGCGCTTCCCAACTGGTTGGCGCAACTGGAAAGGCTTTGGAATTGTAAATGAGAGTCAGCGTATCATATGTCACCGGAATGGCCGCACCGCCCAGTTCCTTGCCGACGTCGTGCAGATCAGCGTAGTTTGGAATTTTAGCCGTATTAAGGTTGGCAACGAGACCCTCCTCCTTCGCGATCTTGGCGACAGAGAGGTCGTAGATGACGGCGTTGACCTGCGGCGCATCCCGTTGAGCGCGCATATTTCCGAGCGAGGTGGCCGCGTTTTGCACGCCATAATAATTGACCTTGATGTCGGGATGAGCCTTCATGAAAGGCTGGATGACCGATTTCATATAGTTTTCTTCGAACGGCCCGCGGTAACCCATAACAGTGATTTCGGCAGCGCTGGCACAGGTTCCTGCCAGCATTGTCGCTGCGAAAAACGTGGCAGAAAGGACTTTCATGGAGATGCACTTCATATCGTAATTCCCCTTCGCCTTTTGGCTTTGCTTGTTGTTAAGAGGACGATATGCAGCGTATCGGAAGGGGTCCAACGACTAAATTCTATCGCCCGTTTAGAATTTCTTTTTAATCGGGCAGGGGAGTGAGGAGCGATTTAGGGCAAGTCCTGACCAATGTCGCGAGTGCGTTTATGCGGTATTGCCCAACTCCATTGACAGTTCGCCAAACAGCATTGGCCGTTCATTTCCGCGCTAGAAAATATAGGGAAGGTTGACTTTTCACTACCACTTCAACCACCTCGACCCAGAAATCAGTTCGTTAACGACGCTGTTGGGAAATTGACGCTCGACGGTGAGAGCAAAGAAGCTTTCCGCGATGCTGGGAAGAGGCAGAATTTCCCGCAACATTCCCGCCTCGAGTTCGTCTCGAACAACAATCGGTGGCAGGGGCGCTACACCAATAGCTTCTCGTGCCATGAGGCGTATCATCGCCATGTCGTCCACCTCTGCGACGATGACAGGCTCGACGCCTAGCCGCTGACATAGACCATCGAAATGGTTGCGAATACTGCTCGTGCGGGTGGGAAGAATAACGTTTTTTCCGTTCAGTGCTTCAAGTGCAGATGTGGCTGCATAATTTAGAGAAGGCGCTGCAAATAAGCTGATGGTCTGCTGTGCAAGACGGTGGGTCACCAGACCTTGCCCCCCCTGCGGTGGCTCGTTGCAAAGCACGACGTCAAGCTCCAACTGTCGAAGCAGACCCACGAGTTCAGGAAGGCTGCCTGAGGTCAAAACAATTTCAAGATCAGGCCTGCTGAGACATGGCCTTAGGAAGTCGATTTGGAAATTTCTGGACAATGTGGCCAACGCCCCGACCCGCAACTGCCTGCGTTGACCGCTCTCGGATTGGAGCGTCGCCAGCAGATCCTCGCCAATCGCAAAGATGGCGTTCGCATGATCGAACGTCATTCGCCCCGCCTCGGTGAGACGTAGTTTCCGGCCAACTCGCTCAAACAGATGATGCCCAAGTCGCTCCTCAAGCGCCCGTATCTGCGTCGACAGCGCTGATTGAGAGACAGCAAGCCTTTTGGCGACCTGGGTAAGGTTTCCCTCCCGTGCCACTTCCCAGAAGTATCGTAGATGTTTGTAATTCAGTTGGGGCATCATTCTCTTTTACAGAACATTTTGTTCCAAACAATGAATTTAACAGAACGAATATCGGGAGATATATCGGGGGCCTCTCGCACTTATAAAGGTAAACCGATGGACGCTTTTCTTTCTCCAATGATCCTTTTCTTCATTCTTGGCGGGCTTGCCTCCGTCGTCCGAAGCGACCTCTTCGTGCCGGAGGCAGTGAGCAAGGCGATTGCCCTTTACCTTATGGCAGCGATTGGGTTGAAAGGAGGGGTGGAGCTCTCCGAGTCCGGTTTCAGCAATCACATTCTGTCAGCATCGCTCGCTGGCCTAGCGCTCGGTCTATTTCTACCGATCCCGGCATTCCTTCTGACCAGATGGTTGGGAAGGCTCGATCGTATTCAGGCTGGAGCCATAGCAGCTCATTACGGCTCGGTTTCCGTTGTCACCTTCGTGACAGGCATGGAAGCCGTTAAGGCATCTGGCTTGGTGGTGGATGGCTTCATGGTTGCGGTCATGGCACTGATGGAAGCTCCCGCCATTCTCGTCGGTCTTTGGCTGGCGCGTGCTGGCTCGGAACGCAACAGCAGTGCAAAAAATCTGATTGAGGCATTCACGAATGGATCTGTCGTGCTGCTCATCGGCTCACTCATTATTGGACTGACGATTGGTCATGAAGGTTTTTCAACCATATCTCCGCTCTTTGACGGCGGCTACAAAGGCGTATTGTGTCTTTTCTTGCTCGACATGGGATTGACCGCGACACGTCAGTTGCTTCGTAATAGGAGCCTCTCCACGCCTCTCGTTTTCTGCGCCGTAGCTGTGGCTTTGGTCAACGGTTTCATCGGTACGGTTCTTGGAACGATCATAGGACTAACTGAAGGCTCAACCGCCGTGCTCGGGATATTGGCCGCTAGCGCAAGCTATATTGCTGCGCCGGCTGCGATAAGACTTGCGCTCCCCGAAGCTGACGTAAGCATGCCTCTGACCATGTCTCTCGCGATCACGTTTCCATTCAACATTTTGATCGGCATTCCTCTGATCATTACACTGGTACACTACCTAAATTAGCCCGAACCTCATGACTGGAATTGGCTTGCTACCGGTTTCGTCGGAATGCCTATGCGTTGGAGGTTGGCATATGCTGGTGCGGAAAACGGACATCAACTCTGGAGAACGTAACACGCCGAGCGTCTGCCAATTTTCCACAGTGATGCTGTGACCTATAGGCGGGTTGGTAGGGTGACATGTTTTGCGGGCTCTCTGCTATGTAACTTTGCCTTGTTCAGCCAGGAAATCGAGAAGACCGCGCACCCGCGAAGGCAGCGGGCCGCCCTGCCCAATATGGATGGCATGAAATGTCTCCCGGTCTCCAGGATTATACTCATCTAGGACAGGCACAAGACGACCGGCCTTCAGATCGCCGCGGATCGTGAAGTTGGCGAGGCGGGCAATTCCGCATCCACCGAGTACGAGTTGTCGAAGCGCCTCACCGTCATTGGCGTGGACACGGCCTGCGACTGGCATAAAAATCGTCCCGCCTTTCGATGTCAACGGCCAGCCAGCCATCGCACGGGTGTAACCTAGGCCCACCGTGTCATGTTGTTCAAGGTCCTCCATAGTCCGGGGCAGCCCACGGCGCGCGGCATACGACGGAGCCGCGACGATGGTCATCGCGGTGTCGCCAAGCTTGCGGGCGACCAGGTTCGAACTTTTCAACGGGCCTGCGCGCACCGCAACGTCCATGCGGTCTTCCAGAAGATCGATGACCAGATCGCTTTGAATGATATCCACGGTAATTGCAGGGTATCTTTCCATGAATTTCGGAAGTATGGCGGCGAGAACATGAGTGCCATAGGAGGCGCTGGTGCTGAGGCGGAGGCGGCCACTGGGCACCTCACCTGCACTGGCGATCCGCTCGGCATCGTCGATGTCTGCCAGTATACGGGTGACCCGCTCGAAAAAGATGCAGCCTTCCGAGGTGAGCTTGAATACGCGTGTCGAGCGATTGACCAGACGGGTGCCCAGCCGCGCCTCCAGCCTCGCGACAAGCTTGCTCACGGCCGAAGGTGTCATTCCGATGCTGCGAGCAGCGGACGAGAAGCCGCCGCGCTGAACCACCTGAACGAAAACTTCCATTTCTCCAGATCGATTGACGTCCGCGCGAGCCACTGGTCCCTCAATTCACAAATGTTGTTCCCGGAGGCAGTCTATATCACCGAAGCTGGATCTCCTATCTTTTCCCAGCAGACGGCAAAAGTCGCCTCCGTTTCTCCAAGAAGGAAGACCAGATGGAATATCGTTCTCTTGGCCGATCAGGCCTCAAAGTCTCAGTCCTGAGCTTTGGCGCAGGGACATTTGGAGGGAAGGGGCCCCTCTTCAGCGCATGGGGCACCACCGATGTCACCGAGGCAAGGCGACTTATCGATATAAGCGTCGAAGCAGGGGTCAATCTGTTCGATACCGCAGATGTCTACTCCAATGGCGCGTCGGAGGAGGTCCTTGGCGCAGCACTAGACGGTCGTCGCGAGACCGTGCTGATATCGACGAAGATCAGCCTACCCATGGGGGACGGGCCAAACGATGCGGGCTCTTCCAGATATCGTCTGATCAGATCGGTCGAAGAGGCACTCGGTCGGCTTCGCACGGATTATATCGACATCCTCCAACTCCATGCTTTCGACGCACAGACCCCCGTCGAGGAAGTCCTGTTGACCCTCGATACGCTCGTTCGGTCGGGAAAGGTCCGTTACGTCGGCGTTTCGAATTTTTCGGGATGGGAAACCATGAAGTCCCTAGCAGTCGCCGACAAGTACGGATGGCCTCGCTACGTTGCCAATCAAGTGTATTATTCCCTCCTTGGCCGAGATTATGAATGGGATTTGATGCCGCTGGGTATGGATCAAGGCCTTGGAGCACTTGTGTGGAGTCCGCTGGGGTGGGGTCGGCTTACGGGAAAGATCAGGCGCGGCGTTCCCCTGCCGAAGGAAAGTCGTCTGCACGAGACCGCAAGCTTTGGTCCGCCGGTTGATGAAGAGCATCTCTATCGCGTCGTCGATGCTCTCGAAACCGTGGCAAAGCAAGTCGACAAGACCGTGCCGCAAGTGGCACTCAACTGGCTAACAGGTCGGCCAACGGTTTCTTCGGTCATCATGGGTGCTCGAAACGAGGAGCAGCTCCACCAGAATCTCGGAGCGATCGGCTGGCATCTTACGAGCGATCAGATTGCCCTCCTGGACAACGCCAGCATCTTGACGCCGCCCTACCCGCATTTCCCCTACCATCGCCAAGAGGGTTTTGCTCGACTCAACCCGCCGACGGTGAGTGCCGCGACGCGCTGACAGCGAGCGTCAGATCTGGCGGCAGGTGGTAGACACTCGTCTTGATGAGACTCGAACCAGCGACCCGTAACTCTAAAGGCTTACGCGGCCCAAGGATTGATAACTCTCAATCCTGCTGCTTCAAACGGGCCTGTATCTGGGGTTGCGACCGCGAGATGGTTTTCTGCAGCCATAGCAGCAATGTATCCAATAGCCTTTCCGGATATTCGGCCGCTGGCCATCAGGTCGGCGTAGAATTGTGACGTACCTACATTAAAGGGCAGAATACGCCCGTCAAAAATTGGTAGAACTTCACTTTCAAGTCAATCGTGGAGAATTGTCTGGCGCATTCCCGATGGCATTAAGGCAATCCCGAAACGAAGTTCGGCAATTGAAATCGCGGAAATGAATAGCGTTTCTAAGGCCTGTGCATCGAGCCACGTCAGCACAGCAGTATCAGGAGCCGGCTTCCAAGGTTCAGATATCACATTGGTGTCTAGCAAGATCATTCGATTATCAGCGGCACTGCCGGGGTCCTGCCGCGCTGTTGTTGCAGTGCTTCGACGTCACTGTTTGACATGTCGGCGTCCCGACCAATGGCCGCGAGAAGTGAG
Organism: Hyphomicrobiales bacterium; assembly: GCA_900472925.1. GTDB lineage: Bacteria > Pseudomonadota > Alphaproteobacteria > Rhizobiales > Rhizobiaceae > Agrobacterium. The sequence goes on from UCJU01000007.1 coordinate 114,818, forward strand.
CCGAGTTTCACGCGTCCAGATGGTCGAACAGCGGCTTCGAGAATGTCACGAATTTCGGCCTCTGTACTACGACCATGGTAAGCTGCTCTTGCGCGTAACGCCCGGTGAGTTTCATCAGAGAGGTTTCGTATGGTCACTGCAGCCATTTATCGGATCCTATCTATATTCTCGTTGTGATATCATTACCACGAAATTGATAGCATCAAGTCATGCTATGAGATGGAAACGGGTAATTGCGTGTTATTTCGCCTTGATAGAGACAGAACTGTGAAAACGAAATTTTAACATGAGTATCTGACACAACAGGGTTTCGAGCTTACATGGTGAGGCAAATGGCAGGCCCAGGTTTCGGCGTCACTATATGTTTGCGGCAAGATACTGGTGCCAAATTTTGGCAGCCATATCCTGACGGCTGCGAGAGAAATAAATGCTGGGAAGAATTTTGGGTTGCCATATCAGGTCGTAATTCTACAGAACTGCTTGAGGTGGTTAAACATCTAGCCTGAGAACATGGTCATTGCCTGGAGTATTGACACAGCCTAATCGGCTGCATGCCACAGGCGGTCCGAAAAAAACCTCTGGCGGGTCATTGCCATGATGGCAGCATGTTTCGTCGGAAGATTAACGCTCTTAACGTGGGAAAAGCCAGATTTCTGGAGATTGCGCAACTGCCGGTAATGGTTGCTGCTTGGCTCCTGCACGATAGATTGGGTGCGGGGATCGTCCAGAAACATGTAGTGGAGAAGCGAAGGCAGCCATCCGGTGAACCAGTCACGACCTCGGCAAGCGTCATCACCGACGATGACATGGCAGCCTCGGTCGTAGTCGCCTGCATCGCAGAATGTACCAACACCATCTTCTTTAGCCCAGTAGACTTCGAAATAGGCGAATGCCTTGCAATCGAAACGGCCTATCAGCGGCATGATATGCGGATCGGCAAACATGCCCTCCAGATAACGGCGATGTCTTTCTTCGTCGCCAGCCTCGTGCCAGAACTCATTGACCCTTGGATCGTTCATCCAGCGATGCACAATGGGCAGATCGTCAAATGTGGCCACATCAAGCGAAAACACGCCGCCTAGCCAGGGAATATAGCGAGCATAGACAGTTCCGCGCGGCTTTTGTGGCCGTAAGGGGTGGGCTATCCTGCCATCGAAAATATCATGCCGTGGAAAAGCAGTCGAGGCAGACGATGTCCACACGCCGGTTGCTTGCCAAAACATATCGGCGAACAAGATCAGTTGCCCGGCCGCTTCATTCTCGTGAAACCAAATTCCATTGCGAGACAACTCATCGCGAATGCCGAACCACGCCTCACCCTCAAGGGCCAGAAATTGAAGTGCGAATGACGTTGCAAACAAATACTCGAACACGGCACTTGCCAACCGCCAGCGGCTATCCGCATCGCGCGAAATATCGACAAGTTCAATCTCAGCATGGGAACCGCTCAGGGCAAGCCGGAACGTAGCATTCCGCTCTTGCCCAGCAGAGACAGACAAGACAAAATCTCTTCGACGCACCTCGACGGCATCCAGACCGTCGAGGCAGAAGGCTCGATAGATGACAGGGTCGGACGCCGAAACCGATGAAAGGCGCCCGGAGGGATTGGTAATACCGTGCCCTATGTCACCCTGACGATCCATCAGAAGACTTTCGTCAGCGAAACGGCGAAGGTACGACCGCGCCCCTTGTAGTCGAAGATTTCATTGGCCACAGACTGACCCACCGTGCCGCCGTAAAGTGCTTTCGCACGAGAGCCCCAGACGGTCGTGTAATCCGTATCAAAGACATTCTGAATGCCGAAATTCAGCGTCGTATTGGCTGTTTCAAATTTGTAGCCGCCTGTCAGATCGAAAAGTGTATAGCCTTCGATTTTGAAGTTGTCGGCATCCGTCAGATAGAAAATATGCTGTCCGGTGAATTTGAGGCTGAGCGCATCGTTCCTCCAGCCGACATAACCGCCGACCTTGGAAACACTGGCATTTTGTATTGTTGCCTTCTCCCAACCATTGTCACCCTTCACGTCGGTGCGAACCAATTGGCCCAACACCCCGACGTCAAAACCGTGGTCGAGCTTTGCTCCGAGTTTGCCTTCAACGCCATAAACGCGCTTGTCCTCGTTCAGTACGTCGACCGCAAGGGATGTGCGGTCAAGTGTAATGGATTTGTCGGACAAGGAATAATAGGCAGCCGTTTCCATAGTATACGTGCCGTCATCAAAACGGTATCCGACTTCAACGGAGTTCGTTTTAATGGCCTGCAGCGCGGAATCTGCTACGTTTACGCTGTTGTTTAAGACATATCGATTTCCGACACGCGTATAGCTGCCCACACCGTAATATTTGGCGGGGTCGGGCAGTTCGAACCCTTGGCTGAAGTTGGCATAGACTTGCTGCGTATTCGTGAGTTCATATGTTGCACCGAAGTTTAGCAGGAAGTCGTCATAGCTGACACTGCCACCCGGAATGGTATCCGCTGAGGTTCCGGAGCCTTGAACGATGGCGACCTGCTGGCCAGCTCCCACAAAATCCGCAACTTTCGTGTGAACGAATTGGTATCGTGCTCCACCGTTGAACGTAAGACGATCCGTAGCCTCATAGGATGCCTCCGCGAAACCTGCGATCGTAGAGACTTTGATGCCCGGATAGAGACCCGCTATTCCAATCGTATTGAAATCAAGCCCACCGCTGGACGATGCGGTCGCGTAATCAAAGACGTTCTGGTGAGAGGATAGCGCATCGTGATCGGCGTCGACACCATAGGTGATCTTCAGCTTATCGGTTGGCTCTGCAACCAGAGCAGCCTTCCCAGAGAAGTAGTCCGTGTCCTGCGCACTTCCACCAAAGTAGAAGCCAAAGGGGAACGAAGAACTGTTGGATGCCGGGAACGGGCTGAATGATATGCGCTCCTTGCGAAAAGCACCTTGCAACAACAATTGCTGTCCGAGGAAGTCCTCATCTGTGTAGGTCGCGTTCAGCATTGTGCGTTGCGTGCGTGGATTGAAGTCGGAATTGTATCCAGCGCGTGTTTCGAAGAGAGACGGATTTCTCGTCAGAAAACCACCCAAGCCTGCACCATAATAAAGCCCGTAGTCAGAATCCTGCCGGCTATCATAATACTGTCCCGACAGTTCTAACCTGCGCGTATCGTCGATCTGGAAACCAACCGACCCCATAAAATCCAGGCGCTTGTTGAACGCCGTCGACGTCTGAACAATGTCCGGGATAACCATGGTGCCACTGCCGTCGTAGTAAGCGTCGCTGCGGTTGCCCGCTATGGAGAGACGTGCATCCCAATTCTCGGCATTGTATGTCACAGCGCCCTTCGCGAAGCGGTCGAAATCCTGGCTTCCGGCAAAGCCGCTTTCCGCGCCGACTGTGACTTCGCTGTGCATGCCCGTTGGGGCATCCTTACCCTTTTTGGTGATGATGTTGATGATGCCACCGGTTGCGTTGCCGCCGTAGATGGCTGTCGCACCGGACAAGACTTCGACGCGCGCAATATTGAACGGGTCAATCGAATCGAACTGGCGGCTAAGTCCGCGGGCGGAGTTCATGGACACGCCATCGATCAGCACGAGAGCCGACCGACCGCGAAGGTTCTGACCATAGGAAGTTCTCGCACCATCGCTGGCGGGGTCGAAACTTGGCACGGTATCAGCGAGTATCTGCTGAACAGATTTTCCGGCACTGGCCTGCGCAGAGATTTCCTCGCTTTCCACCACGTAGATCGTCTTGGCGGTTTCGGAAATTTGCTGCGGCGAACGGCCACCTGTTACCACGATGGTTTCCAGAACCGTCGAGCCCCCACTCGCTTGGCGGTTTTCAGACGCATCCTGCGCCTGCGCAGCTGTTTGCAAACCTGTTGCAACGGCTATAGCCAGCAGGCTAACCCCAATATTCCACTTTCTGATCATTTCGCCCCCGATGCGCAAAAACCTCCGCAGCCGTCCAACTGCGAAAATACAAGACTGTTTTTATCATGTTTTATGGGTTAAGACGTTGAGACGCTTGGATGGAAACGAACACGTTTTGGATAATTGCGAACATCAACAATAAAGACAGGTTGATTTTTAATGGAAATAATTCGACCGCTCAAACTCGGGACCGTTTCTTTGCCAGACTCGGAAAGCAGGCTCGTTTGCCGCACCATTTTGCTGGATATGCTGGGTGAAGCGACGATCACGGTCGAGGATGGCGATCTTGCCGGTGTGACCGGTCTTTTCTGGAAACATGTCGATCTTTCGCTCGCAACGATCTACCTTCCCAGAACGCCGCTTCGCCTGACAGCGAACGGCATCGGCACCCCCGATGTCGTTATGGTTCGGGCCACGGATGGCCCCATGATCGTGCATCATGGCCAGCAGACATTCACGCTGGCGTCGCGTGACGTCATTTTGCTTCCGGCGGATACGTTTTCGGACATTGTTTTGCCGGGGGGCGGCAGGCTCGATTGCGCGCATCTACCGCATTTTGCCATCGCGCCGGTTCGAAAATCGCTCGATAGGCTGTTGCTGCGACGGTTTCAGGCGGAGTGCTTGCCCCTGCAACTGCTCACAAATTACGCGGGCTATCTCTTGCGGCAGGACCATCAGGACAAGGACCATGCCAGCATGATGGTCGCCCATTTCTATTCGTTGCTACCCGTTCTGGCGCAACAGGTGGAGGACGAAACCACACAGCCAGCGGTGCCACAAAATCGGGTGGAATCGATGAAGGCGCTGATCGAGGACAATCTGTCGGATGGCTCGTTCTCGATAACGGACGTCGCCAAGGCAGAGGGCATTACGCCGCGAGCCATTCAGAAGATTTTCAGCCGCACGGGAACGACATTCTCTCGCTATGTGCTGGAACGGCGTCTCGTCCTAGCCAAGACCCTCATCCTGGCAGATACTGGGGCAACGCCCATCAGCCAGATCGTCTATAGCGTCGGCTTCAACGACCTGTCCTATTTCAACCGGACATTCCGCAGCCGTTATGGCATACGCCCCACCGATTTGCGGCGCATGACGGGACAAAACGAAGAGGCGTGACGGAGGGCTCAACGCCCTCCGACGTTTTCACGCTGCTTTTTTCTTCCGGTCGAAATGGACCAGCGGATTGCTGACCATGCCCTGAAAGTCCGGCACTGGGCGCTCGTCATCATCGGCATAACCATGGGTGAAGAGCCGGACGCGGTTGAGGCACAGCCTCGGATATTCGTCACCGAAGAGATCGAAAATCTCGAAGCGTTCGGCCATTTCAGGGAAGCGCGCCTGATAACGCTTCACGCTGTCTCCAGCTAGGGCCCAGAATGCTTCTTCCGAAAGACCGCTCCTTTTGTCCAGCAGCACCGACATGTAGCGGAAGACGCAAACGAAGAGCGTTGTCTGAATGAAGTGGATCAGGAAATCTGGCGGCAGGCGAAGCAGAATGTCCTCGACTTCGGCTGGAAGGCTTGCTGTTTCAGGGAAATTCAGGTCGCAGACAATCACATCATCGATGAAGTCGCGCAGCGCCAGCCGTTCCGGCAGGCCATCTTTTAAAATCAGCGTTGCGTTCTGGCCGTGGGCAGAGAAAGCCAGACCGTGACGGGCTAGCAGATGGAAGACAGGCGGCAAGACGACATCGAAGAAACGCGCCATCCAGGTTTCAACGCTAACCCCTGCCTTCTCCGCCAACGCCTGAACCACCGGTTTTCCATCACTGCCCGCATGCATGAAGGCGGCCAACGGCATGCCGGTCTCACCGGTTTTGAGGTGACCAGCAAGGCTGTCGCGCCACAGGCATCCCAGCATTTCGTTGAACTGATAAGGCGCGCCCGGGATGTTGGAAAATTGCGGATGGACATAGTGCATGCCTGCGCGTTCGCCGAGGAGAATGAGACCGCACTCCTCGGATAGGAAAGTGTCGTTCGCCAGGAGTTTATCCAGCCATGTCGTGAAGGGGGCCGCCGTCAGGGCACGCTTGCCCGGAATGCCACGATAAACCGCTGTATTGAGAATGGTCATGCACAGCTTCAGCGTCGATTTTGCCGGTGCGCTGACATTCGACATGGTACGGACGGACTGTTGCGGTAGGTAGAGATCATCACCCTCGCCCAACAGCACGATATGCCCCGATGAAATATCGGCAGCGAAATGCGGCACGATCATATGATCCCACTGCCAGGGATGAACCGGCATGATGTCATGGGTCGTCAATGATGCGCCTGCGGCTTCGAGCTTTTGGACGAAGAGTGCGAAAGTCCTATCACCGACAGCCTCGGCAACGAGTGTCTCATTCGTCATGCCTTCTTCGGCAACGAAGGACGCACGCTCGCGGCTGACGCCGATCCAGACGATTTTCATCGTCGCACGGTTTTCCGGCGTATAGGCCAGATAGTCGGCATAACCCAGACCGATGCGTCCCTTGCTGACGGTGACCCAAGGGTGGCCGGTCGTCTCGCCTTCCATACGGATATCGTCCAGTTCGGCGAGTTCGGCTCCCGTCTTGCTGGCACGTGCCGCGATATGGGCATCCGAGACCAGCGTGTTGCCAAGCTCGCGGATAAAATGCGCGACCGTCATCGGCTTCACGCCAAGCTCCGGCAGCACCTCTGCGCAAAAGGCGAGTGGATCATGGACCGGCGTGTCGATACCATCGGCATGTTTTACGATGCTGTGTGGCTCGACCGAGAGGTTGTCGAACACATAGCGTTTTGCCTTGAAGCTGTAGGATGCGTCAGGAAATTCAATCCGGTAATGGCCGGGCGTCTCCCGCTTGACCGGGAAAACGCGCTCATACGCAAATTCTTCGATAACCTTGGCCAGCAGGCGACGGGATGTTTCCTTCCACAGAGTCGGTGCGAAAGCGGGCTGAAAAACTGTTTCAAACGGCGCGGGCATAGACATCTCCTGACATTTTCGAGTGTTGTGCAGGGTCTTGCGGCACTCCAAAGCTCTGGAATGCGGAGCGAGCCGTGACCCGGTAATGCTCTTTTTCAAGCAACTGATTGATGATGACGGCGTTGCGGAACGCGCCGAGCCCAAGATCGGGCGCGCCGACACCATGCTGGAACGTTTCGGCGTTCTGAACGAAGATGGCACCCTTGCCACCATCGCGGCGCTGCGCTCTGAAATCAGCGCCGACAATGAGATCGCCGCGCTCGCAGGTGTCCAGAATATCGCCTTTCAGCCTGTCCAGCCATTCAGGCCAAGCGTGGCGATATCCTGTCGCAGCCACGATAGCGTCGGCCTCCACGATGCTTTCCTCCTCGGACAGATTGTGGCGGACGCCGATCTTCAAGCTGCCGGAGAAGCCTGTGCCTTCGACATTGGTCACTTCGCAATGAGGCGCTAGCGACAGGCCGGGATCGCGACCGCCGATGGAACGCTCATAGAGAAGTTCGAAAATGTCGGAGATGGTCGAGAAGCTGATACCCTTGTAGAGCAGCCCCTGATCTTTAACGACGTCGCGTTTCTTCGAACGCGGCAAAGTATGGAACGCACGCATGTAATCGGGCGTAAAATATTCCAGCCCGAGCTTGGAATATTCCATGGGGAAGAACCCTGCCGAGCGGGTGATCCAGCGAATGGAAGCGCCGGCTGCGATCCGTTCAGGCGTCAATTCGTTGAACAGCGCCAGCACGCATTCAGCAGCACTCTGGCCAGAGCCGATGACGGTGACCCGACGCGCTTTGGTCAGTTCCGATTTGCGCTTTGCAAATTCTGCAGAATGGAAAATCGGCGCATTTCCGCGCATCCCTGCCCATGCGGGCAAATACGGCGCGGTGCCGATGCCCAGAGCTATGTTGCGGCTGTGATAGCTGCGCATCGCGCCGGTAAGGGATCGCGTTTCCGTCACGAATGTTTGCGAGGCCGCATCGTGGCGCACATCGATGACGCTCTCCCCGAACCGGCAGCTTTCCAGCTGCTGCGAGGCCCAGCGGCAGTAATCATCATATTCCTGACGCGGGATCAGGAAGTTTTCGTAGAAATAGAACTTGTAGAGGCGGTCGTGTACCGCAAGGTAATTGAGGAAGCTCAAACGGTGCGTCGGGTCCGCCATGGATACGAGATCGGCAAGGAACGGCACTTGCAGCGTGGTGCCAGGCAGAATGAGGCCCTCATGCCATCGGAAGCTCGGCTTGCGCTCCAGAAACGTGGCCGAGATCTGCGGGTGGGAAGACAGAAGCGAGGCAAGGCCAAGATTGAATGGTCCGACACCGACGCCGGTCAGATCGAGTGTTGTCATGATCAAAGTCCAAATTGTTCGGTGAAGCGCTGCCTGTGGCAAAACATCAGCTTGGCACGCTTGTCCGGTAAATCGATTTCCCCCTGCTCCTCGAAGGCGCAGATGGGGGCGTAGCGAAGCAGGCGACGGGCGGCGACGCTCGGTTCACCCACCACCTTCTCCGTTGCGGGGTCATCCAGAAAGAGAAAGCGCGTGAAGGCGCGGATCACCGCTGGCGCAATGCCGTGGCCAAGAAACGACGGCTCTCCCACCAGCATGTGCCAGCCGCGATCCTTCTCCGCTGCCGGATAATGGCGGCCGAGAATATCGTCCTTTGCCCAATAGGCTTCCCAATAGCTCATGGGCGCGCCATCGATGAAGCCGATATAGGGGTCCTGATGCGGATCGGCCAGATTGGTGTCGATGTAGGCGGCAATATCCTCTTTCGGCTTTGCCATCTTCCATTGCGGCACCACATGCGGCTGGTTCATCCACCGCCAAAGCATATCGAGATCGCGGTTCTTGTCCAGCATCCGGAAACTGACGGTGCGGCCAATATCCGGATCGTATCTCGAATAGGCAAACTGGCTGCTGGCCGTGGTCAGATCAGCCATGGGCCTGCACCCGGACGCTCTGAAACAGCGGATTGTCGATTTCCAGATAAACGGACTGTGTTTCCAGCGGCCCGACCAGTCCATCTGCGCAAGCCGCGTTCTCAGGTTTGCTTTGCATTGCAGAACCGGCGCCAGCATCTTGCTGATGAGGCGGGATTGACCGCCTTCCTTCACGTCCAGTTGCAACAGCACTTCACGCAGCATTGCGATCAGCCGTTCTTCATCGATCAGACCCTCACGACCAAGAGCGCCGATCATGCCCAAAGTTGAATTGATGAAGCCGTAATAGAGCACACGCTCGTCTACAGCTTCCTCTCCAAAGACGGATTCGCTGCGCTCGCCAATGCCCGGAATGCCCGCATTCAGCGGTCCATGGGCGCGTTGATGATGGAAGAATCCCTGGTTGTCCCGGTAGAAAGCCGCAACAGGATAACCCTCGGCAATTTACAGCACCATGTTCTGTTGGTGCGCTTCAATGGCGATACCGTGGCGCAGGTAAAGCGCAAGCACCGGGGTTACGAAAACGGAAAGGAAACGGGCAAACCAATCTTCCGCAACAGCCTCTACCGCCCGGTTTTCAATATCGGCCCGCTTGCGGATCAACAAACCAAGCCGACTGCCGCGCTCCGGCAAATGCTCGCATAGCGCCGCCAGAAGCGTGACATTGCGTCCGGCCTCTGACCCATGGAACGGGTTTTCACGCATCGACACGGACAACCCATCAATCACCTCGCCACCAACCGCGACGCCGATATAGGCCGGGTCAGGCATGAAGTTCAGACCGGGATAGTCCGTTGAAAGAGCACTCCAAAGTGCGCTTGCCCGAAAGCGGTACATGTCATCGCCACGCAAAAGCTCACGCGCCAGATTGATGCGCACAGAATTGGTGATGCCGATGCCAAGCGAGAGCTTCAGCATGAAGGGTGCATCGGGCCGATAGAGCGTGCGAACAGAGGATGTTGGAAACCAAGGCTTTCCGGCCTCTCCGCAATCCACGATTTTTCCGGAAGACACCAATGTCGCGACATCAGCATCTTTCAGCATGGCATCCGCCTGCCAGGGGTGGACCGGCAGAAATGCAAAGTCTCCGTCCGGCAACCGGCTGCGCAACGCGTCCAGCGTTTCGGCCTCTACAGCACTCAACCATGCCTCGACAGACGGCGAACCATGGGAATGTCCCGCATGATAGATGTCACGGGAAACCGCAAACCAGCGCAACGGAAAGCTTGCGGCGAATTCCGGTGAATATCGTTTACCTTCCTCTTTCGTCATGCCATCGCGGCTTTTCGGGCAAGGGTGAATGCCGTGCCCGGCTATCAGGCCCTGTTCTGCCTCGATAAAGGAAACGTCCTCACCGGCGAGTTTGTCAAGATCGGCCTGACGCTCCTGAAGGGCAGCTTCCACCAGCAGACGGCTGGAATGCGCGCGGTTGAGCAGGTCGCGACGTCCTTCGTCGGAAGCGTTTGCCTCGATCCGCTCGATGATGATGCTGATTGTGTCGGTAGCGCTAACGGTGCGGGTGCCATGATCATCGCTCAGCATGATTGGTTCACCGAACAAATGATGGCCCGTCGCGGAGCGATAAAGCACCGGGATCTTCAGGCTGCCACCATGACCTGGAAAATTCAGCGTCAGTTTCTGGCCACTGCCGTCATGGCCCCAGACGAGGCGGCTGGCATATTCGCGGGTCACGCAGTTGAGAAGGGATCGAAGGGCGAGGGTTGCTGCCTTACGGGCGTACATGGTCGTTCTCCAGTTCGCGCGCCATGGTTCCAACCGCATCCAGAACGCGGTCGATGACGTCAGGTGTCGAATTCGGGTTGAGAAGCGTCAGTTTGAAATGAACCCGCCCATCCAGGACGGTGGTCGCAAGTGCTGCGGTACCGGTGCGGAAGAGCTCGGCGCGGATGGCCAGCGTCAACTCGTCGGATCGCGCATTTCCGTGTGGTGAAACATATCGGAAAAGGACGGTGGACAGGGTGGGCTGCTGCGCCAATCGCAGATAATCCCGTGCACGGATGGAATCAGCCGCAGCCAGTGCGTTGTCCAGCGTTCGGCAGATCAACGCATCGAGGCCATCCTGACCGATGGCACGCAGCGTCATCAAAACCTTCAGGGCATCGCTTCGGCGTGTCGTCTGGACGGATGATTCCACGAAGTTCGGCACATCTCCGAAAATCGAGACCTCGGGGTTCAGGTAATCGGCTTTCATCGACAGCGGCGAGAAATGCTTGGCCTCACGCAACAACAAAGCACCGCAGCTGATTGGCTGAAACAGCATTTTGTGGAAATCGAGCGCGACGGAATCCGCTCGTTCGATGCCGTCGAGGCGATCCCGATGCCGGGAAAACAAAAGCCCGCCGCCATAGGCGGCATCCATATGTAGCCACAGCCCTTGCGATGCAGCGAGATCAGCCACTTCGCTCAAGGGATCGATCGCACCGAGATCGGTCGTTCCCGCCGTTGCCACCACGACGAAGGGCAAGCGGCCTCGCTCTTTGGCGTCATCGACAGCCTCTTTCAAAGCCGAAACCGACATGCGGCCTTCGATATCCGTCGGCACCGTTACGACGGCATCGCTGGCGAAGCCCAGAACGGAGGCGCTTTTGCGGATGCTGAAATGCGATTGCTCGGAGGTAAAAATCACGCCCCGGCTTCTCGCCGCCGCACCGTACCGTTCGGTTGCCAGATACAGCGCCGTCATGTTGGACTGACTGCCGCCACTGGTAAAGCTGCCGCTCGCCGTTGCGGGCAAACCGGCAAACTGCGTCAGCCAGGTCAGAACCCGCTCCTCGACCAGTGTCGCGAAGGGCGACTGGTCCCAGGAATCCAGCGACTGGTTGGTGGCGGAAATCAGCACTTCAGCCGCCAGTGCGGGCACAGCCACCGGGCAATGCAGATGCGCCATGGTTACCGGGTTTCCCACATCGAGCGCATGCCGAACCGCCGGAACGCCAATATCCTCAAGCGCTGCGGAGAGACCGGTGCCCTTTTGCGGGAAGACATCCAGTGATGACAGAAAGCCGCGCAGATCATCCGCATCAACGCCCGAATGAACCCGTTGCCTGGACGCGTTCTGCACGACCAGCTCCACAGCATCGATCATCGCCGTGCGATAGGATGTTTGCGACGCGAGGCTGGGGCCGAGGATAGACGCTGAAAGCTCATCGCTGGCGGCAAGCATCTTTTTGCTTTGCAATACGGTCACATTCATGCCGCATGGCGTCCAAGGCGCGAAAACGTGTCGGACAGAATATTCGACACCTGATCAATCTCGGCATCGGAAATGGTGAGCGGCGGCAGGAACCGCAGCACGCTGCCGTTACGTCCACCGGTTTCCAGAATAAGTCCAGCTCTAAAGGCCTCGCTTTGTATTGCTCGTGCCATCTCCCCGCCATGGGGAGGCTGGCCCGCACTATCCGGCTTGCGCGTTGGGTCGATCATCTCGACGCCGAGCATCAGGCCCTCACCTCTGATATCGCCAATATAGGGCGTCTGCATCTGAATGCGCTCCAAATTGGCACGTAGCCTGCGTCCGGCAATGGCTGCGCGCTCGACCAGACCATCCCGCTTGATGATTTCAAGCGTTTTGGAGCCCGCCGCCATGGCCAGTTGGTTACCCCGGAACGTGCCTGCATGGGCACCCGGCTTCCACAGATCGAGACCTTCGCGATAGATCATGACAGCCATTGGCAGACCGCCGCCGATAGCTTTGGAAAGAACGATGATATCAGGAACGATGCCTGCCTTCTGGAAGGCATAGAATGTTCCGGTGCGACCAACGCCGCTCTGCACCTCATCGAGGATGAGCGGAATGCCGAGTTCACGCGTCAAAGCACGAACCCGGCGCAGCCATTCCACCGGTGCAGGGATAACGCCGCCCTCACCCTGAACGGCTTCCAGAATGACGGCAGCTGGCAGATTGATGCCGCCTTCGGGATCACGTAGCGCGGATTCGAAATAGTCGGCGGCAAGCGTTGCGGTTTCGGCCCCGCCCCGTCCGAAGGGGCAACGATAGGCGTAGGGGTAAGGGAAGAAGTGCGTGCCCGGCATCAACTGGCCAACATCCGCCTTTGGCCCCAAAGACCCCATGAGGGAGAGCGAGCCTTGCGACATTCCGTGATAGGCACCCCGAAACGCGACGATATCGGTGCGACCCGTGGCCGTCTTGGCAAGCTTTATCGCGGCTTCCACTGCATCCGTGCCGCTGGGTGAGCAGAACTGGATTTTGGCTTCCTCGCGCAGACCTGCGGGCAGCGTTTCATAGATATCCGATACGAATTTGTCTTTGACCGGGGTGACGAGATCAAGCGTGTGAAGCGGCAGACCCGAGGTGAGAACCTCTTGCAGGCTTGCGATAACCTCAGGATGGTTGTGCCCCAGTGCCAGCGTTCCGGCGCCAGCAAGGCAATCGATATAGGTCCGGCCCTCGACATCGGTCACCATGCAGCCGAAGGCGGATTTCAGGGCCAGCGGGAAGCGGCGTGGGTAGCTGCGGGCATTGGATTCTCGGCGCGCCTGACGCTTGAGATAGAACTCGTTATCGTGCCGTTGGAACGTGTCCATAAGATCAACTCCAGTGGAATCTTTCGTGGAATTCGCGTTCGCTCAGACACCTGCCGTAACAGGTGCCCGCGAACAGCGCCCGAGCCTTTGGAGAAACCACACTGACAGTGCCATGCCGGCAAGAGAGATGACGGTCGCCGTCGAAAACAGCGCGGGATAGCCCAGCTTGTCGGCGACGATACCGGCAACAGATGCACCAGCCATGTAGATGATGAGCTCCGCGCAGGTGAGGATGGTGAAATCCGTACCGGGCTGATCATGCGAAGAGGATTTCATGAAGAAGGAATAGATAGCGACGAGTTCCATATAGCGGATCAGCGTCTGAAACGCAGAAGCCGATAGCGCAACCCAGATACCGGGCAGAATGCCGGCTGCGTTCAGCGTGAATGCGAGGAAGCAGATGCTTCTCAGACCACCCAAAATAACGAGCGTTGTCGTCAATCCAGCCTTGCGGATGAGAAATGCGGCAATGCCAACACCTATCAGCCCAGCCGTTGCGGCGGCACCACCCGAGAGATAGCCGATCCAGTCGGTTGGCACCTTGATATCAACCAGATAGGTGCCTTCCATGCCCCGCACGAGACCTTCGCTGGCGCGGTATGTCAGCGCAAAACCGAGGATCAACCAGGCATTCGGGCGACGGAAGAAACCGAGCAGGCTCGCAGGCTTTTGGCTTTTCTCTGCAGCCCGCGCTTCCGGCTGCATAGCGACAGCAGCGGCAAGCGGCAGAAGCGACAAGGCCGCCACCAGAAGGATCATGGTCTGCCATCCGGCAAGATGGAACACGACCAGAGCCGCCGTTCCGCCGATGATAACGCCCAGCGCGACGGCTCCAGCCTGCACCGCATTTCCCATGGACCGCGTTCGGTCCGTCAGTTGCCGCACCGCATAGCCATCCGTCGCAATGTCCTGAATGGAGGAAATAACGGTAATGCAAATGCAGATGGCAAAGAGAACCGACACGTTGCTGGGATCGACCAGAGCCATCGATGCAATACCGGCGCTCACCAGAAGCTGGGTGGGCACCACCCATCCCCGGCGATGCCCGATCTTCGGCCAGGGAGACCAGCGGTCCACCAATGGCGCAACAAGAAACTTCAGGATGAGGGGGAGCATTAGCAGAGAAAACAAGCCGATTGCCGTGCGCGACGCACCGCTTTCTCGCATGATCGGCGGCAAGGCAACCAGCAGCAGATAGGTCGGAATGCCCTGAGCCAGATAAAGGCCGCCCAACACGCCCATCAACCGGCGCTCGAATGGCGTCCTCAAAACAGCGCTGTCAGAAATCGTGTCGTTTATGTTGGCCATGCATGAACCGAATTGTTTGTCCGGTATCGCAAAGTCCCCGAAGGATTGGGCGTCAAACGCCATCGCGTACCGGTCAATTAAACAGGAGTATTATTATCATGTTTAAATACAGCCAATCCTGAAAGCTTGGATGTGAGCGAACCCGGCTAAGACAATAACGAACCGTGATTGTAAGCCGAGATTATCGCCGACCCCGTTTTACAGGAAACCTCGCGGACACCGTATCCAGCGCAATCAGGGTTCAGGAAAACGCAACGCCGAAGCGTGAACTTTATCTGCAAATGAAGCAGATGGTCTGGCGGGGATTACTACCGCATCGCTTGTAGAGCGCGTACAACTAAAGTGCCGTTGCCTGTACCCTGACAATAGGAGAACGCCGCATTCAGTCAATGTTCGCCTCTGGTGCTACGCTACCAAGACAGCAGGCCACTAAGCGAACCTCACGCTTGGATTGACAGGCAACAGACGTGTGTGCACAATCGATGCTCGGTAGATACAGCCTGCTGCTTGCGCCCCATGGGGTACGGTGAATGTATCGAGCCACTGATGGCTCCTCTTGCCCGGACTAACGGGTCAGCAATGCAAGCCCCTGACGCTCTCCGTTCGTTTGTGCAAAGGATCATCTCATGCGGGATTTCCGCGATGCCAAAGCTATGGCGAAAACGCTACGTGAAGCGCTTCACGCTAAATCTGTCACCTTCACTAACAGTGAGAGCCAAGAGCTCGTTGCTCGAATTCTTGGCTATCGAGACTGGAACGTACTAGCCGCAAGAATCCAATCGACCCAGTCGTCCGCAACCTCGGCCCCGGCTAGCATGCCTTTTCCGGGCGGGACCGATATTCCCATCGTTCCTATGCGGGACATGGTCCTGTTTCCACACATGATCTCGCGGATTTTCGTGGCGCGCGCCAAAACTCGGCAAGCCGTGGAACACGCTCTCGCTGGTGATCGGCGCGTTGTCATTGTCGCTCAGAGGCACCGTGCCGACGATCGTCCCACAACTCTTAATGCGCTTCATCCGGTGGGCGTCATAGCAAACGTGGTCGATCGTCAGACTCAGGCGGACGGGGCCCTCAAGGTCACCGTCTGCGGGCTTCAGCGAACAGGCATCGCCCGCCTTACAGATGGCGAGTTCCTCGCCGCGGAGGTTAGGCCGATTGAAGAACAGGGGAGCCAGTCAAAGAAGGCCGCCGCTCTTTCGAATGCAGTTCTCGATGCCTATCAGACCTACGCCGATGTTGATTTTTCCGCGCTTCCGCCAGGATCCAAGGCCCGTTTCGGCCTGCCTTCGATCGGCGATCCGAGCCTGTTGGCTGACACAGTCGCTCCTCTGTTATCAGTCAGTGTCGAAGAAAAGCAACGACTCTTGGAAACCCTTGACGTCGTGACCCGTTTTGAAAGGCTCATCGAGGTGATGAGCAAGGGCCGTGCCACCACCGCCGTATAAATTCTGACTTTGGCGGCTGTCGCGGAATATGTAGTCCTGCGACAGCCGCAATGATTGGTATTGGCCCAAAGCAACCAAACTGTTGCTGTACCAACTGATCAAAGCCTGATGGGACAGCAGTAAGAGAGCTTACAGTGTCATTCCGGCACGTACTGGGACTCATCCCTATTGAGCATTTCGTCATATTCGGGATGACTTATGACTAATAGCGCGGGAGTTTGAACGACTGTAGAGCTGGAGTAATCGATTTCGTGGCGCGCTTGCTAATGGCAGGACTTGCTGCAACCCGCTGCACGGCACGAAGCAAAGTGATCCCCACTCGGCTACGAGGGTGGGTCAGGCGGGGGACGATCTTTGGGATGTTCTGCGACTTTTCGACAACGGGTCGCAGAATGCTTTCATAAGCTGTGAACGCGGTAGACTGGCTATGGTTTTTCGCGAGTTCGCCAGCCAGTACATATGCACCCACAAGTGCCAGCGAAGCGCCAACGCCTCCCAGCGGGGGGACGCACCAAGCCGCGTCACCGGTAAGAACCACGTGATCCGCCGACCAACGCTTCATTTTCACCTGCCTCAGGTCGTCAAACCAGAAGTCGTCGGCTGTCTCCATGCCCGAGAGCAGGCGTGGTACTTCCCATCCTGCGCCTTCAAAACAAGTTTTGAGAAAAGCCTTCTGCTGTTCAACTGTTCTGTCGGTCGTCAGGTGTCTCTGCCCCTGAATGTTAAGGAAGGCGCGAGTGGTACCAGAATGGTCCGGGCGCACGCCTGCGCTTCGACCACCGATAGCGTTATACCAACGTGCAGTTTCGCTGTCCGTCGACGCGCGTGGTATCGTGAAGAATGCAGTTGCCAAATCCATCCAGCGTGGTGTGTTTTCTCCGGGAAACACCATGTCGCGGGTCTTTGAGCCAACGCCTTCGGCTACGATCACCAGATCAAAGCGCTCCTCGGTGCCGCCTTTAAACCTGACGAGTGCTCCTTTCTCATCCTGTACAACATCAGTGATCCGTTCCCCAAAGCGATACTGGGTGGAAGGCGACGATGCTTCGTAGAGAAGACG
Source organism: Hyphomicrobiales bacterium (assembly GCA_900472925.1). Classification (GTDB taxonomy): domain Bacteria; phylum Pseudomonadota; class Alphaproteobacteria; order Rhizobiales; family Rhizobiaceae; genus Agrobacterium. Next base: position 132,006 of record UCJU01000007.1, read on the forward strand.
GGCCAAATCGCCGCGCAATATCTCCAGCTCAGCGGTAGGGCCGTCTCCTTCAAGATCAGACAGGTCAATACGAGCCATTGTTCTGTTTTGGTCGTCGACCCACGCTATTCCACGCTCGCCAGTATTCAGATCTCTAACAGCTTGCTCGAGCCCCATAAGGCGTAGGACCTCGCGAGCCGGTCCCCTGACATCTACGTTCTGCCCACCGTCCCGAAAAGCCGGTGCCTGCTCGACGATTGTGACATCGCAGTCCTGCTTGGCAAGCCACCAAGCCGTGGCGCAGCCAGCAATACTTGCTCCTGTTATAAGTATGCGGCGTGTCATCTGTTTTTCTCCGTGACTTTTTTGTGGCCATATCCGGGGTTGGCTCATCGAGCCACTGGTCTCTATTGGTTATCCTTAGAGATGTCGACAGCGGCATTTTAGTCCGTTAGTTTTGATCTACTCCAAACTTATAATATGGAACGCACATGCGGGCTAAGGTTCGGTCCCGCGCACCCCTCGGGCCGCTCCGCTTCCGCTCCTGCGGCACTCGCTTTCTCCGCCCGCCAGAGCACGAGCGTTTCTGAAATCCAGCGCTTCAGGCGGCACTATGCCGATTTCTCCTATACTCGTATCATTTGTTAAAAAAGGGGAAGGGGAGCGCAGCTACCCCTTCCCCACAAGAGCGAAATTGGGTTCCCCATCCTTCCGCGCTAAACTGGTGCAGGACACGTTCGAATATCCTCGCAAGTCTGCGACGACGCGCAGGTGCGCTTGACGAGGATCTTCGAACGGCCCTACGGGTGGGCAATCCCCCTCCTAATTTCCCTTGCCCCGCGCTGTGCCGCACGAGCTCAGGACCAGAAGCAGAGCTTCTGCCCTTCGGGCAGAACCGCTTGCGGTATTGCGAAGGTGGATTTGAATGAAGACGGATCGAGTAAAAACTATCTTCGAGCTTTTCGAAGCATGCCGATACAAGCATGATCTCTACCCCATCCTGTCGATGTGATCTCAAGTACTCGCCGGCGTTTCCAGAGTTTTTTAGTGCGCTTGCTGTCGACGCTGCCGAAGCCCGCTCCGCAGCACACGACGCCTTTACCGCCGCGGGAACGGCTTCATACCGTCCGTCTGATGGCGCTAGCGGAAGCGCGGAAAGTGAACCAATCGCTCCGTAAAAAAAAATAGACGCCTGAAAACCGGCGGCACGTCGCCTCCAGCCAGGCTAGGAATTCTGCATGCTATTTGACCTTCCAGACCCTGATACCCTCTATGCAGCTTTACTCGCGCGAAATGAACGTTTCGACGGGCAGGCCTTTGTATGTGTCTCACCGGTGTTTTTTGCCGTCTGACATGTCCCGCCCGTAAGCCCAAGCGGGAGAATTGCACGTTTTATCCTACGATTGGCGAATGCATTGAGGCTGGATTTCGCCCTTGCAAGCGTTTTCACCCTTTTCAGGCAACCGCGCTTGCAGACCCAGCGATTGCAGCCCTCTTACATGCTCTCGAAACGCGGCCGGACCTCCGTTGGGCTGAAGACCACGTGATCAGGCTTGGTTATAACCCCTCAACCATTCGGAGAAGCTTTAGGCGTCAATTTGGGATGACATTCCTTGAAATGGCGCGTCAACGGCGGCTCCGCGAAGGGTTCGAGACGCTGACTGTCGGCGGAAAAGTCGTGACGGCTCAGCATGAGGCCAGCTTTGCATCTGCCAGCGCGTTTCGCGACCTCACCTGCGCCGTCGGTATTCCCAAGCATCAGAAGGTCTTCCGATGATGTCGGATTGATCTTTCCCGTCTCCGGTCATGGCCGGCCTCGCAAGCATTGGATCCCCGACACCCTCTCGGTTGCGGCCGAAACCATGTTGGCATCTGCAAGCTGGAAAAAGGCCAGTTGGCGCCGCGGCACAAAGCGTGGCCTGACCGCAATTACAAACTGCCAAAAGCACTTGCAGCCAAAAAATTTAGTTTTGCCAAAGTAGCGCTAGAGAGCTTTCGCTCGCTGCCCGACGAAATCAAAGCCGAGGACCGCAGCGCCGACGAGGCCGGGTTCGATGGTGCATTGCGCTTGCACCACGAGAGGACGTGGAAAACGACGCAGGATGCGGGCACGGACGGCAGCATCCAGAGCGTCGATCAAGGCCGACGAATTGGAGAGGCCTCCGGCCACGGGAATGATGGTTGTCCCGGTGACATTGACCACCAGAGCCAGCGGGCCGGACAGCATGTCGATGTAGACGTCTAGGGTCCGGGCGGCTTCCGCTTCGCCTGACTGCCAGTTTTCCAATATGTCTTCGGCAGCCATGCTTTTACCTGTCAGATGCTGATGCAGCTTTTCCATGCCGCGTGCGCTGCAAATGGCGTCGAGGCACCCTTCCAGACCGCAACCACAGGAAAAGCGCGGCAGGTCCACCGGCGGGTTGCCCGCACGCGTGGCGGCGACCGGAGCGTGGCCCCATTCACCGGCAAAGCCGCCTGTGCTGTTGATGAGTTTTCCATCAACCACCAAGGCGCCACCGACACCGGTACCGAGGATGGCGCTGAAAACCACCCGGTGACCGCGACCAGCGCCTGCGCCATATTCTGCCAAGGCACAGCAATCGGCATCATTGGCGATGAGAACCGGCAGGCCAAGCGCGGTCTCCAGACCATCCTTCAAGGGGCGATCATGAGCGCATGGTATGTTGGCTATGAAGGACTTGCCCGTATCGGGATCGATAATGCCCGTGATGGACAGCACGACGCAATCCGGTGCATCGCCGATCTCGGCGATGGCTGATTTCAACACCAATACGAAGGCATCGAAATCATGGGTCGGCGTCTGCCGCCGCGCAAGAGGTCGCACGTCATCGAGGCTCCACGCGCCAGCGCCCTTGATGGCGGTCCCGCCAATATCGAAACAGACGATCACATTAGAACTCCCCGAATAATCGGGGCTCTTATGCCAGATAACGTTCGGCAAGTCTCGCCCACATGGCAGCACCGACCGTGAGGCTTGCGTCGGCGAAATCATATTTCGGGCTGTGCAGGATCGCAGATTTCATGCCGTTTCCAAGTCTCAGGAAACTTCCGGGCTTATGTTCCAGGAAGCAGGCAAAATCTTCACTGCCGGGGATGAGGTGGCAGGTCGAAACATTGTCGACGCCAACGAGTTCTTCCGCCACTGTTCGAGCAAAGGCAGTTTCCTCTTCAGAGTTGACGACAACGGAATAGCCGCGCTCGTAATCGATCTCCACGGATGCACCGAAACCATCGACCACAGCCTGTGTCAGCTTGGTAATCCGTTCATGCAGGAGATCGCGGACGACAGGATCGAAACACCGGATGCTGAGCGCAAGCTTGGCATATTCCGGGATGACATTGACCGCCTCTCCCGCATGGATCGTGCCGACGGTAACGACCGCTGTCTGCGTCGGGTCGATATTGCGGGACACGACCGTTTGCAGGGCAACGACGAGATTGCAGGCAACGACGATGGGATCGATGGTCAGGTGGGGACGAGAAGCGTGGCCGCCCTTGCCTTTGATGGTAATCTTTGCCGTGTCCGAAGACGCCATCATCGGGCCGGACCGTAAAAGAAGCGTGCCCTCCGGTGCGCCAGGGTGGTTGTGCAGGCCGAAGATGGCGTCGATGGGAAAGCGTTCGAACAGGCCGTCATCGATCATCTTCTGCGCGCCGCTCGGCTTGCCACCTTCTTCCGCCGGCTGAAAAATCAGCGTGACGGTGCCGTTGAAACGGCGCGTCTTCGCCAGATGTTGGGCCGCACCCAGCAGTACGGTGGTATGACCATCATGGCCGCAAGCGTGCATCTTGCCTGGCACCTTGCTGGCATAGGGCGCGCCGGTTTCCTCCAGGATCGGAAGCGCATCCATGTCGGCGCGGATGCCGATGCTTTTCTTGCTGTCACCAACCGTCAGCCGTGCCACGACACCATGACCACCGACGTTGCGCGTGACCTCATAGCCCCAGCTTTCCAGCTTTTCGGCGACATACTGCGCGGTTTCGGTTTCCTCGAAAGACAGTTCGGGGTGGGCGTGAAGATGCTGCCGCGTCTCTATCAGTTCGGCTTCCATATCTTCGAAATCGGACACTCGGGTATAGGCATTGTCGAGCACGGTCATGGGGACTCCAGTTCGGAAATCATGTGAAGACGCCGACCCGGTTGCCCGGGGCAGCGCTGACGTCAATCAAAGAAAGCGCGACAGAAAGGCCTGCGTGCGCGGATGCTGGGGATTGCCGATGACCTCTTCCGGCGTCCCCATCTCAACGATATGGCCGCCATCCATGAAGACGACGCGATCTGCCGCTTCCTTGGCAAAGCCGATTTCGTGGGTGACGACGATCATGGTCAGGCCCTGGCGCGCGAGATCACGCATGGTGGACAAAACCTCGCCCACCAGTTCAGGGTCGAGCGCAGATGTCGGCTCATCAAACAGCATCAGCTTGGGCTTGATGGCAAGCGCGCGGGCAATGGCCACACGCTGCTGCTGCCCGCCGGAAAGCTGGCGCGGATAATTGTCTGCCTTGTCCGACAGCCCGACCTTCTGCAACAACTCCCGCGCATAGGCCGTGGCCTGAGCCTTGCCTTCACCGTGAACGCCGACCGGCGCTTCGATTATGTTCTGCAACGCCGTCATGTGCGGATAGAGGTTGAACTGCTGGAACACCATCCCGATGTTGCGCCGCTGCGCGGCGATGGCATTGCCGGACAATTTTTCCAGTTTGTTGTTGCGGAAACGATAACCGATCTGCTCTCCACCCACTTCAATGGAGCCGCGATTGATCGATTCCAGATGGTTGATGCAGCGCAGGAAGGTGGATTTTCCCGAGCCGGACGGGCCCAGAACAACCACCACCTCTCCCGGAAAGACTTCGAGATCGATGCCCTTGAGGACTTCAAGCTGGTCGAAGGCTTTATGGACGTTGCGGGCGCGCACGAGTGGCTGCTTTTCGTGATGTGCGGCGGTCATGGTGTTGCCTCCGGCTGAACGGCGGGCGCCTGAGCGGTCGCAGTGCGACGGTCGCCCCTGCCGTAGTAACGCTCGATATAACCCTGGCCAATATTGAGAACGGAGGTGATCAGCAGATACCAGATGACCGCAACCATCAACATCGGCACGATTTCAAAGGTTCTGTTGTAGATCGACTGGACAGAATAGAGCAGATCGGCCATGGCGATGACGCTGACCAGCGAGGTGGCCTTGATCATGCTGATCAACTGATTGCCGGTTGGCGGTACGATGGAGCGCATGGCTTGGGGAATGATGACACGCCACAGGGCTCGTGCCTTGGTCATGCCGAACGCTTCCGCCGTTTCGGCCTGGCCTCTGTCCACAGACAGAAGACCGCCACGAATGATCTCTGCCATATAGGCGGCTTCATTGAGCGCCAAGCCGACGATGGCAGCCGTCATGGGCGTGATGACTGAATTGGTTTCCCAACTCATCAGCGTCGGACCAAAGGGAATGGCGATAGAAATTTCTGGGAACAGCGTAGAAAGATTATACCAGAAAATAAGCTGCACGAGCAGTGGTGTTCCACGAAAGAACCAGACGAAGAGACCCGACAACGAGCTGGCCAGAACATCCTGCGACATGCGCGCAACGGCCAACAACAAGCCCAGAACGACGCCGATCAACATGGCTACGACGGTCAGCCCGAGACTGACGGACAAGCCCTGCATGACGGTTGGGTCGAAGAAATACTGCGCAACCACCGGCCAGCCAAAGTTTTCGTTGTTGGCAACGATCCATGCGAAATTGGCGGCAATCAGGATGGTGATGAGCCAGAGCGTAACCCGGCCGGTCTGAAAGGGACGATGGGCATTTGCCACATCGCGCGGGTCCGCACCACCGGCAGGTGATGCGACTTGAGCGGGAGCCGCACTCATTTCTTTTCAACTCCCACCAGATTGATACCCGGTGTCTTGATTTCGTTGTTTTCGAGGCCCCACTTTTTCATGATGGTGCTGTAAGTGCCATTATCGATGAGGACCTTGACACCATCCCGCAACACTTCGCCCAATGGCGAACCCTGGGGCACGACGGCACCCTGGAAAAGATCGTCAAAGCCGTTCTTTTCACCCACGCCGGTCAGTTCCAGCTGGCCATTGGCTTGCGAGACGAAGTAAGTCAGCGGTGCCTGCGACGAGAAAAAGGCGTCTGCGCGCTTGGAGCGAACCGCCAGAATGGAACTGGGCTGGTCGGTGTAGGACTGGACCTCGACCGGCTTTTTACCACCGGCAGTGCATTTTTCGACCTGCGCCTTGATCACTTTTTCAGCCGAACCACCTGCCATGACCGCGATGCGGTGGCCGCAGGCCGTGTCCAGCGAGACGATACCCTTCGGATTGCCCTTCTGGACGGCGAAGACCACGAATTCCTGGACCCAATCCACGAAATCATTGGCCTCCTGACGGCTCTTGAAATCTCCGACAGGGCCGAACGCGAACTGATAGCGACCGGAATTGACGCCCGACAAAAGTGCCGGAAGACCTCCCACCGTCGCATGCTCGATCTTCACGCCCAGCACTTGCCCGAGTGCGTCGGTCAGGTCGGCGCTCGCACCGGTCAGTTCCGTACCAGTGACGATTTCATAGGGAGGAAAAGAGCCGTTGTTGACGGAAATCATCTTGCCATCGGTGCGGATTTTCTCCGGCAGGCGGGCGTTCAGATCTTTATTGAGCGTCTGCTGCGGAATGGCTGCGTCCTGCGCCAGCGCGGGCGCAGCGACAAGCAAGCCCAAAAGAGCGACGGATGTGGTGAATTTCGAGTACATGGCATTCCCCTTTTTTTGTTTAACTCGGAAGATCGTCCTATTTGAATTCTGGTGTCAGCGGCCAACCGCGTGCATGGGAAAAAGGTCCGCAGGTGAAAGCAGGCGTGGCAGGATTTTCTGCTCGTAGAGTTCCAAAGCAAAATCAGCGATCATTTTTTCATTTGCTTCGAAGCCATTCATATTCCACGAAGGCGATAGATCGGCAGCACAACGGCGCAACTCATCGATCATCCATGGCGTCGTATCGGCATATTTCTCCCGCTTTTCCAGCCACATGCGCTGCGACGCATCCAGAATCTCGCTCAATTCATCCATGATCCATGGATGCTCACGCACGATCTCGGCCTTGAAACCGATCAAATGCATTCCCGGCACATAGCCCACATAGTTGAAATAATCGACTTCAGCGGAACGATAATCATCGAGCACCTGCCGCAGGGTCGAATCTTGATCGAAGAAACCCTTGGGCATGAAGGGCGTGAACACCGCGTCCAGCCCGCCGTCCTGCAACAGATCGACCATCGGGCGCTCGCCGGGAGCCGCTTCGATGCGACCGGGGCGACCGAAGCCGTCCAGACGGTCGGTAATGGGGTGATCCTTCGTCAAACGCCCCGCATACCACATCGCATCCTCGACGCCGACGCCTTCACGACGAACGGCAGCCCGCGTCCAGGTATTCCCGGAATCCCGCCAGCCGGTGACGCCGATCTTCTTGCCTGCCAGATCCGACAATTGTCTGATGGAACTCGCCTTGCTGGTAATGATGCAGCGATGACGAAAACCACGCATGATGAAATTCGGCACGCCAACAACGCTTTCATCTCCGTCGTGACGCATTTGCGCATAACGGCTGAACGATGTTTCCGCGGCGTCATAGGCGGGGTCTTTGGCAACATTGGACACCAGCGTTCCGACACGATCAACTTTGATATCGAGGCGAGGCGAGGATACATCTCCAAGGACCAACGGAGTCATATAGTCCCAGTCACGGAGTGCGAGGCGAAGCGTAACGGTCATGCTGAAGGCTCACAAAAAATCTCGGTTAATCAAAAGTTAAATGTTCAAATTACAAACATCAAATGTTATTACGTTATTGAACATTTAAAGGCAAAAATTTTGAGCAATATCTTCACGGCATCTTGGCTTGCCGAAAAAATAGCCGATAGAACCATTCGCGGTATTGCACTGGAGACGAGCGCGCTCATTCGGGCCGGTGTTTTGCCGGTCGGTACACGGTTGCCATCCATCCGCGATCTGGCTTACGAGCTAGGGATAAGCCCCGCCACCCTGTCCGAAGCATGGGCCGATCTACGCCGCCACAAGGTCATCACCGGGCGTGGGCGCAACGGTACATGGGTGAGTGGTGATCGCTTCATTGCCAAGCCGGAACGTTTTGCCAGTGCCGGAAATTACGGCCCCGATGCGCTGGATTTAACGCTTGCCGTGCCGGATACCGCACTTTTGCCGCCCTTGGCCGAAGCTCTGGCACATGCGGCAACGGTCGACAAACTCAACGATTACGAACGCAGTCGTATCATTCCCGAACTGCAGTCGGCTGTCACGGAGCGCTGGCCCTATCAGCCCGAGGCTTTCCTGGTGACCAATGGCGGATATAACGCCATGTACACCGCCATTCGCGCCCTCGTCTCCCCAGGATCGGCCGTCGCCATCGAAAACCCGACAGCGATGCGGCTTCTGGATATTCTCGAGGATTTTGGGGTGAAGATTATTCCTGTGATGTGCGATGAGCATGGCCCGACACCGGAATCTCTTCATGCGGCACTCAAAGAGCGCCCGACGGCTTTCGTTTTTCAGCCGCGTCTTCACTCCGTGACGGGACAAACCGTCAGCGCAGACCGCATGGCGGAACTGGGGGACATTTTGCAGGGGAGCAAAACGCTGATCATAGAGGATGACGGGTTGGGCGATATATCGACGGCCCCGTCGCAGTCCCTCGGCAACCGTTTCCCTGACAGAACCATTCATATTCTCTCCTACTCAAAAACTCTGGGGCCGGATTTGCGCCTCGCAGTGCTGTCCAGCTCGGCATTGATCGTGGAGCAGATCCAGTCGTACCGCGCCTTCAGTGCCGGATGGACGAGCCGCGTGCTGCAAGGGGCGACCGCATGGCTTTTGCGCAACCCGCAAAGCTGGGCGATCGTCGCACAAGCCCGCACCACCTATCAGCATCGCCGCGACGGTCTAGCCGACGCACTGACAGCGCGCGGGGTCGATGTCCGCCCCGGCAGCGGCCTTTGTCTGTGGCTGCCCGTTGCTTCCGAACCCTTTGCAACCGTCACGCTGGCGGCCCGCAACATTGCCATCAATCCCGGACGAAAGTTCACGCTTCTGCCAGGAGACCATATCCGCATTGCCACATCCACGCTGACCGAGGAAAAATGGGACTGCGTCGCGGATGCCGTGGCGCTGGCCAATTCCGTATGAATGGGACGCCATGCAGGACTTGGATATCGCCGATGGAACCAGCCGTGCGCAACACAGTTCCCTGTCCACAGGCGAAATGAAAAGATCGGAATTGCATTGACACTATTGGGGACGGTCGAGGAAATCTGGCGCTATCCCGTCAGTTCGCTCGGTGGGGAGCAATTGGCATCCGTTCAGATCGAGGAAGATGGCGTTCCCGCGGACAGGACTTGGTGCGTGGTTGACGCTCACACTGGACTCGCGGCCTCTCCCGAAAAAGAAGAGCGCTGGAGACCCGCGCTGTTTCTACAATCACGCCTGGCTGCGACTGCTCCCGAAATCGGCTTTCCAGACGGAAACTGGCTAGCGGTGACCGATCCTGAAACAGACCTGAAGCTATCTCAGCATTTCGGCTTCGACGCTGCCGTTTGGCCTTACGAAAAGGCGAAGGGCTCGGCGCAAAAAAGCGGTCGCCTTGCAGTCGACAGGTATGAGCCGAGCCCACTTCATTTGGTGACAACCAGTTCGCTCGACCACCTCTCCAACCTCATCGGAACAGACAGCGTTCACAGCAGACGCTTTCGCCCGACGATCGTCTTGAGAACGTATGGTGATCCTGAGTTTCGGGAAAAGGCGTGGATTGGTCAGCGCTTGCAAATCGGTCCGGAGGTTGTCGCTCTGGCCTGGGAGGAAACGAAAAGATGCGGGCTGACGCTCATCGCACAGCCGGGTGTCTCGGAAAATCCTGAAATTCTCCGCACCGTTCTGCGCCAGAACCGACGCAATTTCGGCATCTATGGGTCCATCGAGACCGCTGGCGCCCTAAGCCTGGGCGACAGCGTCCATCTGCTTGGCGCCTGATCAGGCGACTTCGAGTATCGGGGTCGATATGCTGTCCAATATCGCCTGAGAAACCGTATAGCCGATATCTCGCGCACTGGTGATGCCCTGAACGAACGGCAGTTTGTGCAGCAAAAACGCGATAGAGCCACAATAAAGCTGGTTGGTCAGATTATCGTGGAAAACAGGCCTGAACTTATCGTCCAGGTCGATACCGCCGGTGCGCACCAATTGATCATCCATGCTGACCATCGAAGACGATGTCGTTGTGGTTGCCTTGAGCACAACGCCCTGTTTTTTTAGTGTCGGGAAGGGAATATCTCGAGCCGAGAGCGTATGCTGGCCGGTGGCATCGATAAAGGCATCGAACTGCAGGCTTTTGCCGTTGGTGTGCACGACCGCACCGCGTTCGACGGCCTTATTGTCGATCTCGCTTTCATTGCCCAGCGCCAGAATGTCGAGCTTGCCTGCGCGATGAAGCGCCAGCAGACGACGGATCGACGCATGCGGAACGGTGGCGTAATCGTCCACGAAGACAGTCTTGAAATGCGCATGAAAGCGCTCGAGGTCTTTTTCGTTCAGATGCGGGATCGCAAGTGCAATAACTTCATGCATGCGCAAAATGGCGTAACGCCATTCCACCGTATATTTCCGTGCCTTGTTGGCTTCGGCCTCAGCCAGATTACGCGCGGCCCACGTAAACGGCGGTGTCGTCTCGCGGTCATGGAAGTAGGCTTTGGCGATGGTTTCCACGGTCAGCTGAGAGAGGCCGATATGTGAGGCGTATTCAGGGTCGCACGTCACCAGCTCGGCTTTGAACAATTCAAACACCGCATTCAGCAGATCGTGACGGCTGGTTGCGATCAGGTTCTGGATCGCAGCCTCGGTGCAAAACTGGAGCGGGCGGTAAGGAATTTCGCCATAGAAATCCGCCTCGGGCAGGACACCCTTTCTCGACATCATCGTCACATGCAGGCCTTCTGTGTCTGGAAGCGCGTGGTATTGCAGATCGCCGTTATCATCGAGAAGGAAAGTGCCGTGTGCGGTGGCGACGGTGATAAGAGCATCGATGCCGCTCAACGACGTTCCCAGAATGCCAACTTTGCATGGATTGATGGATTTTAGCACAGGGGCTGGCCAAGGAGATACGTAATATCCTGGCTTGATCTCGGTGGTTTCGGGGAAGTCGTGGCCTGTGGCCATCACCACATGATCGAAAGCAAACTCTAGGCTTTCGCCGTCCGGCGCTTTGACGCTAAGGCGAATGTCAGCCGGTCTTAACTCTATGTCGGCGACGCGGTGAGATGCCTTGACCTCAATCGTATGGCCATTGGCCCTGCCGATGTTCAAAAGCTGCGAAAACTGTGCGTACAGGAACTCGCCCAAGACAACGCGCGGGTAAAACTCACGTTCGTCGATACTTGCGCGCTCTACGCCGAAGCGCTGCAATTCCTCATCCGTCTGACGCAAAAGCCATTGCATCAAGGTTTCGCAGACCGGCGGCAGTTCGATGCTGGCGATGTTGGACAACATGGCGCGGTCGTTGAGCGCGGGATGGTAAGGCGTTCCTTTGCCCGGATCCGATTCACTCTCAAAAACAGTGATGGAAAGCGGTTCAGATTTTCCGACCAGGCCCTTCAACGTATATATTCCCGTTGGACCAGAGCCGATGATGGCAATTTTAGGTGTCATATGCAGAATAAACCCCGTGACGCAACGCCGACTGACGCCTGTTACAAACCGGGAGATACCTCTGAAGTTCCCTCGGTTGAGCCACGCATATGAGATAATTCGAAAGGGAGGATGCAACATTGAACATAGATCGCCTGAACTCGTTTCTTATTTCATGAAAACTACAAACGATCCTCTTCTCACGTCCCTTCCCCCAGGCTTCAACGCAGTCATCATTGGCGCGAGCGGCGGCATCGGCTCCGCGCTCTGCGCGCATTTGCAGCAGGAACCGCATGTCGGCGAGGTCATCGCGCTATCGCGCGGCCACTGTCAGATCGACCTTCTGGATGAATCCAGCATCCAGAAAGCCGCACAAAACCTTGAAGGCAAGCCTATCCAGCTTCTGATCTGCGCGACGGGGGTCCTCGACGTCGACGGACATCCGCCAGAAAAGGCATTAAGGCAGGTCAACCCAGAGATCATGTTGCGGGAGTTCGGTATCAATGCCGTGGGACCGGCACTGATTGCAAAGCATTTTCTGCCTTTGCTCGATCGCAAGGAGCGAGCCATCATTGCGTTTCTGTCAGCGCGTGTCGGCTCTATAGGGGATAACAGGCTGGGCGGCTGGATTTCTTATCGCGCCTCGAAAGCTGCCCTCAACCAGATCGTCCGCACCGCATCAATCGAATATGCAAGAACACATCCCGAGATTGTGCTGACGGCGATCCATCCCGGCACGGTCAGAACGAATTTGTCGAAGCCTTACGCTAGTGGTCACCACACTGTATCGCCGGACGAAGCGGCGACCTCCATTCTCACAACTCTGAACGCGCTGGGCGCCGATGCGTCCGGGTCCTTTATTGCCTATGACGGCAACCCAATCCCCTGGTAGAAAGACCTTCAGCGATCTCGTGATCCCCAGAACACAGCGAGCAATATCGAGCATGGTCTTCCAACAATTCGTCGCCACAGGACTGATCGTGTTCGGGGCATTGGTCAGTATGTCGATGTTTACCAGCAAGGCGGCGTTGGGCGCAGAGGATGGCGCAGAAGCCTGCCTCTACCAACGAAATCGTGGCCCGCATCCCATCTGCATTCGCAAGGCTGCTTTCAATGCTGACCTGTGCCGCACAATGGCGCAATTTGCCGGAGAACATAGCGTACCGCCCGCCTTCTTCGCGCGGTTGATCTGGCGCGAAAGCCTTTTTCGTCCCGAAGCCGTCAGCTTCAAGGGCGCGGAAGGCATAGCCCAATTCATGCCGGCAACGGCGAGGAGCCGTGGTCTGGCCAACAGCTTTGATGTGATCGACGCTCTGGAGGCATCCGCGTCCTATTTGAAGGAGCTGGAGGGCCGCTTCGGAAACTTCGGTTTCGCCGCGGCTGCATATAATGCGGGGGAGAGCGGGCTTGCCCGTTTCCTCACCAACGGTCGATTACCCATAGAGACCCGCGACTATGTCTTCGCCATCACCGGGCAAACGATCGAAACATGGCGCGATGCTCCACCGGCGGTCGCGGCACCCGAACTGGACGATGCCCTGCCCTTTCAGGACGCATGTCTCGCTCTTGCAGAAACGAGACGCATGCAGGAACCGGTTTTCAGCGGCTCTGCAGATTGGGCTCCCTGGGGTGTCCAGCTTGCGGCGCATTACCGTCCTGCGGTCGTTGAGTCACTGTTTACGCGCGCCATCGAGCGGCTGCCGTCTCCCATCAATGAGGAGCGCGCCTTGATTTTTCGCCAACGCGGCGGCAACTTCGGCAATCGCCCTCGCTATGCAGCAAGAATAGGACGGGAAACACGCGCCGAAGCCAACCGTCTCTGCGATCAGATCAGAACCGCCAAGGTTGCCTGCACGGTTTTGCGAAACCGTTGAAAACCGGCTGCAGAAGAGCGATTTCATCGGCGATAGATTCAGGCCTTGCTCCTCATGCTGGCCCGGTATTGCTTCGGCCGCAGGGCAAATCGGTCCGAAAAGGCCTGATAGAAGCGCGAGACAGAGCCGAAGCCGGACTCGAAGGCGACGTCGGTAATGGGCATATCCGTGGCGATCAGAAGCGACTGAGCCGTATCCAGCCTATGGCGGATGATGGCCTGATTGATGGTCATGCCGACGGCACGCTTGAAGATGGACATGGCGTAATTGGGATGAAGCCCCGCATCTCGACCGACGTCTTCCGCAGAAATATTGTTGAGCGCGTTTTCGGCGATGTAGCGCAGCATCCGCTCGACATGTTCCGTTCGCTCACTATCATTGGCGCCGAGGCTTGCGATGGCAGAACCTTCTTCGCGCAGGTCACGCCAGCCATCCCGCTCGATGCGCAGAACGCGTGCACTCAGTTCGTTACGAACGATCTCGATCAGACCTTCGTCGCCTGAGCGCAATTCATCGCGCCAGCGCTGGAATATTTCGTTGTCGTAGGAGCGCAACTCCAACGCCTCTATCATCGCGCCGCGAAACACGGCGTCGCGAAAGCGTGTGAGACTGGCAAGGCCAAGAAAAAACGACATCGGCACGTACAGGCACACGAAACGTGTTCCCTCCGCACGGGCAATGACCTGGTGCGGTATCATGCCCCAGAACAGGCACAGACGACCGGCACCGATGGTGAGTTCGCGGCCATCGAACCAGTAGGTCATGTCGCCTTCCAGCACGAAATTCAGCTCTACCTGGCTGTGCATGTGCGGGCCAGCCATAACCTGCACCAGAGAAGCCTCACCGCCGCAGAACCTGTGATCACCAAACACGACCAGTGGATGACGTGGATCGTGCTCTGGATGTACCGGAACGGACTCATCGCGCTGGACGGGCAGTAAAACTGACATGAACTTAGAATCCTGGAGAAACTATGTAGAATTTCGGTAGATTATTGCGGCTTTCGGCCGGATGATCAAGCCGACATCTGTGACGCTCGGGAGGAGTGTGCAAAATACCGCATTTTCCAGAGTGTAGAGAGTAACGGTCATAGGGAGGAAAACATGACCCTTTTGAAAAGCCTTAGCGGGCTTGCCTTGTCGGTAGCGATGTTCTCATCTGCCTTTGCAGGCGAGATCACCATCAATTCCGACCATTCTGATCCGGTGCCGAAGAAGGCCATGGAAGAGCTGATTGCAGACTTCCAGAAAGCCAATCCTGATGTGACGGTGAAGTGGAACAACTTCGACCACGAAGGTTACAAGTCCGCCATCCGCAACTTCCTGACCGCCGATGCACCTGACGTCGTTGCCTGGTACGCGGGCAACCGCATGGAGCCTTTCGTCAAGGCTGGTCTTTTCGAAGACGTGACCGATGTGTGGACTGCAAAGGGTCTCGAAGAACAGTTGAAGTCGGCCTCCCCTTCCATGACCATCGATGGCAAGAAGTGGGGCGTTCCCTATACCTACTATCAATGGGGCATTTACTACCGCAAAGACATCTTCCAGCAACAGAGCATCACCCCACCAAAGACCTGGGATGAGCTTCTCGCAGCATCCAAAAAGCTGAAGGACGCGGGCATTACTCCGTTTACCATCGGCACCAAGGCGCAGTGGCCAGCCGCTGGCTGGTTCGATTATCTCGACCTGCGCATCAACGGTTACGATTTCCACATGCAGCTGACATCCGGCAAGGTTCCTTACACCGACCCACGCGTGAAGGCCGTGTTCGAGAAATGGGCCGAGTTGGTCAAGCCGGGCTACTTCATTGAAAACCACGCCGCTATCGACTGGCAGGATGCCGTGCCACAGCTCGTTCAGGGCAAGGCGGCCATGTATCTGATGGGCAATTTTGCGGTTGCCACCTTCAAGAATGGTGGCCTGAAAGAAGAGCAGATCGGATTCCTGCCTTTCCCGGAAATCACCGCTGGTATCCCCGTTGCCGAGGAAGCGCCGACGGACACCTTCCACATTCCAAAGGGTGCGAAGAACAAGGACGATGCGAAGAAATTCCTCGCCTATATCGCTTCTCCTGAAGCACAGGCAAAGATGAACGCGACGCTTGGGCAGCTCCCCGTCAACAACAAGGCGGAAAAGCCGACCGACCCGTTCCTCAAAGCTGGCTTCGATATGCTGTCCAAGGCAACCGCCATCGCCCAGTTCTATGATCGCGATGCGCAGGCGGAAATGGCCAAGGCCGGTATGGAGGGCTTCCAGGAATTCATGGTCAAGCCCGACAAGATCGACGCCATTCTGGCGCGCCTCGAAAAGGTCCGTGCCCGCGTCTACAAATAAGACCTGTTCCTCCCAGCGCCGGGTGCCGTAAGTGGCATCGCCCAGGTACCCGGTTGCGACGTCTATAAATTTTCCAAAGGTGCCGCCGTGAGCAACGCCGTTTCAACGTCGCCCAGTTTCTGGAAGCGCAATCAGCAAAAACTAGCGCCTTGGCTGTTTCTGGCCCCTGGCCTGCTGATGTTCGTCATCTATGTCTTGGTGCCCATTTTTGAATCAATCTGGATCAGTTTTCACGACTGGGACGGAATGGGCCAGATGACTTGGATCGGCTTTGGCAATTATGCCGAGCTGCTTCACGACGACACCTTCTACGTCTCGCTGAAAAACAACATCATCTGGCTGGTGCTCTATCTGCTGTCCATTCCGGCGGGACTGGCGGTGGCTCTGTTCCTGAACCAGAATGTGCGCGGCATCCGCCTTTACAAATCGCTGTTCTTCTTCCCCTTCGTCATCAGCCAGGTCGTGGTCGGCCTGATGTTTACATGGTTCTACGCGCCGGATTTCGGCATGTTTTCCAAACTGCTGGAAATGCTGACGGGCCAGCAGATCGCTATTTTGGCCGACGAGCGCTATGTGACCTATGGCATTATCGTCGCGGGTCTCTGGCCACAGACGGCCTACTGCATGATTCTTTATCTGACCGGCCTCAACAACATCAATCCGGAACAGGTGGAAGCCGCGCGCATGGATGGCGCGAAGGGTTTCAAGCTGTTGTGGAACATCATCCTGCCGCAACTGGCACCTGCGACCTTCATCGCCATGGTCGTTACCGTCATCGGATCGCTGCGCTCTTTCGACCTTGTGTCGGTCATGACGGCTGGCGGTCCCTACGGCTCAAGCTCGGTGCTCTCCTATTTCATGTATGAACAGGCGCTTTCGGAATATGGCTTCCGCATGGGGTATGGCGCGGCCATCGCCGTCGTTCTGTTCCTCATCATGATGATTTTCATCACGCTCTTCATCGTGCGCATGCTGAGCCAGGAAAGGAATTCCTGATGTTCCCCGCACCCATTCAAAATGCGTCGCCGTTCTTTCAAAGAGGCTACAAAATCCTGCTGCCCATCGCGCTCATTCTGTGGCTGTTACCGCTGATCGGCGTTGCCATCACCTCTGTCAGACCGGCGGGTGATTTCGCAGCGGGCAACTATTTCGGCATCCCCTCAGGCTTTGCAGGCGTTGAAAACTACACGGCCGTTTTCCGGGACTCGCCGATCGGACTTTACATATTGAACTCGTTCAAGGTCACGATCCCCACGGTAATCGGTGCCGTTGCCCTGTCCTGCCTCACCGGCTTTGCGCTGGCGGTTTACAACTTCAGAGCAAATCTGCTTCTGTTTTTCATGTTCGTGGCGGGGAACTTCATTCCGTTCCAGATTTTGATGGTGCCGGTGCGTGACATGACGCTGCGGGCCGGTCTCTACGACACGACGATGGGCCTTGTGCTCTTCCATGTCGCCTTCCAGACCGGGTTCTGCACCCTCTTTATGCGCAACTTCATCAAGGGCTTGCCCTTCGCGCTGATCGAATCCGCCCGCGTCGAGGGTGTCTCGGAATGGAAGATTTTCCGTTACATCGTGCTACCTCTGATGCGCCCGGCGATCGCGGCGCTTTCCGTCCTCGTCTTCACCTTCGTTTGGAATGACTACTTCTGGGCAACCGTTCTGGTGCAAGGACAGCACGCCATGCCCGTGACGGCGGGGCTTTACGCGCTGAACGGCCAGTGGGTTGCCGCCTGGCATCTGGTGTCGGCAGGATCGCTGGTAGCAGCGCTGCCGCCCGTTGCCATGTTCTTCATCATGCAAAAGCATTTCATTGCCGGACTGACATTGGGAGCGACAAAGGGATGAGCCAGATCATCACAATCGGTAAGAACAATTTCGCGCTCAACATTCGCCTGCCGAAACTCGGCATGCCGGAAATCCTGTCCTTTGGAACGAAAGCGACTGCGCCAGATGCCCTGTTCGATATCGAACGCTCTAGCCGCATCAACGGAATGGATATCGCCGTCCCCTCCTCTGTCCTGCTGCCGACGGGAGGCATGGGCTTCTTCGGCTGGCCAGCCATCACCGGCCACCGTCAGGGTCGCGATTTCACCCTGCAATTCGGCTCGTGGGCGGTGGAAACCAGCGGGAACAAGACAATTTTGCATGGCGTCGATACCGTTGCAAAGATCGATCTTTCCATAACTCTGACCGAACATGTGTCCGGGCTGATCTCGATGTCCACGGCACTGACCAATCGCGGAGAAGCGGGCTATCAGCTGGACCGCTGCATGGCGGCAACCTTTGCGGCACCGGCGGGCGAAACGGAGCTGACGAGCTTCACCGGCATGTGGGGACGTGAGTTCCAAACCCGGAAAGAAATTCTCGGCAACGGCGTGTGGTCTCAGGAAAGCCGTCGTGGACGCACCTCGCACGACCGCTTCCCCACGATCTTCGTCGAGAATGCCGCACAGCGTTTCGGCGTTACTCTTGGCTGGAGCGGCAACCATCAGATCGTCATCGACCGCACCGATGATGGCCAACGCCTGATCCATATGGGTGAGTTGTTCGAGCCTGGCGAAGTCATTCTCGGCACCGGCGAAACCTACCAAAGCCCCATTGCCTATGCAGGACCTGACACGGAGGCGTTCCATGCCTTCGTTCGGAGTGAGCTGCTGGATTGGCCGAACGGCAAAATGTCTGCCCGTCCTGTCACGCTCAACACTTGGGAAGGCAATTACTTCAACCACCAGATGGTATCGCTGAAGGCGCAGGCAACGGCTGCCGCCGCAATCGGCATCGAACGCTTCGTCCTCGACGATGGCTGGTTCGGCAAGCGTGACGACGACACCACGAGCCTTGGCGACTGGGATATCGATGCCCGCAAATATCCTGAAGGTCTGAAGCCATTGGTGGACCACGTTACCGGGCTTGGCATGCAGTTCGGCATCTGGTTCGAACCTGAAATGGTGAACCCGGTGTCGAAGCTTTACAAGAAGCACCCGGATTGGACGTTGCAGATCGAAGGCCGCCCGCTGTTGCAATCGCGCACGCAGCTTGTGCTGGACCTGACACGGAAGGAAGTTTCCGACTATCTGTTTTCCAAGATCGATGCGGTGCTGGCCAACCACGCGGTCTCCTACATTAAGTGGGACATGAACCGCGACCTGACCCATGCGGGCGGGCGCGATGGCAAAGCAAAAACGTCTGCACAGACGCGCGCTGTCTACGCGCTGATGGACCGCGTGCGTGCGGCGCATCCTCATGTCGAAATCGAAAGCTGCGCTTCCGGCGGCGGACGTATCGACTTTGGCGCTCTGGCGCACACCCACCGTGTCTGGACATCCGATTGCACCGACGCGCTGGAGCGGCTGGAAATCCAGCGCGGCGCCTCACTGTTCGTGCCCCCAGAAATTCTCGGCAGCCATATTTCCGCCTCCCCCAACCACCAGACAGGCCGCCAACACACCCTGGCGTTCCGCGCGCTAGTGGCAATGGCCTACCATCTGGGTGTCGAGCTCAATCCGCTTGAGTTGACGGCGAGCGAGAGCGACGAACTCAAGCTCTACATCGAAACCTACAAACGCCTGCGCAGCGTACTGCATGCACCGGGCGCAAATTTCCGCTTGGAGCCCGTGGACGGACGCTATGTCTGGGGCGCAGCTACCGCAGAAAAGATCGTCGTGATCGTCGCGCAGGGGCCGCAAATGGTGGGTGAGCAACCCGCACCGTTGAAACTGCCAGAAAGCGTCACCGGCTTCGGCAGAACATGGACCATCACCAACACGCTTCCGGCCACGCCGGAATTCATTCGCATTTCCGAGGGTCAGAAAAAGTTGCTCGCCGGTCATATCAGCTTCGAGCTTTCCAGCGTCGGCCTTTTAGGCCTGCCATTGCCGATGCTGAAACCGGAAAGCGCGCTGCTGCTCGAACTGGAACCTGTCAAGGGAGGCAAGACCAATGGCTGACGTAAGCCTGCGCAACGTCAAGAAAGAGTTCGGCGCGCTCAGCGTCATCAAGGGCGTCGACCTCGACGTGAAGGACGGCGAGTTCTGCGTCTTCGTTGGCCCTTCCGGTTGCGGCAAGTCCACGCTGTTGCGGATGATTGCCGGTCTGGAGCAGATCACCTCCGGTGCGCTGTCCATCGGCGGGCAGGACATGACCAAGATCGGCCCATCCGAGCGGGGTGTGGCCATGGTGTTCCAGTCCTACGCACTGTACCCACATATGACGGTTGCCGAAAACATCGGCTTCGGACTTCGCATGACGGGCCATGCTAAAGAGATGATCGCCGAGCGCACGGCCCATGCGGCCAAACTGTTGCAGCTTGAACCGCTGCTACAGCGCAAGCCGGGCCAGCTTTCCGGAGGCCAGCGCCAGCGCGTAGCCATCGGTCGCGCCATCGTTCGCAATCCTGAGGTCTTCCTGTTCGATGAGCCATTATCCAATCTGGACGCGGCCTTGCGTGTGCAGATGCGTGGCGAGCTTTCCAAGCTGCACCAGGACCTGAAGGCCACGATGATCTACGTGACCCATGATCAGGTGGAAGCCATGACCATGGCGGACAAGATCGTGGTTTTGTCTGCTGGCAAAATCGAGCAGGTGGGGTCACCGCTGGAACTCTACCACCGCCCGGCCAACCTCTTCGTTGCAGGGTTCATCGGCTCTCCGAAAATGAATGTGCTGAAAGTACCGGCCAAAACCGAAAACGGCAAAATCACCCTGACCCTGCCTGGCAACGCATCTCTTGCTTTCGACGGACCCGCTGGCGCTGCGCTGACGGATGCATTCATCGGCATCCGTCCCGAGCACATCAGCGCCATTGGCGAGGGTGATGTCGTCCTTGAGGGCACCGTGCGGCTTGCGGAATATCTGGGTTCTGAAACCCTTTTCTTTGTGGAATTGGCCGATGGCTCCGAAATCTCCGTCAAGGCGGATGGTCTGGCTACGGCCAAACCGGGCGATACTCTCAAACTCGGCATCAATACCAAAGCCTGCCACGTATTCGACGGGCAAGGCAATGCCATCATCAATGGGGATTTGACGCGATAATGCTGGGCGTATGTTATTATCCAGAGCACTGGGACGAGGGCCGCTGGGCTGAAGACGCGCGCCGCATGCGTGAACTGGGCATTTCCTTTGTGCGTATCGGTGAATTCGCCTGGTCTCGGCTTGAGCCTGCGCGCGGGCAGTTCCAGTTCGAATGGCTGGACCGCGCTATGGACGTGCTGCATGCCGCAGGCCTGAAAGTCGTACTGGGAACGCCAACCGCCACGCCACCAAAATGGCTTGTCGATGAGCATCCCGACATTCTGCCCTATGGTGAAGATGGCAAGGTGCGCGGCTTCGGCTCGCGCCGGCACTACACGTTTTCATCAAAGACCTGGTGGCGTGAAAGCGCCCGTATCGTTGAGATCATTGCGAAGCGTTATGGCGAACATCCGGGGCTGACAGGCTGGCAGACGGACAATGAATATGGCTGCCACGACACCACCGCATCCTGGGGTCCTGAAGATTTAAAGCAGTTCAAGCAATGGCTGCGCCTGCGGTATCAGTCAACCGAGCAGCTGAACGAAGCCTGGGGCTCGGTCTTCTGGTCGATGGAGCTGAACAGTTTCGATGACGTTTCACTACCAAACCTCACCGTGACCGAAAGCAACCCGGCAACCCGGCTCGATTTCTGGCGCTTCCAATCCGATCAGGTTGCAGCCTACGACAAGATGCAATGCGAGATCATTCGCACGCATTCGCCCGGTCGTTGGATCACCCATAACTTCATGGGCTTCATCGCTGATTTCGATCACTTCAAAGTCGGCGATAATCTCGATCTGGCATCCTGGGACAGTTACCCCATCGGCTTCGTCGAGAAGTTTCCGTTCACGCAAGAAGAGCGCAACCGTTGGGCGCAAACCTCCCATCCGGATATCGCCCCCTACCATCACGACCTCTATCGCAGTGTCGGTAAAGGACGTTTCTGGGTGATGGAACAGCAACCCGGCCCGGTCAATTGGGCGCCGTGGAACCCGGTGCCGAAGCCGGGCATGGTCCGTCTATGGACATGGGAGGCGTTGGCGCACGGTGCCGAAGTCGTCAGCTATTTCCGGTGGCGGCAAGCGCCTTTTGCGCAGGAACAAATGCATGCGGGCCTGAACATGTCAGGACTGGATGAGCTTTCTCCCGGTGGGTTGGAGGCACAGCAAGTCGGCAAGGAACTCGAGGCTTTTGGTGATCTGCCAGAAAGCGGAAAGGCGCAGGTTGCACTGGTATTCGATTATCAGAGCTACTGGACGACGATGATCCAGCCGCAGGGCAAGGATTTCCGCTACGAGGAACTTTGCTTCCGCTGGTACGAAGCGCTTCGCCGCCTTGGTCTGGATATCGATTTCGTGCGTCCGGGCGATTCTCTTGAGGGGTACTCACTGGTCGTCGTGCCCTGCATGACGGAGGTCGATGTGGCAACGGAGGCGGCTCTTGCAAAAGCGAACGGTCATATCCTGATTGGTGCACGAACGGGATCGCGTGACCGCAACTTCGTCATACCGAAAAACCTTCCACCGGGACCGCTCGGTGAACCCACCGGTAACCGCGTCATTCAAGTGTCCACGCTGCGGCCCGGTCTGTCCGACGCGGTGAGCGGAGAGGTTTCCGGCACGGCCATTCGCTGGCGTGAGACAGTCGAAACGTCATCCAAGGTTCTCGCCCGTTTCTCCAATGGCGACCCGGCACTGACGGAAAACGGCAACATGCTGTATCTGGCATGTTGGGCAGACGAGACGCTGCTGAGCAATGTGTTGGCGCTGGCTGCCGCAAAGGCCGGTCTGAAAACCACGCCCCTCCCCGCCCACATCCGTATCCGCCGCCGAGGCAATCTCGCTTTCGCCTTCAACTACGGCACTGAAAACTGGGCAGTGCCTGATGGTGTCAAGGTCATACTTGGCCAAACCATCCTTGAGCCACAGGCCGTATCGGTGTGGAGAGAGTAGGCCTCTCTCTCGATAAAAGGGCTGCATGCGATAATGCAGCCCCTTTAATATCCATCTTATTGAGCAGACCCATGGGATTTTCGGATGCCGCAACCAGATCACGGTCGGATCCGATAAGCGATTTTTACGTCTCATCATGAAAAAAGATACATTGGTCTCTTGCACCTCTAGTCGCTAGAGGTCGTAAGACGTGGCTCATAACCGAGAGGAATACCAGATGAGCACGTCTTTGCAGACAAGATTTCGCGTCGAAGGTATGGATTGCGCCTCCTGCGCTTCCAAGATTGATACTGCTGTGCGTCGCATGCCGGGTGTGGAGGACGTATCTGTCTCTGTCACCGCAGGCACGATGACCGTTAGCCATGACGAAAACAGCGATATCGCGGCCATCGGGAAAAAGGTGACGGGCCTGGGTTATGATGTCGCGCAGCTTTCAGCGGATGTATCGCCCAAGCAGGATGCGCCTCACCAGCACGGTTCCTGCTGCGCTCATGACCATGGCCACCATCACGATCACAGTCATTCTTCTAATGGTCCTGTCGGTGCGGCACCGGTTGTTGAGGGCCTGCATGGGCATGACCACGCTCCAAACAGCGGACCCTGGTGGAAAAGCAAAAAGGGACGAACGACTATTCTGGCGGGTGCGGCGGTGGTTGTAGCCTATGGTGTCGGGCATCTGTTTCCGGCCATTCAGATCTACGCCTTTGCGATTGCAATGCTCGTCGGTCTTTTGCCGATTGCGCGCCGCGCGATCATGGCCGCATTGGCCGGCACGCCATTTTCCATTGAAATGCTGATGACGATCGCAGCGCTGGGCGCTCTCGTCATCAATGCTACGGAGGAAGCTGCCGCTGTCGTCTTTCTGTTTCTCGTCGGAGAGTTGCTGGAGGGTGTTGCTGCCGGCAAAGCCAGAGACAGCATCAAGTCGCTGGCCGCACTCGTTCCCAAGACGGCATTGCTGGAAGATGCGGGCAAGACACGCGAAGTTCCGGCCGAAACGCTCAATGTCGGTGCTGTAATCCTCGTGCGTCCGGGCGACCGAATCTCGGCCGATGGCGTCATCGTTTCGGGGGACAGCAGCATCGACGAAGCACCCGTCACAGGCGAGAGCGTGCCGGTCAACAAGGGTGTGGATGACACCGTCTTTGCCGGTACCGTCAATGGTAATGCGGCCCTTCGTGTCCGTGTCACCGCGGCAGCGCAGGACAACACTATTGCGCGCGTCGTTAGACTGGTAGAGGAAGCACAGGAGAAAAAGGCCCCGACCGAGCGGTTTATCGACCGTTTTTCCAAATATTATACCCCGGCGGTCGTACTGGTCGCGGCTCTGGTTGCCGTTGCGCCGCCCATCGTCATGGGGGCAGACTGGAACGAATGGATCTACAAAGGGCTGGCCATCTTGTTGATCGGTTGCCCCTGCGCGCTTGTCATCTCCACCCCGGCTGCAATTGCCGCTTCGCTGTCTGCCGGTGCCCGTCGTGGTCTCTTGATGAAAGGGGGCGCTGTTCTCGAAGGGCTTGGAAAGCTCACCGCCATCGCGCTCGACAAGACCGGAACACTCACCGAGGGCAAGCCCAAGGTCACGGATATCCTGCCGTTCGATCTTGCCGAAACGGATGTGCTGCGCCTGGCAGCGGCGCTCGAAACGGGTTCGAGCCATCCCCTTGCTCTGTCCATTCTCGCCATGGCTGAAGACGAAGGCGTCATCATCCCCGCCGCGCACGATGCGAAAGCACTGGGTGGCAAAGGCGTTACGGCCACCGTTGAGGGGCAGGAGATATTCCTTGGCTCGCCACGCGCCGCTGCTGAACGAGTTGCCATTCCCACCCAACACCTCGTCACCATCACCGCGTTGAACGACGCGGGCAAAACCGTCTCTGTCCTGCTGGTAGGCGAGAAGCTCGCCGGTGCTATCGCGATGCGTGACGAACCGCGTGCCGATGCTATGTCAGGTCTCTCTTCGCTGAAACAGCGGGGCGTAAAGATCGTCATGCTCACCGGCGATAACAAGCGCACTGCAGAGGCAATTGGTCAAACCCTTGGTATCGAGGTGCGCGCCGAATTGATGCCGCAGGACAAGCAAAGAATCGTCGGAGAGTTGAAGGCCCAAGGCTTCGTCGTCGGCAAGGTCGGAGACGGCATCAACGACGCCCCGGCGCTGGCCGCTGCCGATATCGGCATCGCCATGGGTGGCGGAACGGATGTGGCCTTGGAAACCGCCGACGCTGCCATTCTGCATGGACGCGTCGCCGACATCGCCAGAATGATCGATCTGTCCAAACGGACCATGCGCAATATTCATCAGAATATCGCCATGTCGCTCGGCTTGAAACTGGTGTTTCTGGTAACGACCATCATCGGCGTAACGGGCCTTTGGCCCGCCATTCTGGCCGACACGGGTGCGACGGTCTTGGTGACGATGAATGCATTGAGGCTGCTGCGATTGAAATCAGCCTAAAATCAGACAAGGGCTGAGTGAAGTACCGTTCCAGTTTCAAAAGCGCGTGTTTCTTTCGAGAAGCCAACGTCATGTAGGAGAGACAGCATACGTCTGGCCGGCGGCGCGAGAGGTGTTTTGCAAGTTCTGGCAACTCGAAAGCTGCGCGCGTCGCACTAATTCTGATTTGAGCGTCTAACAACTCTCGTAGCGGATGTTCAATCGGTCCTTTGCTCACCGCGCGCTCGCGTCAACTAAGAGCAAAGAGATACGTTTTTTCTGCCCTGTCGTCACGGGCAGAAGTTTAACCTATTGAAAAAGCGTTAAGTATATGAATTAGGGTAATGTTTTTGGTGCCCCTTGCCGGAATCGAACCAGCACTCCTCGCGGAACCTGATTTTGAGTCAGGCGCGTCTACCAATTCCGCCAAAGGGGCAACTCTGGAATCTTGTTCCTTGGTATGCGGCGGACTATACGAACCGACCATGCAAGGTCAATAGATTTTTGCGAAAATTGTCATTTCGCCAAACTTTGCTGGGTGCAGGCACGGTCAAAATCAATGAAGGGTTTGCAAGCGCGATGAGACTGGATTAGAGGCATTGAGCGACGGTTTCGATGGCGCCGTATCCGCCTTTTTCCATCTGATCAGGTATTTTGAAATTTTGCTTCGAATGTGAAGGACAGACCATGGCAAGTGCAGTTTCCGCAGACAAGGCCCGTAGCATTTCGGCCATCGCAGTCACTCTGGGAATGATCCTCACCGTTGGTTCGGCACTGGGCTTTCAGCATATTGGCGGTTACACGCCGTGCGCCCTGTGCCTTTTGCAGCGCGATCCGTATTATTACGCAATCCCTGTGGGCATTCTGGCGATTGCTGCGAGCCTTTTCAGCCTTCCCGTGTGGCTCACACGATCCGCGCTCATTCTTATCGGACTTGCCATGTTGATTGGTGCCGGTCTTGGCATTTACCACTCTGGTGTGGAATGGGGCTTTTGGCCCGGACCCATCACCTGCTCGACCGGCGCGCCGTCCATTACCACCAGTGCCGGAAACTTGTTGAACGATCTCAACGCCGTGAAACCGCCATCCTGCAATGACGCAGCGCTACGCGTTCTCGGCCTGTCATTCGCAGGCTGGAATGTTCTGGCAAGCATAGCCCTGGCGGCCATAGCTTTCTTCGGTGCTACCCGTAGAAAGTCATAAGAACAATCAGGGCTGCAGTTCAGTATCCCAGTAAAGATAGTCCATCCAGCTTTCGTGTAGATAGTTGGGCGGGAAAGAGCGACCGTTGTTGTGCAGGTCCTGAACCGTAGGCTGATAAGGCTTCTGATGCGGCACCATGCCAGCAATCTTGGGCAGCTTGCTACCCTTTTTCAGATTGCACGGCGAACATGCCGCCACCACGTTGAGCCATGTCGTTTCACCGCCATGGGCGCGGGGAATGACGTGATCGAACGTCAGATCGTCATGAGCTCCGCAGTACTGGCACTCGAACTTATCCCGGAGAAACACGTTGAAGCGTGTAAAGGCAGGATTTCGGGTGGGCTGCACATACGTCTTGAGGCTGACGACACTCGGCAGCCGCATGGAAAAACTGGGGGAACACACCGCGTGATCATATTCAGCGATGATGTTCACACGGTCAAGAAACACCGCCTTGATCGCGTCCTGCCAGGACCACAACGACAAGGGATAATAACTCAGTGGCCGGTAGTCTGCGTTCAAAACGAGCGCGGGCAGGGCCTGTGGTGAAACGGCAATCGTCAAGGGCGTCTCCTGACCGATTCTGCATCTACATCTTGTATATTAGGTCGGTTGTTACAGGATTGTGAAGCCTATAAATGAAGCGTCCAAAGAAAGGCTTATTTCAGGCAATCGGCAGAGCGTCTCTTCGTGTCATTGAGGCATAATATGCCCAGAAGAGCCGGGCCGCGACAGATCGCCACGGCGACCAGGAAAGGGCGATCTGATCGAGCATTTTCTGCGAGGGACGTGCATCCATTCCAAACGCGTGAGCCACAGCCGCCCGTAATGCGACATCGCCGGACGGGAATATATCGGCGCGACCGGCGCAGAACATGAGATAGACTTGCGCAGTCCACGGGCCAATGCCACCGAGCGATGTCAGCGTAGTAAATGCCGCGGTCTCGTCCATCGTGCTCAATGCATCAAAATTCAGCGCGCCCTCAACGACAGCGACAGCAAGGCCGTGCAATGTTTTGGCTTTGGCGCGCGATAGACCAAACGACGCCGTCTCTGGTGTGGTCGCAAGCAAATAATTGTGCGCTGTTATCTCGCCAACGTCATGTTCCATGCGTCGCCATATGGCGTCGGCACTGGCGCGGGAAACAACCTGAGACACGACGATATGTGCGAGGCCGGCAAAGCCGGGTTGGTTCAGCCGCAGCGGCAAAGGCCCTGCTTTCTGCGCAACCACATTCAAACGCGGATCGACCGCAAGAAGGAATGCCAGTCCCGCGTCAAGATCAGCCGAACTTTGAATGATATCGACCACAGGATCCGTCCCACATGACTTCATCTGGCGAAGCACCACAAACCATGGCACAAGAGACCATGTCTTCGCCTTCACGTCAAAAGCCGGTCTTTCGTTTCGCGCCCAGTCCAAATGGACGGCTTCATCTTGGTCATGCCCTCTCGGCTATAATGAACCACGACATGGCGAAGATGAACGATGGGCGTTTTCTTCTGCGTATCGAAGACCTTGATCTGGCACGATGCACGCCTGAATTCGAACAGGGAATTTACGAAGACCTGAGGTGGCTTGGCCTTGGCTGGGAGTTGCCCGTGCGCAGGCAATCCGAATATTTCACGGATTATCGCCATGGATTGGAGCGGCTGATCGATATGGGTCTGGCCTATCCCTCATTCATGAGCCGCAGTGACATCAAGGCTTTTGTTCACACTTACGAGTCGCAAGGAAAATTATGGCCGCGTGATCCCGATGGTGCGCCAATCTATCCCCCGCTTGATAAGCGAAGGACGGCAAAAGAGGTCGATGCCCTCATGTCCTCAAATGCAAAACACGCGTGGCGACTGGACATGGAAAAAGCCATCGTCCGGCTGCAAAGCGCACTGTATTGGATGGAGACTAATGGAGGCAAGAAAACCGAGGTTAAAGCGGAGCCTGCGGTCTGGGGCGATGTCGTGCTGTCTCGATCAGACGCGCCTTCCAGCTATCATCTTTCCGTGGTTCTGGATGATGCCGCACAGGGCGTGAGCCATGTTGTGCGCGGCATGGACCTGTTTCACGCCACCTCCGTGCACCGACTGCTACAAGACCTGCTGAAGCTGCCCGCACCAGAATATCACCATCATCGGCTTGTCGTTGATGATAACGGGAAAAAGCTGTCAAAAAGCGATGGCAGTACGGGCCTTGAGGTTCTGCGGGAGAATGGTCAAACGCCGTCAGATATCCGCCGCCTGCTCGGCCTCTAAAGCTTCTCTCAGGCTGCCATTGTGAATGCCTGATTTGATGATGTGCCGCACCCTGTATTTCATCAGGGCGGCATTGACCTCTGCCCCGAGCATGAAAATCACCCCGACCATGTAAAGGAACACCAGAACGATCATGACCGATGCCAGACCGGCATAGGTGGCGGCGTAGTTTGCGAATGTCGCGAGATAATAGGCGAATATTCCAGCCCCGATGACCCAGAATATCAGCGTCAGAAGAATGCCGGGAAGCACGTCCCAGATGCGACGGCGTCCAGCCGGTAGCCAGAGATGTGCGGCGACCAAGCCGACGGCAAGCACAATGATTGTTCCGTAAAGGCCGAGATTGGAGACGGTTTCCAAAACGTCCTTCAACAGTGGGAACCGGGTTTCGGTAAACGTCAGGGCAACCGGTACGGCCACCAGCACGATGCTGATACCGGTGAAAACGGTTACCGCGATGACAACGTAGAAAAGGCTGAGAAGGCGCGTGACATACCACCAGCGCGTCTCGCTGACACGATATGCGCGATTGAGCGAAATTCTCAGCGCTTCAACACCGTTCGACGCAAAATAGGCTGCGGCCAGAACAGAAATCGTCAACAGTCCGCCACGTGGTATGGTCAAGACCTGCTGCACCTGCGCTGCCAAAGGCGCGGCAATCGCTTCAGGCCATGTATCGAAGATAATATGCACGGCC
The DNA here is from genome assembly GCA_900472925.1 of Hyphomicrobiales bacterium. Taxonomy (GTDB): domain Bacteria; phylum Pseudomonadota; class Alphaproteobacteria; order Rhizobiales; family Rhizobiaceae; genus Agrobacterium. The sequence continues at coordinate 161,458 of UCJU01000007.1, forward strand.
GTTTCGGAGAACTGATCCGCACCCAGAAAACTGGCAAGCGCTGTACCAAAAATCAGAAACGGAAAGAGAGCCAGCAGAATAGACAGCGCCATATGGCTCGCCATTGCCCAACCATCATCTTCGGCGAAATGAAAATAGGCATCAAAGGCGACTTTTCGGACGAGGTCCAACGCGGCAACCATGTCACCTCCTCAAATCGGCATTTTATCTGTAGCTCAGGTAACATAGGCACGTCACGCCACGCTTAGTAGAGCGCATAAGCATGCAATCCGGTTCCACGCGAAGAAGAAGAATTGTGCGCGACCAAAAACCGCCTTACCGTCCCAACCAGCTTTTTCATGACACCTAGCACTTCAGGAACAGACTTTATGACGAAAAAACCGGTCATCATTGTTACCGGATGCTCCTCTGGCATTGGTGCCTATTGCGCTAGGGCACTTCATGCGGATGGCTGGCATGTGTTCGCCACTGTCAGGCGTGATCAAGACAGGGCTGCCTTGGAAGACCAGGGAATCGAAACGCTGATCATGGACTATACCAAGCCGGATACGATCGCTGCACTCGTTGCCGAAGTGGCGCTGAGAACCGGTGGCCGTATCGACGCGCTGTTCAACAATGGCGCCTATGGCCAACCGGGTGCCGTCGAAGATTTGTCCGTCGATGTTTTACGCCAGCAGTTCGAAACCAATGTCTTCGGCTGGCACGATCTGACATGTCGCGTTATCCCCTACATGCGCAAACACGGCAGCGGTCGCATCGTCCATTGCTCATCCATCCTCGGCCTCGTGCCATATCGATACCGTGGCGCTTACACGGCCTCGAAGTTTGCGCTGGAGGGATTGGGCGTGACATTGCGCATGGAGCTTCAGGGCAGCGGCATCCATGTCAGCCTGATCGAGCCGGGACCTATTGCATCGAAATTCACCTCCACTGCGCTGGCGCATATCAAGGACAATGTCGACCTTGAAAAGTCCGCTCATGCACAGGAATACAAACGCCAGTTGGCACGGCTGGATGGGAGTGGTCCAGGCAACAAGCACAAGCTTGGGCCAGAGGCAGTCTACGCGGTACTGAGACACGCGCTCACCGCAAACAAGCCAAAACCACATTATCTGGTCACGACACCGGCCAAGCAGGCCGTTCTGTTGAAGCGGCTGCTGCCCGCAGGTTTGTTTTACCGTTTGCTGCGCAAGTTCGACTAGCGCTGTGACACCGCAATCAGCTACAACGCCAGAAAGGCTACACGGCATTTTCGGGAGAGTAGAGCATGTCCAGTTTCACCATGGTTCTGGCGGTCATCGTTATGGGTCTGGTCGTCCTCGTTTTGATACGGGGACTGTTCAACATGCTCAAAGGTACGGATGCCAACAAATCCAACAAGTTGATGCAGCTGCGGCTTCTGTTGCAGGCCATTGCCATCATACTCATCATGTTGACATTGTGGCTGACGGGCGGCGGTCGATAGGAGCGCGAAATGGTAAAACTGAACAAAATCTATACGCGCACGGGCGATGACGGCACGACAGCGCTCGTTTCCGGTCCGCGCCGCACCAAGCATGATTTGCGCATCGAGAGTTTCGGAACCGTCGACGAGGCAAACTCGGCCATTGGTGTCGCCCGGCTTCACACATCCGGCCTTGTCGATCTCGATGCCATGCTGTTTCGCATTCAAAACGACCTTTTTGACCTGGGTGCCGATCTCGCGACACCGGACCTTGGCGAAGTTCTATCCTATGAGCCGCTGAGGATTGTCGAAGCACAGGTCGTCAGGATCGAAAACGAAATCGATGCCTTGAACGCCGATCTGCCGCCGCTCAAATCCTTCGTATTGCCAGGCGGGACACCAGCAGCCGCCTATCTCCACCTTGCCAGAACCATTGCCCGCCGTGCGGAGCGCCAGATGGTGGAATTGTCACGCATCGAAGGTGAAGTGGTGAGCCCTGCTGCGTTGAAATATATCAACCGACTGTCCGATTTTCTGTTCGTCGCTGCGCGATTTGCCAATGACGCAGAAAAATCGGACGAACCTGATATTTTATGGGTTCCCGGTCAGAACCGCTAGCAGGGGTGTAACAGCGCATGTTCATTCCGCTGCATGACGCGAATTCGCTTAAATACATCAAACTGCAATATGTCACCGTCTCGCTGATCGCCTTAAATGTCATCGTCTGGCTGGTCACGGGTGTACTTTCCAGTGACGAGGCCGCCAATGCCGCATCTTTTGGCCTGGGCTTTATTCCCGCCGTCGTGTTCGATTACGCCCATCTGGAACCGGCGTTACAGATGGTACCCGATGATGCAACGGTTGTAACCTATGCCTTCCTGCATCTGAGCTTCTGGCATCTGGCGTCCAATATGGTGTTCCTATGGGTCTTTGGCGATAATGTCGAAGATGCCTTTGGCCACTTTCGCTTCCTGATTTTTTATCTCGCCTGTGCGGTGGCAGGAGCGTTGTTTCATGGGTTTGTTGCACCGGCATCCGAAGCGCCGCTGATTGGTGCGTCAGGCGCAGTCTCCGGCGTCGTCGTAGCGTATTTGCTGCTGCATCCCAGAGTCCGCGTCTGGATTCTGGTTTTCATGCGTATCCCCGTACCCTTGCCAGCTTTCATTCCTCTGGCACTTTGGGTCGGGCAACAGTTCTTCATGTTCCTTTTCGGAATGCAGGACCGCGTTTCATGGGGCGCGCATGTCGGCGGAATCGTGATGGGCGCAATTCTGGTGGTGTTCCTGCGCAGACGCGGCGTGCCGCTGTTTGACCGTACTCTGGTGACCCCGCGCGCGGTCACACATAAAAATCAGGGGCCGCAAGCAGCTCTTGTGTCGCAAACGGAACGGCCTTTCGACGGCATGAGGTGAAGATTGTCGTGAGGATTGATATTTACGTTCACGTTAACGTAAGATATCCGCAACATGCATGACTTGATGAGCTTTGCTCCGTTGAATTCGCGGTAAAAATGCTTATCCATGTCGCAACTTGATTATCAGGAGGACCGTCCGGCGTTTCGCTGTGTGGTCAGGAGTTGAAGGAAGGCTGTCGATGAAGATCCTTGTCCCTGTGAAGCGTGTAGTGGACTACAACGTTAAAATCCGCGTGAAGGCTGACGGTTCTGGTGTTGAGCTTGCCAACGTCAAGATGTCGATGAACCCGTTTGATGAAATCTCCGTTGAAGAAGCGCTTCGTTTGAAGGAAGCTGGCAAAGCGGAAGAAGTCATTGTCGTGTCCATCGGACCGGCAAAGGCAGAAGAAACCCTTCGCACAGCGCTTGCCATGGGTGCCGACCGCGCCATTCTGATCGAAACCGACGAAGCTGTCGAACCACTCGCCGTAGCAAAACTTTTGAAGGGCGTTGTGGAGGCGGAAGCTCCCGGTCTTGTCATCGTCGGCAAACAGGCCATTGATGACGACAGCAACCAGACCGGCCAGATGCTGGCAGCGCTTTTGGGTTGGGGTCAGGGTACATTCGCCTCCAAGGTCGAACCTTCGGATGGCAAGGTTGCCGTCACCCGTGAAGTGGATGGCGGTTTGCAGACGGTCGAGCTCAAGCTTCCCGCACTTGTTACCACCGACCTTCGCCTGAACGAGCCGCGTTACGCCTCGCTTCCGAATATCATGAAGGCCAAGAAAAAGCCTTTGGACAAGAAAACCCCTGCCGATTTTGGCGTCGATATCGTCTCGCGCCTCAAGGTTTTGAAGACCGAGGAACCGGCCGGTCGCAAGGCTGGCGTCAAGGTTGGCTCAGTGGCGGAACTGGTGTCGAAGCTTAAAGCTGACGGCGTCATCTAAGAAACGCGAAAGGGAGATTTTACCATGGCCATTCTTCTTCTGGCAGAACACGACAATGCAACCCTTTCCGATCAAACGGCAAAGACGCTGACGGCGGCCACGCAGATCGGCGGCGACGTCACCGTGCTTGTCGCAGGGTCCGGCGCAAAGACTGCAGCCGATGAGGCTGCAAAACTCTCCGGCGTTTCGAAAGTACTGCTTGCTGACGATGCATCCTATGCCAACCAGCTTGCAGAGCCGTTGGCAGCGCTGATCATTTCGCTCAGCGGCGCTTACGACGTCATCATCGCACCGGCCACGGCATCTGCGAAAAACGTTCTTCCGCGCGTGGCAGCTCTTCTCGATGTCGCGCAGGTTTCCGAAATCATCGAGGTGATTTCGCCTGATACGTTCAAGCGCCCGATCTATGCCGGCAATGCAATCCAAACCGTTCAGGCAACGGATGCCAAGAAGGTCATCACCGTTCGCACGGCAACTTTCGCACCCGCACAATCTGGCGGATCAGCACCGGTCGAGGCGGCTACTGCGGCTGAAAATCCGGGCGTATCCTCCTTTGTCTCGGATGCGCTTGCCTCGTCTGATCGTCCTGAACTGACATCGGCAAAGATCATCATATCAGGTGGCCGTGCGCTCGGCTCTTCCGAGAAGTTCAAGGAAGTATTGCTGCCTGTGGCTGACAAGCTGGGCGCTGCCGTTGGCGCATCACGCGCTGCCGTCGACGCGGGCTATGCACCGAACGACTGGCAAGTTGGTCAGACCGGCAAAGTCGTTGCTCCACAGCTTTACATCGCGGCTGGTATTTCCGGTGCCATCCAGCATCTGGCGGGCATGAAGGATAGCAAGGTCATCGTCGCGATCAACAAGGACGAAGAGGCGCCGATCTTCCAGGTTGCCGATTACGGCCTCGTGGCGGACCTGTTCGACGCTCTGCCCGAGCTTGAAAAAGCACTTTGATCCTTCATCATTTTAAAAGCGGCGCGTTTTTTGAACGCGCCGCTTTTGTTTTTCGACAATACGCGTAACATCGGCGCAGAGCCACAACGCTCAACACGTGCAGGAGAACCACACCATGGCCGCCCCTATCAAGAATGTCGGTATTATTGGCGCCGGACAGATGGGCTGCGGCATCGCGCATGTTTCGGCGCTGGCCGGCTACAAGGTTCACATCTACGATCTGGCCAAGGATCGTATAGAGGCGGGCCTTGCAACGATCAATGGCAACCTTGCCCGCCAGGTCAGCAACGGCAAGATGCAGGATGAGGAGCGCAAAACCGCGCTTTCGCTGATCGGCGGCTCTTCCGATGTCAATGATCTTGCGGCAATGGATCTGGTCATCGAAGCGGCGACCGAGCATGAGGAAACCAAGCGCAAGATTTATGCGCAGGTGTGCCCGGTCCTGAAGCCCGACGCACTTCTGGCGACAAACACATCCTCTCTGTCCATCACCCGTCTTGCCTCGGCAACCGACCGGCCCGAACAATTCATGGGCATCCACTTCATGAACCCGGTTCCGGTCATGAAGCTGGTGGAACTGGTGCGCGGCATTGCGACCGGCGAACAGACATTCGAGACCGCCAAGAACTTCGTCCGATCGCTAGACAAGGCTATCACTGTCGCCGAAGACTTCCCGGCCTTCATCGTCAACCGCATTCTTCTGCCGATGATCAATGAAGCGATCTACACGCTTTATGAAGGTGTCGGCTCGGTCGAAGCCATCGATACTGCCATGAAGCTTGGTGCAAACCACCCGATGGGACCGCTGCAACTGGCAGACTTCATTGGCCTCGACACCTGTTTATCGATCATGCAGGTTCTGCATGACGGCTTGGCCGACAGCAAATACCGCCCCTGCCCGCTTCTGGTCAAATATGTCGAAGCCGGTTGGCTCGGTCGCAAATCCGGCCGTGGCTTTTACGATTACCGTGGCGAGACACCGGTTCCGACACGGTAATTTTGCCAACCCTTATTTTGCTTTTGCAAACTCAACGAGTGCCTTGGCGTCCTGGCTGTCCCAGGCAGCTGGGCCGTTCATCGAGCCCAAAAGACAACCCTGATCATCGATGAGCAAGGTTGCGGGAAGGCCGAATGCAAGGCCTTCCTTTTTCAAGGAATTGAATACACCCATCGAACTGTCACGATAGAGCTTGAGAGAATCGATGCCGTATTCGCTCATGAAGCTCTTCGGTTTCTCGTCATCGCCCGTGTCGATATTGACAGTGACAACTTCAAACGTGTCTGTGCCTTTTTCTTTCTCAAGCGCGTTGAGCGCAGGCATTTCTTCACGACACGGCACACACCACGTGGCCCAGAGATTAAGAAGAACCGTCTTGCCCTTGAGGTCAGCTTGCGTCATCGCAGCACCATCCGGCCCCTTGAAGGACAGCGGTATGACGCGGGGACGCTCGCTGGCCGACATGGCCGCAACCTGCCCCTTCAGAAGCGGCTTCAAGGACGCGATGCGCTTGGCCGCACCTTCACATAAACCCGATTGCGCGGCGACTTCCCCTTGAACCTGACCTTCAGACCCAATAAGCCTGAACGCAACCACACCCGCACCGCAGGCGATACCGGCGATAGCGGCAATTGCAACAAGTCTGGCGGAAGGAAGCCTGAACGGCCTTTTTTCTGTCATTGAATACTCCAGGGCAGGCAAAACATGGCTGACGGCACCGAACAGAAATCCTCCAACCAGATGTGGGGCGGGCGTTTCGCGTCCGGTCCTTCGGCCATTATGGAAGAGATAAATGCCTCCATCGGCTTCGACAAGAAGCTTTATGCCCAGGACATCCGCGGCTCAATAGCGCATGCCACCATGCTGGCCGCAAAAGGCATTATTTCTGGCGAAGATAAAGACAAGATCATTCACGGCCTGAACACGATTCAGTCAGAGATCGAGGCAGGATCATTCCAGTTTTCGCGCAAGCTCGAAGATATTCACATGAACATCGAGGCGCGATTGGCCGACCTCATCGGTCCGGCAGCGGGACGTCTTCACACGGCGCGTTCGCGCAACGATCAGGTGGCCCTCGACTTTCGCCTTTGGGTGAAGGAAGAACTGCAGAAAACCGAGGCGATGCTGACGGCTCTGATCACGGCCTTTCTCGACCGCGCCGAAGAACATGCCGACACGGTCATGCCGGGCTTTACCCATTTACAGACGGCCCAGCCCGTTACCTTCGGCCACCATTGCATGGCCTATGTTGAAATGTTCGGGCGTGACCGCGCGCGCGTTCGCCACGCTATCGAACATATGGATGAAAGCCCGATTGGTGCAGCGGCGCTGGCCGGCACCGGCTACCCCATCGACCGCCATATGACGGCAAAGGCGCTCGGCTTCCGTGAGCCGACCCGCAATTCGATCGATACCGTCTCCGACCGCGATTTTGCGCTCGAGTTCCTGTCGATTGCCTCGATCTGCGCCACGCATCTCTCGCGTCTGGCGGAAGAAATCGTCATCTGGTCGACCCCGCAGTTCGGCTTCATCCGCCTTTCCGATGCGTTCTCGACCGGCTCTTCCATCATGCCGCAGAAGAAAAATCCGGATGCGGCAGAGCTCGTCCGCGCCAAGACAGGCCGCATTAACGGCTCGCTGATCGCCCTTCTCACCATCATGAAGGGGCTGCCGCTGGCTTATTCCAAGGACATGCAGGAAGACAAGGAGCAGGTTTTCGATTCTGCGGAAAGCCTCGAACTTGCCATTGCCGCCATGACCGGCATGGTACGCGATCTGGACGTACGCGCCGACAAGATGCGCGAAGCGGCAGGATCCGGTTATTCGACAGCCACCGATCTGGCCGATTGGCTGGTGCGCGAGGCGGGCCTGCCCTTCCGCGACGCCCACCACGCGACAGGCCATGCGGTTGCGATGGCTGAACAGAAAGGCTGCGACCTCGCTGATCTTTCGCTGGAAGAGTTACAGTCGATCAATCCGGCGATCACATCAGGAATCTTCGATGTTCTTTCCGTGGAAGCCTCTGTTGCCAGCCGCACCAGCTTTGGCGGTACAGCACCTTCGGAAGTGCGCAAGCAGATCGCCTGGTGGCGGGCAAAAAACTGATCAATCCAGCGTTCGGTCAGCATCAAAAGAAACAGGGTGCACAAGCGCCCTGTTTTTCGTTATCAGGAATACAGACATTTCCTTTGGACAGGCCCATGCTTTCAAAAACCTTGCGCAATTTCATCGTACCAGTCGGCATCGTGCTTGCTGTCGGCCTTGCTCTTTCAGGCTGTGGCCGCAAAGGCGACATCGATCCGCCGAGCACGCCCAAAGAGCAGCGCAACACCCGCTCGTCCCATAGCAAGGTAGAGCCTACACCTGAACGGCCATTTATTCTCGATAAACTCCTTTAAGGTTTAGCGACGTGAACCATTTTCACTATATCGACGGCGTGCTTCACGCCGAGAACGTTCCCGTGCCTGAAATCGCCAAGGCCGTCGGGACGCCCTTCTATGTCTATTCCACGGCAACGCTAGAGCGGCACTACAAGGTGTTTTCGGATGCCTTTTCCGATGTAGACGCGATGGTTTGTTATGCCATGAAGGCAAATTCCAATCAGGCCGTTCTGAAAACGCTGGCAAAACTGGGTGCTGGGATCGATGTCGTATCCGGCGGCGAACTGCGCCGCGCTTTGGCAGCAGGCGTTCCGGCAAGCCGCATCATGTTTTCAGGCGTCGGCAAGACCGTTGCTGAAATGGATTTTGCGCTGGACGCCGGGATCTACTGCTTCAACATCGAATCCGAGCCTGAGCTGGAAGTCTTGAACCTCCGCGCCATCAAGGCCGGGAAAAAGGCGCATGTCTCTTTCCGCATCAATCCCGATGTCGATGCGGGGACGCACGCCAAGATTTCGACGGGCAAGAAAGAAAACAAGTTCGGCATTCCCTATGAGCGTGCGCGCGACGTCTACACCCACGCCGCCACTCTGCCCGGAATCGTCGTCAGCGGCATCGACATGCATATCGGCAGTCAGATCACGGAATTACAGCCGTTCGAATCCGCATTCAGGTTGCTGCGAACACTTGTGGAAACACTTCGTGGCGATGGGCACACGATCAGCCATGTCGACATCGGCGGCGGTCTTGGCATACCCTATCGCGAAGACAACAACCCTCCACCTCTGCCGGATGCTTACGCCTATATCGTCAAGAACGAGCTCAAAAGCCTGGATTGCAAGATCATCACAGAACCAGGTCGTCTGATCGTCGGCAACGCCGGCATCCTGGTAACCGAGGTCATTTATGTGAAGGATGGTGGCGAAAAGACCTTCGTGATCGTCGATGGCGCCATGAATGATCTCATTCGACCAACGCTGTATGAGGCCTATCACGGCATTCGCCCGGTCGTGCAACGTGCATCGGACAGCCCACGCATCAAGGCTGACATCGTCGGTCCCGTCTGCGAAACAGGCGATTATCTGGCGCTCGATCGCGAGATGGCTGCCCCCGAACCCGGCGATCTCATCTCCGTCAGTTCCGCAGGTGCCTATGGCGCGGTGCAGGCCGGAACCTATAATTCGCGCCTGTTGGTGCCTGAAGTTCTGGTGAAAGGCAGCGCGTTTCATGTCATCCGCCCACGCGGTACGTATGAGGAATTGATCGCGCTCGACTCTGTCCCAGCCTGGCTTGACTGATCACAATTGAGCGAATGGGCCTGAAAAATGGGGGTTAGCGCTCGCTTCCCCTCGTCTTCGCCATAAAGAGTGTTATCTTCACTCACGTTGCACGGAATTGTTTCGCCGTTTCAGAATGGTGGAATCGGGTGGCCAGAACCGGGAGAACGGATTGATGACCACATCGAAACGAGGCGGAAAAGGCGCTTTCGAAAACAGGCCGGATCTCGCGCGGCGCGTGACATCCAAGCGCTTCGTCGCAAAGCTTGTTATCGTTGCAGAACGTTTGGCACCCAAGACATTGGTGCCACTTTCGATCGCCGCGCTGTTTATCGCGCTCGCCTGGTTTGGTCTCTACCGACAGATGCCGGATGTTCTGCGCTGGGCTGTCGTTTTCGTCCTCATCTTTGCCTTCATCACATCGCTTTTGCCTATTGCGCGCCTGAAGTGGCCGACCAAAGAAGAAGCGTCACGCCTGCTGGAAGAGCGTAATGGCTTGCCGCACCAGCCTGTCGGTGTGCAGGAAGACGACCCCGCCTTCGAGACCCCGTTTGCTCGCGCGCTTTGGAAAGAGCACCAGTTGCGCATGGCGCAACGCATCGCAGCACTCGACGCGGGGCTTCCCCAGCCTGATATCGCCCGCCATGACCAGATGGCATTGCGAGCTATTCCAGCACTCATTCTGGTCGCCGCATTTGGCTTTTCATTTTCCAATGGCGCTGGTGCTATTGCCGATGCGTTTCGAAACCGCCCGGCAGCCGGACCGGCGAATCCGGATATCCGTCTGGATGCCTGGGTAACGCCGCCCTCCTATACCGGACGTGCGCCGATCTTTCTGACCGGCAACAATGCCGCTGTAGCGGATGCGTTTTCCCTTCCGCAGTCCTCCAAATTGACGATCCGTATGACCGGCGGCGATGGCGACGAAACCGTGACATTCGAACCCGAAGTGGGTGGGGACATCAAAACACTTGCCCCGGAAGGTGCAGTCAAGGCCGACGCCCAGCCCGTTGCGGCAGCGGAGCCACAAACCACAGAAACACCACGTGCACCCCGAACCTTCGCCATGGAAGTTTCTGAAAGTGGGACAGTGGAGGCTAATGGTCAGCATTGGCAGTTTAACGTCATCCCGGATAAAGCGCCTACCATCGCCTTTGACAAATTGCCCCGCCGCGCCGTGAATGGTGCACTGGAGATCGGCTTCACAGCCAAGGATGACTATGGGATTCGCGAAGCTCATGCGGTGATCGAACCTGTCGGCCTTGCAGAAGGCGCAACGCCTCTATATCCGCCACCGGAATTCAAACTGGATTTGCCGCGCCAGAACTCACGTGACATGAAAGGCCTGACCAGCCGCAACCTGACCGAACATCCCATGGCTGGTAAAAAGGTTCGCATCACACTCGTCGCAACCGATGGTATGGGTCAGACCGGCCGCAGCCCCTCGCAGGAAATGGTCCTGCCCGGCCGGAATTTCGCAGAGCCGCTGGCCGCCTCAATCGTTGAACAACGCCAAATCTTCTCGCTCGATACACGGCAAATGCCAAAAGCGATCGCTTTCAATGAAGCGGTTGGCATGCGACCAGACGAGACCATTCCCAACACAACGCATTATCTTCTGCTGCAATCCGTCCAGACACGCATGAAGCTAGCTTATAACGAGGAGATGTTGAAAAACACGTCGGATTATCTGTGGGAAGTTGCGCTGGGCATAGAAGATGGCGATCTCTCGCAGGCAGAGCAGAAGCTTCGCGATGCCCAGAAAGCATTGTCGGAGGCCATCGATCGCAAAGCAGGCGACGAGGAAATTGCCAAGCTGATGCAGGACCTGCGCGAAGCCATGAAAGAGTTCATGAGTGAACTCGCCCAGCGCATGCAGAACGCCCCGCAGGGCAACATGAACCAGCAGGCGCAGAATGTTCTACGCCAGCGCGATCTGGAAAACATGATGAACCAGATCGAAAACCTGGCGCGCTCCGGTAACCGCGACGCAGCCCAGGAAATGCTCTCGCAAATGCAGCGGATGATGAACAACCTTCAGGCCGGTCGCCCGCAGCGTGGACAGCAGGGTCAACAGCAGCAGCAAAACAGCCAGCTACGCCAGCAGATCGACAAGCTGGGCGAAATCATGCAGCAGCAGCAGAAGCTGATGGATGAGACCTTCAAGCTGGACCAAGCCCTACGCGACCGCATGCAGCGCGGTGACCAGCCCCAGGGTGAAGACCCGCAAATGGGTGAAAACGGCGAGCAGCCACCCGGCCAGCAGGGCCAGCCTCAGCAAGGTCAGAATCCAACGGACCAGATGACGTCCGAGCAGCTTCGCGAAGCGTTGAAAAAGCTTCGCCAGCAGCAGGATGGGTTGGAAAAACAACTGGGGGAGCTGCAAAAAGGGTTGCGCGACCTCGGCATGGAGCCTGGCCAGAACTTCGGCAAGGCCGAGCAGGAAATGAAGGGTGCCGGTCAGGCGCTGGGCGATAGCAAAGGCGAGCAAGCGGTTGAGGGCCAGGGTAATGCGCTCAATGCGCTGCGCCAGGGTGCTCAGGACATGATGGGGCAAATCATGCAGGCCATGCGCCAGCAGGGTCAGCAACCCGGTCAGGGACAAGAAGGCATGATGGGCCAAGGCGGCCAGAACGGGCGTGACCCACTCGGTCGCCCACGGGAAAGCAATGGCCCGGATTTCGGCGATAATCAGGTCCGCGTTCCCGATGAAATCGACGTTCAGCGCGCCCGTGAGATTCTGGAAGCCATTCGCGAAAAGCTGGGCAACAATCCCCCCGGTGAGGTCGAGCGTCGCTATCTGGAGCGCCTGCTGGATATTCAGTAATGCTATCCAGCCAACAAAAAGGGCGGTTAAACCGCCCTTGTGTCATTCCATTTCGAAGCGTTCACGCGGGAACCGCTGCCAGCGCACGCGCGACAGCCTTGCGGATGTCGGGAAGCGCAAACGGCTTCGGGATAACGTCGATGATCTTTTCCATCAGGTCATCGGCACGCTCGCGCTGTTCGGCGTAACCCGTCATCAGGAGAATTTTTAAATTCGGGAATTGTGAAGCTGCGCGATGCGCCAGCTCGATGCCGTCCATAACCGGCATGCGGATATCCGAGAGCAGAAGGTCGAACTTGCCTTCGCTCAGTTTCTCAAAGCCCTGCTCGCCATCAGCGGCCTCAAATGTCTCGTGTCCGTCCAGACGCAGTGCGCGGGCCACAAAAGACCGCAATGCATCTTCGTCTTCAGTAATCAGTATTTTTGCCATTTTCCATCGCTCCTGGTATTCATTCCAGCGAGCACAAACTCGGTCATTTCCCTTTGCAAGAGGTAAATGAAAGTGGCCATCCGCGTTGCATGGTTAACAATCCATGCTTGCATCAGCCACCGAGCGTTGCAAAATGAAACAGGGCAGCCTATTCGGCATCGCCAGTAACGACACCGACAAAGGGCAGTTCGCGGAAGGCGTAAGCCACATCCATCCCGTATCCGACGACGAAATAATCGGGGCATTCGAAGCCGACATAATCCGCTTCGAGCTTTTCCTTGCGCTTCACTTTCTTGTCCAGCAACACGGCAATGGAAACGTTGCGCGCACCACGCTCGTAAAGGAGCTCCTTGGCGAATAATAGAGTGCGACCGGATTCGAGAATGTCGTCGATCAACAGAACATCACGGTCTTTGACGTCGCTGTCGATATCCTTGACGATCCTCACACCCTGCGAGACCATGCCGGTTCCGTAGCTGGACAGGGTGATGAACTCGACTTCTGGGGCCAGCCCGCTGTCGTGCAATGCGCGGATAAGATCGGCTGCAAAAATGAACGAGCCCTTCAGAACCGCGATGACCAGAAGGTCATTCGTCGGGCCATTCGCAATATGCTTGGCCAAATCGCGATTTCGCTCGGCAATTTGTTCGGCTGTGTAAAGCGGCTCGATATTTTTTCCACGGACGACGGGCATGTCTTCTCCTGCGTTTTCATCCCGCGTGACCTATCACATGACACGGTCAATCGGAACGGAAAGAAGGGCGTCGGGTAGCACAGTCAGCGTTCGGAAACACCCGCTTTGGCAAAAGAAAGCCTTATCTCGGGCGTTTTTCCACCGGGATGGCGAAATTTCGCAGAAAATCCCTGGCTCGACCCACGACTGATCTCAGACACGGGCGGCTCGATGACCATACTGGCGACCTTCTCGCCATCAGCGGCGAACAGATCTGCGCGGATGGCCGGTATCGTCTGGACTTTGTCACTTTTATTTTCGACGACACCATTGATGACCAGCACCTCCATCCCACCAGCATCTTGTGGCACGAAGCTGATATGCGAGATGGTCAAAGGGTCTTTGGGTGCGGCCACGGCCGCCTTTTCCATGGGCATCATGGTAAAGCCGCCCGACAGCAGAAAAACGCTGACGACAGCAGCGGCAACGATCGCGGAGTAGCCATCGACCGAAAGACCCGACAATTTTTTGTCGACCCAGTCGATCATTGATCGCAACGCAGTGATGGCAGACACAGGTTTGCGTGCCGCCTGTTGATAAACGGTTCGCCTGTTGTCGTTTCCGTAGTCACGAAACGGCGTTTCCTTTATCGTGACAAACTCGGCATCTACGATGTCCGGATCGTGACGCGTTTGCCATGTTCGACGCAGCGGCGTTTCTGGCATCAAAAGGTCCACGTCGAGTGCTGCATTCCGGCGAGATGAACGGAACATACCCATGAAGTTCCCTCGGTCAGTTTTTCGGCCCGATAAAAACTGGGCATTGAATGAAATCCCGCCTAGTCGTAAATTTAATTGGTTAATGCTTTGCAAAGATCGTTCACTGAGTCGCCGATACGCGCCATGCAGCGCTTGAAGGGCACGAAAACGACGCAAATCTCTCGCCATGGAAGCAAAAGACTGGAAATTCGTTGATCCATTTTGAAAATGTCGGATTGCGGTATGGCATGGGCCCGGAAATTCTACGGGATATGACCTTCGATATTCCGAAAGGGTCGTTCCAGTTTCTGACCGGCCCATCGGGTGCCGGCAAAACGACGCTGCTGCGCTTGCTGTTGATGTCGCTGCAGCCGACACGCGGCCATATCCGCATGTTCAGCCGGGATGTGGCTCGCATTCCCCGCAGCGAGCTGCCATTGCTGCGCCGTCGTGTCGGCATCGTCTTTCAGGACTTTCGCCTTCTGGATCATCTCACCACCTATGAGAACGTAGCACTGCCGTTGCGCGTGCGCGGCAAGGACGAGAGTGCCTATCGCAACGACGTGATCGAGCTTTTGAAGTGGGTGGGATTGGGCGAGCGGATGAACGTGTTGCCGCCGATCCTGTCGGGTGGGGAAAAGCAGCGCGCGGCCATTGCGCGCGCGCTGATGGACCAGCCGGAAATTCTGCTGGCCGACGAGCCGACCGGCAATGTCGATCCACCCATGGCGAAGCGCCTGCTCAACCTGTTTCTGGAGCTTAACCGACTCGGAACGGCCGTCGTCATAGCCACCCACGATTTCGCGCTGATGGACCAGGTGAATGCGCGCCGGATGATCCTGACGGAAGGACGGCTCGACGTCTATGAATGAGATGAATCGCAAGCCGTTGAAACCGGAGCAGAAACAGGCGCCAAAACTGCCGCAGATGCGTATACGCCCCATGGCGCCCATTCTGCCGCCATCCAACATTCAGGGAAACGCGCTGATCGTGGTCATCGCGATCATGGCGTTTCTTGCCTGTCTGACGCTGGGCGCTGTCAGCATGGTTCGCGCAACGGCCTCCACATGGCAGAGCCAGATCTCGCGCGAAATCACCATCCAGATCAAGCCTGACGAAGGGCTCGACATGAATGCGACGCTGAACAAGGCCCGCAATCTGGCGCTCAGCTTCGTCGGCACACGCGAAGGCACGATCATGGATGAGGCCGCAACCAGCCGATTGCTGGAGCCGTGGCTCGGCTCGGGCCTCGATCTGTCGGAGCTTCCGGTGCCTCGCCTCGTCATCATCACCATCGATGAGAGCAATCCCCCCGATTTCGAGGCGATGCGAACGATGTTGCGGACAGAAATTCCGCAAGCCTTTCTGGATGACCACCGGACCTGGGTGGACCGCCTGGTTTCCATGGCGCATACCACGGTTATGATCGGCGTTGGCATTCTCGTGCTGGTGTTCAGTGCCATGGTTCTGACGGTGGTCTTTGCCACGCGCGGCGCGCTGTCCGGTAACCGGCATATTGTCGAAGTGCTGCATTTCGTCGGTGCCGAAAGCAGCTTCGTGGCGCGTGAGTTTCAAAAACACTTTCTGAAAATCAGTCTCAAGGGTTCAGGCTTTGGAAGTGCGCTCGCAGCAGGCGTCTTTCTTGCCGCAGGTTTCTGGCAGTCGCGATCGTTGGCAACGCCTCAGAGCGACCAGGCCAGCGCCTTGTTCGGCACGTTTTCGGTTGGCGTTGAAGGATATCTTGGAATTTTTGCGACCATGATGGTCATCGCGCTTTTGACCACGATTACCGCCAGATTAACCGTCATTCGCACGATAGATGACATAGATCGGGTACGCTCTGATCCATCGAAGAGCGAGGGTGTCTGACGGACTGAAACTGCCTGTTCCTTGCCTTAATCTAGGCTTATCGATAATTGATGGTAATGAGTCGCACAGACCCACAGGATGAACCGACATCAACGCCGCGAAGCAACTGGCTCTCGCGGCGTGGTCGTTTGCGCCGGTTTGTACGTGCCATCATCCTTATCTGCGTTGTGGTCGTGGGGGCTGTTTTTGGTGGTTTCCTCTGGTTTGCCGACTCGGTCGCCTCCATGCGCCCACCATCTGCAACGAAGGCCGATGCCATTATCGTGCTGACCGGCGGATATCTTCGGATCGATCAGGCGGTTGGCCTTTTGCGTGATGGCGTTGGCAAACGCCTTCTGATTTCCGGCGTGAACCCTTCAACGACGCGCACGCAAATTCGCAAGATGACACAAAGCTCGCCCGACCTTTTTGCCTGCTGTGTCGATATGGGCTATCAGGCGGTGGATACAATCGGAAATGCGAACGAAGCGGCGAAATGGATCAAGGACCGCGGCTACACTTCGGTCGTCGTCGTCACCAATAATTACCACATGCATCGCAGCCTCTACGAATTGCGCAACACCAGCCCCGATACGAATTTCATCGCCTACCCGGTCATCAACTCGGATCTTGCCCGCACCAACTGGTTCAAGAACCCGGATGTCGTACGCACGATGATCTCGGAATATATCAAATTCATTGCAGCCGCAGCACTCGATCTGACCGGCATGGGCAAGGGCGATGGTCTTCGAAACGGCACAACCGCCATCTGACCCTGCTCGGCCTTTGGCCGATGATGGGCCTTGCTGAAACACCCCGTTTTCGTGTAGGCGTTCGGCACTGCGCACGACATAGAAGATTGCTTCCTTCATGGACACAGATGCGCCGGGAGAAGCTTTTTCATGCTCAGACTGCGCTCGATACTCTTCAACACGGCGTTCTATCTCAATCTCATTATCCGTATGATCGTGCTGACGCCTATCTATTTCATCGTGCCGCGAAAGCTGGCCTTTGAAATACCCAAGGCTTGGGCGCGGTCCAATCACTGGCTGATGGAAAAGATCGCTGGCACCACGTTCGAGATCGAGGGGCTGGAGAATATCCCGGAAACCGGGTGCATATTTGCACCCAAGCACCAGTCTTTCTGGGATACCTACGCGCTCCTGCCGAACTTGAAGGACCCGGTCTACATTCTCAAACGAGAGTTGATGTGGATACCGCTTTTCGGCTGGTATGTTGCCAAGCAGCGGATGATCCCGGTCAATCGTGCCGCACGCGGTAAAGCCATGCTCAAGGTCATGGATCGCGCCAAGGAAGAAATGGCCAAGGGTCGCGAACTCATCATCTATCCGGAAGGCACGCGACGTCCGCCCGGCGCCGAACCTGAATATCGTTATGGCATCGCTCGGCTTTATCGCGACCTGAAGGTTCCCGTGGTGCCGGTTGCCATGCATCCTGGCCTGTTTTGGCCACGCCATACGACAATGCGTTATCCTGGCCACTTCAAGGTTCGCATTCTGCCACCCATCCAGCCAGGCCTCAATCCCGACGTCTTTTTCAAGACCCTCATCGAAGTTACCGAAAAAGCGAGCGACGAGTTGCTGATCGAAACGGCGCGCAACAATCCCGATCTGCCGTTGCCGCCAGCGGCGGTCAAGCGATTGGCGGAACTTCAGGAAACCGCTGCGACCTGAGCCTCGACCGTGGCAGCGACCCGCTCAAGCAGCGCATCGCATATGCCCATCTCCTGCAAGTGCTGAACCGTATTGACGACGTAATCGACATTCGGGCCGGACCGGCCTGAGGCGTTGCGCACGATCTGAGCAGCCTCATCCAACGAAAGATCGCCGATATACTGTGAATGTTCGGGATCGGCGACATAGGTCATGGCCATCTTGCGCCTGCCATCGGCAAGGCCGACAGCGATGATGCGTTCTTTATAGACATTGCTGACAAGTTCGCGCTCACGAAGATAGGCGATAACCGGCTCTCGGTTTGCATTGGCAACGCGAAACGCGACCCCTTGGCACGAACCGCCCCGCTCCAGCCCCAGGACCAGTCCGGGGTTTTCGTCTGTACCGCGGTAGACATTCGAGCGGATGCATAGGGATCTGCGATAACCATACAAGCGCGCCTGTTGTCGCTCCTCAAATGGAAAGCCAGGGTTCCACATCAACGAACCATAGCCAAAGACCCAAAAATCGTCCATATCGCAAGCCACACCAAATCACCTCTGTCTACCATTGGAGATCATCATGGCAGCGTCAAGCCCATCCCGGAGCAGCAGAAAATTCCTTTTTTTGGGCCTCGGGATAATAGTTTTCGTTGCCATTTACTCTGCTGGCTGGTTTTACGCCGCGCAACGGCTTCAGGAAACCGTCATTCGTGCATTGGCTCCTGGCGGCACGGCCAGCGTCAGTGGCGAATGCCGCGATATCGCGTTTAGGGGTTATCCGTTCCGCATCGGTCTTTTCTGCTCGAAGGTCGACATCAAGGACGCGAAAAATGACGTCACGGCGTCGTTTGGCGCGCTGCGTTCGGCGGCGCAAATCTATTCGCCCGGCCACATCGTCTGGGAATTGGACTCACCTGCGACCATACAAACCGGGCATGGGCTGAGTGTTTCAGCACAATGGGCCAATCTCCAGTCCAGCCTGACGACAAAGCTTAAAGGTATCGATCGCACATCCCTTGTCATCGACGGGCTGAAAGCCACCGCGGTATCGTCCGTCACCGCACAAACCATCGATTTCGACGCTGCAAAGACGGAAGTACACCTTCGCCAGAATGGTGCCGACCTCGATGGCGCGATTACGTTGACCGACGCATCCACCGTCATAAAGGACTGGCCGCAACTGTTGCCACGCCTCAATGCCATCGGCGACGTAACGTTAGCCGGCAAAGCAGGCATGATCGACGGCAGCGACCGCACCGGTCTTTATGGCGCAAACGGCGAATTGCGTCGGGTGATGCTGGATATCGGAGACGGACGGACCATGCGCATTTCAGGGCCATTCTCATTCGATGATCAGGGCTATCTCTCCGGCCAGTTCAAACTCGAAATCGAAAAGCTAGGCGACTGGGCTGACAACGCCAAACAGGCCTTTCCGCAGTTGCAATCCACCATCGACACCGCCCGCAAGCTTCTTCGTGCGCTTGCTGGCGGCGGCGACAAGGCATCCGTTGATCTAGTGGTTGATCGAGGCCGCGCCACAGTCAGCGGATTTATTCCTCTGGGGAAAATTCCGCCGATCTGACCCTTATTTCTTTTGGTCTAGCGCGTGACGGCCGAAGTCTGGTGTGTCGACATCCTGTCCGGCCTGAACGATGGAGCGGCGAATGGTGCGGGTACGGCTGAAGAGTTCAAACAACTTGTCACCCTCGCCCCAGCGGATCGCACGCTGAAGATATGCGAGATCTTCGGAGAAGCGTGCCAGCATTTCAAGGATGGCGTCCTTGTTGTGAAGGCAGATATCCCGCCACATGGTGGGATCTGATGCAGCAAGACGCGTGAAGTCACGAAAACCAGAAGCAGAATATTTGATGACTTCCGACTCCGTTACGGTGCCCAGATCGTCTGCTGTGCCGACGATGTTATAGGCAATGATGTGCGGGAGATGGGAAACGATGGCCAGAACCTTGTCATGATGCTCGGGTTCCATTTCATCAACCCGCGAACCAAGCTTTTCCCAAAACGTCTTGAGCTTGCCCAGCGCCACCGCATCCGTTCCCGGAAGGGGTGTGAAAATGCACCAGCGATCGTGAAACAGACCCACAAACCCCGCATCCGGGCCAGACTTTTCCGTACCAGCCAACGGATGGCCCGGAATGAAATGGACGCTCTGCGGCATGTGCGGCGCCATTTGTGCAATCACCGATGCTTTGGTGGAGCCCACATCGGTAACGATAGCACCTGATTTCAGGTGGGGAGCGATCTGTTCGGCGACACTTCCGGATGCGCCAACCGGGACGGAAACAATCACCAGATCGGCGTCTTTTACGGCGTCCGCAGCCGACACCGTATAGTCCGTGCCAAGTTCCAGCTCCTGCGCCCGCTTCAGGGTCTCTGCGCTGCGAGTGGAAATGACCACGTTCCTCGCCAGACCCAATTCCTTGATATCGCGTGCAATAGACGAGCCGATCAGGCCGATACCGATCAGCGCAATGCGATCAAACAGCACATTGCTCATCACGCCTTGCCCATGAATTCTTTGAGCGAAGAGATCACGCCAAGGTTGGCTTCTTCCGATCCAACCGTCATGCGCAGGGCATTGGCAAAACCGTAACCGCGAACAGCACGAAGCACGAAGCCACGACGCGTCAGGAACTCATCAGCGTCCGCCGCACGCTTTCCATCAACATCCGGGAAATGAATGAGGATGAAGTTGGTGACGGACGGTGTGACCGTGAGACCAAGATCGGTAAAGGCAGCGTTCAGCTTTTCCAGCCATTCGAGATTGTGCGCGACTGCCTGCTGCATGAAGGCCTGATCGCGAATGGCGGCGGCACCGGCTGCGATGGCTGGCGCGTTCATGTTGAATGGGCCGCGCACGCGGTTCAGCGCGTCGATGATCGCTGCTGGCCCATACATCCAGCCGACGCGAAGAGCGGCCAGCCCATAAACCTTGGAGAAGGTGCGCGTCATGACCACGTTGGCGTTGCCTGAAACCAGCTCCAGACCGGCTTCATAGTCGTTCTTGCGGACATATTCGGCATAAGCGGCATCAAGCACCAGAATAACGTGCTTTGGCAGGCCAGCCTGAAGGCGGCGTATTTCAGAAACGGGAACATAGGTCCCCGTCGGGTTACCGGGATTGGCAACGAAAACCATCTTGGTCTTCGGTGTCACAGCTGCAAGGATGGCGTCCACATCGATGACGCAATCTTTTTCTTTCACCGTGATAGCGGTGGCACCCGCACCCATGATCTGGATTTTGTAAACCAGAAAACCGTGCTCGGTGATAATGGCTTCGTCGCCGGCACCAAGATAAACGTGGCACAGAAGGCCCAGCAGTTCATCGGATCCGTTTCCGCACAGAATATTGGTGATGTTCAAACCATGCACGTCGGCAATGGCCTGGCGCAAGGCTGTTGCCTGCCCGTCCGGATAGATTTGCAGATTGGATGCGGCGGCCTTGAAGGCGTCTATGGCCTTAGGGCTGGCGCCCAGCGGTGTTTCGTTGGACGAGAGCTTATAGACCTTGGCCACACCGTCGGCATGCTCCTTACCGGGAACATAGGCGGCGATATCCAGAATACCTGGACGCGGAACAGGTTGGTTAAGCTCTGCACTCATTTCATCGACCTTCGGAAAAACACCGGAAACCCGGCCAGACAATGCCGCAGGCATTAGACGGGAACGGACCTTTTGTCGAGTGTCAGCGCGGCTTTTGCGCTTCAGGCGATGTTCTGGTCGTCGGCATACCCTGTGGCGCAAGCACCGGTACGAAGACGCGGCGCGATGCTCGTTGAGCGACGGGCAGACCCTGATAAAGCCGCTTTTGTGCTTCTACGACGATCACGCCAGAAAAAACCGGCCACAGCTTCCTGCCCGTGCTTTCCAGATAGCGGCGCAAGCGCAGGATCGATCGCACCTTGGTTGGCGGGAAAAACAAAGCTTCGGCGGTGGCGCTGGGGGTGAAGTTGGTTTCGCGCAGCAATGACGTCAACTGGCTGCGTGAATAGGGCCGACCGGAGCCGAAAGGCGTATGCTCCACACGTGCCCAGACACCGCGTCTGTTCGGAACGACGATCACCAGCCGCCCACCGGGAGCAAGAACGCGCCAAAGTTCTTTCAAGGTTTCACGGGGGTTCTCCGCGAACTCCAGCGAATGAACCATCAACACACGGTCTATGGACGAATCCGGCAACGGGAGTTCCTCATCGAAAACCAGTGCGGTAGACGAGAGCTCTCCAGCCGGCCAGTTGATGGCACCCTGCCCTGGCGGCATGAACGCAAATGTGCGCTCTGCATCATGCCTGAACCGGTCCAGAAACGGCACGGCGTAGCCCAGCCCGACCAGCCGCTCATCCGGAAGGGTCGGCCACAGCGTCGACAGCGCCATGGTTATGGCCTGCTCTGCGGAGCGGCCAAGCGGGGAATGATAGAATTCGCGCAGGTCGACAATATCGGTATTCATTGTCAGAATGTAGCAGGCCTCAGGTGGACTTCAAGGCGGGGTAACCTACATTGAAACCACTCTGGTTTTAAATCCTGAAAAGATGGAGAGGAAACATGAAGCCGTTGGAAACAGAAGTTTTTCCATGCCGAAGCGATAATTTTGGAGTTTTGCTCCACGACAGCGAAACAGGCACCACCATTTCGATAGATGCGCCGGAGGAGGCAGCAATCCTTGATGCGCTCAACCGGCGTGGTTGGACTCTTACCCATATTTTCACGACGCACCATCATCAGGATCACGTCGAGGCCAATCTGGCGCTGAAAGAAAAGTTTCACTGCGAAATCTATGGTCCCTATGATGAGGCAGTCGCGATACCCGGGCTGGACAAATCGGCTGCCGACGGTGACGAATTTGAGGTTGCCGGACGTCGCGTAAAGATCATTTCCACACCCGGACACACCGCCGGGCATATTTGCTATTATCTGCCAGATGATGCGTTGCTGTTTGCCGCGGACACCCTCTTCCCCATGGGTTGCGGTCGATTGTTCGAACGCCCCGCAGCAGACATGTGGCACTCCTTCCAGAAACTGATGGCGTTGCCCGATGAAACCCGGGTTTATTTCGGCCACGAATATACCCTTTCCAACGCTCGTTTCGCTGTGACCGTAGACCCGGAAAACACCACGTTGAAGCAGCGTCTGGGTGAGGTGGAAGTATTGCGAAACGAAGGTAACTTCACCATTCCCACCACGATCGGTTTGGAGAAGCAGACCAATCCCTACATGCGCGTGGCCGATCCCGCCATTCGTGCCCATCTCGGCCTTTCCGACGCCGCGGATGCCGAGGTTTTTGCGGAGATCAGAACCCGAAAAGATAACTTCTGATGGGGGCTGCCGTGCTTTCTGCCAGCTCCATTATCGAAGCATTGAAACTGGAGCCGCATCCCGAGGGCGGCTTTTATCGCCAGACGTTTCGAGATGCGAAGGATGGTGAGCGTGGTCATTCGACAGCGATCTATTATCTGCTGGAAAAGGGCCAACGCTCCCATTGGCACCGGGTCGTCGATGCTGCCGAAATCTGGCACTATTACGCAGGAGCGCCCTTGGCACTGCATCTCAGCGCCGACGGTAAGACTGTTGATACCGTGAAGCTTGGCCCCGCCATATTCGATGGAGAAAGGCCACAAGCCATCGTTCCCGCAGATTGCTGGCAGGCGGCCGGAAGTCTGGGTGACTTCACGCTCGTCGGCTGCACCGTCGCACCCGGTTTCACATTCGACAGTTTCGTGATGGCCGAGCCCGGCTGGACGCCGGGCTGAATGATTCTGGTTCAGCCGCCGTATTTGGTCGCGGTAATGTAAACCTGACCTACCTTGGTTGGGATCCGTGCGTAGACCGGCGCGTAAACATCCATATTGCCTGCCTTGGCAAACCATATTTCCATGGAAATCGACTTCAGATACTCGATGTCCTTGCGCCCCTTGCGAAAGCCGGATTTCGGCACGTAGCGAACGTTGCAGACAATGGCGTCACCGGTAAATCCATTGGTCGTGAAAGGCTTGGTTCCACCGGAACTCAAGACGAGGTCAAGACGCGACTCACCATCGTAGATCGGCAGACGGCTGGGGCAGATGCGTCCACCCACAGGAAAAATCAGCCCGGAAATCGGATCGAGCACGGAGCGCAAATCGCGATCCCGGACATCGACCCAATTATCGGGCCGCGCCTTCGGCTCAGGCTTGACCGTCGTAGAGGTTACGTTGCCGTTGCGGTACTGGACATCATAGGTGCGCGTGCGCTGTCCATCCTTGTAGACAAGCGAATATTCGTTGGCCTGCATGCGGTTTCCACGCTTGGCACCCGCAACGTTGGTGCGCCCGGATATGTCTTTCAAAACGCTGGCAATGCCAGCTGCGGTGAAGGAACCGGTGATGGAATAGGTGGAACCGTTCATGCGGGTGGAAAAATTTGCGCGCGCAATGGGCAGGAGCCCAAGATTGATGCTGTATTCGCTATCGTGGCGCGTTTCTGCGGCACCAGCGGATGACAGGCTTGCCAGCGTGAGAACAGCCGCGGCAAAAAACCTCTGTACTTTGACATTCATTCAGGTAACACCTCGGCTGACAGAAAAAGCTGCCCTCTGCCGCGATGATATACGCCGACTTATGGCAATAAAATAGCGGAGTATCGGCGAAATCCGGTGAAATCGCTCACAAAAAAGAGCGAGCGGCTTGACGGGAAGTTCCTGTCTGACTATAGAACCGCAACTTTCCAATCATTGCCAGTTGGATTGCTGACCGGATTTTGCCGGGTAGCGAGCCGTTGGTAAAACAGACGACAACAAATAGGTGTACCCATGTCCCGTGTATGCGAATTGACCGGCAAGGGCGTCCAGACGGGCAACAACGTCAGCCACGCCAACAACAGAACCAAGCGCCGGTTCCTTCCGAACCTCTGCCAGGTTACGTTGATTTCCGATGCTCTCGGCCAGCGCTTCCGTCTGCGTGTTTCCGCAGCTGCTCTGCGTTCCGTTGAACATCGCGGCGGTCTTGATGCTTTCCTTCTCAAGGCAAGCGAAACCGAATTGTCGATGCGCGCCCGTCTGCTGCGTCGTCAGATCGCCAAGAAGACTGTTGAAACAGCTGTTGCTGCTGCTTAATAGCGGTTTCAAAATCATGAACTTTCGAAAGGCTTGACTGGCAATTGCCGCTCAAGCCTTTTGCTTGTTCTCCCTTCGCTCCAACTGGTGGCATCACCCAGGATAAAAAAATGCCCAATCTGCGCTTTACGTTCGTCTACATTGCCCTGATGACCATCGTCGTCGTCGCATCCAATATCCTCGTTCAGTATCCGCTTGCCGGCACCTTGTTCGGTGTCAATCTTGCCGATCTGCTGACCTGGGGAGCTTTCACATATCCCATCGCATTTCTGATCACCGATCTGACCAACCGTCAGTTCGGTCCTTCCATTGCCCGTCGCGTCGTGATGGCCGGCTTCGTCGTTGGCGTGACGCTGTCCTTCTGGACGTCCATCCCGCGTATCGCCGTCGCCTCAGGTACCGCTTACCTGATCGGGCAATTGCTTGATATTTCCGTGTTCAATCGCCTGCGCCGACAAAGCTGGTGGCACGCACCGCTTGCGGGTTCGATGTTGGGGTCGGCCCTGGATACGGCACTCTTCTTCTCGATCGCATTCGCCACCGCCTTTGCCTTCGTTGGT
Organism: Hyphomicrobiales bacterium; assembly: GCA_900472925.1. GTDB lineage: Bacteria > Pseudomonadota > Alphaproteobacteria > Rhizobiales > Rhizobiaceae > Agrobacterium. The sequence goes on from UCJU01000007.1 coordinate 186,727, forward strand.
CCCAATGATGCTTTCGCGATAGAATACGCACCTATTCTCGGCCTCTTCTCCACCGAAGCGTCGCGCTGGGTCTCGTGGGCCTTGGGCGATCTGTGTGTTAAAGTGCTCGTCGGTATCGTCTTGTTGCTGCCATACGGCGCACTCATGGGTAAACTCAAGCCGATGCCTGCTGTCGAAGTCCGGTAATTCTGGGAGTCCGGAAATTGGGCTCCCCATGACGCTTCGACAATAATACCAGGATTTTTCAAAGTCTTGACGAGAATACCACGTGCTTTCGCCACTGCAGTGCACACGGCATCAAGTGTGCCTGCGATTTACGCTCATCACCGATTGCGAAGGGATGAAGTTTCCGGCAATCATATGTAAAATTTTACGTTCTGGAGTTCCGCATCATCATGAAAAAGTCGCCCAATTCAATTGATATACACGTCGGCTCACGTATTCGACTGCGCCGCGTCATGCTTGGCTTGAGCCAGGAAAAACTGGGCGATGGCCTGGGAATCACATTCCAGCAGGTTCAGAAATATGAAAAGGGCACGAACCGGGTTGGTGCCAGCCGTTTGCAACACATTTCGGAGTTGCTGGATGTTCATATCTCCTATTTCTTTGAAGACGTTCCAGATTCGTCGCAGGAAAGAGTACCGGTTGCACCAAGCGCGCTTTCCCAATTTCTGAATTCGAAGGAAGGCGTGGCTTTGGCCAAGGCATTTTCTGCCATCGAGGACAGCCGCGTTCGCCGTCGCGTTCTCGAACTGGTACAGTCTCTGGGAAGCCACACTGAAGCTGAAGCACCGAAGAACGCAGAAATTCCCACCACTCCGGTGAATTGAGCGACATGGTTTTTAGGCTGGCCACACTGGGCCGTTGCAATCTCGAAGATGAGCTCGGAAACGTCCTGAACGTTCCGACTCAGGCTTTGCTCATCTCTGCCTATCTGTTTGATATCGGCAGGCCGGTTGCACGACGCGATGTTGCCAATCTTTTCTGGCCGGGCAATGGGGAAGCGGCGCTGACGAATTTACGTTCGACATTGCGCCGCTTTGCGCTTGCGACGAAGAACGGCCCTCCTCTGATCATCGCCGACGCCAATACGTTGTCCCTGGACCGGCAAGTCGTGGCATGTGACCTCGATTTTGTGAGGATATCCGATCCACTCGAACGACTGAGTGCAGTCTGTGGTGCTGTCGCCATGCAATTTCTTCCCTTTGCTGGTGAGGGAAAGACGGCGCTCGACATATGGGTGCGGGATGTCCGTCTGCGGCTTTTGGGCACGCTTCGAGCGCTGTTCATGGACATTTCCGGTTCCCCCGAATTACGGTCCAAAGCCCATGCTGACCTGAACCGCGCCGCCGTCCTTTTGCTCGAAGCGGCCCCTCAGGATCACGCTATCAGGCAGCAACTCTCGTCAGGACTTGGGCCGCAGCCAGTATCGGCCATGCCACGTCTACCGACGATGAGGCAAGACAATGCCGTCGACCACCTGGCGCAGCCACGTATCGCCCTGTTACCTCCCCACACGTCGAAAGAGGCGAGCCGGGACGGATCGATTGCAAATGCCCTGATAGAAGACCTGACGATCGGACTTTGCAGCAGCCATTTGGTCTCGGTGGTAGCACCCTATACTTCGGAACGTATACAGGCATCGAAAGACAAGGCCGCAGTCCTCGAGAAGCACAATGTCGTCTATGCGCTCGACAGCAGGCGAAACGACACCCATTTGTTCGTTCAATTGATTTTCACACCGACCGAGGAAATCATCTGGGCAGAACGTTTCGAGTTGTCGCCGTTTTCGATAGCATCCCACCGCACGACGATCACGCTGGCCATTCAGAGCGAATTGATGAACAGGATTGGCCTCCATCAGGGCGCGGTCGGCGATTTTTCACGCAGACCCGAAGCTTATTTCCTGTATCTCAAAGGCTTACAATCTCTCTCCGGCGTCAGCCTGCCCTCAATCCGTCGCGCGCGGAAGTATTTCAAAGAGGCTTTGGAATATGGCGGCGACCTGCCTGAAGCACTGGCGGGAATGTCGCGAACCCTCAGTCTGGAGTGGGTTTTAACGACGCGGGGTGACGGGGACCTTCTGGCGAAAGCGCAATATTTTGCAGATCGCGCCGTGGAGCAAAATTCCGGATATTCCGGCGGGTTCAAGGAACTTGGTGTCAGCCGCCTTTTCATGGGTCAGTTCGATGAAAGCCTTGCGGCGCTGTCTCAGGCCGAAGAGCTTAGTCCTCAATATGCGGATGTCTTGTGCAGTCACGCAGACAGCCTCATTCATGGTGCCGATCCGGTGACTGCAATGGTCAAGATCAAGCAGGCAATCGCTTTAAACCCGATATCGCCAGATCTCTATTACTGGACGGCGGCAGGTGCCAGTTACTTCGTAGAGGAATACGATGACGCCCTCGATTATCTCGGAAAGATGAGCGACAAGCGAGCGGCATCCCGATTGGCCGCTGCCTGTTGCGGGATGTTGGGAGAGCTTGACAAAGCTCGCCTATTCCGCGCAAGAGTATTCGAAGACAACCCGGATTTTGATCTGGAGCGTTGGCTTGCTGTTATTCCAAACAAGGAACAATGGCAGACTGACATGTATCGAGAAGGCCTTAAGAGGGCCGGATTTTAGACAGGGACACGATGACACAGACCGTTATATTAGGGATCGCCGGTGAACAAGGTCTTTGGCTGGCTGACTTGCAGTCTGGAACAATCACGCCGGTTAAGGACCCCCTTTCCGGTGAGCTGGGCAAGGCGGCTTCGTTGCGCGCAGCCGGTGTTACGATCACCAAAGGTGTTGACTTCGCCATCGCCACTTCCTCCAAGACATTAGCAGCAGCTGGCATCTACGAAGGCGACGGCTGATCTTGCAGCTCGACAATTACCGCGCATGCTCTCCGGGCGAAACCCTTCACAGGGTTTCGCCTTTTCTTCGTCGGCTTGGCATCACCAGACTGGGGCGACAGACGGGTCTCGATCAAATCGGTATTCCTGTCTGGTGCGCCTTTGCTCCCAATGCAAAAGCAATCGTCATCGCCCAAGGCAAGGGTATGGATGACGACGCCGCCAAAACATCGGCTGCGATGGAGGCCGTTGAGCGGTCTGTGGCCACCAATCCATCGTGCGAGTTGCGTATTGCCAGCCAGAAGGAGCTTGAAGCTTCCGGAAACCCATCAAACACCCTCGGCAGTCTGCTCTCGCCGCACGCGAAGGCGGTCACCCCGAACGAAGACATCCCATGGGTACGCGCCCGGCATATGCTGAATGACGATGACATATGGCTGCCATTTGAAGCCATACATCTCGACCGAACAGGATCGGCGCCACGATATTGGCAATCGTCCGACGGTTTGGCCTCTGGCAATACCCGTGATGAGGCTCTGCTGCACGGTTTGCTGGAGCGGGTAGAGCGGGACGCGTTGACACTGTGGCAGGTCACACCGGCCGCCAAGCGATACAAATCCGCAATCGATACCAAGACGATTGCACAACCCGCTTTGCGGACCGCTCTGGACAAAATTGCGCGCGCGGGTCTGGATATCGTCCTGTTCGACATCACGACGGATTTGGAAATTCCCTGCATCGTTGCATTGCTAGGCCCCAGAAGCCGAGCGAATATCCATTCCATTCGCCATGTCGATATCACCCTCGGCGCCGGTGCTTCGACCTCGCCAGCCACTGCGGCAATGAGAGCCATCACCGAAGCCGTTCAATCACGAATGACATTCATCGGCGGAGCAAGAGACGATCTGCTGCCAGATATTTTTTCACAGCCTGCAGACGGGATGACGATCGCTGCCATGGACATGCCCCCATCTCGCACATTGCACGATCTTCCCATCCTTTGCACAGAGTCGACGGAGCAATCTCTTCAACTGGTGTTGGACCAGTTGAGCCAACAGGGCATTTGCGACATCTTTGCCGTGGATCTGGCGCCTGAATGGTTACCCGCAAGCGTTGTCAAAGTCTTCGCTCCCCAGCTTGAAAATCCCGATGGGGAACGACACAGACGCTTCGGCAGCCGAGCGCTCTCGAAGGTCTTGTGATGAAAGTCGTTTTCGTTGGGCCGAGCCTGCCGAATGCCCGTGAAGTGGCTGCATCAGATATCGAAATACGCCCTCCGGCCTGCCAGGGCGACGTGATGCAGGCAGTTGCGGACGGCGCAAGCACAATTGGACTGATAGACGGTCAGTTTGAAATGGCCGCACCGGTCTGGCACAAAGAATTGCTGTTCGCACTGTCCAAGAAAATCACGGTCATTGGAGCGGCGAGCATGGGCGCTTTGCGCGCGGCGGAGTGTTCAGCCTATGGCATGATCGGGGTTGGCAGAATATTTGATGATTACGTTTCCGGTGTTCGCGTTGACGACGCCGATGTCGCATTGACCTATGGTCCGGCCGAACTTAGATATCCGCCTTTGAGCATACCGCTGGTCAATGCTCAGGCGACCATCGCCAGAATATCCGAGCTCGGATTGTTGAATGACACTCTCTGCACCCAGCTCGAGGATGCCGCTTGCACCGTCTTTTTCAAGCACAGAACCTGGAAAAGCATTTCAAACGCGGCTGGTATCGAACCCGAAATGCTCAAGCCTGCTCTTGAAATCTGTTGGGTGGACCAGAAAAGACTGGATGCAATCGCACTGCTTGAGGAAATGGGACGACAGCATCAGCCAATCGATTGTGACGATTGGCAATTCAATGCAACCGCTCTGTTCCGCAGGCTGTATCCCTCGTTTCTCAAAAGGTGAAATTGGAACGTCAAAAATCAAGCACTGCGTGTGCAACGGTTTTGCAACGCGCAAAACGGGCTGTCTTCGCGTAGAACGAGCTATCGCAACCGACACATGATGAGATTCCGATGACAATGCTCAGAACTGACGCCGAGATCAACGAACGCCAGGAAGAATTTCTCACCCTCATTAACATGCTGACCTATGCCGAAGGCGTTGCCGAATCTCTCGGCGCACCGTCAGCCAGCTGGTACATCGACGTTGCCAAACAGGCGCTCCAGTCGGCTTTGCAGAGCGAAATGGAAATGGAATTTTCGACTGCCGACATCGTGAATCTGGCATCGGCTCGCATTGGTCACTGCTGATAGTCGATCCGTAATCGACAGATTTCTGAAGCAGGACGAGGATTTCCCAATCGTCCTGGCTTTTTTCTGGCCTAACAACAGTAAGACGCGTCCCTATTGTGAGGGAGGGAATTGGAGCGCGATTGCTCTGACCTCGTCCGCCCAGGCGTGACGCGCTTCCGCCGTTGTCAGATTGTGATCGGCGTTTGCAATATAGACAAGGCGTGGATTTCCGTAGCGGTCGGTCAGCAACCGTCCACGCGAACCGAAATTGGTCTCAAGCATAGCGGCTCCAATATCGCCCTCCGTAAAGACGATCGACATGCGGGTGTCGTTGGCGACGATCGCCGTGAAATCCCGCGATAGCGTGTGGAAGCGCGGTGACAGGAACGGGAAGCGCACCATGATAGGGGTGGTAAAAGAGACGACTTTCGCCGCGATCATCGCCCACATATTGGTAATGCCGTTTCGGATACGCACTTCACCGCGCAACACTCTGCGCCAAAAGCCACCACAGAAGAGTTTCGCGCCGTAACTCGCCAATGGCTGCCTGGAGGAAACCAGCAGAGCTTCGACATCGGCATCTTCGGGAATATAGAAGTCAAACACGTTGACAGGCACGACACCGCTAAACCGTTTGTCCTTCACCCCGCTCTTGAAAGCCGCCCACCCGCCGCTGCATCTGCCTGTGACAACGACTGGAAATAGTTGTCTTTCCTCCAGAAAATCCATGGCGACATCGATATCATCCAGTTGCCCTTCGCCATAGATAATCTGGTCGCGTTGATCGGGAACTGGTGGACTGTCAGCGATATTGGCCATGTCGAAACGCAAGCTGGCGAGGCCTGAACGGGCGAGATCCCGGCAGAGTTTCACCGATATGCGACCCCAGCCAGAAGCTCGCTCATAGCCGGTGGGCAGGACCAGAACAGTCGCACCCTTGCGCTGCCCCTTCGGCTCGCACAACACACCGTACAGACGGTTTTGCTCACCAAACCGCACTGGCGTTTCCCGGAAACAATCTCCCTCGAGAACAGACGCAGATGGAATAAGCCGCTCAGCCTGACGACGCGATGTGACGGGCACCCTTTTAGCAAGGCCGCTGGCCCATTCCGTAAGCGTTGCAATCGCACCCGCCGGCGGCACCGAAAACAGGACATCACTGATAAAACGGTCGTAGCCTTCGAACGTCATAGCCCGAACATCGACGCCAAGTGTCTCAAGGTGCTCCGCGAATGCCGCATCGGCAGGACGGTTTTCCTGCTGGAGCAAAAGAATATTCGGTGCTGGCGCCGTTGGCGCTGATGCGATGTTGAGCGCGCGCAGGCCAGCGGTTACCGGTGCAGGTATCACCTGTTCACCCATGGTCGGACCGGTCGAGGCACTGGCGGTCAGAATCGCACCCTGATTGGCTATTCGGCTCAAGGCAACGAATTCGCGCAGCCAGTGACGACCCGAAAGTGCAGGCGCCGCCAAGGCGAGACCTGATACCCCTTCCATATTTTCTGCCAGCCGCCATGCAAGCGCGCCACCAATGCCATGCCCGATCAACAGGATACGGTCTACGCCTGACAGTTCTTTCAACGTGGTAGAAGCAGCACCCATGGTGTCGAGCCAGACATCGAGACCTGCGGCATAATCTCGATGGTCAAGCGCATCGCCAGTTCCCGGGTAGTCGAAACGCATGCTGGCAATGCCGCGTTGTGACAGCTCCACGGCAAGCCTTTGCCAGAATTTTCGCGCGCAAAGTTCTTCAAAGCCCCAGGAACCGACAAACAGAACGGCTGTGTCGGTCAGAACGGATGATCCGTTTTGCTGCGAGATATCGGCGAGCGCGTCGGCTGGTCGAAAAAGGCCAACGGTATCTGCGAACGTAACGGGATAATCAGCAGCGATCTGCGCGCTTTTTTCCGCTACGAAAGACAGACCAACACTAGCATTCATTTTCGCCCCCACGATAAATGTCTCAAGCAACGGTCGTGTATAGTACACGCCCGGCGTTAAGCAATGCTTGAAGTTGCACTTGAGACAATGCTCGCATTGTCTGTCTTTTCGCATACGTCTTGTTTCAGGCTGGCCTTTTCAAAGCGGTTGCTGCGACCAGAATGTCATTGAGCTTTTGATAATAACCAGACGCCTCCGACGTCCCCCTGAAACCGTCAATCCCGGGAAAATGGGTGTCTCGCTCAGACCACCAACGGGAATGCCCTATCGAAATCGCTCGGTTCAGAGTATCGGCAAGGCCGTCTTCCCGCTCAGGATCATAACACCAGCCTGTTCCCAGGTCCCGCAGGATTTCAGGCGTGCCACCGCGCTCCGTGCCGATAACAGGAACACCATAGGTCGCAGCTTCCATTAGGATCAGGCTTTGTGGTTCGTGCCAACGGGACGGAACGACGATAACGTCGGAGACTTTATAGACTTCTTCGGGCGGCACAAATCCGAGAAACCGGATCGGCGCATCACCCGCTAGTGATTTCAGCTTTCGCTCATAATCGTCTCGCCCACGCCCTGCGACCAGAAGTGTCGCCGGTTCGGATTGCGGCAATGTCACGAAGGCACGAATGAGATCTTCGATACCCTTTTCTTCCGCAAGAGCTCCAAGATATCCCAAGGTAAAATGATCGCTCGTACTTGTTTTTCGACCTACCAATGGTGCGTGAAAAAGGGCTTCACTGCGATTGGCGTTCAAAAGCACATGCCAGTCCGCTTGCGGCAGAACGCCGTTACGCAAAAAACGCTGACGCAACGCATCACTGACTGAGATCGCTGTGACGCCATCACCCTTGCTGGATTTGATGCGTGCGGTCAGAATCCGGCATTCGAGGCAAGGCTTCTCACAGTTGCCGGAACTGCGAAACATGCTCGATTTCGGGCAAAGCAAAGCATAGTCATGCAAATGCAGACAAAGCGGAATGTTGAGTGCGCTCGTGGCTTCGAATATTGCGGGCTGCATCCTCGCCGAATTGTGGGCGTAAACCAGATCGACTTTCTCGCGCGCCAGCAATTCTTTGACTTCACGTGCAGATGTTGCACCAAGCGCGCTGCGAATATGCCAGGCCAATTTGGCCAATTTTCCAACAGCCGGTTTGCGCGGTCCGGGAAGATAACTGTTATGCCAATTGACCCGTAAAACGCGGATGCCATCCTCATTGGTCGTTTCACCGGGAGGTGCGATACCGTCGCCCTCAAGACCGAGAGAAAGAATGAAGACATCGTGGAGGCGCGAAAGCTCGACCGCACACATGCGTGCCACGATCTCCGCTCCACCCTCCTCTTGGGGCGCGAATGTCTGAGCGACGATACAGATCTTCATCGGTTTCGCTTTTTCTCCATCACGCAGTCATCATTCCACACAGCATGGGCCAAGCGTTGTCCCATCTTATTTCAGCAAGGGTAAACATAGCATCAAACACGAGACATTGCGCGAATCAGAGCCGTGGCACTTCTGTCCCACGAAAATTCAGCTGCGCGCGCATGACCGCGCTCTATCATCGTGGCGCGAAGATCAGGATTTGCGAGAAGCCGTTCCACGGATTTGGCAATGTCGTGAGCGTCGTTCGGGTCAAAATACAGCGCCGCATCACCACAAACTTCGCGCGCTGGTTCGATGCTGGACGATAGAACCGGGCAACCCAGAAACATCGCTTCAAGAGGAGGGATACCGAACCCCTCATACAGACTTGGAAAAAGCAGCGCGGCGGCATTCGCGTAAAGCGCTACAATCTCTTCGTCGGTCAGACGTCCCGTGAATATAACGCGGTCGGATGCGGGAGCGACATCATGCTTTGTCTTGAAAACGGCAGATGCGGCAGCGCCCACGACCACGAAATGCGGCGCACGCTGTCCCATCAGGCTGATGGCCTCGATAGCCCGCATGATATTCTTGTTCGGCGTGGGCGATCCTACGAAAAGCACATAGGCGTCAGACGTCAAATTCAAGCGTTGCAGCACAGCCTCGTTACCCGTGATGGATGCCATATGTTCACAACTATTGGCGATGACGGAGACATTTTTGGCGCCGATTGTTTCAGCCAACTCGCGTTTGGAAAATTCCGAAACGGTTGCGATGTGGCTGCGTCGCGCCAGCAGAAATCCAAGCGTGCCGTGGACTGCGCGATAAAAACGCGAAAAATTCTCCGGCGTGCGAAAAATCATCGCATCGTGAATGACCGTCAGGCTTTTACCATGAAGAACCGGGCCGCTATTACACAGATTGACCAACTTGCCGCGACGTGACGCTTTAAAAAGCTGCGTCTGTTCCCACACATGGCCAGTCAGTCCCCCTACATGCCGCTGCTTGATCGCAGACAGTTCGAGGTCCAGCACGGCATTTTCAGGTGCAAGCAGAACCCATTCCTCGACGCTCCCTTTCGAAATGAGGTGCAGATCCAGTGCCTTGACGATTTCGCGCGCGAACCGCTGAACGCCACTGGTTTTTTGAGACAGGAAACGGCCATTGATGAAGTTGGTCATGCGATCCTGCGCTGCTCAACGGGCCAGTCACCCACTATGCGGCGGTAGAGTTGCATGAGTTCTTCAACTGTCCGCTCACTTCTGTAACGCTCCATGAAACGCACGTATCCAGCCGCTCCCATCCACGTCCAGTCCTCGGAGCGACGAGACGCAATTGCCGCAGCCAGCGCCTTGTCATCACCCGCAGGGAACAGAATCCCCGTCTTTCCGTCGTCGACCAGCGACTGCAGACCACCAACCGCAGAGGCAATGACAGGCTTGCGAGACCGCATAGCCTCCAGCGCCACAAGGCCAAAGCCTTCCCAGCGCGACGGCATTGCAACGACATCACACACGGCCATATGGCCAGCAATATCTTCAGACGACCGCCATCCCAGCAATTCCACGTTATCTGGCAAAGCGTTTCTCAAATCATTCTTCGTCGTGACATGCGCGCCGATGACCCGGAACACAGCCTTAGTTTTCAGCTCCTCTGCCGCGCGCAACAGGATATCGACGCCTTTTTGACGATCAAGCCGACCGACGAACAAAACTTTCGTGCGGGTATCGACCCATTCTGTGGGTACCGCGGCCGGAAGTTGAGACGATATGCCATTTTCTATGACGACCATTCGCTTTGCCGGGATGCCCGCCTTCAAACCCTGCTCATATTCGTAAGCAGATATGGCGACGATCTTATCGGCGAGCGGAGATAAAATGCGCTCCGCCCAGCGAGCGGGATGACGAAAATAACCGAGCGTTTCCATGTCGAACACCCAACCGTGCGGGCAATAGACAACGGGCGGAAATTTTCCGGGTATCGCTTTGATGACGCGCACGATCCCTCCTGCAAGGGTGGAGTGGGCGTGGATGAGATCGGGCTTGAAGAGCTTCACCTCGTTGAAGACCGTACGGGCAAGTGCCGGAAGCGATGTCAGTCGCTTGCGCCGAACAAACGTGGCGATAGAAGACGTCGGAGTGTTCTTGAGAAAAGAAACATGGGCGTCTGGTACGATAACCCTGACGTTGTCAGCGCCCAAAGCGCTGATCTGGCTTGGAACTATCTCGTTGAAATAGGTCGCGGGGCCACCGGGCATGGTCTCAAAAACGTGCAAAATCCTCATGATCCACCTCATTTACGGCATTGGATCGGTTACGATCTGCCCTTTCAAAAAACTTAAATCTCAAATTCCTTAATCAACACGGAACATTAGGATGAAAAAGATCGAATGCTTGCACTCGACTTGATTATATTGAGTCTCGTGCAACTCAGGAACGTTATCGGCGCAACTCAGACAATCATTTTATTTTGATGTCACGCCATACAAACTACGTGTTCAGGTATAGTTGTGTTCAATATATTTAAATGGTTGTCGAGACATAATTACGATGAAGGTAATGACATTGCCTGTCTCGCAAATAAAGGTCAGCGGACTTGAAGATCTGCATCGTATCGCAAACTTTCGCCCCACAAGAGGAAGGCGGCGCGGAAATCTCCGCGCGTCTGGGTGCGATGGAGCTTGGCCAGCGACACGATGTCACCGTACTGGCATTGGGGAAACAAGGCGATCCCATCGCGCCGCCCGGTGAAACCCGTTTGCAGGGTGGCATTCGCGTTGTGCGCCTTGCATGGAACAACAGCTACCTACCGCTGCCGCGGAAATCGTCGGCGGGATTTCTACGCCGTGCCAACTGGCATCTGCGCACAGCCATGGGTGCACTGTGTCCCGAACAACTCACGCAATTCCTGGTCAGGGAAAAGTTCGACCTCATCTATGCGCAGAACTCGGCCTATATGCAGCCAGCCCTCTTTATCGCTGCGCGCAAGGCGAATATTCCGATCTGTTTGCACTTGCGGGACTATGGCCTCCTTTGTCCCAAAACCAGCATGTTTCGCGGTGGGGACAATTGCGAACGGCCATGTATGGACTGCTCGATATTGACACGTCGTGTGCGGGAAATGAGTGGCGCCGACATGACGGTGATTGCCGTCAGCGATGCTCTTCGGCAAAGGTTTCTGAACAATGGTGTTTTGCAAGATGCCAACTGGCATGTGATGCACAACACCAACTCCACCGAAAATATATTCGATCGATCCTTGGTCGGCAGGCGTCAAGCCTCGGCGCCGGTCTTCACCTTCGGCTATCTCGGTGCGGTCTCCGAAGAAAAAGGCGTGAGTGATCTTATCCGGGCATTCGTGTCTCTGGCCGAAACCAAAGAAGCCAGGCTCATCATCGCAGGACGGGGGCGCGAACGCGACGTCGTTAAGATGAAACGGCTGGCAAATGGCGCACCTGTTGAATTCAAAGGTTTTATCCGGCCTGAAGACGTCTATCGAGAGGCCGATGTGATCATTGTGCCGTCGCGATGGCACGAACCGCAAAGCCGCATTCTGGTGGAGGCACCTGTTTACGGCGTCCCGGTCATCGGCACGACGCGCGGCGGAACAGCGGAAATCATCAAGGAACACAAGACAGGTTGGGCTTACGACCCTCACAAACCGAAAACCCTTGCCGACCTCATGGCAAAAGCATTGTCTATGGGACAGGCAGCATGGTGGGGCAACAGGGATAAGTTTTTCCCGGGCATCACAAGCTTCCAAGGCACGGCAGAGCAGTCCGGCTACTATCAGCGCCTGGAGCGGATCCTGCTGACTGCCGCCGGGCAGTAGCGTGTCACGCCAATATAGCTAACAGCTTCTTAACCGATTTCTGCGACGGTCGACCAACCGGCTTCTATGCCGCCTCCTGCACGGTGCGTGGGCTATAAGGTTTGACATGTCCCATCTGGCTTGGCTCATATTCATCATCGGCTGGTTGGTTTTCCTGCTCTATTACGTCAGCTCGTTTTACAAATGGGGCGTGCTGACCTTCTCCTCCTATTTCTGGATTCGTTACAACGTCCTGCCCATTCTGGTCATGTCTCCCTTCGCGGCATCCGACAAGAACATGGAAGCGGTGGGAGATTCCATCTACATCATCCGCGACTATATAGATGAAGCCTTTTATCTCTCGGTTCTCGGCGTGGTCTTCGTCCTGGTGGGGATGGGACTGGCGACATTCAGCTCGGGAAAGAGCGCGGTGTTTACCTTCGTGGAGAAAGGCTACGCGTTCTGGCAAACCAAACCGGGCGTGTGGATTTCTCTCGCCGTCATCATCGTCGCGACACTGGGCCTGATTGCGCTGGGTGTCCGACCATTCGAAGGTCGACAGTTTTCGTTTGAAAACACGTCGTTGCGTCCTGCCATCAATCTCTATTCCGTCATCCTACCGACGATCACGTTGAGCTTTCTGGTCTACGGCTTCGGTTATAGCCGTTTCTTTGTCGGTGCGGGTCTGATGTGCAGCGCGCTTGGCCTGATGATAGGAACGCGCGGAGCCAGCATCGAAACCCTGTTCGTGTTCGTCGTCTGCCTGATCATCGTGTACCGCTACAAGAACCTTGCAGCCTTCACGTTGTCGATCGTCGGCTTCGTGACGATTGCAATCGTCATCGGCATTTTACGCTCGACGGCAGATGGAAATGACAGCGTCGATATTCTGCAAACCGTTTCCTATCAAATATTCTACGGAAACAATTTCTCCGACTTCCGCGACTACGCCTGGATCTTGAGCGGTTTCGATGGTCATTTCTACCACGGCATGACCTACCTCGCCGGCTACACGGCTCTGGTGCCGTCCTTCATTAGCGAGTTTAGAAATGACTTTCGCATGGGCATCATCACCAGCACCCTTGCCGGGCTTGATCCGCAATTTCACGCCGGTCTTCGCCCTACCCTGTTTGGTGAGGCCTATCTGAACTTCGGCATCCCGGGTGTCGTCTTCATCGCGACGCTGTTCGGCTATTATTTCGGCAAGCTGCAAATGTGGGTCCATGACAATCTACAGCCCAATCGCATGGGTCTGCGAAAAGTCGCCTGCGGCTATATCTCGTTCCTGTTTCTCTTCAACGCCGTGTTCACGCCCGGATTTTATTATGTCTACGTCGTGGTCGCCTGGCTGACGGGCGGCATCGTCCTGTCATACCTTCTCGATACACCCGTACTTCAAAGCAAGGCAGCGGCCTCCAAGAAGTAGATCACTCCACACCGGTTCGAAAACGGCCCTGTGGCGGATTTTTCCAGAACGTTCCAAGCCACGCATCTGTCGATGGGGGCCTGAAGGCACCGAAGCCGGAGGTCGGGCTGAAGGTCATTTCCCCGAACAAAGGACCGGATGGCTTGTCATAGAAATCGATACGGACGAATTCAAAGCCCTGCGCCAAGGTACGCGCCGCCTGTAAAATCTCTTCCAGATGCGGCGGCCGGGGAAGATCGCCTGTCTCCAGCGGATAATAATGTCCGAAATCAAGCTTGTTCCAATGCTCGTCATAGAAGCAGCGCCGGTGGTCGGTGAAACGCGCCGTGTCGATCTGGATGCAGGGAATATCATTCTCGAAGCAGAACAGCTTGTAATCGACCGGCGCTTCGCCGCCCTCCCCGATAAAAGGCTCGATAAAGATTTCCGGCTCGATATGATTGTACCATTCTTCCGCCAGCCGCCATGCGGTGCGTCCCGCAAGCCAGACGTCGCATTGCTCTTTTGCGCCAATCAGATCGTCCGGTCCATAGACGAAGATGTTGCGATCCGACCCGTGATTGACCTTGATGACATAGGGAAATGGCAGCGGTGGGCAATCACTGAGGCTCTTGCCACGCCACAGCGTTGGCGTGACCCATTTCTCCCCTAAAACCTTGGCGACATGGGCCTTTACCGCGATCTTGTCGCTGAGCATGATGAGGCGCGGATCGGACTGCGGACCAGTCCAGGCAATCTTTCGGGCGGCCAGATGCTCGTTCAATGTTTTGGGATTGTCGAGATCGGCCCATAATTTGTGATAGCGATAATACTGCAATTTCGTCGCCTGCTTGATTGGCAGGCTTTGAATAGCGGCGTGGTACAGCTTTTTGAGAATACGGCGTCCTGGTGAATGCCGGGGCTGGTCGGATCCCATGGGTTCAATAGCCTCTTGAAACAATTGCTCAATAAAACCGGATTTATGATCGTGAGGCGCGCCATAGCAGCGCGCTCGATATGGACGCCGTGACAAGTGCTGTGAAAAACGCCGATAGACCTGCCCCGATAAAACCAAAGGTGCTGATCAGAAGAAAGCTCATGCCGATAGACAGAAGGACGCTGGAAAGATTGACGAATGCGTAATGTCCGTCTTTGCGCAAGCTGTTGAGGCCCAGCCCCATCAGATCGGTGCAGGACCGAACAACCGCCGTCAGAAGCAGCAGTGCAAAAATACCCTGATGCTGACCAAGCTCCGGCATCTTCATCAGGTGCACGAGAATATTACCGCTGACGAAAATGGCCGCACCCAGTCCGAAAGCGACAGCGGCAGTCTTGGTAAACTGCCAGATCATCACGCTGCGCCACTCCTTCATGGAGCCGGTATTGTAGGCCTTGAAGAGTGCCGGAATCGCAACCTGTAGGACCGCCGTCGATATCAATGTTTGCAGGGCGTTGGCGAGCGACCAATAGAACGTATAAACGCCTGTCAGGGAGAGCGTGAGCAGCAGCGAGACAATGTAGCGATCCGCGTAAACCAACCCGACATTGCTGATGTCGCTGATGTAGATCAACCACGCTTTTCGCATGCGTTTTCTCACCCAACGCATCCGCATCCGTGCCTGCAGAATGCGTCTGAACGGCCATTGCCGCAGAAAACTCACAAGAGCGACAAGCATGAGGATGTAGCCGAGGCTCCATGCGACCATGATCGTTTCTATATTGCGGAAAGCGTCAAACGCCAGACCAAGACCAATGGCTGGCAAAATCCACGACGATGTTCTCAGGAAGAACAAAACATTGGCCTGGCTCGACATTTCCTGCGCAATGAGCGGCACATGGATGTCGCAGGAAATCGTTTCCAGCCAAACGACAAGGAGAATAAGAAAGTATAGCGGCACGACCGCGTGCCCCATAAACTGGGCCACAATCAAAGCAATTGCCGTCATCGCTGCAAGCGATGTAACCGTTACAAGCAATCGCGTCTTCATAAAGACACCCGCAATGCCGGTTGTTTTGCCACTGACGTCGCGCGCGATGAAATAATTCAAGCCCCAGCCAAGAGCGGCTGGTGCGGCATTCACCACACCGAGCGCAAGACCATAGATACCCGCGGCCTCCAGACCCATGAATTTGACGATGTAGAAGGACAGCGCGAAGCGCAGGACAAGCGTAGAACCGCGAAGTCCCATATTGAAGATGACATTGATGCCTGTGAGAGAACGACCTTGCAGAAAAGGAATGCGCATGGCTGTCCGATTGTTGTTTTCAGCCAAAATCAGTCCTCAATATTGCAATCCGGAACGTGTCATCCGCACCACTTTGATATTTTCCATGCCACTCTCTTCCAGAGTGACGAGAGCAATAACAATACTGCCCGTGTCGTCCTCGTGCTGCATGAGGAAAACGTCATTCAGATCACGACGCAGGCTTGAATGTATCCTCGACTTCGCCGCCACACCGCCATCGATCACGATCAGATCGAAGGCTTCGCCGTTTTCATCCACCATATCTCGCAGGGCTTCACTCGTGTTGCGATGATCCGCTGGGGAAAAGTGCAGATAAGGTATGGATTCGACCGCGTAGAACCCCTGTGTAGCAGTTTCACTCTGACTGTGCTCAGGCAAGAGCATGGCGGTCAACAGGGGATCGTGCGCTGCACGGTCGACGAGCAGAACGCGGCGACCCAGTCTTGCAACATCAGCTGCCAGATTGAATGCCGAATAGGGCGCTCGGTTTTTTGGACCAGCCGAGACAACCATGATGGTATGGTTGGCTGACGGCTTGAGCGAGGACGAGACGAACCGCGCCAGGCCATCGAAGCCCTCGCCCGTTGCCGCAGCAAGTGGCTTCGTATCGGCCTCGCGAACGACCATGTCGGATTTCATAGCCGGAGCCGCCGCCGCGACCTCAGTTTTATCAGAGGTCGGTAATAATGCCGCCTCGCTAACGTTATCGACGTCCGGACCCGGCAACTTCTGAGGTGCCCGCACCATCTGCAGTTCACTCGGCTGATCACGGAACTGGTCGCGCAGAATGAGAAGGCCCGCCGCCAGAATGAGTCCGAAAATACCGCCGCCCGCCAACATCAGAGCGCGAGGAGGTCCGGCTTTGCGCAGAGGTGGTTCCGCGCTGGAGATGATCTGTGGGTTTTCGCTCGACGTGCCCTGCTGCTCCGAAAGCTGCTTTGTTCTCAACAGAAACGCTTCGTAGACCGCACGATCGCTTTCCAGCTTCCGCTGCAATTCTCGCAACCGCACCATCGTCTGCTCGTCGCTGTTGAGATTTGTTTTCAAAGCATCTGCATTGGACTTTGAAAGCGCCAACTGGTTTTTCAGCCGCGCCAGATTGCTCGACGTTGCCGTCGAAAAATTCCGCAACTGTTCGTCAAGAATGTTGGCAAGCGACTGGGTGCGTGCACGCGCCGCCTGCAGCGACGGGTGCTGAGCCCCCAGGGACGTCGCCTGAACCGATTCTTCTTCGCGGCTTTCCTGATACCGCGCGCGCAAAGAAATAATGGCAGGCGTCAATGACGTATCCGGAATGGACCGAAGATATTGTCGATCGTTTCTGGCCCGACTGAGTTCGGCGACAAGAGCCTCGTTCTCGGCAACAGACGCCGATAATCTGGATATCTCTGTATTGGCATCTGCGATACGTTGCTCGATATCGGGTCGGCCCTGAATGTCGGCGAGATTGTGCTCTGCCCTGTAGGCCTGAACCGCGCGGTCACCGTCTTCCACGGCTTTTCGCAACTGGTCGAGTTGCGCAGCCAGCCCGCCGCCGGTGCGACGCAACACGTCGCTGTTCATCTCGACACGCACCTGCGCATAGGTCGTGGCAATCAAATTGGCCAGATCCGCCGCCCGCTGGGGACTGTCCGACTTGACGGATACGTTGACGATGAAGCTTTTGCCAACTGCCGCAACAGAGGTTGCCTTGCGCAGTGCGTCGAGCGCAAGATTGCTGCGGCTTTCCTTATCCGGATACACGGGATCGGCGGCACCGAACTTCGGATCGTCATAAAGTTTTTCGCTCTCCACAATGCGCGACAGCACCTGAGCGGATGTTATAATGTATTGCTGATTGAGGACGTGCGAATCCACGGCGCGGGGCTGCC
Source organism: Hyphomicrobiales bacterium (assembly GCA_900472925.1). Lineage (GTDB taxonomy): Bacteria > Pseudomonadota > Alphaproteobacteria > Rhizobiales > Rhizobiaceae > Agrobacterium. The sequence continues at coordinate 204,427 of UCJU01000007.1, forward strand.
CAGGCAGATCGCTCTCAAGAACACGTGAGCCTTCCGGATCGAGCAAAATTTGCGACGTCGCGACGTAATAATTCGGAATCAACAGCGACGCGCCAAAGGCCAGGGCTGCGCAGATGACGCCTATCAGGAGAATGAAAAGAGCATTGCGCCACAACAGTGCCGCCAAACGAAAGAGATTGTTTGGGCCACTTGTCTGCTCACGATAGTGCGGCTCGTAAGATGTTGTCTCGTTTATCGCCATACCGGTTTACGATCCCATATCTTGTCGAAGCTGCGTCTTACGATTTCCTGACATCGTCATGCTCTCGAACGTTCGCTTACTGTGTTCTGCCGGATCGATGCGCATGCGCTGCATAGATACGGCATGGCGCTTCCGATGATACGCGGAACACCGACCAGCATTTGACCAGCCGTCAGTCTAGTGGCGACGTGTTAATATACCGTTTTGCGAAAACATGCGCTTCATGAGCCGTTATTTCGGCTGTACTAAGGCCGTCTGCACGCATGCTTTTTTGTCGAAAGTCCTCCGGTGCCGGACACGATTTTTAAATGCTGCCAAGAACGACGAACACCAAACAAGATAGTTATCCGGCTAACCTTTATTGCATGTCGCCGGGAGTATGGCCATCGGTTAGAAGCTCGGCGGGGTGCAGGCGCTGATCACTTCGCACGCAACTGGTCCCACACAACGAAAGCTATGCGGACGCATGCTCTCAAAATAATAGGCGTCGCCTGGACCAAGAATGCGTCGCTCTTCGTCTACCGTCACCTCGAGTCGGCCCGAGAGCACGATACCCCCCTCTTCTCCCTCATGAACAAGCGGAACACGGCCCGTGCCTGCGCCCGGTTGGTAGCACTCCTTTAAAATCTGCAGACTTCTGCCGAACAGATTATCTCCGATCTGGCGGTAGGAAACGGGGCCTTTACCAATCTCGATCAATTCTTCGGCTGCGTAAAAGGCTTTGCGCGGCTTGTCCGGCTCGAACGCAAAAAACTCCGCCAGACCGATCGGGATGCCGTCCAATATGCGTTTCAGCGCGCCGACGGAGGGATTCGTCGAGTTGGACTCGATCAACGAAATCGTGGAGTTCGTTACCCCCGCGCGTTTGGCCAGTTCGCGTTGCGATAGTTTGTGCAGGGAACGAAGATGCCGCAACCTGTTACCGATATCGACGACCATCTCACCCTCACCGTTGTCTATGTTCGATATACCGCAAATCTTGCCACCAGAATTCATCTATTTCAATGACTTAATCGCTAGAAGAAATAGACTTGTTCGATGGCGACAAGTGCAGGATTGGTATGTCATTCTAACAAGGGGAATCCGATGGATCACAGCAGCAAATCCAATATGCCGAATCTTTCCAATTTCTGGATGCCGTTCACGGCAAACCGGCAGTTCAAGGCATCGCCGCGTTTATTGGCCAGCGCAGAAGGCATGTACTACACCGATATCGACGGAAAGAAAATTCTCGATGGCACGGCCGGCCTGTGGTGCGTCAACGCCGGACATGGCCGTAGACGCATAACAGAAGCCGTAGAGCGCCAGCTCTCCACGCTCGATTTCGCACCCACCTTCCAGATGGGTCATCCCATTGCCTTTGAATTTGCCGAGAAGCTAGCGGCTATCGCGCCGGGCGGGCCAGAGGGTGGAATTGATCGTGTGTTCTTCACCGGCTCCGGTTCCGAGTCCGTCGATACTGCGCTGAAGATCGCCATTGCCTATCAGCGGGCAATCGGGCAGGGAACGCGCAGTCGCATTATCGGGCGTGAGAAAGGGTATCACGGGGTCGGCTTCGGCGGTATTTCCGTTGGTGGCCTCGTCAACAACCGTCGGGTCTTTCCGCAGATTCCCGCAGACCATATGCGCCACACGCTTGACCTGGACCGCAATGCTTTTTCACAGGGATTGCCAGCACATGGCGTCGAACTGGCTGAGGATCTGGAGCGTCTTGTTGCCCTTCATGGTGCTGAAACCATAGCGGCTGTGATCGTTGAACCCATGTCGGGCTCTGCTGGCGTCATTCTTCCACCGCAGGGATATCTTGAGCGTTTGCGCTCCATTGCCGACAAGCATGGCATTCTGCTGATTTACGATGAGGTCATCACAGGCTTCGGTCGCCTCGGCAAACCATTCGCCACCGACTATTTCGGCGTTGTTCCGGATCTGGTCACCACGGCAAAAGGCATCACCAATGGTGCAATCCCCATGGGCGCGGTTTTCGCCAAGCGCGCGGTTTACGATGCCTTGATGCAGGGACCGGAAAACCAGATCGAACTGTTCCACGGCTATACCTATTCAGGTCACCCAGTCGCCTGCGCTGCCGGCATCGCGACACTCGAAATCTACCGGGATGAACAGTTGCTGACCCGCGCAGCGCATCTCGAAAAGACGTGGCAGGATGCCCTCCACTCGCTGAAGGGATTGCCGCATATTCTTGACATCAGAAATCTCGGTCTTGTCGGCGCAATTGAGCTTTCACCGCGTGATGGTGCACCAGGCACCCGCGCCTATGACGTGTTCGTGGAATGCCTCAAAAAAGGCCTGCTGGTGCGCGTGACAGGTGACATCATCGCTCTCTCTCCCCCACTCATCATCGAAGAGCACCAGATTGGAGATATCGTCTCGATCATTGCTGACGCTTTGAAGCAAGCTTCTTGATATGAACAAGACTGCCAGAGCGGCCAAACGGTCGCTCTGGCTTTAGAAGCAGCAAATTTAACTTAAATTTTCAGAATTCTATGTGCCTGTTTTGACAACAGAAAAAACGACAAAAGAAAGTCATCAGGCACTTGTGTTTCACCACTTCGTACTGACATTCATGACTGATTTGATGACGTGGTGAACTGTTTTCCGCGGAACGTTTCGCTATAATTTCGGCTACGTCGCGAGTCTGATTTCTGATATCAGGCACTGCAGTAATTTCCCAAAACTGCCCCGCTGTCAAGGCTCCAACAGCAAACAGGCCTTCTCGGGGATTTCCGTCACACGATAGAATGCGCGATTTTTTATCCACACTGATCCCTAGACCGAGTGCGTCTGTCGTCAACATGCGCTGCTCAGCCATGTTTTGCAACAACGGTGAATGGCCTATTCCGGCGCGCTCCATACCCGTACAATTGACCAGCCAATCAAATACAAGGGACGTTTCCATAGAGGTTCCTCGTTTGCGAAACGTCAGATGGTTTACGCCATCAACGCGGCCAATTTTGGAGACGAACCCGGCATGAACAGAGACCGCACCATTCTCCAGCAAAGCATCGAAAACTTCATGCACCTGTGGCGCCACCCGGTGACGGTGAATGTTCCACCATGCCAGTGCGTGTCTCAGAAATCTCGATCTCTGTGACTGGTTCAAACTTTGCCAAATATGCTGGGTTCGGTGCCGCAAGCCTTCCATGACGGCTCTCCAGTCTGCCCCTTCCCGCACCTGTTTGCGTAGATCAGCCAGAATTTTGCTGACCTCCAACCGCTCCGCGGAGATTAATGGCTCCACGGGCTGTACAGGAACCGGACTATGAGCGTGAGGCGTCAGCCCGCGCCGGGATAAGACATGGATTTTGCCCCTATGCCCCATATTGCGCAGCGACAGAACCTGATCGATCATTGTCAGCCCTGACCCAAGAATGGCCACCGTATCATCCGGCTTTACCCGGGACAGCCAGCCTAAACGCCAGGGGTTTCTGACCACGCGGCGCAACAGAGCTATATCTGCGTCGGAAGTTAGCCGCGGCAAACTCGCTGTCCCAACACCGAGGCAAAGCGCGACACTTGTCGCTCTCAACTCTCTTCCGTCACTGAGGCGGAAGACAGCGCCCTCATCTTCGCAGCTGACACAAGACAGCGCTTTGGCTTTAACAAAGTCCACACGCGCGCGCTGCTGCTTGCTCCTCAGTAGTGAAGCGAGCGTATCTCTCAGATACAAACCATAATCATGTCGCGACGCGAAACTCGCTCCATCAAGAGGTCGCGACCTTTTGTGAAGCCAATCAAGGAAGTCAGTGGGCCGGTCGGCAAACGCACTCATACGCGCCGCCGGTACATTCAGGCGATGCAAATGCAATTCGGTCCTGTAAGCCGTGCCACGCCCGAAGGCAGAGTCATCACCAACGATTGCGATGGACGAGGTCTCAGGTAGAAGCTCAAGAAGGTTGGTCACAAGACTGATCGCGGAAAATCCGGACCCAACAACAGCGACATCATAAACCACTCAGAATCTCCCATTTTGTCATTGCGTCGGCAAACAAACCCGAACGGCCCGCTAAAGGCAAACGGGAATTGTCTTTTAAGCCCGCGATTATTTTGAGGCGATCCCGATCGATGAAGGCACAGTTAGCCGCGGCTAACTTTTCCAAACAGCCAGACGTCCTCTCCTGTTTTCATGCCAAGTCTCAAAATACATCTCAAAAACGATGCTTAGCTGGCTGAAAAGATTCATGTTTAGGCCCTTCGAATGCCTATTGCGCGAAAAAGAGAATCGGCGCTTATATCTCAGTTGCGGAAAAAACCGATTTCAGCGGAAAAAAACGCAACTGATCCAACGAGTGGAAAACACGTGATATGACCCAAAGCGCCGATCTGAAATCTGCTGAGAAAGCACCCGATCTTACGGAGCTGATCTTACAGCATTCGGCCGCGCTGTCTGCGCAATTGCAGGCGCACAACGCAAACACCTTCGCACCGCTTGCAGAAAAAAGCATGCGGAATTTTTCTCCATCTGAAACGGCAAAGCTGATCGGCATCGGGGAAGCGTATTTGCGCCAGATCGCGGCGGAGCAGCCTGAGCTGAGCGCATCCCAAACTGGGGGGCGTCGCAGCTACTCGGTGGACGATATTCACGAGATCCGTAAGTTCCTCGATCAGGGTGCGCGGGGCACGCGCCGCTACCTCCCCCATCGTCGTGAGGGTGAGGACTTACAGGTTATCGCCGTCATGAACTTCAAGGGTGGCTCTGGCAAAACGACCACGTCAGCCCATCTTGCACAATATCTCGCATTGCGCGGTTACCGTGTTCTGGCAATCGATCTGGATCCCCAGGCAAGTTTGTCTGCTCTTTTCGGACATCAACCAGAATTAGATGTCGGACCGAACGAGACCTTGTATGGCGCGATCCGCTACGATAGCGAACAGCGCCCGATCGCCGAAATTGTTCGAGGTACCTATATTCCCGACCTTCACATCATTCCCGGTAATCTCGAGCTGATGGAATTCGAACATGATACGCCACGGGCTCTCATGCGTCGCGCGCCGGGGGATACACTGTTTTTTGCCCGCATTGGCCAAGCTATCGCGCAGGCGCAAAACTTTTATGACGTGGTGGTTATCGATTGCCCGCCGCAGCTCGGTTATCTAACGCTCTCTGCCCTGACTGCCGCGACATCGGTGCTCGTCACCGTTCACCCGCAAATGCTGGATGTCATGTCCATGAACCAGTTTCTTGCGATGACCGGCGATCTGTTGGCTGAAATCGGCAAGGCGGGCGCACGATCGGATTATCACTGGATGCGCTATCTCGTCACCCGGTTCGAGCCGAGTGATGGACCTCAAAATCAAATGGTGGCCTTCCTTCGCTCAATCTTCGGCGAGCATGTCTTGAACCATCCCATGCTGAAGACGACAGCCGTGTCCGATGCGGGCTTGACCAATCAGACGCTGTTCGAGGTTGAACGGACACAATTTACGCGGACGACCTATGACCGCGCCTTGGAATCCATGACGAATGTCAATGCCGAAATTGAAGGCTTGATCAAGAAAGCCTGGGGTAGAGCCGTATGAGCAGAAAAGAAATCTTCGCAAATCTGGGCGGTAAGAACACCGAAAATGCAGAAGCGCCTGTCGAGCGTTCCCGTCCGCGCATTCGTCCAATCCTGGGTTCGCCAGAACTCGTCACCGATGTTGTAAACTCTCCGGTGGGAATGATCGGACAGTCTCTCAACGAAGTCTCAGAGCGCTCCAAGCGGGCGGAAGAGATCGAACGGAAACTTGCCGAAGGGCTCACCATCGTCGCGCTGGACCCTTCGGACGTCGATCCCTCCTTTATCCCAGACCGTATGCCGTCTTCTATCGAAGCGGATGTCGGCCTGGTGGAGGCCATTCGCGAACAGGGCCAGCAGGTCCCCATTCTGGTGCGTCCGCATCCCGAGCAACCGGGCCGTTATCAGGTCGCGTTCGGTCATCGTCGTCTACGGGCAGTGGCCGAAATCGGCATCCCGGTTCGGGCAGTTGTCCGTAACCTCACGGATGAGCAGCTTGTCGTGGCACAGGGCCAGGAAAACAACGAGCGGCGCGATCTCAGCTACATCGAAAAGGCTCGCTTTGCTCAGAAGCTTCAGATGCGTTTTTCTCGAGAAACCATCATGGCCGCGATGTCCCTTTATAAGGGCGATCTGTCAAATATGCTCTCTGTCGTGGGTCGTATCCCTGATGACATCGTTGACAGCATCGGTCCCGCCCCAGGCGTCGGACGTCGTAGCTGGATGGATCTGGCTGAACAGCTGTCCTCATCAAAGGTCAACGAGGCTGCCAGGGCCTATCTCGCCGATGACAGCGTCGCGAGGCTTCCGTCTGAAGAACGATTCAAATCTATTCTCGAGTTTCTGAAACCGAAGGCAGAGCCGAAGAAGACAGGGATCCTATCCACAGAGAGCGGTCAAAAACTGGCGAAGATCGTGGAAACGGATCAAAGACTCGACATTTCTATTGATCGTCGGCAAGCGCCTGAGTTCGCGGCCTTCGTTCTAGAGCATCTACAAACACTGTTTGAAGAGCACCGCTCAAAACAGTGATCAACCCTTTCGATTGAACCATTAACAGGAGCAGCAAGCCCAAAAGAAAAAAGCCCCCGCACGTTGCCGCACGGAAGCCTTCTTTGATCTAAGCACCCAAAGAATCTCATTTCCGCGAATCATAGTCAAGAGTCTTGGCATCGATATTTGGTCGGTGGGCGATTTTCTTTTGCCTTTTTGAAGGTGAAAGACATGAATAGCGATATTGTAACGACGCCATTCGGGCGGCGAGGGCTATCTATTGGCCGTCTCGCAAGCCAGTTCGCGTCAAGAAGGATTGATCCTGCGCGGTCAATCGATAAATGGAAGCTGTTTCGCGCAACATGCGAAGCCCGTCCTCTGCTCGGCATTTCGGACCGATCATTGGCTGTGCTGAACGCCTTGCTCAGTTTCTATCCCAAAACAGAACTATCCGAAGAAAATGGCTTGGTGGTCTTTCCATCCAACCAGCAGCTGTCTCTTCGCGCACACGGAATGGCCGAACAAACATTGCGTCGGCATCTGTCTGCGCTCGTTGATGCAGGTCTCATACTGCGTAAAGACAGTCCCAATGGAAAACGGTATGCCCGAAAGGACAGGACTGGCAGCATCAGCGATGCCTACGGCTTCTCGCTCGCGCCCCTGATCGCACGTGCTGATGAAATCCAGGCGATAGCCGATCAGGTCATCGAAGAGCGCCTACAGCTCCAAAGACTGCGCGAAAAGATCAGCCTGTGCCGCAGAGACATCATCAAATTTGGTGAAATAGCTTTGGCAGATGGCGTCGACGGTGATTGGGGTCGCTATCAGCAGCAGTATCTTCTCATAACGTCAACGCTCGATCGCAAATCCAAGTCGACCTATCTCGCTATCGTACTCGAAGATTTGACCCAATTGCGGGATGGCATGGCTAACCAGTTGGAAAAACACATAGAAAAACAAAAAATAAGCGCCAATGCCTATCAAAATGAGCGGCTTATACAGAGTTCAGAATCCGAATCTAATTTTGAAACATCGGATGTGGATAACGAGAATAGCCGGCTAACCAAGACGCCAGTGGAGACGCAGGATGCTCTGGAAACAGTGAACTTGGCTAAAACTTCAACAGTCGATATCAAAAGTAACAGGAGTGACGGCTTCGATCTCCAAACTCTCCTCAAAGCCTGCCCGGAGATTGCTTTCTACGGTCCAAATGGTGAGGTGAGGAACTGGAGCGACCTCAAACAGGCAGCAAACGTTGTCAAAGCAATGCTTTCGATCAGCCATTCGGCTTATGATGATGCTGAGAAGACAATGGGAACGCAGCATACAAACGCAATCATAGCGTGCATATTGGAGCGTGCCGACACAATTCAGTCAGCCGGTGGATATCTCCGCAGCCTCACGGAAAAGTCCCGTGCCAAGCAATTCTCCATAAAACCGATGCTTATGGCCCTTCTGAAAGCCAGAATGTCGACAAGATCGATGATTTCACCAGGTTTATGCTAAGGCATGATCGTCAAAGTCTGCCTCAAGAAAATTGACTTTTTGGGGAAAGATTTTTATCTGCGCTTAAGGGATGGCTGAAAAGGAATGACTGAATGACCGCTGCCGAATTGAAGACCGAAACAGCTCAGATCGAGCCCAGCCGGACGAAACGTTTGAGAGCAGCGACCCATGACGCCCACAAGGTCCTGGACAGCTTTATCATGTCTGCAAAGCCATTCGAAAACCGAGTGAACTTCGGGAAATTCATCCAGACGCAGTATCTGTTTCACAGAGATCTCAACGCTTTCTTCTTCAATGAAGCCTTAGACCAATTGCTGCCAGACCTTAAGGGACGGCAGCGTCTTGGCTTGATAGAGCAGGACCTGGCAGATTTGAGGGTCGCGACGCCTGATAGCACAGATGTTCCTTTCAACAGAGATGATACAGCGTTTAATCTCGCAGAAGCTTTGGGTTGGCTCTATGTGGTCGAAGGCTCCAATCTGGGTGCAGCGTTCCTGTTAAAAGATGCCGCAAAGCTCGGTCTGGATGAAACATTCGGTGCTCGTCATCTCGCAGGCGCGCCGGAAGGACGGGGATTGCATTGGAAAACATTTGTCGCAGCGCTTGATGCCGTGGAACTGACGGCTGAGGACGAAAACCGTGTGATCTCGGGCGCAGAAGCTGCATTTCACGCCGTGCTCGAACACGCTCGGCGCATGATGTCGTGATCGCCCTTGTTGGAGACGGCTGGTTGCATAGGCGACTGAGCGACTTGCTCTAAGATGCGTTTGAGCTACACTGTATGCGTGGCGGGGAGGCCACTTCACAGGAGGTTCAATGATCTATCGACTTTTAAAGCGACGCACTGCTCTGGCACTGGCTGCATCCGCTGCGACTTTTCTGGCGCTCGGTAGCGCGGTCCAGGCTCAAAGTTTTCCAGATAGAACGATAACTCTGGTCGTTCCCTTTGCAGCCGGAGGCTCCACGGATGTCGTTGCCCGTGTCATCGCCCAGAAAATGGGGGATGAGCTCGGCCAGCAGATCGTGGTGGAGAATGTTGCAGGTGCTGGCGGTAATCTCGGCGCCGACCGGGTCGCACGTGCGGAGCCGGATGGTTACACGATCTTGATGGGCACCGTTGCCACCCACGCATTGAACCCCCTCATTCTCAAAACAAAACCATACGATCCCGAAAAGGATTTCGCGCCGATCTCGTTGCTGGTCGTTGTTCCCAATGTTCTGGTCGTCAACCCGCAGCTCCCGGTTAATACGGTTGCGGACCTTATTGCTCTCGTGAAAGCGGAACCGGATAAATATGCCTATGCGTCATCCGGTAACGGAACGCCTCTGCATCTGTCGGGCGAGCTTTTCAAGGCCATGACGGGGATCAGCATGCAACATGTTCCTTACAAGGGATCGGGCCCAGCCTTGAATGACCTTCTTGGCAATCAGGTGTCGATCATGTTCGATAATCTGCCGTCGTCTTCCGGACACATCAAGTCGGGAACATTGAAGGCTTTGGGCGTAACAACGGCCGAGCGGGCATCATCCTTCCCGGACATTCCGACGATCGCCGAAACCGTTCCAGGCTATGAAACCTATACGTGGAACGCACTATTTGCGCCTGCGGGAACGCCGCCGGAGGCCGTGGATAAGTTGAATGCGGCTGCCAAAAAGGCACTTGCAGACCCGAGCGTCGCGGCACGCATGGCAGATTTCAGCGCAAAAATCGTCGGCTCCACGCCAGATGAACTGAAAGCCCATGTGGCGCAGGAAATCGCCAAATGGGAACCCGTCGTCAAAAGTGCCAACGTCCAAATGGATTGACATGGGTCGAGACGATCGTTGCGAAAACGGATCGTCTCGATACCTCGATGGCGTGGCTATGCTCCAGCGCCTGAAAGCAACAAGACCCGTTCCCTGACAAGCACGATTTTGACGGTGCACGCTCTCGCAACCGGCTGCCGAAGAAATGAGCAATATTTTTATCAAACGATAAATATTTTATCATTTGATAAAAATAAAAAATGAGATAGCTTGTAACACATTGTTTTTACTCAGCCCAAGAGACTGGCACGGAACCTGCATTCAATCTCTCATCAGTTCGATACAAACGCTTGATACGGAGGATGCATATGGAAATCGGTGTTTTCATTCCAATCGGAAACAATGGCTGGCTGCTGTCGGAAAATGCGCCGCAATATAAGCCGAGCTTTGAGCTCAACAAGCAGATCACGCTTACGGCTGAGAAATACGGCTTCGATTTCGCGCTGTCGATGATCAAGCTGAGGGGATTTGGCGGCAAGACGGAATTCTGGGACTACAATCTGGAATCTTTCACGCTGATGGCAGGTCTTGCAGCCGTCACCTCGAAAATCAAGCTTTTCGGTACGACGGCTACACTCGTCATGCCGCCAGCCATCGTTGCGCGGATGGCGACCACCATCGATTCCATTTCCGGTGGACGTTTCGGCATCAATCTCATCACGGGCTGGCAGCGGCCGGAATACAGCCAGATGGGGCTGTGGCCGGGTGACGAGTATTTTGGTGATCGTTATACCTATCTCAGCGAATATACCACGGTGCTTCAGGAGCTTTTGACGACCGGCCAGTCGGACCTCAAAGGCAAGTATTTCACCATGGACGATTGCCGTATGAAGCCGGTGCCGCAGGGTGATGTAAAACTCATTTGCGCAGGCTCATCCGATAAGGGCATGGAATTTTCGGCGAAATTTGCCGATTACAGCTTCTGTTTCGGCGTTGGAGTCAACACGCCAAAGGCCTTCGCGCCTACCAATGAGCGCTTGCTTGCCGCCACTGAGAAGTCAGGGCGAGATGTGCGCTCCTTCGTCCTCACCATGGTGCTTGCGGAAGAGAAATCCGAAGACGCCTGGGCCAAGTGGGAGCACTATAAGGCAGGTGCAGATCAGGAAGCCATCAAATGGCTGGGCCTGCAAAGCTCCGTCGATACCAAGTCCGGTGCCGATACCAATGTGCGCCACATGGCCAATCCGGTGTCGGCCGTCAACATCAACATGGGTACCATCATCGGTTCCTATGAAGAGGTTGCTGCCATGCTGGATGAGATGAGCGAAGTGCCGGGTACAGGTGGTGTCATGCTCACATTTGATGATTTCGTCGAGGGTATCGAAAAGTTCGGTAAATATGTGCAGCCTCTGATGAAAAGTCGCCAGCATGTGACAGCTGCTCTGGAGGCCGCAGAATGACAGAAGCCGTTGTGACGGGTTATAATGCACCGAAAAGCCGCTCGGAAAGCGTCACGCTTCCCGCAAGGCCTGAACCAATCTCGCTGACGCCGAGCGAAACCGCCGTCGTTGTGGTGGACATGCAGAACGCCTATTCCACCGAAGGCGGTTACGTCGATCTGGCTGGTTTCGATATTACCGGCGCAAAATCCACCATCGCCAATATTGGCAAGACGCTGGATGCAGCCCGCCGGGCAGGGGTGCAGGTCATCTACTTCCAGAATGGCTGGGATAGCGATTATGTCGAGGCGGGCGGCCCTGGTTCTCCCAACTGGCACAAATCCAATGCCTTGAAAACCATGCGTGCTCGCCCTGACCTGCACGGAAAACTGCTGGCCAAAGGCACCTGGGATTACGCCATTGTCGATGAGCTGCAGCCACAGCCGGGTGATATTCTGGTGCCGAAGACGCGCTATAGCGGCTTCTTCAATACCAATATGGACAGCGTGTTGCGGGCAAGAGGTATCCGAAATCTCGTTTTTGTCGGTATTGCCACCAATGTCTGCGTTGAAAGCTCACTGCGGGATGCCTTCCATCTCGAATATTTCGGCGTGATGCTGGAAGATGCGACGCACCATCTTGGGCCTGATTTCATACAGCAGGCGACCGTCTATAATGTCGAGAAATTTTTCGGCTGGGTGGCGACGGTCAATGATTTCTGCGCGGTCATTTCGCAAGCCGCACCCATCGAAGATTGATCCACGATCGACAAAGAGGAAAACAACATGCCCAAGACAATCATTGTACCGGAAGGCACAGCCAAGCCAATCGCTCCGTTTTCGCCAGGAACATTGGCTGACGGTATCGTCTATGTTTCGGGAACGCTGCCCTTCGACAAGAATAACGATGTGGTGCATGTCGGCGATGCCTCCGCGCAAACCCGGCATGTTCTGGAGACCATCAAATCGGTGATCGAAACCGCTGGCGGCACCATGGACGATGTTACCATGAACCATATTTTCATCACGGACTGGGCAAATTACCAGGCCGTCAACGCTGTGTATGCCGAGTATTTTCCCGGTGACAAGCCGGCGCGCTACTGTATCCAGTGCGGGTTGGTGAAACCGGATGCACTGGTGGAAATCGCCACCGTTGCCCACATCGGAAAGAAGTAACACGCCATGCATTTTGAGGTTCACGGACAGACGCGACCGGAAGCAGAGACGATTCTGTTGTCCTCCGGTCTGGGCGGATCCGGTAGCTACTGGGCGCCACAGATGGAGATGCTGGGTCAGCATTTCCGGGTGGTGACCTATGATCATCGCGGCACCGGCAAAACCGGTGGTGAGGTGCCGGAAACCGGCGGGATTTCAGCGATGGCCGACGACGTGCTGGAGATCGCCTCTTCCCTGAAACTCGAAAAATTTCACTTCATGGGACATGCTCTTGGCGGTCTGATCGGGCTGGATATTGCCCTGCGCAGGCCCGATCTGATCGACAAGCTTGTTCTGATCAATGCCTGGAGCAAAGCCGATCCGCTGTCCGGCCGGTGCTTCGATGCGCGCATATCGCTTCTGGAACATTCCGGCGTGGAGGCTTTCGTCAAAGCGCAGCCGCTGTTTCTCTACCCGGCGGTTTGGATGTCCGAGAATGCCGAGCGACTGGCAAGAGACGATGCCCATGGTGTGGCACATTTTCAGGGCAAGCAGAATGTCCTGCGACGTATCGCGGCGCTGAGGGCTTTCGATGTGGATGAGCGGCTGTCGTACATCAAAAACCAGACGCTTGTTCTGACTGCCAAAGATGACCTTCTCGTGCCGTTTACCCGCTCCCTGCTGTTGGCTGAAGGCCTGCCAAATGCGGAGCTTGTCATCTTCGATATGGGGGCACATGCGGTGAATGCCGTCGACGTCAGTGGTTTCAATGAAACAGTGAAAAAATTTCTGTTGCCGTCGGCATCAGCGCGAATTTCGTGATTTACGGGAGAAGGTTCTTTTAAATGCAGATAGTGTCTCTCAAAAAGGATGTGACAATGGAGGCGAAGACTGTTGAGCAGCGCAGCCTGGATTATCGCAATGCGATGTCTCAATTGGCCGGTGCCGTCAACATCGTGACAACGGATGGGCCTGCGGGCAAGGCTGGTTTTGCGGCAACCGCAGTGTGCAGTGTTTCCGACAATCCACCAACATTGCTGGTCTGCCTTAACCGGAATTCATCCGCGCATAAATCCGTGGTCGCAAACGGCGTCGTGTGCATCAATACGCTGGCTGGGGGGCAGCAAGAGTTGAGCGGCATCTTTGGTGGCAAGACACCGATGGACGTCCGCTTTGCTGCGGGCACATGGACGACGCTGGAAACAAATGCCCCCGTACTTGAAGGCGCACTCGTCTCCTTCGATTGCCGCATCCGTACCATTCATGACGGTGTAACGCATGATATTTTGATGTGCGAAGTGCTGGATACGATTATCGGCGAGGGGGAAGAAGCCCTGATGTATTTCAAGCGAGCTTACCGTCAGCTTTGAGGGTGAGCAAAGCCATAGGGAACTGACCGCAAAGTGCGTCCAGGGCGTTCTCGAATGGGACGGTTTGTCTGCGGTGTTTTCGACTATTTTATGGGGCCGTCCACTGTTATTTCTTCAACCATGTTGACGGCCCCGCGCTATTTTTAGACGGGACTGATGGTTTGGAGGCACCATTTTCGACGCCGGTTTGCAGGCGCAGTGATGTCTTCACGTTTTCGTCGCGGGCAGGTGCTTGAGTGAGCGAACGAGCAGGGCACCACCGGGAACGGCAAGGTAAAAGAGGCGATCGGCCGATAGTAGCTTTGCGGCGGTCGTATCATTAGGGAACTCTAAAGCGGACTGGTCGTTTGCTCTTCATTGTCTGTGAAGGAGCAATATGATGACTGGTTTCGACCAAGAACCAACCAACCCTGTTGAAACGCCAAGGGGCCCGATATCGACACCGGGTATTCCGGACCGCGTGCAGGAAAAGCCGCCGGTGCCGCCGATCAAAGACCCGGGCGATAGCAAAAATCCGAATGATCCGACGCTCGATCCGGCAATGTTGCCGATCGGGGATCCAGCTGGCGCTGCGTAACCGCAAACGGGAACCGCTTTTTTAGAAGAATCCAATCTCAGTGAAAAACCAGCTTCCTGACGGTTGCTGCTGCGCTCCCTAAAAATGCTGCATTGCGGCATATCATGACAAAGGTGAGATTCAGCAGCAGTCAGGAAGCTCTATGGTTTTACCCCAGTCAGCCCGTCTCCATCGAATGCTCCGATACATTGGATGGCCACTCGCCCTGCTTTTTGTTTGGGATATCGTCGTTACCCTTACATATGTTTATGTCCCACACCCCTGGCTGAACCTCCCGGTTTTACCGATGAGCCTGCTGGGGTCGGCGCTCGCGCTGTTTCTCAGTTTTCGGAATAACAGCGCTTATGCACGGTGGTGGGAGGCCCGGACATTGTGGGGTGCCATGGTCAACGCGTCCCGCTCTTACGGACGGGAAGTCTTTTTCCTCATTGAGGAGAATCCTGACAGCAAGAAACTTCGGCAAGAACTGGTGCGACGTCAGATCGCCTATGTAAACGCGTTGCGCTGTCATTTGCGGCGACAGCCATGCATGCCTGAAATCGCGGATTTTCTTCCCGAAGACCGAATGCGGGACGTGGAGGGTGCCGCCAACGTGCCCAACGCGATCTTGAACGGCACTGGTGGCCTTCTCAGGGATGCGCGACGGGCGGGGTGGGTCGATGCCTACGGTCACGTCCAGATCGAGAGCCTTCTGGTGGATATGAGCAATGCCCAAGGCGGGATGGAGCGGATAAAGAACACACCGCTGCCGCGCGAATACGGCTACTTTCCCACCTTGTTCGTCCACGGATTCTGCATACTCCTGCCGGTAGGACTCGTTGACAGCTTGACGATATTTACGCCTCTTGCATCAACCGCAGTGGGTTTCATGCTGCTGGCAATGGACCGTATAGGTGCCGATCTGCAGGATCCGTTTGAAAACAGGGCTCACGATGTTCCCCTGACCTCGATCTGCCGGACGATTCAGATTGATCTTGAGCATCTGCTTGGACATGTCGCGCCCGCAAAGCCGGTTCAGCCTGTCAAGAACGTGCTTTGGTAGTCCGCGCTCGATTGTGGGCTGGCGCATGGCCCAGATGAGCCATGCGCGACTGTGCGACTATCAGCTTGCGGTGCGCAACTGCAAACGTGAGACGCCCGCTGCGACGTTGACGCCTAGGCCCGCTTCGGCGCTCAGCGGCTGCAGGCCAAAGTTTTTGGCGTTACCACCGACCAGCGCGTTAGCGCCAAGCCCGATGCCGAGAGATGCGCGGGCGGACGCACCGACATAAGTTCCGGCGAGGCTGCCCCGGCCAACGGTTGTCGGTTCCGTATTGTAAACGATCCAGGTGATGTAGGATTTGCCCGTCACACCGACATCGAGACCGAGTTTGCCAATCGTCCCGGTGTAGCGCTCCACCTTGCCGGTGCGCTGCTTGAACTGGCACTCGACAGCACGGCTGGAGCCGACCAGAAGGCCGATGCCGCCTGCGACTTCACAAGATAGTGTCCCCAGACGTTCTTTCGGCTGCGTAACAACCCGCTCTGTTGGTTTTTTATTGTGGTGTGTGCTGGCGGCAGATGCTGCCGATGTCATGGTCAGTGCGCCAGCGATGGCGAGGATGAGGGATTTTTTCATATCAAGTCTCTTTTCATGTAAAGAATTTTGCCCGCGGATTGCCTGTCTTTTGAAGGTCGAAAGGCTGTCCGAGAGGGCATTGCCACGCGCGTCTCCCGCACATTGATGGTGCTGTGGACGGGCATGGATGAGAAGTCTGCGGCAATCCCGATTGCCTTCTCCACCGCCGCGTCGCAGGACGCGTAACCGGCGAGCGTGACGATGCCCTGCGAGACCTCGACCTCGATCTGGCAGTCCTCGAGGCCTTTGGCATAGGCGATCAAAGACCTGATTGCAGCACATGTCGCGCAATGGCCGGATGACGGCTCGCCGGGCGGTGAGAAAACCGGAAAGAGCATGGGGCTTGTCTCCTTTGATCTGGTTCGCCAAGGCTTGGCGAACCAGACTGCTGGATGGATTGTTACTTCAGGGCGCCCCGGACGGCATCGGCACCTTTGCCGACCTTGCTCTGGACATCACCTGCGATCTTTTCGCCCTTGCCTTCGGCTTCCAGCTTTTTGTTGCCGGTCAGCTTGCCGGCTGCTTCCTTGATTGTGCCTTTCAGTTCCTTGGCGGCACCTTCGATACGGTTCTTATCCATGATGTATCCTTCCTAAAACTGTGTTTCTTTCGTCTGGCGCAGTGGGAGGTTCCAGACAGAACCAGCGCCATGTCATAGGAGATACAGCCGCAAGGAAACGTTTTGCAGATCGGAAAATACTATTCGAATTGGTAGAAAATGACCTTTTTTACGAAACGTGGTCGGTTGCGCAGTTATTTCTTGGCTTTTGCGCCAGCCTTGGCTTCGGTAACGCCGGTAAATCCGCGCTCGCGTGCCCATATCACGGCGGCGGCACGGCGGTTCACACCTATCTTTCCGTAAAGGGAAGCGATGTGATTGCGGATCGTGTTTTTGGACAGATGCAAGGTCTCCCCCATCTCCGCATCGCTCTGGCCGTTACAGATCAGCCCCAGAATTTCTCGCTCGCGATCGCTCAGCTCCATCAGCTGAGCCGTCGGTGCCGCAGTGGATTGATGCTTCAATGTTGCCAGTCTATCGACGATGGAGCGGCTGAACCAGGAGGTATCGGCCATGACGCTCTCGATCGCCTCCACCAGTTGCGCTTCACTTCGCCTGCGTTCCGTCACATCCTGGAGCGCCCAGATCACGCATTGCTCATCATTGATTTCCACTCTCTCGGCAGACACGAGGCAATCTGCCGTACCGCCGTCTTTCTGGCGCATGCGCAGAGGTTCGTTACGGACAAAGGCGTTGTCGCGCAGCTTCTGTTCCACGGCACGCCGTGCCGCCACATCCTCCCACAGCCGAAGATCACTCGCCGTGCGACCGGTGATTTCTGTGACGCTATAGCCGGACACTTGCAGGAATGCGTCATTGGCTTCCGTGAACACGAAATCATCCAGCCGCGACACGGCCGATGGTGCCGGTGAAAGCCGAAAGGATTTCGAGAAGCGCTCCTCGCTTTGGCGCAGGGCGTTCTGGGCTTTTCGCCTGGCATCCAGATCGGCGAAGGTGAAGAGCATACACGGCTCTTCGACAACGGAAATCGGCTCCCCGGCCACGATCACCAGCCGGTCGCCGCCATCGGGAAGCGGCACAAGAGCTTCGCGGTGGCGGATCACCCTGCCGTCATCCAGCTTGGCCAGCGCATCCTCACCCGTCTCGCAGTTCGAAAAAAGGCCGATCGCCTCCACCGTTTTTCCAACGACATCCTCCTTGGTGAAGCCTGTCATTTCCAGAAAGCCTTCATTGACACGGATGAAGCGGTGGTCATCCAGTCGGCAAATGAGCCCTGGCGCCGGATTGGCATTGAAGGAGCGCTCGAACCGTTCCTCAGCTTCGAAGCGCGGCGTCTCGTCACGCAAAATCAAAGCGAGAACGTCAGCCTTTTCGCTGCCATCGGAAATAATCATGCTTCGCAACGTATGCACCCAGACCAGATCGAGATCACTCGTCGGGGAAACTTCCACCGTGACATCCTCGATCGTTTCGCCGGCCAACAGGCGTTCCAGGGGATATTGCCCCTCTTCCAGAAGATGGTTATTGCGATAGCGCAGCGAAAAGAGCCTGCGATACTCCCTGGTATCAGCGCCCAACTCCTCGACATCAGAGACACGGTGCATCTCAAGTGCGGAGACGTTCGCCCAGGCGATAGTCCCATCCGGGCTCAGGAGGATGATGCCATCGCTCAATCCACCGATCAGTTCCTGCAGACTGCCTCTGTTGATCCGGGGAGGCTCGGAAACATCGCTCATGTCATATCTCGAAATGTGAACACGTAGCCCATACGTCGCATTCTTCCACGATATGGAAAAGCAGAATCGTACGACCTCAAACGGGAGGATAATCCACGCCGACAGAGTTCGGTCGTTTAGGTAAAGTCGTCTACGTCGATTGGTACCGAGAAACCGGTTTTGACCCGATCCATGATGACCATCGTCTTGAAACCCTTGATATCGGGATTTTCATAGAAGAACTTTCGGGTAAAGGCCTCATAGTCTTCCATACTCTGCGCCGTCACGATGAGGACGAAGTCGGAATCTCCTGTGACGTAGTACCCGTTCATGACCTCAGGCGTCTGTCGGATCGATTGTTTGAAACGGTCCACAATGTCGACTCTTTCGCGCTCGAGCGACACGAGGACAAGCATCGCTATCGGTCGTCCGACGGCTTTTGGTGTGACAATGGAAACATCAGCTTCGATCACGCCTTTGTCGCGCAACCGCTTCAGCCGACGCTGTACCGCCGTGGCGGACAGACCGACGATAGCGCCGAGTTCTTCACTGCTGCTACGATTGTGGGTCTGCACGAGGCTCAGCAGCCGGGCATCGAAGCGATCTAGGTCCATTTGTGCACATCCGCATATTTTCATCATAATACAGGCAAATAAAGCAGGATTTCTGCATGATGAACAGCCTTCGCGAAAAAATCCTGCTCACCAACGCACCTAAGCTATCCCCTCAAACAGACGGGATCGCACAGGATGCTGAACGCAACGACACGCCGTCCTTTACCGGCGCGCCCATTACTTTTGGCGGCTGGAAACAATCCGGCCTTGGGCGCGAGGGTTCGCGCTATGGCCCCGCAGGACTTCATGGAACTCGAATATATGTGCTTCGGCGGTCTGGCCGCGTAAGGAACTGACAATGACGAATATTGCTGAAATCGCAGATATGGACCGCAGAACGGTTCTCCATCCCTTCACCTATCTGAAAGACTATGCGTCCGGCGACACCGACCCGACCATCATGGAAACAGGCAAGGGCGTCCGTATCAAGGATGCAACCGGCCGCGAATTCATCGACGGCTTTGCTGGCCTCTATTGCGTCAACATCGGCTACGGTCGCACCGAAGTGGCGGAAGCGATTGCTCGCCAGGCCTACAAGCTGGCCTATTATCATTCCTACGCCGCGCATACGACTGAAGAGCTTGCGCGTCTCTCTGACCGGCTCGTCAGAATGGCGCCGGGCAACATGTCGAAAGTGTTTTACGGCCTGTCGGGCTCCGATGCCAACGAAACGCAGGCAAAAATCGTCTGGTACTATAATAATCTTCGGGGATTGCCGAAAAAGAAGAAGATCATCGCCCGCAAACGCGGATATCACGGTTGTTCCGTTGTCGCGGGTTCCATGACAGGGTTGAGTTTCTACCATGATCATATGGACCTTCCGGTCTCCGGTATTCTTCGTACCGGTGTTCCTCACTTCTACAGAGGTGCCGCACCCGGCGAAACCGAGGAAGCGTTTTCGCAGCGCCGCGCCGACGAGCTGGAAGCTCTGATCCTGGCTGAAGGCCCTGAAACGGTTGGCGCTTTCATTGCCGAGCCGGTGCTTGGAACCGGTGGCATCACACCCCCGCCTGTCGGCTATTGGGCAAAGATCCAGGCTGTTTTGAATAAATATGACGTGTTGCTGATCGCAGATGAAGTTGTTTGCGGGTTTGGTCGTACCGGCGCGATGTTCGGCTCCGACCTGTACGGCATGGAGCCGGATCTGGTGACCGTCGCTAAAGGTCTGACATCCGCCTATGTGCCGCTGTCGGCGGCAATCGTTTCGCAAAAAGTCTATGATGTCATGGAAGACGCGACGCCGCGCGTTGGCTCCTTTTCCCATGGCTACACCTATTCCGGTCACCCGATCGGTGCTGCGGCTGCAAATGCCGTTCTCGATATCGTCGAGCGCGAAGATTTGGCGGGCCAGTCGGCGACCAAGGGCGCTTATTTGATGAAGCGTCTGAGAAAGGAATTCGAGCAGAATCCCATCGTCGGCGAGATACGCGGCGTCGGAATGCTTGCCGCGATAGAGTTTGTGTCAGACCGTGGCACGAAGGCGGCGTTCGATCCCGCACTCAAGGTCGGCGCGCGTATTTCCCAGGCGGCTCGCAACCGCAACCTGATTGCCCGCGCAATGCCTCACGGCGACATCCTTGGCTTTGCGCCGCCATTGGTCATGACGGAGGGAGAGATTGACGAAATGGTCGATATCGCAAAAGCTGCGGTTGATGAGGTCCTGCGTGAGTTGGATGCGAAAGGCGCGGTCGCGGGATAAGGGATGTCAAATTCCTCCAAGGGGTGTCGGGCATGAGTCAGGTTTTGAACGTCCACGGACTGACAAAGGCATTCGGGCCAACCAAGGTTCTCGATGGCATCAACTTTTCCATGAGGGAAGGGGAGGTCATTTCCCTGATCGGGTCGTCGGGATGCGGCAAAAGCACCGCCTTGCGCTGCATCAACTTCCTGGAAACGCCAACGTCGGGGCAGATCGAGTTCATGGGGCAGGCAGTGTCTGTTAGCACCAATCATCGTGGCGAGAGCGAGATCGTCAATGCTGCCCATATCCGCACCTTTCGTCAGCAGATCGGTATGGTGTTCCAGAGCTTCAACCTCTGGCCCCATAGAACCGTCATCGGCAATGTGACCGAAGCGCTTGTCTATGTGCTGGGCATGGACAAGAGCGACGCGCAGGACGCCGCCATGTCTGCCTTGACGAAGGTCGGCATGGCAAGCCTGTGCGATCGGTACCCGCATCAACTTTCGGGCGGACAACAGCAACGGGTCGCCTTCGCACGCGTCTTGGCCATGCGACCGAAATTGATGCTGTGCGATGAGCCGACATCGGCGCTCGATCCTGAACTCGTGGGGGAGGTACTCAAGGTTATCCGAACATTGGCTGAAGAAGGTGCCACGATCCTTCTCGTCACGCACGAAATGCGGTTCGCACGCGATGTGTCGAACCGGATGATATTCCTGCAAGGGGGCCACCTCGTGCAGGATGACGCGCCGGAGGAACTGCTTAAAAACCCCGCGACAGACGGTGTAAGGCGGTTTCTATCGAGCGTCATGCCGGCCGACGCCTGAAAAGCGTCACGTCAAAACAACAATCATAAAAGGGAAACAGACATGATCATCAGCAAACTCATCACATCGGCTTTCGCCACTACGCTGCTCGTATCCGCGCTGGCGACAGCAGCCACGGCCAAGGACGGCGTTCTTCGCATCGGTACGGAAGGCGATGCACCGAAATTTAGCATGGCTGACCCGAGCGGCAACGTCACCGGCTTCGATGCCGACATCGCCAACGGCATCTGCGCCGAACTCAAATTGAAATGCGAATTCGTGGTCCAGACCTTCAGTTCTCTGGTACCATCCATGGACAGCGATCGGTTCGACGTCATCATTTCCGGCCTCAGCATTACTGACGAGCGGGCCAAGAAGATCGATTACTCCATTCCCTATGCCACAACACCCCAATATTTCGTCGTCGCGAAAGACTCTCCCCTTGCCAAGCTGACGACACTTGCCGAGGTCGAAAAAGGGTTCAGTGGAAAGAGCATTGGCGTTGTCACCGGCACGACCTATGCCAAATTCGTCCAGAAGAAAATGCCATCGGCAGACCTGAAGACCTATGATGCGACGACGCAGCAATTGGCCGATCTTTCCAGTGGTCGCATCGACGCCGCCTATACCGACTCTCCGACCGCCATGGATTTTCTGGCAACACCCGATGGCGCAAATTTCGCAAAAATCGAGGTGAAGGTCATGGCCATGGATGACCCCGACACGCTGGGTAAAGGCATGGGCGTTGGAATGAAGAAGGGCAACACTGAGCTCAAGACGAAAGTCGATACGGCGCTCTGCAAGATGATCAACGACGGCCAGGTGAAGAAGGCCTCGATGCAGTGGTTCCAGGACGATTACACCATTCCCTGCAAGAAGTGATCTTTGAAGCGAAGACCTGTCTTGGCGATGCCAAGGCAGGTCATGGGGTGGTGATTGATGCTAGCTGATTTCTGGGTTTTGATGGCGCAGCAGGGGTGGGCGCTCGCTCTGCTGCGCGCAAGTGCAGTCACGATCGTGATCGGACTGCTTGGCATGTCATTGGGGTTTGTCGTTGCCACCCCATTGGCCATCTTGCGCTGGCAAAAGGTTATCGTGGTTTCGCAGCTCGTCGATGCCTACAGCATCGTCGTGCGTGGTGTGCCGGGCCTTCTGGTGATCTACCTCCTGTTTTTCGGGTCTGTCGATATGGTGAAAGCCGTGGCGACGACGTTTGGGTATCAAGACCAGGTTGATAGCGCTTACCCTTACATCGTGGGAGTGATCGCCATTGCCGCGATTTCCTGCGCCTATTCCATCGAGGTCATCAGAGGCGCGCTTCAATCGGTGCCATCAGGCCTGCTCGAGGCTGCAAAGTCACTTGCATTGCCGCGTCGAATTACGTTTTCACGCATTACCTTTCCTCTGGCGCTGCGGCTCGCCCTAGGCGGTATCAACAATGTCTGGCAAATGACCATCAAGGACACGTCGCTGATCTCGGTGGTGGGGCTACAGGAATTGATGAGAACAGCTGCGATCGGGGCTGGCATCACGCGCTCTCCTTTGCTGTTCTATTGCCTTGCCGCAGCATTGTTTTTCCTGATGACGGCGGTCAGTCAGACACTTTTCTCCAAGGTTGAACGCGCGCTCAACCGCGGCTTTGGAGGGCGGTGACATGGATTTTGATATCATTACCTACGCACTTCCGTTTCTCCTCATCGGCGCCAAGACGACATTGCTGATTGCAGTCTTTGGAATTGTCCTCGGTTTTCCATTGGGAATTCTGACGGGCCTGGGGCGGGGATCGAAGAACAAGGTCGTGCGGACAGTCTGCGATGTCTATTGCGCCGTGTTTCGCGGTACGCCGATGCTGGTGCAAATATTCGTCATCTATTACGGTTTGGCGCAGGTAGGCTTCATCCGTCACACGCCAGTTCTCTGGTGGTTGATCGGTGATGGACTGCATGCCGCAATTCTTGCGGTCATTCTGAATACCGGCGCCTACACGGCCGAAATTTTTCGCACCGCTTTTCTATCTCTGCCCAAAGGTCTTATCGAAGCAGCCGAGGCATGCGGCATGTCGCCTTGGGTTGTCTTCAAGCGGGTGAAGTTCCCGTTGGCGCTGCGCCAGGCCTTGCCGGCCTACAGCAGCGAGGCTGCCATCATCGTCAAGGAATCGAGCCTGGCATCCACCATCACCGTTCTGGAGATCACCGGATATTCCAAGCGGTTGATGAGTGAGACCTTTGCCATCATGGACATCTTCATCATCTCCGCGCTTCTCTATCTCGCCATGAATGTCGTTGCTCTGACGGCTTTGAAACTACTCGAACGCCGCTTGTCGTTCATCCGGTAACCACCACCAGAAAGGTCACACCATGTCCAAGCTCACCTTCATCGATGAGAACAATCTTCCCGAACCGAGAAAGGGTCAGCCTGCCGCAGACAGACTTGTCGACGGAAATCCCCAGTTTTTGACCTGGGACATCGCGCAGACAGATGATGGCGTTGTTCGCTCCGGTTTGTGGGAAGTCACCCCAGGCGCGTACAGGTCCATCAAGGGCGATACGTTCGAGGTCTGTGTCATTCTGTCAGGCGTCTCTGAATTGATCGAAGACGGTTGCGAACCACGACGTATTGTTGCAGGCGACAGTTTCGTCATGCACCCGGGCTTTACCGGCGTCTGGAAGTGCATTGAGACGACCCGTAAGCTTTGGGTCTGCCGCGACTAGAAATGATGCGTCGCAGCTAGCATCTGGCCCCACATGCAATATTGGCCAGATGCTGTCCATTGGATATGGACACGCAAGTCATCAGAAGTCGCCAACCTCGATTTTCGATTTATCCGTGAAGCGCGACAGGCGGAACGGCGCGGGATCGACACTTGGACGGTCGCCCGCCACCAGCTCAGCCGCCAGGTGACCGATTCCCGGACCGATACCGAAGCCATGTCCGGAGCAGCCGGCTGCCAAATAGACGCCATCGATGCTGCCGACCGGAGATATGACCGGCACCGCATCCGGCGTCGAGTCGATGTAGCCTCCCCAGGACGATGCGATACTAGCGTTGGCAATGGTCGGGAACATGGCCGTCAGTCGCTTCATGATGAGAGCGATTGTCTTTGCGTCTGGAGAGGGATCGAGAACACGGATGCGTTCGAACGGTGTCGGCTTGTCCAGGCTCCAAGTGCCGAGCGCTTCCGGGCCTTCGAAAAAAGACCGACCAACGCCGATTTCCAGCGCCTTCATCCGTTTGATGAACATTGGCAAAAACGGGCGGGCGTAGCGAATGCCCTGTGGGGTGATCTCAAGCGTTGCCTTCCCGCTGACGGCAATCGTGTAGGTGCCATCGATGCGACGGGTCATAGCAAAATCGGACGTGTAGACTGCTTGGCCCAGGTCGGGGGCAGGGCCGGTTCTCAATGCGGTCTGACGAACGCTGGCCTGTGGCATGGAAACGGCATACTTCCGCATGAAGGTGGATGCCCAGGCACCCGCCGCACACAGAACTGCATTCGTGCGGATAAGTCCTTTTTCTGTAACGACACCGGTCACTTGGCCGTTGGTCACATCGAGACCACGCGCTGCGCAGTTCTGATGGATGGTCGCGCCAAGCTTGCGAGCGCCCTCCGCGATCTGTGGAGCAGCGAGCCATGGCTCCCCCTTGCCGTCTTCGAAGGCGTGTACGCCGCCAACCCACTTGCGACCGCTGGCCGACGAAACCGTAGACGTCGCCTCTTCTCCGGTCAGCATGCGTGTTTTGACATCGAACTGTTGACCGATCTTGCGCCAGCCATCCCATTCTGCCAGCTGCCTGGGATCGGATGTGACGTAGGTCAAGCCGCAACGGCGAAAGCCAAGATCCAGCCCGATGTCTTGTGTCATCTCATCCCATAGCCTGAGCGCGATATTGGCGATCGGCATTTCACGGGCATCGCGGTTCTGTCGTCGGCACCAACCCCAGTTGCGACTGGACTGCTCGCAGCCGACATATCCCTTCTCGATCAAAGCGACCGACAGGCCGCGCTTTGCCAGAAAATAGGCTGCGCTGGCGCCGACGATTCCACCACCGATGACGACGGCATCGACAGACTGAGGAAGCTCTTCATCGCTGCGGATCTGATGGATAAAAGGTGACATCTGCGCCTCGAAATTCGGTGAAGGCCCGCATTATCGCGAATGTAGCTCCGCACAATGCACTGGCTATTCCGATATTTCGGGGTTTTACACTGAATATCGACGTCCTAAAGCAACGAAAGAATGTCAGCGGATCGCGCTGCTCATCAGCTCAGAGCGTGCCCGGCCAAACCATAAATCCATGGCTTGTTTTCCGCGCGGTTCAGAAACCTTCTTCCCTTGGACATGGTTGTCGTGGTTTCGGATATGTTGAGGCGACATGTTGTCAAAAAATCCGAGAACGCCCCCTTCTCACGCGTGTCGATGCGCGTCTGTTTCCCCGAGAGGGATTTCAAATGCCATGCCGTCAGCTGGACAGCATCTGCGTCATTCAAAGCGACGATCGGGCCGATTACATGACCGGAACCAAACTTGCGGCGCATGGCATAGCCAACCACAACGTCGTTTCGTTTGAGGACACAGGTCACGGCGACTTCAGACAGAAGAGAAAGAAGCTTTCCACGCTCGGTTCCGAAAGCAGGAGCGTCGAAAGCAGCGAGTTCTTCGATTCCATCGGTCGAAAGCTCGCTCAACACGCCGTCTGCGGCGGGCAGCGTTGGAATTTCAAGCGTGATACCGTCATGCAGGAACACCGTTGCCTCAACCTCAAACCCCAGTGAGATATACAGTGGATAGGCAGCCCGTGTCGAATTCAGGCTGAGATGTCGGCCATCGCACCGCGTCAGAACCTGTTCCATCAGCCAGCGGCCAGCACCATTGGCTTGAGCGCGCGGCGTCGTAATCACAAGCCCCACGGTGGCGAAATCCTCTCCATGCGGAAACCACATGGCACTGCCAAAAACCCGGCCGATGCCATCGACAGCAACGATACCTTGCCCGGCGCGCCGAAAAAGTTCCCAATCTGCAGGTCGATGGGGCCAGCCGACGCCGAGGGACAGCGCATGCAAGGACTGGATGTCAACCTCGCAAATGTCTTGCGGGAAGAGTTCAAATGATTTCACGCGGACCGACTTTGCCACTGGAACCCCTTCAGATGAGATCAACCGGTGACGCCACGTGGCCACTCTGGTCGGCTATCCCAAGACGTTGGGATAGCATGAGTTTAAAACATATGCCTTATTTTGCAGCAGGATTGACCGCATTCGTCCTGCTGTTCGGTATCTTTTGCCAAAAAAGAAGGCTGTGCGGCAGAGAAATCTTCCATAAACCTCGCTTTAAATTCAGCTGATACGGTCATCGTTTTGCGCGGTAGAGCGCAAGGCGATCCTGCAGTCGGTAGCCTTGAATGATAGCGGGCATGAACCAGGGATTTCCATTGTAAAACGGAACAGATGCAGGTGGCTGGAAGTCGAAAGCGCTGCGACGTTCGACCTTCTTGCCCAGTAACTTATAAGCGGCCTGCATCCCGACCCAGGGAGCCCATACGACGCCAGACCCGCAGAAACCGGTCGCATAGACGACACCATCCTTTTCAAAAATCCGGGGCAGCATGTCGCGGTTCATCGCCACATTGCCGAACCAGCTGTGCGAGAGACGGACATCTTTAAGATCGGGGAAAAGATCCACCAGTCCACGGCGCAAAAGCAATTTGGGAGCATCAGGGTCGCCTGTTCTGGAACTGTCGCGCCCGCCGAGCAGGATGCGTTTGCCGTCCGGCGTCGGACGGTAATAGAATCCGAGTTGCTTGCCCTCACCCATCATCATCTGTTTGGGCATGAGCTTGGCCATCAGGTCTGGCGGCAGCTCTTGCGTGACGATGATCCGGCTTCGAACCGGTACAAGCCGACGACGAAGATAGGGAAGAGCTTTGTCCGTGTAGCCGTTTGTACACGCCAACACCTGACGCGCGCGCACCGTTCCCGCTTCGGTAACGACCTCAAATCCTGACCCGTCTTTGGTCACCGAGATCACACGAGTACCGGCATGAACGGTGACACCAGACGCCAAGGCAACGCGCAGCAACTCCGCATGGAACTTTGCCGGATGCAGCCCACCAATGTCGGTTCGCACCATTCCGCCGCGGTAGGAATCCGTGCCGATATACTGCTGCTGCTCCGCATATGGCACGGCATAGGCTTCAATTCCCAGGCGCTTTGCCAGCGTTTCAGCGGATCGGGCCGTTTTTTCGTACTCATCGTGACCGATGACGCCTTTGAAAAGGCCAACCAGCTTGAAGTCGCAGTCCAGCCCTTCGGTCTTTATGAAATCATACAGAAACTGGCGGGCTATCTTGCCCTCGGTCTCGACGGCAATCGCGGTATCCTCACCGAAGCGTCGTGTCAGAGTCGCGTAATCGGGGCGGATACTGCCACTGGTGATACCGCCATTGCGCGTGGAGGCACCTTCACCCGGGTTCATCGCATCGAATGCAACAACGCTACGACCGGCCCGGGCCAGAACAAGCCCGGCTGCCAACCCGGCATATCCTGCGCCGATGATCGCGACATCGACGTCCCTGACCAAGGGTTGCCGCGGCACAGGTTTGACCGGTGCCGCCTCCCACCAGTATGGGGTATTCTTATCTGCAATGGGTGTGTGGGTCATCGATTACTGGTTCTCATTTGTATGACAAACCTCTGTTTGTCGCGACTGTGATTGGGGTGATGGGCGTCGTTGTTCAGTAAGCTGGTGTCATTATGTAAGCTCAGCTATCTCCGCGAACATCGAAGGCGTCACGAAGGCCGTCACCGATGAAGTTGAAGCTGGTCACCGCGATCGTAATGGCGGCACCCGGAATGATCGCCAACCACGGAGCACTGCTCAAATATTGCTGCGCGCCATTCAGCATATTTCCCCAGCTTGGCAGTGGCGGCTGAATTCCATAGCCAAGGAAGCTGATATAGGCTTCCATCAGGATCGCACGGGCCACGGTCAGTGTCGCGGCAACAATGATGGGGCCAATCGTGTTCGGCAGAATTTCGCGGAACATGATGTGCATACCGCTCAACCCCAACATGCGACCGGCCTGGACGAACTCCCGTTCGCGAAGCGAGCGAACCTCTGCTTCGACAATTCGAGCGACCTCCATCCAGCTGGAAACCGCAATCACGACAGTGATCATCATCGGGCTGGGTTTCAGCGCTGCGGAAAGTGCCAAGACCAGAAAGATCGAGGGGAATGACAGAAAGCCATCGACGGTGCGCATGAGCACCTTGCCCAGCCAGCCACCCTTGTATCCCGCGATCACGCCGACGATGGTGCCCACGAAGATCGACAGAGCCATAGCGGAAAAACCAACGAGAAGGGAAATGCGCCCCGCCATCAACAAACGTGCGGCCAAATCCCGTCCCAAGGGGTCGGTGCCGAGATAGTGGCCACCGGTGAAAGGCGGAGCGAAACGAGCACGCAGATCGATGTAAAGGGAATCATACGGCAGCAGATACGGACCCGCAACGCAGGCCAACGTCAGTGCGGTGATCATCACGATGCCAATCAGAGCAAGAGGATGGCTCCTGAAACGGCGCGCCGTGCGGCTGTTCCACCAATGGTCTCCGGCAGAGTTTACAGCGATAGCGGTCATGAACATGACTCCTTCTTCAGCGTCACGCGACGCACTTAACTCAGGCGGATTCTGGGATCGATGATGGCGACCGCGATGTCGGCGATGAGGTTGCCCAGGATCACGAGAATGGCCGAGAACATCAGCAGCCCCATCACCACCGGATAGTCGCTGTACCCCAGGCTATCCAGAAACAGTCGACCCATGCCCGGCCAGGTGAAAACGGTTTCCGTCACCAGAGCGCCCGTGAGCACGCTGGGGAGTTGCACGCCCGCAAGCGTAATCATGGGCAGCAATGCATTGCCGACCACGTGCTTCATCAGGATGCGCCGCTCGCTCAATCCTTTTGCGCGTGCCGTGTTGACGAACTCCTGGCTGATGACATCAAGCGTCGCAGAGCGCATGTAGCGGCTCCAGATGGCGACGTGCACCAATGCCAGCACGATGCTTGGCAAAATCAGGTGATGTATGAAGTTCAGTGTCGAGCCGTCGCCGATCGTGTACATGTTGCCCGCGGGCAGCCAGCCGAGCTTCAGCGAAAAAACGTAGATGCCGACAAGGCCGAACCAGAAGGTTGGGATAGACAGCGCCACCATCGCGCCGATTGTCGCCGCATAGTCGAATACGGAATACCGATGGGTAGCACCTCGAATACCGATCCAGGTGCCGACTGCAATGGCGATGATGGTCGAAGAGCCCATCAACAGCAGTGTTGCGAAAATGTGCCGATAAATGACGTCCAGAACCGGAGCGCCGTCACGGAAGGAGTGGCCCCAGTCGCCTTGCAGCAGGCGCCATCCCCAATCGAAATATTGCACCCATAAGGGGCGATTGAGCCCCAGCTGCTCTTTAATCCGGTCCAGATCGTTCTGCGTCATACTGGGATCAAGCCCAAATTGCGCCAGAGGGCCGCCAGGAATGAGGTTCAACACAACGAAGCCGATGATCGAAACGATCAGAAGCAGGATAAGGCTTTGAGAAAGCCGATTTAAGAGATAGCCGCGCATTCAGCTCTCCTCATGACAGCGTCCAGGATAGGTCGCCGCCGCAATTAGCGACGGCGGCAGAGAGGGTCAGGCTTTCCAGTTCCAGCTGGCCGCATGCCACGACGCCGTGCGGGTATTGGAATTCTGCACGAAGCCGTCGAGGCGCGCCTTGCGGCCGATCACAGAGGTCGCGGCAAACAGCGGGAGGAACGGGAGATCCTGACGGACGATCTCCTGCACTTCGAAATAAATGGCTTTCCGGGCTTCCGGGTCGAATGTGCGTGCACCTTTTTCAAGCAGCGCATCGACCTTTGGATTCGAGTATTGCCCGGTATTCGAGCCCTTGCCACCTTTCGCGACGATTGCGCTAGTGTGCAGACGGTTGGTGACGTCTGGGTCTGCTGCAATGAGATAACTCACCGCTGAAATCGCGGAATCGAATTGAGACTTGAGCCAGAAATCACCAAACATCACCGCAGGCGGAAGGTTCGAGATTTTCATCTCGACACCAATTTCGGCGAACGTCTGTTGCAGAAACTGTTGCACCTGCTCACGCAGATTATTGCCCGATGTCGTTGAGTTGTCGAAAGACAAGCGGACACCGTCCTTGGCACGGATACCATCTGACCCCGGTACCCAGCCCGCATCGTCAAGCAGTTTGCGCGCCTGGTCCAGATTGTAGGTTTGCTTGGGCAGGTTCGGGTTATAATAACGCGACTGCTGCGGCATGAACGTCTCGGTGACTTTACCAACGCCGTAGTAGATCTGGTTGATAATGGCGTCGCGATCCATGGCCGCGTAGAGAGCCTGACGGACCGCCGGATCTTTGAACTGCGGTTTCTCCAGATTGAGAAAGATCGACTCTACGGATCCTCCAAGCTCGAGCGTGACCGTCCGGTCCGGCAGGCTTTTGGCTTCTTCGTAATGATCGGCATTGATGTAGGACTGGTCGACAATGTCGACATCGCCGCTCTTGAACTGCGTGTAGAGCACAGTCATGTCAGGAATGTATTTGAAGACAAGTGTCTCGACATAAGGGCCTTCACCGACATAATCCTTGTTTGCAACGAGTTCGATGTGGTCACCTGCGGTGCGTTTTTGCCATTTGAAGGCGCCCGTTCCAATCGGAGCCTGATTGAAGGCTGCCGTATTCGGATCGGCCTCTTTTTCCAGAATGTGCTTTGGCACCATGAATGTTTCTGCAAGGAACGACAGGTAAGGCGCAAAAACGCTCTCCATCCGCCATGTTAATTCAGTCGGCGACACAACCTTGATATCGCGCACCAGAGAATGCCCGCCGGTGCGCCAGGCACGGAAACCGGGTTTTGTGATGAGTTCGATGGTGTATTTCACATCTTCTGCTGTGAAAGGCTGTCCGTCGTGCCAGCGAACGCCGTCACGCAGGCGAATGCGCCACTGCAGGCCATCTTTCGAAATGCCGCCATTTTCCTCTGTCGGTACTTCGGACGCCAGATTCGGTACGAGTACCCCCTTGGGATCGATGCGGAAAAGCGCATCAAAGATCGAAAAATGAAGTGCGTCATCGACTTCGATGTGTGGCATCAGTGGGTTGAAGACCGTCGGCTCCTGAGAGAGACCGACGATGACGCGACCGGCCGGTTTTTTGTCATTCGCAGCAGCAAAAGCCTGTTTTCCAAGCAGATTTGGCGCGACGAGCGTTGCGAGACCACCTGCCGCCATCAATCGCAAAGCGTCGCGTCGTGAAAAATTCGATGTGTTTCTAATATCCTCGGTCATTATTATTCCCCTTCTGGCGATTTTCGCCGTTGCTTAATGGATTGCCGCATTCGCCCGCACGTCGGCTGGCCGCTCCCCCGGAATGGCTGCGACCAACTCTCGCGTGTAAGCCGACTGCGGGTTCAGAAAAATCTGGGAGGGCGGACCCTGTTCGACGATCCGGCCTTTCTGCATCACGGCGATTTCGTCGCAGATCTGGCTTGCGACGCGCAGATCGTGGGTGATGAAGATCATCGACACGCCGGTCTCACGCTGTATCTGGTCCAGCAATTTGAGAATTTGGGCCTGTATCGATACGTCCAGAGCGGAAACGGCCTCGTCCGCAATCAATAGCTTCGGTTTGAACATCAAAGCCCGGGCGATGCCGACACGCTGGCGCTGACCGCCCGAGAATTCATGCGGGTAACGGCCGAATGCACCCGCATCCAGACCCACATGCGATAGCAATGCCCGCGCCTCTTCACGTGCCTGCTTGTAGGGGGTGCCATGAGCGACGGGACCGACGGTCAGAATGTGTCCTATCGTCGAGCGTGGATTGAGGGAGGCAAAAGGGTCCTGGAAGATCATCTGAATATGCGGACGCAGCGGACGGAAACTCTGTTCTGTCAGCTTGGCAATGTCATGTCCTTCAAACAGGATTTGACCGTCGTCGCTCTCCTGGAGCTTGACGAGGAGCTTGCCCACGGAGGATTTTCCGGAGCCACTTTCTCCGACGATCCCAAGTGTGCGACCGTGTGCCAACTCGAACGAAACGTCGTTGACGGCTGGAACGACACGTTGGCTGCCGAACAGAGCGCTTCCGCTGCGGTAGGTTTTAGCCAAACCATCAACTTTCAAGATCGTGGCATTGCTGACTTCGGCACTTGGGTTGCGATCTTCGCCGGTCAGGCGCGGCACGGCTGCAATCAGACGTTTCGTGTAGGGATGAGCGGGTGACTTCAGAACCTGTTCAGCACTTCCGTGCTCAACGATACGACCCTTTTCCATGACCACGACACTGTCTGCGATCTCGGCCACGACACCGAAATCATGGGTGATGAACATCACGCTCATTCCCTTGCGGCGTTGGATTTCCTTGATCAGTTTGAGGATTTGCGCCTGTGTCGTGACGTCGAGCGCTGTCGTCGGCTCATCCGCGATGAGAACTTGAGGCTCGAGCGCAAGGGCCATGGCAATCATGACACGCTGGCGCTGACCACCGGACAGTCGAAACGGATATTGAAAGTACATGAGGTCCGGATCGGGTAGACCGACCTCATTCAGCAGCTCGAGTGCGCGGTCGCGCCGTGATGTTTTGGTGCCGACACCATGTGCGGCAAGTCCTTCCGTGATCTGGTCGCCCACTGTCATCAACGGATTGAGCGCAGAGAGCGGATCCTGAAAGATCATCGATACGGCCCGGCCACGCATATCCTGCAGCGTTTTCGCTGGCGCTCCGACAAGCGATGTTTCGTCAAGGTGTATCGAACCCGATGAGACGCGGAATATCTTGGGCAGAAGGCCCATGACCGTATTGGCGGTTACGGACTTGCCAGAGCCAGACTCCCCGATAATACACAGAATCTGGCCCCGCTGCAGATCGAACGATATGTTTTCGACGGCATGAACTCGCTCCATGCCCTTCGGCAGGTCCACCGTTAAACCTCGCACCGTAAGGACCGCCTCGTCTACCAAAGTCGAATCAAGTCTTGCGGACATGGAGATTTCTCCCTTCAACTGGCTGCGGCTCGCCAGTGGATCGGATGACTGCCTATGGGGCTCCTTTACATAGGCGGCCTTGGAAGCGGCACAGACTGCACCCACACCTCGCAATCACGGATCACTCTGAACCAATTTGCATTTATTAGCTGCTCAATATAGGATTTGTCTTTGGCATTGGTGTCAACATAGATCAATTTGGTTGCAAAAATAAATTGCGAGAAACCATGAGTGTGGTGCTGAAAGATTTCATCGAGGCTGAGGGCTTGGAGCCTGGAGATCGACTGCCTCCGGAACGGGAATTGGCACCCAAACTCGGCTTGCCACGGACGGCGTTGCGTCGGATGCTTGCAGCGCTTGAGAAGGAGGGCTCTCTTATTCGTCATGTGGGGAGGGGCACGTTCATCGCGGGTCACGGCGTTGGATCTTCCGCCCTTCGGCAGCCGGCTGCCAGTGCGATCGATGGGCTGCGGACCTATCCGGCTGAAGTCTTTGAAGCGCGGCTGATTCTGGAGCCGAAGATTGCCGCCTTGGCAGCGCTGCGGGCTACCAGACAGGAAATCGATGAGATGCAGAAGTCGATCGATCGAACCCTGATCGCACAAACCTTTGTAGAATTCGAGAAATGGGACGCTATTTTCCATCGGATCATCGTTCAAAGCTCTAGAAACAGCCTTTTGGCATCTCTGTACGAGAGCATTCACGCGGTGAGGTCGGGGAAACTGTGGGGCAAGATGAAGGAGCAATCAATAACTCCGGCGCGCATCGACGCCTACACCGCAGATCATGTCGCCATTGTCGAAGCGATCAAAGATCGCAACAGCAAAGATGCAGAATTGAGGATGTATGAGCACATTGTCGATGCCCGGACAAACACGCTTGGCCCTAGCTGATGTGGTAACGAGCCGGTTTCGGTTCGTCTTACGCTTTGGTCGGATACATTGGTCGGGCTCTCGATCACATCAAATGAGCCAATGCCCAAAAAAACGGCTGAAGACAAAAGCATAGTCTGTTTTTTACACTTTTATCTGCAACTTACCCTCTGTCTTGCATATAAATTTATCGGTACGCCAAAATTATAATGCAACCAATTTGATCTGGATTGACACCAATAACGTTACCAATCCAGTATTGATCCTATGTCAATCATCATTGGTGGTCCGTCATGCCCAGCGTCGAAATGAACCGTCCAGACGAAAAAGGACTCGTTACCGACTTCAACACGGCAGCGATTGTCAGTCATGCCCCGACTCAGCTCTTCATCGGCGGCAGGTGGGTCGATTCTGCAAAACGACAGACTTTCGATGTGGTTGATCCCTCAACGGAGGCTGTCATAGCCACCGTATCCGATGGCGAGATTTCAGATGCGATAGCGGCGGTCGATGCGGCGGAGGCTGCATCCAAGGCATGGAAGGCGACGTCTGCGCGGCATCGCTCTGACATTCTGATGAAATGCTTCCATCTCATGCTGGAACATGCGGAATGGCTTGCCAAGCTGATCACCGTCGAAAATGGCAAGGCTCTTTCGGACGCAAAATCCGAGGTGACTTACGCTGCCGAATTTTTCAGGTGGT
This sequence comes from Hyphomicrobiales bacterium, assembly GCA_900472925.1. Taxonomy (GTDB): domain Bacteria; phylum Pseudomonadota; class Alphaproteobacteria; order Rhizobiales; family Rhizobiaceae; genus Agrobacterium. Next base: position 239,550 of record UCJU01000007.1, read on the forward strand.
ATGCTGAAGAAGCCGTGAGGTCATCTGGCGAGTTCGGCTCCGCGCCATCGGGTGCCAACCAGATCATCGTCAGCCATGAGCCAATCGGCATTGCAGTTCTGGTGACGCCTTGGAATTTCCCTGCTGCCATGGCAACCCGCAAAATGGCGCCAGCTCTGGCCGCAGGCTGCACCTGTATCCTCAAGCCAGCAGCCGAGACGCCTCTGACGGCTTTGGCAATCGGAGACATCATGCGGCAGGCCGGTGTGCCAGCTGGTGTGGTCAATATCGTCACGACCAAAAGCGCCGGGCCGCTTGTCAGTGCGATGCTGCATGACGAGCGGGTGCGCAAGCTTTCTTTTACAGGCTCGACAAATGTCGGCAGAACTCTCCTGAGAGAGGGCGCAGATCAGGTTATCAGCTGTTCGATGGAGCTCGGTGGCAACGCTCCTTTCATTGTCTTCGATGATGCCGATCTTGAAACAGCTGTGGCCGGGGCAATGGTCGCCAAAATGCGAAATGGCGGCGAAGCATGCACGGCTGCAAACCGTTTCTACGTGCAAAGCGGCATTGCCGCTGCGTTCACCCGGCGGCTTGCCGAGGAAATGGGCGCGCTCAAAGTCGGTCCAGGATTGGCTTCAGGCACCCAGCTTGGGCCGTTGATCACGCGCGCAGCAGTGGAAAAGGTAGAACGCTTGGTTGACGACGCTCTCGCCAAGGGCGCCTCTCTCGAGACGGGGGGTAACAGGCTCAACGGCGATGGTTTCTATTATCAGCCGACAGTTCTTTCGAACGTACCCTCCAATGCACTCATGCTGGACGAGGAGATTTTCGGGCCTGTTGCGCCGCTCATTCAATTCGAAACAGAGGATGATGTCGTTAGACTGGCAAACGACACAGAATATGGGCTGGTTTCCTATGTGTTCAGCGGAAATCTCAAGCGTGCACTTGCTGTCGCCGGCCGCCTGGAAAGCGGCATGGTGGGTATAAACCGTGGCGTTGTCTCAGATGCAGCGGCGCCCTTCGGCGGTATGAAACAAAGCGGGCTGGGCCGTGAGGGTAGCCATCATGGCATGCTGGAATATCTGGAGACAAAATATGTCGCTGTGAGCTGGTGAGGCACAGCGCGCGGACCGATGTTGCCTATATCAGTCACGCGCATCCGGGCCTGTGTGCGGGACATGGAATGTGAAGGGCGGCAGCGACAGAGGAGACGAGCGTGAGGCTTGATCGTATTGACATCCGGATACTGCATGAGCTGCAGCAAAATGGCCGGTTGACCAACGTGGAGCTGTCCGAACTCGTTCATCTGTCGCCCAGCCCATGCCTGATACGGGTCAAGAAGCTGCAGCAACTGGGTTATATTTCCGGCTATTCCGCACATATAAATCTTGCGAAGCTGGGTCCAACAGTGACGATTTTTACGGAAATTACGCTGAGCAACCATCGCCACAGCGACTTCTCCCGCTTCCAGCAGTCGATCGAGAAAATCGAGGCAGCTATCGAGTGTCACCTGATGTCAGGCGGATACGACTACCTGATCAAATTCGTGACCGCCACGATTGGCGACTATCAGGAATTGATGGAAAGCCTGCTCGAAGCAGACATCGGTATCGACAAGTATTTCAGTTTCGTGGTGATGAAATCGCCCTTCGTCAAACATAACGTTCCGCTCAACAGTTTGTTTGAAGATTAGTCAACCGTCACGGTTGGACGGACTGATGCCGGGTTACGCCTCCCGCGTATCGACAGGGCGGATCTATGCCAGCTCCGTGATTGTCCAAACTGCGCCACATGCGGCCAGGCGCATTTAAGATACTGACAAGCGGATCAAAACGAACGAATTCACCAAATTGACGGCGCAATAAAGCAGGTAAAACTCGCCGCCTCCCGCGATATTGGTCGAGACTACGAAACATAAGGGCGTCCCGATGACGACCAATGACATTACCCTTTTGCCGTTTGAGAAACGCCACCTCGCGGGTGCATTGAAACTCTCGCAAGAGTTTTCCTGGCCATATCGTTTGGAGGACTGGGAATTCGCTGCGAAGCTGGGTCATGGGTTTGCGCTGGAACAGGCGGGAGACGTCGTCGGTACCGCGCTCTGGTGGAATTACGGCGCAAACTATGCGAGCGCAGGGATGATTATCGTGACTGCGAAGGTCCAGGGTACCGGTCAGGGCTCGCGATTATTCAATGCGCTGCTGGATGCGACAAAGGGGCGAAACATCCTGCTCAACGCGACTGAGGAAGGGTTGCCGCTTTACGAGCGCAGGGGTTTTATCGCCTGGGGCAAGGTCCAGCAACATCAGGCGGTCGTGACGGATGCACCCGACATGGAGCGTCATGACCACATTCGTCCAGCCACCGACGAAGACTTGCAGGACATTCAAACCTTCGACGAGCGGGCAATCGGAATGCCTCGTCAGCGCTTGGTGGAAGCACTGGCAAGCATCGGTCATACGCTCGTGATGATCCAAGATGGTGTGTTGGTGGGCTACGCGATTGCGCGGAAATTCGGTCGTGGCCACGTCATCGGACCTGTCGCCGCCACGAGTGCGGATGACGCAAGGCACCTGATCCGCGCCCATCTTACAAAGCTTAGTGGGGAGTTCGTGAGAATAGACGTCTATGCCGAGGACGGCTTGAGCCGTTGGCTTCATGATATGGGCTTGCCGCTCGTGAGCGAGGTGGTGTCGATGGTTCGGGGAGATTTACCCAGGCCTGTTTCAGCCGCTCATATATACGCCGTCGCCAATCAGTCGCTGAGCTAGACACACCCTGGAAAATTCAGGGATTCGTCGCCCATAGACAGGCTGCTCATCCACCAGTCACTGCGAAACAAGACACAACAGCGTCGTCTCCGGCGTTTACCGTACAAAGGAACTCATGCGATGACCGAACCTCTCCAGCATCTCGTCCAGAACAACAGACTGGATCATTTCTTCATCGACGGTACATGGACACCTGCGTTGGGAGGCGAGCGATTAGGGGTGACCAATCCGGCGACCGAACAGGTCATTGCTCATATCGCAATGGGAGGCGTGGCTGATGTCGATGCAGCGGTAACCGCTGCCCGCGACGCTTTTTCATCATGGTCGCTGACGAAGCCGGGACATCGCGCTGATCTGCTGGAAAAACTGCGTATCGCACTGGAAAAGCGCTGTGAGCTTCTTGCGCAGTGCCTGACCTTGGAAATGGGCGCTGCTATCGGTTATGCCCGCAGCGCACAGGTGCCGCTTGCGATCGCCCATGTGGCAACGGCGCGAGAGGTCCTGCTCTCCTTTCCCTTCATAAAACAGCGGGGACATACCGCGATTGCCTATGAGCCGATCGGTGTCTGCGCATTGATAACGCCCTGGAATTGGCCGCTTTACCAGATCACCGCTAAGGTGGCACCAGCCTTGGCCGCAGGCTGTACGGTCGTCTTGAAACCCAGCGAACTTGCGCCGCTCAGCGCGTTGCTTTTTGCCGAAGCGATTGTGGAAGCCGGATTTCCGGCTGGCGTATTCAACCTTGTAAACGGCGACGGCCCCGTTGTCGGCCAACGCATGGCGGCCCATCCCGATGTTGATATGGTGTCGATTACGGGTTCCACCCGTGCCGGTGTCCTGGTCGCTCAGGCCGCGGCACCGACCGTCAAACGTGTTGCCCAGGAGCTGGGTGGGAAGTCACCGAACATCATTCTCCCCGACGCAGACCTCGATCGAGCTGTGCCGCTGGGTATTGCCGCTGCGTTTCGCAATCTGGGGCAATCCTGTAGCGCACCAACGCGCATGATTGTGCCATGGGCTCTGTTGTCGAAAGTCGAAGACGCCGCATTGAAAGCGGTGGCTGACATTGTTGTCGGGGATCCACTTTCGCCAGCAACGACACATGGTGCCATGGCAAACCGGACGCAGTTCGACCGCGTCCAGACGATGATAAAGGTCGGCATAGACGAAGGAGCGAAACTCGTGACCGGTGGGGCAGGGCGTTTTGGTGAGCTTGAGACGGGACTGTTCGTCAAGCCGACGATTTTTTCCGAGGTTCGTGCGGATATGGATATCGCCAAGGAAGAGATATTCGGCCCGGTCCTTTGCATCATTCCCTATGACAGCGTCGAAGAAGCCATCGCGATTGCAAATGACACCGTTTATGGTCTCGGTGCCCACGTTCAGGGCAAGGACATGGCTTTAGTGAAGCATGTCGCATCCCGTATCCGCTCGGGGCAGGTTCATCTCAATTATCCGGCCTGGGATCCGCATGCGCCGTTCGGCGGCTTCAAGCAATCCGGTAATGGCCGCGAATATGGCGTCGAAGGCATGACGGAATATCTGGAAGTGAAATCGGTGCTTGGCTATTTTAATGAATGATGACGGCTCGGGGGTGCAACACCGTGCCCGTCTTTCACCGCTGGTCCCATCGGTCCAATAGTCCGTAGTACCAAACGGCCAGGGGAAGGAACCAGGGTTTGCCGTTGAAATAGGGGCGGGTCTCGAAGCTGAGGTCGCTGTAAACCGTTTTGCCTTGATCGTTACCCAGCATTGTGTTGGCAATTCTCCCACCGAGCCAGCTGGAACGCGCCACACCGGTTCCGTTGTAGCCGCCGGCAAAATACATGCCGTCGATGGTATCGACGTGTGGGAAGTGATCGAAGGTGAACCCCAACTGACCGTGCCAATAATGGCTAATTTTGTGCGCGCTCAATTCTGGAAATATCTTCAGGAGCAGGCCGCGAAGATAGGTCGCGTTTGCCATGTTGCTCTTTACGGTGCCACTCATATCGAGAACGCGTCCGCCCAGTATGATGCGGGTTCCGTCGGGAGAGGGCCTGTAATACGTCACGACACGCTGGCTGCCCGCAAGCATTTGTAGCTTTGGCATCAGCCTGCGCATCAACTCAGGCGGTAACTGCTCCGTTGCGACCAGGCCACTGCCCACCGGGATGATGCGTCGCTTGAGGTAGGGCAGCACAGCGCCACTATATCCGTTGGTTGCGATCAGGACCTGACGTGCCCTCACATCACGGCCCTGCACCTTGAATTGAAATCCACCCGCTGTCTGTTGAAGGTCGGTAACGCGGGCATTGCTAAACACGCGCACTCCCAGACGCTGGGCGGCCTCTGAAAGACCCTTGACGTATTTCGCTGGATGCAGCCCCGCATAGCCGGGCATCGACACGCCACCATGGTAGAGATCGGAACCCACCTCCTTATGCTGCTCTGAACGCGGTACCAGATGAGCATCGCATGGCATCACTTTGCGAATGCGGTCGATGTTGGCGCCGAGACTGTCATAGATGCGCTGGGTCATCGCACCCTTGAAATATCCGACGACTTTCAGGTCGCAATCGATCTCTTCCGTTGCAACGACGTCCTTGACATATTGCAGCGATTGGAAGCTTTCCTCCACGACGCGTTTCGCCATGTCGGTGCCATATCTCATGGCTGAATCGAAAAATGCCCAGCCCGGCCCGAGAAAGCCGCCATTGCGCGAGGATGCGCCCCAGCCGGGAGCGTCGGCATCGTAGACGCTGACCTGCTTTCCAGCCCTGCTAAGAACAAGTGCCGCATTGAGGCCCGTAAATCCACCGCCGATGATCGCGACTTCCGTGGATGGCGAAATATCGTCGGCCCTGGCGCCATCCGGGCGGGCCGCATCCCACCAGAAGGGACTGGCAACAGCATCGTCGGTGAAGAAGGGCGCATTCAAACTGGACATCGTCGTCACTCACAGTCGTGGGCATGGCGCAGAAAGCTCTGCTCGAGGCATTGCGACAACGAGACGATTTTGGTTCGTGGTCGTGCAGTGTCAGCAGACTGTGAATTTCGACACATTTGGTATCGGATATGGCCGTGACGCAGAACAAAATGACGTTGCGCGTCGGTTCCAACGCATCGGATGCCGTGAGGGTATGAAGGAGGCGGTTTTCAATGGGTTGGCGTATCAGGGCTTTGCATTTTTCACATGGGAAACTGGTGCAGCAGTGCAGCACACTGGCAGATTTCTTTGATTGGCGCGCGCTCCTGGAACACTTTACCGGCCGCAATATTGTTGCTCTGCGACAAAAGAACGATATGGATGAACGGGCTGCCAAATCTGGCTGTCAGCGCCTAGAAACTCAAATGGAAATATCATGAACGCATTGACCTGGACCTGGAGCATCGCCGGTTTGACCGCGCTTGGTGTCATCACGCGGCCTTTTGCCTGGCCAGAGGCGATATGGGCGGTGCTCGGTGCGGCGCTGCTCGTCGGCTTCGGCCTGATTGCGCCAGCCGATGCCTGGGTCGGGATTTCCAAGGGCACAGACGTCTACCTGTTTCTGATCGGCATGATGCTGCTGTCTGAGCTTGCGCGGCGGGAAGGCCTGTTCGACTGGCTGGCCATGGTCGCCACGACCCATGCCAAGGGGTCACCCAAACGTCTTTTTGTTCTGATCTATGTTGTTGGCGTCATCGTCACCGTATTTCTTTCGAACGACGCAACGGCGGTCGTATTGACCCCTGCGGTTTACGCAGCCTGCCGAACGGCAAAGGTCAAGGACCCTATGCCCTATCTTCTCATCTGTGCCTTTATCGCCAATGCCGCCAGTTTCGTTCTCCCCATTTCCAACCCTGCCAATCTGGTGATTTTCGGTGGTGGAGAAATGCCGCCGCTGTCACGCTGGCTCGCGACCTTTGGCCTGCCATCTGTCGTTTCTATCCTTGTGACGTTTGCCGCGCTCTATTGGACGCAGCGTGCCGTCATCCGTTCCGACAGCGTCGCCTCCAACATGCAGGCAGCTCCGATTTCATCCAGCGCCCGGCTTGCGGGTTTGGCCTTGTGCGGTACGGCTGTCATTCTTCTGGCTGCCTCCGCCCTCCACATGGATTTGGGCCTTCCGACATTCATCGCGGGCAGCCTTGCCACCACTGCGGTGCTTCTGATCAACCGTGGAAGTTTTACCGAGACATTGAAGGGCGTTTCCTGGAGCGTGCTGCCGCTTGTCGCGGGATTGTTCGTCGTGGTGGAGGCTTTGAGCCGGACCGGACTGATAGACCAGCTTGCACAATATCTCTCTCAACAGGCGTCGACATCTCCAACCTGGACGGCTGCGGGTGCAGGTGCGGCGGTGGCTGTGACGACCAACCTCGTGAACAATCTGCCTGCGGGCCTTGTTGCGGGTAGTGCCATCCAACTGGCGCATGTCTCCGACAAGATCGCCGGCGCTATCCTGATCGGCGTCGATCTCGGGCCGAATATTTCCATAACCGGGTCGCTTGCCACAATCCTTTGGCTCAACGCGCTTCGCCGCGAAGGGCTGAAGCTTGGAGCCTGGGCCTTCATGAAAATTGGTATCGTCGTGACGGTTCCGGCACTCGCGGCATCGCTATTGGTTCTCGTGATGCAGTAAGCATCTGGAGAGCCTGTACGACGTTCGCCCGAGATTGCTTTTGATCGCCGCTGGTGAGCGCTCCACGGTGATGGATATCCTCGCCGCTTGGCCGGATAACCGGGTTTCGGTGCCGTTGGGACCGATCACCGCTTTAACCTGTCCTGCCGCCAGCTGCGTACTTAGGTGGCTGACAACCGTCTGACCGCCGCGAAGTCAATTTCATTGCTGTCTAGTCAAGCCTTCGCCCTACCGTATCCAAAGGGGCCAACGCGACAGCCACGATAACGCACAATCTGTCGAAGCATGGTTTCGATATAAGAGAATGTGCTTTGGCGATCCTGATTTCAGGTGATTTTATTCCTCATGAAGGACCTAGGATAGTTGCAGACGAAACCAGTAAAGTCAGGACCGGATAATGGCTCACTTTCGCCCGAAATATATTACGTTCGATTGCTACGGCACGCTGATCAACTTCCAGACGGCGGAGGCGACGCGTGACCTTTATGGTGATCAACTTGATGAGCCGCGCATGGTGGAGTTCATCAAGAATTTCTCGGCCTACCGGCTTGACGAAGTGCTGGGCGATTGGAAGCCTTACAATGAAATTCTCCACAACGCGCTCGAAAGAACATGCAAGCGCAACGGGGTGACTTTCGATCCGAAAGCCGCGCAGACCGTTTATGAGCGGGTACCGACCTGGGGCCCTCATCCCGACGTTCCGGCAGGGCTTGCGAAAGTTGCTAAGGAAATTCCGCTGGTCATTCTGTCCAACGCGATGGACTCGCAGATCATGTCGAATGTCGAGAAGCTTGGCGCACCATTCCACGCGGTTTACACGGCCCAACAGGCACAGTCCTACAAGCCGAATCTCAAGGCGTTCGAATACATGCTGAATATGCTTGGCTGCGGGCCGGAGGAGATTTTACATTGCTCTTCCTCTTTCCGATACGATCTGATGTCTGCGCACGATATGGGTATAAAAAACAAGGTCTGGGTCAATCGTGGCCACGAACCCGCGAACCCTTACTACGAATATACCGAAATCTCTGACATATCGGGCCTAGCCGGAGTCGTGGGGCTTTGATGTATGTCTGATCCCAAGGGGCTGCTGTCATCTGCAGCAGTCCAAAGCCTTCTCTTTGGGGCACTATCCTGAGAGCAACGACCTTCATCAGGTGAGGACCGCAATTGTCGATCGATACCGGCGCAGACAATCTCCATCCCCAAGCGGAAGAGCAAACTGCCGATGATGCGGTTTGGTCCGCCTCGCTGGCTTCAAGCGAAGCCTATTATCGTGCGGCCAAAACGACATTGTCTGCGCATCCTGTGCCTGCTGACGTCGGGCAGTCGGCAAGACTTCTCAACCGTTACTATGGTTTAACGGGATCCGTCACCACCTTGTCGTCGGAGGTCGAATGCACGGAGGAAGTCAAGCTCAACGACGGTCGCCGGCTGATTTTGAAAACGTCGACCCGGCCGGAGACGTCTCAGAGTTTCCGGTTTCAAGCCCAAACCATCAGCGAGTTGCCGCAGGCAGGGGGCTTTGTTGCACCTGAGATCGTGCGGACCTCCGACGGCGCGGTCATGCTCGAGGAGGGCGGCGCTTGCGGGTATCTGCAAACCTTGATCGAAGGCGTGCCATTGCACAAGGTCGTGATGACGCCGGACGTGCTGTTCCAAACTGGAAGTTCGCTTGCGCGACTGGACTTGGCTCTTCACCGGGTCGATGCATCTGCAAGCCACCGTCCTGTTCTTTTGCATGTCGGGTGCTGGTCACGATTGATGGAGCTGAGCCGATATCTGCCATCCCAACACATTTCCGATCAAGTGAATGCGGCGATGGACAATTATGCCAACTGTGTCGAACCGCTGCTTTCGGATGTCGCGTGGCAGGTGACCCACAACGACCCTAGTCCCTACAATATGCTGTTGACGGACAGTGGTATCGGTTTCATCGATTTTGGAGATGGTTGCTGGGGTCCGAGAATACAGGACCTCGCTGTTGCAGCCAGCCATATGGTCAGCGACGCGACTGCGGCCTTGGGCGGCGCGGAATATATGATTGCCGGTTATCATTCTGTCATCCCGCTGTCGCGTGTTGAGGCAAGAATTCTTGTGGGATTGATGCGGGCGCGCCAAAGCGCGCTCCTGCTGGTCAACGCTTGGCGATCGCATCTTTTTCCAGCGCAAGCCGAGTATATCAACAAGAACGTCTCGCGCGCTGAGCGTGGCCTTTCTATTTTGACAACACTTGGGACAGACGAGGCTGAGGCGGCGGTGCTGGCAGCGATGGCGTTGCCCCATCCATCGACTTTGTAAAAGACAGAAACATCGGTCCCATTGCTTTCGGTACTCTTTCCAACAGGTTGAAGAAAATGTCGACAGACCTCATGCCCAATCGCTACGTTCCTGGCGAAGTTGCTCTTCCCGCCCGCGAGGCCGAACTCATCGAGCGCAGAAACAACGTTCTCGGTGCATCCTACCGGCTACAGTATCGACAGCCCGTTCATTTCGTTCGGGGTGAGGGCATGTGGTTGTACGATCCTGACGGACGGGCTTACCTGGATTTCTATAACAACGTTCCGTCCTTGGGGCATTGCAACGCCGAAGTTAACGCGGCAATGGCAGAGCAGGCCGGTAAGATAAATGCCAATACGCGCTATCTGGAGCCAAACCTTGTCGATTTTGCCGAGCGTCTGGTTGAAACCTTTCCGCCTGAGCTGGACCGTGTCGTCTTCACATGCACGGGCAGTGAATCCAACGATTTGGCCTTGCGTATCGCACGCTTGGCAAGCGGCAATGACGGCGTGATTGTTTCGTCCTATGCGTATCACGGCACCAGCGCGGCGACGGCAGCCGTGTCACCAAACCTCGGAAATGCCGTCAAGTTAAGTCCATCCGTGCGCATGGTTTCTTTGCATGGACCAGAAGGCGTACCGGAATCGCAAGCGTCGGATTTCTTCGAAGCGCAGGTCCGCGCCGCCATTGCAGATCTCAACCGCCGGGGAACCGGCGTTGCGGCTCTGCTGATAGACAGCATTTTTTCAAGCGATGGTGTCTGGGTCGATCCTCCCGGCTTCATTGCAAAGGGTGTGGCAGCCGTTCGCGAAGCCGGGGGCTTGGTCATAGCCGACGAAGTCCAGCCGGGATTCGGACGAACCGGCGCGCATATGTGGGGCTTTGAACGGCATGGGATCGTTCCTGATCTCGTGAGCCTTGGCAAACCCATGGGCAACGGCTTTCCCATCGGCGCTGTCGTGGGACGGAAATCGCCCGTAGACCAATTTGGTGGAACGGCCCGGTATTCAAATACTTTCGCGGGCAACACGATAGGAATAGCCACGGCAGATGCCGTGTTGAAAATCATTCAGCGCGATCATATTCCACAAAACGCGCTTGCAATGGGTGAGCGTATGAGAACCGGGCTGGAAAAAATCGCGACGCGGACACCTGGAATTTGTGGCATTCGAAACGCAGGTCTGTTCTTCGGTGTCGATCTGGGCCTTGAGGGTGACACTGCAATCCGCAGACGTGCGCGGGCTCTGGATGTGGTCAATGCCATGCGCGACGACGGGGTCCTCGTCAGCACCACGGGTGCAAATGAAGATGCCCTCAAAATTCGCCCGCCGCTGATCTGCCAGGATATCCATGTCGACCAGTTTCTCACCAGCATCGAGCGCGCTCTTGCCAACGTCGTAAGATAGGAAACTGGCTGACCTACGGTCTTGAACCCCATGTTTCGGATTCTGTGATCAACCAGTCTTTCAATGCCTGGACGCCCGTTGAAACGACCATGGATTTGGGATGAATGAGCCCGTAGTGGGTGCCGTCATGCTCAAACCCCAGCGGCGCTTCCAATCGGCCATTGTTAACATCATCAGCTGCAATCGCTTGTGGCGCGAGCGCCACGCCAAGACCGCCCAAAGCTGCCTCTGCCATCAGGAAATGATGATCCAGCAGCTGACTTGCGCGGGGCCGCGGGGCCTTGGGGTGCTGAGTGAACCAGTTCTCCCACGCATGTGGACGGGTCCTCGAGCCGAGCGCAACATAATTGCCTGCGTCGAACCCTTCCCGCAGAGAGGGCACCATGACCGGTCCGACACGTTCCGGCATCAAGCTGATAATCGTCCATTCCGGATCGATCGGGAAGTCGAGGCGGCGGATGGCAAGCGTCACGCGGTCCCGCGCAAAATCGATGCCGCCACCGCCCGTGGATAGATGGACATCCACATCCGGGTGTCGATCCTGAAACCCCGACAGACGAGGTATGAGCCAACGCATCGCCAGAGAGCGCTCACAGGACAAAATGATGGGACCCTGAGCAGAGCTCGATCTGATATCCGCGAGCGCCTCGGTGATTGTTGTAAACGCTCGTCCTGTCGCCTCTGCGAGCCGCTCACCAACAGCTGTCAGGCGAACGCCGCGCCCGTCGGCTTCCAGCAATTGCAGGCCGAGATCGGCGGAAAGCTTGGAGACACGCCTGCTGACGGCCCCATGGGTCAAGGCGAGCTCGGCCGCGGCGGCACGGACCGATCCGAGCTTTGCCACGGTTTGAAATGCCCGCAGATCATCAAGGGATGGGAGTTCTGATCTTTTCATTGGTGATCTTCTATCACCAATATACGTTAGATCATATCCATTATATCTGCGGAGTGATCTGGTAATATTTCCATTATGGAAAACAAAATTTCACCGTGGGGATCGTTGCTGCATCTGGTTCAAGCGGTCGCATGACACTTGTTATTGCTCCAGCCTTCCCCGAGGCAGGTGGCTTCGGTTTAAGCTGGACCTTGCTCAACGAAGAGCAATCCTGGCCAATCCACTTCCACAAAGGTTTTGATCAATGAAGACCCACGATATGCCGCTCGCCGTGACCATGGGGGACCCTTCGGGTATCGGTCCCGAGATTGTTGCAAAGATGTTTTTGCACCGTTCGGACAATCGCCACTGGATTGTCATTGGCGATGCCTTGGTGATGCGGTGTGCCTTTGAAGCTCTGGGTGCCGATGTGGAGATCAGGCCCATAACATCGCTGGATCAGGCAGTGTTCGATGACGGAAGCATCAACGTATTTTGTTCATCCACTCTCTCGGTCTTGCCCCCTGTCAGCGAAGTTTCAGCGATCAGCGGTAAGGTAGCCTTCGATGCCATCATTGCTGCGATCAAACTTGCGAAAGATGGACAGATTGGCGGCATCGTTACCGCGCCCATCCACAAGGAGGCGCTTTCTGCCGCTGGGGTGAAGTATCCCGGCCACACGGAAATATTGGCTGATTACAGTGGCGCGCCCAAGGTCGCGATGATGTTGGCGAATGAAGATATTCGCACCGTTCTTGTCACGATCCACTGTTCATTGTCGCAAGCCATTGCGAAAGGTGACTTTGCAGCACAGATGGATGCGATCAGGCTTGCCCATACAGGCGCAGAAGCGCTCGGCATCGCGAAACCGCGTGTTGCGGTTGCCGGGCTCAACCCGCATGCTGGCGAAGGTGGCTTGTTCGGGGACGAGGAAATCAAGGTCATCCGACCAGCGGTCGAAGCCGCCCGCGATGAAGGTATAGATGCATCCGGCCCTTGGCCTGGTGACACAGTCTTCATGCAGGCGCGAACAGGCCGTTTTGATGTGGTGGTGGCGCAGTATCACGACCAGGGTCTCATACCGGTCAAATATATGGGTCTTGATCGCGGAGTGAACATCACGCTCGGACTGCCATTCGTGCGCACAAGCCCGGATCACGGAACGGCATTTGACATAGTCGGCTCCGGCAGGGCCGACCCGACCAGTCTTGAGACTGCATTCGACTACGCCGTCACGCTGAAAACCGCTCTCTTCAAATCGAAAGCTCCAAAGCTATGACGAATTTCGATTTCATCTTCATGCTGACCCGCAATGACCGGACCGTCGCAGACGCCGGCGTGCATGTCGAGACGGCACTTCAGGCGGGAGTTCGCCACATCGGCTTTAAAGACATCGGTTTGCCGTTCGAAGAACTTCTTGGTCTCGCGCGGCAAATCCGCAAGGGGGGAGCAAGCACATATCTCGAAGTCGTGTCGCTTGATCGAGACAGCGAGATCCGTTCCGTCAAAGCGGCGGTCGATCTTGGGGTCGATTATCTCCTCGGTGGCACCCATGCGGACGACGTACTGCCCTTGTTGGAGGGAACGAGGATACGCTATTATCCTTTTCCCGGGCGCATCGTTGGCCATCCAAGCATTCTTGAGGGATCGAAAGAGGACATCGTCGCCAGTGCAGTGGAGCTGGCCAGCCGCAAGGGCGTCGCCGGGCTTGATCTTCTTGCATATCGCTCGAAAGGTGATGTGCCAGCTCTGATGGAGGCCGTGTGTCATGCGATATCAAAACCGGTCATCGTTGCAGGATCCGTCGATCGGCCAGAGCAAATCGAGACCATTCGTAAGCGTGGCGCAGCGGGATTTACCGTCGGCACCTCTGCTCTCGATGGCCGTTTTCCTGCCGAGAGCGGTGACTTGACGTCTCAGCTGAAAGCGATTTTTGCCTGCGCGCAGATTTAGGGACGCTTTGATAAACAGGAACGACGTGTTTTTTCTAGACACTATTTAGGTATTCCTGGAAGGCCGCGAGCGTTACAGGCCGTCCGAAGTAATATCCTTGAAAGACCTTGCAGCCGCAATCCAGCATGAACTTGAATTGTTCTTCGGTCTCAATACCTTCAGCCAAAATTTCCAACCCGAGATCGTGTCCCATCTGAGATATGCTGCGTGCCATCAGCGCTCCGCGATCTGTGTTGATCGCCTGTACGAAACTGCGGTCAATCTTCAGTTGTTGCAAAGGAAGATGTCGGAGGTAGCTGAGTGACGAATATCCCGTTCCAAAATCGTCCAGAGCGATCGCTATCCCGCTGTCTTTCAGCTCTTGAATCTTGGTTATCAAAGAATCGACTTCCGAAACGAACATCGTCTCCGTGAGTTCAAGTTTGAGTGAGCTGGATACCACGCCGGAATCATGAAGGAGAGATTTTATATTTTTAGCAAAGTCTTCGCTCAGAAATTGGTCCGGGCTCACATTGATCGACAACACAAGATCTTTGGTCTTGTCGCTTGCATTCCATAGCGCCAGAGTTTGCACTGCCGTTTCCAACACCCATTTTCCAATGTCAGGCATCAGTCCCGCTTGTTCCGCGACCGGGATAAATTTATCTGGGGCAATATAGCCGCGCGTGGGGTGTTTCCACCTTATCAAAGCTTCTGCTCCAATCAGTTTTCCAGACGCCTCGACTTGCGGCTGGAAGAACAGTTCGAATTGTTTCTTGCCGATGGCAGAGCGAAGTTCGCTTATCAGCCTCGTGGCCGAACTGAAATTGGTTTGTAGCAAGACGACACCACCGCAAAGAACACCTGCGGTAAGCAGGGCATGCGCCCAAACCGTCATCATTCTGACGGTGTCGGGAAGGTTTGTGGCAAAGCCGAAATTCATGGGGCTGGCGGATAAAACTATAAATGCAAAAATCGAAGAAACAATAATACCCAGCTGGAAACGGCTCGGGCTGAGTTGGTGGTTCACGCAGCCCGCCAGCGCGATGATAAGAAGGTAAAGATGGGAGACACGCGGAACAGCTTGACTGGGAACATCGAAAAATAACGAGAACAGGACGATAAATGCCAGGCAAGCAATTTGGGCCACCACCATTCCTACGGAAATGTGCCCTTTTTTGGCAATGATCCATGCAGCAATGACCGTGATGAACAACAGCGACTCCAATAACAGGAGTGGCCAGTTTTGCATCAATGCAAAAATCGGCACCCAGACACCGCTGACAATAACAGCAAGAGGCAGAGCTAAACGGCAGACGAAATCGAGATTTTGAAACCGCTGTCTGGATACAATATGCGATATTTCTTTCTGATTGCTGTTTATCAAAATAGTCGCTCGATTATTGTATTCGACAGTCGGGGAGATGACTGAAACGGCAATTGGTTTCACTGGGAGATTTAAAGAACATCCACAGTATTCATTCGATATCTAAAAATACTAATTTTCCAAATTATCCTTCACTACACAAGAAATCATTTTGGAGAGCATAGTTCGAAAAAGTATCGCCTGAGTTGAATTTTAATTTATAATTAATTTTTTCTATATTATAAAATTCTCACCAGCGGAATGAGTCACGCCCCTAATCAATCATGATGATTGACACCATAATCAGCGTGAGGCCGTGAATCGATGACCTATTTCAACAATATGAGAATTTTGACCAAAGTCGCATCCGTTCTTACGATCCTGATCATGATCGGACTGGCGGTAGCATTCATCGGATCGACTTCACTTTCAAAACAGCAAGCCGCCGCCGAGATCACAGAGCACACATATAAGGTGCTGGGTGTTCTGGACGACGTGACAATGGCTGTGACGCAAATGGAAAACAGTGTCCGGGCCTACCTCATCGTGCCGAAAACTTCCTATTTGGACGCAAAAACAACGGCAGGGAAGAGCTATCGCGATAATCTTGCAGCGGTCCGTCAATTAACCTCGGACAATCCCGCGCAGCAGACACGTCTGAATGATCTGGATACGGCTGTTCAAGGCTGGTTGGAAAATGTCGCAAAGCCGAGACTGGCCTGGGCTGCTGACCCCGCAACTCGGGAACAGGCTTTCCAGCATGCGAGCCAGGGTGCCGGGCAGCAATATATGGATGCCGTCGAAGCCAAGGCCACTGAAATCACCGATGTCGAATTGAAGCTTTTGGATATCCGTGGGAAAGCCGCGCGTGATGCCGCCGACACGGCGAGAATGCTTGGCATTGCGGGTGCGGTCGCACTGCTTGTCGTGGCAGCCATCAGCCTCTTCCTTCTAAACCTCGGACTGGTGCGCCCTCTGACATCAATCAACGCCACTATGGCGAAACTTGCCGCAGGCGACACGGCGCTAACCATTCCAGGGTTTGGCCGCAAGGACGAAGTCGGCGAAATGGCCAACGCGCTTGAAGTCTTCCGCAAGGCTGCTGTCGACAAGATCGACCTTGAGCGCCAGACTGAAGAACAGCGCGGCATGACCGAGGAAGAGCGGAAAAGAAATGCGCAGATGGAGCGTACCAAGGCAGACGCTGCTGCAACCGCGACCAAGGGTTTGGGTGAAGGCTTGAAGCACCTTGCCGATGGTGACCTCACATTCCAGCTGACGCAGTCGTTCGCGCCCGAATTCGAACAGTTGCGCAACGACTTCAATCATGCGGTTTCGCAACTGGCTGATACGCTGCGTTCCGTTGCCGATGCCTCCAATGCCATTGATAACGGCAGCCGCGAAGTGAGCTCTAGCGCGGACGATCTTTCCAAGCGGACAGAGCAACAGGCGGCATCGCTGGAAGAAACCGCCGCAGCTCTCGACCAGATCACGGTCAACGTCGCCAATTCCTCAAAGCGTGCAGAAGAAGCCCGGAAAATCGCGGTTCAGGCCAATGAAAGCGCTGCTGCGTCCGGCAGGGTCGTGGCGAACGCGGTCGATGCCATGCAGAAAATCGAACAGTCTTCGGACCAGATTTCCAACATCATCGGCGTCATCGACGAAATTGCCTTCCAGACAAACCTCCTTGCGTTGAATGCTGGCGTCGAAGCTGCCCGTGCTGGCGAGGCAGGCAAGGGCTTTGCTGTGGTGGCCCAGGAAGTGCGTGAATTGGCGCAACGTTCCGCGCAGGCTGCTAAGGAGATCAAGGATCTGATCCGTAACTCATCGGTCGAGGTGGAAAATGGGGTCAAGCTCGTCAGCGAGACGGGCGAAGCTCTCCAGACCATCGAAACCTATATTGTGACCGTCAATCAGCATATGGACTCGATTGCGACCTCCGCCAAAGAGCAGTCCGTTGGACTTGCCGAGGTGAATACGGCTGTCAATCAGATGGACCAGGTGACACAGCAGAACGCAGCGATGGTGGAAGAAACCAGTGCCGCAGGCGCGACGCTGGCCAGCGAATGCGGCAAATTGCGTCAGTTGATCTCGCAGTTCCAGCTGTCGAACGCGCTGCGTCAAACCTCTTCCGTCATGGCCGCAAGCGCAAGCCACCGTCCGGTGTCATCGCCTGTTCACCACAACATGGCCAAGATCGCTAGAGCGGTGTCGGGCAATGCCGCTGCAAAACAGAGCTGGGAGGAGTTTTGACAACAGCTCGCACGGTGTCTTGAGGCGCCTGTCATAATCGAACTGCTTGTGCATCATACGATATCCCAATGACGTCAAAGCCCATCCGAGTGTCTGCTCTGGTGGGCTTTCCTTTGGCGAAGCGCAGGGTGCTGAGCGAGAGTAGAGACACCAACCGCTGTTCCAACGCTGAAATCAAGCAATCATGAAAGGCGGACGAAAAGTTGCCGGGTCAGCGGAGGTTTTACCAAGAATAGGCGCTCGGGTGACGACAAGCGGATTTTCTGAACTCGGTTGTTTCCCGGTTCTATCCGCCGCGAACGGAGCCGCGCCAGATGAGGTCGGGCACAAGCTTGCTCAAATCGCTACTCACCGTCTCCCTTGCCTGGCTGAGCCAGGCCACTGCTTCGCGAGCAATGATCTGCACCGGTTGGGCGAAGGTCGTCAGGTCGTAGGAGGACCATGAAGCCTGCTCGATATCGTCGAAACCGATGACACAGAGTTCTGAGGGGATATCCAGCTTGAACTGGTGGCGCGCGGCATCCATGAAACCGCAGGCAAGAAGATCGGTGGCGCAAAACACCGCATCCGGGCGTTTGGTGCGTGTCATGAAGCGTTGCGCCAGAACGGTGCCGCTCTGATAGGACGTCGTGCCGAACCGTTCGACGCTGACGGTGAGGCCGTGGCGGTGCCCCGCAGCCAAGAAGCCCTCCTCCCGCGCCATCAGGCTTGGGGTCATTGCTTGTGAATTGGCGAAGCCGAATTCCCGGCAACCAGCTCTTAGAAAAGCGGTGAAGGCGCGACTGGCCGCTTCGCGATCATCGAGATTGATTCGTAACGGTCCGGTCTGTTCGTCGTCACGATTGATCAGCACCAAACGCTGACCGTTGCGCAGACACAGATCGGTGATCGACTTATCCGGCATGCCTGAGAGAATGATCGAGGCATCGGCGCGGTAACGGATCGCCTGCCTCAGCGCCAGTTCGACGCTGTCGTCGGAGCGGTCGGTATTGATCAGCATCGCCACCTTGGCATTTGCCTGCAATTGCTGGGTCAGCGCCTTGATCAACCCGGCGCGGTAGGGGGTATCGAGCTCGGAGACGACCAGACAGACGATACCGCTTTCATTGCGCATCAATCCGCGCGCGAGGTGATTGACATGATAGCCGAGCGCGTCTGCTGCCTCCATGACCTTGCGGCGTGTTTCTTGGGAAACGCTGGCGCCAGTCGTGAATGTGCGCGAGACGGCGGAGCGTGAAACTCCGGCCAGATCGGCGACATCCTTTGCGCTTACGAAGATCTTGCGGTCGCTCATCATGGCCTCTTTTGGCGTATTCATGCACATGTTTGCAATTGTGTGCAACAGAATGATGACAGTCGCGCAATCCTCTAAACAAGCAAAAAAGCAGATTATCGGTTGACATAACGTTCGTCATCGTGAACTCTTTGCACACGCTTGCAAGGCGTGTGACGTGGAGGCGTCATTCAAAAAATGGGAGGAACAACCATGAGCGTAGCATATTTTGCGGCGGCTGGCTTGGCTGCTGGTTTGGCTTTCAGTGCATCGACAGCAATGGCGGCGGGTGATCTCAATCTCATCTGCTCTGCAGACGTGGTCATCTGCGAGCAGATGAAGGACATGTTCGAAAAAGAAAACCCGATCAAGGTCAACATGGTCCGTCTGTCATCCGGCGAGACTTATGCCAAGATACGTGCCGAGGCCCGTAATCCGAAGACCGATGTCTGGTGGGCTGGCACGGGTGATCCGCATCTGCAGGCTGCGTCCGAAAATCTCACGCTGGAATACAAATCGCCGATGCTCGATCAATTGCAGGATTGGGCGAAGAAGCAGGCGGAAAGTTCAGGCTACAAGACCGTCGGCGTCTACGCTGGCGCGCTCGGCTGGGGCTACAATACCGAGATTTTCAAAACCAAGGGATACAAGGAACCCAAGTGCTGGGCCGACCTTCTCGATCCATCGTTCAAAGGCGAGATCCAGATGGCCAACCCGAACTCTTCAGGCACGGCCTACACGGCGCTCGCCTCCCTGATCCAGATCATGGGTGAGGACAAAGCCTTCGACTATCTCGGCAAGCTGAACGCCAATATTTCCCAATATACCAAGTCCGGTTCTGCACCGGTCAAGGCGGCCGCGCGCGGTGAGACGGCAATCGGCATCGTCTTCATGCACGACGCCGTTGCCCAGACTGCCGAAGGCTTCCCGATCAAATCGGTCGCGCCTTGCGAGGGGACTGGTTACGAAATCGGCTCAATGTCGATCGTCAAGGGTGCTCGCAATCTGGAAAATGCCAAGATCTGGTATGACTGGGCGCTGAAGGCAGACGTCCAGTCTCATATGAAGGATGCCAAGTCCTTCCAGCTGCCATCGAACAAGAGCGCCGAAATTCCCAAAGAGGCGCCGAAGTTCGAGGACATCAAGCTGATCGACTATGATTTCAAAACATATGGCGATCCTGAAAAGCGCAAGGAACTGTTGGGCCGCTGGGATACCCAGATCGGCGCAAAGGCCAACTGATCCGATAGATCGGACCCTTGCTGCGCGGCTTGCTTCTTTGTGGCTGCGTAGCCTTTCTCACCCTCGTCTCACTCGACCATCGAAGGACGCGCGACCGTCATGGACAATCGCAACCGAAGGCTAGACCTGACGCTGATGGCTGGCAGTGCGGCTTTCCTCCTTTTGCCGTGGTACCGGATTGAAGGCGGCTTTCTGTCGTTCAATTGGCTCTCGGGTTTCTTCAGCGATCCAGCCAATGGCCCCGGCCTGTTGCAGATTTTCGGACACGGACGTCTGTGGCTGGCAATCGCCCTTCTGGCACTCCTGACGGCGTTCTGCGCACGCTTCATCCGCAGTTCCATGCTGCGCGGGACGGTATTGGCTTGGGCGGGCGGTGTGGGTGTTGTCTTTCTGGCACTGCAGGGACTGGCGATTGGCTTTTCCGGTTGGAACTGGTCGATCACAGAAAATCTGTTCGGCGCGCTCTCCAATGGCCAGCCAGCGATGGGCGCCGGTGCCATGCTTTCCGCGTTCGTTTTCGTTCTGCTTTTTGCCTTCGGCCTTGCGGAACGCGGCGTCATGAAGGGCGATGCATTCGTCGTTGCCACCATATCACTCCTGATTTTTCTGGTGGCGATCTTCGTCTTTTATCCCATCGGCAGCATGTTTGTCGGCGGTTTCCAGGATTTTGATGGCTCGTTTAACGCGTCGGGCTTTGCCCGTAATATTCAGGACCCCTCCATCTGGAGTCTGAATTGTTTGATCGGCGGAGACCGCTGTGGATTGGCGTGGCGCACTTTGTGGCTGGCCATCATGACGGCCAGCGGCTCGACCATTCTTGGTCTGGCATTCGCTCTGGTTGCCACCCGCACCCGTTTTCCCTTCAAGAAGGGCCTGCGGCTGCTGACCATATTGCCGATCATCACACCACCCTTCGTCATCGGCTTGGCGCTGACCCTGCTGTTTGGTCGCGCGGGAATGGTGACCATAGGACTGTCCGACCTGTTCGGCATCGAAGCCAGCCGCTGGCTGTATGGCCTGACGGGAATCTGGATTGCCCAGGTGCTGTCATTCACGCCCATCTCGTTTCTGGTGCTGATCGGTGTCGTCGAAGGGGTCAGCCCGTCGATGGAAGAGGCATCGCAGACCCTTCGGGCAGATCGCTGGCGTACCTTCTGGCGCGTTTCGCTGCCGCTGATGAAGCCGGGTCTGGCCAATGCCTTCCTCATCGGCTTCATCGAAAGCATGGCGGATTTCGGCAATCCGCTGGTCCTGGGCGGCAGTCACGGCGTGTTGTCTACCGAAATCTTTTTCGCGGTCGTTGGTTCGCAGAATGATCCGTCACGGGCAGCGGTGCTTGCCCTTATTCTGCTTTGCTTCACACTCTCGGCCTTTCTGGCGCAGCGCTTCTGGTTGGCGGGCAAGAATTTCGCCACCGTCACCGGCAAGGGCGATTCCGGATCGCATATCGCGCTGCCGAAGTCGCTGTCCATCCTGGTCCACGCGCTGGTCATTCCCTGGATGATGTTTACCGTGGTCGTCTACGGCATGATTGCTTTCGGTGGTTTCGTCAAAACCTGGGGCTTGGATAACTCGCTGACCCTGGACCATTATGCCCGCGCCTTCTCTTTCAGTTTCCGCGATGGCGGCATTGCCTGGACGGGCGTGGCGTGGAACTCCTTCTGGACGACCATGGAAATTGCGCTGATTTCCGCGCCCCTGACGGCAGCGGTTGGTCTGGCGACGGCCTATGTCATCGTGCGCCAGAACTTTGCCGGGCGAGGGCTGTTCGAATTTGCGCTGATGATGAGCTTTGCCATTCCCGGCACGGTCATCGGCATCAGCTACATCATGGCGTTCAATCTGCCACCGCTGGAAATGACCGGCACGGCGTTGATCCTCGTCGCCTGCTTCGTGTTCCGCAACATGCCGGTTGGCGTGCGCGGCGGCATCGCGGCAATGAGCCAGCTCGACAAGAGCCTGGATGAAGCCTCCATGACGTTGCGTGCCAACAGTTTCCGCACGATCCGCAAGGTTATTCTGCCGTTGCTGAGACCGGCCATTACGGCAGCACTGGTCTATTCCTTCGTTCGCGCCATCACCTCGATCAGCGCCGTGATCTTTCTTGTCAGCGCGCAATACAACATGGCGACATCCTACATCGTCGGACTGGTCGAAAATGGCGAATATGGTGTTGCCATCGCCTATTCATCGATGCTGATCGTCGTGATGATCACTGTCATTACCGGGTTCCAGCTACTGGTCGGCGAACGCCGGTTACGGCGGGAAAATCGCATTCACCGCATCGAAGCTGCAGCGATCCCTCAGGAGAAAACCGCATGAACCACGCCCCCGGATCGGTCGTCCTCCAGAATATCCGCAAGCAGTTCGGTGCCTTCACCGCCATTCACGATCTGTCGTTGACGATAGAGCCTGGAACGCTCGTGACGTTGCTGGGACCATCCGGTTGCGGAAAGACAACGACGTTGCGCATGCTGGCTGGCCTCGAACATCCGACCTCTGGTCGCATCCTGATCGGTGGCAAGGATGTGACCATGCTGCCTGCCAATGAGCGCGATGTCTCGATGGTGTTCCAGTCCTACGCGCTGTTTCCGCATATGAGCTCGCTGGACAATGTCGCTTACGGGCTGGAATCCTCAGGCCTCAGCCGCAAGGAAGCGCGACAGAAGGCAGAAAACGGCCTGGAGCTGGTCGGCCTCGCTGGCATGGGGCAACGGCTTCCGGCCGAATTGTCCGGTGGTCAGCAACAGCGTGTTGCTGTTGCGCGTGCGCTGGTCCTCGAGCCGCAGGTGCTCTTATTGGACGAGCCGCTGTCCAACCTCGACGCGCGTCTGCGCCGCCGCGTGCGAACTGAAATTCGCGAATTGCAGCAGCGGTTGCAGTTTACCGCCGTTTACGTGACCCATGACCAGGATGAGGCGCTGGCCGTCTCCGATCGTATCATCGTCATGAAGGATGGCCATGTGGCACAGGAAGGATCGCCGCGCGATCTCTATGAAAGTCCGGCATCGGCTTTCATCGCGGACTTTATGGGCGAAGCGAATGTCGTACCCTGTATCGTTATCGGCATAGAGGGTGATCAGGCGGTCATTCAGGTGCAGGATCTTGTGCACCGCGTGCCGAGCCGCGGCATCAAGGTCGGAGCGGGACAACTGGCGGTGCGACCGAACGCCGTTACCCTCTCCCCGTCTCCCAAGGCGGATTTTCGCGGGCGCATCAGCAGTGCCGCTTATCTGGGCGACCATATCGAATACGAAGTCGAGACGGATGCCGGTCCACTGTTCGTTGTCGATCCCTCGGTAGAGCGACCGATTGCCCCTTCAACAGATGTCGCAATCGGCTTCAAAGAGCGCGGCATCGCCATCATTTCACAAGACGTTTTAGTTTGAGAGATCACACCATGCAGTCCCCAAAACAGGATATCGAGGCCCGGCTCAGGCTGGCACAGGAAATCGCGCAGGAAGCCGGCGCAGTTGCTCTCGATTATTACAACAATCGCGATGCGCTGGTCATCGAAACCAAGCGTGACCCGCAGGATGTCGTGTCGATAGCAGATCGCGAGGTCGAGAACCTGATCCGCGACCACGTTGCGAAAGTCTTTCCCGAAGACGGTTTTCTGGGTGAGGAATATGGTCTGATGGCTGGTACGTCGGCTTTCACCTGGGTTGTAGACCCCATTGATGGCACCAGCCCTTTCGTTAACGGCATGCCAAACTGGTGCGTTTCGATTGCGGTGATCAGCCACGGCCAGCCGCTGGTCGGCGTTATCAATGCGCCGTGTCATGGCGAGATCTACAGCAGCGCGCTTGGCATGGGCGCGACGCTGAATGGCAAGGTGCTGACGCTGGACGAAACGCGAACCATCCGCAATTCGGTCACCGGCATCGGTGCTAACAATTATGTGACGCCAGCCTTTGTTGCGCGCATGGTAGAAGACCTGCTGGCTTCCGGGGGCAACTTCATCCGCAATGGTTCAGGGGCGCTGATGCTGGCCTATGTCGCGGCTGGCAGGCTCGTTGGTTATTACGAACCCTATATGCACGCCTGGGATTGCATGGCGGGTTTTTGCCTCGTGCGTGAGGCGGGCGGCTGGTTTCATCCCTTCCCAACGGAGGGCGTCAAGCTGACCAAAGGTGCCCCTGTCATTGCCGCAGCACCCGGTGCCATCGAAGACCTTAGCCGCATCGCTGGACTAGCCGGCGAAACTTCGGCTTGAAAACAAACGGCGGGGCGGGATAGAGAAGGATTCCGTTTGGCAAACAGACCGGGTGAGGAGCCCGGAAATATCCAGGGAGGAGCTACACATATGAAACGCCTTTACGCATCCATTTTCGCGACGGCAGCCGCAGCGCTGATGTCATCCACCGCTTACGCCGCCACGGAAATCCAGTGGTGGCATGCTATGACAGGCGCCAACAACGAGGTGGTCGATAATCTGGCTAAGGAATTTAATGAAGGCCAGAAAGACTACAAGATCGTCCCGGTCTTCAAAGGCACTTATCCCGAAACGTTGAATGCGGGTATTGCCGCCTTCCGTGCCAAACAGCCACCGGCCATCATTCAGGTGTTTGACGCTGGCAGCGGTGTGATGATGGGGGCTCAGGGCGCCATCAAGCCGGCAGCCGACGTGCTCAAAGCCGGTGGATACACGTTTGACAAGTCGAAGTATCTGGCTGGTATCGTCGCTTATTATTCCAAGCCCGACGGCACCATGTTGTCCTTCCCTTACAACTCGTCGTCACCGATCCTCTATTATAACAAGGACACCTTCAAGAAGGCCGGGCTGGACGCAGAAAATCCACCAAAGACATGGCCGGAAGTGTTTGAGGCGGCGCGCAAGATCAAGTCCAGCGGCGCTTCGGCCTGCGGCTTTACCTCGACATGGCTCACCTGGATCCAGACCGAGAATTTTGCCGCATGGAACAACGTATCCTATGGCAGCAACGAGAATGGTCTGGGCAGCACAGACGTCAAGCTCGCATTCAACGCACCATTGTTCGTGGAGCATTTTCAGGCAATCGCTGATCTCGCCAAGGAAGGCGTCTTCCGTTATGGCGGACGCACATCTGAAGCCAAGCAACTGTTCATGTCGGGTGAATGCGGCATCCTGACAGAATCGTCGGGCGGACTTGGCGACATCGTCAAGACGGGCATGAACTACGGCATCGGCCAACTTCCTTATTACGAAGGTCATGGCCCGCAGAATACCATTCCCGGTGGCGCCAGTCTCTGGATATTCGGCGGCAAGAGCGATGCCGAATATAAAGGCGTTGCGGAATTCTTCAATTTCCTCTCGCAGACCAAGATCCAGGCTCGCCTGCATCAGGTCTCCGGCTATATGCCGGTCACGATCGCGGCTTACGATGAAACCAAGAAGTCCGGCTTCTATGACAAGAACCCGGGCCGCGAAACGCCGCTGTTGCAAATGATGGGTAAGCCGCCGACAGAAAATTCCAAGGGTGTTCGTCTCGTTAATCTGCCGCAGGTTCGCGACATCATGAACGAGGAATTCGAGTCCATGCTGGCGGGCAAACAGGACGCGAAGGCCGCTCTCGACAAGGCCGTTGAACGCGGCAATGCCGCCATCCAGCAGGCAATCGGCAAATAAAGCAAGCCGCTCTCCGTTCGCCCGCATCGTGAAGGTGCGGGCGAAAACCTTCGTCCGTTCAGGAGATCGCCGTGCAAAGCGTCATCTTTCCCAACAAGGTTCTGCCGTATCTGCTGGTCGCCCCGCAGATCGTCCTTACCGTCGTATTCTTCTTCTGGCCGGCCAGTCAGGCTTTGTACCAGTCAACGATGCGCGAGGACCCCTTCGGGCTGTCCAGCAATTTCGTCGGGATGGCCAACTTTTCTGCGGTGTTGTCCGACCCCAATTACCTGCATGCGCTGCGTGTAACGGTGGTGTTCAGCCTGTTGACGGCGTTGATTTCGATGGGGCTGGCATTGCTGCTGGCGACAGCCGCAGATCGTGTCGTGCGCGGCAAGGGCTTCTACCGCACGCTGATGATCATGCCCTACGCCGTGGCCCCGGCTGTTGCCGGTATGCTCTGGCTGTTCATGTTCAATCCGGCCATGGGTACATTCGCCTATCTGCTGCGCCGTAACGGCATCAATTGGGATCCTCTGCTGGATGGAAACCAGGCCATGCTGCTGGTGGTGGCCGCTGCCGCCTGGAAGCAGATCAGCTATAATTTTCTGTTCTTCGTCGCAGGCTTGCAGGCTATCCCGAAGTCTCTTTTGGAGGCAGCCTCTATAGACGGCGCGCGCGGCAGTCGCCGCTTCTGGACAATCGTGTTCCCGCTGCTGGCACCCACCACGTTCTTCCTGCTGGTCGTCAACACGGTCTATGCCTTCTTCGATACCTTCGGCATCATCCATTCGGTGACGAGTGGTGGTCCGGCCAAGGCAACGGAAACGCTGGTCTACAAGGTTTACAACGATGGTTTCGTCAACCTGAACCTCGGCTCGTCGGCGGCGCAATCCGTCATCCTGATGATCATCGTCATTGCGCTCACCGCGTTCCAGTTCCGGTTCGTGGAAAAGCGTGTGCATTACGGCTGAGGTGAGGCCATGATCGAAAACCGCCCCGTCGCAAGTCTGGTCGCGCATCTGATGCTGATCCTCGGCATCATCATTGTCGCCTTCCCGATCTATTACACCTTTATCGCGTCCTCGATGACCTCCACAGACATCATCCGCCCGCCTATGTCGTTGCTGCCCGGCGGGCATCTGGCGGAAAACTACGGTGAGGCCATGTCCACCGGCGTCGAGCGCGTCGTCGGCGTCAGCCTGGAACGGCTGCTGTTCAACAGCTTCGTTGTGGCCCTGGCCATCGCCATCGGCAAGATCGTCATCTCGTTTCTGTCGGCCTTCGCAATTGTCTTTTTCCGGTTTCCGTTCCGGATGGGCTTCTTCTGGATGATCTTCATCACCCTGATGTTGCCCGTCGAGGTGCGCATTCTGCCAACCTACAAGGTGATCGTCGATCTTGGCCTGATCGATACCTACGCCGGATTGACCCTGCCGCTTATGGCGTCTGCTACAGCGACGTTTCTTTTCCGGCAGTTCTTCCTGACCATACCCGGAGAAATGGTCGAAGCCGCGCGCATCGACAATGCAGGGCCGTTTCGCTTCATGCGCGATATTCTTCTGCCGCTGTCGAAGACCAACATCGCTGCCCTATTTGTGATCCTGTTCATTTACGGCTGGACGCAATATCTGTGGCCGCTGTTGGTGACCAACGACGCCAAGATGAACACGATCATCATCGGTCTGAGGCGTATGGTGGACTTCACGGATGCCTCGACCCCCTGGAACTATGTGATGGTCACCGCGATCCTGGCCGTCATTCCCCCCATTATTGTTGTTGTGCTGATGCAGCGCTGGTTCGTTAAAGGCTTGGTGGAGACTGAAAAGTAATGGCAAAAATTGTCCTGAAGGATGTCCGCAAGGTCTATGGCGGAAATGTTGAGGCCATCAAGGGCGTATCGATGGATATTGCCGATGGCGAGCTGATCGTGCTGGTCGGCCCATCGGGCTGCGGAAAATCCACGCTTTTGCGCATGATCGCGGGGCTCGAGAGTATTTCCGGTGGCGAGATATCCATCGGCGACCGTGTCGTGAACGACATCGAGCCAGCCGACCGTGATATTGCCATGGTGTTCCAGAATTACGCGCTCTATCCGCATATGAGCGTGCGACAGAACCTGTCCTACGGCCTGAAAAACCGCAACACGCCAAAAGACGAGATCGATCGGCGTATTGCCGAAGCGGCCAAAGCGCTGGAGATCGAGCAGTTCCTCGACCGCAAACCGCGTCAGCTCTCGGGTGGTCAACGTCAGCGTGTGGCCATGGGGCGCGCTATCGTGCGCAAGCCCGCCGCGTTTCTGTTCGATGAACCATTGTCCAATCTGGATGCCAAGCTGCGAGTACAGATGCGCGTCGAAATTCGGCGCCTACAGCGTGCGCTTGCCACAACGAGCGTCTACGTCACCCATGACCAGATGGAAGCGATGACCTTGGCCGACCGGTTGGTCGTTCTGAATGCAGGACGGATCGAGCAGATCGGCAGCCCGATCGACCTTTACGAGCGCCCGGCCACGACCTTCGTTGCGACCTTTATAGGCTCGCCATCCATGAACCTTCTGCCGCATGTAACGGGCCAGGCGGCCGGTGCGGGCTGGTCGCTGGCCGATAGTACATCGCTTCCAGCAAATGTCCGCACACTTGGCATCCGCCCGGAAGATATTACGGTTGCCGACGCAACGGCTGGTGCCATTGGCTTTCGCGGTGATGTGCGGGTTGATGCAGTCGAACTGGTGGGAGCGGAAAGCTATGTGCATGGCGCGTTTTCCGATGGTTCGGTGATCGTCTTCCGCGTTCCCGGGCGCTCGCGCATCCAGATCGGCGAGACGCTTGCCATTGCCGCTGAGGCGAAGAACTTCCATCTCTTCGATGAAAGCGGTCAGCGTCTTGAGCAGACTATGAGGCACATCTAACGGCCTCATAGTCATCGCTTCCGGCAGCTTCCTGTTTAGGCTTTCAATCAGCGGGAAGGCTCTCGTTGAGAGTGGTCCGCAATTGTCGTCAGCCCTGAACCCCAGGCACGGGGCGGTCGTCAATTCCGACGCTGCCTTTGTCCGCTGACCGTCATTCCACATTCGCATCAACATAGTTGGAACGGTCACGTGATTTGCGCCTATACAACCAGTATAGAGCCTGAGTCATGAATGCCATCCATCTGTGCCTCGAGGTAAACGCCGTGACCACACTTTCCTTCATGTCTCCAGATGATATCCGCTCAGATTTTTCCCTGGCCATGTCGGCAATGTATCGCGACGAAGTCCCTGCCTATGGGACATTAATGTCTCTGGTCGGCAAGGTGAATGCGGAAACGCTTGCCGCAGATGAGCAGTTGAAGGAGCGGCTGGAAGCCACGGATACGCTAGAGCGGGTTTCGGAAGAACGCCACGGCGCAATCCGGCTTGGTACACCTGAAGAACTCCACATGATGCGTCGCGTGTTCGCTGTTATGGGCATGTATCCGGTCGGCTACTACGATCTGTCAACCGCTGGTGTTCCGGTTCACTCCACGGCATTTCGCCCTGTCGCCGAACAGAGCCTTAACCGCAACCCTTTCCGCGTTTTTACCTCCCTTCTGCGGCTCGACCTGATTGCCGATGAAGCTCTGCGCGCGGAGGCTGCGGCAGTTTTGGCGTCGCGCAAGATTTTCACGGATGCGGCTGTTGCTCTGGTGGAAAAAGCGGAGAGGGATGGTGGTCTCGACGCAGCCGATGCAGCGCGTTTCGTTCAGGAAGTGCTGGAAACATTCCGATGGCACGACAAGGCCATCGTCGATATCCCAATGTACAATCGACTGCTGAATGCGCACCGATTGATTGCCGATGTCGTGTCGTTCAAGGGACCGCACATCAACCATCTCACGCCGCGCACGCTCGATATCGACAAGGTACAGGCGATGATGCCGCAAGAGGGCATCGCTCCAAAAGCTGTGGTCGAGGGGCCGCCGACCCGCAAATGTCCAATCCTGTTGCGGCAGACATCCTTCAAGGCGCTGGAAGAGGCCGTGTCGTTCATCGGTGCGGATGGCGCCTGGCAGGAAGGTTCGCACTCGGCGCGTTTTGGCGAAATCGAGCAGCGCGGCATCGCTTTGACGCCGAAAGGGCGGGCGCTTTATGACGCTCTCCTTAACGAGACGCGTGCGCGGGTCCGTCCGGCGGCCGATGGTTCGAATTCGGATGCTTACGAAGCGGCATTATCAGACGTTTTCAAAGCTTTTCCGGATGACTGGAATGCCATGCGCAAGGCCGGTCTCGGCTATTTCAGCTATTCTCTGACGGCCGCAGGCGAGAGAGCAAATGTCTCGGCACTTGGCCTCGAAGATGCTATCGAACAGGGCTATGTTCGCTTTGATCCTATTGTTTACGAAGACTTCCTGCCCGTCAGTGCTGCGGGCATCTTCCAGTCGAACCTCGGTGACGAGGTTGCGCAGGAATTTGTCGCCAGCCCCAATCAGGTCATGTTCGAGCGGGATCTTGGGGAAGGTGTGCTGGATGAATTCGCCCATTATGCCAGCATTGAACGTAAGTCTCTGGAAGCGTGCCTCACGGTTATCGGCGGCGCTGCTGCCGCTGAGTGAAAAGGTATTGAGATGATGGAACCACGGCATATCGAAGCGCTGAGGCATATTCTCCCCGACAGGGGTTTTGTGACCGAAGCCTCCGACATGGTCGCTTATGAGACGGGTGCGCGGTACGATCAGGGCCGCGCTGCCTTCGTCGCACGTCCTGCCTCGACGGCGGAGGTTTCGGCAGTGGTTGCCTATTGCGTGAAGAACCGTATCGCGCTGGTGCCCCAGTCCGGCAATACGGGTCTTGTCTCTGGATCGACACCGGATGGGTCCGGTCAGCAAGGCATTCTTAGTCTCGACCGCCTGACCGCACCCTACGAGCTTGACCGGGTGAACCGCACCGTCAAAATCGGTGCCGGGTTACGACTATCCGACCTCAATACGAAACTCGAAAAAAGCGGTCTGTTCTTTCCCATCGATCTCGGCGCTGATCCCCGCCTTGGCGGCATGATTGCGACCAACACCGGTGGCTCTCGTTTTCTGCGTTATGGCGATGTTCGCCGCAACACGCTGGGTCTCACGGTCGTGCTGGCTGATGAAGCGGGAACGGTGCTTGATCTGTCTTCGGGACTGCGCAAGAACAATACCGGTGTCGACTGGAAACAGGTCTTCATCGGCACGTCCGGTGCTTTCGGTATCATCACGGAATGCGTGCTCAATCTTGAGCCAGCGCCTCGACAGACGGCGACCGCACTGCTCGTTCCCGCCTCTCCGGATCAGGTTCCCGACCTTCTGGTGGCGATGGAAGATGCGCTTGGCAGCTATCTCTCGGCCTTCGAGGGCATGTCTGGCAATGCGGTGCGTGCGGCATTGGATCACGTTCCATCTTTACGCAATCCGTTCCAGAACGGTGCCGTACCCG
Organism: Hyphomicrobiales bacterium; assembly: GCA_900472925.1. GTDB lineage: Bacteria > Pseudomonadota > Alphaproteobacteria > Rhizobiales > Rhizobiaceae > Agrobacterium. Next base: position 270,542 of record UCJU01000007.1, read on the forward strand.
ATTTCGTTATCCTGGCGGAAATTTCCCGCTCCAGCGCTCCGCGCGAGGGTGAGCAGCCGCTCGATGCCGTGCTGGAAGAGGTTCTGGGCGCGATCTGGGAGCGGGATGATGCGCCGCTTGCGGATGCTTTCGTCGGTCCGCCGCATGAGATCTGGGCGCTTCGCCACGCGCTTTCGGAAGGCGTCAAGCATATGGGACGGTTGATTGCCTTCGACCTGTCCTTCCGGCGCGGCGACATCATGCGGTTTCTCGAGCAGATGAAGCTGGACCTGCCGCAGGCATTTCCCGATGTGACGATCTGCGACTTCGGCCATATCGGCGATGGCGGTGTGCATTTCAATCTCGTGGTTGCGAAGAATGACGCGCGGCTGGTCGATGCCGGTTTTGAACATTCTCTGCGCGAATGCGTGTTCAAAGTGGCTGTCGAGGATTTTGGCGGAAGCTTCAGCGCCGAGCACGCACTTGGCCGGAAAAACCAGATTTTTTACGACAAATATACATCTCAGGAGCTTCGCCGTCTGGCGGCGGATCTGAAGAAAATGACATCACCCGCGCAGCTTGGGACAGTTCATTTCTAGCAGCGCAGTCACCCGGAATTCTAAAATAAGGAACGAGCATGATGACGAAGACTGTCGACGTGAAGCAGGAAACGACAAGAATTCTCGATAAGCTTGGGGTTGCCCGCAGCGCCTGGAACGATGGCGACATGGCCTCTTTCAGCCCTGTCAGCGGTGAAGAGATTGCCAAGCTGAAAACAGTGTCGGGGGGCGACGTTGCTTCCATGGTCGAGAAGGCCGATGCGGCGTTCAGGACATGGCGTCTGGTGCCAGCGCCAAAGCGTGGAGAACTGGTACGTCTTTTGGGCGAAGAACTTCGTGCGGCGAAAGATGATCTCGGTCGCCTCGTGTCGATCGAAGCAGGCAAGATTACCTCCGAAGGTCTCGGCGAAGTGCAGGAAATGATCGACATCTGCGATTTCGCAGTCGGTCTTTCACGCCAGCTCTACGGTCTGACAATCGCAACGGAGCGTCCCGGACATCGAATGATGGAAACCTGGCATCCGCTCGGCGTGGTCGGCGTCATCTCCGCCTTCAACTTTCCCGTCGCCGTATGGGCATGGAATGCGGCACTCGCCATCGTCTGCGGCAACTCCGTCGTCTGGAAGCCATCGGAAAAGACCCCGCTGACAGCTCTGGCTGTTCAGGGCATTTTCGAGCGCGCCGCTGCCCGCTTCGGTGATGCGCCGGACGGTCTTAGCCAGGTCATCATCGGTGATCGCACCGTTGGCGAAGCCCTGGTCGATCACCCCAAGGTGCCACTCGTTTCGGCAACCGGTTCCACCCGCATGGGACGAGATGTCGGCCCACGCTTGGCAAAGCGTTTCGCCCGCGCCATTCTGGAACTCGGTGGTAACAATGCCGGTATCGTCTGCCCGTCAGCCGATCTCGACATGGCGTTGCGTGCTATCGCCTTCGGTGCCATGGGTACAGCCGGGCAGCGCTGCACCACGCTTCGCCGGCTCTTCGTGCATGAGAGCGTCTATGATCAGCTGGTTCCGCGTTTAAAGAAGGCCTATGCCTCCGTTTCCATCGGCAACCCACTGGAAACCACAGCACTTGTCGGTCCATTGGTCGACAAGGCTGCCTTTGACGGTATGCAGAAAGCGCTGGAGGCTGCTAAGGCCCATGGCGGGATCGTCTCGGGTGGTGAGCGCGTGGCGGATGCCAGCAAGGACACCGCTTATTATGTAAAGCCCGCGCTCGTCGAAATGCCGAAGCACGCAGGTCCGGTTCTGGAAGAAACCTTCGCACCGATCCTCTACGTCATGAAATACAGCGATTTCGACCAGGCTGTCAGTGATCATAACGCTGTCTCAGCGGGCCTTTCCTCGTCCATCTTCACGCGAGATCTCCAGGAAGCCGAGCGCTTTCTGGCCGCTGATGGATCCGATTGCGGCATCGCCAATGTCAATATCGGTACATCGGGTGCGGAAATCGGCGGGGCCTTTGGTGGCGAAAAGGAAACCGGCGGTGGTCGCGAATCCGGTTCGGATGCGTGGAAGGCTTACATGCGCCGCGCCACCAACACCGTGAATTACTCCAAGGCACTCCCGCTCGCACAGGGCGTAACCTTCGACATCGAGTGAGTTCAGCGACAGGCATATGCAATCTGAAATGCGGGCAGAAAGCTCGCATTTCAATCATCGCGCTTATATTGCAAAGCGCGTTAAACGGGCTCGACATCCGTCTAAATTGATCGTGGGACTAAAGCCTTAGCCCGTCCATCACGAGCCGGACGATCCGGTGTGCCCTCTCGCGCCAGTCTGGGCCATCGGGGATCGAATAGATGCCGAACAGCGCGTTAAGCACATCTGCGGCCTCAATATCATTCTTGACCGTTCCTGCATCGACTGCCTTGCCTAGCAACTCTTCAAATGCCGTGTGAAGAATTTTCGAGCCTTCTGCAAAAAGAGTGGAGTTGGAGGTGAAAAGCAGTTTCAGACTGCTGGACATTCCGCGTTTCGCTGCCATGTAGCCGACGAACCTGTACATCCACTCCTCAAGCGCCACGTCTGGCGTCTTTTCCGCTAGAAGCTCTTTGGCAGCTGACGCGATCAGCTCCAGTTCCCGCCGGTAAACAACCTCGACTAGGTGTTCGCGGGTGGGAAAGTGCCGGTAGAGGGTGCCGATGCCAACGCCTGCGCGGCGCGCAATATCCTCAAGGGACGCTCCCGCACCTTGCTCTGCAAATGCGACAGCAGCCACCTCGATGAGCTTGTCCCGATTGCGACGAGCATCAGCGCGCAGTTGGGGCTGGGCAGGAGGTGGCGACAGTCGCTCCTTCGGCACTTTAATTTTACTCCACACGAAAAGCCTTGACGAATGATCGCAAGTCACTAAGTTAAACGGAGGCACCTCCGTTTATCCGAGGTGCCGTTCAATCCTTAGTCCAGTTCGGGGGCGGATGTCATGTCAAAATCATGCGACACAAGATGAATGAACGCGACCCAGGAACCATCGCCTGGTCTGCAGGTTTTACGCCCTCAAACCAGCGTCAAAAAAGCAGGAGCTTATCATGACGCAATCGACAGACATCAATGCGCATAACCATCGTAAGGTAGATTTGTTCCGGGTACGTCCTGAGGCGTCCCTGGAAGTCCCGCTTACAAGTGGCGGAAACATGCGCTTGCCAGAAAAGGCCCTGTCTACGGATAGCGCCTTCGAGGTCCTTCGTTTTGCAATGAAGGCCCATCAGGCTGGATTTCGGGTCGCTCTTTGCACCTTGGTTGAGATACGTGGCGGGTCTTCACGTCCGCTCGGCGCGCACATGGCTGTCGCAAGCGATGGTCACTACTGCGGTTACGTATCTGGTGGCTGTACGGAAGCCGCCATTGCCGCTGAGGCTTTGCAAGCGCTCGCCAGCGGACACGACCGTTTCGTCTTGCTGGGAGAAGGATCGCCTTTCTTCGATATCGTTCTTCCGTGCGGTGGTGGCATTACTGTCGCAATTCATCTTCTTCGTCATATGAAGCCGATTTCTAACGTCATCGACTGTCTAAAAAACCGGCGAGAAGCTGGTCTGTTATATAAGCCAGGGCATCAAGATCTGTCGTTCGGCTCTAAAGGCACAGTGACCGGATGGGAGGGTGATACCTTTGTCACATCCTACCGTCCCGAAGTGCGCTTGCTGTTGTCAGGACGAACGCTCGAAGTCGAGATGGCGACGAAGGTCGCGAAAGCTGCTGGTTACGGTGTGATCCTTTACGAACATGCTGCAGTCGGTGGGTTTGATGTGACCACGATCGATCCCGATACGGCCGTTGCGCTGCTTCAACATGATCTTGAACTTGAGATGCCAGTACTCGAAGCGGCTCTGGAGGCTCGGCCGTTTTATATCGGAGCTCTCGGCAGTGCCCGCACCCACGAAAAGCGGGTGCAGCGACTTCGGGAGCGAGGGCACTCCGATGAAGCAATCGGCCGGATCAAAGCGCCTATCGGATTGTTCGGGCGGGCGCGCGACGCCCAATCACTGGCGCTGTCGGTCATCGCGGATATCGCCGCCTGTCGGCAATCGTCGCTGACGCCCGTTTGAAACAGGCATAACTCTACCCCGCCCGACTTTGTTCGCGCGGCACATTAAGCAAGCAGACATGTCCTCGAAGGAGGACCTTAATCCGCAGACACGATGTGTCCTGCGGCCCTCATCACGCATGCGTTAGCCAAGGAGATGTCCTATGCATTTTACCATCAATGGAGAGGTGATCGAGATCGAGGCGGATATCCGCACGTCGTTGCTCGATCTCATGCGCAACTCTTTAGGATTACTGGGAACGAAGAAGGGATGCGACCAGGGGGCATGCGGCGCGTGCACCGTGCTTGTGGATGGCGAGCGCATCAATTCCTGTCTGGCGCTCGCGGTTCAATATCAAGGGCGCAGCATCACCACGGTCGAAGGCCTCGCCACCGACGGCAATCTTCATCCGCTACAGAAGGCCTTTATCGAACATGACGGCTTTCAGTGCGGTTACTGCACGCCGGGGCAGCTCTGTTCCGCCATCGGAATGGCAAGCGAGATCGAACGCAACATTCCAAGCGCCGTGACCAGCGATCTTTCCGCAAGCGCAACTGCGATAGATGACACCGAGATCCGCGAACGCATGAGTGGCAACCTCTGTCGGTGCGGTGCCTATAACGGCATTGTCGAAGCCATCACCGAAACCCTGGCTCACCAGCCGGTCGTTGCAACCGAGAAAAGGGCACGGGCATGAACATCTTCTCATATCATCAGGCGACAGACGCTGCATCCGCTATCGCGCTGAAACAGGCAGGACCCGCTGCAAAATATCTCGGGGGTGGCACCAATCTCGTTGATCTCATGCGCGAAACCGTCGAGCAACCCGAAGCGCTTATCGACGTCACGCATCTATCAGGCACGATCGAGGAACGCCCCGATGGCAGTTTGCTGATCGGTGCGGGGGCAAAAAATACGGCGCTGGCCGCGCATGATGCCGTTCGGTCTCATTTCCCTCTGCTGTCACGTTCGATCTTGGCTGGCGCAAGCGCGCAAATCCGCAACGTTGCGACGGTCGGCGGCAATATTCTGCAACGCACCCGCTGTCGGTATTTTTACGACAATGCCGCGCGTTGCAACAAACGTCAGGCTCATGCTGGATGTGATGCCGTCGACGGTTTCAATCGCTACCATGCCATCCTCGGTACATCCGAAGCGTGCGTCGCGACCCACCCTTCAGACATGTGCGTTGCGCTCGTCGCGCTGGATGCTGTGGTTCATCTCCAGGGACCCGGGGGTGCACGTAGTCTGCCTTTGCGAGACCTGCACAGGCTACCCGGCACCCGGCCTGATGTGGAGACCGAGCTGCAACCGGACGAACTGATCACGGCTGTAGAAATTCCACCGCTCGCATTTGCGCAGCGCTCGACCTATCGAAAGGTCCGAGATCGCGCGAGTTACGCTTTTGCACTCGTCTCGGTCGCTGCCGCACTGGATATTGATGAGGCCGGGGTCGTGAAAGACGTGAGGCTGGCCCTTGGCGGCGTGGCCCATAAACCGTGGCGAGCCCTCAAGGCCGAGGCCTTGCTGAGGGGACAGACGGCAGATGCGGCTGGTTTTCGGGCCGCTGCTGAGGCAGAGCTCGCAGATGCCGTCGGTCTTCGGGATAACGCATTCAAGATCGAACTTGCGAAACGCACCATCGTCGCGGTTCTTGAGGAACTGAAGGGAGAACACGCATGAGCGCCGACACCCAGCCAAAACCACAGACAAACAAAACGGGCCGCTGGCAACCTGCGATAACGGCTGATCCAATGCTGCGCAAACATGGTACACTTGGCCAACCCGTATCCCGCATCGAAGGACCGATGAAGGTTCAGGGAAAAACGCGTTTTGCGGCGGAGTTTCCCTACGAAAATATAACCTACGCGGCACTCGCTTTCAGCACGATTGCGCGCGGCCGCATCACCGACCTCGACGTGACGGCGGCGGAATCTGCCGCGGGCGTCATCCTCGTCATGACCTATCGCAACGCTCCGCGCATGAAGGCGCCATCCTTGATGATGTCGTCTCCGACAGCCGCAGGCGCGAGCGATCTTCCGGTCATGCAGAATGATGAGATACGCTGGAATGGCCAACCCATCGCCGTCGTGTTGGCGCAAACTCAGGAGCAGGCGGACTATGCGGCTTCACTCGTCAAAGTCAGTTATGAGGCGCTGCCAGCTGTCACGTCCTTCGATGAGGCGAAGAAAACACCTCGGCAACTGGAGACTTTGCTTGGTCAGCCTAACGTTCTGGAGATTGGCGATGCCGAAACGGCACTTGCCGAGGCTGCGGTAAGTGTGGACCTCATCTACCGGACGCCACGCCACAACCACAACGCCATCGAGCTCCACGCAGCGACCGTTGCGTGGAACGGCGATGAATTGCGCGTGCATGATGCCAGTCAGTTGCTGGATCTGACTGCTGGCCAGCTTTGCGATATCTTCGGTCTCGATCTTGGCAAGGTTCATGTAACTTCACCCTATGTGGGTGGCGGCTTTGGCGGAAAATGTCTCTGGGATCATCAGATTCTCGCCTGTGCGGCATCGAAACTCGCCGGGCGACCGGTACGCATCATGCTGTCACGCGAAGGCGTTTTCCGCATTGTCGGCGGTCGCACGGTCACCGAACAGCGTGTGGCGCTTGGCGCACAATCAGATGGCACGCTTGATGCCCTTATCCATACCGGCACGGCGGCGATGACGTTGCACAATTCCTGTCCGGAACAATTTACCTTTCCCGCCCGGCATCTCTACGCGGCGAACACCTTTCGTCTGGCACAGGATGTCGCCGACATGGACATGTTGGTGAATACGTTCATGCGTGCACCCGGTGAATCAGTGGGCACCTTTGCGCTTGAATCTGCGCTCGATGAATTGGCCGACAAGCTGGCGATGGACCCGATAGAACTGCGGCGCCGTATCGAGCCGGAAAAGGATCCCACGACGGGAAAACCTTTTTCGTCCCGTTATCTCAACGAGGCATACGAAAAAGGTGCCGCGCAGTTCGGATGGGATCGTCGAAACCAGACGCCGGGCCAAAGGCGGGAGGGCGAATGGCTGATTGGAATGGGCTGTGCGACCGCCACTTATCCATACCACCGCTTCCCCGGTGGCGCCGCACGGATCAGGCTGACAGCGGATGGTCATGTCACCGTCTCCACGGCCGTCCACGACATGGGGATGGGCACTGCTACCGTGCAAGCCCAGCACATCGCGATGAGGCTTGGTGTGCCGTTGGACCATGTCACCTTCGAATATGGTGACAGTACTTTGCCGCGAGGGGTCATCGCTGGTGGTTCGACACAGACTGTTTCCATTGGTGGCGCCGTCATCGCGGCAACGGAAGTCTTTGTCGAGGAGCTGATAAAGCTTGCGGGTAACGATTCGCCATTGGCGGGACTTTCACTTTCAGAGGTCGAGCCGAGAGACGGCGGACTGGGACATCTGGAAGACCATGGCCGCTTTGAAAGCTACCAATCCATCCTGCGCAGAGCAGGGCGTGATGAGTTGGTTTGCGAGGCAGAAGCATCCGCACCTACGGAAGCGGAGGCGTTCTCAATGCATTCCTACGGTGCTCAGTTCTGCGAAGTAAAGGTCAGTGCGCTGACGGGAGAGGTTCGGGTTTCGCGCTTCCTGGGCTCGTTCGATGCCGGGCAGATACTCAATTCCAAAATGGCGATCAGCCAGTTCAAGGGGGGCATCATCATGGGGATCGGTCTTGCGCTGACCGAAGAAACCAATTTCGATGAGCGAACAGGCCGCGTGGTCAATGCGTCTCTGGCGGATTATCACGTGCCCGTGCAGATGGATGTGCCGTCAATCGACATCATCTACACCAATAAGCCGGATCCTCAGGCACCCATGGGTGCGCGGGGTATCGGCGAAATCGGTATTACCGGCGTCGGCGCAGCGGTCGCCAATGCCGTCTACAACGCGACCGGCGTGCGCGTTCGGGATTTGCCTATTACCTTAGACAAGGTGATGGCAGGGTTGGTTTGATTTTGGGTCAAATCTGACTGTGGAGTTGGGTGAAACAGGGTTTCGCCCAACTCCACGATGAAATTTATGCCGATTAGAATCCCTTTATCGGAACGGCGCCTTTCACATCCGACAACGAAGGACCGCGAACAACGCGATATCTGGCTTCCACGAGATTGTAGATACCGAAGGCGGCGAGGCCTGCCGCGACGACGAGATAGACGATCGAGCCGAATGGTAACTGGCGTAGCCACTGCAATGCATCCGACATGCTTCCCGCCTGCCCAGGCTCGACCAGAAAACCTGCATAGGCAAACAGAATGCCTGTCACCGCGAAGACCACTCCGCGCGCCACGAGCCCATAGACGCAAATCCACGCGACGATTCCGTGTTTATCCGGAACCTGTACGTATTTCTCGAACTTGCGCAGAATTCCTTTTGCAGCTGTGACAACACCTCCAATGATGAAACCGATTCCGACGGCGATCGCAAGATACGATCCAAACGGCTGCGACATGATCCATTGCGCCAGGCCTTGCTCGCCTGAGCCTTCACTCGTGCCGCCTATCAGCAGCGCGTGGCTCAAGGCGTAAATTGCCAGGCTGACATAGGTGAGTGCACTACCAAATAGCGCGGCTCGTACGACGATCGCTTTTCCACCGGACCCGTGGCCATCGCTGTCCGCGATCGATTGTGCCAGCCGCCATGCGACGAAGCCGAGCAGACCAAGACCTATTAACCCAACCCACAACCGGCCGAAAGGCTGCTCCAGCAGCGTCACGAGGGCCGATTTCGTGTCGGCTTTTCCACCTGAGAGGCTTGAGAATAAAGCAAGTGCTGCGACGAGCAGAAAAACTATACCTCTGGCGGCATATCCGAACTTTGCGAGAAGTTCGAAGCGAAGATTTACGGGCATCAATTCATCCTGTCGTCGTGTTTCGATTGAACGTGAACGCGCAACTCTTCCGAAAGTTTTACGAAAATGAATTCTATGGATGCTGTCGGTGGACACACCGCATGCTTGCCGCTAGTGCGAGTAAGGGGGCACGTTAGGAAAAACGGCATGGTATCTTCAAACGCTGATACGTTTCAGGTCTTTACCGATGGCTCCTTCGACGTGAAATCCGGTTCCGGGAGATGGGCATTCGTTGTTCTTGAAGATGGTCTTCGGATTCACGATGCCTGTGGCCATAACGTGGGTCATTCCAACAATACGTTTGAGATCATCGCGGTTTTACAGGCGCTGCGTTGGTTGGAAAGCTCTCCCATGAAACGCGTTACGACCCTTTGGACAGATTCGTCTCATGTCGTTGAAGGTGTTAGCCATTGGCGGCATATCTGGCGCACCAATGGTTGGAAGCGGATCAATCCGAACACGCGAGCGCGGCCCCGCAAGATACCGGACACCTGTTTATGGCAGGAAATGGACGCCTTGCTCGAAGGCAACCCCAACGTGATTGTAAAATGGTGCAAGGGTCATTCCGGCATCGAGGGAAACGAACACGCCGATGCGTTGGCCAGGCGCGGAGCGTTTATCGGCGGTACCGAGCAACTTCACATTCGTGCCACACGTTCCATGCTTGATGACTGACGGCGTGATGCACTTCTGAATTCTGGCCAAGAGCCTTGTTTGCCGGTCTTTAGCAAATCTTCGACCCGAAAAAGGAACACAATATGGAATCCGCTCAGGCAAATATTCAAATTACCCGCGCCGGAAGCAATTCTCAGGCTGCTCCAGAAGATTACTTCACGGGGCCGGTTCAAGTCTCCAATCGCTATCAGGCTGAAGCACCCGCCCGGATCGGCGGCGTGACGGTGTCCTTCCCAGCGGGAGCGCGCACCGCATGGCATACGCATCCCCTCGGGCAGACCCTTTTCATCGTGACGGGGACAGGTTGGGTGCAAAAGCAAGGCGAGGCAGTGCAGCAGGTCGGCCCCGGAGATATCGTCTGGATACCTCCGCAGATCAGGCACTGGCACGGAGCCTCCAAAACCGAGCCCATGGTCCATTTTGCCGTCGCCGAAGCACTGAACGGAAGCTCTGTCACCTGGATGGAAAAAGTTTCCGACGAGGACTACGATAAGGGTTTGGACATATAGGAGTGGGCTGCGTCATGACGCAGCCATCATCACCCCGAGCGTTTACGGGTATTGCACACCGGCTGCTGCCACATAAATCGCGTACAGCGATTTCGTCGCCGTTATAAACAACCTGTTCTTCCGAGGTCCTCCGAAGGTGAGGTTTGCGACTGTTTGCGGGATTTTGATTTTTCCGAGGAGAGTGCCATCCGCTGAAAAGCAGTGCACGCCATCCCCAGCGCTGGTCCAGAGATTTCCAGCGATATCCAGACGGAAGCCATCAGGAAGACCAGTGTCGAGCGAGCAGAACTCCTGACCGCCGGTCAAGCGCTTGTCATTGATGACGTCGAAAACACGAATGTGGCGCGGGCGGGTAATGTCGTGGCTCGATGAGGAATCGGCGACATAGAGTTTGGTTTCGTCCGGGGAAAATGCCAGTCCGTTGGGTTGACCGAAATCATCCACCATGATCTCGATACCACCTGTGGAGGGGTCAAGGCGGTAGACGTTGCGGGTCAGCTGTTCCGGTTCAGATTTGTAACCTTCGTAGTCGGACATGATCCCATAGGTGGGATCGGTAAACCAGACGCTGCCATCCGAGCGGACGATGACATCGTTGGGCGAATTGAGGCGTTTGCCGCGGTAGCTATCCGCCAGCACGGTAATCGAGCCATCCACCTCCGTGCGTGTCACGCGTCGTGTGCCATGCTCGCAGGAAACCAGCCTGCCTTGTCGGTCGCGTGTATGGCCGTTGGCGAAATTGGACGGTTGGCGAAACACGGAGACCCCGCCCTCGGGGACCCAGCGCAATATCCGCTGGTTGGGAATATCGCTCCACAGCAGACAATTGAGGTCCGAGAACCAGACGGGGCCTTCCGCCCAGCGGCAGCCGGAATAAAGCTCTTCCAGCGTGGCATTGCCGACGATCAACTGGCGGAAACGCTCGTCGTGAATTTCGTATAGGGAAGGTGTGTCTGTCGGCATGGCTGTGATCCGAAAATTGAGGTTCGTGTTCAGCGCAGCTTTTTGGGGCCGCTTGCAAGAAGAATGACGGAGATGATAATGATGCCGGTGAGGATGAGGCGGACGCCTGCACCGAAACCGTATGTATTGAGCATGGACACGACGAGGAACATGAAAAGCGACGCGCCCCATATGCCCGGCACGTTCGAGTCGCCACCGGCAACCGCCGTGCCACCGATGACCACGACGGCAATGGACATCAGCAAGTATTCCGCGCCCATGTTGAGAGCCGCGCCGCCCGAGAAGCTGGCCAGCAGATAGCCAGCGATCGCCGCTAGCACGGCGCAGAGCACGTAGGTAATGAAACGCATGCCATCGACGGGAATGCCCGTCATCCTGGCTGCGAATGTGCTCTGACCAATGGCAGATATCCAGCGTCCGTAGAAACTACGGTCGAGGAGAACCCATGCCAGGGCTGACAGAAGAAGGGCAACGAGCGCAACGTTCGGAATGGCGAAGGTGCTTGAGATGGCGAAATCGGCCAGCATCTGCGGTGGCTTGATGCGCAGGCCTCGATTGGCCCATATGGCCGTCGATTGCACGATGAAGCTCATTGACAGGGTGGCGATGATGGGAGGAATACGCAAGAGCTTGATCAAAGCGTAATTACCGATTCCAACCGCTACACCGATGCCTATGGCGACCAGCAGACCCGGGAGGATGAGGTGATCCGACACATCCATGAATTTCAGTGCAATCGTACCCGATAGGGTCATGGTTGCGGGCACGCAGAGATCGATATTGCCCGGCCCGAGCGTGATGACGAACATCTGGCCGATACCGACAATGACGGAAAAAGCCGCGAATGTCAGGGCCGCATGCGACAGGCCGAAGGAACTGGCGCCGCCGGTGAACAGGACGGTAATGATCCACACCGTGATGGTGGCGGCAAAAGACCAGATCCACGGTTTCTTCAGGAATCTCTGCAGGGCACTCATTGGTTTTTCTCCCGCTTTTCGAGGCGGTTCAGGAGCAGGCGAAGGCCGAGCACGACGATGAGAATGGCGCCTTGTGCACCGATCTGCCAATCCGGCGAAATGCGCATGAAGGACAGGAACGAGCCCGCCAGGGTCAGTGTCAACGCACCGATGACGGCCCCGATGGGGGAGACGCGACCGCCGACGAATTCTCCACCGCCAAGGATGACACCGGCAATCGACAGCAGCGTGTAGCGCAGAGCAATATTGGCATCAGCGGATGTTGTCAGGCCGACCAAAGCAATACCTGCCAACACGGCGAAGACACCGGCCAGTGCAAACGTTGCGGCGCGAATGCCGATGACCGACCAGCCCGAACGCTCTACGGACCGGACATTGCCGCCGACACCGCGCATCAGCACGCCAAAGGAGGAGCGCATGACGATATAGTGGGTGATGGCAGCAAGCACGACACTGGCAACGATGGCCATGGGAATGAATGGTGGCTTCGCCGTCATGATCGACCGTATCCAAGCGGGCGCTTCACCACCAGGGGACGGAAGCAGCAGAACCGCAAGTCCACCCCAGACGAAGCTCATACCGAGCGTGACCACGATGGATGGTAGTGCGCGGATATGGATGATCGCGCCCATGGCGGCATAAACGGCAATCGCCGCCGCGAAAATCAGAATGCCTGCTAGCGGTGATGTTTGCAGAAACGTCGCAGTGACGCAGGCGCAGAAGCTGACGAAGGTTCCCATGGACAAATCGAGATCGTTGACCGACATGATCAGCATCTGGGCAATGGTGGCAAGCGCGATCGGAACGGCCAGATTGAACAGCAGGTTCAGGCCGGTATAGCTCATGGCTCGGGGTTGCATGTAGAAAACGGCAACCAGTAACACGGCAAGAGACGCTGCGGGAATGATGAGGCGCAAGGTGTTGGCGGAAAGTTTCATGCGTGCGCGTCTCCGGAAAAAGATGCAGCGAGCACTGCCTGTTCGTTGATCTGATCGCCCGTGAGTTCGGCCTGAATGATGCCATCGCGAAACACGTAAACTCGGTCACACAGGCGGATTTCATCCATTTCGGTCGAGTACCAGATGAAGGTTCGCCCACCTGCGGCTTCCGTCCGCAATATCTCGTAGACCTCCTGCTTGGTGCCGATATCGACGCCCCGCATCGGGTCATCCATCAAAACAGTCTTGGCGGTTGTGGCCAGCGCCCGGGCAAACAGCACCTTCTGCTGGTTGCCGCCTGACAGAGAGAGAATTTTGTTGTCCACATCGGGGGTGCGAATTTCGATGCGCCTTTTCCAGCTTGCACCGAGTTCGTCTTCCTTTGCGCGGTTGACCAGACCCGCCGGTGAAAAGTCGCGCAGCGACGCGATGCTGAGATTTTTCAGAATGCTCCAGAGCGGGAACGTACCGTTCAGGCTCCGGTCGCCCGCAACGAAGGCGATGTCGGGATGCCGGGTTGAAAACCAGCTGTTGTTGCGTGACATATAGAGATCGAGCAACGCTTCCGTCTGTCCATGGCCGCCGAGACCGGCAAGCCCGATAATCTCTCCACGATATGCCTCGAAAGCATTGCCCTCCCCTTTGCGCGGCGGCATGGAGAGAACGGGAGTTCCTGTTTTGCGCTCCGACGAACGTTTCCAACCCTGCTCCTTCACCACGCTGCCCATGGCTTCCACAAGGGTTTTGTTGGTGAACGCGCCAGCGGCACGGTCAGCAACCACCTTGCCGTCCTTCATCACGACAACGCGAGTAGCGGTAGACAGGATTTCACCGAGAATATGCGAGATCAGCAGCACTGCACCACCGTCGCGCACAAAGCGGCGCACGTAATCCATCAGCTGTTCGGCAAGACCCGCATCGAGCGATGATGTCGGTTCATCAAGAATCACGAGTTTCGGTTTTTCGTTTACGCCAGCAAAGTTGATGGCAATTTCCACCATCTGCCGTTCGGCGATAGACAGTTCCGAAATCGTCAAGTCGCAATCGATACCATGGCCGGGAAATATCTCGTCCAGCTTGTTGCTGATCATATCCAGCGCGCGGCCACGCCAGTTGCTGCCCTTCATATCCGTGTGCATGACGCGGACGTTTTCGTTGATCGTCAGGTTCGGGCAGAGGGACAGCTCTTGAAACACGCAGCGCACGCCACTGGCCCGTGCCGCCGCAATGCCATAGGTGCTAGGTTTTCCGCCATAGGACACAGAACCCTCATGCGGCGTCAGGCCACCATTGATGACATTGACGATGGTAGATTTTCCCGCACCATTGTGGCCAACAAGGCCAAGGCATTCGCCTGATAGAATGACGAGATCAGCACCATCCAGCGCCTTGACGGCACCGAACACCACTTTCACGCCACGCGCCGCGACCACTTCCTGTCTCGATACGATTTCATTCATGAGAAGTTCGCCAGTTTTTGCGACCGGAGCCACAGCTTCGCATCCATCGCAGCGCCGGTGAACGGCACTGCGATGTCTCGGGAGTTAACCGACGCCTTACTTCGCGGCGGAGATAACTTTCTGCGCGTCTTCCAGGCTGTAGTCGACGTTGGCGACGCCACCCTTCTGGGTGTTCTTGAGGTTCTCCTCAAGATTGGCCTGATCGATACGAAGGAACGGGACCTTCAGGTCCTTCTTCACATCCTTGCCGTCGAGGATCTGCTGCGCGACCCAAAAGGCGAGCGTGGAGACGCCGGGCGCGATGGAAACGGACATGGTTTCATAGCCGCTGGCATCCTTCTGCTGCTTCCACCACTGCAACTCGTCTTCACGATTGCCCATGACGATGGTGGGTGTCGGGCGCTTGGCCGCGGCAAATGCCTGTGCGGCACCGTAACCATCGCCACCCTGCGTTACCACGGCGGCCACCTCCGGCAGGCTTGGCAGAATACCGGCAACAGCGCGCTGCGCCACATCCTGCGCCCAGTCGCCGTTCACGGATCCGACGATCTTGAACTGGGTGTTCTTGGCAACGCCTGCTGCGATACCTGCATGAATTTCGTCATCGACAGACACACCGGCAAGGCCGCGGATTTCAAGCAGGTTGCCGCCTTTCGGCATTTTCTTGGCAAGGTAGTCGATCTGGCTTTCACCCATGGCCTTGAAGTCCACGGCAATGCGCCATGCGCAGGGTTCTGTCACGGTGCCATCGAACGATACGACGGTAATGCCCGCGTCGCATGCTTCCTTGATCGCACCGTTCAGTGCGGTCGGCGAAGCGGCGTCGATGACGATGGCGTCGTAGCCTTGCAGAATGAGGTTCTGAATCTGGGCAGCCTGTTCGGTTGCCTGATTTTCTGCCGTTGTGAAGGGGTCGGCTGCGGCAATGGTGCCAGCCTTGACGGCGTCCTTGGTAATCTTATCCCAGCTGGTCAACATGGCCTGACGCCATGAATTGCCAGCGTAATTGTTCGAAAGAGCGATTTTTTTGCCGGATGTGTCGGCATGTGCTGATATCGGCAAGGTCGCACATGCGACTGCGACCGATGCCAGAAGCATCTTCCTGATAGCCATTGATTTTCCTCCCTAGTGGCCTACCCGTCTCCGGGCAAAGGAACCTCCGCGACGCCTCCTCGACATCATCAAAGATTTCCGTTGCACTGAGGCTCCTTTCCTCAGTACTAATGAAGCATGAACGGGAAAGTCTTTGTTGTACAGGCTGTTCACGGCAATCATCATGCGGGTTCCCGCAGAATTTTTGCGGATTTACGCAAGACAGGAGCGCGGCTGCGGCGCAAGATCGTGCCAAAGGTGCGACGCGAATGCGTATCCACCGTCGCAGACGCTTGGGAGGGCGTCCGCCCATGCTCGACGCACCACGATCATCGCTGTTTCACCACTATATGGGCATATCGAGGCTGCTGGCCGGGCAGCTGGAATTCAACGCCATCATTCAGGCCGTTGCCACCGAAATAACCCACATCATTCCGCATGATCATCTGGATGTTTGCATAAAGCTCATCGATGGCAAATATCACATTGCCTATGAAAGCGGCATGGACAGCGCCTGGAGCCAGCAGCCGCCCGCACTTCTGACCGGCAGCCCCATCCGTTCCCTTCTGTCGGGCGAGGTGGATTTTCTCTTAAGCGGCGATGCCTGCTGTGATCCGCGCTTTCATTTTGAAGGCTCCTTCTCCAGCCCGATCATCGAACTCGGTCTTCACAGCCGCCTGCATGTTCCGATGAAGGTCCACGGCGATATCATCGGCGCTCTGAGCTGCTCGTCGCTGGAAGCGGATGCCTATACGATGGAAGACGTCGCCAATGCGCGCGCCGTAGCCGATCTGCTGGCGCCGTATTTCTTCGCAATCCGCGCCGCCGATCAGGCAAAACAATCTGCTATCGTGGAGGCCGAAGCCCATGCGCGTGAAGAAGGGCTGCGGCTCGGCGCGTTGAAGCTGACGCAAGCCTTGGAGGCGGAGCGTCAGCGCATCGGCATGGATTTGCATGACCAGACGCTGGCCGATCTGACACGGCTGGCGCGCCGTATGGAGCGTATGACGCACATTGCCGATCTCTCGGGCGAAATGCTGGAGCCGCTGGTGCGCACCCTTCAACACTCCATGCAGGACCTGCGCCAGATCATCGAAGAAGCAAAACCATCCATTCTCCAGCTTTTCGGCGTCGTTCAAGCCATTGAGAACGAGCTGGATCGCTCGGTGCGCGATAGTGGTTCAGACATATCTTGGAGCGTCATCGATGAGACCGAAGGTCGGGTCGAGGCGCTGGAGCAGACCGTGGCGACCTCGGTGTTTCGCATCGTGCAGGAAGCCGTGAACAACGCCATCCGCCATGGCCAGCCGCAGAACATCACAGTTCATATTCGCCACGCAGAGGACCATTTGCGCATTGTGGTCAGCGATGATGGCATCGGGTTTGGCAAGCAGGCATCCGTTCACGGCCATGGGATTGGCAATATGAAGACCCGCGCTCGACTGATTTCCGCACGCTTTGAGATGGGCCACAACCGCACGGGTCCGGGAACCTTTGTCAGCATCACCCTTGCAAATAGCGCACAGAAGTCCGAGGAGCTGTGAGATGGAAGTTCTGATCGTGGAAGATGATGTGCTCCACCGCTCCTATCTGAACGAGGCGGTGCGCGCAGCGCTTCCGGAATGCAATCATGTCATCGAGGCCGAAAACGGCAAGACGGGCGAGAAACTGGCCCGTGAAAACCGCTCAGCGCATATCGTCATGGATTTGCAGATGGGCGAGCGTAACGGCATCGAGGCCGCAAGAACGATCTGGAAGGAACGGCCGGATACGCGCATTCTCTTCTGGTCGAATTACTCGGACGAGGCCTATGTGCGCGGTGTTTCTCGGATCGTGCCGGAAGGTGCAGCCTATGGATACGTCCTGAAATCCGCATCCGATGAACGCCTGCGCCTTGCGCTCCGCAGCATCTTCATCGAGGCGCAATGCGTGATTGACCGCGAAGTGCGTGGCTTGCAGGAGAAAAGCCTTGGCCGCGTCAGAGGTTTCAGTGATTCCGAATATGAAATCCTGGTAGACGTTGCCCTCGGCCTTACCGACAAGACAATCGCCCGCCGCCGCAATCTATCGCTGCGAAGTGTCCAGAACAGGCTCCAAAGCCTCTACGAAAAACTGAACGTCTACCAGACGTGGGGAGACGATGAGCCGGATGATCGTTACAATCTTCGCACACGCGCCGTAACTGTCGCATTCTTGAGAAAGCTGCTGAACTACAGCGCACTGGAACGCGCCGAGCAGGAACTGGCCCATTGGACAGCCGAGCGGTGATGACAGGCACGCAGAAAGTGGTGGCCCGTATCATCTCTGCGGGTCCCCGTGCTGTTGATAGAATTGCGGAGGCGTCTCCAGATTACCTTTCTACTGGCGCGCAATCTGCCCAGCCAGTCTGAAGGGGCTTGCGATGGCCGCACCTGCGGCATCAAAGACGAAGGCTCCGACGTTATGACCGTTTGCGCGCATCTGCGCTTCAGCCTTCACAAGATCGCCTGAAAACTTGGCAAGCGAGGCATATCTGTCATGGCCGAGCCCATCTGAGGACTGTAAAGAAGAGATATCGATCACCGTCAGGCGTTCGGCCTTTGCGGCTTCCTGAATAAGCGGGTCATTGATGTCTAGCAGGCCAATACGCGGCCGTTCGCCGCTGACAAAACTCGATATGCTGAGAGCATTGTCGGATTTCGACACCAGCAGCGTGACCGGGTTGGGGATGCGGCCGATGTCATGCAGCTGCGATTTGAAGACATCGACGTCGATATCGGGAGCGGCCAGCACGATCTGAAGTTTTGCGAGCACGTCGTCACGACCCTCAAGCTTGAGTTGCCGGGCGACTTCCATGGACAGAAAGCCGCCCATGCTGTGAGCGAAAAGAACCACCCGTTTTATCTTTGGCGTCTTTGCAAGCGCTTTCAGTAGGGAGTCCAGTTGCGTGCGTGAATAGAGAGCTGCATCCTTGTCGGCGAGGTATCCGGTGACGCTTGCAGCCGAGGGCCAGGAAAACAGGATCGGAGGACTGATGGTCACGGCATCGGCCGACATTTGTGCGGTTCGAAACAGCGCTTCCTGATAGGAATAATTATATCCGTGCACGAAGACAGCCACGGTGCCGTCGGACTTGGCTGACATTATGGCGTCCTGCACGAGTTGACCCTGGGATAATGTTTCGCGGTTCGTCACGATGAACTGGCTTTTGGGATCAGGCTTTTTGCCGGGATAGTTGATTGTCGTGTCTGTTCGATCGGGTGGAATGGAGAACACAAACCGATCATAGTGAACGTCTGCTGCCCAACCGGTGCCGAATGCGTTGTTTTTGCGCGTGCGATCACGGTTGGTGACGGCGAGAATACCGATTTTCTTGCCCGGGTCATTCTTCAAGGAGACCGGCTGAAGAACCTCCGTCGTTGGACGGGAAACGCAGCCAGACACTATGATCACGGTCGCGAAAACGGCCAGGACGGAGCGCAGACCTGCAAGGCTGCTCGGCGAAAAAAGAAACATTTAATGCTTCACTCAATATGGGGCCAGAGATACGAGGGCGCTGACGCGCCCTCGTTTAAATCAGACTGCTGCTGGCTTTTGCGCAACTTCGGTATCGTCTTCGCGTGGAATTCTGAACCAGGCCACATAAAGCGCTGGCAAGAACAACAACGTCAGAACCGTTCCAACTACAATACCGCCCATCATTGCGTAGGCCATCGGTCCCCAGAAAACTTCGCGGGAGATCGGTATCAAGGCAAGAGTTGCCGCCGCTGCCGTCAACATGATCGGCCGCATGCGGTGTTCGGTCGCCTCGATAACTGCGCGCCATGGGCTGACGCCTTCTTCTCGCAGATGCTCGATCTGCACGACGAGAATGACCGAGTTTCTGATCAGAATGCCGATGAGAGCGAGAACGCCGAGGATGGCGACGAAACCCATCGGCGCGTTGCTCAGCAACAGGGCTGCCACGACGCCGATGAGCGCCAGTGGAGCGACGGCGAAGACGAGGAACAGCCGGCTGAAGTTCTGAAGCTGGAACATTAGGATCGTTGCCATCGCCAGAAGCATCATGGGTGCGACTGCCGCAATCGGCCCCTGCGCGTCTCCGCTTGATTCCACCGAGCCGCCAATCGCCACCTTGTAGCCCACCGGAAGGGAAGCGGAGAATTTCGCCACCGCAGGCTTGAGTTCTTCGACAATCGTCGCTGGCTGGGTAGGCCCGATAACCGCAGCCTTTACGGTGACCGTCGGCATCCGGTCTCTGCGGGCAATCATTGGCTGCTCGAGTTCATAGCGGAACTTGGCAACGGCCGAGAGCGGGACGGACTTTCCGTTCGAGCCTGCAAGCTGAAGATTTCGCAGCGTATCTATCGAGCCACGCTCGACATCCTCAGCCCGACCCGTCACGTCTACGAGGTAGATGTCATCCCGAACCTGGGTGATGGATGAACCCTCGACGATATCGTTCAGAACAGTCGCGATGTCCTGAGACGACACGCCCAGCTGTCTCGCCTTGTCCTGGAGAACATCGACCTTTACGACGCGTGCGGGCTCGTTCCAGTCGTAGGCCATGTTGGACAAAAGCGGATGTCCGTTGACGATCGCGCCGAATTGCTGCGCAAGTTGACGAACCTTCTGCACGTTCGGTCCACTGATGCGGTATTGCACCGGTTTGCCGACGGGTGGGCCGATATCGAGAAGTTTTACGAATGCATCCGTGCCAGGATACGTCTTGGCAAGGTACGCCTGCAGGTCACCTCTCAGTCGATTTCTTGCCTCTATGTCCTTCGCCACGATGACCATTTGGCCAAACCAGGCTGCCGGGCTCTGCACGTCGTAGGATAGAATGAAACGTGGTGCGCCTTCTCCCACATAGGTCGACCAATGATCGATGTCGCCATTTCCGACCAGCTTGGCTTTTTCGAACTGCGCCATCTGCTTGTTGGTTTCGGCAATGGTGCTGTTCTGTGGCAGGCTCCAGTCAACCACCAGTTCAACACGGTCTGATGCCGGGAAGAACTGCTGTTGAACAAGGCCCAATCCGCCGATTGATAGAGCGAATACGATAATGGTCGTGCCGATCGTCACCCAGCGCCACCGCATGGCAAGCATAAGCAGCCATGCAAAACCACTGGCAACGCGACCCTTCTTCTCATGATGTGATTTCATGGTCTTCGGCAGGATGACGACGCCGAGCAGCGGCGTGAAAACCACCGCCACGATCCATGACACCACAAGCGATACGGCGATAACGACGAAGAGTGTGAATGTGAATTCACCGGCGGCACTGCTGTTGAGGCCAATCGGAATGAAACCCGCCACAGTAACCAGTGTGCCCGTCAGCATGGGAAATGCGGTAGAGGTGTAGACGTAGGTAGCGGCCTTTCGCAGATCGTCTCCGACCTCGAGCCGCGACACCATCATCTCGACCGCGATCATGGCGTCATCCACCAGAAGACCGAGCGCGATGATGAGTGCGCCAAGCGAAATACGCTGAAGAGATATGCCGGTATATTCCATAAACACGAAGGTTATGGCCAGAACGAGCGGAATAGAGATCGCAACGACCAGACCGGCGCGCACGCCAAGACTGATGAAGCTGATGGCCAGAACGATGACGATCGCCTCGAACAAGGCAGTCGTAAAGCCGGACACGGCCTCCTCCACCACCGCTGGCTGATCGGACACGCGCTCGACATTGACGCCGATGGGAAGATCGGCCACGACGCGTTTCATCTCCGCGTCCAATTGCTCACCGAATGTCAGCAGGTTTGCACCGGGCGTCATGCCGATAGCCAGCCCAATCGCAGGCTGCCCCTTGAAGCGGAAGAGAGAGGTCGGAGGATCGACGTAGCCACGCTTGACCGTCGCGATGTCCGTCAAAGGAAAATAGCGATCATTGACGCGAAGATTGATGGTTTTCAGGCTTTCCTCAGACAGGAACGCGCCGCCCACTCTCAAGGCGATACGTTCCGGGCCTGCATCAACGAAACCTGACTGTGTCACCGCGTTTTGGGCTTGAAGCGTTTCGATGATCGACTGACGGTCGATGCCAAGCGCTGCGATCTTTCGGGTTGAGAACTCAAGATAAATGACCTCGTCCTGCTCGCCGACGACGTCGATTTTACCCGCATTCGGAACGGTCAGAAGTTTTTCACGGGCACCTTCCACGAGATCGCGCAGTTGCCGCTGTGACAATCCATCCGAGGTGAAAGCGTAGATATTGCCGTACACATCGCCGAACGTATCATTGAAGAAAGGCCCCAGGACGCCGCTCGGCAGGTCTCCCTTGATGTCGTTCACCATGTTGCGGACACGGATCCAGTTTCCGCTGACGTCCTTGGCTTTTGTCGTTGGCAACAGTTCGACATAGATCGTCGTCTGCCCGGCCTTGGTTTCGCTGCGTGTGTAGTCCAGCGCATCGAGTTCCTGAAGCTTTTTCTCGATCCTGTCGGTGACCTGTTTCGTCACTTCCTCTGCGGAGGCGCCGGGCCATTGCGCATTGATAATCATCGTCTTGATGGTGAAATCAGGATCTTCCTCACGACCCAGATTGAGATACGAGAACGCACCTGCGATGATGAAGATGATCATGAAATACCAGACGAGCGAACGGTGATCGAGCGCCCAGTCGGAAAGATTGAACGATTTCACTGGGCATTCTCCTGCTCGATACGAACGGCTTGGCCGTCTTTGAGTTGGTTGACACCTGCAACGACGATGCGCTCGCCAGCATTGACACCTGCAGCGATGACGATCGTGCCGCCAGGGACAGAACCTGCCTCTGGCGTGACCTCACGAGACGAAACCTTGCCCGCCTTGTCATCGACGACCCACACGAAGGTTTTGGAACCATCGCGCCTGATGGCTGATGACGGCAAGCGAATTACCGGCTGTTCGTTTGATGTCGCGCTTGCCGTGATGACCGAACCGAGTCGCAACGCTTCCGGTGGGTTCTGGAGCGCCAGTTTCGTCCGTCTCGAACGGGTCGCATCGTCCGCTTCGGGTGCAATTTCGCGAACCAGACCTGTGGCGTGGATCGTGGGGTCCAGTTGAAGCGAGACATTGAACACAGCACCGGATTTCAACAGCGCACCGGCAGCTTCAGGCACGTCGATCACCGCATCACGCTCTTCGGGCCGCGCGACTGTGACAACGCTTTGGCCGGCAGACACGACCTGACCGACTTCGGCAGACGTGCTCGTCACAACGCCATCGAACTCGCTCAGCAACTGCGTATAGCCGACCTGTTCATTTGCCTTGTCCAGATTGGCCTGCGCCTTGTTGACATTGGCTTGCGCTGTCGCGCGCTCCTGTTGCGCGGTCTCGAATGTTGCCTTTGCCGCTGACTGTTTCTCGAACAATGTCTGTTGCCGCTGCTCGTTGGTCACCGCATTGGCAAGTTGGGCCTGCGCATTGGAGAGGTCGGATTGAGAGCTTCTGACAGCAAGCTCCAGGGACAAGGGGTCGATTGCGGCAAGCACATCGCCCTTCTTGACGACGTCGCCGACCTGCACGTTGCGAGCGACGATCCGGCCGAGAATGCGGAAACCAAACTCCGTTTCTATGCGTGCATTCACAGTGCCTGGCAGGGTCAGCGTCGCGACCGGCACGGCTTCAACCACGACGGACAGAACCGGCCGGGGCTTTTCCACAGTTTCCTCGTCCTTCTGGCACGAAACAAGACATGTTGTGGCGAGCAGAAGCACCACGAAAATTTTTAGAGATTTCATTGTGCGGCTCCTTCGTAGGCCACGACTTCACCAATGGCGAGAAACTTCGTGCCGTTGGTGACAACCGTTTCGCCTTTGGAGAGACCGGAGCGAACGGAAAAATGCTCGTTCGCGTAAGCTCCGACTTCGACCTTGCGCAGGGATACGGCGTTGCTTTTAGGGTCAACGATCCATACCGCAGGCTGACCGGAGGAGGATGCCATTGCCGACCATGAAAGCTGGATCGTGCTGACCGGTTTGTAATGCGCCGTTGCAACCACAACGCTGCCCAGTCGAACGTCTGCGGCGGCATCGAGCCCGAGCTTGACGCGGATCGTACCTGTCGTGGTATCGATGGTCGGCGAAACCTCCCTGACGGTTGCCTTGATCGGCTCACCACCCGAAATCATCCTCACGACGACGTCGTTCTGTATTTCTCCGCCCAAAAGCGTGGTTTCGTCCACGTTGATGACAGCGTCGCGCGGTCCATCGTGAGCAAGGGTGAAGATCAGTTGCGCAGCCTGAGCAACCTGGCCGACTTCGGCACTGCGCACCGTGATGATGCCGTCAGCATCTGCTTTTAACTCGGTTTGCCCGAGGGCATCGCGTGCAGTATCCACTTGGGCCTGCGCTGACTGGACGGCTCCCTGACCGGTCAGCAGTGCTTCCTGTGCCTGATCGAGCGCTGCCCTTGTTGTGACGCCTGTATTGAAAAGGCTTTGCTGCCGATCGAAGGCCTGCTGGGCCTGCGTCTGTTGCGCCTGCGCAGATTGGAGTGTGGCCAATGCGACCTGAAGATCGGCCTTCTGTTCTTCCGGATCGATCCGCGCAAGAACTTGGCCCGCTGTCACATGCTGACCAACGTCCACCAGCCGCTCTACGATCTGGCCGCTGACCCGGAACGAAAGGTCGGATTGCACCCGAGCCTGAATCTCACCCGTTGTCGATATCGCGTCGGCTACATCAAGAGATTCGACTTGGGCCACTTCGACATGTCGAGGAGGCTTTTCCTGCGCTTCTTTTTCAGGAGCGCAGGCATAAAGGCCTGGCAGTGTCGCCGCCAAAAAGGCGATTGTAACGTACCGTCTCATAGATTGCCTCTTGAACCATCATGAAGACGTGATACATTTGACTTACCGGATAGTCAATGAAATTGTTCGATGCCTGAAGTCGTCTCGGACAAATAGTTAAGGATGAGTATGAAACGGCTGACACGCGCCGAGCAGAAGGCACTTCGCCCCACGCAGATTTTGGAAGCGGCCTTCGAAGAGTTCGTGGAACATGGTTTTACGGCAGCACGGGTAGAAGACATTGCAGAGCGGGTGGGCGTGACCAAGGGCACTGTGTACGTTTACTTTGCCACGAAGGAAGAGCTTTTCGCGGCGATGATTGGCCACATCGCAACGCCTTTCGAAGAGATTCTCGCAGATATCGGTCGACTCAAGGGAAGTTGTGCAGAGAGGCTACGAGGTCTCATTCTGCTTTTTTATGATGGAATGCTGGAAGAACGAAGGCTCACCGAGCTGCTTCGGTTCGTGATATCGGAAGGAAAACGCTTTCCGCTCGTTATCGATAAACACAGAGAAGAGCTTTTCGAGCCATTGCTCGTTGAAATGCAGGCGATCCTCGATGAGGGCGTCGCAAACGGAGAGTTCATAAAGGGTCCTCGAGCAGCATCGCGCATCATCTTTTCGCCAATCATGGCGATGGCCGTCGAAATTCTCATCCATGGAGGCCGCCACGAACTTCACCTCGACGACTATGTCGAATCCCATATCGATATGGTGATGGGCAGTCTGGTGCGCCGCGAGCACTGATGCCGATGGCCGGATTAGAAGAAGAACATTCTGTGATTTCAAACTGCTGTCACTTCCATGCTTGAAGGTGCGACTGAGGAGACAATGAGATGAGCAGAGCGCTATTGCTGGATCTGGGAGGTTCATCGCTCAAGGCCGGTATTTACGAGCTCGATGGAAGGTGCCTCGCAATCGAACGTGTCCCGAATGCCTTCATCGAGGGTGGGATCGACAGAGTGGAACAGGATCCGGAGGTCTGGTGGGAGGCGCTACAGACCGCAGCCGAACGGCTGGACCGGAACATTCCTGGTGGGCTGACCGGCGTCGAGGCGGTCTCAATTTGCGGCTTCACACGCACTCAGGTATTTTTGGATGCGCAGGACAGCGTCGTACGCCCGGCCATCACATTCCGGGACTCGCGAGCCCAAGGCATCGTCGAAGATCGTTTGTTACAGCCCCAGATCCAAAACCATCCACTTGCCCGCCATCTCAATGCGTTCCATCCGCTGGCCCGCCTGTTGTGGCTGAAGCATAGGGAGGAGGCGTCCTGGAAACAGACCCGAGTGGTTGTTGAGCCGAAGGACTATCTGAACTTCAAACTCACCGGTTCGCTTGCTTCAGATACCATTTCGCAGTTCTGGCTTTCGAGTGCGATGGAGGGCGGAAGTAACGGACTTGCAGCCCTGACCGGACTGGACAAGGACGTTCTGCCATTGATCCTGAGGCCGCATGAGGTTGTCGGAACCGTGCTGGCGAGCAGTCCGGGAGCGCTCAGCAAGATTGCGGGCGCACCAGTTTTCTGCGGTTCCAACGACACATGGACGGCAGCTGCGGGCATCGGCGCATTAAAAGCCTCAAGGGGATACTGCATTTCCGGCTCGTCCGAAGTCTTCGGGATCATATCCGATCGAAAAGCCGAAGCTGCGGGTTTGGTAACGGTGCCGTGGGGAGACGACATTTGGCAACTCGGAGGCCCCGGGCTGAACGGTGCGAATGTTTTGACCTGGATGGTCAACACTCTTATGCCGGACGAGCGTCCGTTCGAGGACCGGCTGTCGATCCTGCTGTCTCAGCAATCCGGCTTACCCCTCCTTTTTCACCCCTACCTTCATGGGGAACGAACACCGCTATGGGACAGGGATATTCGCGCTTGTTTTATGGGGCTGATGGCAGCGCACAAACCCGGTGATCTCGTGCGTGGCACCATGGAAGGTATCAGCTTCGTGAACCGCATGGTGCTTGAGCGGGGGGAAGCTGCGGCGGCGCTCAGCGCGCAAGAAATCCGTCTGGCTGGAGGCGGGGCTCGAAACGCATATTGGAACCAGATTCGGGCTGATATTCTCAAAAAACCAGTCATGGTCTGGAATACCGAAGAGGTCGGACTTTCGGGCTGTCTTGCCGTAGCCCGCGTTGGGCTTTCACTCACGCAGACTATCGCGGATGCTACCGAAGGCATATCCGCAGTTTTCTCGAGATATGAGCCGCGACCCGCCGAGAGCCGCGTCTATGACGATCTCTATGCAATTTTTCAGGATACCCTAGAGCCTGTCAGGCACGCGTCCCATCGTTTGGCTCTCCTTTCGCGAAGTTCGCATTTTCAACACGACTGAGCCGCTCCCATTACATGTGCGCAGAAGGCGGGCGCGCCAAGCCGAGGTGATCGCGCAGTGTCGACCCCTGATAGTCTGTGCGGAACAGACCCCTTTCCTGAAGGATCGGCACGACAAGCTGTGTGAAATCCTCAAGCCCTTCCGGGAAGAAAGGAGGCATGACGTTGAAACCGTCGGCGGCGCGGCTTTCGAACCATTCCTGCATGCGGTCGGCAATCTCGATGGGCGTGCCGAGGACAATGTGGTGGCCACGACCGGCGGCGACACGAAGAGCCAACTGGCGGATCGTCAGGTTTTCGCGGCGTGCAAGAGCGGTCAGCAGTTCGGCGCGGCTGCGCAACTGGTCGGAAATCGGCAGGTCTGGCAAGGGACCATCGGGATCGTAATCGGTCAGGCTGTGTCCGATGCGCTCTTCCAGAAGCGGCATGGCGCTTTTCAGCTCTGTCCATTGGTCGAGCTCTGCGAGCTTTTCCGCAGCTTCCTTGGAGGTACGACCGACCACCGGCAGGAAGCCCGGCATAACGGCGACATCATCGGCTTGGCGACCGAACTTCTCGACACGGGATTTCAGGCTTTTGTAGAAGGCCTGCGCTTCTGCGAGGCTTTGCTGAGCGGTGAACACCACGTCCGCTGTCCGAGCAGCGAGATCCTGACCGGGGCCGGAAGAGCCGGCCTGAATGAGGATCGGATGGCCCTGTGGTGAACGGGGAATATTCAGCGGGCCTTTGACCGAATAATATTTGCCCTTGTGGTCAAGCAGATGCACCTTGTTAGGGTCGGCATAGACACCACTTTGCTTGTCCTTGATAAAGGCGTCGTCGTCCCAGCTGTCCCACAGACCGCGGACAACATCGACGAATTCTTCGGCCACAGCGTAACGCTCATCATGCTCGGGATGCGACTTCGAGAAATTGTTGGCGGTGCGAGCGTAAGACGTCGTCACGATGTTCCAGGCGGCGCGGCCATGGCTCAAATGGTCGATCGAGGAGTAGGAGCGTGCGGTGTGATAGGGCTCGCCATAGGTAGTCGAGGAGGTCGCAGCGAGACCGATCTTGTCCGTTACCAGCGCAAGTGCCGCAAGCAAGGTTAGTGGTTCGAAACGGGCGATGGTCGAAGGATGTGCGTCAACGCCGCTGGTCAGTCCATCCGCCAGAAACACCATATCGAACTTTGCCTGCTCGGCCATTTGCGAAACGCGGCGCAGTAGATCGAAGTTTTCACTTCCTGCTTCCGCTTTCGGGTGACGCCAGCCGGAAACGTGATGGCCTGCACCCTGAAGGAACAGACCCAGATGGATTTCTCTCTTGGCACTCATGGTCATATCTCTCGTCAAACGAAGTTCTGATTAAGCAGTTCGAGAAGCCGGGCAAATTCTGCCTCGCTTCTCATGCTGCTGATAAGGTCGGGAATATCCGCAAAGGCCGGGTTGCCAGCGGTTGCGTCTTGGAATTTTTCTCTCGGATCGGTAACGCCGGGAAGCCCATCAAAGCGGCGATTGATTGTGCTGCCGTCCTTCAGAGCGATATCCAACACGACGAACCGGGTCGTCGGATCGCTCGACATACGCGGAGCTGATGTATCATGCTGACGGCTGGCACGACTGGCCAGCGCCATGATGCTTTCATCCACTGGCCGTTCGTCGAAATGGTCGAGCCGCAAAGCACCGTCGAGCAAAGCTGCGGAGAACACATATTCCGGGCTGAACCGCGCCTCGATACCATTGCTCGGTTTAGTCACGACCAAGGCCGCATCGGCACCCCGCGGATAGGTGAAGGTGATCCCGTCTATGTGCTCGGCGGCCAGACCTTCACCGTGAAGGTCTATTCCGAGAGACGCGACGGGATGGCTGGCCGTGCAGCAGGGATAGGCTTTCAGCGTCAGGCCCGGAGACACGATTTGCCATGGCTGCCCCCAGCTTTTGCTCGTCAATTCCGGTTGTCCTGCGCCAAAAGCGTAGGCTGAATAGAAACTGACAGGGTTGTCCAGAAAATCAGGTGCGCCACCGAATCCCGCCGCTGCCAATCGCGCCGCCAGCAGGCCGGATCGCGCCGCCATGCCAGCATGATAAGGCTTCGCGTCGAAACCGAACTGCAATCGCAGTCCTGCGGCTTGCGTTGCGGCAAGTCCAAGCGCGACAGCTGTTTCTTCAACCGATGAACCGGTCAGGTGACAGATCGCGGCGGCTACACCGACAGGCCCAAGCGTTGCGGTGGCGTGAAATCCGTTTTCATAATGCTTCGAGCCGAGGGAAAGCCCCAACCGCGCCATGGCTTCGAGGCCAACAACGTAAGATGCGACGAAGGCGTCCGCACTGAAAGTCCGGTCCGCGGCAAGCGCCAGCAGTGCTGGAACGATCACCGTTGTCGGGTGCCCACGCACGCTTGCATGAACATCGTCATAGTCAAGCACATGCCCCGCGTAGCCGTTCAATACTGCCGCGACCAGCGGATCGGTTTGGGTGCTGCGACCGACAAGAATTGCGTTTCCCGGCAAATTGCCACCGATGACCCCGGCAAGAATATCCGTGGTACGGTCGTTGGCGCCCGCGATCATGCATGCGAGAAAATCTGTGATCGCGGTGCGCGCCGCATCCACTGCAGCGTCATCCTTGCTCGGATCAGATGTGATAATCGCTGTGGCAAAAGCTGTGGTATATTCCGTGTTGGCCATGGTCAGATACCTTCGCCGTCACGGATCGAGGCACGCGCGCCTGAAAGCCCACCGACAAACTGACGGATGCGCGGATTGTCGGAATCGTGGAATATCTCCTTCGGCGAACCGTGGGCAACGACGCGACCGTTTTCGGTAAACACCACCGTATCGCTGATCTCCTCGGCAAAACGCATTTCGTGGGTTACGAGGATGCTGGTCATGCCATCGCGGATGAGATCGCGAATGACCCACAGAACCTCGCCGACCGTTTCAGGATCGAGCGCAGACGTTACCTCGTCGAACAGGACGAGTTCCGGCTTCATGGCAAGGGCGCGGGCAATTGCCACGCGCTGCTGCTGGCCGCCGGAAAGCTGGCCGGGATAGGCATCGGCTTTTTCCGAGAGCCGAACCTTTTCCAGCAATTCGCGCGCGAGTTTCTCCGTCGCCGCGCGGTTGGCGCCGAGAATACGCGTTGGCGCAAGCACAATATTGTCCAGAACGGTCAGATGCGGAAACAGATTGTACTGCTGGAAGACGATGCCAACCCGCTTGCGCAATTCGATGCGCTCGCTCTCCTTTGTCAGCTCATCGACCCGTGTGCCCGCAACGGTGATCTTGCCGCTTTGCGACATAGCCAGCGCGTTGATGCAGCGCAGTAGTGTGGATTTCCCGGAGCCTGAGGGGCCGATGATTGAAACGGCGTCGCCTTTGTTGACCGTGAGGTCTATGCCCTTGAGGACTTGGGTGCTGCCGAAAGACAGGTGAACGTCTTCCAGTTTCACGATCGCGGTATCTATGGATGCAGTCATTATCAAAATCCTTCAGCCCGAATTGAAGCGCTGTTCGAGGCGGCGGGTAAGCCGGGCGATCGGGTAGCAGAGCGTGAAAAACGCGGCCATCACCACGACATAGGCGATGATGGTGAAATCAAGCCTGCGCACGGCGGTGCTGGCATCGGTTGCCGCATGCATCAATTCATGAACGCCGACAAGCGATGCAAGCGATGTGCCCATGGCAATCGAAGAGGCGACGTTCATCCATGGCGGCAGTGAGCGGCGCACACATTGCGGCAGGATGACGAAGCGCAGGGCCTGCATGCGGGAAAAGCCGAGGCCTTTGGACGCTTCCCATTGCGTTGTCGGTATGGAAACGACGGCGCCACGGGTGATTTCCGCGATATAGGCGCTGGCAAGAATGGCAAGCCCGATCACGGCCTTGATCCAGTCCGGGAACGGCAGATAGTTGCCAAACAGCACGATCTCGAAAGGAAAGATGTAAGTGGTGGCAAAGATCAGCACGAGCGCCGGTGCGTTGCGAAAAATCTGAACATAGATAGCCGCTGGCCAGCGAATGAACCAGTAAGGTGCCAGTTGCATGAGCCCGAGCAGAACGCCAGCCGTTGTGCCGATCGTGATTGCGCAGAGGGCGATCACGATATTCATCGAAAAGCCGAAAGCGAGGTAGGGAATCCAGTCCAGCAACTCCTTGCCAAGCGTCAGATCGACGAGCGACCATACGATAACCAGCAACGGCATGGCGACAAAACCGGCATAGCGCAAAACCCGGCTGCTTGTCTTTGGTGCTTGCGTCTGTGTCATACTCATAGGCCGTATCCGGGAATGGCGAGCTTGCGCTCAACCCACGAGCCGGCGCGGGCGATCAGAAAATTGATCAGGCTGAAAAACGCGAGAAGGACGATCATCAGTTCAACGACATTGTCACGCTGCGTCCATACCATGATCGATGCATAGGTGATTTCATTGACGGCGATGGCATTGCCCACGGTCGTCGATTTGACCAGACTGATGAGACCGTTGACGATGGCTGGCAGGGACGCGCGAAACGCGAGCGGTATCTGCACATAGCGCAGGATTTCGAACTGGCTGAAGCCCATGCCTCGTGCCGCCTCGATCATGGAAGAGGGCACCGCTTCGATGCCGCCACGAATTGCTTCGGCGTGCAATGCTGCGACATGGAGGCCGACCACGGCAACAACCCAGAAAAAGGGTGACAGCGGATTGTTCTGGGCGCCGCCAAACAGGTTGGAGACAAATGTGTTGAGCACGAGAAAGCTGAACATGAGCTGCACGAGCGTCGGCGTATTGCGTGTAAGCTCCACGAATGCACGCACCGGCGCAGACAGCCAGAGCCTGCCTGATGTCAGGCAGGCGGCAAAAAACAATCCGAAAAACAGGCTGACAGGAATGGTGACGGCAACAAGATAGAGCGTGGTGATGAAACCATCGCGCCAGATTTGCGCCTCGTAACCTGTCGCCAGAAATTCATAATTGAGACCCAGCCTGCTCGTCAGATCGACAAACAGGCCGGTAAGGTTCAGATCATTCATAAGGATTTACCGCTGGTCTCCGCTCATTGCGCGGCAGAAAGCTTTTTGCTTTCTTCTTCCAGATACTTGGTATTGAGCAAACGGTTCGCCTTTGCCATCTCAAGCATTTTCCCCGATGTGTGCAACTTCTTCACGGCGTTATCGAGAGCGGTCTTGGTGTCGTTTTCATCCTTGCGAAGCCAGATCACGGAATCGGATGGGATCAACTCGGTGGGGAATGGAATGGCATAGTCTTTCCATTCGTCGGCGCGATCAACGAGCAGCAAGCCGACGGTTGCGCCGACATGAACAGCAGCAACACAGTTGCCGCCCTGAAGCGCCAGTAGCGATTCCGGCTGGCTTGGCAGCGCCTTTACGATGGCCCCATATTCTTCCGCCAATGGCTGGGCGTAGTTCGAGCCCTGCGAGATGCAAACCGGCTTGCCCTTGAGATCAGCCCAGTCCTTCAGGCCGCTATCCTTGCGCACGACGGCGGCTCCACCGGCACGGTCATAAGGTGTTGGCACGTAATCAAGAATTTTTGCACGCTCGTCGGTGTACTGCATGTTGGCGATGAGAATATCGACCTTGCCCTGCTGTAGAAACTGAACGCGGTTTGGCGGCGTTACGGTGACTGTTTCCAGCTCGACACCGAGATCGGCGGCCAGCGCTTTCGCCAGGTCAACATTGTAACCTTTCTGCTCCTGCGACTTGGGATCGATAAAGCCAAAAGGTGCGCCTGAAAGGATAACCCCGACCGTCAGCTTGCCACGGCCTTTTATACGATCAAGCGTTGCATCAGCCGAAGCCTGCGTGGCCGCCAGTGTCGTGATCGAAATGAGAAGCCCGAAGATGATTTTGGTTGTAGCTTTGGCAAACATTAAGAGCTCCTTGTTTGGAGCGAAAGATAGACAAACGCCTGTCATGCAGCGAGGAAGGATTTTTTGTAAAAATCATTTCTGGTGACATAAAAATCTACATCCGCAGTATAACCAAAATCATGTTTACCAGCAAAACGTTGTTCGTCGCCCCAGTGCTCGTCGGGCGTGTGCTTTTGCAAGGTCCTCTTTCGGCAATGCACCGCCGTTGTCATGAAAGGTTCATTCCAGAGCGTTACCAAAATTGAAAACGCATCTGGAGGAAAGCCAATGGTCGATCTCAGCGCAGGAAAGCTACGAACCAAACCGGTTCCCCATCCCCTGGAAGATTCCGGGGCGGGAAAATGGTTTATTCCCGTTCTCGCGCTCGTCATCCTTGGGGGGCTTGCATATGTGGGCTACGCACTGGCTCAGGATCTCACCAGCGCCGCAGCGGTTCCGTGGCTGCTGCTGGGTCTGGCTCTCTTGATCGCGCTTGGCTTCGAATTCGTCAATGGCTTTCATGACACCGCAAACGCAGTCGCGACGGTGATCTACACCCGCTCGATGCCAGCGGAATTTGCGGTGATCTGGTCGGGTATTTTCAACTTCCTGGGTGTTCTCACATCCAGCGGCGCAGTCGCCTTCGGCATCCTTGCCTTGCTGCCGGTCGAACTCATTTTGCAAGTTGGCTCAGGATCCGGCCTTGCCATGGTTTTCGCCCTTCTGAGTGCTGCGATCATCTGGAATCTTGGGACCTGGTATCTTGGTCTGCCTTCTTCCAGTTCGCACACGCTGATCGGCTCTATCATCGGCGTTGGCCTTGCCAATCAGTTCCTGGCGCCTGCGGGCACGACAACCAGCGGCGTCGACTGGTCACAAGCCAGCAATATCGGTCTGTCGCTGCTTCTGTCTCCGTTGATCGGCTTTGGGTTTGCAGCGCTCCTTCTCCTTGCAATGAAGTTCTTCGTGCGCAATCAGGCTCTTTATCAGGAACCTCAGTCCAGCGCACCGCCGCCGCTGTGGATTCGTGGGCTGCTGATATTCACCTGCACCGGTGTCAGCTTCGCCCACGGCTCCAACGACGGTCAAAAAGGGATGGGGCTGATCATGCTCATCCTCATCGGTCTGGTCCCGACCGCATTTGCGCTGAACAGGACCCCGGATGTGAATTATCTCGAGGCCTACAAGGCCGCATCGGCACACGTCGAAACGGCTCTTGGAAAATATGTAAAACCGGGCGTGACAGTTATGGACGCCAAAACAGTTGTTGGCGATGCAGTCCGTACAAAAACCTGGAGCGATCAGACCACGCCGGCTTTGCAGCAATTCATCCACCAGACGAGCAGCGAGGTTGCGGCCTTTCCGACACTGGAGGCAGTGCCGAATGAGATGGTTGGCAACGTCCGCAATGACATTTACCTGATTGGCGAAGCGCTGAAGCTGATCGACAAGAACAAACTCCTGCCGATGGATGAGGCCGATCTCGCGGCGGTGACGTCCTATCATAAGGCCGTCGACAATGCGACGAAGTTCATCCCGACTTGGGTCAAGGTTGCGGTCGCTCTGGCGCTTGGCCTTGGCACGATGATCGGCTGGCGGCGTATTGTTGTGACCGTGGGCGAAAAGATCGGCAAGACCCATCTGACCTACGGGCAGGGGGCGGCCGCGGAAGTCGTTGCCATGGTCACCATCGGTGCTGCCGACCATTTTGGACTGCCCGTATCCACAACGCATGTCCTGTCATCGGGTGTAGCGGGTACCATGGCGGCCAACGGCTCTGGTCTGCAATGGTCGACCGTTCGCAACATGCTGGTCGCATGGGTGCTGACGCTGCCAGCCTCGATCGCTATCGCCTTCGTGCTTTACATCATCTTGCGGCAGTTTTTCTAACTGCGACAAGATTGCCAGATCGAACTCGATTGCACAACTTGCTTTGACGAACCCTGATCTGATGTGAATTCGACACCCCACATCGTGGCACATTGTGTTGCCGGGATCGTGGGCGGTCGATCACATCAGGTCACGTCTCTTGTTCGGGTGGTGACGACTCTGTCGTACAACTTAATCGTCAAAAATGGCGATCGAACCTCGGCGTCAGATGGCAATTGTAGATGATATTGCCGAATGTAGTCTTTAAACGAGATATTCTAACAGGACCCGAACTCGTGTGTCAGGAATTGATGACTTACGCTGCTTGCAAGATGGGCCATGTTGTTAATTATGAAAGACCACCTCAATGATCACACTTGATCAGGTCGCTTTTCGTGCAGGCTGCTCGGTAAGCACTGCAAGCCGTGTGCTGAACAGAACCGGGCCCGTGAGTGACGAGATGGTGCGTAAGGTCCGTCGTGCGGCCGCGGAAATTGGTTACAGGCACGTCAAGAGCAGAACTGGAGATAGCCGCCGGTCACGGCCAGTCGTTGGCGTGCTCGTGCCGAGCATATCAAATCCCGTGTTTTCCGCATCGCTCGCGGGAATGCAGCGCCGGTTGCAGGCCGCAGGGCAAAATGTACTCATTGCCCAGTCCAATTACGACCCGTCCAGCGAGGCTTCAGCTGTAGCCTCGCTCCTAGAGGAACACCCAACCGGGTTGATCCTGACGCTGTGTGATCCGCGCTGCAGCAACGTGCTTTCAAAAGCATTGCCCCCAACCGTCCTTCTCAATAATCTGCCGATGCCGCGGTATCAAGCGGCGGTGACTGTGGATAATTTTCAGGCAGGTTACGAACTGACACAGTTCTTAATGGGGAAGGGTCATCACCACATCCTGTTCGTTTCCGGTCATTTTAAGTCGTCGGATAGGGCGCGGCAGCGTTATGAGGGGCATTGCCGGGCACTCACCGATAAAGGCCATAGGCCGATCGAAGCATTACAAATCGACTTTCTTGACGGGTACGAAAACCTAGATCTGTTGGATGTTGTGGAAAATGTCAGGCCGAGTGCCATCATCGCCTCCAACGATCTTCTTGCGCTGGGCGTTATCGGCGCGTTGAGACGGCACGGACTTTCGGTGCCGGATCATATCTCGGTCTGCGGCTTCGACGGCATTTCGATAGGACGGCTGCTCGAACGGCCTCTGACCACGATAAGGATGCCTGATGCAGACATGGGAACAGCGGCGGCCGCATTGTTACTGGACATCGCAGAAAACGCAGCAAAGCCAAGGCACTTGCGTGTAGGTTTTCAACTTTTTGCGGGGGCGACTGTAGCCTAGCATAAGCGTCTTCAGAGGCCAAGCTATTGGCTCGCTCATGAAAAGAGGCGGCAAGGCCGCCTCTGTCCTTTCTGCTTCTTATTCTCAGGACTTGCGCGGCAAAAGCTTCTTCACTTCATCGGCTGCGTCGTTCAGTGCCTCGTCAGGCGTGGTATTCTGTTCGACTATGCGAGACAGGTTTTCAACGATGGTCTGGGTCACCTTCACACCGTTGGTACCGGGGAAAGCGTACCAGGGAATCATGCGCGACATCTGCGAAAGACCGGCCTGGAACAGCGGGTTTTCCTTGTAGAAATTGCCGAGATATTCTGGCGACTTCGGGGCCAGCTCATTGTTTGGAACATAGCCTGTGCCCGGCACGACAACGGATGCGCCATAAGGACCGGCAGCAAACTTGGCGAATGTCCAAGCAGCTTTCTGCTTTTCGGCATCCTTCGTCAGGATAACGACTGCATTTCCGCCCGTCGGCAGCTTTCCGTTCTCAGGATCGATCAGCGGAATCTGGGCCGTGCGCAGGTCGAACTTGTCGCCTACATTTTTAATGGTGTTGCGCAATGCGCCGGTTGTCTGAAACGCAAAGCCGATCTTGCCCGCGGCAAAAGCCTGTTCGCCAGCCTGCTTGGTCAACACGGGAAGTCCGCCTTCCTTAACCATCTTGTCTAGAACGGCAACGGCTTTCTGGCCAGCCTCTTCATTGAAAGTGACCTTGGTCTCGTCGGCATTCAGCATGGTGCCACCCGCGCCAAACAACAAGGCTGAGAACATCCAGTCATCGCCCTGCCACCGAAAGTCGATACCTTCATTGCCGTCGCCGAGCGCCTTGATCTTGCCGCCGAGCGCGATCACTTCGTCCCATGTCTTTGGCGGAACGTCAGGGTTGCCACCGGCTTTGCGAACCAGATCGGCATTGTAATACATGATCGGGTTGGACGTTGCGAAGGCGAG
This sequence comes from Hyphomicrobiales bacterium, assembly GCA_900472925.1. Taxonomy (GTDB): domain Bacteria; phylum Pseudomonadota; class Alphaproteobacteria; order Rhizobiales; family Rhizobiaceae; genus Agrobacterium. Next base: position 307,196 of record UCJU01000007.1, read on the forward strand.
GCCCACCTGCTTGCCGTCCACCTGGGCGAGCTTGAGAATGTTGTCTGAAAAGCCCTGCTCGGCCATGTTGCCATCGGCTTTGACGAATGGGCCGAGATCGACAGGAATATCACGCTCATTGACCATGCGCAGGCGGTTGAGGCCGATGAAGGTCAGATCCGGCATTTCTGCCGTTCCGGCCTGGCGCATGATGGTCTGGATGCCTTCTTCATAGGTCGCGGAAGGATTGGCGAACTGTATTTTGATCTCCGGGTTCTCTTCCATGAACTTCTTGGAGATGCTGTCCATCACGTCCTTGAAGAAGCCCGGCATGGGGTAATGAACCGTAAGCACCGTTTCTGCCTTGGCAGGCACTGCGGCAAAGGCGGCTGAAACGGCAAGCGCCGTCAATGCGTGTCTGATGAGTTTCATGGCACGTTGTCTCCGTTGGTAGAATAGGTTGTTTAAGCTGCCCGGCTCAGCCTTTGAGACCGGTCATGGTGATGCCTTCGACAAAGCGCTTCTGGGCAGTCAGAAAGGCGATGACGAGGGGAAGGGTGATAATCAGAGTTGCCGCCATCAGCGCGCCATAGTCATCTCCGGCTTCTGCTGCTCGGAAGTAGAGCAGGCCGAGCGGCGGTGTTGCGTAGGCTTGGTTGGTCACGACGATCAGTGGCCAGAACAGGTCGTTCCAGTGGGCGACGACCGAGAAAATCGCAAACGCCGTGACCGCTGGCCAGGCATTGGGCAGGATGACACGGGCGACGATGCCCGCCTCGCTCATACCATCCAGCCGGGCTGCATGGATGAGATCATCCGGCATGGCGCGGAAGAACTGCAGGAACAGGAAGATCGCAAACGCGGAGATCGAGAAGGGAGCGACCAGCGCCATGTAGCTGTTGAGCACAGACATGCGATCGAAGGCGACATAGAGCGGCAGGGCGGTTGCGTGGATCGGCACCAGAAGACCAAGCATGACCATCATCATTAACGCACGTGCCGCCTTGAATTTCAGCTTTGCCATGGCGTAGGCGCAGGGAACAGCGACGATGACCTGAATGAAAAGAATGAGTGTGCAGACGATGGCGCCGTTCATCAGCAGATGCGGCATGGATACCCGCGTCATGGCCTTGGTGAAGTTGGCCATGTAGCTCCATGTCTGCGGAATGAGGGAGAGAGACGAGGAAAAAATCTCGCTCTGCGCCTTGCCCGCTGTCGAAATCATGAAGATGTAAGGCGACAAGAAGATAAGCGCGCCAATCGTCAGAATGGAAAGGCGGATCACGCGGCCCAATGTCATGGGTGGGATGATTGCGGACTGCGTCATGAGTAATGTACCTTGCGGTCAAGAACGCGGTACTGGAGGAACATAAGGACCACGAGAATGGCGAGGAAGATTACCGTCATGGCCGAGGCGTAACCAACGCGCAGATAGACGAAGCCTTCCTGATAGATTGTAAAAAGCAGGACCTCGGACGCCTTGTTCGGCCCACCCTCGGTCAGTGCCTTGACGGTTTCGAACACCTTCACCGAGTTGATGATGCTGATGGTGACGACAAACAGCGTGGTCGGCCCCAGCATCGGCCATGTGACCAGACGAAAACGCTCAAAACCGGATCGGACGCCGTCCATTTCTGCTGCGGCATAGAGATCGCGCGGAATGGCGGTAAGGCCAGCCAGAAACAGCACCATGTTGAAGCCGACCGATTGCCAGATGCCGATGATGGCAAGGCTTGGCAGAACCGAGCTCGACGAACCGAGCCAGTTGGGACCGGCGATGCCAAAAAAGGCCAGCATCATGTTCACCGGGCCGATGCTCGGATGCAGCATATATTGCCAGACGGTGGCCATCGCCACGAGCAGCGAGGCAACCGGCAGGAAGTAAACGGTGCGAAAAAATGCCTTCGCCCGCGGCTCAGCCTCGATCAGCATCGCAATGCCAAGGCCGATGAAGATGGAAAACGGCGTGACGATGGCAGTATAGACAACCGTGTTCCACAGTGACTTGCGGAAGGTCCGGTCGCTGAAGAGTTCAGCATAGTTTTCGAAGCCGACAAACCGGAACCCGGAGTAACCAAGTTCGAAGTCGGTAAAGCCCAGCACGATGACGGCCAGCGTAGGGATGATGATGAACAGCAGCATCAATGTAATGGCCGGGGCGGCGAGTAGCCACGCTGTGCGGCTTTCGCGTCGTGCGGCGATCTGTTGCTGCGTTGGTGCAGAAACAGTGAAGACGGATGCGGTCATGTCAGCCATGAAGCAGCTCCGGGGCGCCGACGACGGATATCTGTGTCGTGATACGCTCGCCCGCTTTGGCAAACAGCATGGCCTTGTCAGGCTCGATCGCCAGATGGACCGGCCTGCCGGGGCCAAGATCGGCTGCGGCGGAAGGCGTGAGCTTCACGACCACTGTTTCGCCCATGCCGTTCAGGCGCGCAAAGAGAATGACTTCCGAACCGAGGAATTCAAGGCGTTCCACGGTCGCTGCCATCGTATCTCTGGATTGCGATGCCAATGATACGAATTCCGGGCGAATACCGACGGTGACATCATCGCCGTGAGACAGGCTGGAGGCCGCGATGGTTATGCCACCGAATTGCACCATGCCATTGGCCGTTGCTTTAGTCGGCAGAAGATTGATGCGAGGCTGGCCAATGAACCGGGCAACCTCGATATGCGAGGGGTCGTCGTAGATAACCTGTGGCGTTGCAAGCTGCAAAAGCCTGCCGCCGATCATCACCGCCACGCGGCTTGCCATGGACAGCGCTTCGGACTGGTCGTGGGTGACATAGAGTGCAGGAACACCGGATTTGCGATGCAGCTCGACGATTTCGCCGCGTGCATGCACACGCAGGTTCGCATCGAGGTTGGACAGCGGCTCATCCATCAGAAACAAGGCCGGATGGCGAACCATTGCACGGGCCAGAGCCACACGCTGGCGTTGGCCACCGGACATCCGTCCGGGCTTGCGATCCAGCAGATGCCCGATCTTCAGGGATGCGGCCATGGCCTCGACTTCGCTCAAGATGCCTTGGCGGATGGCTTTTTGACCGGGCATAAGGTTGCCAATGATTGGCAGACGCTGGGTCGCGGTCAGGCGACGCATGGCGAGCGGCACGGCTATGTTCTGGCCAGCCGTCAGATGCGGATAGAGCGCGTAGGACTGGAACACCATGGCGATGTTGCGGTCTGCGGCTGTCAATTTCGACAGTGTCTTCCCGGCAAGGCTGATCTCGCCGCTATCGGCATGTTCCAGACCCGCAACAATGCGAAGAAGCGTGCTCTTGCCGCAGCCGGAAGGGCCGACCAGCGCGATGAATTCACCCGGCTCGGCTTCAAGGCTGACACCTTTGAGAATATCGTTCGAGCCGAAAGACTTTGTAATGTTGGCGAGAGAAAGCACGCTCATTCAGCAGCTTCCTTCTTTTTAAGAGCAGAGGGATAAACCTCGGCCACAACATCATCGAGATAATAAGGCTTCAGCCCATCCACGGACACCAGCTGGCTCTCCACCGTCTCACCAAGATTGTGAATGGCGGCACCAACCAGACGAGAGCCCGGCATTTCCCGTTCCATTTCGCCCAGAATGAAGGAGGATGGCGGCGCCCAGACGAGGCTTGTGTTTTTGTAGTGGCCGATCCAGCTCCAGTGCAGGTGACCAGACCCGACCAGAGCGACGTCATGTTTGGCAATCAATTCGAGAAGGCGCATGCGCGGCGCGAACGGCGCGCTCCAATACCCCGCCTCCGGCTCGTTGGCATCATCGACGAAGAGTGGCTTATGCGTGAAGATTGCCACGCGGCGACTGTCACGGCTCTCGAGCGTTTCTTGCAGCCAGCGTTCCTGTGCTTCTTCTTCCTCACCGCCCAGACCGAACAAAAGACTGTTAAGACCGATGATGCGCCAAATGTCTGTGTCTTCGAACCAGTAATCCGGGCCAACAAGGCGGCGCCAACGCTCAAGACGCTCGGCATTGACGGGCTGAGCCGAACCCTGAAAATGGCCGACATCGTGGTTGCCCGGCACGATCACCACCGGCATCGACAATTGCCGCATCATGTCCATGGCAAATTCAATGTCGTCTTCGAAGTTCGCGCCATCGACGCTCAGATCACCGGTGTGAACGACCAGATGCGGCTTTTCACTCTCGATCCAGCGAACGAGCGGCTCCCAATTGTCGTTGAAATGCGACTTGCTGGGGCTGAGATGGGTGTCGGTGATCTGAACGATTTTCAAAACGAAACTCCGGTCACTTGGTTTTCCGGAGACTGCCTCGAAGCGCAACCCGGCTGGTGTTGCCGCGGTTTTTAGTCGTTGATCATGTCAGTATGGTTACAGTTTTTGTCAGTGTTTTTTCAGTTTTGTTGCAAAACCCTCACAAATGCTGCGAGAACGATATTAGCCGACTGCGCCCAAGCCATCACCTCTACAATGCCCAGTTCGTGTGATGACCCGTCGCAAAGAGATTTGTCGCATCTAGGACACTTCTTTCTTTGGTTGAACTGTGAGCGCCATATCTCAGTCCGAAACGTTAGCGTATCTGCCACGTGCCGGCTGTTTTGGGTCGGTCGCCACGCTCAGACTTTTCGGGGCATGACCTAAGTCAATAGTCCGCAACGGTGCGATGAACGACGTCGCTTTCAAAGCCTATGTCTAGGACACGGACTCACTAGCTAATGGAATCGATATCCTCGTCGCGGCAAGCTTGAGAGCCGCGAGATAGTTGTCGGCACGCCGGTCGTATCGCGTCGCAAGGCCTCGCATCTGCTTGATACGGTTGAAGAACCGTTCCACGAGATTGCGCTGACGGGTATTGTTCGGCAAAAGAGGTGCGATGATCGCCCATTCTTCGTCGCTCAATTCGTGACGGCGCATTCAATCTCCTTTCAAGGAGAGCGAATCACAGACCGTCAATAAGATGAAACCCGTTTATGTGGACACTTCATAAATAAGCCCACGGGCCAGCACCGTGATATATTCGCAAGGTGTTTCTCTGGACACGGCCAAGATAATAAGCCGAAATTGCCATTGGTTTGTTTATCTAGCGTCATTGGTCATTGGTCATTGGTCATTGGTCGCAGGTTCATATTCCATCAAGGCGAGGCTCCGCCCTGATTTCTCGCACAAGTGCCTGGTCAAGCTGCTGTTCCAGCTTCGTGAGCTGGTACTCACAACAGACTTTGAACGGCCGAGCTCCGCGCCGCCGCTGCTGGCTCGTTGCGCTCACCGCGATGGGAGCCGGAGCACAGAAGGCGCGTCTGTTTGGCCGGGAATCTAATCGCGGGAAGCCCCACGGCCATGGCGTGAAGGCATCATTTTCATGCTTGGCCAAATCCGCTCAAACCGATCAAAGCGCCGACTGCAAGCACGACCAGAGGGTGGACGCGCGTCTTCACCAACACGATTGCGCAGCCCGCGACGATAATGGCAAGGACCCAGTTGAGGGCTGATGCTGCGGTTATCACCGCGGCGCTGGCGGCGACCAGTCCTGCGGTCATCGGAACGAGACCATTTTGAACGATTCGCCGCCATGGTCTGTCCTTGAATCGGTTCCAGAGATGGAAAGCGACGCCGGTGACGATCGATGACGGACCGAACTTCGCAACGGACGTGACAAGCACACCTGCCCAGCCGGCGACATGCCAGCCGACGAGCGGGACCACCATCAGGTTGGGGCCAGGTGCCGCTTGGGCCAATGCGAACAGCGCTCCGAACTGCTGGGCAGTCATCCAGTGATGCACATCAACGACTTGGCGATGCATCTCCGGCAGAATTGAGTTCCCACCACCGAACGCCAGCAGCGAAAGCTGGGTGAATATGATGGCTAGGGTTATCAGGGTGCTCATCATGCTTCCAGCCTCCACGTTGCAAAGATACTGATAGGGGAGAGCACCAGCATCGTGGGCAAGAGAGGCAGGTTTAAAAAAGTGATGGCGACAAAGCATATGGCAGCGATGGCAATGGCAACCGGACGTCTCCGCAACGGCAGGACGATCTTAATGGCCATGGACACCAAAAGACCTGCGGCAGCCGCAGCAAGTCCTGCAAACGCGTGTTGGACGTGGACGTTGTTGTGGAACTGGTCGTAGACGATCCCGAGACAGATGACGATGGCGGTGGGGGCGGCGATCAAACCGAGAATAGCCGCCAAGGCACCTGCAATGCCCCGGAACTTCAGACCCACCGCGACCGACAAGTTGATGATGTTTCCGCCTGGAAGGAACTGGCAGAGACCGAGCAGTTCGGTGAACTCTTCCTGACTCAGCCATTGCCGGGTCTCGACCAGCATGCGGTGGGCAAGCGGCAGGACGCCACCAAATCCCGTCAGGCCGAGCATGAAGAAGCCAACGAAAAGCGACTTGATGTCCGGAGCGGCAATTTCCTTGTCGGATGGTTGACTGTGGCTATCCATGAGCTGGCCCTATCGATTTGTTGAGTATGGCATCTTCTTTACGCTTCACGGCGGCGCGTGTCTAATATATGGATAACGGTAAATACATATGCAGGAGATATGTCGTGATAGAGCTTCGCCATCTTCGATACGCCGTCACGGTTGCTGACGAGGGGCATATCACGCGCGCCGCACAGCGGCTCGGTATCCAACAGCCCCCCCTCAGCCAACAGATACGGAGCCTGGAAGCTATGGTCGGCGCGACATTGTTTAGGCGGATGCCTCGCGGCGTCGAGGTCACGGAGGCTGGCAAGACATTCGTCGAGAAGGCCAGGGCAATCCTTCAGGATGTCGAGCTGGCGGTGGAAGCGACCCGAAACAATGCGCGTGGCGACGAGGGGGGCCTGGCGGTCGGGTTTACCAGTTCAGCGGCCTTCCATCCTATGGTAACATCCGCGGTTCGAATGTTCAGCGAAAACTGGCCTGGGGTGTCGCTGAAGCTCGAAGAATCGAGCACACCAGATTTGATCGGCGCCATTCGAGCCAAGCATCTCGACGTCGCCTTCATCAGGTCGCCTGTGGAAGATTCATCTGGGCTGACCATATCTCACATCCTTGACGAAGAGATGCTCGTGGCGCTTCCGGATAGCCACCGACTTGCGTCGACAGACGGAGAGCGCGATCCCATCCACCTGTACGAACTGGCGGGCGAAGACTTCATTCTTTATCGACGTCCGTCTGGTCCGGGCCTCTACGATAGCGTCATTGCCGCATGCTTGAGCGCAGGATTTAGTCCGCGGGTGAAGCATGAAGCGCCACGCCTGCTGTCAACCCTGAGCCTTGTGGCAGCCGGTCTCGGCATTTCCTTGGTCCCCCGTTCCATGGCTCGCTTGGAGACACATGGTATAGTGTATCTCCAGATCACGCGCGATACCCAACTCGTCGCGCCACTGAACCTCGCGACGCGAAGCGCGGAAGTCAGCGGCGCCTTGAGGCGATTTGTGGAGATGGTTGGTCAAAGGCATGACAGGTGATCGTCCGGCGTGATGCAGGCCGCATTGTCGACAAAGCTGGTGTCATGGTGATTGCGGAAAGAGTGTGTGGGCTGCGTTTCAAAGCATCGCCAGAGATTGGCGGAACACCCACGATTTGGCGTTTCGTCCGCAAACTCATCAATTCTGCGAAACACGGTGTCGGTAGTCCGGGCTCATTCAAGAGCTGCGATCGTCCCCTCAACCCTCCTGAATTTTTGAGCACCACAAGCCCCGTCAGTCGTTTGAACGCGTTAACGTCAAACTCCTGCCGACATCCGGTTCGTAGCCGTTGTCAAATGAAGACGTGCGAAGTCACTCGCTTTCACAGGGCGGCCATAGAGATAGCCCTGTCCTTCATCGCATGCGTAGTGCCGCATCAGTTGCTCCTGTTCGAGGGTTTCGATGCCCTCAGCTATAACTTCGAGGTCAAATCCCGCCGCAAGTCCTGTGACCGCTTCAATGATTGCCTCATCCTTCTTGTTGCGTTCATCACCGCTCACGAACGAGCGGTCGATCTTCAGCCGGGTGACAGGGTAATCCTTCAAAAGGCTCAGCGACGCGAAACCGGTTCCGAAATCATCGAAAGCAATCCCCACGCCGATGGATCGAAGGTGATGAAGGGGCTGCATGATGCGTTGTTCATTCCGCAGGATAATATTTTCTGTTATTTCTAATTCCAGAGCTGTTGCGGGTAAACCGCTGTCCGAGAGCGCTGCCTCGACTGAGTTCGCAAAATCGCGCGTCCGGAACTGAGCAGCAAACAGATTGACGCCGATCCTGAAATTCTCGCAACCAGCGTTCCGCCATTGTGCTGCCTGCGAACAAGCGGTGCGCAGTATCCATTCGCCCACGGGAACAGCAAGAAGGCTTGCCTCTAGTGCAGGCAAAAACGCAGCAGGCGAGACGACGCCAAGCTGTGGGTGGTTCCACCTGATCAGCGCTTCTGCCCCGGATAGGCTGCCATCGCTGAGTTTGATCTGAGGCTGGTAATACAGCTCAAATTCCTGATTTTCCCAGGCTTGACGGATCAAGGAGCTCATGGCTCCCTTCCTCAAGGCCGTTTGGCGAAGCTCAGGGGTAAATATGCGCACGAGGTGGCGACCGTCTGCCTTGGCCTGATAAAGCGCCAAATCTGCGTTCCCGAGCATCCGCTCAGTGTCGTCTTCCGGGCCAGATTTGAGAGCAATACCGATACTGGCTCCGATGTGGATGGGCTCGTTGTCGAATTCGATGGGTTCCTCGATGGCAGAGATGAGTTTCGACGCAAGCTCACTGGTTTTTATAGGATCCACCGTTTCAGACATCACGATGACAAACTCGTCCCCGCCCAGCCGGGCCACCATGTGGTGGTTTAGGACGCTTTCTCTCAGACGACGTGCGACAATTTTGAGGACAACATCCCCCGCAGAGTGCCCCAGCGTATCATTGACGTCTTTGAAACCGTCCAAATCAAGAAGAAGGAGGGCCAAAGGCTCATGGTCATCGCAGGCCTGACGAATACGCCGCTTTAAACTTGACCTGTTTGCGAGGCCGGTCAGATCGTCATATTCAGCAGCATGTTTTAGCTGTTTAACGGCTTCCAGACGGCTTGTGATATCCCGAATAATTGCCCCGAACTGCGGCTCGCCTCCCTCGCTCCATTGCGACAGGGAAAGCTCTATTGGAACTTCTGAGCCATCGCGACGCTTCGCCGTCAAATTGACAGAGGTTCCTATAATGCGAGCGGGACCGCCGGAGGCCACTCTGGCAAGACCCGCACCGTGCCTTGCACGCATCGCGTCCGGCACGATGATGTCGAGAGGCTTGCCAAGCGCTTCTTCCTTGGAATAGCCAAAAATGTCTTCTGCGGCTGCATTCCATGACGTGATCTGGTTTCTGCTGTTTGCGCAGATGATGGCGTCTGGAGATGTGGATGTAATGTTAATGAATTTGTTACGGCTTGTCTCGCTTTCCCGTTCTAACCGACGCAATTTCATTCTTTCGAGGACCATAGCTGCCAGATCCTGAAGTATTTGCTGGTCGCGATCCGTGAACGTCATTCTCGGTTTCTGATCGATCAAGCAGAGGCTTCCGAGCGCATATCCTTCAGACGTGATGAGTGGTGCGCCTGCATAGAAACGAATGTTCGGATACCCTGTTACCAATGCATTTGATCTGAAGCGCTTATCGTTGGATGCATCAGGGATGACAAAGACTTTGGTCTCCATCATTGCATAGGTGCAAAACGAAACATCTCGTCCAGTTTCGCACACATCCAAGCCGATACGAGCTTTAAAAAATTGCCGATCACGATGCACCAAAGAAATCAGAACAATTGGGACATCGAAGATTCGAGACGCCATTTGTATGATGTGGTCGTATTCCCGCTCGGGCGCCGTATCCATCAGCCCGAAGCTATCCAGCGCCTCGATCCGTTTTTCGTCATCGGTGGGAATCGGGTAAAGGCTCATGACAATCGCTCGCTGCATTTATATCAAGACTGAGAAAACGCGAAAAAGCTTAAAGCATAGTGATTCCGTGACGTGAATTCTCGCCTGCACGCTGAAGCATGCAATTAGCCTTTATAAATATTAAAAACTTGAGCTGAAATACAACATGGCAGCAGTATAAATGGACATGGGCGGCCACGTCGGCCGCCCAATATCTAAGGTATTCGTTCATTGTAGATGTCGCAATGTCCGATGATATTTGCAAAGACTCTCGAGCGGACATTCCATCTGCGATTTTCCTAGAACTCTTCCCAGCTTGCTTGTGCCGCTACGGTTGCTGAGGCATTCGCTGTGCGACGAGGAGCTAGGGCTGCGGATGGGCGTGGTGCTGCCGCGTGGTAACCGGTCGATGTTGCACTTTTTGTCGTTGGCTGCCGCTTGATCTCGACAGGCTTTGCCATTTGCGAGCGTTTCACAGCGTCAAAACGGAACTGATCGAGCAATTCGAACAGCGCGGCAGCTTCGTTGGCTAGTTCGTGGCTGGCCGCTGTTTGTTCTTCCACCATGGCAGCGTTCTGCTGCGTGCCTTGGTCAACGGAATTGATGGCCCGGTTGATTTCGCTCAGTGCAGTCGACTGCTCACGGGACGCCTCAACGATTGCTGTGATATCGCTGTTTATATTCTCGACATGTGAGGCGATCTCTTGAAGTGCAGTACCCGCTTTCGTAACGAGCGTTACGCCGTTGCTGACATAGGAACCGGAAGCGGTGATGAGGGTCTTGATCTCTTTTGCCGCAGTCGCTGAGCGCTGTGCAAGCTCACGCACCTCTTGAGCAACCACTGCGAAACCCTTTCCGGCTTCGCCCGCTCGTGCCGCTTCAACACCAGCATTGAGAGCCAGCAAATTTGTCTGAAACGCAATCTCATCGATCACGCCAATGATGTTCGAAATGGCTTTCGAAGACGCGTCAATCTGATCCATAGCACCGATTGCTTCGCGAACAACGTCACCCGAGTGATTGGCATGTTCCTTGGTGCGAGCAACAAGCCGACCAGCTTCCTCAGCGCGCTGGCTGGAGTCTTTCACGGTTGTGGTTATCTGTTCCAAAGCGGCAGCCGTTTCCTCGACAGAGGCCGCCTGTTGTTCCGTGCGCTTTGCGAGATCGTCTGCAGACATCCGGATTTCATTAGAGCCAGCGTTAATAGCCTGAGCGTTCTCGGCGACCGCGGCCATCGCGAGCTTTAACTTCTGGGATGCAGAATTAAAGTCCGTTCTAAGCCTTTCCAGCGAGGGGGTAAACGGTCGGTCGATCTGCTGCGATAGGTCGCCGTCGGCAAAACGCGTCAGTCCCAGCGCCAACTGCTCGACATTTTCGACGCGACTGGTGACATCGGTTGCAAACTTAACGACTTTGATGATCTTTCCGCTTGGATCGAAAACCGGGTTGTAGGATGCCTGGATATGAACATGACGTCCACCTTTGCCAATGCGCAAAAATTCATCGGCAACATATTCACCCATGCGGAGCCGGGTCCAAAATTCCAGGTATCTCTGGGAGTTTACCTCCGTCGGCTCAACAAACATGCGGTGGTGTTGACCAACGATCTCGTTCAGCGAATAGCCGACCGCTTTCAAAAAGTTTTCGTTTGCAGCGAGAATTTTGCCCTCGGGCGTAAACTCGATTGTCGCTTGGGCGCGCGAAACGGCTGCAAGCTTTGCGCCGCTATCAAGGCCATTCATCTTGGTCTGCGTAATGTCGTTTGCAAATTTGATGATCTTGAGGACCTTGCCACTGCTGTTTTTGACAGGATTGTAATTGCCCCGGATCCAAATTTCGTCGCCGTTCTTCGCGATGCGCTTGAACTCGCTGCACTCAAATGTGCCACCCTGAAGTTTTCGCCAGAATGCGGTGTAGTCAAGGGAGCCAGCATATTCTTTCTCAACGAAGATACGATGATGCTGTCCGACAATCTCTTTCTCGGAGTATCCCATCAGATCGCAGAAGTTCTTGTTTGCTCTGAGGATAGTGCCATCCGTTTGAAATTCGATGATGGCAAAAGAGAGATCGAGTGCCGATAGGACTTGATTGGAATCGGAAGCGAAAATGTTCATCATAGTGCGCGCCTGAACTGAAGTGAGTTGCCCCAAATCATACGGCAAAATGATTAATATATTTTACTAAATTAAAAGATTGCAGCTGTTTGAAAGCGAGGAGGAATACGATTGGTCCGAAAAAGGGGTTGCTCTCGTTTTAAAATTTTTTGGCGAAAAGCTCGCCAAATAAGCTGAGCGAGTTTGCTGAAGAGGAGTGTGAACATGTCCGCGTCTTTCCAAGCCGCCAGCGCGCGAGCAGAGGGACTTAACGGAGTTGGCTGCGGCGATAATCGTGCAGGGGCCGTCGCCCGTTACAACCGTATTCTAAGGCTCGAAAACTCGTTTCCCCCTCAAGACATGAAACTTTAGGAAACGCAGCCTCCGTGCCCGTTGTATCAAGCCTCTTTCGCGGCAAGCTACTCCTGATAATCGTGAGCCGGAGCCAGCACAACGGGATAGTATAATGGGACGACATTTCCATTTTCAGATTGCGTAATTTGGCATCTGCACACCGCGTCGTCATCAATGGCCTAAGTGACGTCAAATCCAGCAATCAATCCGTCATTTCCGGTTTCACCCAGTGAAATTAATGACTTAATTAGCGTTTTGATAACAAAGTGAAAACGAGGAATAAGGGTTTCCCTCCTTATTCGGGTCACATTTCAACTCAACTGCTTCAGTCCAGCTGTGTGGTTATGGCGCTTCCTGTCGCCGAAAATTTGGAAATATGGAGTGACCATGGCAATAACGTCCGACGCGCTGAAGCCACTCCTTTGGGAACCCAAAAACCTTATCAGGGCTATCGAAGCGGCTGGTGTCACTTTGTGGTCTTGGAACGTCGATACCGATGCGTTTGCGATGGATGACCATTCCTACGACCTGTGGGGCATTCCTAAGGGTGGGGACGTCACCTTCGAGGATCTGTCCGCCCACATCCATCCCGCCGATCGCGATCGGGTTCGTGCAGCCTTTACGGCGACACGGTCGATCATCGGTCCTTACGAAATAGACTTTCGCATCATGATCGGCGATGAACTGAAATGGATTTCGGCTCGTGGACAGGGTGACGATGTCGGTATCATGAACCGGATCATGTTCGGTATCTTCATTGATGTGACGGGTCGCAAGCAGGCCGAAGAGGGACGCGAGCTGCTTGCCGGAGAAATGAGCCACCGCGTCAAGAACCTTCTTGCTATCGCATCCGGCTTGACCGCCATCACCTCGCGTTCAACCAACACTGTTGATGACATGGCGCGCGAACTGACACTGAGGCTGACAGCGCTTGGCCGGGCACATGATCTCGTGCGTCCCGTACCGGGACAAACGGAGGCGCCTTCTGCACTGCTCGGCGATCTGCTGACGGTTCTTCTCGCACCTTATGACGATCTAGGAGCTTTCAGCGGCCGTATCCGCGTCTCGGTTCCAAGGATGAGCGTGGGCGAAGGGGCAACCACCGTCGTCGCATTGATTGTCCACGAACTGGCGACGAATTCTCTGAAATACGGCGCTCTATCCGTCGATACTGGCACACTTGATGTGTCCTGTTCCGCGCAGAAAAAGGCGATCACGATCGTCTGGACGGAAAGCGGAGGACCTGAAGTTGTCGCGCCGCAATCCAAGGCCGGATATGGCAGCAAACTCGTGGAGCGCAGCGTTAAAGGTCATCTGCGTGGCTCGATCGATTATGACTGGGCACCTGAAGGTCTTGTCGTTACCCTGCTGGTCGATCCCGAGCGTCTGGCGAGTTAGGCGTACCCGTCTGGTCAAACGGATACGTCGTGGTGATTAGGCAAAAAGGACCAGCTTGGAAGCCGCAGCATTTGCTTCGTCCATCGAGGCGTCCAGCGTTGCCTTGAGAATTCGCAACTCGGCCATGAGGCGGGGGCTCAAATCCTGTGTCTGCCAGTCTTTAAGTCTTTGCTGCCACTCTGCAACTTCGACAATGAGCATTCGCGACCGGTCGGCCGTTTGCGGATTGACGGCACGGGCAGCCCTCTCCGCATTTTCCGCAAGCTCCACCAGTTCGACCGTGCTTATGATCCACGCCGGCAGGGCTTCCCGCAGTGTTGCGATTTCAGAAAGTACCGACGCGTCGGCAGCATAATTTGTCATGGTGGTCCCGATCTTTTTTGGGAGTGAAATGAGAGTAAGCATCTGTTGCAACGGCGTGTGTTCCATCAGGACGTCATGTGTCGGCAATATTGCCGTTTGAAGCGAAGACCTGGGTGCGCAGGGCCACCGTCAGACATTCACGGCTATAGGGCTATGGGATTGGTCGAGATCATTTTCTGTCCCCTGCCGGTGCCGATGTCTCGCCTATGCGAGGGGTCTTTGAAACAAGGCTCTGGAAAATCGCGTCGTTCTTCGCACGCCATTTCTTGTCATCGAGCCAAAGATAATCCTGATCCGGCATCAGGGGCACCGATTTGATCTGCGCGCTGGTCAGGGGCAGGAAGAAACTGGTTCTTGCTCTATCGATAACCAGCGATAGAAGTGGAACCACGAGGCTATCCTTTCCAGGAACGAAAAAGCCGCCCGAGGCCACGATAACATAATCTTTCTGGTCTTTCGTTCCGATGACGACGTTGCGAACCTCGCCGACGATCTTATCGTCAGATGTTCTTACCTCTGCGCCGACGATTTCGTTGACAAGAAGACCTGGATCGAGCGCACTGATCGGTACGAGAGGACCTTCGTTGAGAGTGCCGCGACTGCCTTTGACCTTACCCAAGCGCTGTTGCAGCGGTTCGGACGCAGCCTGCTGCTGATCCACCGCATCCTCGTCGCTGGTGCCGCGTCGACCTATGGAAGGCGAGGCGATCAACTCTTTGATGTTGCCGACAAGGCGTTCGCAATCATTTACCAGACCATAGGTCCACAATAGAAACGCCGCATCTCGCAAGGTTCTCAAGTCGAGGACAAGATAGCGGTTTTCAGGATCGCGCAACTCGGGCTTTTGCAATATAGCCTCTTCGAGCTTGGCATCGGAGATGTTGCAGGCGGCACGGACGGGCGTGGCCAGGAAGGCAATGCAGATCCCGACGGCAAGAGCCGTGGTTTTCAAAAATGTCAAGAAAAGGGTCCGATCGGCGGATTTTTGCTTCGACTTCGTGGTGTCAAGCACGTCAATCCGGAAAGAGCACACCGCGCGGCGCTTCGATCATAGCGTTAGAACACCCTGTGCCCCGTTTGGTTCCATTTAATCATGAGTGGTACAGTTCCCGGATCGCCTAGCTGGTTTAATGGCGGCGTAGCTTGCCGACTGCATCAAGAAAGGCCCTGCTGGAATTTGCCGTCAGGTGCCAACGGTCATCGACCTGCTCTGCATCGTGCGCCCAGTTGACCAGCGTCCGATGCGCGCTAACACTCCAGCCGCTCCAGGCAAGCCGCTAAGTTAAGCACCGTTTCTACCGCAGTGCAGCATACGTCTTTTCTTGAACAAAATCATCAGATAAGGTCGGGGCAGGACTGACAAAGAGGGAAAGTAATTGGCGACGCAGGAAGCAGACGAAATCGTCTTCGCACATCTTAGCGAGAATCGGTCGAGGGCGGCTCTTCGGGGGGCCTTCTGGTCAGCGCTCGATACCCTGATTCCGACTGCCCTCAACAGCCTCGTCTTCGTGGTCACATCGCGCTATCTACAGCCTCAGGATTTCGGCCTCATTGCGCTTGCCTTCGCCGTAGTCAGCTTTGCTGCAGGGTTTGGTCCAACGGCCTTCGGTGATGCACTGATTCAGCAAACCACGATTCGCCGCAGCCATCTCGACACAATCTTCTGGATGACGTTCCTGTCGGCTGCAGTGCTCTACGCTGTGCTATTTGCCGCGTCAGCGCCGCTTGCCACTTTCCTGGGTCACGAAGAAATTGCTGGCCTCCTGTCGATCATCGGCCTGAAGGTATTTTTCGACATGATGATGGTTGTACCGAATGCGCTTATCGCACGGACGATGTCGTTCCATCTCGCCGCGGCAAGAACAGCAATCGCTACGTCCGTCTCCGCGGTGATATGCCTATCGTTGATTTTTGCTGGTTTTGGCCTTTGGGCGCTCGCTATTGCCCAGATAGCAGCCCCTGCTGCGGCCTGTTTTGCTGCGTTCTGGGGCGCGCGCTGGCTACCAGGTTTTCATATCAAGCTCGCGAGCCTGCGTGAATTACTTCATTACGGAATCTTCGCGTCTGGAAACCGCTTTCTGCAGACCATGAACCTGGACCAGCTGATCATCGGCACGCTCATCAGCCCGGCGGCTCTCGGGATCTACAACTTTGCGCGACGACTGTTCGAAATGCTCAATCAGGTCGTAGCGGGAGGTCTGAACTCCGTAACTCATGTTCTTCTGTCCTCGCTACAGTCCGAAAAGGCCAAAGTTCGCGAAGCGTTTCTGATGGCGACGTTCGGCTGCTCGCTCGTCTCTTTCCCTGTGTTCATGGGGCTGGCTGCGATCGCCGGTGACGCTATCCCCCTCATATTCGGACAGCACTGGAGCGGTGCCATTTGGCCCGTACGCTTCTTCTGCGTCATCGGGCTCATGAGTGGAATAGGCATCGTTCAGGCTTCATTGATCAACAGCCAGGGCAAGTCGAACTGGTGGTTCTACTACCAGCTGGTTCGCAATATCGTAACGATCCTGACTATTCTTTTGCTCTATAAATACGACGTGGCAACGATTGTCTGCGCCATGATGATTGGCGTTTTTGTTCTGTGGCCGGTTACGCTCTATATGGTGTCCAAGCTTATCGACCTTAGCGTCTGGAACTATTTTGCACAGTTCCTGCGCCCAACAGCTGCCTATATCGGTATGCTGATCGTCATATTGGCGATCTCCGCGTGGCTTCAGGACTGGCCACCGGCATGGCGGCTAGCGGTCGAAATCGTGGTCGGTGGGCTCACTTACTGCTCTCTCATTCTCATTATGTGTCGCCAAAGGATCATGTTTCTCGTGAGCACGACTCTGCAGGCGAGGGGCCGAAAGAGCCAGCCGCAGCCTTCCAGCGATTGATCTATGAACCAGTTCCGCAGCGCGGCATAAAGCTCATCAAGGACAAATCCATGACGTTAGTCACGTTCATCATTCCAGTGCGCCACCAAGCCAACGCTACGGACTGGTCGGCGCTGAAGTCGCGTCTAGCGCAAACAATCGCATCGATTTCCGGACAGACGCACAGTGACTGGCGGGCGATCATCGTCGCGAACGAAGGTGCCGACCTGCCGGACCTGCCTGCGCAGTTTTCTGCCGTCCGGGTTAACTTTCCGCCCAATGAATTTTATGATTTGAGTGACGACAACCGCGAGAAGGCTTATGAAGCCGTTCGCCTGGATAAAGGCCGGCGGATATTGAGCGGCATGCTGGCTGGATCAGGATCGACTTTTTTTATGGTCGTCGATGACGACGATTTTGTCAGTTCCAAAATCGCTGCTTTCATATCCGAACACCGGAATGCAGATGGCTGGAAGATAGACAAGGGTTATCTATGGAGCGAAGGGAGCCGCTTTCTACTCCACCACAACGACTTTTCTAACTTCTGCGGCACGTCTTTGATTATCAGGGCAGCGCTCTACGGATTACCCGCCAGCGTCGAAGACGCTGATCCAACCTATGTGAAGACGGTACTGGGGAGCCATGTGAAGATCGGCAAAATCCTGGCTGATGCTGGTCATCCTCTGAGCCCGCTCCCATTTCGCGGGGCTATCTATCGTGTGGGACACAGCGGTGCCCACAGTAAATCGATCGGCATTTTAAAGGCACATTTCCTCAACAAATGGGCGCTGCGACATCCGCACCACTTGATCGGCAACCTGCTAAAGGTTCGCCCGATCAGTAATGGGCTGCGAAAAGAATTTTTTGGCAAAGATGGTTTGATTGGAAGCCGCAGCATGTAAACCTAGCCTCTCGCAATGACGGTCAGGCTTGGGCCCGCCAACCTCCAAAACTTTGAATTGAAACTGCACAGCCTGCCTAATCTGCCTACGTGGCTGTCAGATGCTGAACAAGTTCTCGTACCCAGCGGTGGCCCAGATGTCCTTGGCTGCGCTCATGCCATATCAGCGCCACCTCGAAACTTTCTGAAAGCCACGGAACTTCCACAACATCGAGTAAAGGCCCGATAGTCCCAAGTAGCCGCCGCGGTACCAAGGCGACGAGGTCGCTGGAGGCAACCATTCCAGGAACGACCAAGAAGGAGGCCACCGAGGCAGCCACCCTCCGCTTGCAGCCCTCTGCCGTCAGTAATGCATCGACCGGCGTAGAGAAGCTTCCGCCTGAAGGGGAGACTATTACCTGTTCCAGCCCGGCGAAACCTTCCGCCGTCGCCGCGTCCTTGATCCGCGGATGCCCATCCCGGCCAATGAGAACGTAGTTCTCCTCGAACAGGTGCTGGGTGCGAAGGTCCTGATGATTGGGATCAGGAGTGGCGATGGCGAAATCGACGTCGCCCTCTGCGAGTTGCCGGGAAAGGGTGGGTGGATTCAAGCGATGAACCGCGACGCGTATCTTGGGCGCTTGCTCGCGCAAAGCCAGGATCAGCGGGATCGCCACAGTCGCCTCGACATAATCCGTGCAGGCGATGGCCACCTTCAACTCCGCGGTCTCGGGGGTGAACGTATCATGACTTTGGAGCATCTTGCGGAACTGGTCCAGCGATGCTCGCAGTGGTTCCAGCAGCTCAAGCGCCTTCGCCGTCGGTATCATGCCTCGATGGGCAGGAACGAGCAGCGGGTCCTCGAACAGGTCGCGGAGACGGTTCAACTGAGCGCTGAGGGCTGGCTGGCTCAGGCCAAGCCGAGAGGCGGCCTTTGTGACGTTCCGCTCCGCGAGAAGAACTTCTAGGCTGACGAGGAGGTTGAGGTCTATTCGAGATGTATCCATCTTTTGGATAGTAGCACAAAAAAGAATCGATTTCACGGATATGTAGCGAGCTGCGATGACTATTTCTCAGGGAGCATAAGAGAAGCTCCAATAAGTGATGGAGATCCACATGGTGTTCGAAAGCAAACCCTTGGTCGTGGTGGCTGGCAGCCTTAGCAAGCAGGGCCGCAGCGTCGCCCAGTCCTTGTTGGGCAGCGGGCGGTACCGAGTGCGCGCCCTTACGGGCCGCACGGGTTCCCCCGAGGGGCTTCGGCTGGCAGAGCAGGGCGCTCAGCTTGTCCAAGTACCGCTAGCGCTCGACCAAGGGCACGACCTCGTCGAGGCCTTCGAAGGCGCACAGATGGCCTTTCTGATGACCCCGGGTGTCGCCCCGCCGGCGGACTACGAGTTCGGCATCGGGAAGGAGTTCGCAGACGCCTGTGTTCAAGCCGGCGTCGGCCACATCGTCTTCAGCTCGCTGGAAAACGTGGACAGCATTACAGGTGGAACGAAATTTGCGCCGCACTTTACGGACAAGGCGAGGGTGGAGGTCTACATACGCGAGCTTCCGATCCGAAGCTCGTTCATTCAGCTCGCATTCTTCTACACTAACCTGCTCGAATACTATGTTCCGCGGGAGGATGGCGACGCGCTGGTTTTCCCGCTCTACCTGCCTGAGCATTTTCAAGCTCCGTTTGTCGATCCGCTGACGGCGACCGGACCCGCAGTCCTGGAGATCTTCGATCACCCGGAGGCCTATGCTGGTCATACCCTCCCGGTCATCGGCGACATCCTCTCTCCGGCCGAGATGATCGAGACGTTCACCCGCGTCACCGGACGGAAGGCCGTATACGCCTCCGCCTATAGCTCCAAGGAATTGATCAACCACTTTCCCGACTTTGCGACGAACGAGGAGCTCGTCCGGGAGATCATTGGTATGGCGGAATATGCGGTAGAATACGGTTATTTTCGCAAAGACCGCGATCTGGAATGGAGCCGACGGATCAACCCAGCGAGCCTGAGTTGGGAGCAGTTCCTCAGGACGACGAACTGGAATGGCGATCGAAAAGCCTTTGGCATCATCTAGCCGCGAAGGAGCGGCGGCGACTATATCTGGGGTGGCCGTCAGCCTGCCTGTATTGTGCTCCAGACGCCTTCGAACCCCAGCGGATGATGACGTAGACACTGCGCCGCCTTGAGAGGGACGGACATGTTCTGCGCCATATCGAAGCGAGCGCTCCACCAAGCGTAAGCTATGAGCTCACGCCACTTGGCCGCTCCTTCGCTTCCCAGATCGCAGCCATTGTTGAATGGAGCCGGGACAGAAAGCATCAGATCGAGCTTGCGCAGGAAAGTTTTGACGCACGACAATGCGCGTGAACCGTGCGTCTATGATCATTGGGAGCAGGAGGTCAGCACCATCGCTGACTAGAAACGCCTTACCCAGTGAGGAAGGCTGAACCGTTATATCGCAATCGGCGGGTTGATCCGTGCGAACCCTTCCTGCCGGTAATATGGGAAATGCGGATAGGGTGCCGTCACCTGGCTGGCATCGTTGAGCTTGGCGACATGTTCGGCAGAAAGGGTCCAGCCGACAGCACCGAGATTTTGGCGAAGCTGAGCCTCGTTGCGCGCGCCTATGATGACGGAGGAGACGGTTGGCCGTTGGACCAGCCAATTGAGTGCCACCTGCGGTACAGTTTTGCCGACCTCTGCGGCAACCGCTTCCAGTGCATCTACCACACGGAACAGAAGCTCATCGTCTACGGGTGGCCCGAAGCTTGCAGTATCATGGAGACGGCTTCCGTCCGGGATGGGATCCCCGCGCCGGACCTTGCCGGTCAGCCGTCCCCAGCCGAGGGGGCTCCACACCAGAGCGCCAAGCCCCTGGTCTGCTCCAAGCGGCATCAGATCCCATTCATAGTCTCGGCCAACCAGCGAATAGTAGACCTGGTTGGCAATGTAGCGCGGCCAACCGTAGCGATCCGCCGTGGCGAGCGCCTTCATGATCTGCCAGCCGGAAAAGTTGGAAACGCCGATATAGCGAACCTTTCCGGCGCGAACGAGCGTATCGAGCGTGGACAGCACCTCTTCGACGGGCGTTGCGGCGTCGAAGGCATGAAGTTGCAGAATGTCGATGTAATCGGTCCCGAGCCGCTTTAGCGCATCCTCTATCGATCGGATCAGCCTGAAACGGGAAGACCCTGCATCGTTGGGACCATCGCCCATCGGCAGGCTGGCCTTGGTCGAGATCAGAACCTTGTCGCGGCGGCCTTTGATGGCGGCACCGAGCACGTGTTCGGATGCGCCGTTCGAATAGACATCGGCGGTGTCGAAGAGGTTGACACCGGCGTCCAGGCAGATGTCGATCAGCCGTCGCGCTTCTTCGGCATCCGTGTTGCCCCAGGCGCCGAACAGCGCCCCTGAACCACCGAATGTGCCGGCGCCGAAGCTGAGCACCGAGACCTTGAGACCGGATCGGCCGAGATAGCGATAATCCATTGTTTTTCCTTTGCAAAGAGCGAGGTTTCAGCGGTCGCTCGGTGGGCAGGGTCGAAGGGTTCAGCCATGATCTGTCCCGCCGCCCCCGGAGACCAGACCAGAAGGTAGACGCTTACCAATTCCCGATATAGTCTGCCTGAAAGAACATCATTTATGAATTGAAAGACCAATGGCCCGCGCTGATATCAACCGATCCGGTGAAATGGAGGTCTTCGCTTGCGTGGTGGAACGGGGTGGCTTTTCGGCCGCAGCGCGCGTTTGCCACATGACGCCCTCCGCAGTCAGCAAGCTTGTCGCCCGGCTGGAGACACGGCTTGGGGCCCGGCTGGTCAACCGATCAACGCGGGCCTTTCAGCTGACAGCTGAGGGTTGCTCGTTCTACGAAAGGGCGACTCGTATTCTTGCCGACATCAGTGATGCCGAGCGGAGTGCCGGTGCCGGTGAGCAGCCGGTGGGACGCATTCGCCTCAACACAAGCGCGTCCTATGCCACGCATATTCTCGCTCCGATCCTGCCGGAGTTCTTGGAGCGCTATCCTCGCGTCACCCTTGATCTTGTCCAGACCGACGCGATTGTTGACTTGCTGGCGGAGAGAACGGATGTCGCAGTTCGCGCGGGAGCGCTGAAGAGTTCAAGTCTGGTGGCGCGCAAGCTTGGGGATACAGCCATGATTGTCGTCGGCAGCCCCGCATACATAGCCCGCTTTGGTGAGCCGCAGACCGTTGAAGACCTCGATCACCACAGCTGTCTTGGCTTCTCCTATGTCCGCAACGTGGATGGATGGCCGATGAAGAAGGGAGACGAAACTGTCGTCATTCCTGCCGTTGGGCGGGTTCAGGCGGGCGACGGCGAAGCGCTGCGCCGTCTGGCACTTTGCGGTGTCGGGCTTGTAAGACTTGCCCGATTCACTGTCCGAGACGACATCGATGCCGGGCGCCTCATTCCTGTTCTGGAGGAGTTCAATCCTGGCGATCGCGAGGCCTTCCATGCCATCCACACAGGCCAGGGTGGACTACTTTCCTCGCGCGTGCGTACGCTCCTGGATTTTCTTGCGGAGCGTGGGAAAGTGCGGGTTTGACGATGAAGACCCGTTTGTCATCGCGCTGCTAGGCTAAATTTGGCTATGTGCCTGCATAAAGTGACGATGATGCTTCTTGCTCCAGAAAAAGAACTGTCGAGTGTGGCTCTTTCGGCCCCGTCGGCAGATCAGCCAGGGACGTCCGTTTTTTCCGTTTTGAGACGGTCTTCTGATTGATCCCGGACCGCCTGGAAAGCGCTCTCAGGCCCTCTTGACCATTCTGTACTGCTCTACGACTTCCTCTGTCGTCGTAGCGCTCCCGTCTAAAACCTGGCCCCGTTGTGGTTGCTCATCTGCCCCTCGCTCAACGGCATGATGATGGGACGGCCATCACCGTCGCAGACGGCGTGAAGCTTCGAGTTCAATCCACCCTTTGGTGCGCTCGATGCGGCGGGCAACAGCCGCTTTTGGACAGACTTCCCGCTGTCCCGTGGGCTTTCAGGTGCCTGGCATCAATCAGGATGCGGTCGGGTCTTGGCCCTTCGCCGGCCAAGGCCGCGAAGATGCGGTTGAAGACGCCAAGTCTGCTCCACCGGATGAAGCGGTTGTAGAGCGTCTTGTCTGGACCGTATTCCGTCGGCGCATCTTTCTATTGCAGGCCATGCTTTATGACGCACACGATGGCGCTGACGACGCGTGGAGAGCCGTTCGCCAAGGGAAATTGCGGCTTGATCAGCGCCATCTGGAGCTCGCTCAACAGAAACAAATCAGTCATGAAAGCCTCCTTCTGAAAACTGTGAATCACACCTCAAACCAAATTCATAGATCCTGAGACTAGGTGCGATCTTAATCAAGATCGCTACATAAAATCACGCGGTATGAGCTTCGTATATGTTTTGTCAAAAACTCGTTCCTGCCCCTCAAAAGCTTCAACTTTTGCCAAAATATGCCAGTCCGTTGCCGTGCAGGTGATGCTGGCCTCGCAGACAGTTTTGGTGGACCAGTCTGTCCGCTGCATTTCGCAAGTCCAACGCGAATGGCCCGTCATCGACAGGGGATCGCCTGCAGTAATCGACCATACTTCATCCTTTACCTGACGCGTTGCCAGTCCGGTGTCGGGATGTTCACTCAGACCGGTATCCTCGAAAACCTTGTATTGGGTTTTGCCGGTCGTGAGATCCCGCTCGACGCCGCGCCGTGTTTCTACCGGCATGTGCGACAGATATTGCGGCAGTGGCCAGTCGTTCTCCGGCTGCTTGATGGTGATCGTTTCGTGTTCACCGAGCAAAGGCAGTGCCAGTCCCAGCGAGGCAATGTCGAAGGTCAGGCCGGGATCGCCGGGGGCCGGTAGTATGGTGGGCCAGTAGCTGGTCGACAGCGAAAGGCGGATGCGATGACCCTGTCTGAAACGGTAGCCGCATGCATCAAGCAGCAGCCGGATTTCCGTGGGCTTGCCCTTTGACATGGCCTTCGGTTCGGCATTGCCGTCGCGGTGGGCGAGATTGAGGACGCCGTAGGAGACGCGGGTGGCGGTGCCATCCGGGTGGACATCGACAAGGCGGGCGCTAAGATTGGCCCAGTCGGCGTCGCAGGACAGCTTGATGTTGAACACCGGGCGCCCGAGATAGTCTGCGGCCTGATCGAGCGGCGACGTCTGGAATGTCAGCGAACCCGCATCGTCGATCCGCTGGTCGCCGGCCATTTCGGCGTCCGGTTTCAGTGTGAACCACTCACCCGACGCCGTGCCTGTATCGAGTGGTGATTTCAGATAGACGTCATGCGAGGTTCCATGTGTGTTCGGCATCCCCTCGGCAAGCGCGCCCATTGGATCGACGTAGAAGCTTTGCATCTGCGGCGCGGTCCACGCGGATTTAGCAATCCAACGCCCCGGATCTTCCTCGCGCCTCAAAGCCGGCTTCGGGCCATCAAGGATGTAGGCCCGCACTTGCGGCAGATGTTCGACGCCGTTTTGCTCGCCGCGCAGCCAGCGGTTCCACCAGGAAATCGCTTCGGCGTGAAAGTCGGCACGCGGTTTTGGCCAGGCAAAATGCGGGTATTTGTGCACCCAGGGGCCTATCATGGCCTTTGCCTTGCCGCCTAGGCCTTCCAGCGCCTTGATTGGCGTGTTGCGATAGCCATCTGCCCAGCCGGCGATCACCAGCGCTGGCACTTCAACGGCGGCGAAATCCTCGCAGATAGAACCATGCTGCCAAAAAGCATCACGACGCTGGTGCGACAGCCATTCTTCCAAAAAGAACGGTTCCGCCTCCAGACGCTCCAGCCACATGGTTTTCCAGCGGTCGCCGACCAGCGCCGGATCAGGCGCCCGCGACTGGTAGGCCAGCATGGTCGCTGCCCAGGACAGTTGCGCGGACAGATGGGTGCCGTTCTTGTAGTGGATATCATCATTGTACCGATCGACGGTCGAGGCAATCGAGATCACTGCCTTCAGCGCCGGCGGTCGCAGGGCGGCCACCTGTAAACAGTTGAACCCGCCCCAGGAAATGCCCATCATGCCCACGGAACCATTAGACCAGGGCTGGGCTGCGATCCAGGCAATCAGTTCGCAGGCATTGGACAGCTCCAGTGCCGTATATTCGCCATCGATCACGCCGTCGGATTCGCCAGAGCCGCGGATATCTATGCGCACCCCGGCGATGCCTGCTGCCGCAAATACCGGATAGGTGGATTCGTCGCGCGCGCAGGTGCCGTCACGTTTGCGGTAAGGCAGGAATTCGAACACGGCGGGGACAGGATCGTTCTCGGCGCCGTCCGGCATCCAGATCCGGGCGGCGAGACGCGTGCCGTCAGCCAGGAAAACCCATTCGTTCTCGATGACGGTAAAGCTACGATCTGTCATTCTTTGCATTCCCTGTATGTTCAATTTTATTGGGCCGTGCAAAATCGCCGCTAATGTCCGGCACTTTGCATGCGTCGTGTGGCCAGCACCTCCTCCAGCCAGCCGATCCGCATTTCGGGTACGGATTTCAACAGCAGGTCGGTGTAGTCGTCGAAGGGTGGGGAAAGCACTGTCGATTTCGGTCCGAACCGCACGAGCTTTCCGCGGTGCATCACCGCAACGGCGTCGGCGATGGCGCGGACGATGGCGATGTCGTGGGTGATGAAGACATAGGAGACGGAAGTCTCTTCCTGCAGCCTCATCAGCAGGCTCAAAATTCCCTCGGCGACCAGCGGATCAAGCGCTGATGTCGGCTCGTCGCAAAGGATAAGGTCAGGCTTTGCCGCCAGTGCACGGGCAATCGCCACCCGCTGTTTCTGGCCGCCCGACAGCTCCGCTGGGTAACGGTGGAGGAAGGACGAGCCCATCTCGATCTGGTCCAGCAGTTCTTTTACGCGCGCGGTTTTTTCGGCGCCGTGCAGGCCGAAATAGAAGGAGAGCGGTCTGCCGACAATGCTGCGGACGGTCTGGCGCGGGTTCATAGCGGTGTCGGCCATCTGGTAGATCATCTGGATGCGCCGCAGTTGCTCCTTGGTGCGCGCTTTCAGTGCCGCCGGCAACACAGCATTCTCAAACAGAATGGTGCCTTGCTGCGGAGGTAGCAGGCCAGTGATCACGCGCGCGAGGGTTGATTTTCCGGAGCCGGATTCGCCCACGATAGCCAACGTTTGGCCCTTGGGCACATGCAGCCTCACATCCGACAGAACCCTGAAGCCGTTGGAATAGCCGGCAGATATGTTTTCGACGCTCAGCAGGCGGTCGCTTTGCACTTCCGCTTGCCGACGTTGCGCTTGGCGGACATTAACGAGAGCCCGGGTGTAATCCTGCGCCGGAGCTTCGATGATCTGTTGCGTCGTCCCGTATTCGACCGTTTTGCCATGGCGCAGCACCATGATGTCGTCGGAAATCTGCGCGACCACGGCAAGGTCGTGGGTGATGTAAAGTGCAGCCGTGCCGGTAGCCTCAATCGCGTGCTTTATCGCGGCCAGCACGTCGATTTGGGTCGTCACGTCCAGTGCCGTTGTCGGCTCGTCGAACACGATCAACTCCGGATTGGGGCAGAGCGCCATGGCGGTCATGGCCCGCTGCAACTGACCACCCGAGACTTGGTGGGGATAGCGCCGACCGAACGTTTTCGGTTCGGGAAGGCCGAGCACCTGGAACAGGTGCAGCGCCCGTTCCTCTGCGTCTTCCCGGCTCATCAGCCCGTGGCGCAACGTTGCCTCGATTACCTGTTCGCCGAGCCGATGGGCCGGGTTAAAGGCCGCGGCCGCCGATTGCGCCACATAGCAGACCTTGCAGCCGCGCACCGCGCCGACACCGCCACCAAGTGTAAGGATGTTCTTGCCGTTCAAAAGCACGTCGCCGCCGGTGATGGCAGCGCCGCCGCGGGCGTAGGCGAGCGCTGCCAAGCCGATGGTGGATTTGCCGGCGCCAGATTCGCCGATCAGACCCAGCACCCGGCCTTTGGCAAGGTCAAAGGAGACATCGTCAACCAGCGTCACTCGTTTCGGCGCTTCACCAGGCGGGTAGCTCGTGGCTTCGATCTTCAGGTTTTTGACGGAGAGGAGATCAGGCATCACCGCGCCCTCCCTTGAGCGAGGATGTCCGCTTCATCAGCCAATCGACCACCAGGTTGACGGAGACCGCCAGTCCGGCGATGGCGGCGCCCGGAACGAGTGCTGCCGCGATGCCGAAAATGATGCCGTCCTTATTGTCCTTGACCATACCGCCCCAATCAGCCGCAGGAGGCTGGATGCCGAGCCCGAGGAATGAGAGGGTCGATAGAAACAGGATGGAAAAGGCAAAGCGCAGGCCGAATTCCGCCAACAGCGGCGAGATCGTATTGGGCAGTATCTCTCGAAAGATGACCCAAAGCGCGCCTTCGCCTCGCAGTCTTGCCGCCTCGACGAATTCCATCACTGCTACGTCGAGCGCCACGGCCCGGCCGATGCGAAACACGCGGGTGGAATCCAGCACGGCCATCACCAGGATCAGAATCCACAATTCCTGCGGCAGGACGGCAAGGACCACGAGAGCGAAGATCAGAGTGGGAATTGCCATCATCAGGTCGTTGAAGCGCGACAGGGTTTGGTCGACCAGACCGCCGGTGACGGCGGCCGTAAAGCTCAGGATCATGCCGAGCGAAAAGGATAGCAAGGTGGCCGCGAGCGCCACGAAGATCGTCGTGCGGGCGCCAAAAATCAGCCGCGACAGCAGGTCACGGCCGAGATTGTCTGTGCCGAGCAGATGGCCATCGCCCATCGGCAACCAGATTTCGCCAACAATATCGCGCTCGCCAAAGGGCGCGATCCAGGGGGCAAAGATGGCGCAGATCAGGGCGAGCAGAATGCCGGCCATGCCGACCCAGGCACTTATAGGTATGCTGCGCAGTCTCATCGTGGATGCCTCAGACGGGGGTTGGCGATGATGGCGAGAATATCGGCTGTCATGTTGAGGAAGATGTAGAAGGCGGCAAAGATCATGCCGCAGGCCTGCACGACCGGCATGTCGCGCACGGTGACGGCATCGACCATATACTGGCCCATGCCGGGATAGACGAACACCACTTCCACCACGACCACGCCGACGACGAGATAGGCGAGGTTGAGCGCGACGACGTTGATAACCGGGGCGAGAGCATTGGGGGCGGCGTGTTTGGCAATCACCCGCAATCCGCTCAAGCCTTTCAACTCCGCCGTCTCTATATAGGCCGAGGACATCACGTTCAGAATGGCGGCGCGGGTCATGCGCATCATGTGGGCAAGGACAACCATCACCAGCGTTGCCGTTGGCAACGCGATGGCGGACAGGCGGTCGGAAAAAGGCATGCCGGCATAGACGGTGGAGGGGAAAGTGGCCCAGCCAAGATGGACGCCCAAATAGAGGATCAGCAGATAGCCGATGAAGAATTCCGGCAGGGAAATGGCCGCCAGGGAAACGACATTGATTATCCGATCTGCAAAGCGGTCGCGAAAGTGTACGGAGATCATGCCCAGAGCGATCGCCAGCGGTACCGAGACGAGCGCGGCAAAGAAGGCGAGAAACAGCGAGTTTCCCAGTCGGTTGCCGATCTGCTCGCTGACGGAATTGTGGCTGGCCCATGACGTGCCGAAATCCCCTTTAACGGCACCTGAAAGCCATGAGACATAGCGTTCGGCGAGCGGCCGGTCGAGGCCGAGGTCGTGTCGAATGTTTTCGACGGCCTGCGGCGTTGCCGCCTGGCCGAGATAGGTAGTGGCAAAATCGCCGGGCAGGGCCTCGACGCCGCCGAAAATCAGCATCGAGGTGGCAAATAACAAGCCAATACTGAGCACGAGGCGTTGAAGAATCAAGGCCGACAGCGGCCTGCGCAGGCTGAATTTTCGCCAGAAAAAACCGGTGAGCACGCCTTCGGATGGGAGGAGTGCCCCCACGGGGTCTGGTGCAAGGGCCTGTTGCAGCTGAGGGCCGTCCCCAGACATTTCCTGGACTGGCGACGGACCGGTCTCGGGTTCCGGCTCCATCAGGAGTCGAGCCAGACGCGGCTTGCCACATAGCCGTTGGAGGTGTCGTTGCCGATATCGTGGATGTAGCCGTTCACCGCCTTGGTCGAGGCATTGAGGTAGTCGTTGAACACCGGCAGAATCAGGCCGCCTTCGTCGCGCACCATCACGGCCATCTGCGCATAGAGAGCCTTGCGCTTAGCTTCGTCCAGTTCCGAGCGTGCCTGAAACAGCAACTTGTCGAAATCCGGGCGCTTGAAGCGGGTGTCGTTCCAGTCGGCGCTTGACAGGTAGGAGGTCGAATAGCGTAGGTCCTGGGTCGGCCGGCCACCCCAATAGGTGGCGGAGAAGGGCTGGACATTCCACACATTCGTCCAGTAGCCGTCCTCGGGTTCACGCTTCACATCGATTTTGATGCCCGCTTTCTTGGCGCTTTCTTGAAACAGCACGGCCGCATCGACAGCACCGGGGAAGGCGGCATCGGAGGTGCGCAGCACGAGCGCACCGTCAAAGCCGGATTTCTTGTAGTGGAATGCCGCCTTGTCCGGATCGTAGGCACGCTGTTCAATGCCTTCGGGCGCTAGCGAATAGTTTTCGTTGACGGGATAGTCGTTGCCGAGCGTGCCATACCCGCCGACAACCTTGTCGAGGATCGCCTGGCGATCGATCGCGTATTTCAGCGACATTCTGAGATCGTTGTTGTCGAATGGCGCGGTATCGCAATGCATCAGAAAACTGTAAAAACCCTTGCCCGAGGTTCTGAGGATTTCAACAGTCGGCGCGCGCTTCAGCAAGGCGACCGTTTTCGGATCGACCGAATTGATGTAGTGCACCTGCCCGGAAGACAGTGCCGCCACGCGGGCAGTGTTGTCGTTCATGACGATGATTTCGACGCTGTCGACAAAGCCGCGATCCGAACGCCAGTCTTCCTTGTTCTTCTCAAAGGTGGTGCGCACGCCGGCTTGGAAATTGGTCAACTTGTATGGCCCGGTGCCTACTGCTTCGAGCGGATTGTCCATGCCGCCATTCGGCTGAATGACCAGATGGTAGTCCGACAGGATCAGCGGCATATCGGCATTGCCCTCCTTCAGGGTGATGAAGAGATCGCCGGCCTTTTCCTCGATCGTCTGGATCGACCCCAGCAGGCCGAGAGCCCCTGACTTCGAGGCGGCATCCGCATGGCGTTTCAGTGTGGCGATCACGTCTGCGACCGTCATCGGTGCGCCGTTGTGGAATTTTACCTCCTTGCGAATTTTGAAGGTCCATTGCTTGGCATCCGCGGAGGGCTGCCAGGATTCGGCCAGTGCCGGCAGGGCGCCTCCGGTCTTCGGGTCGGATTCCACCAGCGTGTCACCCCAGCAGCGGCCCATTACGAAGAGCACTGCACCGCTGTAACTGGCAGGATCGAGTGAATCGGTGGAGGCGCCGCCCTTGAGGCCAAGCTTCAGGTGTCCGCCTGTTTTAGGCGTCTGCGCATAGGCGGAGGTTCCGATCAGGGTGCCCGCCGTTGCGGCGACGAGCCCGACAGCGGCTGTTCTTCCCATAAATTCACGGCGGTTCATGGCGCCGATATCAAAGTGAAATTTCGTCATAAAAGTTCCCTTTATTGTTATTTTTGCTCGCTGATCGCGGTGGTAGACCCTGGCAAAGATTTTGCCCTCACGTCGCGTGCTGAACGCTATCTAACGACAAGAAAATCAATTAAACAAGTTCGCGTTATTACGCGCTTTTATGCGGTTTTACGCTACAGCGCCCTCAGGGGAATGTTTACGTGTCGAACTTGAAAATCAATTTGCGCTTAGCCTGCAGCACCCGCAAATCCGTCTCGGAGATTTGCCGCGATATCCGTATCAACCGACAACAGTTCAACCGCTATCTGAATGGCGAGGCAGAGCCGTCACCCTACAATCTGATCCGCATCGCGCGCTTGTTTGATCTGACGCCTGAGCATTTTCACGGGCCGACCGAAACCTTTCGGCAATTGCTGGTCCAGTCTGCCAAAAAGCCGTCGGCGTCGGACGGATTGTTGGATGCGTTTCCGGGAGACATTTCTGCGCTGCGCCGGCATCTTGGTTACTACCAGACATACCACCTGTCGCTATCCTGGCCGGGACAGGTGGTTTGCGCCTGTGTCAGGGTTGAGGAAGCCAACGGTATGGTCACGTCGAAGTCGATCGAGCGTATCCGCGACTTGGCACATGACGTCATCCAGCTTTCCAAATATTCCGGCATGCTGACATTCTGGCGGAACCGGATTTTCATGGTGGAGCGAAGCATGGCCGCCGAGCCCCTTGTTGCCCAGACGATTTTGACGCCGTTCGAAATTCACCAGAAAGTGTACCTCAAGGGCGTGACCATGGGTGTCTCGTGGCGGAACGGCAATCGTCCCTATGCCTCGCGGATGATCTGGCGCTATCTCGGCCGGGACACGGATCGACGGGCCATGCTGAAACGATGCGGTACCTTGGAGATGGGCCATCGGCAACTGCCGGCCACGGTGCGCGAGTTTCTTGAGAGTGGTGGCGTCGAGCCACTGACGATACCGGAATAGACAGAACCGGAATTCAGGGAGTTGGGTCAAGCGCGGCTCTCCCATAAACGAATTCCAGGCGTCCGCCTTGCGGCCATCCACTACCAGGATTTGTCCCGTTATATCGGACGACATCCTTGCCTCTTAAGGCATCTATGGCTAGCAATCGGAGCTTACGATCCAACACTTAGAGGTCAAGCGCGTCGTCAAATTTTGTTTCGGCTCTGAAGCGATGCGTTCCGTCTTGCAGGAGGGGCGTCACCTCGAATAGCTCGAAGGGGTTCCGTGGAGCCGGCGGCGGGCGGATTGGTGCTACGTTTGAAAATCATAACAAGCGGCAGTGTGACGAAAGGAAAATTGTGGAAATGGTACCGCTAGTTAGAATTGGGGAGGGCGGATGCGCCAAGTAGCACATCAATCCGGTACCCACTTCCAGCACCTCGCCCTGTCTCAACTGTTGGCGAAATGATCCAGGTTCAGTCTATCATGCTCGCGCCGGCGCACTGCGGCCTAGACGGCATTAAGCTAGCGTAAGGCGCAATAATTGTGACAGAAAAGAATCGGAAGCGAATAGCCCACTGGCGGACAATTCGAGCCCGGCTATTACTTTGCAGACCCAAGTTCCATAATCGCCCATCCATTTTCAGCCTCTCATACTATTTGACCCACCCGCGGTTCGATACCGATCAGCGCAAATGTTAGACTTTTCCGGTCCCAGGTGCCAACCCGAGGGTCGGCCGTGATCCTACTGGCCTATCAAAACTTGGACGGGTAAACAATTCAAGTGTCTTGATCTCAATGAAACTCGGGTGATAAATGGCGTTTATCAAGGCCATCCATCCGTGATGATGGGGCAGCAGAGAGTCGGTTTTGAGCCTACTTATAAAGAATGAAGGCGGTCCAGGATTTATGGCAGAGATTTTCAATGATCCTTCAGAGCAGACCGTTAATCCAGCGCGTTTGGGGATGCGGTTGCGGTTGGCTCGTCAGACGCGGGGTATGACGTTGAAGGCCCTTGCTGATGGAGCTAACTGCTCTGAAAGCCTGCTGTCGAAAATCGAAAATGGCAAAGCGTCACCTTCATTGCCCATGCTGCATCGTTTGGTGGGCGCACTCGATACGAATATCGGTTGGATGTTTGAAGAGTCGGACGGCGAGGAGGGTATCGTTTTCCGTGCTGGCACACGGCCGCTGATTGCGCTTGATCCCTTGCGACGCGGTGAGGGGATTTCGCTAGAACGGATCATACCCTATTCAGCCGGTCATCTGCTTCAGTGCAATATCCATCACATCGAGGAGAGTGGCGAAAGTGCTGGTCCAATCCAGCATGCGGGCGAAGAAGTCGGGTATGTTCTCGTGGGAGCGATCGAGCTGACCGTCGATGAAAAAAGCTATATGCTGACGGCTGGTGATGCCTTTGTCTTCAATTCAGAACTGCCCCACCATTATCGCAATACGGGGAAGGAACGGGCTAGCATTTTCTGGGTAAACACGCCGGCCACATTCTAAAAACCTGTTTCTGAGAAACTCTTTTCAAGAGACTTGACAAAAATTCAAGTCTCTTGAATCATGTCCTTGTGCTCAAGCGCGAGATTGTCCGGTTACGGGCCGTTTTGAAAAACAAGGGGAACCCGAATGCACCTTTCCAGATTTTTAATTCACAGCACCGCAGCAGCCGTCATCACTCTCGCCTTCGGCGTCGCATCCGCTAGCGCAGACACTTTTGCTCTAGTTACAATAAACCAGCAGGCTTTGTTCTTTAATCAGATCAATGACGGTGCGCAGAAGGCCGCAGATACTGCCGGCGCGAAACTGGTGATCTTCAACGCCAACAACGTGCCTTCCGCACAGAACGATGCAATCGAAAACTACATTACCCAGAAGGTTGATGGAATCATTCTCGTCGCCATTGATGTCAATGGTGTGAAGCCGGCGATCACAGCCGCCAAGGCAGCGGGTATCCCGGTCGTCGCTATCGATGCGCAAATCCCCGGTGGAGACAATGTTGCCTTCATCGGTGTCGATAACGCTAAAGCGGGCGAGGACATTGGCAAGTTCTTTTCCGATTATGTTAAGTCCGACATGGGCGGCACCGCCAAAACCGGCATCGTCGGTGCACTCAATTCCTTCATCCAGAACCAGCGTCTCGATGGCTTCAAGAAGGCTGTGACGGACGGCGGCCAGAAGGTGTCCTTCCTTGATACGGTCGATGGTCAGAACCAGCAGGACATTGCACTGGGTGCCGCCGAAAACCTGATGACCGCCAATCCTGACATGACGACGATCTACGCCACAGGTGAGCCCCAGTTGATCGGCGCCGTCTCGGCCGTCGAAAGCCAGGGACGTCAGAAAGACGTTAAGATATTTGGCTGGGACCTGACCGCGCAGGCTGTCAAAGGCATCGAAGAAGGCTGGGTCACAGCCGTCGTTCAGCAGGATCCGGCCGGTGAGGGCAAGGCTGCCGTCGAAGCGCTCACCAAGTTGAAAAAGGGTGAAGCAATCGAGCCCATCATCAACGTTCCGGTAACGATCGTCACCAAGGCTAACGTTGCCAAGTTCAAAGACATGTTCAAGTAAGCGCGCGTCTTTCGGCCAAAGCCCACCCCATCTGGCTATTGGGCATCGTCTTCCCGCTCGCGGGGAGACGGAATTTGCGGCACTTCCCGTCATTAACTTTCTGCATTTGCGGGTTTTTAGGGCGAGGGTAGTGGAGCTGCAAAAGATGCAATGTTTCTTGAAGTCACCATGAACAGGAACGCCACCATGACCGACGGCGAAACATACCGTGTCCGGATGACCGGTATTTCGAAACGTTACAATCCGATCCAGACGCTGGACAACGTCTCGCTAACCCTCAAGCCAGGCGAAGTTTTGGGCCTGGTGGGTGACAATGGAGCCGGAAAATCGACGCTGAGCAAAGTACTATCAGGTGCCGTCATTCCCGATAGCGGCACCATCGAGATCGACGGTAAAGTCGTTTCCTTTTCCTCGCCGGCTGATGCGCGCACCTCCCATGTGGAGATGGTCTATCAGGACCTTTCGCTCTGTGACACGGTGGATGTCGCGGGCAATCTATTTCTCGGTCGCGAACCCCGTCGTCATGTTTTAGGCATGTCTTTTCTTGATAAGAAGAAAATGCACGGTTTGACGCGCGAGATGCTCGACCGGCTAGGCATCGTTATTGCCGATACACGGCTCAAGGTCGAAAACCTCTCTGGTGGTCAGCGCCAGTCGATCGCCATCGGCCGCGCAGCATCGTTCGAGCCCAAGGTTCTCATCATGGACGAACCGACGGCGGCTCTTGCAGTAGCCGAAGTCGAGGCCGTGCTCGAACTGATCCGCACGGTCAGTGCGCGCGGTGTTAGCGTCATTCTCATTACCCATCGTCTACAGGATCTGTTCCTCGTCTGCGATCGCATTCAAGTCATGTATGAAGGGTGCAATGTCGCCGAGCGGCTGATTGGCGACACCAGTATCGAGGAGGTCGTCAATCTGATCGTCGGGCGCAAATTCTCTGCCCGCTCCGCCCGACATGGTAAAGACAACGGAGTTTCAGCATGAGCACGTCGTCCTCTCAAGCCGGGCATGCCGGCTCGCACGTTTCT
Organism: Hyphomicrobiales bacterium; assembly: GCA_900472925.1. GTDB lineage: Bacteria > Pseudomonadota > Alphaproteobacteria > Rhizobiales > Rhizobiaceae > Agrobacterium. The sequence continues at coordinate 342,066 of UCJU01000007.1, forward strand.
CCATCGCGACTGCGCAAGGCGACACTCTGGGAAAAATTGCTGGCCAATGGCTGTGTCGTCTCCATCGCTCTTTTCTTTATCGTCGTCTGCGTCGTCTTTTCGTTCATCACCGATGCCTTCCTCACGGCACCGAACCTGCTAAATATCATCCGCCAGTCGGCACCGCTTCTGATCGTTGCCGCCGCCATGACCTTCGTCATAACCACAGGTGGCATCGATTTGTCGGTCGGCTCTGTACTAGCACTCATTGCCACATTGTCGGCAACGGCTCTCCAGGCAGGTCTTGCCTGGCCCCTGGTCATCCTAGTGATGCTTTTGTTAGGTGCGATCATCGGCGCGATCCATGGCTTTTTCATAGCCTATGAGCGTATCCCCGCCTTCATCGTCACGCTGGCTGGCCTCTCCGTCATTCGTGGGCTGGCGCTATTGATCACTGGCGGGTACTCGATCCCCGTCGATCCGGCCAGTTTCTTCACCGTCATTGGCCGCTCCTGGTTTCTGGGCGTTCCGGTGCCAGCGTGGATTGCGCTCTCTATATTGCTGATCGCCCATGTCACCTTCAATGAGACGCCCTTCGGACGCTACATCACTGGCATCGGCGCCAATGCCGAAGCCGTGCGTCGTGCTGGCATCGATACGCGCTTTACGACGATGTTCGTTTATATCCTCTCCAGCACGGCCGCAGCACTCGCCGGTATCATCGTCACTGCACGTCTCGGCTCTGGGTCTTCCAATGCGGGCCAGGGCTTCGAACTCGAGGTCATCGCCGCTGTCGTTCTCGGGGGAACCAGTCTGTTTGGCGGGCGCGGCACACTTGTCGGGACAGTGCTCGGTGCGCTGACCGTCGCAGTCATCGCCAATGGCCTGATCCTCGCGCACATGTCGCCTTTCCTCACACCGATCGTTACCGGCACCATTATCCTGATCGCCGTATGGCTCAATTTCCGCCTCTTCCGTGGCGCAATCAGGGGTAAATAGACATGGATCACCTGTTCGATACGACGCCCAGAGGGCGAGCGGAAATCGGCGTTAAATCCGGGACGGTGATGACGGTTCTGGGACCCCTGCAAGTGGCTGACATGGGCATCACCCTTATGCACGAGCATATTTTGCTGGATGGTGCCAAATCCTGGCGCTGCCCTTGCCATCCCGAGGCGCAGGCTATCGGCGAGCAGAAGGTTAGCATGGAGATCATCGGCGAGCTGCGGATGAACCCTTATATGAATCGCGATAACGTCTCGCTTGATGACAGTGATCTGGCGTTATCGGAACTGACGCGGTTTCAGGCATTGGGCGGGCATACGGTTGTCGATACGACCAATATCGGCATTGGCCGCGAACCGGCAAAGCTTTCCCGAATTGCGAAGATGTCAGGTCTGAAGATCGTCATGGGGACTGGCTTCTATCTTGAATTCAGTCATCCCGAGTGGCTGAAATCTATGGATGTCGATGAAGTCACCGAGTTTATCGTCAACGACATCGGCGGGGGTGAAACGCAGCCAGGGGTCATGGCCGGTATCATTGGAGAAATCGGCGTCAGCAAGGATTTTACCGCCGAAGAACGCAAGTCACTACGTGGCGCTGCGCGGGCATCGAAGATTACGGGCGTACCGCTTTCCATCCACCTTCCCGGCTGGGAACGACTGGCTCACGAGGTTCTGGATGTCGTGGAGGAGGAGGGTGCCGATCTGCGTCATACCATCCTTTGCCACATGAACCCCAGCCATGACGATCTGCCTTACCAGAAGTCGCTGGCCGAGCGCGGTGCTTTCCTGGAATACGATATGATCGGCATGGACTTTTATTATGCTGATCAGGATGCTCAGTCCCCATCCGACGAGCAGAACGCCCGCGCTATCCGCTCGCTAATCGACATGGGTTACGGCGACCGTGTGCTGTTGTCGCAGGACGTGTTCATGAAAATCATGCTGACCCGTTACGGCGGCTTTGGTTACGGCTTCATTCTAAAGCATTTCCTGCCGCGTCTGAAGCGCCACGGTGTCGAACAAGCCGCGATAGACCGGATGCTGATCGACAATCCGAAATCCGTTTTTTCTAGTGTGATCTGAAACGCTGATCGACATATCCAAGGAGTTTTTCATGTCCAAGTCCAAAGTTCTTCTCGCAGGCGAATCCTGGGTGTCTACGGCCACCCATATCAAAGGCTTCGACCAGTTTCCGACCGTTACTTATCACACCGGCGCAGACGAGTTGCTGGCAGCGCTCAAGGACAGCTCTTTCGACGTCCAATTTATGCCAGCGCACGAAGCGCAGCGCGACTTCCCGCAATCGCTGGAAGCCTTGTCGGCTTATGATGCGATCATCCTGTCGGATATCGGGGCCAACACGCTGCTCTTGCATCCCGACACCTGGATCCACTCTAAAACCACACCGAACCGTCTACGCTTGCTGCGCGAATATGTGGAGAATGGTGGCGCGCTCCTCATGTTCGGCGGCTACTACAGTTTCCAGGGCATTAATGGCGGCGCGCGCTACCGCAAGACGCCGGTCGAAGACGTGCTGCCGGTCTCTTGCCTTGCTTATGACGACCGTGTCGAAGTGCCCGAAGGTTTTGCGCCCGTCGTCATCGGCGATGCAAGCCACCCGATTCTGAAAGGTCTTGGGACGGACTGGCCTATCCTGCTCGGTTACAACGAAGTCACGGTGAAGGACGGCGCCGAGGTTCTGGCGACGGTCTCAACGGACTATGGTTCCCAGCCGCTGCTGGTAACGGGCACCTATGGCAAGGGTCGCACGGTCGCCTGGACCTCAGATGTCGGTCCACACTGGCTGCCATCGAGCTTCATCGCCTGGCCAGGTTACAAGACCTTGTTCGAACAGATGCTTGCCTGGGCCACTGTGAAGGCCTGAACCATGCGCGTCCATGTCGTCGGCAATGTCTGCATCGACACCACATTCCGTCTCGACCGTTTGCCGGAAGCGGGCGAAACGCGCAATGCGGCGAGCCATACGGATGGTCTCGGCGGCAAGGGTGCCAATCAGGCTGTCGCCGCTGCACGTACCGGAGCGCCGGTCACACTCTGGGCCGCTATCGGTAGGGATGCGAATGGCGGCCGGATTCGAAATGGACTGGCTGGCGAGATCGACAGTGCCTGTTTAACCGAGTTCGATCTGCCGACGGACCGCTCGACGGTGGCTGTTGACGCGAGGGGCGAAAACATCATCCTCAGTGGCGTCTCTTGCGCGCTGGCATTCAACCCGCTGGCGCAAACTGACTTTGTAGACACTGTCGAACCGGGTGACGTGCTGGTGGTGCAGGGCAACCTTACCTTTGCGATAACCGATGCCTGCCTGCTCGCTATGCGGAAAAAAGGCCTTACAACAATTTTCAATGCGAGTCCGTTGGCACCGGAAGGGCAGCCCCGTTTCGAGGCTGTGGACTTCGTCATTGTCAATGAAGGTGAGGCGCAGTCAATCTCCGGCTCTCGGCAGCCAGAAGACGCGGTTGCCGTGATCAGGGGCCTTGGCGCAGGCTGCGTCATCGTCACGCTGGGACCGCGCGGCTGTCTTCTTCTCGGCAGCGGCAGCGTGGAACCCAGTTACATCGCGGTGCCGAACGTTGCCGTTGTGGATACCAGTGGGGCCGGTGATGTTTTGTGCGGCGTCTTTGCGGGATGCCTTGCTCGAGGGATGAGGCAAGAGGCTGCTCTCCGCATCGCCGTGGCGGCGTCGGCGCTGGCGGTAACGAGGGTTGGCACACTTGCGTCTTGTCCCTCAGGCGATGAAATATCAGGTCTCATCAAACAATTGGAAACGGAAAACGCATGACAGAGTCCTCAATTCCGGTTGGACCCGGCAACGGTGATGCGATCACGTCTCTCTTCGGACGCAGCAAGGCCGTCATTGGGGTCGTGCATCTGGCTCCCTTGCCGGGGGCGCCGCGCTACAGAGGGGACGCGGTCGAGGATGTCTATCAACAGGGGCTGGACGATGCCCGTGCCTATCTTGAAGGTGGGTGCGATGGCGTGATCATCGAGAACCATGGTGATATTCCATTTTCCAAGCCGGACGATATCGGTCCTGAAACTGCCGCCTATATGTCCGTCATCTCCGATCGCATTCGCCGCGAGCTCGGTCGGCCGATCGGCATCAACGTACTGGCCAATGCGGCCATTCCCGCACTTGCTATTGCGAGTGCCGCCGGTGCCGGTTTCGTGCGTGTCAACCAGTGGGCCAATGCCTATGTCGCCAATGAAGGCTTCATCGAGGGCGAAGCTGCTCGCGCGATGCGCTACCGTGCGACGCTTCGCGCCAATGGGATCAGAATATTCGCTGATGCCCATGTAAAGCACGGTGCACACGCGATCGTCGCCGACCGTCCGGTCGAAGAACAGGTCAAGGATCTCGTCTTCTTCGACGCCGACGCGATTATCGCGACCGGCCAGCGTACGGGACACGCGGCAGATCTCAGCTATATCCGCATGATCAAGGAGGCAGCCGGATTGCCGACGCTGGTCGGCAGTGGCGTCACGCCGGACAACGCCCGTGATATTCTCAACATCGTTGATGGTGTCATCGTTGCAAGTTCATTGAAGTATGAGGGTGTGTGGTGGAACAAGGTTGAAAAGGCGCGGGTGACTGCCTTTATTGCTGGTCTGCGACCATGAAACCATACACGCAGATCAACGGCCAGCGACTGTTGAAACGTCTTGATGATTTCGCCGCAATCGGGGCAACGCCTGCGGGCGGTGTCAATCGGCAGGCACTTTCGCCAGAGGACCGGACGGCGCGCTCTCTTCTGGCAAGTCTCGCCATTGAGCGTGGTTTTGCGGTTTTTCAAGACGACATGGCCAACCTGTTCATTCGCCGCGAAGGGAAAAGCAAGGCGAGCCCGCCCTTCCTGATCGGCAGTCACCTTGACAGCCAGCCAACAGGGGGGCGCTATGACGGCGCTCTGGGAACCCTTGCCGCCTTCGAAGTTCTGGAAACACTGGAAGATGAGGGCATTGAGACGGATGCCCCAATCGAAGTCGTTGCCTGGACAAATGAGGAAGGCAGTCGGTTTGTACCCGGAACAATGGGCTCGATGGCATTTTCGCTCGGACAGAGTCCAGAAGAGTGGCACGGGCTTCGGGGGACGGACGGGATTTTCTTTCACGATGCGCTGACTGAGACGCTTGGTGCGCTGCCCGTTGCCGAGCAGCGGAAGTTGGGTTTTCCGATTTTAGGCTATCTCGAACTGCATATCGAGCAGGGACCAACGCTCGAAAAGGAGAACATTCCGATCGGCGTAGTCAACGGTGTGCAAGGAACGCGCTGGCTTGAAGTTACCGTGACGGGGCAGGCGGCACACGCGGGAACCACTCAGCTGGCCTTCCGTCGCGATCCCATGGTGGCTGTCGCTTCTGCGCTGCACACGCTCCACGGCACGATTATGTCTTTGGACGAAGACGCACGCCTAACGGTCGGGCGGATCACCGCTCATCCTGGCTCAATCAATGCTATTCCAGGGTCCGTCACCCTGACGATCGACTTGCGCCATCCAGAAAGCGACCGACTGAATGTCATCGAAGCCCAAGTTCTGGACACCTTTCAGGCTGCGGCTGCCGCGCAGTCCTGCCAGGCTGATCTTCGCAAGACATTCGACATGAGCCCAGCCTCGTTTTCCAGCATCAGCATCGATGGCATCGAAAACGCCGCCCGTGACCTTGGACTGGCCTTCAAGCCTATGGTGTCCGGTGCGTTTCACGACGCTCTCTACATCTCGCACGTGGCACCGACTGCCATGATATTTGTCCCATGCAGGGAAGGACTTAGCCATAACGAAGCGGAATATGTCGAACCCGAGCACAGTGTCGCAGGCGCACAGACATTGTTTCAGTCGACTTTGAAAGTCATGGATTCTTTAGCCATCACCTCGCGGCGTCGGTCTTGAAGATCGTAGACGATGAAAATTCCCCGAGAAGACATGTCACTGTTTCGATTTGGGGGCTTGGCTTCGAAAAGTTTACTTTCAGGTTTTCAGGAATGTTGCCCAATGCGTCGCCGGCTTGTATCCCTTCAAGGCGAGGCAACGAGTGCTTCCGTCATGTTGCGCAAATCAAATTGACGCTCCAACAGATGCCGGTTTTGCCCGCGGCTGAGGTACACTCCTCGGCAGACGCTTTTAACGGATCCGATGCTGGAGATATCTTAATGGGTCTTTTCCAAGGTTACGGTGACAGATCCTGGGCGGTCGAAGATTGAAACGTCCCCATTTACCTGACCAAGGTTGATGATTCCAGGTGAGGGAACGCGGCCGCTGCGATAGTAGATCACGAAATGATCGGCACTCCACAGGCCAAGCGTTCCGATTGAGAAGTCTCGCTGCCGGGTAAGGTCCGGTAGGGATGAGGGCAGGTTTCCAGTCTTTTCTTGGCGGAGATGGTCGGACATCTCGATCGTCAATGGCAGCATGCGCGCCAGCGATCTGGAGGCTTCGTTATTGGCGAGAGTTGCGGTGACTTCGCCCCACGCTGAGGAAATCCGGATGCTTTCTTGAGCCATGACAGGTCCCGTCAATCCCAGTGCGACGATAGCTGAGGCCAATATTGTCTTGGGCACGTGATCGTCTCCGTTTCGGTTTGGATTGGAGGCGCGGAGTGGTCACCCACCCCCGCAGCCCATAGGTTTGTTTCTACTCTGCGGCGCCCTTGCCGTAGTCCTCGTCGGATACCTTCTCCATCCAGGTGACAGCACTTCCGTCGAGCGCTTCGGCTACGGCGAAATGGCTCATCGATTCACTAGCTGAGGCACCATGCCAATGCCGGATCAGCGGTGGGATCCAGACAACGTCTCCTGGGCCGACCTGCTGAACTGGCTCCCCCTCCTTCTGTACCCAGCCAAGTCCGCTGACGATGAACAGGGTCTGCCCGAGAGGATGTGTATGCCAAGCAGTGCGAGCACCAGCCGAGAAGGAAACCGTGGCCCCGCCAATGCGCGCGGGAGCTTCGGCTTGATAACGGCCCGAGATATGGACGCTGCCCGTGAAATACTCAGCGGGAGCTGGCGCGGCACCGGCGCCCGCGGGAGTGATAGTGATGTTTGCCTGTGGAGCGCTCACTTGAATTCCTTTCCTGTTTTCAAAAACCTGTCTGAGGACAGGTACCGCGGAGATGGCTCCCGGACAGCCAGAGTAGAATGCATCATGTGTCAGTACTTCGGAAGCTTCCGGCGACGTCAAGCCATTATCCATGGCGCGGTTGGCATGGAACGGCAATTGCTCCGGCTGACCAACCGCGATCAGCGCAGCCATCGTCACGAGGCTCCGGTCTCGCGCTGAAATATCTGGTCGCGGCCACAAGTCTCCGAACAGCACACGTTTGGTAAGGTCGGCTAGCGCCGCCGCTATCGGCGCAAAGGTAGCATCGACCGTCGCCTTTCTAGTGCGCGGCAGCGCAAACCTCGCTGCAAATAGGCGCCTGATGCGATGGCTTGGCCTACGCCAGATGCTGTCCAAAGAATTGGGCAATACGGTCGAACGGGATGAGATCGACGCGGTCATAGAGATCGACATGACCGGCGCCCTTGATCCAGACCAGTTCCTTCGGCTCGGCGGCCCGGTTGTAGGCGTCCTGACTGAATTCTTTCGAATGCGCTTGATCACCCGAGATGAACAGCATCGGCCGTGGCGAAATCGTTGCGATGTCGTTGAACGGATAGAAGTTCATGAACTTGACGGCGCTGCTTAATGTTGGTTTTGTCGTTGTCTCTCTGGCGACGCCTGCTGGCGTGAATTCACCGCGACGCGTCCTATAGAAATCGTAGAACTCACGCTGGATCGGGTCGGTATTCGCCGTCAGTTGCAGTGTGGTGCCGCCGATATACTGGATGTCTGCGCCATCAGCCTCCGCCCAGCGCTGTTCGGCCGCCGTTGCGATGAACTGCTTGCGCTGCTCGACTGTCTGGGACTTATTGAGTGCATCGCGGAAGGCAGCGCCCATGTCGTACATGCTGACGGTCGTGATTGCCTTGATGCGCGGATCGATCTTGGCCGCACTGATAACGAAGCTGCCACTGCCGCAGACCCCGATGGCGCCGATATTGATGCGGTTAACGAATGGATGCGAGCCAAGAAAATCGACCCCGGCGCTGAAGGCTTCGGCATAGGCTTCCGGAGAAACTAGATTGCGCGGTTGTCCTTCGCTTTCGCCCCAGAAAGGAAGATCGATAGACATCGTGACAAAACCCTGCTCGGCCATCTTGGTGGCATAGAGGTTGGCGCTCTGCTCCTTGACCGCGCCCATTGGGTGCCCAACGATGATCGCCGGGTGCTTCGACGCTTGGTCGAGGTTCTTAGGTCGGAAAAGATTGCCGGCGACTTTTGTCTGATACTGGCTCTTGAACGTGACCTTCTGCACGCTCACGCGGTCGCTGATGTAGAAATTGGACGCTCCGTTGGACATGTCTTGAGCCCTTGCGATCATGGTGTCGAACATGGACATCGCGCCGAAGGCGGCGACGCCTGCACCGGTCATCTTGAGGAGGTTGCGGCGGTCGATGCCGGTTTTTTGCGTTGTCGTGCCGTCTTGGTCTGGGTTTGTCACTGCGCGTCTCCTTAAATGGTGGTGAGATGGAATTGGCCTGGATTGATTGCATTGGATGGAATGACCGGTGCCCGCGGTCAGTGGCGTGTCGAGAAACGCCATGCGGCGATTGAGAGCAGGAACGCGGCCACGAGCAGCCCTGCTGCAAAGAGGAAAGCTGTCCACCAGCCGTAGCCATCAAACAACACGCCGCCGATCGAAGCGCCCAGCGTAATGGCAAGCTGGATAGTTGCGACTTGCAGCCCACCGCCTGCCTCTGCATCGTCAGGCATGGTGCGGCTGAGCCAGGTGCCCCAACCCACGGGAGCGGCCGTGCTGAACAGGCCCCAGCCGATCAGAAGTATGGCTGTTATGATCGGGGACGATCCGAACGCGATCAGTCCCACGGCAAGGATCGCCATGATGAGAGGAATCGTGCACAGAATGAGGAAGAGGTGTTTGTGTAGCAGTTGGCTGACGATGGTCGTCCCTGCGACGCCTGCCAGACCCATCAAGAGAAGCAGGAGGGAGAGCGTCGATATCGACACCGAGGTTACGGTTTCCAGGAAAGGGCGCAGATAGGTGAAAAGGGCGAATTGACCCATGAACAGCAGCATGATCGCGACCATACCGATGGCAACATGAGGTCGGGCGAGCAGCCTGAAAACATTCGCCGAACTTTCTTGGCGGCGGGGTGGAAGCGACGGGAGGCTAATCCACTGCCAAACCAGTGCGACAAGCGCCAGAGGTACGACGGTAAAGAATGCGCCGCGCCAGCCGATATAGCTCCCGAGCAGGCTTCCCAGCGGCGCGGATATCGTCGCTGCAATGGCATTGCCTGCGTTTAGCATGGCAAGGCCCTTTGGGACGGAATCCTCCGGTACCAACCGCATGACGATCGAGGTCGACATGGACCAGAATCCGCCTATGGCGACACCGAGCATTGCGCGGCCGATCATCAACACGAGATAATTCGGAGCGAAGGTGACGATCGTTCCCGAAAGAGCCAGCATCAACGAGAACGCGGCAAGAACCAGACGCCTGTCCAAACCACGCACCAGTCCCGCGACGAAAATGCTGGTCAAGACAGCAAAGACGCCGGAGATCGAGATTGCCTGGCCGGCACGACCTTCCGTCACACCCAGTTCGTTTGCAATCGGTGAGAGGAGGCTCACCGGCATGAATTCAGACGCAATCAGGACGGCCACGCACAATGCCATTGAAAAAACGGCGCCCCAGGCAGCCTTGTGCCCATGCGTGGTCTGCGCCGCCGGCATCGCAGCGTCTTGGTCACTATCGCTGAATTCGGATGATATGAAAGCTTGATGTGTCATGGCGGCAATATATGCCGCGACCAGTTCGAAGATTAGCCGTTGCAATTCGCTTGCACTTATCGACGTATGACATCAATCAATGACGGTAGAGGCGAGCATGAAGCGGGAAGATCTCAATGACATGCTATGGTTCCTGGCGGTCGCAGAGGAGCGAAGCTTCACCAAGGCGGCAGCGAAACTCGGCACGTCGCAATCCACGATCAGCCACACAATCAAAAAACTTGAAGCTCGGATGGGCCTCCGTCTTTTGACGCGGACAACCCGCAGTGTCTCTCCAACGGAGGCGGGTGAGCGATTGATCCGATCACTGGCTCCGCGCATCGAGGAAATTGAAACCGAGATCGATGCGCTGATGGAGATCAGAGACAAACCATCCGGTTCGGTCAGGATAACACTTTCCGATCACGCACTTGAAAGCGTCGTCTGGCCTAAACTGCAATCGGTGCTGCATCAGTTTCCCGACATCAAGGTCGAGCTGAACAGCGACAATAGTTTTCGGAACATCGTTGAAGAGAAATTCGATGCAGGCGTCCGCTTGGGTGAGAGCTTGGACAAGGACATGATCGCCGTTCGCATCAGTCCAGACTGGCGCTTGGTCGCAGTCGCGTCTCCCCGCTATCTTGAGACGCGGACAACGCCCTCGACGCCACAAGAACTGGTCGGTCACGATTGCATCAATCACCGGCAGTCGCGAGCAGGTGGTCTTTACGCTTGGGAGTTCGAAAAGGATGGCAGGGAAGTCCGGGTCCGTGTTGAGGGGCAGCTAACGTTCAATTCTTCATACGCCATGATCGATGCCGCTGTTGCCGGATATGGCATTGCTTATGTGCCGGAAAGTCTCGTTGAAAAAGAGCGGGCATCGGGGCAATTGATACAAATCCTTGATGACTGGTCTCCCATGTTTACTGGATACTACCTATTCTATCCAAGCAGGCGGCAGAATTCACCTGCCTTCAAGGTTGTCGTTGATGCTTTGAGGGCTTGAATGTCCAATCGCCTCGTCCGGTCGAGCCCAAATGCCGTGCAATTTACTTCGAGTTGCCGTCTGTGACGGCTACGTCGAGTGACAACCCTCGCGACATTCTTTAGTTCGCCGTCAGAGCTTACCGAGAAGGAAGAGTTGCGCTTGCCACACTCGTTGACATTCGAAGGGGAGCAGTCCGCGCTTTGGATCGCAAGTGGTGGTGGTGGCAGATGGTCGCTTCGTGGTTATCTTTCGGGGGGATGCGACCGCATGAGTGTCAAAAGATCAAAGCGCCACAACACGAACGTCAAATATGTTGGTGTCCCGCGCTGATGTCGAGTGACCTACCAATTCGCCTGACCACTATCGATTAGCAAATTCTCGCGCAGCCTGAATGAAGGCACTGAAGGCGGCCGGCGGATTTTTTCTACCTGGGTAGTACAACGCTAAGGGCGCCAACGAGGGCGTCCAGTCTTCGAGCACGCGCACCAAGCGACCGGTTGATATGTCATCGCGCACATCGGCCTCCATGACGTATCCGAGCCCGACGCCATTTCGAGCCGCGATCCTGACCAGGCTTGGCTCGTCGAGGGTTATCGAACCCTGCACATCGATCTGGACAGCATGCCCGCCCTCTTCAAATTTCCACCGGAACAGGGCGTTGTTCGGCAGACGGGCACGGATACAGCGGAAACGATACAGGTCATCCGGTACGGTTGGCATGCCATGCGTGCGCAAAAAGTCTGGCGATGCAACAACGGCATTGCTGCGCTTCAAACCGAGTGGCACGGCGATCATGTCGGTCGGCACCAGATCGGCCGGCCTCAAGCCCAGATCGAAGCCTGCGGCAACGATGTCAACGATCCGCCCTTCCGTGACCAGGTCGATATGAACCTGAGGGTAGCGCTGGATGAAGGACAATATCAGCGGCTCAATCACCTCTCGGGCTGCCGTCGCGAAGGCATTGATGCGCAATGTGCCTGCCGGTGTTTCCTGAAGAGATTGGACCGTGAGCATGGCATCGTGGATGTCCCTCATCGCCGGGCCAACGCGCTCGGCAAAGGTTCTTCCTGCGTCTGTCAGCGAGACGCTGCGCGTTGTCCGGTTGAACAGGCGAACGCCGAGACGCTGCTCAAGCTTTGCGACGGCATTGCTCAGTGCTGTGGTGGACATGCCAAGTTCGAGCGCGGCAGCCCGAAACGAGCCGAGGCGCGCGATGCTGAGAACGGCGTCCAGATCGACCAAGACAGAAGGTGTCATTATCCCTCTTTCCGAAATTCCTCATCCTCTTTCATCCTAATTATCACGTCAAGCAACTTGCATTAGATTGCCTTCATCGTCCTCTACAGGGCGCCGCCCTCAGCTGGCAGAGGCTGGAACCAGGATCGATGAACCAATGACACTCAAATTACCCAAGGCCATCGAAGCGTATTTCGAGGCCGACCGAACAAGCAGCCCGGATGCGATCGCTGCCACATTTACCGAGAACGGCATCGTGAAAGACAAGGGCAAGATCCACAGAGGTCGTGATGCCATCCGCGCATGGACGGCCGATGAAGCTCAGCAATACAACTATACGGTGGAGCCCTTTCTCATGACCACCGAAAACGGAAAAATACAGGTGACCGCCCATGCAGCCGGCGACTTCCCTGGCAGCCCCATTGATCTGCGTTTCTTCTTCGTCGTCGCAGGCGACAAGCTCGCCGAACTGGAGATCACCGTATGACACAGTTCCTCACCCTGCAGGGTCGTCGCGCCCTCATCACTGGTGGCACTTCGGGTGCTGGCGCTGCAACCGTGGCGCTGTTCAAGGAGCTTGGTGCCAAGGTACTAACGACTGCCCGGAAAAAGCCTGCAGGTTTTTCGGGAGCGTCATTCGTTGAAGCCGACCTGACCACAACGGCGGGGGTCACGACCGTCGTTGACGCGGTGAGCCGAGAGCTCGGCGGCCTCGATATCCTTGTGAACATGCTGGGTGGCTCGTCGGCCCCTTCAGGCGGCTTCACCGCGCTAACCGACGAGGAATGGGAAAAAGAGTTCAATCTCAACTTCTTCCCGGCGGTCAGGCTGGATCGCGCTCTCATTCCCGGGATGGTGGCTCAGGGAAGCGGTGTCGTCATCCACGTGACCTCGATCCAGAGAAATCTTCCGCTGCCTGAGGCGACGACCGGTTATGCGTCGGCCAAGGGAGCCCTCAACACCTACAGCAAAAGCATCTCCAAAGAGGTCTCTCCGAAGGGCGTGCGAGTGGTGCGGGTCTCCCCTGGCTGGATCGCCGATCCGGGTGCCAACGGTCTGGCTCTGCGCATCGCCGAGGAAGCCGGCATCGACTACGATGCGGCAGTCCAGGTCATCATGAACTCCCTTGGCGGCATACCGCTTGGGCGACCGGCAAAGCCGGAAGAGGTTGCTGATCTCATTGCTTTCCTTGCCTCGGATCGAGCCGCATCGATTACAGGAACCGAGCATATCATCGACGGCGGGACCGTTCCGACCGCTTGATCGCTCAGGTCACCTCAAACATTGCAGTCAGGCGGGTGCGTCCCACCCGCCGATCTGCGAGTAGATCGCGTCACGCAGATGCCGCACGTCGCTATTCAACGCGGCAAGTTCCTGTGGTGTCTGGTTAGAGGCCGCCAGCAGGGTATCGCTGAGGCAGCCTGCCTTGTGCTGCAAGGCACGACCCTGATCTGTCAGCGCCACGAGAACCTGACGTTCGTTCTTAGCGTTGCGCGTCCGGCGCAGGTGCCCTGCGGCCTCCAGGCGTTTCAATAGAGGCGTCAACGTGCTGGATTCGAGAGCAAGCCGATCCGCAATGGAAACGACAGTCTGCTCGTCTTCTGCCCAGAGGACATTGAGAACAAGATATTGCGGGTAGGTCAGTCCGAGCTCGTCAAGCAGCGGCTTGTATGCGCGCTGGATAGCAATGCCTGCAGTATAAATCGCATAGCACAGCTGGTCGCGCAGGGGCGGAGGATTGTTGTGGCGTTGGGTCATTCTGAACTCCTGTGGTCTTCCACATAATCGAATTTATCATAAAAACAAATATCGCGATAATAATTATGTTGACGCGCAAACTGAAATGTGGAAATTAATAGATATCGCAATAATAATTATCGCTATTAGAAAGAGGAGAGCACTATGACACGCAATTCCATCACAGCCATTTCCTCAATCGCGGCTGCAGCCTCGCTGTCGGTTGCTCTGCCGGTGGCCAATGCAGCCGACACCATTTCGAAAGATCAAGCCGTGAAAAACGTCGTTCTGGCTCACGGTGCATTCGCCGACGGCTCCGGCTGGAAAGGTGTTTACGACAACCTGACGAAGCGCGGTTATCGTGTCACGATTGTTCAGAACCCGCTGACATCGCTCGCAGATGATGTCGTCGCCACCAAGCGTGCTCTCGAGCGGCAAGACGGTCCGGCCATTCTCGTCGGCCATTCCTGGGGCGGAACCGTCATAACGGAAGCTGGCATTGATCCGAAGGTCGCGGGTCTGGTCTATGTCTCAGCTCTCTCTCCTGATGCCGGTGAGACGACGGGCCAGCAGTACGAAGGATTTGCGCCTGCGACGGAGTTCGTCATCGAAACCACGAAAGACGGTTTTGGCTATGTCAGCCCTGCCAAGTTCAAGGCCGGCTTCGCGCATGACGTCAGCGATGCAGATGCGGCGTTTATGAGTGCTTCGCAGGTGCCAATCAACATGTCGGCGTTCGGTACCAAGCTCGAAAATGCCGCTTGGCACACAAAGCCCAGTTGGGCAGTGATCGCCACCGAAGACAAGGCATTCGACCAAGCCATGCTGATCCATATGGCCGAGCGCATCGGTGCCAAAATCACCAAGGTCTCTGCCAGCCACGCGCTCTTCATGACGCAGCCTGCGGTTATCTCTGACACCATCGATCAGGCTGCCAAGGCTACATCGGCGAAGTCTCAATAACGGATCTGCGCTAGCGGAACGGTCAAAATCCGCCCGATAACGCTCGTCACACACGACGATTGATATCGGCCCAGAGCGTGACAGGAGATACATATGACATTGGATACTGACAGGTTTTTCGTGTCGAGACGCAGCGTATTAATCGGCAGCATGGCGCTTGCCAGCAACAGCATTCCGGCACTCGCGTTCTCGCAAAACGATCCCTCAAACAGTTCAGCACAAGGAGAAACCAACATGGGCTATGTAACAACAAAAGACGGCACCGAAATCTTCTACAAGGACTGGGGTCCAAAGGACGCACAGCCAATCGTCTTCCATCACGGCTGGCCATTGTCTTCCGACGATTGGGATGCGCAGATGCTGTTCTTCCTCTCCAAAGGCTTTCGCGTTGTGGCGCATGACCGCCGTGGTCATGGTCGCTCGGCCCAAGTCTCGGAGGGCCATGATATGGATCATTACGCTTCCGACGCCTTCGCCGTCGTCGAAGCGCTGGACCTGAAGAATGCCGTACACATTGGCCACTCCACTGGCGGCGGCGAAGTTGCCCGTTACGTGGCAAAGCATGGCGAACCGTCCGGCCGTGTTGCCAAGGCGGTTCTCGTCTCCGCCGTTCCGCCGATCATGGTCAAGACGGATGCCAATCCGGAAGGTCTGCCGATGGAAGTCTTCGACGGCTTCCGCTCAGCCCTTGCCGCAAACCGCGCGCAGTTCTTCTGCGATGTTCCGGCAGGCCCCTTCTACGGCTTCAACCGCGATGGCGCGACCGTGCATGAAGGCGTGATCCAGAACTGGTGGCGTCAAGGCATGATGGGTAGCGCAAAAGCCCATTACGATGGCATCAAGGCGTTCTCTGAAACCGACCAGACGGAGGATTTGAAGAATATCGGCGTTCCGACGCTGGTTCTGCATGGGGAAGACGACCAGATCGTTCCAATCGCCGACTCGGCTCACAAGTCGGCCAAGCTGTTGAAGAACGGCAAGCTGAAGACGTATCCGGGCTTCTCGCACGGCATGCTCACCGTCAATGCCGATGTGCTGAATGCCGATCTGTTGGCCTTCATCAAAAGTTGACAGCTTGACGGATCACGGCCAGACTAGCCGTTATTCTCATATCACAGGCATTCTTTGACGTAGCGAAACAACAAAAAGGCCTCGGCGGGACTGAAGTCGGCCCTGCTGAGGCTTTTTTGATATCAGTGTTCCAGGCGTAGCAAACCTGATTTGGCATCAGCCAACGTCGTTATCGCTTGGCACGCAGGGGAGACACGCAAAACAAAGCGCGTGCGGCTCTTCACGGAGTTCATATCCCACCGCCTGGCAGCCTACGCTCCCGTCCTTGCCGGACGGCGCCGTGCTCTGACGCCACACAGATGAGTTCGTGACACAGGTTCCAGACTCTGGCATTGAAAGGATACAAGCTTGTGGCGTGGATGTTTTCTAGTAGCAACGCCGGCTATGGTTGCCAAGTTTTTACACAAATCGCTCTCCTCATTGCGGAAAGTCGGTTCGAAGCCTCCCAAAGCTATATTGGGAGCTTTTCGATTGCTGGACGTTGATCGCCCATGATCTAAAACCCTCATTATGATGATATTCCCGGCAAAAACCTCGGTATGGTCGGCTAAAACAACAGTCAAAGTCGCTTCGACACCGCACCCGGCTTCCTCGGCGCTCATCAACAGCGATCAAGCCTCAGATGAAGGAACTTCGGGACGACGAGAGGGTTTTCACAGTGGATTTCTGAGAGCGATAAACGTCTCGATCCATAAGTTTCGGGAGACGACGATGATCCATTTAGGTCGCGTGATTGATCATGTCCATCTTCGGGTGTCTGATCTCGATCGGAGCCGTCGGTTTTATCGAGCCATCTGTGACGCGCTTCATCTCGGAGACGTTTTCCAGGATGCGGCTGATCACTTCATCATCGACGAAATATACGTCGATGCTGCCGATGAGTATGTCTCTCGGATTCATCTCGCTTTTCAGGCTCGTTCACAAGGCGACGTCGATGCGTTCTACCGGCTCGCCCTACAAGCTGGAGGCAGGTCGAACGGAGCGCCCGGTCTACGGCCCTACCACGACCGGTACTATGCGGCCTTTGTGCTGGATCCAGATGGAAATAATATCGAGGCTGTCTGCGATGCGCCCAAATTTCGTAGTGCTGAATCTGTCATGGTAGAAAGATGAGAGGATAGTAGCATCAGCAAATTCTGCGCGGCACATAGCCCGAAATAAAGTTGAGGTCAGTTGCCACTTGCGCAAGACATTCTCATGAACATCACGATCGCCGGCTGCCTGAGCAACAGTGACCCCACGCTCCTTAACCAACTTCACTGCGTCAAGCTTGTACTCCCGGCTGAACTTCCTTCGTTGCATTCATGCGCTCCAGTTTCATTGCCAGCACCTTAACTCGGTGTCCACGAAATTGGCAGCAGGCCATAGTTCTGGTTCCTCTCCGGCCTAAATTACCGTGCCGCCATTATAATCAAACATCTGTCGCTCGTGCAAAGCTGTTCGCATCGTCTGGCGACCACCGTGATATCCCGTTCAAAGGGTATGACGCGACTGGCACTTGCTATGGCCTTGGCAGATGATCAACGACTTCGACACGGGTGCCTCCGTTGGCTTTTGAGCGCGAAAGCCGTCGTCGAGTCCATATCCCTTTAGGGCTTCAATCCCGTACGGCGGGCCGCCTAGTACATGCGTTCTAATGGCATAACCCGTTGTGCTGTGCTCAATGCGATATCTCTTCACATTTGTGAGAGCGGTGGGGAATCCTCGTCTCTCAACATTTCATATTGCAGGAGGTTTAGTTGCGGCCGCATTCAAAGACACAGATCCCCGTGAAGCTTCTTTCCAGTTCGACAGCCCTCACGGCCTTTCACGGCAGCTTCGTGACAATTTCGGCTATCATGGCGTTAAGCGTCTCTTCTGCCATGGCACAACAGCAGAACTACATCTTGGATAGCGGCAGCGTTCAATGGACGACCGACCAGGTGATCACAGGCGACATGATCATCGGATTGAACAATAAGGGCGTCAGCGCAACGATCACAGATGGTGCGAAAGTATCTGTTGGATCGGATGCAATGATCGGTAGCTCCGACACGTCGGAGGGGACGGTCACCGTATCAGGCGCGGGATCTGAATTGACGGTGGTGCGAACAAATGCCGTATTGGGTAATACACTGACGATTGGAGGAAATTGCCTCTCGATCGTTTGCCCTTTCGGAGGTGTTGGAACCCTGAATGTTTTGAGCGGAGCCAAGGTCGATGCCAGAGATATAACATTGGGATCAGGTGCCAACTCTCGCGGTTACCTGACGGTATCAGGTGCGGGATCGATCCTTTCAGCCGATAGTTTTTCGACCGGTTCCGACCAGGATGAAAATGCAACTTTGGCAGCCCGACCTTCGTCTTTTTTGACTGTTGAAAATGGCGCAACCGTTTCGACGAAGTCTGCAGGATTTAACATTGCGGACACGACTGGTGTTGCCAATATGAATATCCGCGGTGCTGGCACGAGCTGGATAAACAGTGGCAATGCTGGTCTGAACGGATCGCTCGCGGTCAGCGATGGTGCGACTTTCCAGACGAAATACCTGAATATCGAAAGCTCAGGCGAATTCTTGAGTTCCGGCGGCAACACCACAGTGACCGTAACGGATAAGATCGACCTCGATGGCCGGATCGTCGTTGCTGACGGAAGCAAATTGAATGTGGCCAACACGATCAAGATGACGGAGGACGCCTTTCTGATCTTTGGCGGACGGGTCGATAATACAAGGCTTGGAGCAGATCCCGTCGCTATCGATACGCGGGCGGCAGGTAGCTTGAATCCTGAAGCCGTCATCGACTTTGGAAAATCGGAAACTGCGCGCGTCGTCTTCAATCATACCAACAGCGACTATCAATTTTCCAACAAGCTCATCGGGAATGGATCCATTGCCAGCCTTGCAGGCACGACAACGATCAGTGGCGACCTGACTGGATTCAGCGCGTATGACAATATTTCCGGCGGCGTGATCGTGGATGGGGGCAGCAAGCTGACGATCAAAGGCGACCTGGGTACAAAAGTGGTCCCGGATAGCACGACACTTCCATCGAGCAATCAGTTTTGGGTCAAGAACGGCACGCTCGTCATTGGTGGTGAAACGGGAAGTCTCGTGACAAACTTCATGGGGACTGAATTTTACACCAGCACAGTTCAAGTCATGGGGGATTACCTGCGCGATGCGAGAGGACTTCCCAAAGGTGTCTACGGAACACTCGCTGGTAGCGGCACCGTGGGAAACACCTTTATCGACACAGGTGCAACACTTTCGCCGGGTGACAGCAGCAACGCGATTGGCGCGATGGTTGTCAAGGGTCAACTCGCGTTCAATGACGGTGCGATCTATGCAGTTGACGTAGCGGGCAATGGTCAGAGCGACCGGGTGTCGGTGGATACGCTCAAGGCAGCCAACGGCAATATCGTAAACGGCGTGTGGCAAACCTCCGATGCTGGGGGCAAAACGGTCATCGGGAAAGACGCATCCGTACAGGTCACGGCACTTGACCCAGCAACGAGTTATAGGAATGGGCAAAGTTATACAATCTTGACATCGGCAGGTGGAATTCAGGGTTCTTTCGCTCAGGCATTGTCGAAATCCGCGTTTCTGGATGTTGCCCTCGATCAGCAGGAAAAGCAGATTGACCTGAAGATTGCCGTCAAAGATACTGGAACACCCACCAATCCCAATCCCCCTAGCAATCCTAATCCACCAACGAATCCTAACCCGCCGACCAACCCAAATCCGCCCACCAATCCAAACCCACCAACAAACCCCAACCCGCCCAGCCAACCTGGTGCAGGCCTTTTCGATAGCGTTGCCGCGACCTCCAATCAAATCGCGGTCTCCCGGTCACTGAACACGCTGCAGCAGAGCGGAGACAGTCTCTCGCTCTACAACAAGTTGCTTCTCCTTGATGCTAACGAAGCGCGCAGTGCATTCGACCAGCTATCAGGCGAGGCGAACGCCTCTGCAAAATCGGCCATTATCATGGGCAGTGGTCTGGTCCGTGACGCAACCAACGATCGCCTGCGTGCCGGAACCGGAGATACGGCTGCAAAGGTGACAAGCCCGACCATGGTCATGAACTTCTGGGATGACGATCGTTGGGGTAAATCTGACCCGATGGCTGCTGTGATGAAAACCCCGTCCGAGCCAGTTTGGTCGATTTGGGGACAAGCCTTCGGATCCTGGAGCGGGATAGATGCTCACGATGGGATGGCTGGCATGCATGTCGCCACTGGCGGTATTATCACCGGTATCGATACCTTGATCGACGGTGATACCCGACTTGGTGCTTTCGCGGGATACAGCCACACTGGTGCTGATGTGTCCGGCCGCGACTCCTCGACAGACAGCGACAACTACCATTTCGGTGTCTATGGCGGCACTCAATGGGATGCCATTTCCCTGCGCACTGGGGCGTCCTACACCATCCACGAACTATCAAGCCGTCGGTCCGTTAATTTTGCGGGTCTGTCTGAAAATCTACGGGCCGATTACGACGCGGGCACTTTCCAAGCCTATGGAGAGCTTGGTTACAAAATTAAGACGGGGTTGGGTGCCTTCGAGCCTTTTGTCAACCTGGCACAGGTTTCTCTTCATACCGACAGGTTTACAGAGAGTGGTGGCATCAGCGCGCTGACATCCAGCGGAGATACGCTCAATACAACCTTCAGTACGGTTGGCGCACGTCTCTCCTCTGATTTCGATATTGGAAATCAAAAGGCAATGGCCACGGGGATGGTTGGATGGCGCCATGCTTTCGGTGACACAGATCCGACCTCCCGCTTCGCGTTCGCCGCAAGCGATAGCTACGTTGTTCGCGGGGCACCCATCACGACGGATGCAATGATTGTTCAGGTTGGTGTTTCCATGAATCTTACTACCATGGCCACCATCGGCGTTTCCTATAATGGAGATTTCAGCAGCGACGAGACCGTAAATGGTGTCGACGCCAAGCTGAATGTGCGCTTCTGATGTATTTTCGGAAAATTGTGCTATGCACTGCGGCCGTTCTGGCCGCAGTGTCGGCCTTGGCTCAAAATGCAGATCCGATGGCACCGACAGCTTTGTCCGAGGTGTATAAGGATTGGACGGTAAACTGCGCAAACCGAGACGCCAAACAGGAATGCGCCTTCTCCCAGTCTCAGACAAACGGCAACGGCCAACGGATACTGACCGTTGAGGTTCGTCCAACCAACGACGGTGGCCTCAAGGGCAATCTCATCTTGCCGTTTGGGCTACGACTGGAAAAAGGTGCGACCTTCGCCATCGATGATTTGCCGCCTGGCGCCCCCGCCCGCTTCAGGACGTGCCTGCCAATTGGGTGTGTTGTTCCGCTGATTTTCGTTGATAAAACAGTCAAGTCTCTTCGCGAAGGCAAAACCCTCAAAATCGTTGCCGTATCGAATGAAGGCGACAAGGACATCCCGTTT
Source organism: Hyphomicrobiales bacterium (assembly GCA_900472925.1). GTDB lineage: Bacteria > Pseudomonadota > Alphaproteobacteria > Rhizobiales > Rhizobiaceae > Agrobacterium. The sequence goes on from UCJU01000007.1 coordinate 363,315, forward strand.
TCCGTTTCTCTGCAGGGGTTTAAAGAGGCGCTGGACCGAACCCTCGTCCTGACAAAGGGCAAGTAGCAAGTTCCAGCAAAACTGGGAGTGAACTTGCTGTGACCCGAGATGTGACGCCGCGTTAAATTCCAGGCCAGATCGTAGCCGAGTTCCGTTAGCAGTGCCAGTGCCAGCGCGGCTGTTTTTTTAATCTCGTGCGCACACCCCGCGATCGCAGTTTACCTCCGTCGACTTCACGGCGGTGCTGAAGAAGGCTGAGATCCACATCTCGATGGATGGCGAGGGCGCGTGGCGCGACAAGGTGTTCGTTGAGCGGCTCTGGCGTTCGATCAAATACGAAGAAGTCTACCTCCAATCCGACAGTCCGCGTCGGCATTGGCCGATATCCGACCTTCTACAGATAGCCGAAACCCAAATTCATCGCTTGACCGGCAGACGCCGGATCAGGCGTACTTCAACGCGCTGACACCAATAATAACGGCAGCCTCGTCGAGGCGGAAAATCCACTTAACACAACGCGCGGAACTGTTCAGGCAAACCGAGCCGGCTCTATGCACGATTACGCGTGATGATTAAGCAAAGCCAACACTCCGGCATTATCGCATTGTAGGCAGACATCATGCGATATGTGCAGGAAGAAGGCGGTTTCTGCCGGAAAACTCGCGTCTGGAAAACTCTACAAAATCTAGAACGGCTTTTGATTTTTCATTGGCCTGCCATCCCACAACGAGTTCCACCTCGTCCGGAATCTCGGTGAGCGCGCGGTAGACCAAATGTGGGCTGAGATTATGAGCAAGCCACGACGGCGCGATTGCGATACCCACGCCAGCGGCAACAAGCGTGGCTATGGCAAGGGTGTGCGACACCTCCTGAACCACCATGGGATAGATGCCTGCGAGCCTGAACGCATCCATGATGACATGGTAATAACTCGCGCCAACTGTTGGCGCATAGGTAATGATGGGTTCGCCAGCGAAATCCTTGACGCTGATCGCCTCCTGCCTAGCCAAGCGGTGGTCCTTGTGCAGCACAGCCACGAAACCTTCTTTCAGCAGATGCTCGGTTTTCAGAAAGCCCGCAGGATTGGTGGGGCGGATGAAGGCCACTTGTACGCTCCCGTTCTGAAGCATTTCCAATTGGCTGGCGGTGCCAAGCAACTGCACATCGACCTGAATATTTGGGTATTTCTTGTGAAACTCGGCAATGACGCCAGGCAGTACATGCGACAGGGCAACGTGAACGCCGCTCACGTAGATCTTTCCACTATCATCGCCAGAAATAGAACGCGTGTGCGTGACCGCTCTGTCGATGCCGCCTAGTATTTCCATGGCATGACGCAGGAAAATCTCTCCCGCCGGTGTCAGTTTCACGCTGCGTGTCGTGCGCGACAGAAGTCGCGTCCCGATACGTTCCTCGAGTTGACGGATCTGCTGGCTGAGAGGCGCTTGTGCCATGCCAAGCCGGTCTGCCGCGCGGCTGAAATGCAGCTCCTCCGCAACGCAGGCAAAATAGTGAAGGTGACGAAACTCTATGCCATATTTCATATCCTACAGATATCAATACCCGGCTTATTTTGTAATAGATAATAATTTATTTCCGTGATTATCTGAAAAAAACAAATGAAATAACGGGAATAGCTGAAACATCAATTCCAGAAAACGGAGCCCTATGACACGCTTCTGGTTGCTGAAAATACTGCGCACGGCGTTGACGCTGTGGTTCGTCGTGACCTTCACATTCGTCGTTCTGAGAACGTCCGGAGACCCGGTCGTCGCCCTTGTCGGGGCAGATGCAACGCCTGATGAAATCGAACAGTTTCGAGCGCTCTGGCGGCTCGATGACCCACTCTGGGTCCAATATTTTCGCTACATCGCACAGATGGCGACGGGCCAGTTCGGCATTTCCTACCGCGACGGTCGGGAGGTCATCGACATCATTGCGGAGCGTGTGCCATGGACGATCATGCTCGGGCTGTTTGCCTATGCGGGCGCTATCCTGATCGGCATTCCGGCAGGCATCATCGCCGCCATCAAGCGTGGCTCGCCCTTCGATAATCTGATCATGGCCACAGCAGTATTCGGCTTTGCCATCCCGAATTTCTTTCTCGGCATCCTTCTCATCCTGTTGTTTTCGCTAGGCCTGCAATGGCTTCCCAGTTCGGGGACGGGAACGATATGGCATGTCCTGATGCCGGCACTGACGCTTGCGACATTTACGGCCGGAACGCTCGCGCGCTTTACGCGCTCGGCCATGCTGGAAGTGCTGGACAAGCTCTATATCCGCGCCGCAGCCGCAAAAGGGGTCAGTTACTGGAAACGCATCGTGTTCCACGCGCTTCCCAATGCGGGCATCCCGATCATCACAATTATCGGCCTTAATCTGGGCGAACTCATTGGCGGTGCGATTGTCGTGGAGACCGTGTTTGCCTGGCCCGGCGTCGGCAGATTGTTGGTTACAGCCGTGTCGTCTCGCGACCTTGCTGTCGTGCAAGCGCTGGTTCTCATCATGGCGGTCACCATGGTCATGGCCAACCTCATCGTGGACCTGCTTTATGGTTTGCTTGATCCGCGCATCCGCGTCTCGAACTAGGACGATCACGATGAAGCGTCGCTCTCCCATTCTTATTTTTGCTGTGATCGTGCTGGCACTGGCGGTGTTCATCGCCATCGTCGGAAATATCTTCACGTCGCACGGCGTCACGCAACAGAACCTGCTTGCGCGTCTGAAGCCCCCGGCCTTCCTCGGCGGTAACCCGGATTTCCCGCTCGGAACAGATCGCATCGGTCGCGATATGGTCGCCCGCGTCATTGCCGGTTTGCAGATGTCGCTCTCTGTCGCCATAGCGGGCACGATCATCGGCGCCGTCTTCGGCTCTCTCATAGGTTTCATTGCCGCACATTTCCGTGGCTTGATGGATGAAGTGCTGATGATGCTGGTGGATTTCCAAGCATCGCTGCCGTTCATCCTTATCACGCTGACGCTTCTGGCATTCTTCGGCAACAGCCTTACCCTGTTCATTCTGCTGATGGGTCTGTTCGGGTGGGAAAAATATGCCCGTCTTTCCAGAGGCGTCGTGCTTTCGGCGGTCAATCAGCCCTATGCCAAGGCCATCGTCGCACTGGGCGCTGGCAATAGCAGGCTCTATTTGCGGCATGTGTTGCCCAATGTCGCGAGTGCCTTGATCGTTCAGGTAACGCTGACATTCCCGCAAATCATTCTGCTTGAGACATCGCTGAGCTTTCTCGGCCTCGGCATCCAGGCACCGCAGACGAGCCTCGGTCAAATCCTCGGCGATGGCCGCGACTATCTCTCGACGGCATGGTGGATTTCCGTCGTGCCCGGCACGGTGATTTTCCTCGTAACACTCTCGATGAGTATCGTCGGCGACTGGCTGCGTGACCGGCTCGACCCGATGCTGCAGGGACGCAACGCATAAACAAATAAAACAAGATCAAGGAAGGTGGAACATGTTTACCAGGCGTGAGGTTGGAAGTCTCCTGCTCGCAGCAGGCGCAGTCACATTGGCAGGCCGGGTGCCGTCGGCACAGGCCCAGCAACGGCCCACACTCAACATCGCCGTCGATAATCTGTGGGCGACGATGGCCCCGATCAACGGCATCTCCACCACATCCCGACGTATCTTCCCGAATTTCTACGATACGCTGGTCGAGCGGGATTATATAAATGACGAGAATGGTTTGATCTTCGCGCCCAAGCTGGCATCCAAGTGGGAGCAGAAGGGCAATATCTGGACATTCACTCTCCGCGAGGGCGTGAAATTTCACGATGGCAGCGAAATGACTGCTGAGGACGCGGTCTTCACCCTGTCGCCAGAGCGTCTATGGGGGGAGAAGCCGTTCGAACCGCGCGGCAAGACATTTACGGCTGGTTTCAAGCGGGTCGAAGCAACCGGAAAATATACGTTCGAGATCGAGACCGCCGCACCAGACCCGAACATTCCAGCCAAGTTGACCGGCTATATCGGCTTCGTGGTGCCGAAGAGATACTATCTGGAAGTGGGCGTCGATGCCTTTGGTCAAAAGCCCATCGGTACGGGGCCTTACAAGGTCACAACCTTCCGTTCAGGCGAAATCATGGTCCTCGATGCGTTCGATGAATACTGGGCTGGGCCTCCTCCGGCGCAGAAGGTCAACTGGAAAATTATTCCCGAGTTTGCTGCACGCATGGCCGGTCTGGTCTCGAAGGAATTCGACTTCATCGTCAATATTCCGACCGATCAGGAAGCATCGCTGGAAAGCTATGATGGTGTGACGCTGAAGCGTGTTCTCGCGGATAACTACCCGGCGATTGCGTTCAACACGCGGCCAGACCCCGTGGACAATCCGCTGGTCGATCCGAACCTGCGTTACGCCATGGTTCAGGCCATCGATATGAATGCCATCGTTCAGGCGCTGTTCAACGGAACGACCGAACATCCAGCCGTGCCCTTCAACTTCAAGGAATACGGCAAGTTCTACGATCCGAATTTGCCGGTCAAGCTTCCCTATGATGTCGAAGCCGCGAAGGCGCTGGTCGCCAAGACGAAATACAAGGGTGAGACGCTGATCTGGCACATCACGCGCCAGTTCTATCCGAACTACGAGGCGGCTGCCGAAATCATGATCGAGCAATGGCGCGAAATCGGCGTCAATGTGCAGGCGCAGGTGCTGGATAATTTCGAACTGGTCTATCGTCGGCCGTACCACATGATGAACATGTCGATGAGTTCGGATTTCATTCCGGGCGACCCCTATCAGCCGCTCTGGCTGGATTGGGGTCCGACGGCGTCGCGCTCGACGGCAAGCTGGAAGACCTGGGATCCAACGCCCGAATTTCTCGATCTCGGCAAGAAGTTCGATGCCGCGACGAATTTCGAGGAGCGCAAAGCTGCGTATCTCGCCCTTTCCGACGAGTGGCAGCGCGTCACGCCGGGCTATTACATGTGGAAGAGCGTCTATAATTGCGCCCACCGGTCTGGCATCGAGTTCCGCCTCAAGCCGAATGGCGAAATGCGCATCTACGGCGACTACTTCAAGCTGGTGTGATGGGCAACATGCGCAAGAACGCCCTGAAAGACATGACGTTCGCGGAGTTTCGCGAACGTCTCCCGGAAAAACCCGTGATCCTTCTGCCATTCGGCAGTCAGGAAGAGCAGGGGCCACACGCTCCCATGGGTGATTTCATGCTGACGGAAGCCATCGCGCTCAAGGTGGCCGAGGCCTCTGGCGCCATTGTGGCACCCACGGTGCCGTTCGGTTATGCGGATTTCTTCAAAACCATTCCCGGCGGCATCCAGTTGCGGCCCGCGACCTTCATGGCTCTTGTGGAGGATATGGTCGCAGCCTTTCTGGATCACGGCATCGATCATATCCTCATCCTCAATGGCCATACGACCAATGCGTCGCTGATTGATCAGGTCGTTCGGCGCGTTCGTGCAGAACGCGGCGTTTCGGTGGCATCGATCAATCTGTGGCAATCGATACCGGACGCCCTGTGGCAGGAACTGCATGGCCCGGCCCCTGCTGCGGCACGCGGCCATGGCGCGGAGCCGCTGACCTCCGTCTATATGCATCTGTTTCCGGAGTTGTTGCGCATTGACCTTGCAAGACCAGCCCGTCGCGCCAAGGCATTCGGGCTTGCCACGGGTGGTGTCAACACCATCCAGTTCGAAGGCATGCCGGTGAATGTGCCGCTCAACTGCCATGAAGTGAATGCCGATGGCATGCTGGGTGGCGATCCGCTGCTCGCAACGGCCGAAAAAGGCGAGCGGATCGTTGAGCATCTCGTCGGCTTTTGCAGCCGGTTCGTGGACCACATGCGCGCTTTCGACATGCGCTCACCGTCTCAAACACATAAGGCGATCTGACCATGAGTGACGTAAGGCTGTCGATCGATCACTTGAGCGTTCCCCTGCCGCAGGGCGCAGAGCGCGGCTTTGCAGTCGAGGACCTGTCCCTGACTGTCGCCAAAGGTGAAATACTCTGCATCGTGGGCGAATCCGGTTCCGGCAAATCCCTGACGGCGCTTGCCACCATGGGATTGCTGCCCAGCAATCTCGGCAAGCCAAGCGGAAAGGTCATATTCGAGGACAAGAACCTCCTGACGATTGATGACGCGACAAGGCGCAGCATCACCGGGTGCAGAATCGCGATGATTTTTCAGGAGCCGACAGCCGCGCTCAACCCAATCTTCCGCATCGGCGAGCAGGTGTCCGAGGCGTTTCGGGTCCATACGTCTCTCTCGAACTCAGAGATCAAGGAGCGGGTCATCAAGCTGTTCCAGGAAGTGCAACTGCCCAACCCTGAACAGATATTCCATTCCTATCCCCATCAACTATCCGGTGGCCAATGCCAGCGCGTGATGATTGCCACGGCGCTCGCGCTCGAACCATCCGTCCTGATTGCGGACGAGCCGACGACGGCGCTGGATGTGACGACGCAGGCGCAAATCCTCAAGCTGATGCTCGAATTGAGAGAGCGGCACGAAACAGGCATTATTTTCATCACCCACGACTTCGGCGTAGTGGCTGAAATTGCCGACCGCGTGGCGGTCATGCAGAAGGGCAGACTCATCGAGATCGGATCGCGGGACGAGGTTCTCAATTATCCGCAACAGGATTACACGAAAAGATTGCTGGCAGCGGTGCCAACGCTCACACCTCGAAAGGAGCGGGAGGGGCTGGGAACGCCCGTTCTCATCGCAAAAAACATCATCAAGACGTTTTCCTTGTCAGGCGTTTTCGGGTCTGGTCGTGTCGTCAAGGCAGTAGACGATGTCGATATCACCATCCGCCGCGGTGAAACGCTGGGGCTTGTCGGTGAGTCGGGTTCGGGTAAATCGACGCTGGCGCAATGCGTCATTCGCCTTATTCAGCCGGAAAGCGGCGATATCGTCATTTCGGATGGCGATTTCTCGGGCCTGCGCGGCAAAGCGCTACGTGAAGCCCGACGGAAAGTCCAGATCGTCTTTCAAGACCCCTATACGGCGCTTGATCCGCGTCAGTGTATCGGGGATGCCATTGCCGAAGGGACTATCGTCCACGGTCTGGACAGGAAAGCCGCCATGCAGCGTGCACTCGATCTGCTGGAAGCGTGCGGTCTGGATCGTGCTTCGGCGACCCGGTTTCCGCATGAATTTTCCGGCGGGCAGAGACAGCGTATCTGCATTGCACGCGCGCTTGCCGTCGAGCCGGAACTGTTGATCGCCGACGAGTCCGTGTCCGCTCTCGATGTTTCGGTGCAGGCGCAGGTGCTGGAACTTCTGGCAAAAATGCAGGCACGGCTTGGTTTCGGCATCCTGTTCATCACGCATGATTTGCGGGTTGCGAGCCAGATTTGCGACAACATCGCCGTTATGCGTCAAGGTCGCATCGTTGAGAGGGGTGATCCGGCATCGCTGTTTGGCGCGCCAAAGGATGCCTACACGAGAGAATTGCTTGCCGCAGTTCCGGGCAAGGGCTGGCAACACAAGCCGGAAGCCGCCAAAATCGCAGAGGACCTGTCATGAAGAAGTACCATATCGGCGCCCAACCCAAGCAGATCGACCCCGAGCTGATCGCCAAGTTCGAAAGCGTCGAGGTTGCCACCATCGGGCATTTTCGCCACCGTGGTTTCGTCCATCACTCCATCACACCCGTTGTCGATGCAGGCCGTACATTGGTCGGCACTGCCGTGACCGTTGCCATTCCCGCCACGGATTCCACCTTGCTACACCATGCGGTTTCCGTCATCCGCCCGGGCGACTTTCTCTTCGTCGATCGCCTCGGCGATAACAGGCACGCCTGCATCGGCGGGGGTGTGGCATTTGCCATCAAAACCGCTGGAGCCATAGGCGTCGTCATAGACGGGCCGTGCACGGATGTTGAGGAAATCATCGAACTGGACATGCCCTTGTGGTCGCGCGGCGTGTCCGGCATCACAACCCGGCTGAACGATCTGGGTGGCTCGCTCAACCTTCCTGTTTCCTGCGGCAATGTGCCTGTCATGCCGGGAGATGTGGTCATTGCAGATTCTAGCGGCATCCTCGTCATCCCTCTCGATGAGGCGGAAGAGGTCTTGGAAGAAGCAATGATCCGGCAGGCGCGGGCGGGGCGCAACAAGGGCAAGATCGAGGCTGGCGAGAAGCTTGGCGATCTCTCTGGCGCAAGCCGCATGGTGGCAGCGGCGCTGGAGGCAAAGTGATGGAAAATCCACAATTCGATCATCTGCGCGTCGAGCGGAGCACGACTCGCAAGACGCCGGGTGTCAGCCCAAAAGGGGTCGTTACATCCCAGCATTTCGTCGCGGCGGAAGCCGGTGCCGCGGTATTGCGCGCTGGTGGAAATGCCGTCGATGCGGCTGTGACCGCAGCCTTCACCCTGCAGACGGTCGAACCGTGGATGACCAGCCTTGCCGCATGCGGTTACATGCTGGTGGCTCAGCCCGATGGAACGGTCGATACGATCGAATTTACCGGGCGTGTGCCGTCCTCTGTCGATGTTGATTTTTACCGGCCTGACCCCACCATCAAGACATTCATCGGTCACCCCGCCTCGGTAGAAAGCCGCAATGTGGACGGGTTCACTGCAGCGGTCGTGCCCGGCTGCGTACGCGGATTTGCGGAGGCGCTGAAGCGCTATGGCACGATCGGTTTCGACGCTGCACTCGCACCGGCCATCGAACGTGCCCGAAAAGGTCTCGTCGTTGACTGGCACACAACACTCGCCATCGCCATTGCAGCATCCGGTCTTGCGAAGGACGAAGGCGCACGCAGCGTGTTCATGCCGGATGGTTACCCGCCGGAACCCGGCACCGTTCTGCCGTTGACGGCGCTCGCCGAAACATTGGAGACACTGGCGAAGGATGGTCCGGACGCGCTTTATGGCGGTGCCATTGGCCAGAAGCTGATTGCAGATTTGCATGCGGGCGGCAGCTTCATGACGCTTGACGATCTCACGGCTTACGAAGCGCGGCTTTACCCGGCACGAAGCATGGCCTTGCAGGACAAGACTGTCCATGTTGCAGGAGAGACGAGTGCCGGGCAACGCCTGTTCGATGCCCTGGCCTTCTTCGACAAGACCCGTGGCATCGGCCCGGTGGATGCCGGATTCTTTACCGCGATGTCTCAGGCCCTGTGGGAATCCTTTGGCGCTCACCGCCGCAGGCTCAACCCGGCGGAAACCACCAACAAAACCAGCACGACGCAGGTTAATGCCGTGGACAGCGCAGGACGGATGGTGGCCATCACCTTCACCTTGCTGAACCGGTTCGGCGCGCGGGCTTTGTCCTCCTCCACCGGCATTCTGCTGAACAACGGCATGTCCTGGTTCGATCCGACCCCCGGTCGTGCCAATTCCCTAAAGCCGAATGCCTATGCGCCGAGCAATATGTGCCCGGTTGTCCTCACCGATTCCGATGGCGCCATCGCGGCCTATGGAGCCGCCGGCGGCAACCAGATCGTGCCATCGCTTGCGCAACTGACCGGCATGGTCGTGCATGCCGGAATGGACATCGAAGATGCGATGAACACCCCGCGCATGACGACGGGTCCTCACGCCGATATCATCGTCAATGTCGATATGCCTGCTGGCTACATCGCCGCGCTGTCGCAGATCGCCAAGGTCAAAGCCGCAGCACAGGTGGTTTTTCCACGGCCTTTTGCGGCACCGGGCATGGTTGGCCGTCGTGGCGAAAGCTTCATCGGCATGGCGGACACCACCTATCCTGCGGCTTACGCTGCCCCTGCATGAATGGAATATGGCATGAAAGATTTTTCGATTTCGCCTCTCGATATCGATGGCGTTCTGTCCATCATGCCGCCAAGCGCGCCTGCTATCCCCATGGTGTTCGACTCGCCCCATAGCGGCCTGATGATTCCAACGGATTTCGAGCGGGTCGCCTCAGACGAACTGGTGCTGGTGGCGTCCGATACCTATGTCGATGACCTGTTCGGCTTTGCCCCTGCCATTGGCGCTCGGATGCTTCTGGCTCACTTCCCTCGAAGCTTTCTCGATCTCAATCGGTCACTGCAAGACGTCGATCTGGAGCTTGTCGATGGCCCATGGCCGCATGCGGTGCGAGACAGTGCTTCGGCGCGTCGCGGGATGGGCCTGACATGGCGTTTCGCCTGGGGAGACCAACCCATGTATGGCCGCAAACTGACCGTCAGCGAACTTGAAAAACGCATCGACACCTATTGGCGTCCCTATCATCAGCAATTGGTCCGGTTGCTGGACGAGACCTACGACGCCTTCGGTCGCGTCTATCATGTCAACTGCCACTCTATGCCAGCCATAGGCCACGCCCTGTCACCCGATCCGGCAGGAACGGTGCGAAAGGACATCGTTGTTGGAGATTACGACGGGACGAGCAGTGAGCCGGAATTCGTGCAACTGGTCATCAGGACGCTGGAAAGTTTCGGCTATTCCGTGTCTCTCAACGTGCCGTTTCGCGGTGCCGAACTCGTTTCCGCCTATAACGCACCAGAGAAAAACCGCCACAGCATCCAGATCGAGCTTAACCGCAGGCTTTATATGGACGAGGTGACCCGAGAGAAGACGGCCGGTTATGAGGAGCTGAAGGGAAACCTTGCCAGACTTGGCACAGTCCTCCAAGATTATGCTGTCTCAAATGACAGTTCGGACAAGCCATGAGCTGCGCGCTTAGCGTGACCCCTCATCAACCACTGCCAATGCAGTAGTCTGCAAGACGAACGACACAAAAGGTTGCAGAAGCTCGGCGGACCGCGTTGCTTCGGCTTAAAGTCACTCGATTTGAACGACGGTTGGATGTCATCAAGAGCTTGTATGCATTTGGTTTTCCGATACCCGAAGATTGATGGCAGCCAATCGGTCAGTAATTGAGAAAAAACCTTTCCAATCGGCTCACGTCTACGCGTGAATGAGCGATAGCTGATTACAGATTACAGATTACAGATTACAGATTACAGATCATATCCATCCAAGCGCCTTTGCTGCTTTTATAGCTTCCGCGCGACGAGTGCAGCCAAGCTTTCGAAGAAGGTTGCCGATGTGAAATTTCACCGTTACTTCGGATATGTTGAGTGTGGACGCGATTTTCTTGTTTGCCAATCCAGAAGCGACCAGCTGTAGCATCTGTGCTTCGCGCTGAGACAGTCCGCCATGGATTGCCCGTGCATGAGGCGACGTGATCGATCCAGCAAAGATCGATAGCGCAGTTCTCACGTCCGACGAAGTTTCGATGAAAGAGCGAATGCGCTGATCATTCAGCAAGGGTGACAAAAACTGCCTTTCCTCGGAAAGCACGCCGTTACAGCCTAGTCGTGTGGCGGTTTCCAGGGCCGAAAGCAGCTGTGTGCGGGCGCTCGTCCTATCACGCCTCTGGTGAGATGCGTAGCTTTGCCACAACTGCAATCCAACGCGTTCACGGTTGGTGACTTTGGGATTGGAAAGAAGTGCCTCCAACTGACGATGCAGATAGGCGTGTGGCGTCGCGATGTGGATTGCATCCCGTAGCCAGGCCAACGCGTAGGCAATTTCATCGCGGCGGCTGAGCCTTGTTAGTTCATCGGTAGCACTGTTTACCCAACTCCGGCTGATCGGCATTCGTATAGCTGTCAAAATCGCCGCTGCATCAGCCCAGCGACTTGCGTTTTGATAGGCAATCGCTGTCCGAATCTCCATCATTGCATGAAATTGAAGGCCCTCGGATAGATGGATCCACAAGCCGTCCAGAAAGCCCGGCCTGATTGTCATGGCGAAATTATCGCTTAAGACCTGAGAAGCATAATGGAGTGCAAATTGCATAAGGCTCGGCCATATTTCTGCTGCGGCGAAAGCCTCGAATTCATTTTGTACGAAATCCAGCAATTCGCGTGGCCGACCGGCCTCGTAGGCAAGGCACGCTTCCGCTAACCTCATCATTCGGAACTCTTGCGAGGCGTCATGCGGCACAGACTCCAGCTTGTCGCGCGCCTCCTTGGCGGCACGCCGGGCCATCAACACGTCACCGCTCATCAACCGCAGCACAATCTGGTGCAAGTGAATGAAGAATTCCAGTAGCGGTTGCCCATCCTGTTTGCCAAGGTAAATCAATGCTCTTGCAGCAGCAGCCTCCGCTTCCCTGAAATTTCGGCGCCTGATTTCGAATTCGAGGATTGCGTTGTAGTAACCGGACCACTTGCCATAATCACCAAGCGGATAATCGGCCATGAATTCGCCTAGCTGGACAATCATCGCATCGGTCGGTGTGAGGTCTTCGCTGATCATCAGGTTCAGGCGAAACGTCCGGGCGGCAAAAGAGAAACGGGAGTTGCGGTTGAGAACCTTCAGCGGGTCAAGATAGTCATGCCCCATATGACGTGAGGTGAGATAGCGCGCACGAGAAAGCTCGCCTTGTTTCAGCAGGCTGCGCGCGACCGCAAACAGCACCGTCTCGTTCGTGCTCATGATGCTTTGGGAAAAGCGCATGATGATGTTCTGAAAAGCTTCCACGCTGCTGCGATAGATCAGTTCGCGCCCATGCGCGCGTTCGAGAATTTGCGCTGCGTGCTCTTGATGGCCGTGGTCTAGAAGCATCTCCATCGCCGCCAGTGGGCGCCCGGAACGTTCCATCGCTGCGGCCATATCCACCACTCCGCCACTGTCGATGAGCATCGAAAGACGCTCCTGAACGGCGACCCGAATAAACCGAAGGAGATCGCCGTGACGTTCGGGAGCGCTGGTTAGTGCCGGCGGGAAGAACACTTTCCAATCACCCGCCGTCTCCGCGAGCGGTGCCTCCAGCCATATCGACAAGTCATAGATTTGTGCGGGAGAGAGTGGTGTCAGAAATGTCTCTCTCATATAATCTAGACATGAGTCATCGTCGGCCCGAGCGGCGATGGTCAGAAAAGCAGGCCATCCCCCGTAATCTTTCATCAGCTTCTCGCGCTGGCTCACAGGTAGAGAAACTGTCTCGTCTTCGCGAAAGATCAGATCCTTCGCCGAGATCGTTATCGCGCCCTCGTGCAGGACACGCCGCGACAACCCGCTGATGCGCTGTTCCGGGCGGCAAGCAATAATAATCCGTCGTGTCCCGTCCAACACTTTCGAAGGCAGGCGTGCGGATCGAGCGGTGACGGGCACGTCCCACAGCAGGACACCATCATCAATGTCGTCCATTCGGGGCTGATGGTTCAAGCAGACACGTCTGTATAACTTCTGCCCCAGCATCCGCAAAACGACGGATTTCCCCGCCCCTGCAGGTGCGCGCAGGAAGATGATCGTTTCGGGTCGTGATGCGATATTCCGAACGGTCTGATGACGTGGGAGAAGTCGATTCATCCCTGCATCGTAGCTGCCATAAATTCGAAAACCTATACCATACTGTTAAAAAACTATACCGTTGAGGCGTTGTTCAAAGCCGTCATGTCGTAAATGCTGTATGTCAATTCAGTGGTGCGCGAGGACAACTTCACCGATGCAGCAACACCCGTTGGTCGCTATTCTCACGCGACTTGGCGCATTCGTTCTTGTGATGATCGCGCTTTCGATCATGATTTTCGTGCTTGCCCGCATCGTTCCCGGCGATCCTGCACGTATGGCCCTTGGTCCGTCAGCTACGGCGGAGCAAGTCGAGGTATTACGACAGCAGATGGGCCTCGATCAGCCTTTGGTGATGCAGTATCTCGATTACGTCGGAAAGGCACTGCGTGGCGACCTAGGTATGTCGCTTGTGTCTCAACGTCCGGTCATTACCGACTTAGCCCAGACAGTGCCGGCGACACTCGAGCTTGTTATTGTATCGGTGATCTTCATGTTCGCTGTGGCGATCCCGCTTGGCGTCATCATGGCGCATTATCGGGACCGCGCGATCGACCACGTCGGACGCCTCCTGTCTCTCACTGGCGTCACCATCCCGAGCTTTCTTTTTGCGATCACGCTTCAGCTTGTCGCCGCTCGCTTCATGTCCGGCTGGCCAATCATCGGCAGGCTGGATCACAGCCTTGGGTGGACCGGCGGTCCCACCGGGCTGCTCATCGTCGATGGGCTTCTCATGGGACGTCCTGATGTTTCGCTGAATGCGCTCCAGCATTTGGCTCTGCCAGCATTCGCTCTTTCCATGGCAGGCATCGGCCAGATCACGCGTATCACCCGTTCCGCCATGATCGAGAACCAGCGCAAGGATCATGTGCTGACGCTGAAGAGCTTCGGTGTGCCGGAGCGGGTCATTATCTTCAAATATCTTCTGAAACTGTCATCCATTGCACCCCTCACCATCATGGGGCTCGAATTCGCATCGCTCATCGGCAACGCCTTCGTCATCGAGATGATCTTCGCCTGGGGCGGGTTTGCGTCATACGGGCTGACTTCGATCCTTCAGAAAGACCTCAATGCTGTCACGGCTGTGGTGCTGGTCGCTGGCTTGTTCTTTGTCGTCGCGAACCTCATTGTCGATGTTCTCATCACGATGATCGACCCACGCCTTCGTCGCAAGGAGGCCCGCTGATGGCTGATATCAAAATGCTCAACGCGGGAGATCAGAGCCTGAGTGCCGGATATATGATGTGGTATCGCTTCAGCCGCAATCCGGCAGCTGTGACTGGTGCACTGATTATATTTTCCGTCATCTTCCTGGCTGTCTTTGCCCCGTTACTGACGCCTTACCCGAAGCATGTCGGCGCAATCGTCGATTTTCGTGCCCGCCATATGCCACCGGATGCCGTACACTGGTTCGGCACGGACAAAGCTGGGCGAGACATCTTTACCCGCACGGTCTTCGGGTTAAGGATCTCGTTGCTGCTGGTCATCGGCGTGCTTGGCGTTTCGGTGCCCATTGGCGCAGTGCTGGGCTTGATGGCCGGTTATTTCGGAGGCTGGACCGAAAAATTCATTAGCGGGCTGACGAATGTCATGTTGGCAATGCCGCCCCTCGTTATGGCGCTCGCAGTCTCCAATCTGCTTGAACCGACGCTGATGAACGCCATGATTGCGATCACACTTCTATGGTGGACGTGGCATGCCCGTCTGATTTACGCCGTATCCAAGCAGATTGCGTCTGAAGATTACATCGAGGCTGCGCGACTGGCTGGTGCAGGTCCTGTGCACATCCTCTTCCGTGAAATTCTGCCGAACTGCATACCCGTGCTTTCTGTAAAGACAACGCTTGATGCAGCCTTTGTTATTCTGTTTGGCGCGACGCTGAGTTTCCTCGGCTTTGGTGTGAAGCCGCCAATACCCGATCTCGGGTCGATGGTGGCCGACGGTCGTCAGTTCATGCCCGATTTCTGGTGGGAGGTCGTCTGCCCGGGTATCGCAGTCCTCTACACGACGCTCGGCTTCAACCTGCTGGGTGATGGACTGCGCGATATGTTCGATGTGGAGAGCTAAGCAATGAACCAACCGCTTCTCCAGGTCGAAAACCTAACCGTTTCCTTTACCACCTACGGTCGGACCCGGCAGGTCCTTAACGACGTTTCCTTCAGCGTCTCGGCGGGCGAACGCTTAGCGCTCATCGGTGAGACGGGCTCGGGCAAATCGGTAACGGCCAAGGCCATCATTGGAACGTTACCCAATAACGCATCGATCCAATCTGGCTCGATTTCATTCGGCGGGAGCAATGTGCTCGGAATGTCGAGAGGAGAGCGCGAGAGCCTAAAGGGCAGCGCGTTTTCTCTGATCATGCAAGATCCGTTGTCCTCCTTCAATCCGGTTTTCAAGATTGGTACGCATCTCGATGACGTCATGCGTTTTTCCGATAAGCGCCAGGGCAGGTCTTCGTCAAAGGCCGAGCGTCGCATACGTATCGCTGAAGTGCTGCGTCGTGTGCAGCTTGCTGATACCGACCGGATCATGAATGCCTATCCATCGGAACTGTCGGGCGGCATGCGCCAGCGCGTGCTGATCGGTCTGGCACTTTTGCACCAACCGAAACTTCTGATCGCCGATGAGCCGGGTACCGCACTGGATGTAACGACGCAGGATGAGATCCTCAATCTCATCAACCAGCTTGTCGTCGAAGAAAACATGGCATTGCTGATGATCACCCACAATCTGGGTGTAGTCCGCAAGGTTGCAGACCGGGTCGTGGTCATGCATCACGGAGACATTGTCGAAAGCGGCCCATGTGCCGAAATTCTGTCTGAGCCAAAGGCGCCCTACACGGTTGCTCTGCTCGATGCAGTCCCGCCACTCTACGGCTCTCGCGTCACAGATCAGGCAGGCAGCGAAAATGCCCCGATTATCGAGATCGAGAGCCTCAATAAGATTTATGGCAGGCGTCCCGGCTACCATGCCGTGCGCGATGTGGATCTAATATTGAGGGAAGGTGAGGTTCTTGGCCTTGCAGGCGAGTCCGGGTCCGGCAAGACGACCGTTGCACGGATCGTCATGGATCTTGTTGCGCCGACGAGTGGCAAGGTGTCGATCCATGCTTTGGCGCCCGATAAAGGCAAGCGATTGACGCAGATCGTTTATCAAAACCCGGGCACGTCGCTGAATCCGAAGCGAACAGTCAAGCAGACGTTGGGTCTGCCTTTGAAGGCGATTGGCCTTGATGGTGCAGCGAGAGAAGCTCGCATGAACGAGTTGATGGGTCTGGTGCGTCTGCCACAGTCGTATCTCGGCAAATATCCGCACGAGCTTTCCGGTGGCCAGAAGCAGCGCGTGGCGATTGCTCGCGCGCTGGCAGCTGAGCCTAAAATCCTGATCCTCGATGAGCCGACGGCGGCGCTCGACGTCTCCGTGCAGAAGACTGTGATCGAGCTGCTGCTGCAGCTTCGCAAGGAGCTTGGACTGACCTATCTGATGATCAGCCACGACCTTTCGCTCATGCGCAATTTCTGCTCGCGTATTGCCATCATGTTGCGCGGTGAAATCGTGGAAGAGGGCGCAACGCCTGAGGTCTTCGCCGATCCCAAACATCCCTATACCCGCGCACTGATTGCGGCGATCCCGGTCGTTAGCGATGAGGAGGAGCGCCAGAAACCTGTGGTGACGGAGGAAGAGCGCTCGCGCTTCCTCGTCAAAACGACTGATTGAGAGGAGCCTGGCGTGTATCGCGTTGGAATTGACGTTGGCGGCACCAATACGGATGCTGTCGTTCTTGAAGGCAAGTCGGTTCTCGCCGGCGTCAAGGCGTCGACGACCGAAGATGTGACTTCGGGTGTGATCGAAGCTTTGGAAAAAGTCATAGACGCCTCTGGCATCGATCGAGAGCGCATCTCCGCCGTCATGATTGGCACCACCCATTTCACCAATGCGGTGATCGAGCGTCGGCATATGGAAGAAGTTGCCGCAATTCGCTTGGGTCTGCCATCCGGTGCCGGTCTGCCGCCCATGGTAGACTGGCCGGATGACATCCGCGAGATCGTCGGAAACCATGGCTATCAGGTTCGTGGCGGTTACGAGTTTGACGGTCGCGAGATATCGCCGCTCGATGAGGACGAGATCGTACGCATTGCAGGAGACATTCGTGCCAAGGGTCTGAAGGCCGCTGCGGTAACGTGCGTCTTCACAAGCATCAATGATGCGATGGAACTTCGCGCGAAGGAAATTTTACAACAGCATTGCCCTGCCTTGCCCGTCGTCATGTCAAAGGATATCGGCCGCCACGGACTTCTGGCCCGTGAAAGTGCCGCGATCATGAATGCAAGCCTTCTGTCTCTGGCCGATCGGACGGTTGCCGCTTTCGGAAAAGCGCTGGAAACGGCTGGCATCAAGGCTCCATTCTACATCACCCAGAACGACGGTACGCTGATGGCGGCGGATGTCGTTCGCTCCTTCCCGGTCCTAACCTTTGCGTCCGGCCCCACCAATTCGATGCGCGGCGCGGCATTTCTGACAGGGATAAAGGACGCTGTCGTGGTCGATGTCGGCGGCACGACGTCTGATGTCGGGTCTCTTTCTCATGGGTTCCCCCGTCAGGCCTCCACCACCGTCGACATCGGTGGCGTTCGTACCAATTTCCGCATGCCTGACGTCTTTTCGGTAGGCCTCGGTGGCGGTTCCCTCGTTGTCGGTGGTGAGAAGGGCGTTACAATCGGACCAAAATCCGTTGGTTATCGCGTCCGTCAGGATGCCATCTGCTTCGGCGGCTCTACGCTTACGGCGACGGATATTGCTGTCGCTTCGGGTAAAGCCGATATCGGTGATGCGGCACTGCTCAAGGGGATCGACACATCACTGGTCGAAGCTGCGGCCACCAAGATCAACGCCATGCTGGAAGCGTGCGTGGAGCGAAGCCGTATCTCTTCCACGCCAGTCCCAGTTATCGCTGTTGGCGGAGGGTCTATCCTGATGCCTGATAAGGTCGGTGATCTCCAAGTCATTCGCCCGGCAAACTTCGCAGTCGCCAACGCTGTCGGTGCAGCCATTGCGCAGATTAGCGGAGAGACCGACCGCGTCTTTTCACTCGTTGATGGGCGCACGCGCGAAAGCGCCTTGGCAGAAGCCGAAGCAGAGGCCCGCGAGAAGGCAATAGCCGCCGGTGCATTGGCCGAAACACTTGAAGTTATCGAACGCGACGACACGCCGCTGGCCTATCTGCCCGGCAACGCTACCCGCATTCACGTGAAGGTCGTTGGAGAAATGGGAGGCTATGGTGGCTGAACCGCGTAGACTTAAATATGACAAAACCGACCTTCGCAGCCTCACGGTCGAGGATCTCAACGCGCTTGAAATCGGCGCAGGCATCCTTGGTACGGGCGGCGGCGGCAATCCCTATCAGGGCAAGCTTCTGGCTCTCGAGGCGATGAAAGCCGGTTACGAACTAAAAATCCTCGCGACAGACAAGATCGAACCGGATGCGCTGTGCATGTCGATTGGCGGCATTGGCGCGCCTGTGGTTGGCACGGAACGTTTGCGGGAAGGCCGTGAGGGCCTACGCTGCCTTCGCGCCATGGAAGATCTTATCCGCCAGCCCATCGATGCGATCGTTTGCGAAGAAATAGGTGGTGCAAACGCGATCAACCCGCTGGTAACGGCCGCATTGGGCGGTCTTCCAATCCTCGATTGCGACGGAATGGGCCGCGCTTTCCCTGAAATGCAAATGACGACGTTTTCCATCTACGGACACAGTTCAACGCCATCTGTCATGTGTGATTTGCATGGTAACGCTGTGATCTTCAGTCATGCGGTATCGGAGGTCTGGCACGAACGCATGGCACGCGCATGTGTGGTGGCGCAAGGTGGCGGCGCCATGCTAGCAACGTCACCGATGCAAGCTCATTTTGTCCATAAATACGGCATACCGCAGAGCTACACCAAGGCGATTGCGCTCGGCCAAGCGGTCATCGATGCCCGAAAAATCCAGGAAGATCCGATCGCGGCAGTCTGCGCGCTTGAGGGCGGCCGGCGCATCTTCAATGGCAAGATTACCGACCTGAAGCGCCACTTGCGCGGAGGATTTGCTGTTGGCGAAATGGAACTTGCCGGTTTCGATGATTTCTCTGGCGAGACGGCTGGCGTGGCCATCCAGAACGAATTCCTGATTTTCCGCCGGAACGGAAAGGTCGAGGTCACTGTGCCGGACCTCATCGTCCTGCTCGATGTCGATACGGGATATCCGATCACCACAGAGGTATTGCGCTACGGACAACGCGTCGCGGTGCTGGCAATCCCCTGTCACGACCTGTTGCGGAGCGCCAAGGCGCTGGACGTCGTCGGGCCAAAGGCCTTCGGTTACCCCGAGCTTACATTCTCACCACTGTCGAAAACTGACCGTCAGGCCGCATGACCAAAAAGCGGAATTAACCCGCGTTAAAGAGAGGAACTTGCAATGAAAACGCCATACAGAATGTCCCGGCTTGCAGCACTCGCGCTCAGCACCAGTCTCGCTCTAACTCTGCCTTATGCAACGGCGTTTGCGGCTGACGACAAGGTATCTATAGCCGTCAATACCATGCAGATTTTCAGTTCGCTCGATCCGGCGAAAGTTACTGATTACACCGGCTACATGGCTATCGTGAACATGTATGATGGTCTCACAACCGTCAGCCCATCCGGCGAAATCGTGCCGCATCTGGCGAAGTCCTGGGATATCTCGCCGGATGGCCTGAGTTATACCTTCCATCTGCGCGATGACGTGAAGTTTCAGGACGGCTCCGTGGTCAAGGCTTCTGATATTGCATGGTCGGTCAAGCGCCTTATCGGCATTAACAAGGGACCATCCAACCTCGTTGTTGGTCTCATCAAGCCGGAAAACATCACGACACCGGATGAAAAGACTGTCACGTTCAAGCTCGATCGCCCATTTTCCCCGTTTATGGCTGTAACACCGCTTTTCATGGCGTTGAACCAGAAGCTCATCGAGGCCAACACGAAGGGTGAAGACAAGTGGGGCGAGGCCTATGTTGGCGAGCACTCCGCCGGTTCCGGTCCTTATTCGCTCGTGAGCTACAATCGCTCGGCCGACATGGTTATCAAGCGCAACCCGGATTATTACCTCGGTTGGACAAAGGGTAAGCCAATTGACGAAGTTCGCTTCGTGCAGACAAGCGATGATGCGACGGTTAAAGCCCTGGCGGAAAAAGGTGAACTTGGCCTGACCTCGCACGGTCTCGGCAACGACACCTACGAAGCGATCGGCAAAATGGATGGTTACAAGCTGATCCAGACCCGCACTGCCGGGGGCTTTGTCATCAAGCTCAATACCAAGGTCTATCCGACTGACGATGTGCATGTTCGCCGCGCTATCGCGTATGCCACGGACTACAAGACCATTCAGGAAGTGATCTATCCTGGCTTTGACATGAAAGGCCCACTGTCGGATGCCTTCAAGGATGCTCACAATGACGGCATAGAGCCGGGTGTTTTCGACCTGGAAAAGGCCAAGGAAGAGCTGGCAAAATCCAAATATGCCGGTAAGGAAATCACGCTGGTAAACAGTTACGTGGCTTCTCTCGCATTCGAGGCGGAGGTAGCGCTGCTCATGCAGGCCAACCTTGAGCAGATCGGCATCAAGCTCGATATCAAGCCGGAGCCCTGGAACCGTATCGTAGAGCTGTCTTCCAAGGTTGAGACCACACCGGCATCGACGCAGGTCAATATTTCTCCGAATTACCCTTCGCCAGACGCCATGTTCTACAACCAGTATCACTCCAAGGCTTCCGGTACGTGGATGGCGATGGAATGGCTGCAAAACCCGGAGATCGACACGCTGATCGATAAGGCTCGCGGTGAGATCGATCTGGCTGCGCAAAACGAGACTTACAAGGAACTGCAGACCAAGATCGCCGAGCTGCAGCCAGACGTGTGGGCTGTTGCGCCAAACCGTCGTTACGGCGCCAGCAAGTGCCTTCAGGGCTATGCATTCATCCCGATGCAGAGCTGGGATTTGAACTTCTCCAACTTCCATTGGGACTGCAAGGCGAACTGATTTCGCGAGCTCTTGACTGATCTCCGGTCCGCGCTCATCGGCGCGGATCGGCTACTTCCAATCGACTGCTTGGGTGACACATGCTTCAGGAATTTCCCGAGGAAAACATAGAACCGCTTGCAACCGGAGCCTGGATTCTGGGCACCGGCGGCGGAGGTAATCCTTACATCTCCACGCTTAATTTACGCAGGCTCTACGCCGAAGGACGCCGGGTTCAGATCATGGACCCTATGGAGCTCGCCGATGACGATATGGTTGCCGTCGTGTCGAAAATGGGTGCTCCGCTCGTCGGTCAAGAGCGACTAAGCGATCCTGTCCATCTCGCCCGCGCGGTTGAGGTTATGGAGGATTATCTCGGGAAGCCTTTTCGCGCCATCATGAGCGTCGAGATCGGCGGCTCAAACGCGCTCTCATCCCTCCTGGCAGGTGCCATTCTTGATCGTCCAGTTGTTAATGCTGATGCGATGGGACGAGCATATCCAGAAGCGCAAATGACGTCATTTGCAATTGGTAACCTGCCGATGTTCCCCATGTCGCTAGTCGATATTCGCGACAACGAGGTTATCGTTACTCGCGCTGCATCCTGGAAATGGATGGAGCGAATTTCCCGTAAGGTCTGCACCGAAGTCGGCTCGACCGCCGCGACCTGTAAGGCTCCGCGCACTGGTCGCGAGGTGAAGGAATGGGGCATTCACTACACCGTCACCAAGGCAACGGAGCTTGGCCGCGCGGTTATCGACGCCCGCGCGCGTCACGATGATCCCGTTAAGGCAGTGCTGGAGCACGAGGGCGGTAAACAGATTTTCTGCGGCAAGGTCGTGGATGTGATCCGCGAAACGACTGGCGGCTTCCTCCGAGGCAAGACAGTCATTGATGGTATCGATACCGACAAGGGCTCCCGCATGGAGCTTGCTTTCCAGAACGAATGGGCTGTGGCTTTTCGCGACGGCGAACCTGTCGCCATGACGCCGGATCTTATTTGCCTGCTCGACACGGTTTCCGGCAGTGCAATCGGCACGGAGTCCGTGCGCTACGGTCAACGTGTGACGGTTGTTGCGTTGCCCGCGCCCCCGTTGCTGACGACACCCGCGGGCGTCGCCGCCGTTGGCCCTCGCGCCTTCGGCTATGACATTGACTTCAAATCGGTATTCCCATGAAACGCATCGGTATAGACGTTGGCGGCACCAATACGGATGCCGTTCTGATCGACGGCGACACGATCCTGTCCTCAATTAAGGTTCCTACGACGCAAGACGTGATGTCAGGCGTTAAGGCGGCGCTGGCACATGTGTCCGGTTTCATCGATCGGACAGCGCGTCCTCTCGATGCGGTGATGATCGGAACCACACATTTCACCAATGCCGTCGTGGAGCGTGCCAGACTGGAACGGGTTGCGGCAATCCGTATCGCTTTGCCAAGTGGTTCGTCGCTGCCGCCCATGTGCGATTGGCCGCAAGACCTGTATCAAGCTGTTGATCCATTGATTTTCATGGTCCATGGCGGTCATGAATATGACGGAAGCCCGATCGTCCCGATGATCCCGGATGAAATCCGTGATGCGGCGATGAAGATCCGTGACGCTGGCATCACCTCGATTGCGATCTCGGCGACGTTTTCACCTCTGACCACTGAATGTGAAGTTACTGCGGCTGAAATTGTCCGATCCATCATACCAGATGCACGCATCACACTCTCACACACGCTGGGTCGTATCGGACTTCTTGAGCGAGAGAACGTCGCGCTCTTGAATGCAGCCCTTCAGTCTCTGGGAAAGACAACAGTACAGGCTTTTTCCGATGCTCTGCGGGACGCGTCGATTTCTGCACCGTTCTATCTGACACAGAACGACGGTACGGTGGCCCTAGCCGAAGTGGCTGCTTCAAACCCGGTGCACAGCTTCGCTTCCGGCCCCACGAATTCCATGCGCGGAGCCGCTTTCCTGACTGGGCTTACCGATGCAATGGTCATCGATGTTGGTGGCACCACCTCGGATATTGGCTGCCTTGTTGGCGGCTTCCCACGCGAGGCCAACAATATTGTTCATGTCGGCGGTGTCAGGACGTTGTTTCGCATGCCCGATTTACTGCCAGTCGCACTTGGTGGTGGTACCATCATCGATCCGGAAACCGGCAAAATCGGCCCGCGCTCAGTTGGGTATCGAATCCTGAAAGAGGCACTCGTTTTTGGTGGAGATACACTGACCACCTCGGATATTGCGGTCGCGGCGGGCATTATCGACATGGGTGACAAGGACCGCGTTACACATCTCGATCAGGCCTTTGTAAAGGCTAGTCTGGGTCGTATCCGGGAAATGGTCGCCGACAGCTTTGATCAAATGAAGACGTCCGCCGAAGATGTGCCCTTAATTGCGGTCGGTGGTGGGGCCTTCTTGATTCCCGAAAAGGTCGCCGGTGCTTCCGATGTATTGCGTGTTGAACAGGCGGGCGTTGCCAATGCTCTTGGCGCTGCGATGGCACAGGTTTCAGGAGAGGTCGATCAGGTTTATTCTGGTGTCAGCCGTGACGAGGCGTTGGCGATGGCAGAAGCCGAAGCACAAGCGTCCGCTTTAGCGTCCGGCGCAAGCCGCGCAAGCCTTAAGACTTTGGAAGTCGAAGATATCCCAATCGCTTACCTGCCGGGTGGCGCCCGCCGGGTCCGCGTCCGTGTTATTGGCGATATCCAACTGACCTAAATCAGTTCTGGAAACGATGACTGAGATTGTACTGGCAATCCACGGTGGCGGATCGTCTTTCGATCGGTCGCCGCGGAAATCCTGTGCTTGCGGCAGAGATCGGCGGCCTTAACGCCCACCTCCTGCTTCTTCATGTCCGGCCCATACGCCGGACTCTAATCCGTTCTGCGGGCATATCCCGTGCGAGATCAACCCTTCCCATTTTCACCCCCGGCTCTGGTTTAATGCATCGAAAAGCGCTGCAATTTCTGCTTCGCGGATGCTGTCGCCGACATACCAGCTCAGAGTGTCGTAGAAGCCGAGGAAGGAGCCTTCGAGCTTTGCCAGAATTGCCGATGCTTGATCTGAGGAAATTCCTAGCTTTTCGCTCAGCAATTTGAGTAACGCCAGTGCCGCACGCTCATTCGCAAGGATAAGGGCGGGTGGTGAGTGTGGCGACAGGGCCTCGGGGAGAAAGCGCTCGGAATGGCAGGCAAGGCCTGCTTCGAGGCGGATGTCTTGCGAAGAGGCCGCGGCCTCAATGACGAAACCTTGGGCGTCGAGAACCCATGTGCCGCGGGAAACATCGAAATACTGGAAATCACGGGGAGCCAGCTCCAGGCTGATGGTCCTGGCCTCATCAGGCTTCAGTTCGATTTTCGCGAAAGCCTTGAGCTCCCGGACCGGCCGCCTGAACCCTGGTTTGATCGGACGAACATAGAGCTGGACGATTTCCTTGCCGGCGACGGCGCCTGTGTTGCGCACGGTCACGCTGGCGATACATCCCATCTGTGGGCCGATCTCTGATCGGTCGAGTACCATGCTCTCATAGGCGAATGTCGTGTAGCTCAGGCCATGGCCGAACGGGAAGAGCGGCCTGACAGCCTTAAGATCATAGAAGCGGTAGCCGACGAATATTCCCTCGCTGTAGACATGCCGGCTATGTTCGCCGGGGTAGGTATGCCAGCCGGGGATGTCCTCGATGCGAACGGGCATTGTCGTCGTCAGCTTGCCACAGGGGTTCTGCTCCCCGAACAGAAGTCTTGCGATGGCCTCCCCGCCGCCCTGGCCGGGGTAGAAGCAGGCGAGTACAGCATCGACGCTGTCGAGCCAAGGCATTTCCACCGCATCCGGTATCGTCAGGATGACGATGACCTTTCTGCCTGCAGCCGTAAGTTCCCGGATGAGCCGGTCATGGCCAGCGGCCAGCCTCAGGCTGTCACGGTCATTGCCTTCGCCATTGCGTCCCTTCTCGTTCTCGGCAAAAACGATGACCACGTCAGCGGTCGCTGCAGCCACGAGTGCGTCCTGCAGTGTGGCTTCGTCTGGGTCCGTGGGCAGGGGAACATGACGCACGTCTGGATTTCCGGAGGCGCGTGCGGCAATCTGCGAAAAGGGGGTGTCGACACGATAAGGGTTGGTGGTCGCGGAACCTGAGCCCTGGATCGTGGGCATAAGAGCACCGTCGCCAACCACGAGTATTTTGCCGGAATCCGTCGGGTCGAGCGGCAGCGTCTTGCGCTCATTGTGCAGCAGCACGATGGATTCCGCCGCGATCTGTCGGGCAAGATCGTGGTGAACATCCAGATCGACATTTATCGCCGGCCGGGCGGCGGCCTGGCAGCGCCGAACGAGGGCGAGCACCCGGGCGCAGGCCTCATCGAGCGCAGCACAATCCACCTTGCCCTGTTCGGCAGCCGAGAGAAGCCGGGCCTTGCGTGGCTTGCTTTCCGGCATGTCGAGGTCTGTGCCAGCAACCAGCGATGCGGGCCGATCCTTGATGGCATGCCAGTCGGAGAGGACCAGTCCGTCATAGCCCCATTCGTCCCGCAGGACGTCTGTCAACAGCCAGCGATTTTCTGCGGACTGGATGCCATTCAGTGGGTTGTAGGCGCTCATGACCGTCCAGGGATTGCTCTTTGCAATTGCCCGCTCGAAGCCAGCGAGATAGATTTCCCGCAGAGCCCGCTCTTCGACCTCTGAACTGGTCGTCGTCCGATCAATCTCGGAATTGTTGCAGGCAAAGTGCTTCAGCGACGCGCCGATGCCGTTGTCCTGCAGGCCGGAAATGAGGGCAGCGGCGAGATCGCCGTTGATGACGGGATCTTCCGAATAATATTCATAGGCCCGGCCGGCCAGCGGCGTGCGCCGCGTGTTGACCCCCGGGCCAAGAAGGAGATGAATGCCAAGGCTCCGGCATTCGGCCGCCAATGCTTCGCCCATCCAGTACAGGAGATCGACATCCCATGAGCAGCCGACGAGATTGCCGTTTGGAAAGCAGGTGGCGGGGCGCGTCGAGCCGAACATGCCGCTGGTGTCGTCTGCCTGCTGGTTGACCACGGCGAGGAAGGCGGCAAGGCTGTTTTCGTCGCTGTCGCTTGCATCGATCTGCGTCGTTGAATAGCGTACGCCGTAGGTGCCGTCGGTCACCACGATGGAATCGATCCCCAGCCGCTCGATGGCGGCCGTCCGCCAGAGCCCGCGACCGCTGACGAGGTCGACTTTCTCCGCCGTGGTCATTGCGGCGAGCAGCGATCGGATTTCCTCTTCGTCAGCGCGAGACATGGCGAATTTCCTTTGTCGGCTTCACGAGGGCAGGGATCGTGCGGGATCCCGTCAACAGATCTTCTGGAGCAGTTCCATCAGCATCATCCGTTCCGCTTTCGTCAGGGGGGCAAGTGTCTGCTGGGAGATCTCCAGCGCGATGGGCAGATTGCGTTCCACCATCGCATCGCCTTCTTCGGTCAGCGTCAGCACAAGGCGACGTGCATCCGCCGCGTCAGGCGCCGTATGCACCAGGCCGCGCTTGACGAGCCGGTCGACGACGCCCTTGATGGTCGCCATGTCCATCGCCGTATCGCGGCCGAGATTGCCCTGCGAGCAGGGCTGCAGATCCCTGAGCTTCACGAGTGCTGCCCACTGGGTGGTGGTCAGCTTCTCGGAAATCAGGCCGGCGAATATCGACACGTGGCGTTGGTTGGCCTGGCGCAGGAAGAAGCCGATCTGCTCGCCCAGCGTATACTGCGCCTGGCCCTGTTTCGGCGCAGACGCATCGGTGCCTTTCGTTTCCCGGCTATTGTCCTTGAGTGGAATATCCATCTTCTCCCTCAACCGGGCTCATGGCTGCCAAGGCGGCCACGAATACCCGTCATGCACGCCACGAATCCAGGATGGCGTTCGTTGTTAAAATCTCAATCTGCTCCGAAAATCTCGGCGCCAGCCGGGTTAACACCATTTCGTGCGCAACCATGTCGCCGCTCGCCAGCGCATCGCTTGCCAGGATCACCTTGTATCCGAGGTCAACGGCATCGAGCGTGCTGGCATAAACGCAGACATCCGTCTCGACACCGGTGAAGATGATCGTATTTATGCCCTGCGCTTCAAGACGCTCGGCAAAACCCGGAGACCCAAAGATGGAGTAGGTCTTCTTGCCGATGATGCTATCAGGCAGTGCCGTCGCTGCCAGCGGCTCGACAAGATCCAACATTGCCGGATCGAGTTCATCCAGCGTCACGGATTTCCAGCGCTCGTAATAGGCCTGCCACTGGCCCCGCGCGTCACCGGGACGTTGGGGCACGACGAAACGGGCGAATAATGTCCTCTCAGGTCGGGCTTCGACAAGCCTTTGCACATTCGGCACGATGTCTGCGAGCGCAGGCGTGAACCAAGCCGTCTCCTCGGCAAAGAGCCGTTGCATGTCGATGACGACATGCACCGTCTTCATGGACAGCGGCGCGCCCGTCATCATCAATCCAGAACGCAGACGGTGTGTTCCGGCGACCAGTTCAGCGTCACGGTGTCCCCTTCGCTGAGCGCAGTGCCGTCACGGTTCTGGACGAAGAGCTTCAGCGGCAGGCCGTCCGCCGTTTCCAGCAGATAGGAGAGCACCGGTCCGGCATAGATGACCGTGGTGATGCGCGCCGTCAGATTGTTGCCTCCGCCATTGCCTGGTGTGATCGACATTTTCTCAGGCCGCACGGCAAGCGTGACCTTGGTGCCGTTGGCAGGCAGCGGGCTCGAACTGCGCACAATCGTGCCATCCGAGAGCTTCACGCCGCCAGCTTCGACAGCGCCTGTGAGGAAGTTGGAATCGCCTAAGAATTCGGCGGCGAAGCGTGTCAGCGGCTTTTCGTACACCGTATCCGGCGCGCCGATCTGGACGATACGCCCCTTGTCGAGAATGGCGACCTTGTCGGAAAGCGTCAGGGCTTCTTCCTGGTCGTGGGTCACAAAGATCGTCGTCAGGCCGCTTTCGCGCTGGATGCGCAGCAACTCGATCTGCATTTCCTGGCGGAGGCGACGATCAAGTGCGGAAAGTGGCTCGTCCAGCAGCAATACGCTTGGTTTGATGACGATGGCACGAGCGAGCGCGACGCGCTGTTGTTGCCCGCCCGAGAGCTGCTTCGGCATGCGGTTGGCAAAGCCCGGGAGGCGAACCATTTCCAGCGCGCGCTCGACTTCGGTGCGGGCGGCAGCACCCTTGATGCCGCGTCGCTCAAGGCCGAAGGCAACGTTCTGCGCGATCGTCATGTGCGGGAAGAGGGCGTAGGACTGGAACATCATGCCGATGTTGCGGTCCCAGACCGGCACGCGGGTAACATCCCGGCTGCCGATGGTGACAACCCCTTGGTCCGGCTTGATGAAGCCCGCGATGATGCGCAGGAGCGTCGTCTTGCCAGAGCCCGATGGTCCAAGGAGGCTGGTGAACGAGCCCTCGGAAAATTCGGTGGTGATATCAGCCAGAACAGGGACAGTGCCGTAGGTCTTGGCGACGGAATTGACGTTAACGTTTGTCACTTGTGTCTCCGGGCTTGGCCAAGCGCGCAAAAATCAGGATCACGGTCATCGAGCCGAGCAACAGCACGGTCGAAATCGCATTGATTTCAGGGGTAAAGCCCTTGCGGATTGAGGAGTAGATCTGCACCGGCAGCGTGGTGAAGCCGGGCGTTGCAAGGAAATAGGAAATCACGAACTGGTCGAGCGAGACCGCGAAGGCAAACAGGGCAGCCCCCAGGATGCTCGGGTAAAGCAGCGGCAGCGTGACCGAGAAGAAGGCATGCACCGGGGTGGAGCCCAGGCTCATAGCGGCTTCTTCCAGGTCGGCGCGGATGGTCCGGAAACCGGTTCCCACCACCAGCACCACATAGGGGATGGCGAGAGCGACGTGACCGATGAGAATGGCGTGCATGCCGCGGCCGATGCCGGTCCAGTAAAAGAAGATCAGCATGGCCGTGCCGGTGATCAGCCATGGAATGGCGATTGGCGGCAGCAGCATGATCTGCAGCAAGCTCTTTCCCCGAAAGGTGCTGCGCGACAAGGCGACCGATGCCAGCGTGCCAAGCACTGTGGCGACAACAGCGGTGATGACAGCGATGATGATGCTGTTCACGCCTGCCGTCAGCAGGATGCTGTTGTTCCAGAGCGCCTCATACCAGCGGGTGGAAAAGGTGAATGGCAGCTCATAGAGCGGCGAGGCGTTGAAGCCCATGGCCATCATCACGAGGATCGGGGTGTACAGAAAGACCAGGATGGCGATCAGATAGAAACGACCAAGCGATTTCATTCGGTCAGCCTCCCTAAGCTGTCGTGCCGCGGCGCAGGACGCCGGAAAATGTTGCAAAGATCGCAAGCACGACGGCCAGCAGCGTGAAGGACAGCGAGGCGCCGAGCGGCCAGTTGAAGGCTTGCGTGAACTGGTCCTCGATGACGGTGCCCATGGTCACGCCGACGCGGCCACCAAGAATGCGGGGTTCCATGAAGGAGCCGATCACCGGGACGAATGTCAGCACGGCGCCTGATGCCAGGCCGGGTGCTGCCAGTGGCAGGAGAACCTTGAACAGGATGGTCCACCACCGTGCACCAAGGCTGGCGGCTGCCTCGATGATTGCATCATCAATGGTGACCAGCGCGATATAGCAGGTGAGGATCATGTAGGGCAGGTAGCCATGCACCAGGCCGAGGACGATTGCATAGCGGCTGTAGAGAAAGCCGATGGAGCCTGCGCCCGGGAATATCATGTGGAAGATCGTGTCGAGGAAGCCATTCTCGCGCAGCACCATCGTCCAGGAGAACACGCGCACGAGGCCATTGGTCCAGAATGGTAGGAGGATGAGGATCAGCAGCATCTCGCGCGTCTTGCCGAAGGTGGAGCGGGCAAGTGCGACGGCCGCCAGAAAGCCAAGCACGGCACAGGCGACTGTCGTCCAGAAGCCGATGAGCAGCGAGGTGAAGGCAATGCCGAGAAGATAGGGCTGGTCGATGAAAGCGCGATACTGCTTCAATGTGAAGATGATCGGAGCCTTGCCCATCGGGGTCGACGCCATGAAGCTGAAGACCAGCATGGTCAGCAGCGGCAAGAAGACGGCGAGTGTCAACCAGGCATAAGTCGGCATCAGCAGTGCCGTCGTCGACAGCCACGAGGGAAGGGGACGACGTATGCGCGGACCCGAAGGTCCGCGCTCTGACGTCAATGTCAGATTGTCATTCTGCATAGAAGGCTTTCACTTCCTGCCACAAGTTGTTGAAAGCTTCCCGGCGGTCATCCGGCAGAGCCGACATGATGCCCATGGTCTTCAGGTATTCAGGCTTGTGAACCTGGCGGGAAAGGTCATCGGCAGGCAGGGATTGGAGAGCGGCCGAGTTGGACGAGGCGGGAGCGCCGACCTTGGTTGCCCATTCGACATAGAAGGTCGGGTCGATCAGCCAGTTGGCGAAAGCGAGCGCGCCTTCGACGTTCGGAGCCGATGCCGGGATTCCGAGGCCATCCACCCAGCCAATGCCGCCTTCCTTGGGGACAACGAACTGAACGGGGAGCTTCGAGTTGCGCTTCGAGCGCACCGAACCGCCCGACCAGAAGAGCGAAAGATCGAATTCCTTCGCGGCGAACGACTTGTTCCACTGATCTTCGGTGGACCAGAGAAGCTTGACATTCGGCTTGATCGACTTCAGCGCGGCAGTGACAGCGGCAAGGTCCTTCGGATCGTTGATATCCTGGCCGCTCATCAGCGCGCCGACACCAACGTTGATGATGGGATCGTCGTCCATCGCGACGCGGCCCTTGTAGGCGGGGTCCGCCAGCACCTTGTAGCTGTCAGGCGTCGGCATGCCGTCACGGATCGCCAGCGAGGTCATGCCCCATACCCACGGAACAGCATAGCCCTTGCCGTCCTTCAGGAAGTTGGCGTTGGAGCGCAGGTTTGAGTCGATGTTGGCAGCGTTAGGAACCTTGTCGAAATCGATCGGCTGCAGCAGGTCTTCTGCCGTTGCCTGGGCGCAGCGCGCGGCGTTGAGAACGACCAAGTCGTAGGCGCCCGGATTTGTGCGCAGCTTGGTCAGCATTTCTGACTCGGAACTGTAGTAGTCGTGGATGACTTCGATGCCAGTCTTGGCAGCGAATTCCTTGATGGACCAGGCTTCGTCGGTGCCGTAGCCCTGCCAGTTGAGAACCGTAATCTTGCTGGCCGAAAAGGCCATGCGCGGCATGGTCGAGAAGGCCGCGCCGGCGATCATTGCGCCGGACATCAGCTTCAGTGTGTTGCGTCTTGTGATTTCAGTCATTGTGTAACCCCTCATGAAAATTCACTGTTTTCAGTGTCCACGGCCGCAGCCGACAACGCAGGCGATCTAAAAATCAAAGGCAATCCGCGCTTTACAAAACGCAACTTTTGATTTGTACACAAAATAATCTAGGAGAGGCAAACAATCTGGGAATGCCTATCTGAAAGCAAGCGTCTAGCAGCGCCGCTCTGCGTGACGCCAATATAAACACAATTCTTTCAGTCACATTCAGTATGTTGACGACATCATGAGCAGCGCTCCGATGCGCAGACTTCTGTTCAACCCTCTTGCTCTTGCGGCAGTTTTTTTATTTGTATGCAAATTAATATGCGTATTTGCCGCATGTCAAGTTCCATCAAGTGCCATTGATGGCCGCGCCGTCAAAAAAATAGAGATTCAATTTCCGGCCTAGGGCGGAGGACGGAATTTCGACGCGGACGCCGTCCGCAACCGCCTCGAAAGCGATGTCCTTTCCATCCAGCCGCGCCGCCACGATGCTGCGTGGAGCGATGTGCGGCAGGCTGATAAAACCGGCGCTATCCACCCGTCCGATCGTGCAGGCGAAGCCTGTATCGCTGTAGGCGATCTGCGAGAGGGTCGTATGGAGGTCGGTCGTCACCGACGGGCGTCCGTCCAGCGTCATCTCCAGCAGGCCATCGGCGATGGATACCGACATCATTCCGGAAGGAGACAACATCGGTCCGATCGAAATATCGGCGCCTGTGTTTTGCAGTGTCCAGCCGGTCCAAGGATCGAAGTCAACAATCTCGCCGACGGCCATCAGTGGCAGCAAGGCGGCCCAGATATAGAAGGGATCCGTATCGCCCTGGTCCATCGCTTCACCGGTCACTGCATTGTAGTTTTCCGATGCGATGCGGTTCTTGCTCCAGTTTTTCATGAAGAGTTCATAGCTCTGACGCGCAAGCTTGCTTGCCTCGGCCGCAAAGCCGTAGCGGCGTAGGCCGAGCCAGACCATGTAGTTAACGTTCGGCCAGATGCGACCGCGCCAGTAGACGTTGTCGGCAAAGGCCGGATCGTCCCGCGTGGCGTTCGGCAGCGGGTACTGGCCGCCAAATGTGGTTTCGTCAGCAAGGTGCTTGAGGAGCTGCTCGGCCTGCTCTGGAGTGGCCGCGCCGCACAGCAGGGGATAGAAACTGGTCGGCGACAGCGACCGCACGAAGCCGCCGTGCCGCTGCCGGTTGGCAAAGATGCCGCGGCTTTCGTCCCACAGATGCTCCGAGATCAGCTTGCGGCACCGCTCGGCGACGCCCCCGAATTCCCGAGAATCGTCATCCTTGCCGAGAACGACGGCCATTTTCGCCAGCATTTCGGCATCGAGCACGGCGGCGCAGTTCAGACCCAGATCGAGCGTCGACAGGGTTCGGGTGACCGGATCATAAACCGCCTCGTCATGGGTGGCGGAATTGTCCATGCCGGTTTCGTTGCGCGCGGCAAAATGTGTGCCCTTGTAAAGACCTTCGCCGACATCGGATGTGCCACAGGACAACAGTCCGAAAGCGTCCGGATCTCGGTTCTTGCGCCACCAGCGTTGATTGCGAGCCAGCGCATCGTAGCTTGCGGCCAGCAGCGACCGTTCGCCGGTGCGCTGATAGAGTTGCCAGGCAACAAGCGCGCCGTTCGGGTGCTGGCTGCGATCCACCCAGGCATCATTGGAGGTAACGATGCAGGCGATGTTTCCCTGGGGCGTGGCGCTGGCCATGGCCGTCGCCATATTCTCGCGGGCCAGATCCGCGTCGAAGACGCCGGCCAGCAGTGCCGCAAACAGCTGGTCATTGTACCAGACTGCAAACTTTCCGAGATTCCAAATGCGGGTCACGGCCGTGTATGGCCGCGCATTGGTCTCATCCCAGATCGTATTCCAGGCAACGACGTCACGGATCGCATCCAGCGATCCCTCGTAAGTGCCGCTATGTGCGCTCGGAACATCAGTGGCAGTGTCGGATGCCAGGCACGCCTGAGCTTTCTCAATGGCAAGCTCGGCGCTGTCGGCCACTGCAGCGGCGTAGGCGCCCTCGCGCATCATTTCCAGGTTGAAGCGCAGCGCAAGGACAGGCGCCTCGTTCTTGCGGCTGGCCGTGTAGAAATAGCCGTTCGTCTCGAAATCGGCACGCAAGGCGTCGATCGTGTCATGTCCGGTGACATGCACCGGCGGCTGCGCCGTGGCAACGGCTACGAAACGCGTGCCGATCTTGACGAGCGTGATGCCGCGGCCTGCGTCATGCACAACAACCTCGCCGCTGTCGGCGGAGATGGCCAGCGTCAGCCAGAAGCGCAAGCCCCATTCGCCGGAAGCCTTGCCTTTCCAGCTGCCGCGAACCGCGAAGGGGTCGGATTTGTCCGTGCTGAACGCAACGGTCGTACCGCTATGCTCGGTTTCCAGCTCGATCAGCGATCCGTCTATGGCGTGGCGGCCGAGCCGAACGGTGTCGCGGCGCGGCTCTATGGCAGACGTCGTCCTGCTGCGCGTGGAATAGAGAACGGGCGTGATCCGCACGCCAAGTGGCAGGAACACCATTTCGGCCGGCCGGTCGGACCAGCTGTTCCAGGCGCGCATCAGGGGAACTGTCGAATGTTTCAGCATGGCTCTATTCCGGTCGGTTTTGCAGCGGCACGAGGAGAGGTGGGGCTGTCAGCCCGCTCTTGTCCGGGGCGCTGCCGAGATAGGGTGTGTTGTCGTAATAGCGGTTTGCGGCCGTGTTGGCGACACATAGCTCGAGCGTATGTGTTCCGGCGGCAAGATGACCAAGCGCCACGCGATAGGGCCGCCAGCCTCGTCGGCCCGCTTCGGTACCGTCTATGAAGGCGGTCACCGCCGTATGTACTGCAGGCAACTCCAGTATCCAGTCGCTTGCGGTTTCTGTGTTGAAGGAGAGGCGGTAGATGCCGATCCCGCTAAAGGCCGCAAAGCCTTGTTCTTCCCAGCCGGTTTCCACGGAGATCGGCGTAAATGTCTGGTCCTCGTCAGGGGCAAATCTCCATCCGGTCGCCAGCGTCACAGTCCGGCCTCTGTCCAACGCTGGCTGACTTGAGAGCTGAGCGGGTCCGGTTGCCAGCCCTTTATTTGGACGCAGGCGGATGCAGCGGACTTCCTGCGGCCCGAGTAGGACGGTCAGTTGCCTGACGTCCACAGGCATTGCCACGCATCCCTTTTCTGCATCCCATATTTCGTATTCGAAGCCGTCTGCGAGCAGGATGTCAAAACGGATATCCCGCGTTTCGTCATTAAAGGCGACCATGCGCCACCAACCGTCCGAATCGTGACCGACCCAGTGCCACAGCTTGTCACCCGCTATCCGGGGTCCGGCATGTGCAAGCGTCGATAGAAGGTCGGAGATTGTACCGGCATCCGGCATCTCTTCAAAATGACTGGTGACGTCGACAGCGAGGGTTTCCGACCCAGTGCAGATCAGTGAGACGCGTTCACCGGAAGACCAGACCTGTCCGCCTGCGGCCTTGAACGCATCAAGCCGCTCCATCGTCACGGCTGCCTCCAGCACGGTAACGGACGGCAGGACCACGGCATCGAAGGCGAGGCCGGATGCCAGCAGGCGTCCGCCATGGAGAGTCGCGTTCGCGATATCCGCCTCGCTCACGAAAATGAAGTCGCATCCTTGCATCAGCAGTTGCTCGCACCAGGCGCCGATATGGGCGGCATGGCTGTGGCGGGGCCCTTCGGCAAAGGCTGTATACAGGGGATAGAGGATCGCGACCGGCGTCCGAGGCTTGGCCGGTTCGATGAAGGCGGAAATGCGCGCGATCTCCACGGCAAAAAGATCGTGATAGGCCCACCAGGGCTCGAAGTTAATGCCGGGTGCGAAATCGAAGCGCGGATTGGTGAAGGGTGTCGGGTCGTTGTCACGGCCGTCCGTCTGATAGACGCCGTGCCAAAGGAACTGCCGGGCGCCGAGGCAGGTAAGGCGGATGGCTTGAGCGCGTGCAGCCTCGAGCGTCACCTCCCACTGGCCGGCCGCCCTTACTTCTGTGCGTCTGGCGCTGAAATAGGTTTCTACGACGCAGCGGCTGCGTCCGTTCGAGCGGGCGACGGAATCGCCCAGCTTGGGGGAAAGCTGCGGATCGAGGTTGTTGGCATCTACCGCTGTCTCGTGACGAAAGCCGTCAATGCCGAAGAAATCGACAGCCGGAGCGGCCCGGGGATCGATGCTGGTGAAGCCGCCGTTCAACGCCCACGAACCGACGTGGGAGAGCACCTCATGTCCCGTGAGGACGATGCGCTTTTCCTCTGCCCAGCTCCGGAGCGTCCCGAAGAAGGCCTCGTTCATCACCGCGGAGTAGGCAGCGTAAAATTGCGCCCGTAGCTGCAGGGTTTCCGGCCCGATATCGCGCAAGAGCGAAAGCAGGGCGATGGCGAAGGACGTCATAGTCTTGGATTCGATGCGGTGGCGAAGCTCAGGCGCAAACAGAAGGCTGTTGCCGAGATTGCCTGCCATCTGGTCCCAGCGATAGAAGCCTGGAGCTGGCTGGTCGTAGAAGACGGATTCGACGGTATCGGGCACATGTTCGCCAAGGGCCGCGACGATGGGTTGAAGGCCGACCTCGATGAAGCGCTCGGCCGCTTCCGGCAAGAGGTAGTTGATGATCCTCGAGGTCCCGGACCGGGCGCTGATGAAAACGGACAGCGTCTGCCCGGATGCGATCTCGCCATCGTAGCCATAATTGCAGGACAGGTGATCGGAAGCCATGATGCGGATCTTCGACTTGACGTCGACGATATCGCCCAATCTGCCGACTGCGTCGGACGGATGCAGCAGCGCCGCCTCGATCGTCCATTCGCACCATTCGATGCGCCCGCCCTCATATTGCCAAGCCAAGATATCGGCGCCCATCTTGAGC
The DNA here is from genome assembly GCA_900472925.1 of Hyphomicrobiales bacterium. Lineage (GTDB taxonomy): Bacteria > Pseudomonadota > Alphaproteobacteria > Rhizobiales > Rhizobiaceae > Agrobacterium. The sequence continues at coordinate 399,729 of UCJU01000007.1, forward strand.
GTGAATGACGGATGGATGCCGCTGATCTGGCCTTGCGCCTTTTCAGAGGACGACCAGAACAGATGGCGCTCGCGCAACTCATCGCGACCGGCAACGGTGCGGCCGCCCGCATGGCCGCTGATCCAGTTGTAGTCGTCGTAGATGCCGAGCTCCAGCCCGAGCTTGGCTGCGATATCAACCGCAAACCTGTAGGCGGCAAGGTAATCTGGGGAGAGATACAGGTCCAGTGGCATGGCAAGTCGCGCCTGGATCAGGATGGTGCCGATGCCCTTGGCCTGGAAATCGGCAAGCTGTGTCCGGCAGGTCGCCTCGTCTGGGATGCTGTGCCAGAACCAGTAGGCGGAAGGGCGGAACGCCGCTGTCGGACTCTGGAAGAGCGCCCGGCTGTCGATATGCCCGATGGTTGCTGTGTCCGGCAATGCATTTTCCCTAACGTGCGGTGGCGGCGACGCGCTGCAGCGCAGCGGGCGTGTCACTCCACGCCGGCTTGTCCGGCGCAAAGCGTGCGCGCAGGTATTTGGTAAGATCGTTCAGCTGCGTCTCGTCCAGCGTATCGCGGAATGGCGGCATCGACATGATCTCGGGTGCCTCGCGGCCTGCCGTCTCCGCCAGAATCGCTGGCGCCTCGACGCCGCCAAGGATTGCCTGAAGGAGATTGTTCGGCGTATCGGCATGCAGGTTGCTGTTCAGCGCCAGCGACGAAAGCACCGTGTTGCCAGTGTGGCACGCGGCGCAGGCGCCGTTGAAGATGCGCTCGCCCTTCGGCGAAAGCAGCGCGGCATTCTGTCTGGCGGTTTCGCTTGCCGCGACGGCGGTCTGGCTTTGGATCGCGGCCTTTGAGGCATCGCCGTCCTCGTTCAGGCTGGCAAGATAGTTTGCCATGGCGCGGATATCCTGATCCGGAAGGGGCTGCATCACCTCCACCACATGGGCCATCGGGCCTGAGGCGCTGCCGTGGTCGCGTGAATGGCCGGTGCGCAGGTAGTCGTAAAAGGCATCCTCCGTCCAGCCGACGGGGCTCTTGGCCATGGTGTTGAGCGCAGGCGCTTCCCAGCCATCGGCAAAGCCGCCGGAAAGGTGGGCGCTGCCGCTCTTTTCCGCACCAAGCGCATTGCGCTCGGTATGGCAGGCGGAACAGTGGCCGAGCGTTTCCACGAGGTAGGCGCCGCGGTTCCAGGTCGCGTCGCGTGTCCTGTCGTAGGTAACAGGTGCCGATTTCAGGAACAGCGCATTCCATCCCGCCATCATCATCCGGATGCTGTAGGGGAATTTCAGCTTTGTCTCGGGTGCCTTCTCGGAGACCGCGTCTCGCGTCATCATGTAGGCGTAGAGCGCCTGGAGATCGGCATCCTCGGCCCCCGCAAAAGACGTGTAGGGGTGAGCGGGGTAGAGGTGATGGCCATCGCGGCTGATGCCCTCGCGCATCGCCCGCTCGAAGGCGGGGTAGGACCATGCGCCGATGCCGTTCTTCACGTCGGGGGTAATGTTGGTCGCGTAGACGATGCCGAAGGCCGTATCGAAACGCCGGCCACCCGCAAAGGGCGTTCCGTCATTGCCGACATGGCAGACATTGCAGGCGCCGGCAGCGGCCGCCAGACGGCCGCGCTCGATCGTGCCGGCGCTGTAGACATTGGTGTCAGGCCGCTCGATTGTCGCGATCGCTGGTCGCCATGGCGACGCCATCGTCGCAAGACCTGAAATCGCAGCGACGGCACCGGCCGCGGTCAGTCCGATATTCCACCATTTCTTCTTTTTTGCCGGAGGTGCAGAGGGTGCTGCGGGCGTATCAGCCTTCAAACCGGCTAGCACGAGTTCCGGTGTCAGCGGTAGTTCGCGGAAGCGTATGCCCGTGGCGTCATAGACGGCATTGGCGATGGCAGAGGCGCTTGGGACGGAGGCGGATTCGCCGACACCGAGCGGTGGCTCGTCCTGGCGCGGCACCATAAGCACGTCGATATCGGGCAGTTCGGGGAAGGTGATCAGCGGATAGCCGCCCCATTCCTTGGAAGTGACGGCGGTCGAGGAGAATTCCACCCGTTCCTTCAGCACGCGACTGGTGGACTGGATGACATTGCCGTGAATCTGGTGCCGCACGCCATCGGGATTGATCATCATCCCGGAATCCTGCGCGCAGGTGACTTTCGTTACCGCGATCTCGCCGGTCTTGGTGTTGACCGCAACATCGGCCACCCAGGCAGCCCAGGCGGCGGCCTTGCCGGGGAAGGGGCCGTGAATATAAACGGCATAGGCAAAGCCGCGACCATACAGCAGGTCGCCTTCGCCACCGAGGGAGCCCCATTTCGTGTGGGGCACCCAGTTCGCCCGTCCCGCCAGCGCATGGACCAGATCGACGGCGCGCGGATCGTGCAGGTAGCGCAGGCGATACTCGATCGGATCGACGCCGGCTGCAGCTGCCAACTCATCGATATAGCACTCATGCGCGAAGGTATTGGGCATAGCTGAGACGCCGCGAAACCACGAGGCACGTGCGATCGGCGGCATATCGTGCACGGTAACGCGCAGATTGCCGTAGGCATAGGGCGGTATCGCCGTGCGGTCGCCCATCTGGACCACATCCGATACCGGCGGCACCTTGCCCGTCAGGATCAGCGACAGGGTGGGCGCGAGATTGGACGGATAGCGCGTTTCGAAATCATAGGCCGATGGACCGCCTTCCAGATCGAGACCACCGCGCACGTCCATGACCTGCGCGGCACCCTTCGGCTCCCAGGCGTGCTCCTGCTCGCGTGTCAACTGGACGCGGACAGGCGCCCGGACGGCCCGGGACAAAAGTGCTGCATCGGCAGTGACATCGTCGGCGCAATTGCGGCCATAGCAGCCCGCCGCCTCCAGGCGTTCCACGAGGATCCTGTCTTCCGGCATATCCAGCAGCAGCGCCAGATCGCGCCGCATCAAAAAGGGGTTTTGTGTTCCGGACCAGACGGTGAGCCCGTTGTCGCCATAGTCGGCCACTGCGCATGACGGACCGATCGAGCCATGCATCTGGTAGGGCCAGACATAGGTGCGGTCCATGGGCTGCGCGCTGCCGTCCAGCGCCATATCGACGTTGCCCTGATCGATCAGCTTGCGCGGGGTTGCGGGGTTGGCGCGCAGTGCTTGCTCCGGTGCATTGAGGTCCGGGCGCGCAGGCGCAGGCCGCCAGACGACATCAAGCGTCTTTGCAGCCTCCATGGCGATTTCCTCGCGCGTTGCGACGACGCCGACGAAATCACCGATGGCAACGATACCGACGACGCCGTCTATGTGGGCGATCGAGCTTTCATCGATGGAGATCAGACTGTTGCCGACATGCTCGCCGTGATCGAAACCGGCATAAAGCGGCCGGATGACGCGGCCATGCAGCATGCCGGGCACGCGCACGTCGTGCACATAGGTCCACTCACCGGTTGCCTTTGCCGGTATGTCCACCCGTGGCAGCGAGGCGCCGACGATCCGGTAGGCCGACGCAGGCTTCAGCGCGGCCGTCGCATCGATCGACAGCCGCACATGCTCGCCGGCCACGAGTTCTGCGAAGGTGAGGCTCCAGTTCTCTCCGCCGTCGGCGCGGATGATGCCGTCATGCAGCACGAGGTTCTCGACGGGCGTGTCTTTAAGAGTGGCGGCCTTTGCCAGCAGATGGTGGCGCGCGGTCGCGGCGGCCTGCCGGAGTGGAATGGCGGTGATCTGGATCGTCTCGCTGGCAATCGTGGCGCCCTGGTTCGGCGCGGCCGACGTTGCGCCCAGCACCATGTCAACGTGTTCGAAAGGAACGTACAGTTCCTCGGCGACGATCTGCGCCAGCGACGTTCGGATGCCGGTGCCGAGATCGACGTGTCCATTGAAGGCCTTGACGCGGCCGTTCCTGTCGATGGCGATATAAAGTTCGGCTGCGTCTCCGAGCGACCTGTCCGAGACGACAAGCAGCGCGTCCGGTGCAGAGAAGTATGTGGCCTTTGGTGCTTCGCGGTGGGTGCTCATGGCGAAACCTAGATCCTGTCTTCCGTGACCGTGGCTGTTGACCGGTCGGTCATGGCATAGGTAACGGCGCGGCGTGCGGCGGCAAGGATTTCCATATGCGTGCCGCAGCGGCAGAGATGATGTCGGAGCGCCTCGCGAATATCGTCCTCCTCGGGCTCCATCTTCGCTTCCAGCAGGGCGACGATGGCAATGATCATGCCGTTGAGGCAGTATCCGCACTGCGCGGCAGCCTCCTCGATGAAGGCGCGCTGGACCGCATGCAGATGGCCCGGCTTGGCCAACCCCTCCAGCGTTGTCACCCGTCTGTTGCCAATGGCCTTGAGCGGCACGGTGCACGAGCGCACGGCGCGGCCGTCAACGAGAACTGCGCAGGCGCCGCATTCTCCCAGCCCGCAGCCATATTTGGGGCCGTTGAGGCAGAGATCGTTTCTGAGGATATAGAGAAGCGGAGTTGCGCCGCCGGCCTCGATGGTGCTGACGGTACCATTGACGTTCAGGCTGAACGAACAGGCCGCTTTCAAAAGCCCCACTCCGCAGCGCGGGCGGAAACCAGTCCGTCGACACTCATGCACACCATTATGGTGCAGACCGCAAACTGATGTCTGCAAACCATAATGACGCGATTGCAAATCACGTCACGCATTAGCTGTTCCCTAGCTCATTTATAAAGCGTATTCACTTTATATGACCGTTTCTCCATGTGCATGCATGTGCCGGTAACAATGACGATAATCATATTTTACGGAAAAGCCAGCGGGAATTTTTAAAAAAAGCGCACGCTCCGTACTTGATATTTACAGCGTATGCGCTAAAAATTTCGCCATGCCTCCAATTTCAAGATAACGCGTCAACATGATAGCGAAGAAGGGTCGGCCATGTCTCACGGTAAGGAAAAGATCGCGATTATCGGCGCCGGCCTCGGCGGCGCAGTGGCAGGAGCGCTGCTCCAGCATGCTGGCTTCGACGTCAATATCTATGAGCAGGCGCCGAGCTTCTCGCGCCTGGGCGCGGGCATCCACATGGGACCGAATGTCATCAAGATCTTCGAGCGCATCGGCGTTGCGGAAAAGGTCGTCGGCATCAGCAGCACGCCCAGTCACTGGTTCAGCCGCGACGGTATCACCGGCGACTATCGCTCGCGCATTTCGCTGGAAGGCTATGGCGCGACGTATTGCACCGTGCACCGTGGTGATCTCCAGACTATCCAGCGTGACGCGCTACAGCCGGGAACGCTGCATTTCGGCAAGAAGCTGACCCGCATCGATGATAACGGCACGGATGTGATGATCGCGTTCGAGGACGGCACATCGGTCCGGGCCGATATCGTTATTGGTGCTGACGGCATCAATTCGCGTGTGCGCGAAACCCTTCTGGGCGAAGAAAAGCCGAACTACAGCGGATGGGTCGGTCACCGCGCGCTCATTTCGTCCGACAAGCTGAAGAAATACGACCTTACCTTCGAGGACTGCGTCAAGTGGTGGGGTCCTGATCGTCACATGATGGTCTATTATACGACTTCGCGCCGCGACGAATACTATTATGTCACCGGCGTGCCGCATCCGGCCTGGGAATTCGATACCGCATTCGTGCCCAGCAACCGCGAGGAAATGTTTTCGGAGTTCGAAGGCTACCACCCGATCATCCAGGCGCTGATCGAAAGCACCGATGAAGTGACCAAGTGGCCGCTCTTCAACCGCAACCCGCTGCCGGTCTGGAGCCAGGGTCGCATGGTGCTTCTCGGCGATGCCTGCCATCCGATGAAGCCGCACATGGCGCAGGGTGCCGCTATGGCCATCGAGGATGCCGCCATGCTGACACGCTGCCTGCAGGAGACCGGCGTCAACAACTTCGCGACAGGCTTCGCTCTCTATGAGGCCAATCGTCGTGAGCGCGCAACCCGCGTACAGAGCGTATCAAATGCCAATACCTTCCTGCTCGACCAGGAAGATCCTTCATGGGTCTACGGCTATGATCTCTATGCCGAGCCGTTGAAGAGCGAGAAGGCAGCATGAGCAACGCTCCCCTCTACGGCGCAAACGTTTTTGCCAATGGCATCCGCCAGCATTACATTCGCTATGGTGGCAAGGGTCCGAGCCTCATCCTGATCCCCGGCATCACCAGCCCGGCCATCACATGGGGTTTCGTTGCCGAGCGACTGGCCGAAACGAACGATGTCTACGTCATCGACGTCAGGGGCCGCGGTCTTTCATCCACCGGCCCGGATCTGGATTATGGCCTGGATGCGATGGCCGCAGATGTCGTGGCGCTTTCGACGGCTCTTGGCCTCGACAGGCCGGCACTCCTCGGCCATTCCATGGGCGCTCGTATTGCCATGCGGGCCGCGGTCCACCCGGAAGATGCTTTCTCCCGGGTCGTGATGGTTGATCCGCCGGTTTCCGGCCCCGGTCGCCGACCGTATCCCAGCAAGCTGCCGTGGTATGTCGATTCGATCAAGCTGGCCGAAAAGGGCATTGATGCCGAGGGCATGAAGGCGTTCTGCCCGACATGGACTATGGAACAGCTGCAGTTGCGCGCCGAATGGCTGCATACCTGCTATCTCCCGGCCATCGTCGCGGCATTTGAAGACTTTCACAATGACGAGATTTTCGGCGACTTCGCCAAGCTCAAGCAGCCCACCATGCTGATGGTGGCGGGACGTGGCGGCGTGATCGAACCTGCGGACGAGCAGGAGATATCAAGCCTCAACGGCGCCATCGAGATCACCCGCGTGCCTGATGCCGGTCACATGATCCCGTGGGATGATTTCGACGGCTTTTTTGTCGCCCTTGGCGACTTTCTTTCGCGCTGACGATTTTGGCGGAGCCTTTCGCTTCGCCACTTGCCTGACTTTTGCCTTCCATGCAGCTGAGGTTTTGATCCGTGCAAACATATTACCGTATCGGCCAGATCGTCCCGAGTTCCAACACCACGATGGAAACCGAAATTCCGGCCATGCTGACCGCTCGCCAGTCCATCCGGCCCGAGCGCTTCACCTTTCACTCCAGCCGCATGCGGATGAAAAAGGTCGTTAAGGAAGAGCTGGCAGCCATGGATGCCGAATCCGATCGCTGTGCGGTCGAGCTCTCCGATGCGCGTGTCGATGTGCTGGGTTACGCATGCCTCGTCGCCATCATGGCGATGGGTCTGGGCTACCACCGCCAGTCGGAACAGCGGTTGACGGGCCGCACGCAGGAAAACGGCACGAACATTCCCGTCGTCACCAGCGCCGGTGCCCTGATCGAAGGCCTGAAGGTGATGAAAGCGAAGAAGATCGCCGTCGTCGCCCCCTACATGAAGCCGCTGACCGAACTGGTTGTCGACTACATCAGGGAAGAAGGCTTCGAGGTGAAGGACTGGTGCGCGCTGGAAATTCCCGACAATCTCGACGTCGCCCGGCACGATCCGGAAAATCTGCCAGCCATCGTCCAGACGCTCGATCTCACCGATGTTGATGTCATCGTCCTCTCGGCCTGTGTCCAGATGCCGTCGCTGCCTGTTATCGCAAAGGTCGAGGCCTTAACCGGCAAGCCGGTGCTGACGGCAGCGGTTGCCACCACCTACTGCATGCTGAAATCGCTTGGCCTGGAAGCTGTGGTGCCGGGTGCGGGCGCGCTGCTATCCGGCGCTTATTAAGGAGAGGACGATGCAAACTGCCGAAGCCAATTATCAGGGTGTCTGGGGCAACCGCATCGGCTTCGGCCAGCGACCGGCGCTCCTTGTCATCGATTTTCTCAAGGCCTACACGATCGAAGGCGCGCCGCTCTTTGCCCCGGGCGTGGTCGAAGCGGTGGCACAAACGCCGGAGCTGATTGCCTCGGCGCGCGCCGCCGGCATTCCCGTCATCCACACTCGCATCCTCTATCTGGCCGAAAATTGCGCCGATGGCGGCATGTGGGTGAAGAAGTCGCCTGTCATGAAGGCGATGGTCGAGGGCAACGTCCTTGCCGAATTCTGCGACGGCGTCGAGCCGGTCGCGGGTGAACTGGTCATCGTCAAGCAGTATGCCAGCGCCTTCTTCGGCACCAGCCTTGCCTCCCACCTGCATGCGCAGGGCATCGATACCGTCATCATCGCAGGTTGCTCGACCAGTGGCTGCATCCGCGCCAGCGCTGTCGATGCCGTCCAACACGGATTCCGCCCGATCGTCGTTCGCGAATGCGTCGGCGATCGTCATCCCGAGCCGCACAATGCCAACCTCTTCGACATCGACAGCAAGTACGGCGATGTCGTCTCGAGGGAGGAGGCGATTGCCGAAATCGCAAAGATCAAGTCCGACTGTCCTTAACCCTCCGCACATCTGAGCCTTCAAGCAACAAGGGGAACGAGCATGGATCAATTCAGCTTTACGGAAATCTGCCTGCATCAGTTGAAGATGTCGGGCGTCCACGAGGGCGAGAAACTCATCGTCCTGACGCAGGGCAACGAGCGCCTGGACTACGCCGATGCCTTCATGGCGGCGGGCATGCGCCTTGGCGCCAAGATGTATCACATGCGCCTGCCGCCCGTGCCACCAGCCGGTGCCTGGGCCGTCGGCCAGACCGGCCTTGCTTCCATGCCTGATGCGGTCGAGGCTCTGAAGGCCGCCGACATGCTGATCGACTGCATCTTCCTGCTTTTCAGCCCGGAGCAGATGGCGATCCAGGCGGCGGGCACCCGCATCCTCACCGCCGTCGAGCCGCCGGAAGTGCTTGCCCGCATGCTGCCGACCAAGGAACTGCGCGAGCGCGTCGAGTTTGCTGGCCACCTGCTTTCCAAGGCCAAGGTCATGCGTATTACCTCGCCGCACGGAACCGACGTGACCTACAAGCTCAACACCTATCCGGCCATCACCGAATATGCCTGCACCGACGAGCCAGGTCGCTGGGATCACTGGCCATCGGGCTTCGTGTTCACTGGTGGTGACGACGACGGCGTCGACGGCACGATCGTCGTGGCACCGGGGGACATCCTGCTGCCACAGAACATCTATGTCCGCGACCCGATCACCTACACGATCGAAAACGGCTGGATCACCGATATCCGCGGCGGCCTCGATGCCGATCTGGTCAAATCCTACATGGACGGCTTCAACGATCCACGAGGCATGGGCATGAGCCATGTGGGCTGGGGTCTCAACCAGAACGCCAAGTGGCACCGCATGGTGCCGGGAGAATTCCCGGGCGGTATGGGCATGGAAGCGCGTTCCTTCTACGGCAACGTCATGTTCTCCACCGGCCCGAACAACGAACTCGGCGGCCCGAACGACACCGCATGCCACCTGGACATCCCGATGCGCGGTTGCTCGCTGTTCCTAGACGACGAGCCCATGGTTCTCAACGGCGACATCGCCGTCAAGGAAATGCAGTATATCCGCACGTAGTAGCACGATGGCCCGCCTTCTTCACAGAAGACGGGCCATGTCTGGCATATGGTCGAGCAGTCGCGTTTCGGGATGTTCGGCTTGGGACGGATCGTATAAGACTGCCGCCAAACAGAGGTCCGCCATTGAAATGAGCAAGAAGAGAAGTGATAACGCGGACAATGCAGCCGCGTCGTGCGTCGAGTACAAGGTGACCGAACAGGTCGGGCATCTCCTGCGCAAGGCCTATCAACGGCATCTCTCAATCTTCCAGGAAGGCACGATCGATCCCGATCTCACCTCTGTGCAATTCGTCACACTCTGCGCGCTTCACGATCTCGGGCCCAGCTCGCAGGTGGAACTCGTCAAGGCGACCTCCGTCGACCAGGCAACGATCCGCGGCATCGTCGATCGGCTGAAGGCGAGAGGGCTGATCGACCTCTCGAAGGACGAGGCGGACGGCCGGAAAGTTATCATCGGCATCCTTCCCAAGGGGGAAGCGCTGCTGAAGGCAATGTACCCCCAGGCACGCCAAATCAGCGAAAAGACTGTGGCACGCCTTAATCCTGCAGAGCAGGTGGCATTGCTCTTCCTGCTGCGCAAGATCGCGGAAGACGAGACACCGGAAGAGTAGTCGCGGCAACCTCTTTGAGGCTTCAAGCTGGCGCTCTAAAAGAGATTGAATCCGTGCATCACGAAGACGAACCCGTTTATGGGGACGCGGCCTAGAACCGGATGCCGGGAACCGCGAGCGGATTATCCATCACCGCTTGCCGGTCCGGCTTATCTATACGTAATGCGCCGGTAAAAGCGCCAAACAGGTCTCTGACGAAGGCTTCAGGTAAGCCATCCGTGATGAGAACCATGCGTGTGCGACGGTCGGACGGGTCAGGCCATGCGGCAAGTCGTTGCGGTGGGTGGAAAATGGATTGGACGCCGTGCAGCACCAGAGGCCGCTCCGGGTTGTCGGAAAGCTGGACGATGGCCTTCATGCGCAACAGCTTGTCGCCATGTGCCGAGCGCAAAAGATCGACAAACATCTCGATGGCCATCGGGTCTATTGGCTGCTCATGCACAATCGAAAACGAGCGGATCGCGGCATTGTGCCTGTTTACATCATGGTGATGCCCGTGGTCATCGTGATGATGCCCGTGGTCATGATGATCGTGATCGGCTTCTTCGCCTAGCCAGCGGCTGACATCGCCAATCTTGTTTGCCGCATCGTAAAGACCATTCTCCAGAAGCGCCACCGCCTGCCAACCATCGCGATCACCATCTTCGATGGTCGCACGCGGGTTGATTGTCGCCAGTCTTTCTTTCAAGGCTGCAATCTGCGCCTGAGAACCAAGCGTCTGCTTGGTCAGCACCAGACGGTCCGCGACAGCCACCTGCTTGACCGCTTCCTTGTGGTGGTCGAGCGTGGACATTCCATTCACGGCATCCACCACCGTCACCATGCCGTTCAGCGAGAAATTCTGGGCGATGACAGGATTGCCGATGATCGACTGCATGACAGGGGCAGGGTCGGCAAGGCCGGTGGTCTCGATCACCACGCGGTTGACGGTCTTGAGCTTGCCCGTCTGAATACCGTCCATCAGTTCGGCCAGCGTATCCACCAATTCGCCGCGCACCGTGCAGCAGAGGCACCCTTCGGCAAGCTCGATGATACCATCGCCGGATCTCTCCACCAGCAGATGGTCGATGCTGACATCGCCGAATTCATTGATGATGATGGCCGCATCCTGCATGGCAGGGTCTTTGAGAAGCTGGTTGAGGAGGGTTGATTTTCCAGCGCCGAGAAACCCTGTGATGATGGAAACCGGTGTACGATCCTGTGCCATGAGGTGATCCGTTGCGTTAGAACATTACATGTTTTGTCGAGGTGTTATAGCAACAAAATCGAGCAGCGACAGCATGCAGGCATGGAAAAAAACGGCTCGTTACAGAAAATGAGCCGCCACTTTGAACGTGACTTTGCGGCGATCAGAATGTCGGGCGTGGTGTGGGGATTGGCACATCGGCCACGCTACCCTTGCCATCGGTGGCGGCCACCACGGTCTCGCTGCCGGGAATAAGGCCCGCATAGGAATAAACCGGCGGCCGCGTCATTTCCTGAACATAGGGCGACTTGATGATCATGCGGCCAGCCTCGTCGCGGCTTTCGCTGCGCACTTTGGCGGCCTTGGGGTTACAGATATCGGCGCTGACGTCGTTGACGAACTGCGTCTCGCCATAGGGTGCAAGCGATGCGAGCGATACGCCCTGACCGGATGAGGCGGTCAAGCCCATTTGCAACAGGTCCGCAGACTGATCGGTGCGGCCTGCAAGACTGTCCGCGCCCAACACGACGCTGATGACCTGACGGCCATTGCGTGAGGCCGACGAAACCTGGTTGAAGCCGGACGCACAGATGAAGCCGGTCTTCATGCCATCAGCACCCTGGAAGCGACCGACGAGCATGTTGTAATTGGCATAATTCTTTTTGCCGGTGCTCACACCTTCGAGCGCGAAATATTGTGCGTATTCGGGAAATTCACGCTTCAGGATCAGTGCCAGAACGGCAAGGTCACGGGCCGTGGTGTATTGCCCCTTGCCCGGCAGGCCGTTCGGGTTCACGTAATGCGTGGATGACATGCCAAGGCGCGCCGCCTGCGCATTCATCTGCGCCACGAAATTATCCGTCGTGCCACCCAACGTCTCGGCAATGGCCACGGCGATGTCATTGGCGGATTTGATCAGCAGAAGCTTCAAGGCGCTGTCGAGCGTCAGCTTGGAGCCCGGCTTGAAATACATCTTGCTGGCAGGCTGATCCGACGCCTTCTTGCTCATAACGACTTCGGTTTGAGGGCTCAGCTTGCCGGATTTCATCGCGCTGAACGCGATATAGGCCGTCATCAGCTTTGTCAGCGAAGCCGGATACCACTTGCGGAATGCTTCCTGATGCGAAATCACCTTGCCGGTCTTCACATCGATAACCATCTTGGGGTTGGCCTGTGCTACACAGGTCATCGCCAGAACGCCGGCGGAGATCGCGGCAACGGTTTTTACGAGCCGCCTTGCGGCGCGGTTGGGTCTGTATGTATCTTGCAAGGCGTATCCTCGGGGTCCCGTCTTCGTTTCGGGATTTGCAATATTCACCATATATGTCCTAGCAATGGCAAAGTACATTGATTGCGTCAATTATGCGGCGCAATATCCACTGCTGAGGAGCGCGAATGATCATGTCGAGAATGGAATATCAGGGATAAGCGAATGCCAGTTTTGAACAGAGCTGCTGAATTGCAGGCGGAAGCGACCGAATGGCGGCGTCATCTCCACGAAAACCCGGAATTGCTCTACGATGTGCATGGAACGGCGGCGTTCGTTGCGGAAAAGCTGAAGTCCTTCGGCGTTGACGACATCGTGACGGGAATCGGCCGCACCGGCGTCGTCGGCGTCATTCACGGCAGACACGGCGAAGGACGCATGATCGGGCTGCGGTCGGACATGGATGCCCTGCCGATCGTTGAGGAAACGGGTGCGTCATGGGCTTCGAAAGTGCCGGGCAAGATGCATGCCTGTGGGCATGACGGTCATATGGCAATGCTGCTGGGCGCTGCGAAATACCTTGCCGAAACCCGCAATTTCCGTGGCTCCGTCGCCGTGATCTTCCAGCCGGCAGAAGAAGGTGGCGCCGGTGCGCTCGCCATGGTCGAAGATGGGCTGATGACCCGCTTTGACATGGATGAAGTCTACGGCATGCACAATATGCCGGGCATTCCCCTGGGCTCCTTCGCCATCCGCAAAGGCGGCATCATGGCCGCACCGGACAAGTTCTCGATCGTGGTCAAAGGGCAGGGCGGTCATGCCGCGCAGCCGCATCGCACGGTGGACCCCATTTCCATCGGTGCGCAGATCGTCGGCAATCTCCAGATGATCGCATCCCGCAACACCGACCCCATCCGCTCGGTCGTCGTCTCCGTCACACGGTTTCAAGCGGGCTCCAGTCATAACATCATCCCCAATGAGGCGCTGATCGCCGGTACGGTCCGCACGCTGGACGAAAATGTTCGCGATATGGCTGAAGCGCGCATCAAGCAGATGGCGGAGGGCATTGCCCAGGCCAATGGTGCGGAAGCAGAAGCGGTCTACGATCGCTATTGTCCTGTTACCGTCAACCATGCCGAGGAAACGGATCACGCGATCCGTGTTGCCCGCGATGTCGTCGGAGACAACAACGTCGATCCTGACGTCGATCCATCCATGGCCGGAGAAGACTTCTCCTACATGCTGAAAGAACGCCCGGGCGCCTTTATCTTTTTGGGGAATGGCGAAAGCGCCGGTCTTCACAACCCCAGCTATGACTTCAACGATGAAGCCATTGCCTACGGCATATCCTATTGGGTCAAGCTGGCCGAACAGCGTCTGGCCGGGTGATGAAACAAAACCACGACCGCGTTCAAACATGCGGTCGTTCCCCCCGCTAAGTCAAATGGTGTCGGGAGGGCGTGAGATGTTTTCTGAAAAAACCAAGACAACCAAAGCCCTAGCTGAAGGCTTTTGTATCAATTTTCTGTCCTGTCAGGAAAATTGGAGCGGGCGAAGGGATTTGAACCCTCGACCCCAACCTTGGCAAGGTTGTGCTCTACCCCTGAGCTACACCCGCTCAAATCCGCTGGTTCGGGGTAGATCGCTGAACCGCGGGTCGCTGCGTTGCGGCGACGAGGGCTATATCGCTCAACCGCTTTTTAAATGCAACAGGGAAATGACAAAAAGGTCGAGAAATTTTTCTAAAACCATTCAACATACGGAAAACATTCAATTTTTTTGATGCGGGAAACCTCGGGCCGATTGCAAAAGCCGTTTTGAAGGCCTAATGACTGATGCACTGAAAACAATATGGCGACACGAGAAAGCGATCATGACAGAGCAATCCCCGAAAACGGCGCAGGAACTTTTTGCTTTGCTGGATAGCCTCGGCATTGCCCATGAAACACTTCACCATGAGCCGGTTTTCACTGTCGCCGAATCCGAATCCCTGCGGGATCGTATTCCGGGTGGGCACACCAAAAACCTCTTTGTCAAAGACAAGAAGGATCAGTATTTCGTTCTGACGGTCGAAGAAAATGCGACGGTGGATCTGAAGACGGTGCACAAGGTCATCGATGCGTCCAGCCGGGTGTCTTTCGGCAAGCCAGAAAAAATGATGGAATATCTCGGCGTCATCCCCGGCTCTGTCACCGTTCTCGGTGCCATCAACGATGTGACGAACGCCGTGACTTTCGTGCTCGACAGCGATCTGATGAAGCATGACTTGATCAACGCCCATCCTCTGTCCAATGATGCCACGACGACCATCGGCAACAATGATCTCATTCGTTTTCTGGAAGCGACGGGTCATACGCCGCTTGTCTTGAAAGTGACCGAGTAAAGTACGATCTTTGCGCCAGAGCGGCAGATCGACTGGCCAGTGAATGCGCAATCAACGGAGACCTTAAATGAGCGGTACCAACAACCCTTACGGAACGTCCTTGGGCGGACACATGACCGGCTCCGTGCAATATGGAAACGGAAGCGCGCCGGAGGCTGTTGCACCGTCCCATATCAAGGATACGACGACGGCCGGTTTCGGCAAGGACGTCATGGAGGAGTCCCGCAACCAGCCGGTTCTGGTTGATTTCTGGGCGCCCTGGTGCGGCCCGTGCAAACAGTTGACGCCCGTGTTGGAAAAGGTGGTCAATGAAGCGGGTGGCCGCGTCAAGCTCGTCAAGCTCAACATTGATGAACATCCCTCCATTCCGGGGCAGCTCGGCATCCAGTCCATTCCGGCCATCGTCGCCTTTCAGGATGGCCGCCCTGTCGACGGTTTCATGGGCGCCGTGCCTGAGAGCCAGATCCGCGAATTTATAGACAAGATTGCGGGACCCGCGGTCGATGATCCCCAGGCAGAAATCGATGCGGCGCTTGCAGAGGCCAAACAATTGCTGGCGGATGGCGACCATCAGGGTGCCGCCCAGCTGTTTGGCTTCGTCATGCAGGTCGACCCCGAAAACGCAACAGCGGTGGCTGGCATTGCAGATTGCATGATTGCGCTTGGTGAGTACCAGCGTGCGACCGATCTTCTGGCGTCGATGCCGCAAGAGCTGCGCGCCGATCCGGCCATCGAAGCTGTTTCGAAAAAGCTGGCGCAGTATGAGGAGGCGCGGCAGCTGGGCGATCCAACGGCGCTCGAGCGCGAGCTTGCCACCAATCCGGACAATCACGAGGCCCGCATGAAGCTTGCCAAAATCCTCAATGCGCAGGGCAGGCGTGATGAAGCGGCCGATCAGCTTCTGACTGTCATGCGAAAGGACCGCACATTCGAAGACGACGGCGCCCGCAAGCAGCTTGTCGAATTTCTGGAAAGCTGGGGTTTCAAGGATCCATCATCGGTAACGGCACGTCGGAAGCTGTCATCCATCCTGTTTTCTTGAAATCCGCCTTGCGGTCGGCGGCCTCGGACCACATTTAAGAGAAGAACAAGAGATCGAGGTGGCGACGCGAGACCCGCGTCGTCCTACCGTCTCATAAAATCGAGGGCTCATTCATGCATGTCGGTAACGCACGATATCTGAAAAGCACCGATCTGCCGGACGTGGTACCCGTGTTTCCGCTGGCTGGCGCGTTGCTGCTGCCGGAAGGCCAACTTCCGCTGAACATTTTCGAACCGCGATATCTGACCATGTTTGACGCCGCACTTGCGGGCAATCGCGTGATCGGCATGGTCCAACCCGCTCTGCAGGCGCTGGAAAGTGCCTCGGGTTCGGGTGCTCTTAGTCAGGTTGGATGTCTCGGTCGCATCACGTCGTTTTCCGAGACAGGGGACGGACGCTATATGGTGTCCTTGAGCGGCATTTGCCGTTTCCGGTTGCTGGATGAGGTCACCTCTGGCAAGCCATATCGGAGTTTCAAACACGCGCCCTTCATGGCCGATCTGACCGGCGAAGACGATGAAGAGGCGGTTGATCGCGACAATCTGCTGCGGGTCTTCCGCTCCTTCCTCGACGCCAACCAGCTGGAAGCCGATTGGGAGAGCGTGGAGCGTGCAGGTAACAGGGTGCTGGTCAATTCCCTGTCGATGATGTCGCCTTTCGGCCCTGCGGAAAAGCAGGCTTTGCTGGAAGCGCCGGACCTGAAGGCGCGTGCCGATACGCTGATTGCGATCACCGAAATCGTTCTGGCTCAGGGCGGAACCGACAGCGAAATCATATTGCAGTGATGGGGCAGGCATGGACGAAAAGCTGAGCAAGGTCGATCCAAAGCTGCTCGATCTGCTGGTCTGCCCACTGACGAAAGGGCGGCTGTCCTATAACCGCGAGCGCAACGAGTTGATGTCCGAAAGCGCACGACTTGCATATCCCATCAGGGATGGCGTTCCGATCATGCTGGTGTCGGAAGCCCGGACGATCGAGGATTGAGGGGCCAGCCGTCAGGCTGACCCTATTTATTCTACAAGAACTCTGCGCGATGGGGCGTGAAGCTGTCTATCAGCCGACCCTTTTCCAGTGCCTTGACGCCGTGCACCAGATCGGGCTTGACGATAAAACTGCCGCCTTGCCCCAGTTCTTGCGTTTGACCATCGATCGTCACTTCGAAGCGTCCCTCGGCCACATAGCTCGCCTGAATGTGGGGATGCGAGTGAAGCGAGCCGATGGCACCGGCTTCGAAGACCACTTCCACCATCATCATTTCCGGCAGATAGGCCATGATGCGTCTTGAAACACCGGGTTCCGTCGGTGTCCACTGGCCGTCATGGGCATTTACAAATGCGTTGCTCTGGCTCATGCTGCGGCTCCTATTTCAGATCATCCATGCCCACGAGATCGACGTCGGTATAGTCGACATTGTCGCCTGCCATGGCCCAGATGAAGGAATAATTCGCGGTTCCAGCGCCGGAGTGGATTGACCAGCCCGGCGATAGGGCCGCTTCCTCGTTTTTCATCACCAGATGGCGTGTTTCGCCCGGTTCACCCAGAAAGTGGAAGACGCGGGCTGTTTCGGGCAGGTCAAAATAGAGATAGGCCTCCATGCGCCGGTCATGGACATGGCATGGCATGGTGTTCCACACGGAACCCGGCGCAAGGCTCGTCATGCCGACAACCAGTTGGCACGTCTTGACGCCTTCCGGATGAATGAACTGGAAAATGGAGCGCTCATTGCTCGTCGCCTGTGAGCCGAGATCGACGCGCTTGGCATCGTTGATACCGATGTGTTTTGCCGGATAGGCGGTATGGGCTGGCGCGCTCAGCAGGTAAAATTTGGCAGGCGTTTCAGAAGATGCGGACGCAAATGAAACGCTCGAGCCCATGCCCGCGTAGACCATGTCGCGGGTGCCGGTCTCGAATGCGGTGCCGTCTACTGTTACGCTGCCCTTGCCGCCAATGTTGACGACGATCAGTTCGCGCCGTTCGAGAAACGACTTGGTCCCCGTTGGCTTGATGGTTTCCAGCTTCAGAGAGCCGGACACCGGCACGGCGCCACCAACGATCATGCGATCGTAATTCGTGTAATGCAACTGCACGGTGTCATGAACGAACAGGGGCGGCAACAGGAAGTTCTCGCGAAGCGCCTCGGTGCCGAAGGTCGCCGCCGTCTTCGGGTCTATGGCGAAGCGGTTCGTATACTGTGTCTGGCCCATGGTTCTCCCAATCATATCTCATGCTAACTTATCATACATATATGCTATAGAAATCCTATGTCAATGTGGGAAGATCTCCTGCACGGCGCGGTTATCTGGCTGGAAAGCTTGGAAAACATACATTCCCTGATGCGCGAACCTGTAAGGCAGGTTTCTCGGTCCTGTCGCGGAGGGAGATATGTTTTGTATTTTCGGAACCCTCGGCCACGTTGACTTTTTGTGAGGAATGCGAGCAGAGTTGCGGCGCGGTCAGACGCACCGGGGGAGAGACATGATGTCCATGCGCGCTGTTTTGAAGAGCCTTTTCTTTGTCATTGCCGCGATGGCCATCCAGCCCGCATCAGCGAAAGATGCGGGGCGAAAGATTGTCACAACGCAAAATGGCGATTACTTCGGTTTTGATCTTCGCACCGAACAAAATGTCTCCCTGCCGCAATGTGAAGACATCTGCATCAAGGACACGTCCTGCAAGGCCTTCACCTATAATCCCAAGGTGCAGTGGTGCTTCCTCAAATCGGATTTCAACCAGCTTAATGCCTTCCCCGGCGCCGTCGCTGGCAAGGTCGTAGAGGTCGCCGCCGCCAAGAGCGAGCCTGATCTCGGTGCGCCGCAGAAACTTTCCTTTGTCGATGACAGCTTTTACAAGGAGGCAAGACTGCTGAAGGCGAGCCTCGCCCCCGCGGGCGACGGCCAGTCGATGGATCAGTGGCTGTCACTGGCACGGCAGCAATCTGCCGCGGGCGATTTCGTCGCCGCCGTCGGGAGTTACAAGCTGGCGCTCGCGATGGACCTGGAAAACGGTGCGGTCTGGGCCGAATTTGCGCAGACGAGCGCGAAAATCAAGGACGATGAGGATATGGCGGCACAGGCCGTGTCGGCCGCTCTCAACGCCTATTCGCTGAGCCGCACGGTGTCAGCCCGCACAAGCATCCTCAATACGCTGGCGGTGGCGTTTGAAAAACACCGCAACTACCGCGCCGCCCTCAACAGTTACATGGCCAGCCTTGCGCTGTCGGATGTCCCGCAGACGCGGGCCGCTTATGTCGATCTGAGGACGCGGCAGGGCTTTCGGGTCATCAGCAACACCGTCGATAACGATAGCGTCAGCCCGCGCTCCTGCATTCACTTTTCAGAGCCACTGGTGAAGAACGGCGTCGATTATGCCTCTTTCGTGACGCTGGATGGCGCAGCACCCAAGGCCATCGAGGCCAAGGGCAGCGAAATCTGCGTGGAAGGTCTGACGCATGGACAGCGTTACAAGATAGCGCTGCGTGCCGGTCTTCCGTCCTCGGTCGATGAGGCTTTGGAAAAACAGGTCGATCTCGACGTTTACGTGCGCGACAGATCCGGCTCGGTCCGCTTCACGGGTGAGAATTTCGTTCTTCCCGGCACCGCTCGCCGTGGCATTCCGCTGGTCTCGGTCAATATCGACCATGCCGATCTCAAGCTCTACCGGGTCGGTGACCGCAGCATCGCGACATTGCTGACCAACTCGCAGTTCCTGACGCAGATGGATGGCTACAGCGCGGAGAAACTCGAAAGCGAAACGGGCGAACTCGTCTGGCAGGGCGGCATCGATATCCAGAACGATCTGAACAAGGATGTCGTCACGAGCTTCCCGGTGGATGAAGCCTTGCCGGAACGCAAGCCGGGTATCTATGTCCTCACCGCCGTGCCACCCGGCACGCCCGGTGAAAACTGGGATTCCCGCGCCACGCAATGGTTCCTCGTCTCGGATACCGGCATCACCACCTATGCCGGAACCGATGGCCTCAACGTTTTTGCCCGCGCACTCAGTACCGCCAAACCTTTGAAGGGTGTCGATCTCCAGCTTCTGGCGAAAAACAACGAAATTCTCGGCACCGCCAAGACCGATGACGAGGGCCGTGCGGTCTTCTCGGCTGGCCTGATGCGCGGTACCGCCGGGCAAGCACCCGCCATCATCACGGCCCGAAACGGCGATAAGGACTACCTCTTCCTCGATATGACCCGCGCCGGTTTCGACCTGTCTGACCGTGGCGTCACAGGCCGTGCCGCGCCCGGCGCGCTCGATATCTTCAGCTGGACGGAGCGCGGAATCTACCGCGCAGGCGAAACCGTGCATGCCGCAGCCCTGGCGCGGGATGTTGAGGGCAACGCCGTCGAGAACCTGCCGCTAACCTTCATCTTCTCGCGCCCCGATGGCGTGGAAGACCGCCGGTTCGTCAATGACGGCAAGGCCATGGGTGGGTATGCCGTCGATCTGGCCCTGCAGGAAAGCGCCATGCGTGGCACCTGGACGCTGCGCATCTATACCGATCCGAAGACCGCCGCGATCAGCGAAAAATCCTTTCTGGTCGATGATTTCGTTCCGGATAGAACCGAATTCGATCTGACCAGCAAAGCCAAGGAGATCGACCCCGCCGCCGATACAGCCATCGATGTCGATGGCCGCTATCTCTATGGCGCACCCGCTGCCGGGCTGGAACTCGAAGGCGAAATCGCGCTGAAGGCGACCCGCACCCGTGAGGGTTTCGATGGCTATCTGTTCGGTCTGGCAGATGAAGAGAGCCAGGAGGAAAGCCGCACCACGCTCGACTCGCTTCCCGCGCTCGATGAAAACGGCAAGGCCACCTTCGATGTCACGCTGGCAGATGTCCCGGCGACGACGCAGTTTCTCTCCGCCAACATCACCGTTCGTATGCGGGAGGCCGGTGGCCGCGCGGTCGAGCGTGCGCTGACATTGCCGGTCAAATCCGACAGTGCGATGATCGGCATCAAGCCGGAATTCTCGGGCGATCTTGCGGAAAACTCCATTGGCCGTTTCCACGTTATCGGCCTTGCCGCAGACGGTTCCAAACAGGCCATGAGCGGGCTGACCTGGAAACTCATCAAGGTCGAGCGGAACTATCAATGGTATCGTCAGGGCAATGCCTGGCGTTATGAACCCGTCGTCTACACAAAGCAGGTTCAGACGGGGACCTTGGCCGTGGATGCCAATGGCGGAGAAATCTCCGTGCCCGCATCCTGGGGGCGGTATCGTCTGGAGGTCGAATCCGCAGACAATAATGGCCCCACATCCAGCGTCGAATTCGACGCGGGCTGGTATGTCACTGCAAGCTCCACGGAAACACCGGATGCGCTTGAAATCGCGCTCGACAAGCAGAGCTACAAGGTGGGCGACACCGCAAAATTGCAGGTGACTTCGCGTTATGCCGGCCAACTGATGGTCGCATCCGGCTCGGAAAAACTGATCGCCGTCAAGAACGTCGATATCGGCGAAAACGGCGGCGAAGTCGATATTCCCGTGACGAAGGAGTGGGGTGCGGGTTCCTACGTCACCGCAACCCTGTTCCGCCCCGGTGATGCGCAGGAAAGCCGCATGCCCATGCGCGCCATCGGCGTCAAATGGCTGGCCGTGGATCCCGGCGACCGCAAGCTGGGCATTGCCCTGACACTTCCCAAGCAGACATTGCCGCGTCAGCCGCTCGAAATTCCAGTGCAGGTGTCGGGTGCCGGTGCCGGTGACACAGCCTATGTCACGGTCGCTGCTGTCGATGTCGGCATTCTCAATCTCACGCGCTATGAGCCGCCCAAACCGGATGACTGGTATTTCGGCCAGCGCCGCCTGGGGCTGGAAATCCGCGATATTTACGGCCGCCTGATCGATGGTTCGCTCGGCGCCACCGGGCGTCTGAGAACCGGCGGTGATGGCGGTCAGGTCGCGCTGCAAGGCAGCCCGCCGAAGGAAAAGCTGGTGGCGTTCTTTGCCGGTCCGGTAGAACTGGATGCGCAGGGCAAGGCGACCGTCCGTTTCGATATTCCGCAATTCAACGGCACGGCCCGCGTCATGGCCGTTGCCTGGACAAAGACCGGCGTCGGCCACGCCGTGTCGGATGTTGTCATCCGTGATCCCGTCGTCATCACCGCCAGCGCGCCGAAGTTCCTCAGCCCCGGCGATGTCTCGCAAATGCGCGTCGATATTGCCAATACCGATGGCGAAGCCGGCGACTACAAACTGGATATCGCCAGCAACACCGCGCTCACTGTCGATCAGGGCGAGGTATCGCAGACGGTGTCGCTTCAAAAGGGCGGCAAGACGTCGCTCACCGTGCCATTAACGGGCGAATATCCGGGTGACGGCGCGATAGCGATCAAGCTCAGCAACACCAGCGGCATCTCGTTGGATCAGACGGTCAATATTCCTGTTCGTCCTTCGGTGTTGCCGGTCACGACGCGTCGAAATATAAAGATCGCGCCCAACAGCAGCCTGACGGTGGATGGCGCTTTGCTGGCCGACAGCATGTTGCTGGGATCGTCTGTTGCGATCAATGTTACCCGGTCACCGGCGTTTGATGTTCCGGGTCTGGTCATGATGCTGGATAAGTACCCCTATGGCTGCGCCGAGCAGACCACCAGCCGCGCGCTCCCGCTGCTTTATGTCTCTGAAATGATGAAGCAGCGCGGCGCCGCGGATGATGTGGACCTGCACAAGCGGGTGCAGGATGCGATCTACCGGGTGCTGTCGTTCCAATCCTCGTCCGGCAGCTTTGGTCTCTGGGGTCCCGGTGAAGGCGATCTCTGGCTCGATGCCTACATCACCGACTTTCTGACACGGGCGCGCGAGCAGTCCTATGATGTGCCTGAGACGGCCATGGTGCAGGCGCTGACCAACCTGCAAAACGGGTTGGCATATGACAACAACGTCAAGGATCGTGGCAATCAGATCGCCTATTCGCTCTATGTCTTGGCGCGCAATCGCAAGGCTGCCGTCAACGATCTCAGATACTATGCCGACACAGCGTTGAGCGACTTCCCGACACCGCTTGCCAAGGCGCAACTGGCTTCCGCCCTGTCGCTGTATGGCGATGCGGCGCGGTCAAAGAGCGTCTTCGGTGCTTCGCTGAGCATGGCCTCGGCGACCACCAAGGTCAGCTTTTCGCGCGCGGATTACGGGTCTGTGCTGCGCGATGGCGCGGCTTCGCTGGCTCTTGCCGCAGAAAGCCGTCCGGTTCCCGCTGTCGTGCCGCAACTGGCCAGCGCCGTTGCTAAGGCGTGGGATGCCAAAACCTATACCAGCACTCAGGAACAGGCCTGGATGCTGCTGGCTGCCCGCGCTTTGAAAGGTGAGGACAAGGAGGTCAAGCTTGATATCAACGGCGCCCTTGAACAGGGCGGGTACAGCAAGGGCATGAGCGGCGACGCGTTGCTGCAATCGCCCCTCAAGATCACAAATGTCTCGAAGGATACGGTCACGGCTGTCGTTACCACCGTCGCGCCACCCGCCCAGCCTCTGCCGGCCGGTGGTGAAGGTTTCGATATCAAGAAAACCTATTATTCGATGGATGGTGAAGAGGTGAATATCAGCGAAGCCACGCAGAATGAGCGTTACGTCGTGGTCTTGACGGTCACGCCCAAGAACAAGTGGGAATCGCGCCTCATCATGACCGATCTTCTGCCCTCGGGCTTCGAGATCGACGATCCAAGCCTCGTCAACAGCGCGGCGCTTTCGAATTTCGATTGGTTGCCGGAAACGGAAGCTGCCCACACCGAGTTCCGCTACGATCGTTTTGTCGCGGCTTTTGATCAGGCGGATGGCGATAATTCGGAAATTACGCTGGCCTATGTCGTCAGGGCCGTCACACCCGGCACCTACGACAACCCGGCTGCGTCGGTGGAAGATATGTACCGTCCGCAGTTTTCAGCGCGTACGGCGACCGGTCGCATGGAGGTCCGCGCGGCGCAGCAATGATCAGATGGCGGGCGTTCATCAGCGGTTTCGTCGTGGCGGCAGTTGTGACTGCCGCCTGCGTCTACGCGCTGAACCGCCTCGACCATGCCTACCCGCCGCCGCTGCAAAATGCCAGAATCGTCTCGCAGGAGGTGCTGGACAGAGATGGAAAGCTGTTGCGAGCCTTTGCCACGCCAAAGGGGCGCTGGCGGCTTCATACCGATGCGACCGAGGTCGATCCGCAATTCATCAATATGCTGGTCGCCTATGAGGACCAGCGATTTTTCGACCATGGCGGGGTGGATTTTCAGGCCCTGGGCCGCGCTGCCTGGCAATTGCTGACCAACGGTCACATCGTCTCGGGCGCATCAACCTTGTCCATGCAAGTGGCGCGATTGATAGAGCCGCGCACGGATCGTTCGCTCAGCACCAAATTTCTCCAGATGGTGCGGGCATGGCAAATCGAGCGACGCCTGACCAAGCCTGAGATCATAGACCTTTATCTCAACATCGCGCCCTATGGCGGCAATCTGGAAGGTGTGCGGGCAGCAAGTCTGGCGTGGTTCGGCAAGGAGCCGAAGCGGCTCGACACGGCGCAAGCCGCATTGCTCGTGTCGCTACCGCAACTGCCGGAAAAGCGCCGCCCGGATCGCTTTCCCGATGCGGCGAAAGAAGCGCGCGAGCGCGTGCTGCAACGGCTCGCCGTCTCACGTGTGGTCGGGGAGGGGGAGGCCGCCCGTGCCGCAGTCGCCGCCATTCCGACAAAACGTATCGATCTTCCCTCCTACGCCCCGCATTTGGCGCAAGCGGCGCGCGTCCAGTTTCCGCAGGCCCCGACCATAGGCTCGACACTGCGTCTGCCCGTTCAAAAAGAGCTTGAAGAGCTGGCAGAGCGCTCTGCCAAAAAGCTGGGAGACAAGGTTTCGGTCGCCATCGTCATGGCCGACAGTACCACGGGCCAGATCGTCGCGGA
This sequence comes from Hyphomicrobiales bacterium, assembly GCA_900472925.1. GTDB lineage: Bacteria > Pseudomonadota > Alphaproteobacteria > Rhizobiales > Rhizobiaceae > Agrobacterium. Next base: position 424,384 of record UCJU01000007.1, read on the forward strand.
GGTCGGCTCGTCCGATTTTCTCGATAGCAACCGCCGTGGCTGGGTGGAAATGAGCCGCGCGGTCCGCTCGCCGGGCTCTACCCTCAAGCCGTTCATTTATGGCCTTGCCTTTGAAAATGGCTTGATTGCGCAGGAAACCGTCATCGAAGATCGTCCGGCGGATTTTTCCGGCTACCGGCCACGCAATTTCGATATGCAGTATCAGGGCGATGTCAGTATTCGCCAAGCGCTGCAACTCTCTCTCAACGTTCCCGCCGTGCGCCTGCTGGATGCCGTCAGCCCCGCCGCCCTGATGGTTCGGTTTCGCCGCGCTTCGGTCAAACTCACACTGCCAAAGGCGGAAGCGCCGGGGCTGGCCATTGCCCTTGGTGGCGCCGGTCTCTCGCTGGTCGATCTCGTCCAGCTTTACGCAGCGCTCGCCAATGGCGGTCAGCCGGTTCAGTTGGGAGACGGGGTGCGCGGCAAACCGCAAATCCTCGACGTCGATCCGTTATTTTCAAAGGCTGCGATCTGGAACATCAGCGACGTGCTCTCCGGCGTGTTGCCGCCGCTGGGCATGAAGCAGCGCGGCATCGCCTATAAGACCGGAACCAGCTATGGCTACCGCGATGCATGGTCTGTCGGTTTCGATGGCCGCTATGTCATCGGCGTCTGGGCAGGACGTGCCGATAACGGCTCGGTTCCCGGTCTGGCCGGTTACGTGTCTGCGGCCCCCATCCTGTTCGAAGCCTTCACGAAATCCGGCGTTGCCATAACGCCATTCCCGCCCGCACCGCCGGGCACCTCGCGGCTGGCCTACAAGGATCTGCCCGCCAACCAGCGACGTTTCAGCGTCACCAGCACGGGCCTTCTGTCAGCCTCCCGGCGCGAAGCATCGCCGCAGATCGTCTACCCCCCGGAAGGCGCGCGCATAGAACTCTCTAGCCAGAGCGGCGATCTGTCGCCTCTCGTGCTCAAGCTGCAGGGTGGGCGCGCACCCTTCCACTGGCTCGCCAACGGCAAACCTCTGCCCGAACCTTCCCGCCGCCGAAGCAGCGAGTGGTTGCCGGAAGGACAGGGTTTCTCGACGCTGACGGTTATCGATGCGGATGGGCGGGCGTCCAGCGTGCGCATTTTTGTGGAATAAGTCGGCGCCTCGAAATGGGCAGATGGGGCGCGGGGGCCAGTCTTCCCACCAGGGTCGGAGATGCCAGGGAGGGCAGAGGGCGGCAAGCCGCATCTGCCCAGCTGACGTCAAGCCGTGCCATCCACCAGAATAAATGGCTGCCCACGCGAACACATCTCGATGCGCGCCTCCACCTTGTAGATGGTCCGCAGCATATCGGGCGTAATCACGGCAGACGTCTGGCCGCTGACAGCCATCTCGCCACCGGCTATAACGATGGTGTGCTCGCAGTAGCGCAGCGCATGGTTCAGGTCGTGCAGGGCGATCAGGACGATCATGCCTTCGCGGCGGGCGAGGTTGGTGATGAAATCGAGCACCTCCACCTGCCGGTGCAGGTCAAGTGCCGATGTCGGTTCGTCCATCAGCAGGACTTCCGGCTTGCGCACCAGCGCTTGCGCCAGCGAAACCAGCTGGCGTTGGCCGCCGGACAATTCGCCAAGCCCGCGAAAGGCGAGATCATGGATGTTGAGCGCTTTGAGTATGGCATCGATTTCGGCCAGTTCGTCGTCATGCACCTTCCAGCTGCCGCCCTGTTTGGCCGACAGAAGAATGGATTCGTACACCGTCAGAACCGCATTGGCACCCGTGTCCTGCGGCATGTAGCAGATGGTGCGGGGTCCTTGCTCCGTCTGCGACAGCGTCACGACGCCGGGGCCTTTGATCAGTCCCGCAATGCGCTTGAACAGGGTGGATTTTCCGGCGGCATTGGGACCGATGACGGCCGTCACGCTTCCGGCTTCCAGCATATCCATGGTGACATTGGCCAGCACCGTCACGCGCCCGTATTTGGCGCCGACATCCTGAAGGGCGAGGGCTACCATGCGCGTCTCCTGTTGGAGAAGATGAGGACAAAGAAGAAGGGCACACCGACCAGCGCCGTGATGACGCCGATGGGCAGGATCGCACCGGGAATCAGCACTTTGCTGACGACGGATGTGACGGACAGAAGCAGTGCTCCGCAAATGATCGAGCCGGGCAGGAAGAAGCGCTGGTCTTCTCCGACCACCATGCGCGCAATATGCGGGCCGACAAGGCCGATAAAGCCGATGGTGCCGACAAAGGAAACCGGGATGGATGCCAGCAGGCTGACGGTCAGCATGGTGTGCAGGCGCAGGCGGCGCACATTGATGCCCATGCTGGCGGCCTTGTCATCGCCCAGGCGAAGTGCCGTCAAAGCCCATGCGTTTTTCATGAACAGCGGCACCGTCAGGACGAGGATCGCGCCTGTCACATAGACCTTCGCCCATGTTGCCTTGGTCAGACTGCCCATGGTCCAGAACACGACGGCGGCGAGCGCCTGTTCGGACGCCAGATATTCCAGCATCGAAAGGGCCGCGTTGAAGGTGAAGACGAGCGCAATGCCCAGCAGCACGATGGTCTCGACCGTTACGCCGCGCATGGTGGAGGCGAAGTGGATGAACAGTGCTGCAACCATCGCCATTACGAAGGCGTTGACCGGCACCATATATTCGACCGCACCGGGAAAGAGGGCCACGCCGCCGACCAGTGCAAGGGCTGCGCCAAAGCTGGCAGCCGCAGAAATGCCGAGCGTAAAGGGGCTGGCGAGCGGGTTGGCGAGAATGGTCTGCATCTGCGCCCCCGCGACGGATAGCGATGCGCCAACCGTTACCGCCATCAGCGCGATCGGCATGCGGATGTCCCAGATGACGACGCGCAACTGGTTGGCCACACCGGCGGGATCGAGAACGGCGCTGACCACCTGAGACAGCGTGTAGCGTGCAGGCCCAAGCGCCATATCGGTCGCGAGGCTGAGACACAGGGCAAGGACGAGCCCGACCAGGATCAGGATGCGTCGGGCGGCCAGAGCGCGATATTGCGCCCCGCCAGTCTTCTCGACATATGTTTCCACAACGGATGCCATTTAATTCGAGCCTTTTTCAAGTGAAACAAAGTATCCGGGCTTGTAGGTCACCGGCAGAAATTTCTCGTGAAACTCTTTGAAATTCTGTTCCGGGTTCAGGTCCGCGAATAGGTCCGGATGAAACCACTTTGCAAATTGCTGGATGGGATAGAACTCATAGGGCGCGCCATAGAACTGGTGCCAGACAGCGTGGACATTGCCCTTCTTTACCGCATCCAGTTCCGGAAACGGCGTGCGCTTCATCAGCTTTGCCAGCCGCTCACGCGACAGCGCCATATCGGCACCGCGTCCAACCGGCACGAACTGGTTGATATCGGATTCCGCCGCCCAGTTTGAACCCGTGACGATGATGTGCTCCGGGTTGGACACCAGCAATTGCTCGGGGTTCAGGTCACCGAAGGTCGTCTTGATGACGTCGGATGCGATGTTGTGTCCGCCCGCCTGCTCGATCATCGCGCCAAAATTGACGGGACCGAAGGTGCGGCAGCAAGTGTCTTCGCCTGAAATTCCCGGCGCCCGCTCGATGAACACGCCCGGACGCTTGAGGTCCTTGACCGATGCCAGCTTGTCGGTCACCAGCGCGATCTGGTCGTGACGATAGGCGATGAATTCTTCCGCGCGCGGTACGGCCCCGAAAATCTCGCCGAGAGCACGAATGGAATTTTCGCTGTTCTTTTCCGGGTCCAGACGGAAGTCGAGATAGACGACCTTGATGCCAGCCGCCGCCGCTTTCTCCTCGAAGCCGCTTTCCTTGGCGGTCTTTTCGACTTCCAGATTAAGCGTGATGACGTCAGGCGTCAGCGCAATCGCCGCTTCAAGACTGAAATCGCCCTGCGGCAAATAACCGAAGAGCGGCAGCTTTGCGATTTGCGGGAAGCGCTCGACATAGGCCTTGTAGCTGTCGGGGTCTTTCTTCACGAGGTCGTCGCGCCAGCCGACGATGGTGTCGAAGGTCTTGTCACCAAGCAGCGCGGCAATGACGTGAACCTGGCGCGCTTCACCCACGATGACGCGTTTGGCCGGCGTGTCGATATCGACCTTGCGGCCTGCGGCGTCGACAATCTCGGTCGCCCATGCCGAGGTTGCGATAAAAGCGGGCATTGCAATAAGGGCCAGTATGAAGGCGGCGATCCGTTTGAAATTCCTGTGCGGCACGGGCGGTCCTTTCCATCTGAAATGCATTTCGGCGAAGCCGCAATTGCGGCCCCGCCTGATGTCGGATCGGCGCTCCCCCTTCGCCGTTCTGTTCTTTACTTGTCGTCCTTCAGGGACACGAAATAACCGGGCTTGTAGTCGAGCGGCAGGAAGCGGGCATGCAGTTCCTTGAAGGTCGCTTCCGGGTCCAGATCTCTAAACAGGTCCGGGTGGAGCCACTTGGCAATTTCCTGAATGGCCACGAACTGGTACGGGTTGTTGTAGAACTGGTGCCAGATGGCGTGAACATTGCCGTCTTCCACAGCCTTGACGCCGGTAAAGCCGGGACGCTTTGTCAGGTCTTCCAGCTTGCGGCGGGCTTCCTTCAGGTCTGCGCCATAACCGACGCCCACCCACTTGCCGCCGGGCACGTAGGCATCCCACTTGCCGCCGGTGATGATGATCTGGTCGGGGTTGGAGGCGATCACCTGCTCAGGGTTCACCGTGCCGAAAGTGCCTGGAATGATGTCCTTGGCCATGTTGATGCCACCGGCGATCTCGACCATCTTGCCGAAATTCTCGTTGCCGAAGGACATGCAGCAATCGTCGGAGTAACCACCGGCGCGCTCGACGAAGACCACCGGACGCTTGGGCTTTTCCTTTTCCAGCACGTCGGTTACGCGCTTGATGCTGTCGGAGCGGAACTTGATGAAGTCTTCCGCCACGTCTTCCTTGCCCATCAGCTTGCCCATCACGCGCATGCTCGGCTCGGTGTTTTCCATCGGCTTTTCGCGGAAATCGACATAAACCAGGGGAATGCCGACCTTGCCCAGCTTTTCGATGTAACCGGCTTCCTCGGTCGCCGTCTTGGCGTCGATGTTCATCAGAATGACGTCGGGCTTCAGCGAAACAGCCTGTTCGATATCGAAGGTGCCGTCCTTCATGCCGCCGAATGTTGGCAGTTTGGCGATGTCGGGGTATTTTGCCAGATAGGCCTGATAGGATTCCGGATCTGCCTTCGGCAGGTCATCGCGCCAGCCCACCACATGCTCGAACGGGTTTGTCTTGTCGAGCGCGGCAAGGAAGTAAATCTGTCGGCCTTCGCCGAGAATGACGTGCTTGACCGGTACGTTGACCTCGACATCGCGGCCCGTCACATCCTTGACCGTCACTTTTTCGGCAAAGGCAGGAAAGACGGTGGAAACGAGAAGACCCATTGCAAGAGCGGCGGATTTGCCTGTAATGCGCATCGAAATTGTTCTCCGGTAAAACTAAACGCGCTTTATTGTTTTATGACTATCCAAGTCAAGTTTTATCTTTTAGAGCGTTTCGAAAGTAAAGATCGCGAAGGTTGGATGTCATGAACGGCGCAAATGAATTCGGCAGTAATTTCGGTCTTCGGGATGAAATAAAAGCCTATTGGTCCAGCCGTGCCGCAACCTTCGATCTGTCACCCGGGCATGAAATTTTCTCCGAGGAAGAACGCGCCGCATGGCATCGCCTGGTGGAAAAACACCTTGGGCGCGGCGAGGGTAAAAGCGCGCTCGATCTTGCCTCCGGCACTGGTGTCATCTCGCATCTCATGGATGACCTCGGCTACCGCGTCACCGGGCTGGACTGGGCCGAACCGATGCTGGAACGGGCCAAGGCCAAGGCGAAAACCCGCAACAGAGCCATTTCCTTCCGCATCGGTGATGCGGAAAACACCATGGAGCCGGATGGCGCCTATGACGTCATCATCAACCGTCATCTGGTCTGGACACTCGTTGATCCCAAGGCGGCATTTCAGGAATGGCTCCGGGTCCTGAAGCCCGGCGGCAGGGTGCTGATCGTCGATGGCGATTTCGTCAATGTCAGCTTTGCCGAAAAGATCCTGAAAAACCTCGCGGCCCGCCTGCTCAAGCTCGGCGTTTTCAAACCGGAACCGGTGCATATGCCAGCGGATATGGCCGGAGTACACAACAGCATTCTGTCGCGCGTCTATTTTTCTCAGGGTGCCCGTGCCGAGGCGGTCGCAGGCCTGTTGCGGGACGCCGGTTTCGAAGACGTGGTCATCGATGGGAATTTGCGTGAGATTCACAAGTCCCAGGCAAAAAACTGGAACATCCTCAAAGCCGCCGCCCGCGGCATCCAGCATCGCTACGCCGTGTGTGGGCGTAAACCGGTTTAAACTCCGCCTACTGATTTTGAGCGGACCTTGAACGGCGTCGTTGAGCGGGGAGCAAGCCGCTCACCCCCCTCTGTC
>UCJU01000015.1 GCA_900472925.1 Hyphomicrobiales bacterium
AGAGGGGGGTGAGCGGCATATTCCGCCCTTTTTGCATACTCGCCTGGGCCCGCAGTTCTCGGCCTTCAACGCCAGTGGGCAGCACCTCTTTATTCTGTCAGCTTGAGGTCATGAACGGGCGTCGCAGCTTGGCTGCTGTGTGGCCACAGGATCACCACAATAAACCGCTTGCCTTTGTTCTTCAGATGGCAGCTAATCGGTGAACGAAGCAGGGAGAAAATGCTATGGCCAAGGGTCAAGTTCGCAGCAACAAAGAAGTCAGAAAGCCCAAGAAGGACAAGGCCGCACCAGCGGCTGCGCCAACGCTCGGATCGCAGGTGAAGGCCAGCGAAAGCAGCACAAAGAAGAAGTAATGATATCGGGGTGTTGTGGGACGATGCTGACGCCTGTGAGCGAAACTCTCAGGACGTGACGGCAAAGGCGCTGGCCTGTCCCACAAACCTCATACCATCGGCACGTCGAACACTTCGCTCGGGCGCATGGGACGGAAGCGGTCTTCCGATACACCGTGCTCCATCATCGCGGCTTTCAGCGCAATGATCGGCGCATCGATGGCTTCATCGGTGAGCTGGACTGTGCCCCAATGATGGCCGCAGGCATAGGAGGCATTGCAGATTTTCATGCCTTCCACGGCCTCTGTCGGGTTCTGGTGCTGGCCTTTCATGAACCAGCGCGGCTCGTAGGCGCCGAACGGCAGATTGGCGAGGCGGAAGCCGCCATGCTTCTTGGCGGCAGCGTGGTAGTTGAGGCCACTGTGGAAGCCGGTATCGCCAATGTGGTAAATCTTGCCACTGGGCGTCTCTATGACGAACGCGGCCCAGAGCGCCATGCGCCGGTCGTTCAGGCCGCGCGCAGACCAATGATGGCACGGCTCGAAGTGGATTTTTACATCCGGCGCGACAGTCAGCGCATCATCCCAATCCCCCACGGATATCTTTGCCGCCTGCACCCGTGTCCTGATGACCGCGTCGTTGCCGAGCGGCGTGATGAAATGCGGTTTGTGGGCGACGTGAAGCTGGTGCAGCGTTTCCAGATCGAGATGGTCGTAATGATTGTGCGTGACCAGAACGATATCGATGGGCGGCAGGTCTTCGAACCTGATGCCAGGCGGGTTGACGCGCTTGGGGCCAACGAAGCTGAAGGGGCTGGTGCGTTCCGACCAGACGGGATCGACGAGAATATTCAGGCCTGCCGTCTGGATGAGAAAGGATGCATGACCGACAAAGGTGATGCGCAGGTCCTTGCCGTCAACGCGTTCCGCGGGTTTCACGAAGGGAAACGGGCTGGGATAGGCATCGGGCCATGTCGCCTTGTTGCCGTCGAAGCGCCACTTCATTACGTCCATGAACCCGTTGGGTGTCTCGCCGCCGGGGTTGAAGAAGCGCACACCATCGAAATGGTCCGAGAGCGGGCCTTTATAATAGGCGCTGGCGCGGGACTGGCGCGCATAAAGGCCGCCGCCCGCCAGGATAGCGCCGAGGAACGAGAGTTTGAAGAGGGTGCGTCTTTTCATCCTCCAAGTTTAATGCTGCGGGTCCATGCATTCAATGGCGGCGCAATGCGCTCTTGCAGAATTTCGGCCCACGGGTCTAAAATACACCCTTTGGTAGATATTCTTTTCGACATCTATTGCTGGGAGGCGACTGTGACGATCCTCAGATTTCTGTCATTGCCGGTTTTGCTGATGATGCTGCTTGTGATGCCAGCAGCGGCCGAGACCTTGCCCGCGCCGGTCAACGGGGTGACGTTCGAGGAGTGGGCGTCTGCCAATGGTCGGCTTGCCAACAAGCAGAACGAGGCGCAGGTGCTGGCCGTTCTCGGATTGAACAAGCAGTCGTTTGAAGCCGTCAATGTGGCTTTTACCGAAGCGATGAAAAAGTCGCAGTCGAATGGTGACATCATGCGGGTTTTCGGCGAGGCATTCGGCGATCCCAATCGTGGCCGGTTTGCAAAGACCGAGCAGGTGGATATCGAGGGCAAGCTGGCGACGCTGGATGATTATGCCCGCGTGCAGGGGCATTTGCAGGCAGCCACCAAACTCAAGATCGATCCCGCGACCGTCCTCGAAGAGCACAATCTGACGCCCTATGAATATTCCCAGGAAGCAGGCCGCTGGGTGCGGGCGATGGCGATGGAAGCCAGAAAGGACGCGAGCAATACGCTGAAATACCGCGATGCCATCGATCGCTATGAGCAGGAATATCTCGCCAAGCTCTCGAAAAAATAAGCCGGGAGCGGCAAATGCGACCTTTTTCTTGACTCCAATGGTCTTTTCCTGTTTATCCGCGCCAATCAGCTGGCAGTTTCATGACCGCAGCCGCCGACCGGGACCCGCAAGGTATAGACGATCCCGGAGGCAAACATCCGACAGCGCGAAGCGCCCTCGGGTGCTTTTTGGCTATGCCCGTTAACGGGCGTCTTGTTTTTGACAGCAAAAGCACCGACGTTTTGGGAACTCCGAAACGAAGAAGGATGACGCAATGTTTGAAAACCTCCAGGACCGCCTTGGCTCCATTCTGAATGGACTGACCGGCCGTGGCGCGCTTTCGGAAGCCGATGTGACGGCTGCCCTGCGCGAGGTTCGCCGTGCGCTTCTGGAAGCGGACGTCGCGCTGGAAGTCGTGCGGTCCTTCACCGACAAGGTGCGTGAAAAGGCCGTTGGTGCATCGGTTTTGAAAGCCATCAAGCCCGGCCAGATGGTCGTCAAGATCGTCCATGACGAGCTGGTCGAGATGCTGGGCTCCGAAGGTGTGGCCATCGATCTGCATGCGGCTGCTCCCGTCGTCATCATGATGGTGGGTCTACAGGGTTCCGGTAAGACGACGACCACCGGCAAGATCGCCAAGCGCCTGACGGACCGCGACAAGAAGAAGGTGCTGATGGCATCTCTCGACACGCGTCGTCCGGCAGCGCAGGAGCAGTTGCGCCAGCTCGGCGTGCAGACCGGTGTCGACACGCTGCCGATCATTGCCGGACAATCGCCGACCGATATCGCGTCGCGCGCCGTGCAGGCTGCCAAGCTCGGCGGCCATGATGTCGTGATCCTCGACACTGCCGGTCGTACCCACATCGACGAGCCGTTGATGATGGAAATGGCGGACATCAAGAAAAACGCCAAGCCGCACGAAATCCTGCTGGTCGCCGATAGTCTGACCGGTCAGGACGCCGTCAATCTGGCGCGCAACTTCGATGAGCGCGTCGGTATTACCGGCCTCGTGCTGACCCGCATGGACGGCGATGGCCGTGGCGGTGCAGCGCTTTCGATGCGTGCCGTCACCGGCAAGCCGATCAAGCTGATCGGTACCGGCGAGCGCATGGGTGAGCTGGACGAGTTCCACCCGCGCCGTATCGCCGACCGAATTCTCGGCATGGGCGATATTGTTTCGCTGGTCGAAAAGGCTGCCGAAAACATTGATGCGGAAAAAGCCGCCGCGATGGCCAAGAAGATGCAGTCGGGCAAGTTCGATCTGAACGATCTCGCCGATCAGCTGGGCCAGATGAAGAAGATGGGCGGCATGGGCGGCATCATGGGTCTGATGCCCGGCATGTCCGGCATGAAGGACAAGATGGCCGCATCCGGTCTGAACGACAAGATGTTCGACCGCCAGATCGCCATCATCTCCTCCATGACCAAGGCCGAGCGCGCCAATCCTGACATTCTCAAGCACAGCCGCAAGAAGCGCATCGCTGCCGGTTCCGGCACGGATGCCGCCGAGATCAACAAGCTGCTCAAGATGCATCGCGGCATGGCCGACATGATGAAGGCCATGGGCGGCAAGGGCAAGGGCGGCATCATGAAGCAGATGATGGGCGGCCTTGCGGGCAAGATGGGCCTTGGCGGTGGAATGGGTGGCATGCCTGATCTGGCCAATATGGACCCCAAGCAGCTGGAAGCGCTTCAAAAGCAGGCCGAAGCTGCAGGCCTTGGCAAGCCCGGCGGCATGCCTCCGGGTCTTGGTGGCATGGGCGGAATGCCGGGTCTTCCGGGCTTGGGTGGACCCAAGCTTCCGGGCCTTGGCGGGCTTCCCGGCCTGCCCGGTTTTGGCAAGAAGAAGTGAGACTGTGATGACCGACGCAGAGGTAAAAGCTCAACTTTCGCAATACCGCCAGTCCATCGACAATATCGATGCGGCACTGGTGCACATGCTGGCAGAACGGTTCCAACGCACGAAAGCTGTTGGCGTTCTGAAAGCAACTCACGAATTGCCGCCGGCAGACCCGGCGCGCGAGGAATACCAGATCGAACGCCTGCGCCGTCTGGCAAAGGACGCCGATCTGGACCCGGATTTTGCTGAGAAGTTCCTGAACTTCATCATCAAGGAAGTCATCCGGCATCATGAAGCAATTGCCGCTGAACACAACGGCACCGACAAGACCGCCTGACCGGCGGACTAGCCATTCTTAAGGAGAAACAACATGGCACTGAAAATTCGTCTCGCACGCGGTGGTTCCAAGAAGCGCCCATACTACCAGATCGTCGTTGCTGACGCCCGTTCGCCACGCGACGGCCGTTTCCTCGAGAAGGTCGGTTCCTGGAACCCAATGCTTGCCAAGGACAACGCTGATCGCATCCAGATCAACGCCGACCTCGTCAAGGAATGGATTGCCAAGGGCGCACAGCCGACAGACCGCGTTCTACGCTTCCTCGCAGAAGCCGGCATCGCAACACGCGAAGCCCGCAGCAATCCTGAAAAGGCAAAGCCAGGCAAGAAGGCCGTCGAGCGCACTGCCGAGAAGAAGCAGAAGGCCGATGACGCCGCTGCTGCCGCAGAAGCATCTGCAGCCGAATAAGTCCGGTTCGCACGATTTGAACGGGTGGTGTGGATTTCCGCGCCACCCGTTTGTGTTTATTTTGACGGCAACATGCCGTACATAGATTTTCAAAGACGAACACCGGAACGGACGACCGATGGCAAAGCTGGAAAACCCCATTCTCATGGCCAAGATTGGCGCGGCGCAGGGGCTGCGTGGCGAAGTGCGGGTCAGCTCTTTCACGGATGATCCGACCGCATTGGGAGAATATGGAAACCTGACGTCCGCCGATGGCCGGGTGTTTGAAATTCTCGAGATACGCGAAGCCAAGACCGTGGTGATCGTCCGTTTTCGGGGCATCAACGACCGTAACGCGGCGGAAGCTCTGAACGGTCTGGAACTGTTCATCGAGCGCGACAATCTGCCGGACGACGATCTGGACGAAGACGAATTCTACTATACCGATCTGGAAGGGCTCGAGGCTGTCGACGCCGAGGGCAAGAGCTACGGCTCCGTGGCTGCTGTCCATGATTTCGGCGCAGGCGATCTGCTGGAGCTGAAAGGCGCTGGTCGCCGTCCGACACTCATCCCCTTTTCCGAGGCTGCTGTTCTGGAAATAGACCTCGAGGGCGGGAAAATCCTGATCGATCCCTTGGCTGCCGGGCTGATCGACAATCCCGATGATGGCAAGGATGACCCTGATCATCCGATCTTCGGCAAGAAAAAATAACATGACATTCAAGGCAACCGTGCTGACGCTCTACCCGGACATGTTTCCGGGGCATCTGGGCCATTCGCTGGCGGGCCGGGCGCTGGAGCGCGGGCAGTGGCAGATCGAGCCGGTGCAGATCCGTGATTTCGCGACCGACAAGCACCGCAGCGTCGACGATACGCCCGCCGGTGGCGGTGCTGGCATGGTGCTGAAGCCGGATGTGCTGGCTGCGGCCATTGATGCGGTAACAACGGACGATACGCGTCCACGCCTGCTGATGAGCCCGCGTGGGCGACCCTTGACACAGGAGCGGGTGCGCGAGATTGCCGCCGGTGACGGCGTCATCATCGTCTGCGGTCGTTTCGAGGGTGTGGATCAACGCGTGATCGATGCAAGGGGCCTCGAAGAGGTCTGCATCGGCGACTATATTCTCTCCGGCGGCGAACCGGCGGCACTGACGCTTTTGGATGCCGTGGTGCGCATTCTGCCGGGTGTGATGGGCAATGATCTCTCCGGCGTGCATGAAAGCTTCGAGGGTGGTTTGCTGGAGCACCCGCATTATACCCGCCCGCAGGTGTGGGAAGAACGCGAAATTCCCGCCGTGCTGACCTCCGGCAACCATAAGGCCATCGATAGCTGGCGGCATGAGCAGGCGCTGGCGCTGACGCAGGAGCGCCGCCCCGACCTTCTGGCAAAACCGCCTCAGGTCGAGACGAAGTAGTAGACCGATAGCAGCAGGCCGACCGAAATGACCAGGGCACGGATGATCCATTGCGGCACGCGCCGCGCGATGTAGACGCCGCTATAACCGCCAACGGCTGACGCCGGGATCATGATCAGGGCTGCGGGCCAGGCGACCACGCCACCACCGACAAAGACGACGATGGCAACGGCTGCAATGACGACTGCGAGCAGGTTTTTCAGCGCATTGAGATGGTGATAGGTGCCGCCAGCCGTCAGGCCCAAAACGGCCAGCATCATGATGCCCATGCCAGCGCCGAAGAACCCTCCATAGATCGACGTGAAGAACTGGCCGACGAGGCTTGGCGCGTTGCCGGGAGAGCGTAGCGCATTCGCGCGTGGACGCAGCCATGGACCCGCGGCAAACAGGAGCGTGGCGGCCAGCAGCAGCCAGGGCACGAGCTGACGAAAGGCGGGATTGTCCAGCGACAGAAGCAGCAGCGCACCCCCGGTCGATCCGGCGATGGAAAGCAAAGCGAGAAAGACTGCACCTTTCCAATGGGCGCGGATTTCCGGCCAATAGGCGATGACAGACGTGACATAGCCGGGAAATTGCACGATGGACGAGGTGGCGTTGGCCGAAATCGGCGCGATACCGGCAATCGTCATGGCCCCGAAGGTCAGAAACGTGCCGCCGCCTGCGATGGCGTTGACCGCACCGGACAGAAAGCCACTGGCCAGCAGCAGCAGAATAATGAACAAAGACATGGCCCCTCCCGGCGCATCTTGCGCGCCCTCTTTCTCCATATGGGGTGATGGGATGGACGACAATTCGGTCGCGGGCGACAAAATATTCTCGCAAAAGGGATGACAAATGCGCCGTCTTGCTGTAATGGCCCGCGTGGAACTGGGGTTTACCCCTTTAACCGCAAGCAAAGAATGGTGAACCCGCTCCTGCCGCAAGGCATGGTCCCGAGACGATGTTTCAAGGGATGACAGTTGAGCGCTCTGGCTGTTTCAGAAGAACTCAGAGGTTAATATGACCAACATTATCGAACAGCTGGAAGCCGAACAGGCTGCCAAGATCGAAGCGAAGCGCAAGCTTCCAGAATTTTCTCCAGGTGACACCGTTCGCGTCAACGTGCGCGTTACGGAAGGTACACGTACCCGTGTACAGGCTTACGAAGGCGTCGTTATCGCCCGTTCCGGCGGCGGCATCAACGAGAGCTTCACCGTTCGCAAGATTTCTTACGGCGAAGGCGTAGAGCGCGTATTCCCGGTTTACTCTCCGCTGGTCGAAGGCGTTGAGATCGTTCGCCGCGGTAAGGTCCGTCGCGCCAAGCTCTACTACCTGCGCGATCGTCGCGGCAAGTCTGCCCGTATCGTTGAAGACACCGGCGTTCGCGCCCGCAAGCTCAACGACGGCGAGCGTCAGGCTGCTGCCGAAGAAAAGGCACGCATCGAAGCTGAAAAGGTTGCAGCAGCACAGGCTCTGGCCGCTGAAAAGGCCGCAGCAGAAGCTGCTGAAGCCAAGGCAGCCGAAGAAGCCGCAGCAGCAAAGGCCGCTGAAGAGGCTGCAAAGCCTGCCGAAGGCGCAGCTGAATAAGCTTTTCCGGTCTTCGGAAATTTTAAAAAGGCGGTCTTCGGGCCGCCTTTTGTTTTTGGTGCGTGGTGTGTGGTTGCGTTTGATGGCGGTGGGTGTGGCNNGCCACACCCACCGCCATCAATGTCCTCTTGCCCTCACACTTCAAACCATGTCATTTTCCCGCATTGCCAGCAGGAGACACGACATTGCTCAGACGCGCTTTTCTCACCGCTATTGCCGCTGCGATATTATCGCCCGCGATTTCCTTTGCTGCCGACCTGCCCGACCTCAAGGGCAGGACCGTCGTCGTCGTTACCGAAAACGCCTATCCGCCGCTGCAATTCGTTGATCCCGGTTCGGGCAAGGCCATCGGCTGGGAATATGACGCGATGGCGGAGATTGCCAAGCGGTTGAATTTCAAGGTCGAGTATCAGAATACATCCTGGGATGCGATGATTCAGGCCGTGGCCGATGGGCAATACGACATCGGGATGACCGGCATCAGCATCAAGGAAGAGCGCAAGCAGAAGGTGGACTTTTCCGATCCCTATATGCGCTCCGAAATGTTCATGCTGGTGCGCGCCGACGAGACCCGCTTTACCGATGCCAAGAGCTTTGCCGCCTTCGACAAGGGGCTGGTGGGCGCGCAGGCGGGCACGACGCCGTTCTATACCGTTGTCTATGACGTGCTTGATGGAAACGAGCAGAACCCGCGGGTGAAGCTGATGGAAACCTTCGGTGCGACCGTGCAGGCGCTGAAGACCGGTGATGTCGATCTGGTGTTGACGGATGGCGTGGCGGGCAAGGGGTATGTCGATGCGTCCGGCGGCACGCTGAAATTGATTGGCGGCCCCCTGGGCGGCGATGATTTTGGCTTCATCTTCAAGAAGGGGTCGGACCTGGTGGCACCCGTGAACGCTGCCATTGCCGCGCTGAAGGCGGATGGGACCTTTGCGAAGCTCGATAAGACGTGGTTTCTGGACTACAAGCTTGGCCAGTAAGCCGTTGCCCACATTTGGACGGAAGACAGCGGTTTGAGCGCCCGGCGGAAATCCACCGGGGACAATGATTTTCCTTGGTGGCTGGTAGCGCTTGTGGGCATCGGGCTGGTGCTCGCCGTCGTGATCGCCATCAACGGCATCTATGCGCAGGTGTTTTCCACCGTCATCACCGGCATCGGCATGACGGTATCAGTGACGCTGATAGCCTTTGCGCTGGCCTCGCTGTGGGGGCTGGTGATCGCCGTGCTTGGTATGGCTGACAATATTCTTCTGCGCCAGATATCCCGTTTCTACATCGAGATGGTGCGCGGCATTCCTATCCTTGTCGTGCTGTTCTACATCGCCTTCGTCGGTGCGCCTGCCGTCGTCAGCCTGTTCAACTGGATGATCACGCCGCTCATTCAGGCCGGATGGGTGGAGGCGATCCTCGTGCGGGATTTTTCGCTGATGTGGCGCGCCATTCTGGCGTTGACGATCTGTTATGCCGCTTTCCTTGCGGAGATTTTCCGGGCGGGCATCGAGGCGGTGGATGAGGGCCAGATCGAGGCGGCGAAGGCGCTGGGGCTTAACCGTTACCAGCGCTTTCGGCTGGTGATTTTTCCGCAGGCGATCCGCACGATCTTTCCGCCGCTGTCCAATGATTTCGTGTCGATGGTGAAGGACAGTTCGCTGGTGTCTGTTCTGGGGGTGATGGATATTACCCAGCTGGGCAAGGTCTACGCTGCCGGGTCGTTCCGGTTTTTCGAGACCTATTCCATCGTCGCCTATATCTATCTCATTCTGACGCTGGGGCTTTCGCTTGTGCTGCGGCGCGTGGAGAAAGCCCTGCGCCGCAGTCCGCGTGGCTAGCCTATTGGCCTTTCAGTGCGGAGTCCCAATGTTCGTCCGCCTTGCCATCAACGAAGCGCCATGTGTCGAACCATGTCGTCGTATAGGTCTTGGCGGGGTCTTTCGGGTCTTTGACCTCACGGACGAAACCGACGGTGACGAGATCGCCTTCCGCTGTCACGAAGGCGACGGGCGAGCTGATTTTATCTGGGATCGGCTTTTTCTGGACTTTCATGACGTCGGTAAAGAACTTGACGACACCGTCGCGGCCTGATGCGGCGTTGGGATTGTGCTGGATATAACGCTCGGTCAGATATTTGTCGGCCTTGTCCCAATGGCCGGCTTCCAGGAGATCGCGGATGATCTTGTAGGTGACCTGTTTGTTGGCGTTGAGCTTGGGGTCGGGGCTGGTGAACAGGGCTTCGGCATCTGGAGCCTTGACCACGGCTTCCTGGGCGTGGGCGGGAAGGGTGGCGAACGAGAGGGTTGCCATTGCGAGGGCGCTGCCGAGTGCGATGGTTCTGATGCGGCGGATCATGGTGTTCTCCAAAGGGTGCGGCGGTGGATGCGCGAACCATAGGGCGTGGAGAACGGCGCCGAAAGAGGGCAGTTTTTCCGCCGCTGGTAACATGAAGGGAACCAGCGGCGGAAAGATCACTCAGGGGCGAGCGCCTTGTGTCTTTGCCTGTCTGGCAATCATGCGACCGGCGATGATGACGAGAACGCCAGCCACCGCAAGGCATGCGGAGAGGAAGAACATTGGTGCGATGGTGCTTCCCGTCTGATCCTTGATCCACGGCACGACGTTCTGGGCAACGAAGCCGCCGAGATTGCCGACCGAGTTGATCGCCGCCAGGCCCGCTGCGGCACCGGCGCCCCGTAGGAAGCGGCCGGGCAGGCTCCAGAACACCGGCTGTCCGGCGAAGATGCCGGCAGCGGCGATGCACAGGAAGACGAACTGCACCACGGGTGCCGTAACCAGTGCCGACATCAGCAGGCAGAAAGCACCGATAAAGGCAGGACCGACGATGAAGGGGATCTTGTTTTGCGCGCGATCCGCTGCTGCCGGAATGGCATAGAGCGCAATCGCCACGCCGATCCACGGGAGGATGTTGATGAAGCCGTTGATGGTGTTGGATACGCCAAAGCTCTTGACGATGGTCGGCAGCCAGTAGCTGAGGCCATAAGCGGCCAGCGGAAAGCCGACGTAGCACAGCGACATGAACAGCACCTGCGGATTGATCAGCGCCCGGAAGCCGTTTTCGGCATGTTCTTCCATGTTGGAGTTTTCAGAGGCGATCTTCTTTTTCAGCCAGTCCTTCTCGTCCTGGGTGAGGAACTTTGCCTTCTCGGGCGTATCGTCGAGATAGAAGATGGTAAAAATGCCTGCAATGACAGCGGGAACGCCGGTGGCGAGGAAGACCCACTCCCAGCCCGCCAGACCCATGAGGCCGTCGAGATCGAGAAGCATGCCGCCCAGCGGTGCGCCGATGGCATTGGCAAGCGCGCTGAAGATCATGAACAGGCCGACCATGCGACCGCGATAATCACGCGGGAACCAGATGGTCAGAAGGTAGAGAACGCCAGGGAAGAAGCCTGCTTCACAGGCACCCAGCAGAAAGCGCAGAATGTAGAACATGGTCTGGCTGCTGGTGAAGGCCAGTGCAATCGTGACCAGTCCCCAGGAGATGATGATGCGGGCAAACCAGCGGCTGGCGCCGAAGCGGGTGAGCAGCAGGTTGCTGGGAACTTCGAAGATGAAATAGCCGATGAAGAACAGCGATGCACCCAGGCCATAGGCGTATTCGCTCAAGCCGAGATCGCCGACCATTTGCAGCTTGGCGTAGCTGACATTCTGCCGGTCGATATAGGCGATGAGATAGAGAAGTCCCAGAAACGGCATCAGCCGCCAGGTGATTTTCGAGATAAGTGCTTTCTCAGATGCCAAAATTATCCTCCCTCTCACTGCAACAGGTGCAGTTATGCTCGATCATGGCCCCCGCCTTCACGATACCGTTATAGCACTGTGGCATGGTTCAGAAAGGACCTAACGTGCGAGATTGCTGATTTATGCGTCTTTGTTCGGTCGGGCCGGGAGGGGAGTTGGCGCAAAATGGCAATATTGCCGTTGAAAAGCCGATCTGCTATGAGAGCCGCATGGGATCGAAATTCGGATGTCTCGCGCAAAACATTTTCGTGCTGCAGGACCACAAGCGTCTGCCGGCACGTTTTTTTGCGCGCATTTCCGGCGCGCTCGGCGGCCGACTTACGTTTGCCTGATATCTCTTTTAAGAGACTGTCAGTTTGCTGCGAACCCAATTCATTTTTCAAGATACGATGGATAAAGCCATGAGCGCACCTCGCACCCTTTACGATAAAATCTGGGATGATCACGTCGTCAACCGCGACCCGGATGGAACCTGTCTTCTCTACATCGACCGTCATCTCGTGCATGAGGTGACGAGTCCGCAGGCCTTCGAAGGGCTGCGTCTGGCCGGTCGCCCGGTTCACTCGCCAGCGCGCACTCTGGCCGTGGTCGATCACAACGTTCCGACAACTGCCGACCGTCTTGAAGGCATCAAGAACGAGGAAAGCCGCATTCAGGTCGAAGCCCTGGCGCAGAATGCTGCGGAATTCGGCGTCGAATATTACTCCGAGCGCGACAAGCGTCAGGGCATCGTCCACATCGTCGGGCCGGAGCAGGGCTTCACGCTGCCGGGCATGACGATCGTCTGTGGTGACAGCCATACCTCGACGCATGGTGCCTTCGGTGCTCTGGCGCACGGTATCGGCACCTCGGAAGTGGAACATGTTCTGGCGACGCAGACGCTGATCCAGAAGAAGGCCAAGAACATGCTGGTGCGTGTGGATGGCGCAGTGCCCGAGGGCGTGACCGCCAAGGACATTATTCTTGCCATCATCGGCGAGATCGGTACCGCGGGCGGCACCGGCCACGTCATCGAGTTCGCTGGCGAGGCGATCCGGTCGCTCTCCATGGAAGGCCGTATGACGGTCTGCAACATGACCATCGAAGGCGGCGCGCGCGCCGGGCTTATCGCGCCCGACGAGACGACCTTCGATTACATCAAGGACAAGCCGCGTTCGCCCAAGGGCGAGGTGCTGGAACAGGCGATTGCCTATTGGAAAACGCTGAAATCCGACGAAGGTGCGCATTACGACAAGGTCGTGGTGCTCAACGCTGCCGACCTGCCGCCCATCGTCTCCTGGGGCTCGTCGCCGGAAGACGTCGTGTCCATTCAGGGCGAAGTGCCCGATCCGGCCAAGATCGAGGATGAGAACAAGCGCAACTCCAAGCAGCGCGCCCTGGAATATATGGGCCTGACGCCGGGAACGAAGATGACGGATATCGCCATCGACCGCGTCTTCATCGGGTCCTGCACCAATGGTCGCATCGAGGATTTGCGGGCCGCCGCCAAGGTTGTCGAAGGACGCAAGGTTGCGCCGACCGTATCGGCCATGATCGTTCCCGGTTCCGGTCTCGTCAAAGAGCAGGCTGAAAAGGAAGGTCTGGACAAGATCTTCCTCGAAGCGGGCTTTGAGTGGCGTGAACCGGGCTGCTCCATGTGCCTGGCCATGAATGACGACCGCCTGGCCCCCGGTGAGCGGTGTGCGTCCACCTCCAACCGCAATTTCGAGGGACGTCAGGGCTCCAAGGGCCGCACGCATCTGGTATCGCCTGCCATGGCGGCTGCGGCTGCGGTCGCCGGCCACTTCGTGGATATTCGTGAGTGGCAGTAAGACTGTGCGCTAGGCCGGAACAGACAGCTGTTTCGGCCTTGCGCTACAAGACCTCGATCCGTCTGCCCTTGCGCAGAAAGGGTAATATGCGGCGCATGTCGCGCGGGTGTAGCGCCACGCATCCGGCGGTTGGTTCATAGCCGGGGCGGATCATGTGCATGAAGATGGCAGAGCCGAGATTGCGGCGACGTGATGTGACGTTCCAGTCCAGCACGAGACAGACATCGTAGAGCCCATCCTCCCGTTGCATCTCCTCATGGCTCGGTTTGAAGGGTGCTTTGGCAAGGCGATTGTAGTTGGGGTCGCAAGGGGCATCGCACCACAGCATGGTCGAGCGCGTGCGATACATCGTAAGCGGTGTTTTCAAGGCGCCAATGCGTTCGCCGCGATGAAAGCCGTAGAGCACCGGCATGCTGGTGATCGGCGTTTTTCCGTCGCCCTCCCGCTTGATCGCGGTGCGTCCATTGCGACCGATGGCAGCCTGAAATGTCAGGTGGCCGAGCTGCAGTATGGCCCGGCTTTTCTGGCGCGGTGCGGGGCGAACAGTGAGTTTTGCTGAGGATTTGCGTTGAATTTTTACGTTGCTTGGCATCGTTCTCACGAGATTTTGCTTTGCAGGTGAGGCAACGTGACTTCATAGCTCCGCCTTATCTGACGACGAAGGGTTGACGTCGCGGTCTCAAACCGCTGAATTGGCTCACTAAAGCGAAAGCATGTCAGTCCTGCAAAATAGGCAATCCATTTTGCGCGTCATGTTTTACTATACAATGAAAGGCTGAGATATCCCATGACGGCCCGTACACTTCTCCTTGTGGATGACGATGACGACCTTCGCGAGACACTTGCCGAGCAACTGTCTCCCTATGAGGAGTTCAATCTTCTCACCGGCGCCAACGCCAATCACGCAATCCAGACCGCGAAGTCCACGCAGGTCGATCTGCTGATCATGGACGTCGGTCTGCCTGATATGGATGGGCGCGAGGCTGTGAAGCTGATGCGCAAGAACGGCTTCAAGGCCCCCATCATCATGCTGACCGGCCACGATACGGATTCCGATACGATCCTGGGTCTGGAAGCCGGTGCCAATGACTATGTGACGAAGCCGTTTCGCTTTGCCGTGCTTCTGGCGCGTGTCCGTGCGCAGCTTCGCCAGTATGAGCAGAGCGAAGATGCGGTGTTTACCGTCGGTCCCTACCAGTTCAAGCCGAGCCAGAAGCTGCTGACCACGGAAGACGGCAAGAAAATCCGCCTGACGGAAAAGGAAGCGGCGATCATCCGTTACCTCTACCGCGCCGGCAGCGCGGTCGTGACGCGCGATGTGTTGCTGGAAGAGGTCTGGGGCTATAATTCCGGCGTCACCACGCATACGCTGGAAACCCACGTTTACCGATTGCGTCAGAAGATCGAACGCGATCCCTCGAATGCGGAGCTTCTGGTGACGGAAAATGGCGGCTACAAGATTGTGCCTTAAGAACAATTCTGGCGGCGCGGGCTTGTCATGACCGCGCCGTTGTTCGAAAACCGATCATTCCTTAAGCTTCCGGGGCTTCGAACCAGATGGCACTGAACGACGATATCAAGATTTTGGCGCAGGTTCCTCTGTTTCAGGGTTTGAGCGATGACCAGTTGCGCCTGATTGCCTTCGGTGCCGAGCGGCGCAAGATTGCGCAGGGGCAGGCTCTGTTTCGTGAGCACTCGCCGTCTGAATGCGCGTTCCTGATCGCGCGTGGCGGCTTTCATCTCTACAGCACCGGGCGCAACGGAAAGGCCGAACTTCAGGCAACACCGACGGCAGGCACGCTGCTGTCGGAGCTTGCCCTGTTTACGCTGTGCGAGCGCAAATATACCGCCGTGGCGTCAGAGGATTCCGAAGTCATCCGCATCACCCGCATTCTCTTCCATCGCATGATCGAAGAATTTCCCAATGTCGCTGACATCGTCATGACGCGCATCAGAGACAATATCGCAGCGCTCTCAGCCGGAGCGACAGCGCTTCAGGGGCGGTTTTCTTAAACAGATGGGGGCGTAATCAGCCCCTGAGCTGTGGTGATGGCCAAGCCATTCCATTCCAAGGCTGAATTCCGAACATTTGCTCCTCCCCTCATTCCCGTGCTGTCACCGGAATAAGGGGTCAAGCTGGTCTTAAAACTTGAAATGCGCCGTCACCGGAACATGGTCCGAAGGGCGGTTCCAGCCGCGGGCTTCGCGCAGGATTTCGATGCGGTCGAGCGAGGGGCCTAGGTCTTGCGAAGACCAGATATGATCGAGGCGGCGGCCGCGATTGGCGGCCTCCCAGTCCTTGGCGCGGTAGCTCCACCAGGTGTAGATTTTTTCGGTTTCGGGAACGTTGAGACGCATCAGGTCGAGCCAGTTGCCCTTTTTCATGATCTCGAGCATGCCTTCGGTTTCGACAGGCGTGTGGCTGACGATTTTCAGAAGCTGCTTGTGGGACCAGACGTCGTTTTCGAGCGGTGCGATGTTGAGGTCGCCGACGAGAATGGAGGATGTGCCGGGAACGCCGTCGGCGCTGAGCGCCTTCATTTCCTCGATGAAATCCAGCTTGTGGCCGAATTTCGGATTGATCGTGCGGTCCGGCTCGTCACCGCCTGCGGGAACGTAGAAATTGTGGAGACGGATTTTCCGCGATCCTACCTTGATGATGCCGGAGATGTGGCGCGCATCGCCGATGCCGCAATAGTCCTGCCGGTGGTCTTCGGTGAGTGGCAGTTTGGAGGCGATGGCGACGCCGTGATAGCCCTTTTGGCCATGAATGATGACGTGTTCGTAGCCGAGAGCCTTGAGAGGCTTTAGCGGAAACTCGCCATTGGGGCATTTCGTTTCCTGAAGGCACAGGACATCAGGCTTGTAACGCACGAGAAACTGCTCGACGATCGGCATGCGCAGCCGCACCGAGTTGATGTTCCAGGTGGTTATCGAAAAAGTCATGCCTGCGCTCCGTTCGTCCTTCAGGAAAAGGTGGAGGCAGGCTTATTACATCAGGCCGAAAACGGAAATCCTTTTCTCAGGCCCCGACAGTTCATCAACCGCGACTGCGGACTTCCTCGTAATTGATGGCAAAGACCTTGTCGTCCAGCGCCATGCCGGTCTGAACATTGAAGATCATGACCGTCGTGTCCTTGTTCTGGGCATCGGTGGTGGTCCACTGGCGCAGATCGAAGGTTTTTGGGTCGAACATCAGTGTGATGGTCGAATCGCCGAATACGCTCTTATCTCCCAGAACGATGGTCGTGAGATCGGACTCCTGTTTGACGTCGCGGACCTTCTGGTTGCTCAGATCGATCTTGTCGGACAGAAGCAGGCTGAGCGGCGTCTTCGACAGCGGGTACAGATCCCAGGTTTTTAGCTTGTTGTTGCCGATCACAACGTTCTTGCCGTCGGAGATAACGCGCATGGGCGATGGATCTTCATAATTGAAGCGGAGCTTGCCGGGGCGGGCGATGTAAAACTTGCCGCCCGTCTGTTCCCCACGAGGGCCGAATTGCACGAATTCTCCCATCATGGTTTTGACGGACGAGAAGTGGCTGGCAATCTTCTGAGCGGCGGCATCGACCTGCGCAAAGGCGCTAAAGGGCTGGAGAGCGGCAATCGCTGCGGTCGCCGAAAACAGGGTCATCACACCACGGCGCGTCATGTTGCCTTCAAGGGCGTTAGACTGCGCGGAGACGACCGGGATATTCTTCTTCATTCTTTTCTCCTTCATCGCATTCCATATGCCGAAAAAACGCGGCGGCTTCATGACATGGATCAATCACTATAACGCCAAGAACCGCGCTTGGGTTGCGGATGTTTTCGTGCGGGGACATGGGTTTCAGCCACCGTTGGTTTATCTGGCGCTACCCGTCTTTCCCTGATCAATCCTGCTCGGTCGGCACCAGAATTTCACGCTTGCCCGCGTGGTTGGCGGGACCGATGATGCCTTCCTGCTCCATACGCTCGATGAGCGACGCTGCCCGGTTGTAACCAATGCCCAGACGGCGCTGAACATAGGATGTCGATGCCTTGCCATCGCGCAGCACGACGGCCACCGCCTGATCGTATGGATCTTCCGAATCGGCCATGTTGCTGGTGCCTGCCGGACCTGCGCCATCCTCTTCGTCATCGTCTTCTGTGACGGCTTCGAGGTAATCCGGCGATCCTTGCGTCTTGAGATAGGACACGATCTCTTCGACCTCGTTATCGGCAACGAAGGGGCCGTGAACGCGCTGGATGCGACCACCACCGGCCATGTAGAGCATATCACCCATGCCCAGCAGTTGCTCGCCGCCCTGTTCGCCCAGGATAGTGCGGCTGTCGATCTTGGAGGTGACCTGGAAGGAAATACGGGTCGGGAAGTTGGCCTTGATGGTGCCGGTAATGACGTCCACCGATGGGCGCTGGGTCGCCATGATGACGTGGATGCCAGCGGCGCGCGCCATCTGTGCCAGGCGCTGTACGGCGCCTTCGATATCCTTGCCGGCCACCATCATCAGGTCGGCCATTTCGTCGATGATGACGACGATATAGGGCAGGGGCTTCAGGTCGAACTCTTCGGTCTCGTACATGGCCTCGCCGGTCTGGCGGTCGAAACCGGTCTGCACGGTGCGCGTCAGTACCTCGCCCTTGTCGAGCGCCTGCTGCACCCGGGTGTTGAAGCCATCGATGTTGCGCACACCGATCTTCGACATTTTCTTGTAGCGCTCTTCCATCTCGCGCACGGTCCATTTCAGCGCGACGACGGCTTTCTTCGGATCGGTGACGACGGGCGAGAGCAGGTGCGGGATGCCATCATAGACGGAGAGTTCCAGCATCTTAGGATCGATCATGATCAGGCGGCACTGCTCCGGTGTCATGCGGTAGAGCAGCGACAGGATCATGGTGTTGATCGCCACCGACTTACCCGAACCGGTCGTACCCGCGACCAGCAGATGCGGCATCTTGGCCAGATCAGCGATGACGGACTCGCCGCCGATGGTCTTGCCGAGCGCCATGGGCAGCTTGGCCTTGTTGTTCTCAAAATCGCGCGAAGCGATCAACTCGCGAAGATAGACGGTCTCGCGCACCTTGTTGGGCAGTTCGATGCCGATGGCATTTCGGCCAGGTACGACGGCGACGCGGGCGGCGATCGCGCTCATGGAGCGGGCGATATCGTCTGCAAGGCCGATGACGCGCGACGACTTGATGCCCGGTGCCGGTTCCAGCTCGTACATGGTGACGACAGGGCCGGGGCGAACATGGATGATCTCGCCCTTGACGCCGAAATCTTCCAGCACGCCTTCCAGCCTGCGGGCATTCTGTTCGAGAACGTCGGCGTTCAACGTGCTGTCGCGCACGACGCTCTTGGGCTCCGCCAGAAGGTGAACGGAGGGAAGCTGGAAACCGTCTCTGGCGATGAAAGACGGTTGCGCGTCGCGGGCAAGGCGCTCGCTCGGCTTTGGGCGGGCTGAGGGTGGCGTGATGCGGGTCTGGCCAGCGGGCGGACGGGCCGAAAACTGAGCGTCCCCGGACAGCAAGCCAGCGGGCAGATCGTCGTCATCATCATTGTTGTCTTCGTCACCCATCGAAATCGGTGGCGGGGAAACGTTGGTGCGGGCGCGGGCCTCGGCCCGTTCCTCGAAGGATGGGTCGGCGCGGTCCAGCCGGTTGATGGCCGTCTTCAGGCGCGATGGCTCGTTCAGCGTGCCGAACTCGTAATCGTTGAAGTCGTAGGGCTGTTCGAAATCACCGCGCATCGACTTGGGCTTCAAGCGGAACAGGCGACGGAAACGGGCCTGGGTGATGTACCAGTAGTGAGCGATGGCGCCGAAAGCGAGCAGGCTGCCGAAGAAGCCGTCGCCATCATCGCCGTCTTCCTCCAGTTCCTCGACCTTGCGGGCCTTGCTGGTTGCGGACGCCTGGGGAACGAAAACCTCGTCCGCATCGTCAGGCGTGCCGAGCAGTCCGGAGGCAAACAGCATGAGCCAGGCTGCGGGAATGGCAAAGATGACGCCCAAGACTGTGGCGAAAGTGCCGGTGGGGTAGGCGCCGATGAACAGCGCCGGAAAGCGCAGGATCATATCGCCGATGACGCCGCCGATGCCGTTGGGCAAAGGCCATGTCAAAGGAGCAGGGAAGCAGCCTAGGGAAGCCGACGCGATGAAGGCGCCGCTGATCCAGGCGACGAGCCGGGCGGGGATGCGGTTGAAGTTTCGCCCCGAAATCAGCGCGAATGCCCATGCCAGTATGGGCAGCATGGCGATGAGCGCGGACAGGCCGAGGAACTGCATCATGATATCGGCAAAGATGGCACCGCCATGGCCCAGAAGATTGGTAGGCGCGTTGCCGGTTGCGTAGGACAGGCTGGGATCGGCAACATTCCATGTGGCCAATGCGGTAATGCCGAGCGCCAGCATCGCCAGCACGGCAAAGCCGCACAGAGCCATGATCTGGCGCACGACGAATGCCGTCAGTACGAAGCGGTTATCGCGACCATTGAAAGCCGGAGACGTCACTCTGTCCATATGCTGAACCTGTCGTTTTTCGTTGCTTCCGAAGTCCTGCCACGGGTGGCGAGACGGGATGACAGGGCAAAATAGCGGGTGGGTGGTTAATATGGCATTAACCATGCAAAATCAGCTGTAACCATTTGCTTTTAAAAAAAAGCCCGGCAAATGCCGGGCTTCTTCGGGATGATGCGTCAGCCGTGAGCGGCTTGCGCGTCTTTTTCTTAAGAGTGGTAAGCCGCTTCGCCGTGCGATGCGAGGTCGAGACCTTCGCGTTCGGCTTCGACGGGAACGCGCAGACCAACGATGAGATCGACGAGCTTGTAGAGGATGGCCGAGCCGATACCTGTCCATAGCAGCGTGATGACCACGGCCTGGACCTGAACCATGAACTGGCCGCTCATCGTCTGTTCGCCAGCATAGCCGACGCCGCCGAGCGATGCGCTTGCGAAGATGCCGGTTGCCAGAGCGCCGAAGATGCCGCCGACGCCGTGAACGCCGAAGACGTCTGCGGTGTCGTCATAGCCGAACTTGTTCTTCACCACGGAGACGAAGAAGTAGCACAGTGGCGAGACGATGGCGCCCATGACGATGGCGCCCATGGGGCCGACGATACCGGCTGCAGGGGTAACGGCAACCAGACCGGCGATCATGCCGGATGCTGCACCCAGCATGGATGCTTTTCCGCGTGTGAAGGTTTCAACCAGGCACCACGACAGGACGGCTGCTGCCGTTGCAACGAAGGTGTTGACGGTTGCAAGCATCGCGCCGCCGGACGCTTCGAGGTTGGAACCGGCGTTGAAGCCGAACCAGCCAACCCAGAGCATGGCTGCGCCGACATAGGTCAGGGTCATGGAGTGTGGGGCCATCATGTCCTTGCCGAAGCCTGTACGCTTGCCGACCATGATCGCGCCAACGAGACCGGCAACACCGGCGTTGATGTGAACGACCGTGCCGCCAGCGAAGTCGAGCGCGCCGAGACCGAAGAGATAGCCCTTCGCGTCCCAGACCATGTGCGCGATCGGGAAGTAGACGAAGGTGACCCACAGGATGCAGAACAGGACGGACGCGGAGAACTTGATGCGTTCGGCAAAGGCGCCGATGATCAGTGCTGGCGTGATGGCCGCAAAGGTCATCTGGAACATCACGAAGATGTATTCAGGAATGACAACGCCCTGCGAGAAGGTCGCAGCCGTGCTGTCCTTGGTGACGCCGGAGAGGAACATCTTGGCGAAGCCGCCGAAGAACGGGCTTTCAGAACCGCCAAAGGCGAAGGAATAGCCGTAGACGACCCAGATGATCATGACCGACGCGGCAATGACCGTGCACTGCATCAGAACCGACAGCATGTTCTTGGAGCGGACGAGGCCGCCGTAAAACAGGCCAAGACCAGGGATGATCATGAAGAGAACGAGGATGGTGGACATGAACATGAAGGCGGTGTCGCCCTTATCCGGCACGGGTGCTGCGGCCGCAGCGACGGCAGGTGCTGCATCCTGCGCGAATGCGATGGCGGGGGCGAGAAGAGCCGCCACACCGGCGCTGGCGCAACCGATTCCGGCGCTGAGTCGGCCGAGTGTTGAAGTTCTGTTGAATGGCATGGTTTGAAGACTCCCCTGTCAGCCGAGCTTAAAGCGCTTCTGTGTTGGTTTCGCCGGTACGGATGCGCACGGCCTGTTCAATCGAGTAGACGAAAATCTTGCCGTCGCCGATCTGTCCGGTCTTGGCGGAGGATGCGATAGCCTCGACGGCCTTCTCCACGAGGTCTGAAGCAACAGCGATTTCGATCTTCAATTTGGGAAGAAAGCTGACCGCGTATTCAGTGCCGCGATAAATTTCGGTGTGTCCCTTTTGGCGACCGTAACCCTTGACCTCGGTCACGGTCAGGCCCTGAATGCCGACAGCGGTAAGTGCTTCGCGCACTTCGTCCAGCTTGAACGGCTTGATAATGGCCATCACAATTTTCATCTGGTTTCCCATCCTTTGTTTGTCCTCGGCATGGAGCCGACCCTCCTGCCGCTGGCCGATCGATAACAGCGACTGACCTCGTACATTCAAAGCGTGTGCCAGTTTGATGGGATTTTTATAAGTTATTGAAAAATATGACTTATAATAAATAAGTCTGTAAAATAGGCACGGAAACGCACTGCCCATGCAGAATTAATATGCGAATTTTTAAAATTGCATAATATTTAATCATTTGCCATTTTGCGGATCAGGCCTTCTTGGGCCATGGATGCGACCATCACGCCATCGCGTGTAAACAGGCTGCCTCTCGTCAATCCGCGGGCACCTGAAGCACTTGGGCTATCCTGGGTATAGAGCAGCCAGTCGTCCAGTTTGCAGGGGCGGTGGAACCACATGGCATGATCGAGGCTCGCTGCCTGGACCGCTGGATCGAAGATCGTGGTGCCGTGGGCGTAGAGCGATGTATCGAGAAGCGTCATGTCGGACAGATAGGCCAGAACGGCGGCCTGGTAGTGCCTGTCATCGGGCACGGTGCCCACGGCTCTGACCCATATGTCCTGATGCGGCTCGAGCTTTTCCCTCGAGATGTAATGCGTCAACGACACCGGCCTGATCTCGATCGGGCGCTTGTTTTCCCAGTATTTGCGAATGGCGGGCGGTGCCTTGGCCAGAAACGCATCGCGCATCTGCTCTTCGCTCATCAACTGTTCCGGCTGTGGGACCTGCGGGATGGATGCCTGATGATCAAAGCCGCCCTCATCGATCTGGAAGGACGCCGACATGGAGAAAATCGCATGGCCGTGCTGGATGGCGACGATGCGCCGTGTGTTGAAGCTTGCGCCATCGCGAATGCGGTCGACCTGATAGACGATCGGCACCAGGGGGTCGCCGGGGCGCATGAAATAGGCATGCAGGGAATGGACGAAACGGTCTTCCTGCACTGTGCGTTGCGCCGCCATCAGCGCCTGGGCGATGACCTGGCCACCGAAAACACGCTGCCAGCCGACCTGCGGGCTGGTGCCGCGAAACAGATTTTCCTCGAGCTTTTCGAGATCGAGCGTTGAAATCAGTTTTTCCATCGGCGCTGAATTTTCGAGAGGGCGCGACATTTTCGACATGCTCCGGCTGTAGGAAGACCTTTATTGATGGTCTATAGTGCAGGCGTGAGTTTCACAAGAATGCGGGAGAAGTCATGATGCTGGATGTAGTCGTTGCAGGCGGCGGATATGTCGGACTTGGCGTTGCTGTTGCCATCAAGCAGGGTGCGCCACATCTGAACGTCGAGGTCATCGAGGCGGCTCCTGACGATGTCTGGAAGAAGGACATGCGGGCGTCTGCCATCATCGCGGCGGCGTCACGAATGCTGGATGTTTTCGGCGTCTGGGACGAGCTGTTGCCGGAGGCGCAGCCGATCAACACGATGATCGTGACCGATTCCAAGACCTCCGACCCTGTGCGTCCGGTTTTTTTGACCTTCGATGGCGACGTGGCGGATGGACAGCCTTTTGCGCATATGGTGCCCAATGTTGCCATGGTCGGCGCGTTGCGCGGACTTTGCGAGAAGCTTGGCGTCAGCATCCGCCACGGTTTGAGCGTATCCGGCTTCGAGGCCGGACATCGCAGCAATCTCGTCACCCTGTCCGACGGTTCGACGCTCGAGACACGTCTGCTGGTCGCCTGCGATGGTGTCCGCTCGGCGCTTCGTGACATGGCCGGCATCAAGACGGTACACTGGGCCTATGACCAATCCGGTATCGTCACGACCGTTGAACATGAGCGCCCGCACAATGGCTGCGCCGAAGAGCATTTCCTGCCGTCCGGCCCCTTTGCCATTCTGCCATTGAAGGGCAATCGCTCGTCGCTGGTGTGGACGGAACGCACGGCCGACGCCGATCAATTGGTGGCAGCCGACGATCTGGTGTTCGAGGAAGAGCTGGAGCGCCGCTTCGGCCACAAGCTCGGGACGATCAGACCCGTCGGTCCACGGCGGGCATTTCCGCTGGGGCTGACGCTGGCCCGCGCCTTCGTGGCGCCGCGTCTGGCGCTGGCGGGCGATGCTGCCCACGGCATTCATCCTATTTCGGGCCAAGGGCTCAATCTCGGCTTCAAGGACGTGGCAGCACTTGCCGAAACCGTGGTCGAAGCGGATCGTCTTGGTCTCGATATCGGTTCGCTGAACGTGCTGGAGCGTTACCAGTCATGGCGCCGCTTCGATACGGTTCGTATGGGCATCACCACCGATGTGCTGAACCGGCTGTTTTCCAACGATATCGGGCCTATTCGCGTCGCGCGCGACTTTGGCCTTGGCATCGTGGATCGTATTCCCGGCCTCAAGTCCTATTTCATCGGTCAGGCGGCAGGCACCAATGACAAAGGCGGCCCGCGGTTGTTGGCCGGGCAGCCGCTCTAATGTGAAAGAAACGATTCAGTATTTGGTGGGTAGCGGTGGCAAATCGGCCAGATGTTGACGTGAACAAAAGCTGAATCCGCAACTTTAGCGATTCGTCTCTGATTCGTTCTCAAGATGTTCCAGCCGTCGTCATCAAGGCAAAAACCTGGCTGATAGCGCCTTTCGCGTGCTCGCACCTTGCCTTTGCCCTTTACGATTGCCATGTGTGGTGACAAGAGGCGGACGGAACGTTTCCGAATGGTTCTAAAACAGCAGTTCAGTCGATCTTACGGATAGTACGTTGAATTCTCGCCCCATGATCTTGAGCGGCCGCGGTGTTACGGCCGTTCTCGGACCCACCAATACCGGTAAGACGCATTATGCCATCGAGCGCATGGTTGCCTATGGAAGCGGTGTCATCGGCCTGCCTTTGCGGCTGCTTGCGCGCGAGGTCTATACGCGCCTGGTGGAAAAGGTCGGCGCGCCCAATGTGGCGCTGATCACCGGTGAAGAAAAGATCACCCCGCCGAAAGCTCCCTATTCCGTCTGCACGGTCGAGGCCATGCCGCGTGAAACGACGGCGGCTTTCGTGGCCATTGACGAGGTGCAACTGGCTGGTGATCTCGAGCGCGGTCATATCTTTACCGATCGCATCCTGCATCTGCGCGGGCGTGAGCAGACGCTGCTGCTGGGTGCCGCCACCATGCGGCCCATTCTGGAAAAGCTGCTGCCAGGCATCGTGATGGTGGAGCGGCCCCGGCTATCGCAATTGTTCTATGCCGGACAGAAGAAGATCACCCGCCTGCCGCAGCGCACGGCCATTGTCGCCTTTTCCGCCGACGAGGTCTATGCGATCGCCGAACTGGTTCGCCGCCAGCGGGGCGGTGCGGCGGTGGTGCTGGGTGCTTTGTCTCCGCGCACCCGCAATGCGCAGGTGGGCCTCTATCAGAACGGCGATGTCGAATATCTTGTAGCGACCGATGCGATTGGCATGGGGCTTAATCTCGATGTCGACCACGTCGCCTTTGCGCAGGACCGCAAATTCGACGGTTACCAGTTTCGCAATCTGAATGCGGGCGAGATGGGGCAGATTGCCGGTCGCGCCGGTCGCCACCTTCGCGATGGCACATTCGGGGTGACGGGGCAGGTCGATCCGTTCGATGACGAGCTGGTGCACCGGGTCGAATCACACCAGTTCGATTCGGTCAAAGTGCTGCAATGGCGCACGAAGAACTTCGATTATTCATCTATTACTAATTTGCGCGCAAGCCTCGATGCGGCGCCGACGGTTCAGGGATTGACCCGCGCCTTGCCTGCGATTGACCAGCAGGCGCTGGAACATCTTGCGCGTTACCCCGAAATCGTCGACATCACCACCAATGCCGCGCGCGTGGAAAAACTGTGGGAGGCCTGTGCCTTACCGGATTTTCGACGCATCGCGCCGGCACAGCATGCCGACCTGATTTCGTCGCTGTATTTCGACCTCGTCAAACGTGGCGCCGTCAACGAGGACTTCATGGCCGAACAGGTGCGCCGGGCGGACCGCACCGACGGTGAGATCGATACGCTCTCTGCAAGGATTGCGCAGATCAGAACATGGACGTATGTATCAAACCGCCCAGGATGGCTTGCCGATCCGACACACTGGCAAGAAAAGACTCGGGAAATCGAAGATCGATTGTCCGATGCTTTACATGAAAGGTTGACGAAACGCTTTGTTGATCGCAGGACATCTGTGCTCATGAGGCGCCTAAGAGAGAATGCGATGCTTGAAGCTGAAATCAGTGTGAATGGTGATGTCTTTGTTGAAGGACATCATGTCGGCCAGTTGGCGGGTTTCCGGTTTACACCGGTTGCCGGAGCCGAGGGGCCAGATGCCAAGGCTGTGCAAGGCGCAGCGCAGAAGGCGCTTGCGCTGGAATATGAGGCGCGGGCTGCGCGCCTGCATGCCAGCGGCAACGGCGATCTCGCGCTAAGCTCCGATGGGCTGGTCCGCTGGTTGGGTGAGCCCGTCGCTCGTCTCACGG
This sequence comes from Hyphomicrobiales bacterium, assembly GCA_900472925.1. Classification (GTDB taxonomy): domain Bacteria; phylum Pseudomonadota; class Alphaproteobacteria; order Rhizobiales; family Rhizobiaceae; genus Agrobacterium. Next base: position 26,182 of record UCJU01000015.1, read on the forward strand.
CTGGCGACAACATCATGAAGCCACGGGTCATCATGCTGGCCGACGAACAGTTGAGCGGCAATGCGCGGGATCACGCCATTGCCCGCGTCGAGCGTTTCGTAAACCACCAGATCGCCACCGTTCTGAAGCCTCTGGACGACATCTCCCGCGCCGAAGACCTTCAGGGTCTGGCGAAGGGTCTGGCGTTCCAGCTGGTCGAAAATCTCGGCGTCTTGTTCCGTCGCGACGTGACCGAAGAGGTCAAGACGCTGGATCAGGATGCGCGCGCCTCCATGCGCCGTTATGGCATTCGTTTCGGCGCCTATCACGTTTTCCTTCCTGCGCTGCTGAAACCCGCTCCTGCAGAGCTGGTGACGCTGCTCTGGGCGTTGAAGAACGATGGTCTGGGCAAGCCCGGCTATGGCGACCTCATTCCTGTTCTCGCCGCTGGCCGTACGTCTGTCGTGACCGATGCCAGCTATGAACGCATGTTCTACAAGCTTGCGGGCTTCCGCTTCCTTGGCAAGCGCGCCGTGCGTATCGACATTCTGGAACGTCTGGCCGACCTTATCCGTCCGCTGTTGCAGTGGAAGCCGGGCACGCAGCCGCGTCCCGAGGGCGCCTATGATGGTCGTCGGTTCACCACGACCACAGCCATGCTGTCCATTCTCGGCGCAACGCTCGACGATATGGAAGAAATTCTCAAGGGTCTCGGCTACCGCGCCGATCAGGTGAGCGCCGAAGAAGCCGCGACCTTCCTTGGCCAGACCACCGATGCCGCAAAGACCGAGGCATCCACGGATGCTGCACCGGCCGAAGAGACCGCATCGCATGATGGCGCTGATGCCGAGACGTCTTCGGACGCCGCACCTGCTGCGGAAGTTAATGCTGCCGACGTGAAAGCGCAGGACGCTCCTGTTGCCGCAACGGACGAGGCAGCGGTAACTGAAGCCACCGAGACGGCAGAGCCTGCCGCCGACGCTGCGCCTGCCGAGGTCACCGAGCCGAAGCCGGTTCTTTTGTGGCGTCCGGGCGGTCGTAACGACACCCAGCGCAGCGACAACCGACGCCCCGGTAACCGTGGCCAGGGCGAGCGCCGTGCAGAGGGCGGCGAAGACCGCAAGGCTGCCCCGCGTGACAATGCCGCGCGACATGGTGCACCGCGCGATGGTGACCGCAAGCGCGACGGTGGTCGTCCAGATCGCAACGGCAACAACAATCGCAATGATCGTCCCGATCGTGGCGAGCGCAAGGACAGGCCCGATCGCAACGACCGTGGCGGCAAGCCGCAGGGTCAGCAGCGTTTTGAAGCCAAGCCACCACGCAAGGAGAAGCCGCTTGATCCGGATTCACCTTTCGCCAAGCTCGCTGCTCTGAAGGACCAGCTGAAGAAGTAAACCATGGGTGAGAAGCAGCAGCCACAGGATGCAGGCCGTCAGCGCCTCGACAAGTGGCTGTTCTTCGCCCGTATGGTCAAATCCCGCTCGCTTGCCCAGAGCTACATTCTCTCCGGCAATGTGCGGGTCAACGGCAATGCTGTTCGCCAGTCCAGTCATCTGGTAAAGCCGGGTGACAGACTGGAACTTTCCTTCGAACGGTCCAGCAAAATTCTGGTGGTTCTGGCGTCCGGCGAGCGACGTGGACCTTACGAGGAAGCCAGGCTTCTCTACGACGACCAGACCCCGCCGCCAGCACCGGGGGACCGCATGACGCCTCTGGAGCAGGCGATGCGTGAACCGGGCAGCGGGCGTCCCACCAAGAAAGAGCGCCGCGCGCTCGACCGATTTATATCCGATAGCGGCGAAGGCTTCGACTGACGGTGCCCTGACGGGGGACTACCAATTGAAGGACAACCTATGGATTGGAATAATCCACTCATATAGGCTGGTTTTTCAGAAGGGTTTGTCCTTGCTATCTCTCGGCAAAGGCATTACCTCACTTGCAAAAATGCCGTTTCTGAATTCCGGGCGAAGGCGTCCATCGGATAGCTCACCGACCCGGCCTGCATATTCTGGAGTCCATCATGACGTATGTCGTGACTGATAATTGCATTCGCTGTAAATATACCGACTGTGTCGAAGTGTGCCCCGTCGACTGCTTCTACGAGGGTGAGAATTTTCTGGCAATCAACCCGGACGAATGCATCGACTGTGGTGTGTGCGAGCCCGAATGTCCCGCAGAGGCGATCAAGCCGGATACGGAGCCGGGCCTTGAAAAGTGGCTGACGTTGAATGCCGAATATGCGGCCATCTGGCCGAATATCACCGTCAAACGCGATCCTTTGCCTGAAGCCAAGGAAATGGACGGCGTCAGCCGCAAGCTCGATTTGTATTTTTCGGCTGAGCCCGGCAAGGGCGACTGATCGATTATCGACTGCAAGATTTCCAAAGCCTCCCGGTTTGCGCCGTGGAGGCTTTTTTTGTTGGCCTAGCTGCCACGCCCGGATTGCAGCGTGGTGGAGAGCAAGGTTAGCAAGGCCACGCTTTCCTCCAGGCTTTGCCGCTGGCGGCTTTGGAGGATGGCTGACTGTAACCGGTTCATCTCACGGGCAATCGCCGCTGGCTGCCATGTCCGCAACGCTCTTTCGATAACGGGTTTGCGGCGGAAGTGGACGCCACGCCCCAGCGTCAGCATGACCTGACCGGCCTGAAGTTTCTTGTCGTCCATCTCGGCCCGCATCTGGTCCAGCAACTGAAACTGTCGCAGGCAGCCTTGCAGCACCAGAAAGATCGGCGTCTTGGAGGCGATGATTTTCTGGGTCGCGTGGAAAAAGGCGTTGCGGTCACCCTTGAGGATCGCATCCACGGCGTCGTCGGCGGACACGGCGCTGGCATCGCCGATGATCGCCATGACGTCATCTTCTTCGATGACATCGCGACCCCGGCAATAGAGCGCCAGCTTGCGCACCTCGTTGCGAGAGGCAATGCGATCCCCGCCCAGCGATTCCGTCAGCCTCTGACGAGCGGCGGGGGCAATGCGCAGATGTTCGGTCGAAAGCTCCTGATCGATCAGCGCGTTCAAGGCGCGGGCGTCGTCGGCGTAGCAGGGAATGGCGGCAATTGCGCGCGATGGCTCCGCGATCTTGCGAAGGCCGGTGCCTTTCTTGAGATCACCCGCCTCGATGATGAGGAAGCTCGATTCCGGTGGCGTTTCCGACAAAATCTGGAGGGCATCCACCAGCGCCTTTTCATTGGCGGCGCCCTTGACCCAGACCAGCTTTTCGCCGCCGAACAGCCCGATGGCGTTGACCTCATCCAGAAGGCGGCCCGGATCACCTTGCAAATCGGCAGCCGTTATCTTGAGCGAGGCAAAAGCATCGTTGGGATCGATCCCGGTTCTGGCAGCGATGAGGGAGGCGCGTTCGGAGACAAGGCCGCGGTCAGGTCCATAGAGGACAAAAACACGAAAACGCTCCGCCGGTTTTTCAGCGAAGCGTTCGAATTCATGGGACTTTATTTCCGTCATCAGCCGGTTCTTAGCGGCCGAGTGTGGCGGCGATATCCGTACCGATGATTTCCGCCAACTCCCGTGCCGCACGATTTTCGCCATCCCTGATGGCGCGGATCTTGGCGAATTCCTGCTGTGGCAGGTCGAGCATGGAGGTGACCGTGCGCGTTGCCGCGCGCAGGACCTGTCCATCGGAAATACGGGTGATTACATATTTTCCGGTCATGCTGACGCGACCGGGGTAAGGGCCATTATAGTTGTTCTTGCTGAGAGACAGGCTGGTGTCGTCGGTGACTTCGGTGGATGTCGCACTGGATGTCACTGTCAACTTGACGTCGTAGTCCTTGGTTTTCGGCGCGCCTGCACCGCCATATGCAAGGAAAACGAGATGGTTGCGGACTTCTTGCGTCACCCGGTCTCCAGCTGACGTGAAGTTCACGGTTTCGAACTTCGCGCGTGTCCCGGACGCCTCGCCGTAAAGCGGACGGACCTGACATCCTGCAAGAATGCCAGTGCATAGAACGACGGAGATTGCGGCTGCTATGCGGCCCCATTTGGAATAGGCATCAGACAACAATGTTCACAATCCTTTGTGGTACCACAATGATTTTTTTCGGCTCCGCTCCGGCCAGCGCCGCTTTCACGGCATCCAGTTCCAGCACCGCCGTCTTGACGGCATCTTGATCCGCATCGCGCGCGATTGTCAATTCGCCACGCTTCTTGCCATTGATCTGAACCGGCATGACGACGTCATTCTCTTCGATCAATGCAGGCACGAAGACAGGCCACGCGCTTTGCGCAACGAGACCACCATTCCCCAGCGCCGTCCAGCATTCCTCGGCCAGATGCGGTGTCATCGGTGCGATCAGGCGGATGAGGATTTCGGCGGCATCACGGGCAGCAGCCTTGACCTCGTCCGGCTTGCCGCCATTGGCGATATCCGCAAACGGACCGGCCAGCGTATTGACGAGTTCATAGATGCGAGCAATCGCCTTGTTGAAGGCCAGCTTGTCCAGATCGTCCTGAACGGCCTTCAGTGTCTTGTGGGCAGCCTTGGAGACAACCAGCCCTTCGCCCCCAGTGGCCGGAGACGGCTTGACGGACTTCAACTCTTCCGCGGCTTCACCGATGATGCGCCAAACGCGTTGCACGAAGCGGTGCGCGCCCTCGACGCCAGCTTCCGACCAGATCACATCGCGATCCGGCGGGCTGTCCGACAGAACGAAGAAGCGGGCGGTATCGGCACCGTAGGAAGCGATAATGTCATCCGGGTCGACAACGTTCTTCTTCGACTTCGACATCTTTTCGATGGAGCCGATCTGCACTTCCTCGCCGTCCGACAGCAGGAAGGCGCGGCGTGTACCATCGACTTCCTCGATACGAATATCGGCGGGCACGACCCATTGGCCGTTCTGGCCTTCGCCAAGACGGTAGGTTTCGTGCACGACCATGCCTTGTGTGAACAGGCCCTTGAAGGGCTCCTTCACATCCACATGGCCGGTGGCCTTCATCGCGCGGGTGAAGAAGCGAGAGTAGAGGAGGTGCAGGATCGCGTGTTCGATGCCGCCGATATATTGATCGACCGGCAACCAGTGGCTTGCGACCTTCGGGTCCGTCGGCTTGTCTTCCCAAGGTGCCGTGAAGCGGGTGAAGTACCAGCTCGAATCCACGAACGTATCCATCGTGTCGGTTTCGCGGCGCGCAGCGTGGCCGCATTGCGGGCACGAGACATGACGCCATGTGGGGTGGCGATCCAGCGGATTGCCCGGCACATCAAAGGTGACATCATCAGGCAGCTTGACCGGCAGGTCCTTCTTGGGAACCGGCACCACGCCGCAGACTTCGCAGTGGATGACCGGGATCGGGCAACCCCAATAACGCTGGCGGGAAATGCCCCAGTCACGCAGACGGAAGTTGACCTTGCGCTCGGCCTGTGGCGCTTCGCCAAGTGTCTGTGCCGACAGTTTTGACACGACGGCCTCGAAAGCGTCCGTTGTCGTCATGCCGTTGAGGAACTGCGAGTTGATCATCACGCCATCATCGACAAAGGCGGTGTCGCCGATCGAGAAGGTCTCGGCATTTTCGCCTTCCGGCATGACGACGGCTACCACCGGCAGATCATATTTGCGGGCGAAATCCAGATCGCGCTGATCGCCGGACGGGCACCCGAAGATGGCGCCCGTGCCGTAGTCCATCAGCACGAAATTGGCGATATACACCGGCAGTTCCCAGGAGGGATCCAGCGGGTGCACGACTTTGACGCCCGTGTTCAGGCCACGTTTTTCCGCTGTTTCCAGAGCAGCCAGAGACGTGCCCTGACGGCGGCATTCGTCGCAGAATTGCGCGATGTCTGCGTTGGATTCGGACAGTGTCTTGGCCAATGGATGATCAGCGGCGATGGCGAGGAACGATGCGCCGAACAGCGTATCGGGCCGTGTCGTGTAGACGGTAATGTCGTCAAAGCCCGCAGGAGCCGTCGAGGCGACCGTCTGCCAGCGCAGCGACAGGCCTTCGGATTTGCCGATCCAGTTCTTCTGCATCAGGCGGACTTTTTCCGGCCATTGGTCAAGCTGATCCAGTTCGTCCAGCAAATCCTGGCTGAAGTCGGTGATGCGGAAGAACCATTGCGTCAGTTCGCGCTGCTCGACCAGGGCACCGGAGCGCCAGCCGCGCCCATCGATGACCTGTTCGTTGGCAAGAACCGTGTGATCGACCGGGTCCCAGTTGACCTTGGACTGCTTGCGATAGACCAGACCCTTTTCCATGAAGTCGATGAACAGGGCCTGCTGCTGGCTGTAATATTCCACGTCGCAGGTGGCAAATTCACGGGTCCAGTCCAGAGACAGACCCATGGACTTCAACTGGCCGCGCATACTGGCGATGTTCTGGTAGGTCCAGTCCTTGGGGTGGACGTTGTTCTGCATGGCGGCATTTTCCGCAGGCATGCCGAAGGCGTCCCAGCCCATGGGGTGCAGGACGTTGAAACCGCGCGCGCGCTTGTAGCGCGCAACAACGTCACCCATCGCATAGTTGCGCACGTGGCCCATGTGAATGCGGCCGGAAGGATATGGAAACATCTCAAGAACGTAATATTTCTCGCGGGCATCGCTGTTGTCGGTCACGAAGACATTGTCTTCGTTCCATTTTTGCTGCCAGCGCGGCTCGGCGTCGCGAGGATTATAACGTTCGATGGCCATACTTCTGAAATCCGGGTATCAAGGGGAAAATTCGCGCTGACCTTCACCACGAAACGGCGTATGCGTCAAGTTTGGCGGGGGCTGCTGCGGGTGCAATCTTGGGTGACAGCGTTCAAATGGTGACAATGACGCTTGGCATCAAGCCCAACGGCGGCTACTGAACCTCTCTCCTCGAGTTTAAATGAAGGTCTGATTATGGAAATCGAAGCGCGCCTTTTGGACGTTACGCAGCGGATTGAAGCGGTTGCGGAAAAAGCAGGGCGGAAAGCCGGTAGCGTCAGTCTCGTTGCGGTGTCCAAGACATTCGAGGGAGATGCGATCCAGCCGGTGATCGACTGCGGGCAGCGGATTTTCGGTGAAAACCGCGTTCAGGAAGCGCAGGGCAAGTGGCCCGCTCTGAAGGAAAAGACCGCCGGTATCGAGCTACATCTGATCGGGCCGCTGCAATCCAACAAGGCTGCCGATGCGGTTGCGCTTTTTGACGTGATCGAAACCGTCGACCGCGAAAAGATCGCCAGGGCGCTTGCAGATGAAGTCACAAAGCAGGGCCGGACGTTGCGCTTCTACGTTCAGGTCAATACGGGGCTGGAGCCGCAAAAGGCGGGCATTGATCCGCGTGAAACGGTTGCCTTCGTTGCGATGTGCCGGGATGAGTTGAAGCTTCCTGTCGAAGGCCTGATGTGTATTCCGCCAGCGGACGAAAACCCCGGTCCGCATTTTGCGCTTCTGGCAAAGCTTAGCCGAGAATGCGGGCTGGAAAAACTATCAATGGGTATGTCCGGCGATTTCGAAACCGCAATTGAGTTCGGCGCAACCAGCGTGCGGGTCGGATCGGCGATTTTCGGCACGCGCTAAACGCGCTCAGACGGGAATGAAAAAAGCCACGGCACCGTTTGTTGCCGTGGCTTTTTGTCGGGAGGTTGGGGCAAAGGCCCCAACCTCTTAATCGAACGGGATGGCCCTGTCCTGACCCGTCACCGGCTTGCCATCGATGGATACTTCGATGTCCGGCGAACCGGCGGTGCGTTTGACGGAGACCTCACGGACCTTGCCTTCGAGCGTGATCTTGGCGGAGAAGGTATCCCAAGCTTGCGGCAAGGACGGTGCGATGTGCAGCGTGCCGTTGACGCGGGTGATGCCGAGAATGCCTTCGACGGCGGCGCGGTAGAGCCAACCGGCAGAGCCGGTGTACCAGCTCCAGCCACCACGACCGGCATAGGCACCTTCACCATAGACGTCAGCCGTGACCACATAGGGTTCGACACGGTAGGTTTCCGAAGACGCGCGGTCGAGCGCGTGGTTGACGGGGTTGAGCATCGAGAAGCATTTCCATGCATCCTCGTTGCGGCCGAGCTTGGCCAGCGCCAGAACGACCCAGGTGGCAGCATGTGTGTATTGGCCGCCATTTTCACGCACGCCCGGTGGATAGCCCTTGATGTAACCGGGATCCTGCGGAGAGCGCTTGAAGGGCGGCGTGAAGAGACGGATGATGCCCGTTTCCTCATCCACGAGTTCCTTCATCACGGCGTCCATGGCCTGGCCTGACCGCTGCTCCTCGCCTTCACCCGACAGAACGCTCCAGCTCTGGCCGAGCGAATCGATACGGCATTCTTCGCTGGTGATGGAGCCGAGAGGGGTGCCATCATCGAAGTAACCGCGACGGTAATACTCGCCGTCCCAGCCTGCGGTTTCGAGCGCAGCCCGCAGCTTGTCGCGATGCGTCTTCCACCGTTCGACACGGTCCAGATCGCGGCGCTCTTCGGCAATCTCGATGAAATCGCGAAGGGTGCCTGACAGGAACCAGCCGAGCCAGACACTGGTGCCCTTGCCAGCGACACCCACGCGGTTCATGCCGTCGTTCCAGTCGCCGCCGAGGATGAGCGGCAAGCCGTTTTCTCCGGTGCGATGAATGGCCAGATCGAGTGCCAGCGCCGCGTGTTCATAGAGGTTGACGGCGGTGTCGGACGTTTCAGGCTGGAAGAAGGCGTCGTGCTGGCCGGGCGTCAAGGCAGGGCCTTTGAGGAACGGAATGCTTTCTTCAAGAATCGCCTTGTCGCCGGTGGCGACGATGTACTGGTGGGTCGCATAGGCCAGCCAGACGACGTCATCGGAAATCGTCGTGCGGACACCGGCACCCGTCAAGGGCAGCCACCAGTGTTGAACGTCACCTTCGGGGAACTGTCGACCGGCTGCGCGCAGGATCTGCTCTCTGGCAAGTTCCGGCTGATAGAGCAGGAATGCCAACGTATCCTGCAACTGGTCACGGAAGCCGAAGGCACCACTGGACTGGTAGAAGGCCGTGCGTGCCATGATGCGGCAGGCCAGTGCCTGATAGGGCAGCCAGCTGTTGACCATGTGGTTGAAGCCGGCGTCCGGCGTCGACACCTGCAGCTGGCCGGTAAAGCCGCTCCAGAATGTCCTGTTGGCGTCCAGCACCGCGTTAAAGTCGGACTGGCGAATATCCTTCACCAGTGCGCGTGCGTCTTCTGCGGTATCGGCATCACCGACAAAGAACAGCAGCTGACGTTCTTCACCCGGCTTGAGGTGAATTTCCTGCATGACGGCGGCGCACGGCGCACCGTCCAGCTCCACGCTGCCGGAAAGCGCAGCTCCAGACAGCACGGCTTGCGGAGCATGGATGGAACCATAGCGACCGATGAACTCGCGCTTGCTGGTGGTGAAGCTGCCAGCGGGACCTTCCAGAGCGATGAAGGCGGTGCGGGCATGGTAATCGATGCTGTAAGGGTTGGACGCAAACAGCGCGCCGCTTTCCTCATCGTGAGAGCTGAGAATGAACGGCGCGGATTTCTGGGTGTTGTTGCCCAGCACCCATTCGACATAGCCATAGGTCTTCAGACGGCGGTTTTTTGAGCCGACGTTGCGAACCGTGAGGCGCGAAAGCTTGACCGGCTTTTCACGATCCACGGTCTGCGTGACCTCGATATCGAGACCATCCTCAATGCTTCTGAACACGGAGTAGCCAAGGCCATGGCGGGTTTCGAAAACCGCTTCCGGGTTGCGTGACAGTGCAGCGAATGGCGAATGGATCTTGCCGCTATCGACGTCCGCGACATAGATCGCCTCGCCCGGACGGTTGACGACGGGGTCGTTGCTCCACGGGGTCAGCTGATAGTCACGCGAGTTGCGGCTCCATGTGAAGGCTGCACCTTCGGCAGAAACGTGGAAGCCGAAGTTCTCGTTGGAGATGACGTTGATCCATGGATGCGGGGTCGACTGCCCCCCGTGCAGGCGCACGACATATTCATCACCGCTTTTCGAGAAGCCGCCAAAGCCGTTCCAGAAATCGAGATCATCGACATTTTCGACCGGTTCCGCCTGCGGGAAAGCAGGCGCGGGCAGACGGGCCTGCGCGGTATCGCTGCCATCTGGCCCGCGATGGGCTGCAAACAGGGACACGGCGCGGTTGACCTGATCCACGATCTTGCCGTTGCGAACGTGAAGAACGACACGCGACGCAGCCAGCAGGGCCGACCATGTTTCCTCATCGACCAAATCGCGACGAACGGAGAAGACGTGCTGTCTGCCGCCATCTGCCGGGTTTATGCGACGCTGGGCTTCGGAGATGAAGTCCAGAGCGTGCTGCATATCCTGCGCGTAGGAGGCAGCCCGTTCGTTGACGATGACGAGATCGAAGATCACGCCGCGCGCGCGCAGATATTCATGGGCGCTGAGCGCTTCGCGGGCGATATCCATGTCCATGTCATCATTGATGCGCAGGCTGAAGATCGGGAAATCACCGGAGATGGCAAGCGGCCAGAGACTGCGTTGCGACGCGAGACCGGTTTTCAGCGTATCGGCGTCGGCGCGCAGATGCATGTCGGGATAGACGAGGTAGCGGGCCAGATGCTGGAAGGCGGCGGCCTGCTGCGAGGTCACGCCCACGTGGCGCATCTGCACCTGTGTTCGGGTCCAGGCATGGACCAGTTCATGCGCGAAGGCATCGGGGTGACGGTAGCGGTCGATCGCCTTGTCCACCTCTTCGCGGTTGGGTGCAGCAATCGTCCAGAAGATCACGCTGACCTTTTTGCCCGCCGGAACGCGTACGACGCGGCGCAGCGACAGGATAGGGTCGAGCGTGAAGCCATCGGTGTTGGAGAGCGAAGCTGCCGCATCGAAAGCCGCAGCTTCGCCAAGGGAGCGGCCACGACCGATGAACTTGGCGCGGTCCGTCTCATATTCGGTAGGCCGTGCCGGACCGGCATTGTCTGCAGCCAGGTGAGCGATAACGGTGCCGAGATCGCTCGGGCTGCGCTTGTTGCGCCATGCGCGGATGACATCGCCACGCTTGCCGATCTCCGTCTGCACGAACATGCGTGAGAAGAGCGGATGAGCGTTGTCATCGTCATCATTGGCGATGACGGGTTCCATATAGGAGGTGACTTCGATGTAGCGGTCTTCCGTACCGACATTGAGCAGCGTCACGCGACGGCCTTCGGCATCGTGCTCGGTGGCGACGATACACTCGACGACGCTTTGCAGATCGCCCACGGTCTTGTGGAATTCGACCTTTTCGTCGGAGAAGACGGTCTTGGTCTTCTCACCTTCGGCTACCCGAGGCTCGGCGGTCGCGCTCCACCATTGGGCTGACGCCGTATCGCGCAGGAACAGGAAAGTCCCCCAGCGATCTTCCGTCGGATCGGCCTTCCAGCGCGAGATCGCCTGACCGTTCCACTTGGAATAACCGGCACCTGTCGCCGTCAGCATGGTCGAATAGTGACCGTTCGACAGGAACACGACTTCGCGGTCGCGCACGGCTGGATCGTTGATGGTGCGAACTTCTGCCCGCAGGAGATCGGCCTGTTCCTTGCCGGGTGTTTCCGGCTCGTATTTGGCGCTCATGACCGGCACTTCACGCGGTGCCTTTTCCTGAAGCAGCAGTTCGGCTGCCTCGATCACCGGATCGGCGTGGAAGAGTTCACGCAAAATTCCGTCCATCACCACGTTGGCGACAGCCGCAATCGACATGCCATGGTGGTGAGCGTAGTAGTTGTAGACGACGGCACAGACCTTGCCATCCGGCACGCGGGTCGGTGTGAAATCGACGGCATCGTGGAAGCCGTATTGGCCGAGAGCACCGAGTTTGCGCAGCTTGTCGAGGTTCTCGAGAGCCGCATCCGGATCATATTGCGATGCCAGGATGGAGGCGTAAGGCGCGATGACCGCGTTCTGGCCAAGGCCACGCTTCAGACCCAGAGTGGGCACACCGAAGTTGGTGTACTGGTAGTTCATGTTGTGGTCGCGGGCGTTGAAGGCCGCTTCGGAAATACCCCATGGCGTGCCGAGACGGCGGCCGTGGCTGATCTGTTCCTTGACGATCAGATTGTTGGTCTGGTTCAGGATACCGCCATGACGCTCCTGCATGACAAGCGGTGGCATGAGGTATTCGAACATCGATCCGGACCAGGAAACCAGCGCGCCCTGTGCGCCGATCGGAACGACCTGACGACCGAGGCGGTACCAGTGTTCCGTTGGCAGATCGCCCTTGGCAATCGCAAACAGGCTGGTCAAGCGGCATTCCGACGCCAGAAGGTCGTAGCAGGCCTCGTCCAGTTCCTGGCTATCGACGCGGTAGCCGATGGACAGCAGGCGACGATCCTTGCGGTACAGGAACGCGAAGTCCATCGAGAAGGCGAGATTGCGGCTGCGATCGCGAAGCGAGTTAAGACGATCACGCAGCGGATCGATAGTGGAAAGATCGAACGCGCTATCGGAGATATGCGCCTCGCAGCAATCGACCAGAGACTGCGCCCAGCGTGTGACTTCCGCGCTCTGCTCGGATTTGACTTCGAGGTTGAGGTTGGACGCAAGTTTCTGGATATCGCGGGCAAGAACGGCGAGGTTGATGACGCGGATCGATGCGAATTCGTGCTCGCGCTTGACCGACGCAAGAGCGTTGGAGAAGCCGATGATACGCTCTTCCAGACGACGATGCAGAGGACGCAGGTTCTTGCGATCGTCCGGCAGTTCTTTCAGGGTTTCGCGCAGGATACCGGCGACGTCGCCGATGCCATCGAGGTTACCCTGAAGGTGGGCCGAAGGTGCTTCCGCCCACTGGCGGCAGGCAGACGAGATCGCAATCAGATGGCCGGCAAGGTTGCCGCTATCGACAGCGGACACATAGCGCGGACCGAGCGTCTGCAAGGTATCGGTGTGATACCAGTTGTAGAGATGGCCGCGATATTTCTCCATCTTCTCGACCGTCTCGATGGTTTTTTCCATCCGCTCGACGGTTTCAGAGAAGCTGATCCAGCCGAACTGGCGTGCCGAAATGACCGACAGAAGGTAGACACCGATATTGGTCGGCGAGGTCCGGCTGGCAACCATAGGCTCTGGCGTTTCCTGATAGTTATCAGGCGGCAGATAGTTCTCTTTCGAGTTCACGAAAGCTTCGTAGTAGCGCCATGTGCGGCGTGCGATCTTGCGAAGCTCGCTCGACACGTGTTCGGAGACAAACAGGCGATCTTCGGTTTCTGCGGACTGGCTGACGAACCAAGCGACGGCAGGGGACAGGATCCACAGCAGCGCGAAGGGGAGACCGACCAGGAAGGCGTTGTCGCCAGGAAGCGATGCGAGTGCCAGGCCCAGAAGTGCGGCGACCGGAGCGTGCCACATTTGGCGGTAATAATCGAAAATGCTGCCCTGTGCGCTGGACTGGATGCTGGCGGCGGTGCGCCACTCCAGCATCAGCTTGCCGCTGACCAAAAGGCGATAGAGCGAGCGGACGATGGCATCGGCCATCATGCAGGCGCTGTCGGCGATGAAAACGATGCGCAGGGCGACCTGTGCATTGGTTGCGCGGACTTCAGCCCACAATGTGTGGAAATGCGCCTGCGGTACGATATCGGTGGAGCGCGGCACGATGCCCGATAGCAGGGAAATGGTGGGTGCGACGAACAGCGAGAAGATCAGCAGGATCTGCCAGATCAGCGCGCCGAGCGGACCCATGAAATACCAGCCGAGAACAGAGGCTGCAAACCATGCAATCGGCGTCAGCGAGCGACGCAGGTTGTCGACCATCTTCCAGCGACCAATGGCGGTGACGCCCCGCTTGGCTTCCATGATGTAAGGCAGGAGCTGCCAGTCGCCACGCGCCCAGCGGTGCTGACGCGAGACTTCGACTTCGTAACGGGTCGGAAAGTCTTCCACCAGTTCCACGTCCGTGACCAGCGCGCAGCGCGCGAACGAGCCTTCGAGAAGGTCGTGGGACAGAACGGCATTTTCATCGATGCGGCCTTTCAAAGCCGTTTCGAAGGCGTCCACGTCATAAAGGCCCTTGCCGGTGAAGGTGCCTTCGGAGGTCAGGTCCTGATACACGTCGGATACGGTGAAGACGTAAGGGTCGATGCCGCGGTTGATGGAGAAGACGCGCTGGAAGACAGAGGCGTCCTTACCCGTCGTCAGCGATGGGGTCACGCGTGGCTGAAGCAGACCATAACCGTGAATGACGCGGCCCGTTTCAGGGTCATGAACCGGGCGGTTCATCGGGTGGTGCATCTTGCCGACGAGCTTGGTGACGGCATCGCGCATCAGGCGGGTGTCGGCATCCAGCGTCATGACATATTTGACGTTTTTCGGCACCATATTGGCACCGTTGAGGAAGGTCGTGTCCTTGTCGCCGCGCAGCAGCATGTTCAGTTCATGCAGCTTGCCGCGCTTGCGTTCCCATCCCATCCAGCTGCCTTCAGCCGGATTGAACAGGCGGCGGCGGTGCAGCAGGTAGAACCGTGTCTTGCCGTCAAAAGCGTAGCGGGCGCTGAGTTCTGCCACTTCCCGCTTGGCATATTCGAGGATTTCGATGTCTTCGGCGGATTGCTCGTAGGGCGCGTCGCGCCAGTCGCTGATCAGCGCAAAATAAATCTCGCCATGGGGATTGGCGAGGTAATGCACCTCGATGTTGCGGACCATTTCATCGACGCTGTCGCGGCTGGTCAGCATGCAGGGCACGGCCAGAAGCGTACAGGCGTCCTGCGGAATGCCTTCCTTGAACTCGTAGCCCACCAGGCGGAACGGCTTGACGAAGAAGGTTACGAGCGTGTTGAACAGGCCCGTTGCGCCTTCCGATGCGGGCAGGGCAAACATCAGCAGGAATGCGGTAACGACATACCAGGGCATGCCGGCTTCGGCCAGGAACCAGCCGACGACCGCCATTGCCAGCGCGGTAAACGCCATGACCGGGACGGCGATGGACAGCCAGTTGAATTTGCGCATGAAGCGCACGACACGCTGCGAAAACAGCGGCGAGTAGCCGATCCGGTCCTCCAGCTCCTGCCGGCGCTCACCGATCAGGAAGTTGCCGACATTGGGCGCATGTGGATGGGTTTCACCGGAATTGGCGGTTTCCGTTACCAGATCGACAGCGACCTGTGCCACTTCGATTTCCGTCTTGGGTGAACGGCGCGCCAGAAGTTCGATTGTGTTGCGGTAGGTGTTGCGCGATCCGAAGTCGAGTGTGTTGTAGTCGGTCTGCTCGCGCAGGACCTTGTCGATGTGGCTGACTTCTTCAAACCAGACCGACCATTCGGTATCGTCAATTTCGCGCAGGCTCTTGACGATGTTGCCCATCGTTACGTTGCCGGATGCGAGGCGGTTATGTTCCGCCATCATGATGTTTTCGGCGTCCGTTCCCGACTTGTGCAGGCGCTCTTCAAGCCAGTTCAGGGCAAAACCTGATGTCTGTGAGCCGTTTCTGAGGCGATACAGGAACTGCGTGGAGAAGGTCGGATCGGCAACCAGCTCATCGATCTGCCCGAGAAGACCGGCGGATGCCTCGGCGTCGTTGAGACGGATGATTTCATCGACCACCTCGTTTGCGCGCTGGCGCATGCGGCGGGAGCGTTCGACGCGGATGGAAATACGGCGCAGATTTTCGATAAGGACGAAACGCAGGATTGACGGCAGAGCCCAAAGCTCGCCGATCTGCAGGGTCTTTGATGTCTGATATCCCTCAACGAGGGCCGTCATGCTTTCGCGGGAAATCGTGCTGTGGGTGTGAGCAACGTAAATCCACGCCAATGCCATAACGCGTGGAATTTCAATATTGCCGATCTTGACCGTGGGCAACTGGCGATAGAATTTGCGCGGAAAATCCCGACGCACTTCCTGGATGGCTTCTTCGATCACATAGTGATTGTCGAGCAGCCATTCGGCAGCCGGCGTGATGTTCTGGCCGTTTTCAGCATCCACCGCCGTCGTGCGATAGACCCGCAGGATCTCTTTTTCGTTTTCACGATGGCGCGCGAAGAAATCGAACTCCATGAAACCCGGCAGCCCATCGGCTCCGGATTTGGAGAGCTCGGCTCCACAGTCCCTCAGTTCCTCGATTGTGAAGTAGACCGAGCGAATCGAATCATTGTGATCGATCTGCTTTGTTTCTGAATCACGGGCGGCGGCGGTCGGCGTAATATGAAATGACATCGGCTCGAATTCTGCACTCTGCTAAGGGTCTGGTTTCGTGTAACCGGAACTTGTTTCAGATTGCGTTAGGAAATTGAAACAACTGTGGCAGCTTTATCTCGTGCTGATCCTGAACCTTGGCTGAACCATCGCGAACCAGCGAACGATGATCTTCTTTTGACATCTGCTTGGCCGTCAACATTTTCGGCAAGCAAATCCACGTTGAGAGACAATCAACTGAGGGAGGGTGAAAAAACAGATAAGCGCAGTTGAGCGCCATGTCGTTCATGAAACATCTTGCACGCTCCCCCAAAGCGAAAACACGTCATGCACATCTGTCCCCATCTTGTCTCTGAATTCTCTGGACGTATCCACCTAGCGTGAAGGCGTAACATCGCCAGAATGAGGGAATGATTAAAGGCGCTATCAGTTCCATGCCACCTGTTCTGCCTCCACGCAAGCGCGGAATGCCGCGCGGATACGCGGCAGCGTAGCCAAAGCGCACGCGCCCTTATCAAAACCTGGTTATGCTGTTAAACGAGAGCGACGGAAAAACGCTAAGCAGACGCAAACATGCCGGACTTCAAAAAATGACGATTGAGCCCAAAGACATCACCGCATTCTCCAATCATATGCCTGATGTGGTGGCGATCCGTCATCATCTCCATCGCAACCCGGAAATCGGACTGTCGGAATTCAAAACCTCGGATTTCGTGGCGGCTCAGCTGGAAGCGATGGGGTACGATGTCACCCGCGGTCTGGCCGGAACGGGCGTCGTCGCGACCTTGCGCAATGGCAGCAGCGCAAGATCGATCGGTATTCGCGCCGATATCGATGCCCTGCCCATTCATGAGGAAACCGGAGCGGATTATGCCAGCGAAAATCCCGGCGTCATGCACGCCTGTGGGCATGACGGGCATACGGCCATGCTGTTGGGTGCCGCCAAGATCATTGCGGACCGTCGCAATTTCGACGGGACCATTCACCTGATTTTCCAGCCCGCCGAGGAGAATTTTGGCGGTGCGCGCATCATGATCGAGGATGGATTGTTCGAGCGTTTCCCTTGTGACGCGGTGTTTGCGCTTCACAATGAACCCAGCCTTCCCTTCGGCCATTTCGTGCTGCGGGATGGGCCGATCATGGCGGCGGTGGATGAATGCAAGATCACCATCCACGGTCATGGCGGGCATGGAGCAGAACCGCAGACCGCTCTCGATCCAATCGTCGCAGGTGCCAGTATCATTATGGCGCTACAGACAATCGTCTCGCGCAACATTCACCCCTTGACCCCGACGGTGGTGACGGTGGGTGCGTTTCACGCGGGTGTGGCCAGCAACGTCATCCCTGAAACAGCAGAGATGCTGCTGACGATCCGCTCGTTTGATGCCGATGCGAGAGATGAGTTGGAAAAGCGGATTTGTCTGATCGCGCAAGGCCAGGCGGCCAGCTATGGAATGAGCGTGACGCTGGATTATCAGCGTGGTTACAACCCGACTGTCAATCACAAGGCCGAAACGGACTATATCGCAGGTCTGGCGGCGCGATTTGCCGGAGCCGACAAAGTTATCGAAATGCCGAGACCGACGATGGGTGCGGAAGATTTTGCCTATATGCTGGAAGAGCGCCCGGGCGCATATTTCTTTCTTGGCACCAAACGGACCGACAACGATCCGTCGTTGCACCACCCGAAATTTGACTTCAACGATGACATCCTGCCAATCGGAACGTCGTTCTGGGTGGAGCTCGCGGAAGATTATTTGAAACTTGCCTGATGGCTCGAGCGACAAGGTCGGTCATGGCCGACCTTGGTTACGGACGATCAGGGCACCAGTCCGAAGATGACTGCGCCGACGAAACCGAAGCAGACGGTGACCATCACTGCGTGAAGTGCAACCTGCCAGCTTTTGGGCGCAGCGGATGATGGCGCAAAATCTCTGATTTTTCCGGCTTTGGAATAAGACATCGAACCCTCCCTTGTTGACACATCAACCGGCAGACCGGCTGTTTGGCTATAAGTCTCAGAGTATCGCTATTTTCGAGTCATTCTGTAGAGAGGATTTTCCATAAGTTGCCGCAATCGGAGAAAATACTGATCGCCACTTGCCTCCCAACAGGCACCGATCTACCGATTTGTTAACGTTCAACGCGCAGCGACCCTTCCGGTTCAACACAAAATTAACGGCGACACGATTTGGCAGATACAGACGTCATGATCATCGGTGCGGGTGTCGTCGGTCTTGCGGTTGCGCGGCAACTGGCGATGACAGGTCTGTCGGTGATTATTCTGGAAAAGGAAAGCGAGTTCGGCAGCCACACCTCGTCGCGCAACA
Organism: Hyphomicrobiales bacterium; assembly: GCA_900472925.1. Lineage (GTDB taxonomy): Bacteria > Pseudomonadota > Alphaproteobacteria > Rhizobiales > Rhizobiaceae > Agrobacterium. Next base: position 44,549 of record UCJU01000015.1, read on the forward strand.
GCGAGGTCATCCACGCAGGTCTCTACTATCCAAAGGGAAGTCTGAAAGCGCAACTGTGTGTCGAGGGAAGACGGCAGCTTTACGATTTCTGCAAAACCCACGGCGTTGGTCATCGCCGCTGCGGCAAGCTGATTGTCGCCACCAGCGATGATGACATCGCGCTTCTGGAAGATCTGAAACGACGCGGCATGGAGAACGGCTGCGAAGATCTGGTCATGATCGACGGGCAGGCGGCGCGGGCCATGGAGCCTGCACTTTCCTGCAAAGCGGCCCTGTTTTCTCCATCAACCGGTATCATCGACAGCCATGCCTATATGCTGGCGCTGCTGGGTGGTGCGGAGGATGCGGGTGCCTTGGTCGCCTATCGTGCTCCGTTTCTGAGAGCAGACAGCACCGCTGGCGGCTTTGAGGTTTTCGTCGGCGGCACGGAGCCCATACAACTGCGTTGCCGATATCTGATCAATGCTGCGGGGCTCTATGCGCCTTCGGTTGCCGGATCGATCGAGGGGCTTTCAGAGGACCATGTGCCGGTTGGCCGTTTTGCCAAGGGTTCATATTTTTCGTTGTCGGGAAAATCACCCTTTTCACGGTTGATCTATCCGGCACCCCACAGCCATGGCCTTGGTGTTCACCTGACGCTCGACCTCGGTGGGCAGGCGCGGTTCGGTCCCGATATCGAGTGGGTCGAGGAGATCGACTATGCCGTCGATCCCGGTCGCTCACAAGGGTTCGATGCGGCTATTCGGCGATACTGGCCTGACATGCCCGACAACGCGCTTTCACCGGCCTATTCGGGCATCCGTCCAAAAATCTCAGGCCCTGACGATCCCGCAATGGATTTTCGTATCGATGGTTTCGAGGTCCATGGCGTCAAAGGGCTTGTCAATCTGTTCGGGATCGAAAGCCCGGGGCTCACGGCATCGATAGCGATTGCGCAGGAGGTCTCTCGCCATCTCGCCTAATCCTTATAACGCGAAAGCGCCGATGCCATGATGTCAGGGTCGACATTTCCGCCCGACGCTATGGCGATGATCGTGTCCGTTTCAAACTCTTCGCCATGAAACAGAGCAGCGGCCAGTGCGACCGCCCCACCGGGCTCGACAACGATTTTCAGCCGCAGGAATGCCAACACCATGGCGCGCAGGGCTTCGTCCTCTGACACCGCGATGCCTTTGCCGCATCGGTTCATCATGATCGGAAAGGTGATGTTGCCCGGCTGCGGCGTGATGATCGCATCGCATATGGAGCCGGGGAGGGCGGCGTTGCGTTCGATTTTTCCCGATGCCAGCGAACGGGCGACATCATCGAAGTTTTCCGGCTCGCAGGTTCTGACGGTGTAGCCAGGGGCCTTGGCCTGCAAGGCCAGCGCCACGCCGGAGGTGAGGCCGCCGCCGCCACAGGGAACAAGGACGTCGGCCGCGGTGATGCCCAGTTGCTGTCCCTGCTCAGCGATTTCCAGGCCCACGGTTCCCTGACCGGCAATGACCAGAGGTTCATCGAAGGGCCGGATCAATGTCAGGCCGCGTTCCTGCGACAGCCGGGCGCCGATGGCATCACGATCCTCGGTGGCGCGGTCGAACAAAACCACCTCGGCTCCGTAGGCCTTGGTGTTTTCAATTTTGATCGCGGGGGCATCGTGCGGCATGATGATAACGGAGGGAACGCCGTGCAGCGCTGCGGCAAGCGCCACGCCCTGCGCGTGGTTGCCCGAGGAAAATGCGATGACGCCGCGCTGGCGAACATTCGGTTCAAGCGCCGATACGGCAGACCAGCCGCCACGAAACTTGAAGGAACCGGTCCGTTGCAGGCATTCCGCCTTCACGAAAATCTTGCGTCCGGCAATCTCGTCCAGAAAAGGGGATGACAGCAAAGGCGTGCGGACCGCCTCCGACCCAATACGCTGGCGTGCTGCCTCGATCATCGAAATATCTGTCATTCTGTCCCTGTTTTCCGACGCAGTTGAGCCTGCAGCATAGGCGGAAAGAACCCCGTAAAAAAAGCAAAAAAAATCCCCGGACAGTGCCGGGGATCGGTTTCTTTACAGCGAAAGACTTTATGCCAACGTGTAGGCGGTTTTTACCGTGGTGAAGAATTCGCTCGCATATTTGCCCTGTTCGCGCGGGCCGAAGGAAGATGCCTTGCGACCACCGAACGGGACGTGGAAATCGACGCCGGCCGTTGGCAGGTTGACCATGACCATACCGGCTTCGGCATTGCGCTTGAAGTGGGTCGCATGTTTCAGGCTGGTGGTGGCGATGCCGGAGGAGAGACCGAATGGCGTGTCGTTGGCGACCGCCAGCGCCTCGTCATAATCCTTGACGCGAATGACGGCTGCGACAGGTCCGAAGATTTCCTCCTGCGAAATGCGCATGCTGTTGGTAGCTTCGGTAAACAGCGTCGGCTGAAGGAAGAAGCCGGGTGTTTCGCGCTTGAGGAGTTCGCCACCGAACGCAACTTTTGCGCCTTCCTTTTTGCCGATCTCGATGTAGTCGGTGTCCTGCTTCAGCTGCTTTTCATCCACGACCGGGCCGACATGGGTTTCCTTGTCCATGGCGTGGCCGACATTGATCTTGGCCAGACGCTCGGTCATGGCTGCAACGAACTTGTCGTGGATCCCTTCGGTGACGATAATGCGCGACGAGGCCGTGCAGCGCTGTCCGGTGGAATAGAAGCCGGAATTTGCGGCTGCTTCCACAGCGACGTTCAGATCGGCATCGTCAAGCACCACGAACGGGTTCTTGCCGCCCATTTCCAGCTGGAATTTGCGGTTGAACGGCAGCGACGATGCGGCGACGCGCTGGCCGGTGCCGGTGGAGCCGGTAAAGGTGATACCGGAGAGGTGCGGGCTGTCGAGCATGGCCTGACCGACGACCGAGCCGCGACCCATGACGAGGTTCAGAACGCCCTTCGGCAGACCGGCGCGGTGCAGAATATCAACGATGGCCCATGAGCAGCCAGGAACGAGATCGGCTGGCTTGAAGACAATGGTGTTGCCGTAGCAAAGCGCCGGTGCAATCTTCCATGCCGGAATGGCAATCGGGAAATTCCATGGGGTGATGATGCCGATGACGCCCAGCGGCTCGCGGGTGACTTCGACGCCGATGTTGGGACGGGCCGAGGGAATGACTTCGCCAGCAAGGCGCAGCGCTTCGCCTGCGAAGAAATCGAAGATCTGCGCGGCGCGGATGGTTTCACCGATGCCTTCGGCCAGAACCTTGCCCTCTTCTCGGGCCAGAAGCGCGCCAAGCTCTTCCTTGCGAGCGAGAATTTCGTCCGCGGTCTTTTTCAGGATCGCGTGGCGTTCCAGAATACCGGAGCGCGACCAGGCCGGGAAGGCAGCCTTGGCTGCGGCAATGGCCTGTTTTGCTTCTTCGACACCGGCCTGAGCATAAAGGCCGACGACCTCGTTCGTATCGGACGGATTGATGTTTTCCGAGCTGTCGGCTCCGATCCACTCGCCGTTGATGAGGTTCTGATGGATGGTCATTGAGATACTCCCTTTGGCGCTGAAGCGGCCTGTTTGCGCCACCTCGCTCGTTATGGAACGACCTTTCGGTCATCGATTTATGACGTTGCACTGAAACAGGGTGCCACGAAGTCGGCGGCGACTTTATGTCATACTATCTGTTGAAGAAAGTCGCCATATGACAAGGATCGCAAATAATTCCATCTGAAGCGCCGATGGCCTCGCTTGCGATGAGGCGGTCATCTCGGCCCTAGCGTTCGCGGCTGTTCAGCTTCTCCAAATAGAGCAGAATGCCGCTGTGATCGATATCGGCGCCGCCGTCGTTGACGAAATCATCGAACGCCTGCGTGATCTTTTGCGTCAGCGGCAAATCCAGCGACAGGTCTTTCGCTGTCGCCAGTACGCCATTCAAATCCTTGAGCTGAAACTTGGATGGACCGCCTGGCGTGAAATCGCGTTTCACCATGCGTTCGCCATGCAGTTCCAGTATCCGGCTTTCGGCAAAACCGCCCCTGATGGCATTGCGGAAACCCTCGCGGGATGCGCCACCGGCTTCTACCAGCATCATCGCCTCGGCAACCGCGCCGATCGTAATGGCGACGATCTGCTGATTGGCCAGCTTGCACAATTGCCCGGCGCCGGATGGACCGACATAGGTCAACCTGCCCATGGCGGCAAAGACATCGGAGAGGCTGGAGATCACGGCCTCATCGCCGCCTGCCATAATGGCAAGTGTGCCAGCCGCTGCGCCGACGACACCACCGGACACCGGTGCATCGATGTGATGAATGCCCAATGCCTTGAGCTTCTCTGCATGCTCGCGCGCAATAGGTGGCGCAATCGAACTGCTGTCGATGACGATTGCGTCCTTATCGAGCGTTTGTGCCACGCCAGCATCGAAAAGCACGTCGTGCACGGCCTTGCCATCGCTCAACATGGTGATGACGATATCGGCGCCTTTTGCGGCCTCTGGCGGTGAAGCGGCGAGTACGGCGCCGTCGGCTACCAGCGCCTGCGCCTTTTCGGCGCTACGGTTCCAGACCCGAACGCTAAATCCGGCTTTCAACAGGTTGCGCGCCATCGGCCCGCCCATCAATCCGGTGCCGATAAAGGCGATGACGCTGCGTTTTGAAGTGTCCATCTCGGTTTCCTCCCGTCCCTCCACTGTGCACATTAATGCACTGTCAGAAAGCGGGTTTGGGGCCAGAACCGTTCGCGACCATAAAAATACCCGGCAGCTGCGAAACTACCGGGTCTTTTATCGCTCCTCGCCTGCCGCAGCTTAAGCTGCTGCGGCCTTGTTCTGCCTGTTTTCGATGAGATCATCGACCACGGCGGGATCGGCGAGTGTGGACGTATCGCCCAGCGCGCTAAAATCATCTTCGGCGATCTTGCGCAGGATGCGGCGCATGATCTTGCCGGACCGTGTCTTGGGCAGGCCGGGCGAGAACTGGATCTTGTCAGGCGTGGCGACAGGGCCGATTTCGTTGCGGACGTGCTTGACGAGTTCTGCGCGCAGGGCATCGTCACCCGTCTGTCCCGCCATCAGCGTGACATAGCAGTAGATGCCCTGTCCCTTGATGGAATGCGGGTAGCCGACGACCGCGGCTTCGGAGACGAGATTGTGCGAGACGAGTGCCGATTCCACCTCAGCCGTGCCCAAGCGGTGGCCGGATACGTTGAGAACGTCATCCACGCGACCGGTGATCCAATAATACCCATCCTCATCGCGACGGCAGCCATCGCCCGTGAAGTACTTGCCCTTGTAGGTGGAGAAGTAGGTCTCGATGAAGCGCTTGTGATCGCCGTAGACGGTACGCGATTGTCCTGGCCAGCTGTCTGTGATGCAAAGGTTGCCATCGGCCGCACCCTCCAGCACATTACCCTCTGCATCGACCAGTTCAGGCTGGACACCGAAGAAGGGTCGTGTGGCCGAGCCGGGCTTGAGATCGGTGGCACCCGGCAGTGGCGTGATCAGAATGCCGCCGGTTTCCGTCTGCCACCACGTATCGACAATCGGGCTCTTATCCTCGCCCACCACATGGTAATACCATTCCCAGGCCTCCGGGTTGATCGGCTCACCCACGGTGCCGAGCAGGCGCAGGCTGGAGCGCGACGAACGTTTTACGAATTCGTCGCCAGCCCCCATCAGCGAGCGAAGGGCCGTCGGTGCGGTATAGAAGATATTGACCTGATGCTTGTCGATGACCTCCCAGAAGCGACCCTGATCTGGAAAGTTCGGGACGCCTTCGAACATGACGGTCGTGGCACAATTGGCCAGCGGTCCATAGACGATATAGGAGTGGCCCGTCACCCAGCCGACATCGGCGGTACACCAGTAGATGTCGCCATCATGATAATCGAAGACATATTCATGTGTCATCGACACATAGACCAGATAGCCGCCGGTCGTGTGCAGCACGCCCTTCGGTTTGCCGGTGGAGCCTGACGTATAGAGAATGAAAAGCGGGTCTTCGGCCTTCATCCTGGCCGGCTCGCAATGCGGTTTCACCGACGCGATTTCCTGATGATACCAGAGGTCACGGCCCGGCGCCCAGTTAGTCTTGCCACCGGTGCGGCGCACGACCAGCACCTTGTTGACGATAACATGCTGCTTGGCGGCAATATGGATCGCCTTGTCGGTGTTTTCCTTGAGCGGGATCGGCTTGCCACCGCGCACGCCCTCGTCACAGGTGATGACGAAGGTGGATTCGCAATCGACGATCCGGCCCGCCAGCGCATCCGGTGAAAAACCACCGAAGACCACCGAATGCACGGCGCCGATGCGGGCGCAGGCCAGCATCGCATAGGTCGCCTCGGGGATCATCGGCATGTAGATGGTGACGCGATCGCCCTTCTTGACGCCGTGTTTCTTCATCACATTGGCCAGACGACACACCGCATCGTAGAGCTGGTTATAGGTGATCTTCTTGTCGATATAGGGATTGTCGCCTTCCCAGATGATTGCGGTGCGCTCACCGTGGGTTTTCAGGTGACGGTCGATGCAGTTGTACGAGACGTTCGTCAGCCCATCCTCGAACCACTTGATCGGCACCTTGCCCTTGAAAGAGGTGTTCTTGACCTTGGTATAGGGCTTGAACCAGTCGATCCGCTTGCCATGCTTGCCCCAGAATTTTTCAGGGTCCTCCACGCTTTCACCGTACCATTTCAGATAACGGTCATTGTCGATCAGCGTGTGCTTCTTTGCAGATTTCAGGACCGGGTAGACTTTGGCAGACATGAATTCCTCCTCAGGCCGATTCGTCTTTGTGATGATTGGAAACTCCATTTTCCAGTCATGTGCAGAATTCATAGCAGTTCATGGACATCCGGCAATTAGACAAAGGTCATTTCTTGCGCAAAGAATTGCAATTCTGATGCAATCCGGTTATAGAGCGGTCATATCCCGGAAATGAGTGGTTAACATCCACGTCCCGCGCCACCGGAGCGGACGGACAGAAGGACTGTATCTATGGCTCAAACATTGCTCATGCCGAAAGCGACGGCCGTCTGGCTGGTGGATAATACCGCATTGTCGTTCGAGCAGATCGCGACATTTTGCAAACTGCATCCGCTGGAAGTCAAGGCTATCGCCGACGGTGAAGCCGCGCAGGGCATCAAGGGTCTTGACCCTATCTCGACCGGACAGCTGTCGCGTGACGAAATCGAGCGCGCGGTTGCCAATCCCAACCACAAGATCAAGCTCTCCGAGCCGAAGGTCCGCGTTCCCGAATCCAAGCGTCGTGGACCGCGCTATACGCCGGTCTCGAAGCGTCAGGATCGCCCGAACGCCATTTTGTGGCTGGTCCGCAACCATGCCGAACTGAAGGACGCGCAGATTTCGCGTCTTGTCGGTACGACAAAGTCCACGATCGAACAGATCCGCGACCGCTCGCACTGGAATTCGGCCAACCTGACACCGATGGACCCGGTGACGCTTGGCCTGTGCAGCCAGATCGATCTTGATCTTGAAGTCGAACGCGCATCGCGTGGTCGTCCCCTTCCAACCCAGGAAGAGCTGGACGCGACGTTGCAGCCTGCTGCTGCAACCGAAGGTCTTGGTTACAAATACGAGCGCGAAGAAGAAAAAGAAATCGACGCGAATGCTGTTTTCGCCAAGCTCAGCTCTCTCAAGTCTACCCGCAAGGATGACGAAGAAGACGATAACTTCTGATTTTAGTTATCAGTCCGAGATACGAAAAAGCCCCGGCATCGACCGGGGCTTTTTGTTGATCAGGTTATTTCTTAGAAACCTTTATGCGGTCAGCGCCGACTTGGCAGGCATCGACAGAACCGGCGCACCGGTCTTTTCATCGTCGTTCAGCAGGCCACTGGCTCGCAACAGTGCCGAGAAACGACCGCCGCGCATGCTCAGCTCATCGAATGTGCCTTTTTCGACGATGCGCCCATTGTCCATGAACAGGACGAGATCGGCGTCACGCACGGTCGACAGGCGGTGGGCGATGATGAACGTCGTTCTGTTCTTGCGCAGCGCATCGACGGCGTCCTTCACCCGGGCCTCGGTTTCCACGTCGAGCGCACTGGTCGCTTCGTCGAGAACGAGGATCGGCGCATTTTTCAACACGGCGCGGGCAATGGCGATACGCTGACGCTCACCGCCGGACAGACGGTTGCCGCGTTCACCCACCTGCGTCATGTAGCCGGTATGTCTGCTGTCGATAAAGTCTGTCGCAGCGGCAGCAGCGGCGGCCTGGGCGATTTCGTCATCGGTGGCCGTCTCACGTCCAAGGCGGATATTGTCGCGGATGGAGCGGTTGAGAAGACCGGCATCCTGAAACACCGTGGCGATCGAGTGACGCAGCGACTGGCGTGTCACCGTGGAAATGTCGGTGCCGTCGACAAGAATCTGGCCGCTATTGGGATCGTAAACCCGCTGCAGCAGATTGATGAGTGTCGTCTTGCCAGCACCTGTCGGTCCGACGATTGCAATGGTTTCACCCGCATTGGCCGTGAACGAGACATCGTGAACGCCCTGTTTGGTGTTGGCAAAGCCGAAATCGACATTGCGGAATTCCACCTTGCCCGAGACCTGGCCGAGTTCGATCGCACCGCTTGGCTCTTCCCGCTCCTGCACGGAATCTTCCAGCTTGAAGAAGTCTACGAGCTTGGCCCGTGCTTCGAAAATTTGCGTTGCGAAGGCGCGCATCTGGTCCAGGCGGCCAATCAGCAGGTTGGCAAAGCCGATGAAGGCAATGACGTCACCAACGCGAATCTGGCCGTTCTTGACGAGAATCGTGCCGATGATGAGGATGATCATCATCGAAAGCGTCGAGGCGGTACGGTTGAGCGCGCTGGCGAATGCCCACCAGTCGAGAACCGGATACTGCGCGCTGAGCAGGCGTTCGGTGAAGGATTTCAGCGCCTTGGTTTCCGCTTCGATGCGGTTGTAGCTGTGCAGAACGGACACGTTGCTGATGGAATCGCTGACATGGGCGAAGACGGAATGGTAATGCTCTTCAACAGAGGCCTGACCTTCCTTGGTACGCTCCATGACCCACTTGCCGATAAACCAGTAGACGACACCGAGACCCATTAGAACAAAACTGAGGCGAAGATCCATGGAAACAGCGGTCGGGATCAGGAGGACGAGCGCCACGAATGTCGCCAGATGCGTGCGCATGAATTCGAGCCAGAGGCCGAACAGCGTTTCGCTGGCACGCAACAGCGTGTGCAGAGCATTGGATGTGCCACGCTGATGGTGCCACGACAGCGGCATGGAGATGATGCGGCCGAAGGCTTCCGTCAGCAGCGACGCGCGCCGACCATGCGCGAGGCGATCGGCCTCACGCGCCACGGCAACATAGGCGACCGTGTTAAAGGCACCGAAAGCGGCCCACATGATGAGAATGCCGGTCGCGTCGGATCCTGACGAAATTGCATCGATGATGCGTCCGAACAGGATCGGCTCGGCAATGGTGATTGCAGCCAGAACGATGTTCGCGACGACGACGATGGTGACACGCCACTTGTTATCGGCGAGGTAGCGCAGAGCGCGAGTGTAAACCTGAAACAGTGTCAATTGCCAAATCCCGTATTCATGTCAGTCTAGTAGCGCGGTTATAACGCTTGGTGCGTGGCCAGCCGATGAAACGGCGACATATGCCAGCTCGTCGGTCTGTTATCGCTTTTTTCACATGAATGTCCGCTTAACGGTTATCGCCTAAACCTTTGAGTGCTGAAAAATTTATTGCGATTGGCACAAAGTGTATATTTTAACAGGCCGTTTGCGGTGTCTCACAACAAAACGCATTGCAAAATTTCGCGGTATAGTTTTAATAATTTGATTATATTATATGGTACAACTTTTTATTGGTGGATATAGCGGGCCATAGGTTTCCCGATATGAGCATCGCGCTTCAAAACCATCCTGTCGTCTCATTTTCTTCCAAGGTATCCGCTTCGATGCATAACGTTTTTCAGTTTTTGACTCAGTGCAACGAGGCAAAAACGGAAGAGCGTTTTCTGTCGGCTTTTCATGAGATGACGTGTCAGCTGGGGTTTGATTTCTATCGTGTGATGCGTCGTGATGCGGAAGATTTGACGTTTACAGGCACGGTTCTGGCCGAACATCTGCCTGACGGCTGGAAGGAAGTCTATCACGCCAAGAAATATGGAAACATCGATCCGGTCAAGCGCACATTGGGCCTTTTGCATCAGCCGTTTCGCTGTCGCGACGTGGTGGCGCTATTGCCTCAAGTCACGCAGCGCAAACGCGCTGCCAAGCTGTTTCAGGATGCCGCGCGGTACGGCCTGCGCGAAGGCTATGCTTTTCCGATCCACGGGCGAAGCGGGTTGCTCGGCGGTGTCTATATTTTCGGTGACGGCCGTTTGCTGTCCACATCGGAGTTGTTCATCATAGACGCGGCCATGCGGGTGGCATTCTGGCGGCTGCTGGAATTTGTCGGTGAATCGGACGCGGTTTTGTCCATTCCCGATATGTCGGCAACGCAATTTACCAGAAGGGAGCTGGACGTGCTGACCCTGTTGGCCCAGGGCAAGACGTCGCCGGAAATCGGCAAGAGCCTTTCGATTTCCAGTCATACCGTTGATTGGTACATAAACGGCATTCAGCGCAAGCTGGAGGCAAGAAATCGCCAGCATGTGGTGGCACTTGCGCTTCGGCATGGAGTTATCTCCTAAAAGCTTCTGCTTCTCCAGACAGTCGTGGACAAAAACGCCCTTTCCAACCGGAACGTTTACTGCTTAATTTCGCGGTGCAGCATGTAAACTTGCTTGCGAGGTTTGGGAGGCCGTCTTGAAAATATCGAAAATCCTTGTCGCCAATCGTTCGGAGATTGCGATCCGTGTCTTCCGTGCTGCCAACGAGCTTGGCATAAAAACGGTCGCGATCTGGGCGGAGGAAGACAAGCTTTCGCTGCACCGTTTCAAGGCGGATGAGAGTTATCAGGTCGGACGCGGTCCGCATCTGGCCAAGGATATGGGACCGATCGAGAGCTACCTGTCGATCGAGGAAGTCATTCGCGTCGCCAAGCTTTCGGGTGCCGATGCGATCCACCCCGGTTACGGCCTTCTGTCGGAAAGCCCGGAGTTCGTGGAAGCCTGCAATGAGGCCGGCATTATCTTCATCGGACCGACCGCCGACACGATGCGCCGCCTTGGCAACAAGGTTGCCGCGCGCAATCTGGCGATTTCCGTCGGCGTGCCCGTCGTTCCGGCGACCGAGCCTCTGCCGGATGATATGGCCGAGGTCGAACGTATGGCCGAGGAGATCGGTTATCCCGTCATGCTCAAGGCCTCCTGGGGCGGCGGTGGCCGCGGCATGCGCGCTATCAGAAAGAAGGAAGACCTTGCCCGCGAGGTGACGGAAGCCAAGCGTGAGGCCAAGGCTGCCTTCGGCAAGGACGAGGTCTATCTGGAAAAGCTGGTCGAACGCGCACGCCATGTGGAAAGCCAGATTCTTGGCGATACCCATGGCAATGTCGTGCATCTGTTCGAGCGCGATTGCTCCATCCAGCGCCGTAACCAGAAGGTGGTGGAGCGCGCGCCAGCGCCTTACCTTTCCGAAGAGCGTCGGCAGGAACTGGCCAATTATTCGCTGAAGATTGCCGGTGCCACCAATTATGTCGGTGCTGGCACGGTCGAGTATCTGATGGATGCCGATACCGGAAAATTCTATTTCATCGAGGTCAATCCGCGCATTCAGGTGGAGCACACGGTGACCGAAGTCGTCACCGGCATCGATATCGTCAAGGCGCAGATCCATATTCTCGAAGGCGAGACCATCGGCACGCCGGAATCGGGTGTGCCGGCGCAAAACGACATCCGTCTCAACGGCCATGCGCTTCAGTGCCGCATCACCACCGAAGACCCGGAGCACAATTTCATTCCCGATTACGGCCGCATCACTGCATACCGCTCGGCATCCGGCTTCGGCATTCGTCTGGATGGCGGCACGTCCTATTCGGGTGCGATCATTACCCGCTATTACGATCCGTTGCTGGTCAAGGTGACGGCATGGGCGCCACAACCGGACGAAGCGATTGCCCGCATGCACCGTGCTCTGCGCGAATTCCGTATTCGCGGCGTGGCGACGAACCTGACTTTCCTGGAAGCCATCATCAGCCATCCGAGTTTCGTCGGAAACACCTATACGACGCGCTTCATCGATTCGACGCCTGAGTTGTTCGAGCAGGTCAAACGCCAGGACCGTGCGACCAAGCTTCTGACCTATCTGGCAGACGTCACTGTTAACGGCCATCCGGAAACCAAGGGTCGCGTCAAACCTGCCGCCAGCGCTGCCCAGCCCATCGTGCCCTATATCGACCAACCGACGCCTGATGGCACCAAGCAGCTTCTGGACAGGCTAGGGCCAAAGGGGTTTGCCGAGTGGATGCGCAATGAAAAGCGTGTGCTGGTGACAGATACGACCATGCGCGACGGGCACCAGTCGCTGCTGGCAACCCGCGTCCGCACCCATGACATCGCTCGCGTTTCGAGCGTTTACGCCAAAGCCTTGCCGCAGCTTTTGTCGCTGGAATGCTGGGGCGGAGCGACCTTCGATGTGTCCATGCGCTTCCTCACCGAAGACCCTTGGGAGCGTCTGGCGCTGATTCGCGAAGGTGCGCCGAACCTTTTGCTGCAAATGCTGCTGCGCGGCGCTAATGGCGTGGGTTACAAGAACTACCCCGATAATGTCGTCAAATATTTCGTCCGCCAGGCAGCCAAGGGCGGCGTCGATCTGTTTCGCGTGTTCGACTGCCTGAACTGGGTGGAAAACATGCGTGTTTCGATGGATGCGATCGCGGAAGAGAACAAGCTCTGCGAAGCGACCATCTGCTATACAGGCGATCTTCTGAATTCGGCTCGCCCGAAATACGATCTCAAATATTACACCAATCTTGCTGCCGAACTCGAAAAAGCGGGTGCGCATATCATCGCCGTCAAGGACATGGCGGGGTTGTTGAAGCCTGCCGCCGCAAGGGTTCTGTTCAAGGCTCTGCGGGAGGCGACCAGCCTGCCGATCCACTTCCATACACATGATACGTCCGGTATCTCCGCAGCCACGGTTCTGGCGGCGGTTGAGGCGGGGGTGGATGCCGTGGATGCGGCCATGGATGCGCTCTCGGGCAACACGTCGCAGCCGTGCCTTGGCTCCATCGTTGAGGCGCTGAAAGGCACCGAACGCGACACCGGTCTCGATACGGAGTGGATCCGCCGCATTTCCTTCTATTGGGAAGCTGTGCGTGGCCAATATGCGGCCTTCGAGAGCGATCTCAAGGGACCGGCCTCGGAAGTCTATCTTCATGAAATGCCGGGCGGCCAGTTCACCAATCTCAAAGAACAGGCTCGTTCGCTGGGTCTCGAAAGCCGCTGGCACGAGGTTGCGCAGACCTATGCCGACGTCAATCAGATGTTTGGCGATATCGTCAAGGTGACACCGTCCTCCAAGGTGGTGGGTGACATGGCGCTGATGATGGTCAGCCAGGATCTGACGGTTGCCGATGTCGAAAACCCGGAGAAGGAGGTTTCCTTCCCCGATTCGGTCGTTTCCATGCTCAAGGGCGATCTCGGCCAGTCGCCGGGTGGATGGCCGCAGGCTATCCAGAAGAAAGCGTTGAAGGGCGAGCAGCCCTATACGGTGCGTCCGGGCTCGCTTCTTGAGGATGCAGATCTGGATGCCGAGCGCAAGGAGATCGAGACGAAGCTGGAGCGCCCGGTCGATGATTTCGAGTTTGCCTCCTACCTGATGTATCCGAAGGTCTTCACCGATTTCGCCTTAGCGTCCGAAACCTACGGTCCCGTCTCGGTTCTGCCAACGCCTGCCTATTTCTACGGCATGGAAGATGGCGAGGAATTGTTTGCCGATATCGAGCGTGGCAAGACGCTCGTCATCGTCAATCAGGCTTCGTCCGGTGTCGATGACAAGGGCATGGTCACGGTCTTCTTCGAGATCAATGGCCAGCCACGCCGCATCAAGGTGCCGGATCGCACTCATGGGGCCTCCGGCTCTGCCGTGCGCCGCAAGTCCGAACCGGGCAATGCCGCCCATGTCGGCGCGCCGATGCCGGGCGTTATTTCCCGCGTCTTCGTCAATCAGGGACAGGATGTGAAGGCAGGCGACGTGCTTGTGTCCATCGAGGCCATGAAGATGGAAACGGCGCTTCATGCAGAGCGCGACGGCAAGGTGGCCGAAGTGCTGGTCAAGCCCGGTGACCAGATCGACGCCAAGGATTTGCTCATTGCCTACGGCGAGTGATGCCGGCAGTACGGAAATGTAAAAAGCCCACCGAAAGGTGGGCTTTTTCATGGGTGGCTCAATGCGCGTCTTTCAGATCATCCGTTCTGCGTCAGCGGCGAGATCAGCACTTCGACACGGCGATTCTGCGCGCGGCCATCGGCTGTCGCATTGGATGCAATCGGTTGCGATGGACCGAAGCCCATTGTCGAAATACGTCGCTGGTCTACACCACCACGCTCACCAAGATAGTTGGCGACGGATGCGGCGCGGCGTTCCGACAGGCCCTGGTTATGGGCAAGGCTGCCGGTGGAATCGGTGTGGCCGTTGATGTCGATATAGGTCTTGTTGAACTTGTTGAGCACGATGGCGACCGAGTTCAGCGTTGGGTAGAATGGCGGGATGACCTGATCCTGATCCGTGGCGAAGGTGACGTTGGACGGCATGTTGAGCACGATGCTGTCGCCACGACGGGTTACGGACACGCCGGTGCCCTGCAACTGCTGGCGAAGCTCGGATTCCTGATTGTCCATGTAACCGCCGATGGCGCCACCGGCCAGCGCGCCGATACCGGCACCGATCAGGGCGTTGCGGCCCTTGTTGCCGCCACCGATGGCAAGACCGCCGACAGCACCCGCGAGAGCGCCTAGGCCAGCGCCGCCGGCCATGTTGGACACCTTCTGCTCACCTGTATAGGGGTCGGTGGTCGTGCAGGCGGAGAGATAGGTTGCGGCAAGCGCAAGAACGACAAACTTCTTGATCATGAATTCCAGTGCTCCGTGAGGTCACGTAAGGTAAGACAGATGAATTTTGGCATTTTCACGGTCGAAACCTACTCAGCCGCATCCTTTTGGCCGAAACGTTTCTCGATGTAATCGATGACCAACGCCTCGAAATCTTTGGCGATATCAGGGCCGCGCAGGGTGAGTGCCTTTTCACCGTCGATGAACACGGGAGCCGCCGGGTTTTCGCCGGTGCCGGGCAGCGAGATGCCGATATCGGCATGTTTGCTTTCACCGGGACCGTTGACGATGCAACCCATGACGGCAACGTTGAGCGCTTCAACACCCGGATATTTGTCGCGCCAGACCGGCATGTTCTTGCGAAGGTCGTTCTGGATGTTCTGCGCCAGTTCCTGAAACACGGTGGACGTTGTTCGCCCGCAGCCGGGACAGGCGGCAACGACGGGAATGAACTGACGGAAGCCCATGACCTGGAGAATTTCCTGGGCAACCTGCACTTCACGGGTGCGGTCACCATTCGGCTCCGGTGTCAACGACACGCGGATGGTGTCGCCAATGCCGTGTTGCAGGACGTAACCCATGGCGGCAGACGAGGCGACGATGCCCTTGGAACCCATGCCCGCCTCGGTGAGACCCAGATGGAGGGCATGGTTGGAGCGCTCCGACAGCATGGAATAGACGGCTATCAGATCCTGCACCTGGCTGACCTTGGCCGACAGGATGATGCGATTGCGGGGCAGGCCGATGTCTTCGGCAAGTTCAGCCGAAATCAAGGCGGACTGGACGATGGCTTCGCGCGTGACCTGACGGGCCGACAGCGGGAAGCCCTGGTCCTTGTTCTTGTCCATAAGCGTCGTCAGCAATTCCTGATCGAGCGAACCCCAGTTGACGCCGATGCGCACCGGCTTGTCATAGCGGATGGCCATTTCGACGATATCGCCGAACTGCTTGTCCTTCTTGTCCTTGAAACCGACATTGCCGGGATTGATGCGATATTTGGCAAGCGCTTCGGCGCAGGCGGGGTGATCGGCCAGCAGCTTGTGGCCGATATAGTGGAAGTCACCGACAAGCGGTACATCCAAGCCAAGGCGCAAAAGGCGGTCGCGGATTTTCGGAACGGCGGCAGCGCTTTCGTCGCGATCCACGGTGATGCGTACGATCTCGGAGCCTGCGCGGTACAGGGCCGCGACCTGCTGCACGGTCGCGTCGATATCGGCGGTATCCGTATTGGTCATCGACTGTACCACGACGGGCGCGCCACCCCCGACGATCACGCCACCGACATCGACAGCGACCGAGGACCGGCGTGGCTTGGTATCATAATCGGCGTGTGACGTCATGGTGTTCTCGAACAATTGCGGTAAATCTGATCATTCAGGTGGTACAAGGCGCGCGCCTTGTCAACATCGAAGCGATCAACTCCACTTTTACCGCAATCATGGCAAAATTCGAGACTCGCCGATGCGAGGGCCCCCCCCTTTTGAGAAATCCGGATATCAATGCCCGCTTGCGCCATCCGCATGGCGTGCAAGCTTGGACAGCATGAGAACCACCACATGCAGAAGCGGCAGGCCGATGAACACGGCAGCAAGCCCCGTATGTTCGGCAATGAAGCCGATAGCCGATGGTGCGACGAGAATGCCGGAATAGCCCATGGTCGTCACCACTGACAAAGCAATGCCCGGTGCCATGCCTGGCATGTTGCCCGCTGCGGAAAAGGCAATCGGCACCATGTTGGAAATGCCGATGCCGGCAACGGCAAAGCCTGCAATGGCAATGAAGGCATTGGGCGCTAAACCGGCAATCAACAGGCCGACGATCGACAGAACCGAACAAAATTGCAGCGTACGGACGGCGCCAAACCGGTCACGCACCAGATCGCCTGCAAAGCGCATGACGGCCATGGTCAGCGAGAAGGCGGCAAAGCCGAAACCGGAGAGGGTAACGGATGCGCTGAGTTCATTGCGCAGATAAAGCGCGCCCCAATCGAGAATGGCGCCTTCGGGGATCATGGAAAACAGCGCCATAATACCGATGATCCACGGCAGCGGTGTCATGGGAAGGCCGCCCTTGGGGCGCTCTTCTTCCGGGTGAGGGCGGTCCACTTGGACCCGCGGCCATGCAACCGCAAGCAGAGCGGCTGCGATGATCGTCAGCATAATGGCATGTCCGTAGATACCAGTTTTGGTGATCAAAAGACCGCCAAGACCCGCGCCGATCAAACCACCCAAGCTCCAGAATGCGTGGCAGGACGACATGATGGCGCGGCGCATGCTGCGCTCCACCACCACGGCATTGGCGTTCATGGCCACATCCATCGCACCCGTCAGTCCGCCGAACAGGAAGACGGCGATGACGCCTGCCCAAAGGGAATTTGCCAGTGTGATCAACAACAGCGTCGGCACCATGATGAGAGCGACAGTCAGGGTCACTGTTCGTGAACCAAGGCGACCGATCTGCGAACCGGCAATCGGCATGAAGGACAGCGAGCCCAAGCCGTAAACAAGAATGACGAGGCCCAGTGTGCTTTCACTCAGCGAAAATCGCTTGGCAAATTCCGGGATCATCGGCGCCCAGGAGCCCATCATGAAGCCGTTCATCAGGAACAGGAGAGACACGCCAAGGCGGGTTCTCGTCATGTAGGGCAAGCGGGCGGTCGTTGGCGTGGCAGTGCCGGTCATCGCGACTGGTCCTTCGATAAGTTCATGTGAGATGAGATGCCGGACGACGGTCCGGCCTGATGAATGTTGATGCCGGTATCGGCCAGCGCACCGATCATGTCGCGGTCGGCATCTTCTTCCAGAACGAGGGTGAGCATGGGGGACAGCGATGCGACCTGAAACGCGGTAGAGGCACCCAGCTTCTCGGAGGTGACGGCGGCCAGTGTTTTTGCGCTCATCTCGCAGGCCAGTCGCTTGAATATGGCATCCTCATAGATATCGGCGCACAGCCCCCGCTCGAGCGTCAGACCGCAGACGCCGACAATGCAGAGATCGGGCCGGATGTGCTCAAGCTGGCGTATGGCGGTCGTATCAATGGCGGCCCCTACCGCCGGATCGACCCTGCCGCCGATCAGAATAAGCTCGATATCGGCATGACCGGCCAGTTCTGCGGCAATCGCCGGTGTGTTGGTGACGACGGTGAGTTTCAGGCCAACGCCCAAATGTTTTGCGATGGCAAGATTGGTCGAGCCGGCATCGAGAAAAACCACCATGTCATTCTGCACGAGGGAAGCTGTGGCTTGGCCGAGTACCGCCTTGCGATCCGGCATTTCGCCCATGCGGGTTTTGAGCGGAACGGTGGTGCCGGATGGGAGTAGCGCCCCGCCATAGACGCGTTCACATTCGCCTCTGGCCGCCATCTCGCGCAGATCGCGCCGCACGGTGTCTTCCGAGACATCAAATGTTTGGGCGAGTTCCTGCGCCAACACGCGGCCATGCCGGTGCAATTGAGCGTAAATAAGAGCCTGTCGCTCACTGACGAAATGATCGGTTTTGGACATCGTGACTCAATCGGAGGAATCGTGCACAAACATGCATAACTCGGTGCACTGTGTTTCTCAAGCGGAAATTGAGGAATTTGCAGCGTGGTCCGGGCTTGAGGCGGCGAAAAACCGTGATGCCGGATGCTGGCTTCAGCTTTTGCGTTCTGCGACGAACCTTGCCGTCTGGATCAGAATATCCGCACGGTCACCATAGGCTGCCAGCAGTTCGGCAGCTTCTTTCACCAGTTCACGCAAGCGCGAGGTTGCCCATTCCGCGCCGCGCAGCGCGACCAGCGTGCCTTTGCCGCGTCCGGCATCCTTGCCGGTTGCCTTACCCATGGTTGCGGCGTCGGAGGTGAGGTCGAGAAGATCGTCGGCGAGCTGGAAGGCGAGGCCGATCTTTTCGCCGAAGCTGCGCAGGCGTTGGCGTTCCAGGTCGCCGCTTCCGGCAATGATCGCGCCCGCTTCGCAGGCAAAACGGATCAGCGCACCGGTTTTCATGGCCTGCAAGGTGATGATCCCAGCCTCATCGGGAGGATTTTTTTCGGCAGCCAGATCCAGCGCCTGACCGCCAGCCATACCGCCGATGCCTGCCGCTCTTGCCAAGGCCAAAACGAGGGCTGCCTTGCGGTCATCGGGCAGATCGGTTTCCGGTGCTGCAATGATGTCGAAGGCAAGCGTCAGCAGGCTGTCGCCCGCCAGAATGGCCGTGGCTTCATCGAATTTTCTGTGAACTGTCGGCTGGCCACGGCGCAGATCGTCATTGTCCATGGCAGGCAGGTCGTCATGCACCAGTGAGTAACAATGCAGGCATTCCAAGGCGGCGCCGACACGAAGCGCGACATCGGCATCGCCGTTTAAAAGAGATGCGGTTTCGATTACGAGGAAGGGACGCAGACGTTTTCCACCGTTCAGAACGCCATGGCGCATCGCCTCGGCCAGATTTTCGGGCCGGGTGATCTCGTCTGTGTGCGTCTGGCTGGACAGGAGCCTGGCCAGCAAGGCTTCTGTCTGGGCGGCGTTGTCACGGAGCTGCGTTTCGAATGTCATAGGCCCGTTCCTTGTCATGAGCGCTGTTTGGCATGATGAAAAAGGGCTGGCAATGGTTTTTGTGATGCGGTTGGGGAACTTCGTTATCGGGACTCGCCTTGATGGTTCATGCGGAATATGAAAGGCTCCGATCTGGAGCGAGTGGGGACAGGATTTGAGCAGCACGCCGGACAGCGAGACGGACTATGAAACGCTTGCCGACAGCGGGAGCAAACCGAAAGTGGATGTTCGAACCCTCGTGAGACGTGCTCTCCTGATCATTCTGGCTCTGCTGGTTTTGCCTTACCTGTTGATCCCGATCTACGCGTTGCCCTTCATGCGTCCGGTCTCGACACTGATGCTGGCCGAACTGGTGACGTTTCAGGGCTACGATCGCCGTTGGGTGCCTCTGGAGGACATTTCACCCCGTCTCATTCAATCGGTCATGATGTCGGAGGACGGGCAGTTCTGTTCGCATGGCGGAGTGGACTGGAACCAGATGCAGACGGTGGTCACTGGTGCGCTGGAAGGTGAATCCACCCGGGGTGCCAGCACCATTCCGATGCAAACGGCCAAAAATCTGTTTCTATGGAATGGACGATCCTTCATCCGCAAAGGTCTGGAGTTGCCGCTGGCCGTCGTGTCCGACTTCATCTGGTCGAAGAAGCGGATGATGGAAATTTATCTCAATGTCGCCGAATGGGGGCCTGGCATTTACGGTATCGAAGCCGCTGCTCAATATCACTTCAAGGTATCGGCCTCGAAATTGAGTTCCCGGCAGGCAGCCCTTCTGGCTGTCGCGCTTCCCAACCCGATCGACCGCGTGGCTGGCAAGCCCGGTCGTGGCATGCAGCGTCTGGCCGGGCTCATCGAAAGACGAGCCCGGGGTTCAGGCGCTTATGTCGGGTGCGTGCTGGACTGACAATCAGCCCTTGGTGAAGATATAGTCGGTTTCCTGGCGCAGCGTTTCGCCGGGACGCAGGATAGCGTCGGGGAAGCCTTCGTGGTTGACGGCATCCGGCCATATCTGCGTTTCGAGGCAGAAGCCCGCACAGGGACCATAGGTCCGCCCGTCTAGACCCGGTGCGCCAGTGTTCAATTTGAATGCGGAATAGAACTGCACGCCGGGTTCCGTCGTGTGGACTTCGAGAGCGACATTCGAGGCCGGAGCATAGACGCGGGCGACCTTGCGTTTTGAAACGCGCTGCGGTGACAGGCAGAAATTATGGTCGAACGTCACCTGCTGGCCATTGTCTTCGCGACGCATCGGCGTTGATGTGCGCAGGTCGAAGACTGTGCCGTCTACGGGGCGGATTTCGCCAGTCGGAATTTGCCGCTCGGTTGTCGGCAAATAATGGTCGGCCGAAATTTCGATCTCGTGACCAAGCGCCGTTTCTGCGCCATCCAGATTGAAATAGGAATGCTGGCAGACATTGGCGATCGTCGGTGCGTCGGTGGTGGTTTCGTAGGCTACGGACAGGACGCCGCCTTCGCGGATCGTGTAGGTCGCCCGCACGGTGCAATTGCCGGGGTAACCGGCGCGGCCATCGGGGTCAACGATCTGCAGCACCACATGGCTTGGGCCATGTTCCATGATCATCCAGTTGCGCTTGCCGATATTGTCGCTGCCGCCGTGGAGATGGGTAACGCCCTTCTCGTTCAGTTCGAGCTGGTAGTCCTTGCCATCGAGAGTGAACTTGCCGTCGCCGATCCGGTTGGCGTTGCGCCCGGGTGTCGCGCCGAAATAAGAGGACAATTTCGGGTAATCGTCAAATTTATCGAAACCGAGAACCAGCGGTGGCTGATGGCCTTCAAGGCGCAAGTCCTGAATGACCGCGCCCCAGGTCATGACATGCGCCGTCAGCCCGCCTGCCGAAATCGTGACGCGCTCGACTTTCTCACCTGTCGACGTCAGACCAAAATTTTCCCGTGCGCTGCTTTCGCTCATCTTGCCAGTCTCCCAATCAATGCAATCGGGCCGGACGTTGCTTCATTTTTGAGCGCCGTGCAATCTTTGAATTACGCGCTCTGCTGACCGATGGCGTCCAGCTCATAGGGCGTCGTCTGGTAGATTTCGTTGATCCAGTTGCCAAAGAACAAATGTGCGTGGCTGCGCCACCGGTTGAGCGGTGTCAGGCTCGGGTCGTTGTGCGGGAAATAATCATGCGGCAGCTTGATGGGCACACCGGCATCCGCGTCGCGGAAATATTCCTCGGACAGTGAGGTCGAATCATATTCGACGTGGTTGAACATGTAGAGCCGTTTACCGCGCTTCTCATGCACAAGGCATACGCCCATCTCTTCAGACTCCATCAGAATTTCGAGGTCCGGATGCTTTTCAATGTCGGCGCGGCGCACCTCTGTCCAGCGAGAGACCGGCACCTGAAAATCATCCGAGAAACCGTTGAGGTAGATAGAGGCCGGAGAAAGATTGCGGTGACGGTAGACGCCGAACGCCTTTTCCTTCAGCTCATGCTTGGGGACATCATGGAAATGGTAGATCGCCGCCATAGCGCCCCAGCAGACATTGAGCGTCGAATGGACATTCGTCTCCGTCCATTCGAAAATCTTCTTCATCTCATCCCAATAGGTCACGTCTTCATAGGTCAGTTTTTCGACAGGCGCGCCGGTGATGATGAAACCGTCAAACTTGCGGTGACGGACCTCCTCCCATGTTTCGTAAAAGGATAGAAGGTGCTCTTCCGGCGTATTCTTGGCGCGGTGCCCGCCGATGCGCACCAGCGACAACTCCACCTGGAGCGGCGATGCGCCCACCAGTCGTGCCATCTGGATCTCGGTCTTGATCTTGTTCGGCATGAGATTGAGAAGCCCGATCTGGAGCGGGCGAATATCCTGCCGGATAGCCGCCGTTTCGGTCAGTACCCGCACGCCCTCTTGGATGAGAGTCTCAAAAGCAGGCAAGGTATCGGGAATCTTAATCGGCATGTCGAACTCACTTCCGTGGCGGCGAGGGCCCTGAACACAAAAAAACCGGCAACGAAATCGCAGCCGGTCCTCGGAAATAACGTGTTTCCTCGACCATTTAGCGACTTCTTTAAAGTGGCTGCAAGCCGGTCGGCAAATCACCACTGGCAGGTGTCATAATCCTACCGCCGAAGAAAATCAATATCACCGCTTTCCTGGGCTTTTCGGCCTTTCCATCCAACACCGTTCCGGGCTATGGCAGGGCATGACGACCAGCCACTTTACCATTCTGCTTGGCGGCAGCATTACCGTGACAGATCGCTTGCAAAAGGCGGTGGCGGATACCCGCGTGATTGCCGCCGATAGCGGCATGCGCCATGCCGACACGCTGGGCCTTGAGCCGGAACTGTGGGTCGGCGATTTCGACTCTTCCGACACGGCTTTGCAACAGCGCTGGCCGAATGTGGAACAGCAGCCGTTCCCGGCTGCAAAAGGTGTAACGGATGGCGAGATTGCGGTGTCCGAGGCGCTGGCACGGGGTGCAAAACGGCTGACGCTGGTGGGTGCGCTGGCGGGTGAGCGTTCGGATCATGCATTGTTCCATCTGCTCTATGCCGTGTCGCTGACCGAGCGCGGCTTCGAGGTGATGCTGACATCGGGGGACGAAGAAGCCTATCCGCTGATGGAAGGCACATTCGAGCTCGATCTTCCCTCAGGATCGCTGTTTTCAGTTGCCGGTTTCACGGCACTGGAAGGGCTCGACATCGAGAATGCGCGCTATCCGCTCGCCAACTTCGCGCTTGCTTTCGGCTCGTCGCGCACTATTTCCAACGTGGCGGAAGGGCGTTTGAGCCTTCGCCTTCAAAGCGGCAAAGCCATCGTGCTTGCCCGTCCTTATGATTTGACCGGAGCCTGAACCCTTGGCACCCCCTATTCTAAAACTCGACGATATCATGCTGACTTTCGGCGTCACGCCGCTGCTGAATGGTGCAAACCTGCAAGTGGAGCCGGGAGATCGCATCTGCCTTGTCGGCCGTAACGGTTCGGGCAAATCGACGCTGATGAAGATTGCCGCCGGTCTGGTCGAGGCGCAGTCGGGCGAAATCTTCCGGCATCCCGCGGCCACGATCCGGTATCTGGATCAGGCACCGGATTTTGCGGGTTACGAAACCGTTCAGGCCTATGCCGAAGCGGGTCTTGGACCAAGTGATGACGCTTACCGCGTGACCTATCTGCTCGAACATCTGGGTCTCACCGGTCAGGAACATCCGTCGAGCCTTTCGGGTGGCGAGGCGCGCCGTGCGGCGCTCGTTCGCGTCATGGCACCCGAGCCCGATATTCTGATGCTGGACGAGCCGACCAACCATCTGGATCTGCCGACCATCGAGTGGCTGGAAGGTGAACTGCAGCAGACGCGCAGCGCGCTGGTTCTGATTTCGCATGACCGCCGCTTTCTGGAAAAAGTCTCCAACTCCACTGTCTGGCTGGATCGCGGTCAGTCGCGCCGTCTCAGCCGTGGTTTCGGCCATTTCGAGGAATGGCGCGACAAGGTGCTGGAAGAGGAAGAGCTGGAGCAGCACAAGCTCGGCAAGGCTATCGAGCGCGAAGAGCACTGGATGCGCTATGGCGTAACAGCGCGCCGCAAGCGCAACATGCGCCGCGTGGGTGAATTGCAGGCGATGCGCGCCGACTACCGTGGCCATAAAGGGCCGACGGGAAGCGTGCAGGCGACGGCTGCGGAAGGACGCGAGTCCGGCAAGCTCGTTATCGAAGCGGATCAGATCACCAAGGCTTACGGCGAGCGCACCATTGTTGCGCCGTTTTCGCTGCGTGTTCATCGCGGCGATTGCATCGGTTTCGTCGGGCCGAACGGTGCCGGCAAGACGACGCTCTTGAAGATGCTGACCGGGCAGCTCGAGCCTGACACGGGCAAGGTCAAGCTCGGCACAAACCTGGAAGTCGCAACGCTGGACCAGAAGCGTGAGGATTTGAACCCGAACGATACATTGGCACATTATCTGACCGATGGACGCGGTGAAAATCTCCTGGTCAACGGTGAGTTGAAGCACGTCACCGGCTACATGAAAGACTTTCTGTTCCAGCCGGAACAGGCCCGTACGCCGATCCGCAATCTCTCCGGTGGGGAACGCGCGCGCCTCATGCTGGCGCGTATTCTGGCCCGTCCGACAAACCTTCTGATCCTCGATGAGCCGACCAACGATCTCGACATCGAGACGCTGGATCTGTTGCAGGAAATCGTCTCCGGCTTTTCCGGCACCGTTATACTCGTCAGCCATGACCGTGACTTTCTGGACCGGACCGTCACCTCCACCATCGCGCCCGTCAACCCTGACGCTCCCGACGGCCGCTGGATCGAATATGCCGGCGGTTATTCGGATATGATGGCGCAGCGCAAGGGTGCCTCGGACGAAAAGAAGAAGGCCGAGAAACAGGAAAAGGCAAAATCGGCGTCGAGTGCAGGTGCTGAACCGGCCAAAGCCAAGGGCAAGATGTCCTTCAAGCAGAAGTTCGCGCTCGAAAATCTGCCCAAGGAAATGGAAAAGACCCAGTTGGAGATCGCCGAGCGTGAAGAGCGCATGGCCGACCCCAGTCTGTTTGCCAAGAACCCTGAGATTTTCAGCAAGCTGGCCGATGAGATGTCGAAACTGCGGCATAAGCTCGAGACCATGGAAGAAGAATGGCTGGAGCTTGAAATGCTGCGCGAGGAGCTCGAAAACTAAAGCCGATGGCGTCAGCGCCATCTTGCTAATTGGTGGATCACCAATTACATCTTTGCCTAGATCTAACGGGGTGCTTTGTCCTATGCGGGACAAGGCTGAGAGGCTGAGCCAACCCGAAGAACCTGATCCGGTTAACACCGGCGGAGGGATTAGACGGCTTCCATCCAGACGCCTGTTCCCCGTTGCCTATTTCGAGGAGGTGCTGTTGATGTATCGTCGTTTTTTCCTTCATTCGCTGATTGCCGCATCCGTTCTGCTGCCCGCCATTGCCGTGGCGCAGGACAAAAAGACGCTGACTGTCTATACCTATGAAAGCTTCGTGTCCGAGTGGGGTCCCGGTCCCAAGGTCAAGGCCGCTTTCGAAGAGACGTGCAGCTGCACCGTCAATTTCGTTGCCGTGGCCGACGGTGTCGCGCTGTTGAACCGGCTGAAATTGGAAGGTCCCGGATCCAAGGCGGATGTTGTTGTGGGCTTGGACACCAATCTCATTGCGGAAGCCAAGCAGACCGGGCTTTTCGAGGCGTCGGGGGTCGATCCGTCCGCAGCCAAGGTGCCCGGTGACTTCAAGGATGACGTCTTCGTTCCCTATGATTACGGCCATTTCGCCGTTGTCTACGACACGCAGACGCTGAAAAATCCGCCCAGGAGCCTCAAGGAACTGGTTGAGGGCGACCCATCGCAAAAAATTGCGATCCAGGATCCGCGCACCTCGACGCCGGGTCTTGGATTGCTGTTGTGGGTGAAATCGGTCTATGGCGACAAGGCGCCGGAGGCCTGGGCAAAACTGAAGGACCGCGTGTTGACGGTTACCCCCGGCTGGTCGGAATCCTACGGCCTGTTCACCAAGGGTGAAGTGCCGATGGTGCTGTCCTATACCACGTCGCCCGCCTACCACATGATTTCGGAAAAGACCGATCGCTATCAGGCCGCCAGCTTCGAGGAAGGACATTATATTCAGATCGAAGTGGCTGGCATCTTGAAGAATGCGCCGCAAAAGGACCTGGCAAAGCAGTTTCTCGCCTTCATGCTGACCACTGGTTTTCAGGACGCCATTCCGGAAAACAACTGGATGATGCCCGTTGCGGCGACATCTGCGCCTCTGCCGGACGCTTTCTCCAAGCTGGTTCAGCCCACAAAGACGTTCCTGATGGACCCGGAAGTGGTGGCGAAAAACCGCAAAGCCTGGATCGACGAATGGCTGACGGCCATGAGCGTGAAGTAATCATCAACCATGATACAGCGTCGCGACAGTCGCAGGTTCATCTATAGCGGGGCACTGGCATTTGCTGCGGTCTTGCTGTTCATGGGCCTTGCTGTTGCGGCCTTGCTGTCGTTCGATGCCGGGGCGTCATCAGCAGCAGTTCTCGATCCCTATACGCTTCGCATCCTGCGTTTTACGCTGTGGCAGGCAAGTCTTTCCACCTTGATTTCGATTGGTCTTGGGCTGCCGGTAGCGCTTGCCCTTGCCCGGCAGAGAGATTTCCCCGGCCGCATCTGGATCATCAGACTGATGGCGGTGCCGATGGGGTTGCCGGTTATCGTAGGCGCGCTCGGTATTATCGCAATCTGGGGCAGGCAGGGTGTGTTCAACACCGCCTTGCTGGCCTTGGGGGCGGATCAGCCTTTCAGCATCTATGGCCTGTCTGGTATTCTCATCGCCCATGTCTTCTTCAACCTGCCACTGGCAGTGAGGTTCTTTCTGGCCGGTCTGGAGCGCGTGCCGGACGAATATTGGCGCATGGGCGCAAGCCTTGGTCTTGGACCCATATCGACGTTTCGTTTCATTGAATGGCCAGCCGTTGCGAAGCTTGTTCCCGGTGTTGCGGGGCTGATCTTCATGCTCTGTGCCACGAGTTTTACCCTCGTTCTGCTGCTGGGTGGCGGGCCAGCCGCAACGACGATCGAGGTTGCAATCTATCAGGCCCTGCGGTTCGATTTCGATCCGCCCCGGGCCATCGCGCTGTCATTGATCCAGATCGGCATGACGGGCGTTCTGCTGGCAGTTCTGGCGCTTCTTCCCTCGGCCGACGCGGAGGTTCAGACGCACGGTCGCGCAGTTCGCCGGTTCGATGGGCTGAAGATGTCAGCACGGGCGTGGGACGGCGTTATAATCTTTCTGTCGCTTTTGCTGGTCGGGTTGCCTCTTGTTGCTGTCGCATCATCCGGCCTTTCCGCAGATCTCGTCCGGCTGTTGAGCGCTCGCTCTTTTTGGACGGCCTTTGCCACGAGCATGACGGTGGCTGTCTTTTCGGCGTCGCTGGCGATTATCGTTTCCGTCGCCATGATCCGGGCTCGCCAAGCCATTGCGGCCCGCAGGACTACTGGCTGGCTGTTGGCGGTTTTTTCATTGGTTCTGGGTTCCGGTTCGTCGCTCGTCTTGCTGGTGCCACCGGTGGTTCTGGGCAGCGGCTGGTTTTTGCTGCTGCGCCCCTTTGGTGACGTCGCCCTGTTTGCTCCGGCGCTTGTCGCTGCCATCAATATGCTGATGGCGCTGCCCTTCGTCATGCGCGTTCTGGAGCCTGCGTTTGCGACCCATCAGGTCCGGATCGGACGGCTGTCGGCAAGTCTTGGCATCTCCGGTTTTTCCCGATTTCGCCTTGTCGATTGGCCGGTTTTATGGGCGCCGGTGGCGATGGCATTTTCCTTCGCCATGGCACTTTCGCTGGGCGATGTCGGTGCTGTCGCGCTATTCGGCTCTGAAAACTTCGTCACCCTGCCATGGCTCGTCTACAGCAATATGGGCAGTTACAGGACCAATGATGCAGCCGGTTACGCCTTTATTCTCGGTGTCATCTGCCTTGTGCTTGCGGCAGGCGGTGTATCGAGACAGGCTAGCGCCGTGAAGGCTGGCTCATGAGCACTCCTGATTGCGGCGTGAACCTCGAGCACGTGACACTGACGCTCGGCGAGCAGCGTTTTGCCCTGAATTGCAGGTTCGAGAGCGGCAAGATCACGGCTGTCGTTGGACCATCCGGCTCTGGAAAATCAACGCTTCTCAACCTCGTCGCCGGTTTTGAAAATCCCGATGCCGGAAAGGTGCTGATCGGTGAGCGCGATATGGCGGGTCTTGATCCGTCCGAAAGGCCGGTATCGCTCATTTTTCAGGACAATAATCTTTTTTCGCATCTGGATGTTTTCACCAATGTCGGGCTGGGTGTCAGCCCATCACTTCGACTTTCCGCCGATGACAGGAAGGCGATCAGTCATGCGCTGGCGCGCGTCGGTCTTGGCGGTTTCGAGAAGCGACTGCCGTCCACGCTGTCGGGCGGTGAGCGCCAACGGGCGGCATTGGCCAGAGCGCTGGTGCGTCAACGCGCAGTCATGTTGCTCGATGAACCTTTCGCAGCGCTCGATCCGGGTCTCCGCTCCGAGATGGCTGCTCTGTTGAAAGAGCTACATGATGACATGAAGAACACGGTTCTTCTTGTGACCCATCACCCCGATGATATCCGTCGACTGGCACAGAACGTCGTGTTTCTTTCAAACGGCCATATTGTTTATGCAGGCGAAATCGAAGGCTTCTTTGCGGCAACGCATGTCGAAGAGATCAGAACCTTTCTGGCGCTTTAAGATATGTCCGGATGCCGGGTTGGGACGGTCGCGTCACAATTTGGACGCGGGTGACTGTCAAGCCTTGCGAAATCACACGGGCGATGCGCCATTTTTGCACTTGCGGATTGATAACAACTGCTTGAAAACTATAAGAACAATCCCTCTGGCTGAAATATTGCCGTTTGACGGATCGTTTTCGGTGTTGGCGCATTCATACGCCCTCAGGGGTAACAGAGTATTCTGGTCTGCAATTGACGGATGATCAGGAACGTTTGGAGCAGACAGGCAGAATGATGACGTGTGTGAAGGCTCTGCAGAGCCACACCTCCGGTCACAATGTATGGCGCAGGGGTAAGTCGGTGAAGCGCGTTCTGGCGCTGACAACCGCCAGCCTTGTCCTGTCATCATGCCAGTCGCTGTTCAGCCCGGCCTATCAATCGAGCCTGAAGCCCTCCGACAACCCGCAGACAGTCGAGGAAGTCCAGAAAAATGACCCGCGTGCACAGATGGGCGCGCGCGAGCATCCGCGTATCGTCGCCAGCTATGGCGGGGAATATCATGACGACAAGACCGAGCGTCTGGTGGCACGGATTGCCGGGGCGTTGACGGCTGTCTCTGAAAATCCGCAACAGTCCTATCGCATCACGATTCTCAACTCACCCGCCATCAACGCTTTTGCGCTGCCCGGTGGTTATCTTTATGTGACGCGTGGCCTCCTCGCCCTGGCCAATGACGCGTCCGAAGTGGCGGCGGTTCTATCGCATGAAATGGGCCACGTCACCGCCAATCACGGTATCGAGCGCCAGCGGCGCGAAGAGGCGGAAGTGATTGCCAGCCGTGTCGTTGCAGAGGTGCTTTCAAGCGATCTGGCGGGAAAACAGGCTTTGGCCCGCGGTAAGCTTCGGCTTGCAGCCTTCTCCCGCCAACAGGAATTGCAGGCTGATGTCATCGGCGTGCGTATGCTGGGTGAAGCGGGTTACGACCCTTATGCATCGCCGCGCTTCCTCGATTCCATGGCGGCTTATGCACGCTTCACCTCGGCCGATCCTGATAGCGACCAGAGCCTCGACTTCCTGTCCAGCCATCCCAATACGCCACAGCGTATCGAGCTGGCAAAGCGGCATGCCCGTGCTTTCGGCCAGGAGGGACAGGTTGGAGACAAGGGGCGCGACTGGTTCCTCAATGGTATCGATGGTCTGCTGTATGGCGACAGTCCGCAGGAAGGCTATGTGCGCGGCAACACGTTCCTGCATGGCACTCTGGGCATTCGTTTCGACGTACCGGATGGATTCCAGATCGATAACAAGGTGGAAGCTGTTCTCGCGACCGGCCCTGGCGAGATGGCAATCCGGTTCGACGGCGTGGCCGACCCCAAGCAGACAAGCCTTGCAAACTACCTGACCAGTGGCTGGGTTGCGGGTCTGGTACCCGAGACCGTGCGCGAAACGCAAATCAACGGGCTGCCAGCCGCGACGGCGCGCGCGACAGCCGACAAATGGGATTTCGACGTTACTGTCATTCGTGTCGGCCCGCAGATATTCCGGTTCCTGACGGCTGTTCCCAAGGGGAGCGCCCAGCTGGACAGCGTCGCGAACGTGCTGCGCACCAGCTTCCGCAAGATGACTCCACAGGAAATCGCGGCGCTTAAACCGCTTCGTGTCCGTGTCATCACGACAAAGGCGGACGACACTGTCGCGTCGCTTGCCGCGCGTATGATGGGAACGGATCGCAAACTCGAACTGTTCCGCGTGCTCAACGCCATGAGCGCAACAGCCACGATCCAGCCGGGTCAACGCGTTAAAATCATCGCTGAATAAAAAAGCCGACCCTCGGAATGCCTCAAGCGGTTGATCTACAACATCTTGAAGGCAGTCCGAGGGTCGGCTTTATCGTATCGTCAGATAGAAAAAGCTTAAGCGGCTTCTTCTTCCTGAGCTTCGTCTTCCTCAACGGTCTTGCCGCGCTTTGGTCCCTTGTTGAGATTGATCTCAACGAGGCGAACGGCTTCCGTCTCTGACATCTTATTGACAGCGGCAATTTCGCGCGCCATGCGGTCGAGCGCAGCTTCGTAAAGCTGGCGTTCGGAATAGGACTGCTCTGGCTGATTTTCGGCACGGTAGAGATCGCGAACGACCTCAGCGATTGCGATCAGGTCGCCGGAGTTGATCTTGGCATCATATTCCTGTGCGCGGCGCGACCACATGGTCCGCTTGACGCGTGCCTTACCCTGAACAACCTTCAGTGCGCGCTCAACGAAGTCTCCTTCGGACAGCTTGCGCATGCCGATGGTGACAGCCTTGGCGACAGGAACCTTGAGGCGCATCTTGTCTTTTTCGAAATCTATGACGAACAGTTCGAGCTTCATGCCCGCAACTTCCTGCTCCTCAATAGACGCAATGGTACCGACACCATGAGCGGGATAAACGATCGCTTCGCCGATCTTGAAACCGTGACGCGCTGGAGATTTCTTCTGCTGGATAGTCATTCGTTCTAAAAACTCCCTGTTACATGCACCCGGGGGTCCGGGGTCGGGTCGGTAGGCCCGGATGAGACGGGGGAAACCGTCAGGTGACTTCGTACTGGTACAGACGTGCGCTCAAAAATAATTCATCTTGCAACCGCCAGGTTGACAACACAAACGAACGATATGTCACGGAGACCGCGTGCAAGTGATGAGTTGCTTTCGTGGTGTTTTTGGGCACGCAAATGCCACGCTGTGGATCAGTTTTATCTGTCTACCACAAAAATACGTGGAAATCAATAATTTGCTTCAACCGTGACTTAGGCGTCACAATAGGGTCGCTCGGGCGTTAACAGAAAACGGCCAATTGATACTTTCCAATTCAGCATGCGCTTCAGAAAGTTGTCTTTCAATCGAATAAAATTTTGATGAAGCATTTAAAGCAATGATTGCCACTTAAACTATTCACAATTCCGCGCCAATATCCGATTCGAATTTGAAGGAAAAAGCCGAGATTTTTCGATTTTCTTTCATAACCCCTCATCCGTCGGGAGGAAAAAGGCAAAATGGGCTACCGGAACAATCCAAAACGCGACAAACAACTCGAAAAATCCAGAAAACTGGCGGAGGCATCCGGTAAGCCATTCATTGACCCTTCAGCAATATTCGGTCGCGCAAGCGCAGACGATATTCAGTATTATTCTCCAGAAATGCTGGCGTCTGCAGCGCAACATGTCGCGCAAGAGCTTTCGCATTGGAAAAAAGACGCGCCCTATATTGGTCTGGCGCAAGTAGAGGGTGTTCATCCGCGTGACGTGGCGGTTTCTGTTTTGACCGTCATCGCTCACAACATGCCGTTTCTGTACGATTCCGTCATGGCGGAGGTGACGAGCAACTACCGCAGTCTTTATCTTGCCGTTCACCCCATCATGGTCGCCGACGACAGCGCCGTTGGCGGATGTCGACTGTCCGACCCTGAGACCGATGCCCCGAAAGACAATATCAGCGTCATCCAGATTCACATCGCGCCGGTAACGGAGCAGGGAGCGGAAACGCTTCAGGAAAAGCTCCACTTCGTTTTGTCGCAGGTTCAGTCCGCCTATAGCGACTGGAAGCCGATGCTGGCCAAGCTCGATGAAGCCCTGGGCGAGTTGAAGGAGCGCGGCTCTGCCCGCCGCAAATCCGAACGAAACGAAGCGGTCGCTTTTCTGGAGTGGTTGCGCAACGATAATTTCACCTTCCTTGGCATGCGCGATTACAGCTATTCGGGCAAGGGCAAGAACGCCAAGGTCGAGCGCGGCGAGGGCAGCGGCCTCGGCACGCTCACTGACCCGAATGTGCGGGTCTTGCGTCTGGGCAAGGACGCGGTAACGACGACGCCGGAGATTCTTGCATTTCTCGATGGCCCGGATTTCCTGATTGTCACCAAGGCCAATGTGAAATCCATCGTGCATCGCCGCGCTTATATGGATTACATCGGCATCAAGCGTTTCGATGCGGATGGCAACGTTATCGGCGAATTGCGGATCGTCGGTCTGTTTACGGCCACGGCCTATACGCATTCCGTCCGGCAGATCCCGCTGTTGCGCGCAAAGGTCACCGAGGTCGGACATCATTTCGGTTTCGACCCTAACAGCCATTCCGGGCGTATCCTGCACAACACGCTGGAATCCTACCCGCGTGACGATCTTTTCCAGATCGACACGGATCTGCTGATCCGCTTCATCGAGCAGATCATGGAGCTGAGTGACAGGCCGCGTGTGCGTGTGCTGCCGCGTATCGACCGGTTTGATCGGTTTGTCTCGGTGATTATTTTCGTGCCGCGCGAGGAGTATAATTCCTATGTGCGCGAGAAAATCGGCGAGTATCTGGCCCGGGTCTATGACGGCCACATCTCTGCCTACTATCCGGCCTTTCCGGAAGGCTCGGTGGCTCGCGTTCACTTCATCGTCGGTCGCACCAACGACAAGACCCCGCGGGTCGCGCAGGAGAAGCTTGAGGATGCCGTTGGCGATATCGCCGCCCGGTGGATAGACCATTTCGTGGCGCTTTCCCCGTCCGGCACACCCGTTCTGGATGTCGATCAGGCCTATCAGGAGGCGTTCACGCCTGAAGAAGCCATTGGCGATATGGCCGACATCGCAGCGACCGCCAGCGGTGAACCGGTGCGCATCGAATTTTACCGCCGTGACGATCAAGCCCGCGATGTGCTGTCGCTGAAGATTTTCCACCGTGATGGCCATCTGCCACTGTCTCGTCGCGTTCCATTGCTGGAAAATCTCGGCTTTAGCGTTATCAGCGAACGGACCTTCGATGTGGGCGTCGTGGTAGGCGATGAGACCACCACGATCGTCCTGCATGATATGGAATTGAAGGTGCAGCAGGGCGAAACGCTTGCTCTTGCGACCTACGGTCCGCGGCTTGAAGAAGCATTTCTTGCAGTCTTCGATGGCACCGTCGACAATGATAATTTCAACCGACTGATTTTGGCTGCTGGGCTCAGCGTTCGTGAAATTACGGTCTTGCGCGCTTACGCACGCTATTTGCGCCAGACCGGCATCGTCTATTCACAAGAGCATATTTCCGAAACGCTGTTCAAATATCCGGCCATTGCTGCCAGCATCTTCCAGTTGTTTGCGCATGGGTTCGATCCCAAGATCGGCGAGAAAGCCCGTCTTCGCAAACTGTCGGACCTGCATAAATCCATTGAGACAGCGCTTTCAGGCGTTCCGAATCTGGACGAGGACCGCACCCTGCGCCGTTACGTGAACGCTGTGGACTCCACATTGCGCACCAATTATTTCCAGCGAGGCGAGGACGGATTGCCGAAGGCGATGCTTGCCTTCAAGTTCGATCCAAAGCTTCTGGACGGTCTGCCGGACCCACGGCCCTTCAGAGAAATCTTCGTCTACGGAACGGAAGTCGAAGGTGTTCATCTGCGTTTCGGCAAGGTGGCCCGTGGCGGCCTTCGCTGGTCGGATCGGGGACAGGATTATCGCACTGAAGTGTTGGGACTGGTCAAAGCCCAGCAGGTGAAGAATGCTGTGATCGTGCCCGTCGGTGCCAAGGGTGGCTTCTTCCCGAAGACCCTGCCGGTCGGCGGCAGCCGCGACGAAATCTTCAATGCCGGCAAGGATGCCTACAAGACCTATATCCGTACGCTGCTTTCGATTACCGACAACATCGTTGGCGATGATATCGTGGCACCGGCCGATACGCTGAGACTGGACGGCGATGATCCGTATTTCGTTGTCGCAGCCGACAAAGGTACGGCAACCTTCTCTGATACGGCAAACGGGCTGGCGCGCGAGGCGGGCTTCTGGCTGGACGATGCCTTCGCATCGGGTGGTTCGGCGGGCTATGATCACAAGAAGATGGGCATCACGGCGCGCGGTGCCTGGGAAACCGTCAAGCGGCATTTCCGCGAAATGGGCATCGACATCCAGATGACACCTTTCAAGGTTGTTGGCGTCGGAGACATGTCCGGCGACGTGTTCGGCAACGGCATGTTGCTGTCGGAAAAGATCGAGCTGATAGCGGCCTTCGATCACCGAGATATCATCATCGATCCGACGCCGGATACGGAGAAATCCTTTTCCGAGCGCAAGCGCCTTTTCGACCTGCCGCGCTCCAGTTGGCAGGATTACGATCGGTCTGCCTTGTCTAAGGGCGCGATGATTATCTCCCGTCTGGAGAAATCCGTGACACTGACGCCGGAAGCCGTTGCGGCTATCGGCATCGACAAGGCAGTGGCGACACCGTTCGAAATCATGACAGCGATCTTGAAGTCCTCCGCCGATCTTTTGTGGTTCGGCGGCATTGGTACCTACGTGAAGGCGGCGGTGGAAACCAATGCCGAGGTTGGCGACCGCGCCAACGATCCAATCCGCATCAACGCGACGGAAGTCCGCGCCAAGGTGATCGGAGAAGGGGCCAATCTCGGCATCACCCAGAAAGCCCGTATCGCCTATGCTCTGTCCGGTGGGCGATGCAACTCCGACGCCATCGACAATTCGGCTGGCGTCAATTCGTCAGACGTCGAGGTCAATATCAAGATCGCACTGGCATCGCCCGTCAATGACGGACGGCTGGCCTTGCCCAAACGCAACCAGCTCTTGTCGTCCATGACGACGGAGGTGGCGCAACTCGTCTTGCGCAACAACTACCTGCAATCGCTGGCGATATCGCTGACCGAGCGTCGCGGCACGGAAAACCGCGAGGAACTTGGCCGACTGATGGGGGCAATGGAGGCTTCCGGGCAGTTGAACCGCAAGGTCGAAACCCTGCCGAACGATGCGGAATTCAGCGAGCGTTATGCAGCTGGAAAGCCACTGACCCGGCCTGAAATCGGCGTTCTTCTGTCCTATGCCAAGCTCACCTTGTTTGATGCTCTTGTGGCCAGCCCGCTGCCGGACGAGCCTTATCTCCAGCATCTTCTGACGGATTATTTCCCGAGCAAGATGCAAAAGACCTATGCGGCCGACATTACCAGCCACCGCCTGCACCGCGAAATCGTCGCCACCGCACTTGCCAACCAGGTCGTCAATCGCGGTGGTCCCGGCTTCGTCCAAAAGCTCGCTGACGCCAGTGGTCTGCTCGCGCCAGCTGTGGTCAGGGGGGCGATGATCATTGAAGACGGGTTTGGTCTGAAGCGTCTATGGAGCGAGGTCGACAAGCTGGACGGTCAGATTTCCGGCGATGTGCAGAACGGCCTCTATGCCATGGTCATGCATATCTTTACCGATGCGACACGGCTTTATCTCCAGACGGCCAGCACGGCGACCGCATCAATGGCGGACGAAATCGAGCGGCTGAAAACCGCCATAAAGACGCTTTCGCCGGGCGCTGCCCGTTATCAGGAGGAGATCGGCTTTACGGAAATCGAAGGTGTAGCGCTGTCTCTCGTCAAAGAGTTGGAAACGCTTTCCCTGTTGATCTATGTGCCTGAGATCATGCTGATTGCGGAAGAGGCGAAAACCACGCTTGCGCGCGCGGCGGAAAGTTATGCGGCTGTTTCGTCGACCTTCCGTGTCGCAAAGCTTCTGGATGCCGGCCGACGCGTTGCACCTGCCGATCATTATGAAAGTCTCGCTTTGCTGCGCAGTCAGGACCAGATTTCGTCGTCACGCCGTAGGCTCGTTATCTTGGCGCTGACAGAGCATGCGAAGGAAAAGAACCCGGTACAAGCCTGGTATGCGGCCGATCGCGTGCGGGTCAATCGCATCGTATCGGAGCTAACAGGTCTGAGCGATACGGGCGAAACCAACCTTGCGCGCCTGACTGTTGCCGCAGGCTTGCTTTCCGATATAGTTCAGTCCCGAAACCTTTGATCGACCCATGAGACATTGCCCGGCATGGTCGGGCAATGTCCACACGCATTGCCAACCGGCCGAAAGGGTCTGCGATGACCTCATCACTCCTTCCGACCGGAGAAACCGTGACCAAGCGCGGTATCTGGGGCTGGATGCTGTTCGACTGGGCGGCCCAGCCGTTCTTCACTGTCGTCACCACCTTCATTTTCGGTCCTTATTTCGTCGCCCGCCTGACGGCAGACCCGATTTCCGCGCAGACGACGTGGAGCAACATGGCGACGATTTCATCCATCATCATTGCCATTTTCTCTCCAATCCTCGGTTCTATCGCCGATCAATCCGGCTCGCGGAAACCATGGATCGCGTTTTTTGCGACGCTGAAGATTGCAAGTCTTGCCATGCTTTGGTTTGCCGCGCCGGGTTCTGCCATCCTCTGGCCGGTAACCTTCATGATTCTGGCGTCGATTGCCGCCGAATTCTCCATCGTCTTCAATGATTCGATGATGCCGCGACTGACCACACCGGAAAATGTTGGGCGCATTTCCAATACTGCCTGGGGTCTCGGTTATCTGGGCGGGATGGTGGTTCTGATCTTCGTGGTGCTGTTTCTGGCTGCTGCCCCGGACAAGGGTGTAACGATCCTTGGCATACCCCCGCTTTTCGGGCTGGACCCCGCTGCCGGAGAAGATGCCCGTATCACCGGCCCGATTTCAGCGCTGTGGTATTTCGTTTTCATTTTGCCAATGTTCTTTTTCACCCCCGATGTGAAAAAAGGGCTGCCATTTGGCAAGGCGGTTCAGTCAGGGCTTTCGGAACTGAAAATGACGCTAAGAGAACTCAGACACCGCCGGGTCATCGCGCGATTTCTGATTGCCCGCATGCTTTATCAGGATGGTGTCAACGGCGTGCTGATCCTTGGCGGCACCTTTGCAGCGGGTATGTTCGGATGGGGCACGATGGAAATCGGCATTTACGGGATCATTCTCAACATCGTCGCCATCGGCGGATGTATCGGCGCAGGTTATGTGGACCAACGTCTGGGATCTCGGACCACCGTCCTGATCAGCCTCATGCTTTTGCTCATTGCGACGCTCGGTATCGTCTCAACCCAGACGGATTCCACCCTGTTTGGCTTAATTCAACTGCCGACATCCGTGCGTGATGGTCTGTTTTCCACCTCGGCGGAAAAGGCCTACCTGCTTTACGGTATCCTGATTGGGCTGGCCTTCGGGCCGGTGCAGGCTTCGTCCCGCTCATACCTCTCCCGCAACATTACCGTTGCGGAAGCGGGGAGATATTTCGGTATTTATGCGCTCTCGGGTCGCGCAACCAGCTTCATGGCCACGCTGTCCTTTTCGATTGCGACCTATGCGACCGGCTCCGCCCATGTGGGCATGGCAATGCTGACGATCTTTCTCGGGGCAGGCTTTGTGCTATTGCTTCGCGTGCCCGAAGGCGCACGTCCGCCTCAGAGCTGATCGAGCTTGGTCTGAAGTGTTCGCAGTTGCGCCTTGAGATCATCAAGTTCTGAAGCGTCCGGCTTCTTCTGCTCCTTCGGCGCTGGTGGCACCGGAAATGGCGTGAAGACCTGCATGGCCTGGCGAAAAAGCTCGGTATTGCGCTTGACCTGCTCTTCCATGAAGCCGAACGGCGAGGAAAAATTCTTCGTTTCCGACGCGTCGCCGAAGGCTTTGCCCATATGCTCCTGCATCTGGCTATGCTGCTCGGAGAAGGTCTTCATGGAATGTTCGAGAAAGGTCGGTACGACCATTTGCATGTGGTCGCCGTAATAGGAGATCAACTGTCTCAGGAACGCCGTCGGCATCAGTGTATTGCCGGTCTTGCCTTCCTGTTCCATGATGATCTGGGTCAGGACGGCATGTGTGATGTCTTCGGATGTCTTGGCGTCCTGAACCTTGAAGTCTTCGCCGCGCTTGACCATCTTCGCCAAGTCTTCCAACGTCACATAGGTGCTGGTACCGGTGTTATACAGCCTCCGGTTGGCATACTTCTTGATAATGGTCTCGCCACTGTGCTTTGCCATGCTCGCCTCCTCGCGATGATGGTATTTTCTTTTTATCAGGTGTTTTTGCTCTTCCCGTCTTTAAGTTTATGCTCAACCGAAGGGTGATGACAAATGTTTTGTGCGTTGCAACAGTCTTTTTTTTGCGCAGCATTCTCCGGCGAGAACCCCTGAAAATCCTGAGATGGGAGATTGTTTGACTTGGGCTATAAGCTTTGACAATCTCGCGCCCGTGAAATGGGAGATTAATGAATGACTTCGTCCTCAATCGTCATTGTCAGTGCAGCGCGCACGGCAGTGGGCTCTTTCAATGGCAGCTTTGCCAATACGCCTGCCCATGAACTGGGAGCGGCGGTGATCAAGGCTGTCCTGGAGCGCTCCGGCATCGCTGCCGGTGAAGTGGATGAGGTCATTGTGGGCCAGGTGCTGATCGCAGGCGAAGGTCAGAATCCGGCGCGTCAGGCAGCGATGAAGGCGGGTATCCCGCAGGAGGCGACTGCGTTTGGCATCAATCAGCTGTGTGGTTCGGGCCTGCGCGCTGTGGCGCTTGGCATGCAACAGATCGTGACCGGAGATGCCTCGATCATCGTTGCCGGTGGTCAGGAGTCCATGTCTATGGCGCCGCACTGCGCGCATTTGCGCGGTGGCGTGAAGATGGGTGATTTCAAGATGGTCGATACCATGTTGAAGGACGGTTTGACCGATGCTTTTTATGGATACCATATGGGCATCACTGCCGAAAACATCGCCGAAAAATGGAATTTATCCCGCGACGAGCAGGACCAGTTTGCAGTCACGTCGCAAAATCGCGCCGAGGCAGCACAAGCTGCAGGCCGTTTTGCTGATGAAATCATTCCTTTTATCATCAAGAGCCGCAAGGGCGACGTCACTGTCGACGCTGACGAATATGTCCGCGCAGGTGCTTCGCTCGACGCCATGTCGAAGCTTCGCCCCGCCTTCAACAAGGATGGTACTGTCACCGCAGG
The DNA here is from genome assembly GCA_900472925.1 of Hyphomicrobiales bacterium. Lineage (GTDB taxonomy): Bacteria > Pseudomonadota > Alphaproteobacteria > Rhizobiales > Rhizobiaceae > Agrobacterium. The sequence continues at coordinate 83,988 of UCJU01000015.1, forward strand.
CAATGCTTCCGGCCTCAACGATGGCGCAGCGGCCGTTCTGTTGATGAGTGAAGCGGAAGCTGCAAAGCGCGGTCTTCAGCCTTTGGCGCGTATCGCATCCTGGGCGACGGCTGGTGTCGATCCGCAGATTATGGGGACTGGCCCAATTCCCGCCTCGCGCAAGGCTTTGGCCAAGGCGGGTTGGTCCGTTTCGGACCTGGAACTTGTTGAGGCCAACGAAGCCTTTGCAGCCCAATCCTGCGCAGTGGTGCGGGACCTCGGACTCAATCCTGACATCGTCAATGTCAACGGCGGAGCCATTGCCATTGGTCATCCCATCGGTGCGTCGGGCGCGCGCGTTCTCAACACGCTTGTGTTTGAAATGAAGCGTCGCAGCGCCAAAAAGGGATTGGTGACCTTGTGCATCGGCGGTGGCATGGGCGTTGCCATGTGTATCGAAGGCCTGTGAGGCGACCATCATTGAAATGCCACGTTGAGGCATCTAAAGGCTGACGCAGACAAACACAGGAGGCCTTGAGATGAGCCGGGTTGCTTTGATAACGGGCGGTACCAGCGGCATTGGTGCAGCCATTGCCAAGGCGTTTCACGCTGAAGGCTACAGGGTCGCTGTCAATTATGCTTTCACGGAGGATCGCGCAGAGGAGTTTCGTCGTGAAACCGGCATCCCTGCCTATTGCTGGGACATCCGGGACTACGATGCTTGCGTCAAAGGTGTCGCCCAAATCGAAAGCGATCTCGGTCCGATTGACATTCTCGTCAACAATGCCGGCATTACGCGGGATGCGATGTTTCATAAAATGTCGCCGCAGCAATGGCGTGACGTCATCGAAACCAATCTGACTGGTGTTTTCAACATGACGCATCCGATATGGCCTGGCATGCGGGAACGCGGCTTTGGGCGTATCGTGAATATATCATCGATCAACGGACAAAAGGGCCAGGCAGGCCAGGTCAATTACTCGGCTGCCAAGGCGGGCGATATCGGGTTTACCAAGGCGCTGGCCCAGGAGGGCGCCTCCCGAAACATCACCGTCAATGCCATCTGCCCCGGCTACATTGGGACGGAAATGGTGCGAGCCGTGCCCGAAAACGTGCTGAACGAACGGATATTGCCGCAAATCCCCGTTGGACGATTGGGAGAGCCTGAAGAGATTGCGCGCTGCGCGCTGTTTCTCGCCGCAGACAATGCAGGCTTCATCACTGGCTCGACATTGACTGCGAATGGCGGACAGTATTTTTCGTAAAGCCGCCAGTCGGTAAACTTTCCGTGATCTCCTCTGTGGATTTCGTGCCGCTGACAAAAACTTGAACGGATAGATGCGTCTGCAAGCAGATGCTAACCAAATGAAATCACGAGGATTTTCGTTAAGTTTAGAACGAGTCTAATGCCTGCTCGCGATGTTGCACGTATCTTTTTCTTGACACTCACTATCCTGTTTTGGTTTAAGAATGAAAACAACGTGTTGCGTCAAACAGGCAATGAACCATGCTCGTCTGCAGCTGTAATTACATCACCGATAACGATATTCGCGATGTCATCAACGAGATGCTTGATGATGACTGTTGGCAGCTCATCGTGCCGTCCAAGGTCTACCATGCGATGGCCAAGCGTGGTCGTTGCTGCGGTTGTTTCCCGACCGTTGTCGAACTGATTATCAAGACGACAGAAGAATATCATGCCCGTCGGCACTCGACGGAGGCCGATGTTTTTGATTTTATGTCCCGCTTGAGACAATTGCATGAAGACAACAGGAGAGCGGACATTGAAAGGCGACACAAGAGTCATCGAGCAGCTTAACGAGGCATTGTTCCTCGAACTCGGTGCGGTCAACCAATACTGGCTGCATTACCGGCTGCTGAACGATTGGGGCTACACAAAGCTCGCCAAAAAAGAGCGTGCCGAATCCATCGAAGAGATGCAGCACGCCGATAAGATCATCGACCGCATTATCTTTCTCGAAGGCCACCCGAACCTTCAGACCGTTGCGCCATTGCGCATTGGCCAGAACGTCAAGGAAGTGCTGGAAGCGGATCTTGCAGGCGAATATGACGCGCGCACGGCTTACAAGAAGTCCCGCGATATCTGTCATGACGCAGGTGATTATGTCTCGATGAAGCTGTTCGAAACGCTGCTGATCGATGAAGAAGGCCACATCGACTTCCTCGAAACACAGCTTGATCTTCTCAACAAGATCGGCGAAGCCAAGTACGGTCAGCTTAACGCAGACTCTGCGGATGCCGCTGAATCCGAATAAGATTATCGTTTTGGAATTGAAAAAGGCGGCATCTGTGCCGCCTTTTTTGTTGGGATCATTTGCCGACCAAATGCTGAAATTCAGCCACGACCTGCTCGTAGACACCGCGCTTAAAGGGTACGATCAGGTCCGGCAGGGTTTCCATCGGCTTCCACGCCCATTCATCGAACTCCGCCTCGTGACCGGTCGGTGGTGGATTGATCTGGATTTCACTTTCATCGCCTTCGAAGCGAAACGCGAACCAGCGTTGTGCCTGCCCACGGTATTTCCCTCTCAGGCCGATGCCGATCAGCTGTGGCGGTAGGTCGTAGTGGATCCAGTCACGCGCTTCGGCGAGAAGCGAGACGGTCTTCATGCCCGTTTCCTCGTAAAGCTCGCGAATGGCAGCGAGCAACGGCTTCTCGCCGTCGTCGATACCGCCTTGTGGCATCTGCCAAAGTTGTGGGGAGCCATCGAACTCCGAGTTGCCCTGCGCAATTCGTCGCCCGGCCCAGACCAGCCCTTCGGCATTGAGAACCATGATGCCTGCGCAGGGGCGGTATGGAAGGTCTTCCGCTTTGATTGTCATCGTGAACCTGATCCTGAATGAAAGGGCGTATGGAAAGGATAGAAAAGATCTATTGTTCGGCCTTATCGGAAACAAGCGCGGAAACGCCAACGATCTCGATACCGCGCCCCGCCGCTTCCACCGACCATTTGGAAATGGCGGCGATGCTTTCATCGAACGCAGATGCGACGCCGATAGCCGAGCCGTTGCGGCGTGCTATTCGCTCCAGATCATCCAGCTTGCGCAGTATCGCGGCTTCATTGACCTGATCGTCCAGCTGCAGATCGGCAAAGCCTGTCGGCGCCGACAGCGCCTTGGCAATGGAGGCTGTCTTGGATTGGGCAGACGAGCCATCATCGAGGAACAGAAGGCCACGCTTGCCGATGTCATGCATGACCGGCTCAAGCGTCTTTTCATCTGCCATCATGCGCCCACCGAGATAATTCATCACGCCGGTATAATTGGTGATCTTCGCCATGGATCGGTGCAGGCGTTCGAGATTGATCTTGGGCGGATCGGCAACGAGCAGCGTATCTGCTCCCGGATTTGTGCCGGGGTAGCCGAAGGGTTCGAAAGGGACCTGGAGCAGGATTTCGTGGCCCTCGCGGCGGCTTTCCTGCATCCAGCGCTGCAGGCTGTTTCCACTGGCCGCAAAACCAAGCGTCACCTCTGGCGGCAGGTCGCGGATGGCTTTTTGCGTGCCCGTCTGGCTCAGCCCGAGGCCACCGACCACAATGGCAATGCGCGTCCCTCTGGCACCCGACCAGGGCCGGGCATATTGCTCCATGGGGCGCAGCCCGTCGGTGCCGATTTTCGGAAGCCGACCGAATGCACTGTCTTCCAGCAAATCTTCGTTCGGTTGCGCGGCAATGCGCACATCCTGTCCGTAGGTCTGCCCAGTCATCAGAACCGGGCCATCGTTTTCGCGGGTGCGGGGCGAAAAGACGGATACGACATTTCCGTCAGGCATGGTGTTTTTCTGGACGTTTGCGCCAGAGCGACCGCTCTGAGGTAACAGACCATCATCGACCTTCGCAGAGGTCTCACCTGTCTCGTTAACCGTCGGTTCTGCATCTGTGGCTGTGGGCGCGAAATCCGGGGTCGTGGAACTGCCCTCGAGATTGCCTGGCGACATGGCCGTGTAAACGGATAGGCCACCAATGCCCAACACAACGACAATCATTGCGCCAACCGCAGAAAAGCGACGAACTGATCCGGCGCTTTTTTTTCTTTGTCGACCCATGAGCGGTTTGCGCAGGTCTGAAGACAATGATCTATCCGTGATTAGCGATAGCAGGGGAGAACAGGCGTGGAGTCTCCTCCACGCCGTTAAGCGTTACTGCTTATTGACCACAGCCTTATCAGGGTTTGGCGGGAATGATGGGTCTGTCTTGGTGCCGTGGAGCAGATCCATTGCGTAGTTGAGCTGGATGTCGTCCTTCGTTTCCGGTGGCACATACGCTGCGGAACCTGAACCTTCATCCGTTTCGCTCTGGCCCTGAATATGGCCACGAAGACTGGATTCGCCCTCGGCACGCACGCGTCCCTGAAGCTCTTCCGGCAAAGGCTGATCGACCTTGATATCAGGCGTGATGCCGGTACCCTGGATCGACTTGCCAGACGGCGTGTAATAAAGCGCCGTGGTCAGACGAAGCGCGCCAGTGTCGCCGAGTGGAATGATTGTCTGCACAGAGCCCTTGCCGAAGGACCGCGTGCCAAGGACGGTTGCGCGACGCAGATCCTGAAGCGCACCAGCCACAATTTCCGAGGCGGACGCAGAACCACCATTGACGAGAACGATGACCGGCTTGCCGTCTGTCAAATCGCCTGCCGTAGCGTTGAAGCGGCGTGTTTCTTCCGGGTTGCGGCCACGGGTAGAGACGACTTCGCCGCGCTCCAGAAACGCGTCGGAAACGTTGATCGCCTGATCGAGAAGACCACCGGGGTTGAGACGCAGATCGAGGACATAACCCTTCAGCTTGTCAGCCGGAACGTCTTCCTTAATCTTCTTGATCGCCTTTTCGAGATCGTCATAGGTCTTTTCCGTGAAGGAAATGACGCGCAGATAACCGATGTCGCCACCCTCTACGCGCGATTTGACAGCGCGTACCGCGATGATTTCGCGCATGACGGTGATATCGAGGGGCTTGTCGGCACCTTGGCGAATAATGGTCAGCTTGATGGGTGTCTTTACGGCACCGCGCATCTTTTCGACGGCGTCTTCCAGTTTCAGACCACGCACGGGAGCGCCGTCGATTTCGGAAATATAGTCGCCGGCGAGAATACCGGCTTTTGCGGCAGGCGTGTCATCCATTGGCGAGATGACCTTGACCAGCTCGTTTTCCATTGTGACTTCGATACCGAGGCCGCCGAATTCACCCTTGGTCTGGGTGCGCATATCGGTGGCATCTTGAGCATTCAGGAAGCTCGAATGGGGATCGAGAGAGCTCAACATGCCGTTGATTGCGTTTTCAACAAGCTTCTTGTCATCAGGCGGCGTCACATATTGGGCACGCACACGCTCAAACACGTCACCAAAAATCGACAGCTCCTTATACGTCGAAGGACCGGCAGCCTGTGCCGGCATGCTTGCCGAATAGATAACGCTCATCGCTGTGGCACCCATAAGTCCACCGATGATGAGAAGCGAAGCCTTACGAATCATTGCGCGCCCTTCCAGTATTTTTCGCGGTCCACCACGGTTGAGAATCAACTGGTACACCGTCTTTCCTGAATTCAATGTAAAGTGTCGGCCGGTCAGTTTCCAGCGCCAATGCAGCGGCACTGGCTACTCTTTTCGTACCCATGGAGGCGATAGGCTCGCCGGAGAACACAAACATGCCCTGCCTTGTTCTCACATTGTCCATCCCTGTCAGCACCAGATGATAACCGTCGCCTGCGTTGAGAATAATCATCCGGCCGTAGCTGCGAAATTCCCCGGCAAAAACCACGAAACCATCGGCCGGGGCCGTTACCAGCGCCTCGGGGCCAGTCGCCATGACCATTCCCTTGGAAAAATGCCCTGTTCCGTCAGCATCGCCGAACCGCCGCAGGACATCCCCGGAAACCGGCAGCGCCAATTTACCCTTCAGACTCGAAAACGGATATGCGGGCGCAATGCGGTTTTTATCGGGCATTCCGGCCTCGGTCTGGGCCTGCAATTTGTCCCGTTCCGCCGGTGGCAGAGAGGCTATCCGCTCCTGCTCCAGACGCTCTTTTTCCTTGGCTTCCCGCACCGAGGAAATCTCGCTTTCGAGAGACGAAACCAGCCCTTCCAGACTGGTTGCCTTGCCCGCAAGCTCTTCAGATCGCTTGCGTTCTGCCTCCAGCTCGCTGGCCGTCTGACTGTTGCGTTTTTCGTTTTCCAAACGCAGCAGATCGAGCCGCTTTTCCTCTTCGAGGCTCGCCGTCATCGTGCCAGTCAGCTGCTCTTTTTCAAGTGCGATAGCCTGGCGCAGGTCAGTCAACTCTTTGAGAGCGGAAATCAGTTTGTCCGTCTCGCTTCGAATGCCGGGAACGACAGCTCCCAACAGAATGGCGCTGCGCACGGACGCCAGCGCATCTTCAGGTGAAACAAGAAGGGCAGGAGGGGGATTGCGGCCCATACGTTGAAGGGCGGCCAGTACTTCGGCCAGCACACCGCGTCTTTCCCTGAGGGACGTCTTGACTGCATCTTCCCGAACACTGAGCTTGGCAAGGCGGTCCTCGCCATCGCTTATCTTGCCTTCCAGCTCCTTGCGGCGCGCAGCCGACGCTATCAGCTCGTCCTTGATGCGTGCCGTATCCTGATTGAGCGCAGCGATACTGTCTTGAAGTTGCCTGGCCTTGTCTTCTGAAAGGCCGATGCTATCGACGAGTGTCTGCAAATCCTCGCGGTTCTGGTCCCGGCGCTTTTCCAGAGCGCCAAGTTCGTCGGTCGATGGGGTGTCGTGTGTAATGGTCGGCGGAGCGTCCTCCAGCGCCATGGCGCGATCAGACGGACCGGCTGTTACCATGCAGGCAGCAAGGGTCGCGCCCGCAAGGACCGTCCACCTGTGTCTGCCATCTCTGTGTGTCATGGAATGTCAAAACCGTCGAAAAGATGGGCGACCATACGCTGCTTCGCCACGCCGCGCCAATAGGCGCCGTTCGCTTGTCGAGATGATGGCAAAATTTACGTTGGGCGGTGTTGCCTGAAAACTTTTTGCGGCGTCAGACACGATGGTAGGGATGACCTGACAGAATGGTAACGGCGCGATACAGCTGTTCGGCGATCAGTATCCGCACAAGTTGGTGCGGCCACGTCAGCTTCCCAAGGCACAGGGTGGCAGTCGCCTTATCATGAAGAGAGGGATCGAGCCCGTCAGCTCCTCCAATAGCGATGACGACGTCGCGCTTGCCGCCATCACGAAGATTTCCAAAAAGCTCGGCAAATCCTGGGCTGTCGAGCGCCTTCCCCCGTTCGTCCAGGAGAATGAGAGCAGCACCGTCCGCCAGATGTTTTTCCAGCATGGCGGCTTCCTCACGTTTGCGCGTTTCGGCGTTCGAAGCCCGGCTTTCCGCCACCTCGATGATACGTGCGAATTCCAAACCGATTGCTGGACCGGTTTTGGCAAAACGGTCGAGATAGCGGGACGCAAGTTCCTTTTCAGGGCCGGATTTGAGCCGTCCCACCGCAAAAATTGAAATCCGCATTCACACATCCATCCATATCGCAAATGTTGCCAGTTGCGCTCTTATCAGGACAGGCTGCGGATTCCTATGCGACTGATACGCGAGCGTCAGCCAGAAAGCCGCATCAGTGCAGCGTCTCTTCCTCGATGTCAGGAGCGGCCCACATCTTTTCGATGTTATAGAACGCTCGGACTTCAGGACGGAACACGTGGATGATGACATCGCCGGAATCGATCACGACCCAATCGCCGTTTTCGAGACCCTCAATACGCGAATGGCCGAAGCCCTCGTCCTTCATGTCGGACATGAGATGTTCGCAGATTGCCGAGACATGCCTGTTGGAACGCCCGGAAACCACAACCATGTAGTCCGCAAGCGCCGATTTTCCGGCAATGTTCAGGTAAACGATGTCTTCTGCTTTGGAGTCCTCGACACTGGCGAGAACGGTTCCGAGGGCACGACGGGCGGCATCGGCGCCACTCTCCATGCTCTTTGGGATAGCGCTGAAAGCTCTTCCCTTGGTGTGTACTGTTGTCAGTGGTTTTCCTTTCCGAAATGACAAACCAGCTACTGCGCAACGCGATTCTATGCGTCACACACTAGAGTTGGCATCAAAGCGTTAAGTTTTCAAGATGTGGGCGAAGCTTGCACCCCGCATACTTCATCTATGCTGGTTGCGCAGCGCCGTGGAACTCATGGTCGACCGGGGGCCGTGAATGAACATCCATGCCGGTGCGGTCTTCGTCCAGAGAATTCCGGCATCGTCCTCGTCCACGCGGGCATGGCTGTAGGCCTGCGCCATGGTGGATGAGAGATAGGCAAGCGTGGCGCCTGGCCTGTCGATGACGGCGATGGGGAAGGTTTCGGCAATCTTGCGCCATTTCTGCCAGCGATGAAAACTGCGCAGATTATCGGCACCCATGATCCAGATGAACCGGACATGCGGGTTCTTCGCCTTGATCAGCCGAAGCGTATTGGCAGTGTAGGTGACGCCGAAGGATTGTTCGAAGGCGGTGACCTTGATCCGCGGGTCGGAGACTAAGTCTTCGCAGGCATCGATCCGCGATTTCAAGGGTGCTAGATCGGCCTTGTTTTTCAAAGGATTGCCCGGCGTCACCATCCACCAGAGCTGATCGAGGCCCAGACGTCGCAGCGCAATTTCGGCAACAAGCGCATGACCGGCATGGGGCGGATTGAAGGAACCGCCAAACAGGCCGATCACCATGCCGCGCTCGGTGTGCGGCATGGTCAGATAGCGTTTTTCCAGGCCATGATCCGCGGTCAAATATCAGGCCCGTGTCTGGCCGGTGCCATGCACACGGTATTTGAACGAGGTCAATTGCTCGACACCCACAGGGCCGCGCGCATGCATCTTGCCGGTGGCGATGCCGATTTCAGCCCCCATGCCGAATTCGCCACCATCGGCAAATTGTGTGGAGGCATTGTGCAGCAGGATTGCCGAGTCTATCTCGTTAAAGAAACGCTCCACGACCGCTCCATCCTCGGCGATGACCGCTTCGGTATGGTTGGATGAGTATTTGCCGATATGTTCGATTGCACCTGAAATGCCGTCCACCACGGCAACAGAGATGATCGCGTCGAGATACTCCGTGCGCCAGTCTTCATCCGTGGCCGCCTTTGCGCCGTCGATGGCGTCGAGAACGGCCTGGGATCCGCGCACTTCGCAACCGGCCTCGATCAGTATTTTGACGAGTGGTTGCAGATGAGTGGAGACGGCGGCGGTGTCGATGAGCAGTGTTTCGGCCGAGCCACAAATGCCGGTGCGGCGCATCTTCGAGTTCAGGACGATCGCCCGCGCCATATCGAGGTCGGCGGATTTATCGACATAGACGTGGCAGATGCCCTCGAGATGAGCAAAGACAGGCACACGCGCTTCCGATTGAACACGCGCAACGAGGCTTTTCCCCCCGCGCGGCACGATGACATCCACCGTACCACCAAGGCCGCCCAACAGACTGCCTACGGCTGCGCGATCCGTGACCGGCACGAGTTGAATAGCATGCTCTGGAAGCCCTGCGATCTTCAGGCCTTCCAAAAGGCAAGCATGGATAGCACGCGATGAATACTGCGAATCTGAACCGCCACGCAGAATAACCGCGTTGCCTGCCTTGAGGCACAGCGCCCCGGCATCGGCAGTGACATTCGGGCGGCTTTCATAGATCACGCCGATGACACCGAGTGGTGTGCGAACGCGCTCGATCTTCAGGCCATTTGGGCGATCCCAGGCAGAGATGACTTCTCCGACGGGATCAGCAAGGGCTGCGATAGAGCGAATACCGTCGGCAATACTCGCGATCCGCGCATCATCGAGTTTCAGCCGGTCGATGAAGGAGGCTGCAACGCCAGCGCTTTGGGCAGCGGTAACATCTCTTGCATTGGCCTCAAGAATTTTAGCCTTCGAAGCTTCGATGGCTGACGCCATGGCCAATAGCGCGCGGTTCTTCTGATCCGCACTGGCGATGGACAACGGTCGGGAAGCGGCCTTTGCCTGAGCGCCGATGGCCATCATCAGCGTTTCAATATCATGGCTCTGCGTCACGGCCTGTTCAGGCATCGACTTCGTCCTTCTCTGCACTTTTAATTTTGACGGACAGGCCCGTCATCACGAGATCATCACGATGGATCATCGCGGCACGACCGACGTAACCGAGGATCGCTTCGATCTCGTTGGACTTGTGACCGTTGATCTGCCGCGCTTCGTCGGCATCGTAACCGGCAAGGCCCCGGGCGATTTCCCGACCTTCGGAGCCGATAATGGCAACGGCATCGCCACGGCCGAAATTGCCCTTCACCAGCTTGACACCGGCAGGCAGCAGGCTCTTGCCGGCATAGAGTGCCTTTTCCGCGCCAGCATCCACATGGAGTTCTCCGGCGGGCTGTAACTGGCCAGCGATCCACGTCTTGCGGGCGGTAATGGGTGTGCCCGATGGTACGAACCAAGAAGAGCGCGTACCGTTTTCGATGGCTTTCAGCGGGTTGAGCGACTTGCCCGACGCGATGATCATGCCGCAACCGGCTGCGGTCGCGATCTTCCCAGCATCGATCTTGGTGCGCATGCCGCCACGCGACAGTTCGGATGCCGCTCCACCTGCCATGGCCTCGATTTCAGACGTGATCTCGGCAATCGTGTCCAGAAAACGGGCATCGGGATCAAGATGCGGAGGCGCGGTATAGAGGCCGTCGATATCCGACAGAAGGATCAGAAGATCGGCGCCGGTCATCGTCGCCACGCGTGCTGCAAGACGGTCATTATCGCCGTAGCGGATTTCCGTCGTGGCGACCGTGTCGTTCTCGTTGATGATTGGGATCGCCCCGATATTCAAGAGCTGGTTGATGGTGGCGCGCGCGTTGAGATAACGGCGGCGCTCCTCGGTGTCGGACAATGTCAGCAGAATCTGCCCGGCGATGATCCTGTGTTTCGAGAGACTTTCCGACCATGCCCGTGCCAAGGCGATCTGCCCCACCGCCGCTGCCGCCTGACTTTCTTCGAGCTTCAATGCGCCGGAGGGAAGACCCAGAACGGTGCGACCAAGCGCGATGGCGCCTGAGGAGACCACCTGCACATCGGCGCCATTGGCTTTCAGTGCCGCGATGTCTTCGCAGATCGCATCCAGCCATTCCGTATTCAGACCGCTTGCACGGTCAACCAGAAGGGCAGAGCCGATCTTGATGACGATGCGGTGGTGGCGACCGAGGGGCTTTCGCGCCGTCGTCATAGGCGGTCGTCTCCATCCTCGATCTCGTCTTCCACAGGCATGGAGCGATCGGGCATGGCAGTATCGCCGCCATGGCTGTCGGATACGATGATGTCACGAAGCTCACGAAGCGCTTCGAGCATACCGATATGGGCGGCAGCAGACAGAAGAAGCGGTGGACGGCCACATGCCTTTTCCAGTTCCTTCGCCTTCTTCTTCAGTTCCTTTTCGTCCAGCACGTCGATCTGCGAGAGGGCCACGATTTCTGGCTTGTCGGTCAACCCGCCGCCATAAGCGGCAAGCTCCCGCTTGACCGTCTTGTAAGCCTTGCCGACATTCTCTTCCTGCGCCGAAACAAGGTGCAGCAGAACGCGGGTCCGCTCAACGTGACCGAGGAAACGGTCGCCGATACCAACGCCTTCATGCGCGCCTTCGATCAGGCCCGGAATATCAGCCAGAACGAATTCACGCCCGTCAATCGTGGCGACACCCAGATTGGGATGCAGCGTGGTGAAGGGATAGTTCGCTATTTTCGGGCGCGCCCGGGTTACCGTTGCAAGGAATGTGGACTTGCCCGCATTGGGAAGGCCGACCAGACCCGCGTCGGCGATCAGCTTCAGACGAAGCCAGATCATCTTTTCCTCACCCGGAAGGCCGGGGTTGGCGTGCGTGGGTGCCTGATTGGTTGAGGACTTGAAATAGGCGTTACCGAAGCCGCCGTTACCACCCGCAGCCAGACGGAACCGCTGGCCTTCCTTGGTCAGGTCTATGATCAGCGTTTCATTGTCTTCTTCGAAAATCTGCGTGCCGACAGGTACGCGCAACACGACGCTTGCACCTTTTGCGCCCGTGCGGCCCTGGCCCATACCGTGCTGGCCGATGGTGGCCTTGAAGTGTTGCTGGAAGCGGAAATCGATCAGCGTATTGAGGCCGTTGACGACCTCGACCCACACATCGCCACCGCGCCCGCCGTCGCCGCCGTCAGGGCCGCCAAATTCGATGAATTTTTCACGTCTGAAAGAAACGGCACCGGCGCCGCCGTCGCCAGAGCGAATATAAACTTTTGCTTCATCGAGAAATTTCATCGTCTTGGCCGTTCTGTCAGCTTAGTAGCAATTCCTGCAAATGCCTGCAGTCTTGCTTTTTCGAAAAAGGGTGTCGCTCCAAATATAGGCGCGCGCCCTCAAGGTCAAAGATTATCGTGGCTCGAAAGTCCGCAGATCAAGGCCGGTTTGTCGGAAACCGGCCTTATTTTCGTTCCGATCACGGCTACCAGGCGCGAAACGTCTTCGCGGTCACTGCCGTATCGATATGTGTTACCATGGTCGAGCGCGGGGTCGCGTAAACCTCATGGCAGCCCGTAATGTGAAAACCGAGCTTTTCCTGCACCCGCAAGGATGCGGGATTATCGGCAAAAACGCCGGAGTGGAGCACGTCGCCGGGCATTTTTTCAAAGAAGCGGCCGAGAGCAGCCGCAACGGCTTCGGTCATATAGCCGTGACCCCAGTGGGCACGATCCAGCCAATAGCCGAGATGCCATTCCTGATTACGCTTCTCGATGGAGACGACACCGATCAGGGTGTCGTCGCCGCAGGTGATGGCGAAATCCCAATCCGGTGATGTTCCGACGGTGCGAAGGATCAGCCATTCCAGCGCATCCTGCCGATGATAAGGCGCTGGGACGCGCGTCAGCATCCGCGTGACCTCAAAGTCGCTCAGCGCTTGCGCAATGCTTCCCGCATCCGAAAGGCGCTGCGGGCGCAACTTCAGACGGCGGGTTTGCAGGATCGGGCAGGTGCTGGCTGCGATCGAATGCCGGGACTGTGTCGAATAAGCCATGCTCATCGTGTATCTCCCCAGCTTCTCAGCGAAACCCAGGTCTTGCGATCCAGCCTGTACCATTCGACCGGCACCATGCCGCCCAATGCCAGCGAACCGACCATGCCGGAACCCTGAAGCTGGAAACCGCACTTTTGTATGACGCGGCGCGAGGCAATATTGGTAACGCGGCAGCGCGCATCGATCTGTTCGATGTCTCGGGTACGGAACGCCATGTCGATCAGGGCGTGTGCGGCCTCGGTGGTGTAACCCTTGTTCCAATAGGGCTCGCCCAGCCAATAACCCATCTCGAGGGTTTGTTCGTCCTTGTGCGGTTCCAGCCCGCAGCAGCCCATAAACTCGCCATTGTCCATACGGGTAATCGCATAGACGCACTTGCCAATCTCGCCCACTTTTGCACGTCGCACGAAATCCGCGGCATCTTTGGCCGTGTAAGGGTGCGGCATACGCGACACCATGGTCGCGATGTTGGCGTTGTTGGCAAGATGGGCAAGGGCGTCAATGTCTTCTTCGTGAGGCGCGCGCAAAACGAGCCTTTGCGATAATAAGACGGGGCAATCGCTCCTCGACCTGTCCGGTCTTGGCCGTTCCTCGGGTGACCGTGATTGGTCATCCCTTAACAATTCAGCTTGCATGGTTCAGTCCCTACATGAGGTTAAGAAAAAAGGGGAGTTGGGTGGTGCCCCAACTCCCCTTTTTTATGACTGAACCTGTTACGTCTCAGCCGGGTCATTGGGACACCGGCTGCATATGACGCGACCGGCTTATTCTGCGGCTTCCGCTTTCGGTGCTACAGACACGTATACGCGGCCATTGCCCTTCGAGCGGAAGGACACGTTGCCGGCTGTCAGCGCGAAAATCGTGTGGTCTTTGCCGAGGCCAACATTGGCGCCGGGATGCCACTGCGTTCCGCGCTGGCGCAGAATAATGTTGCCTGGAATGACGGCTTCGCCGCCGAACTTCTTCACGCCAAGGCGCTTGGAATTCGAATCGCGACCGTTGCGCGATGAACCGCCAGCTTTTTTATGTGCCATTGGATTTCTCCTTTAAAACCTGGTTTCCCGTGTCGCGCCGATTAGGCTGCAACGATGTCCGTGATACGGACGACGGTGTGATGCTGACGATGACCGCGCGTACGCTTGGAGTTCTGACGACGACGCTTCTTGAAGGCGATGACCTTCTTGCCGCGGTTGTGTTCAACAACTTCAGCCTTGACCGTTGCGCCTGCAACGAAAGGTGCGCCGAACTGTGCGTCAGCGCCAACGCCGATCACGAGAACTTCGGTGAATTCTACAGTTGCGCCAGCGTCTGCTTCCAACTTTTCAATTGTGAGCAAGTCGTTGGCCGCTACACGGTACTGCTTACCGCCGGTCTTGATGACTGCGAACATTTTTTATCCTTTCATGTTCGTTCCGGCTCTGCCCGCAAATGCGGTCTGGCCGTCTTTTTATCAGTCGAATAGCTAGGATTCTGGAGGCTGAATGCTTCTGGAAACCGTGCCGGTGAAACCGCTTTTGACAAAGCGATATAAACGGAAGACGCAATACGCCCTCAATTTCACGTGCCGGATACGCGAGCGGGCCGTTTCTGTCAAGGTCGTGAGGGGGTGTAAAATAACCCTGAAGGCCAAGAATCTGAGGGGATTTCACCGGTTGTGGCAAACAGGCCTCGAAATTTCGTTGGCAAGAGGTTATATGGGCCTCTCAACAAGGAGCAGAAATGGCCCGCATAGACAAAACCGACGATTGGCGGGATCGCCACGCGCCGACTCTTTCAGCATTCGAATCGCTTGCCATCGAGGCATATGGCCATTTGCCGGAAGAGTTTCGTGCGCTGACCAAGGACCTTATCATCGAAATTGCGGATTTCCCGACCGATGAGGTGTTCGAGGACATGGCCCTGGAAACGCCGTTCGATCTGCTTGGTCTGTTCGAAGGACGCGGCATTTCGGAGCGGTTCACCATGGAAACCGGCGAGATGGTCAATCGCATCATCCTGTATCGCCGACCTATCCTGGATTACTGGGCCGAAAACGAGGAAACGCTGGGAGACATCATCACCCACGTCCTCATCCACGAAATCGGCCATCATTTCGGCCTGTCGGACGACGATATGGAGCGCATCGAGGAAAGTGCGGACGAGGCAGTGACGGATCGCTGATCCGCCGCTGCTAAACGATGGGCTTACTGCTCGCCCAGCTTCATATCCGGGTGGTATTCCTTGCCCTCGACTGTCTTTATGACAGGCTGTCCGCAGTGCATGACGCCTGTTGCAGCGTTGAACGCATAGGTCGGTGACCCCGCCAGTTCCCAACCCTTGTTGAGTGCTTCGGTCACGCGGTGACAGAACTTAGCGTCATCAGGACCGGTTATAAAGCGATAGACTTTCATGGTTTTTCTCCGTTTCGTTTGGCGATGATATCGGCCATAGCGACCAGCCTTTGCGCCGGTCCGACATGCAGTCGTTCAATCATACGCCCATTGGAATTGATGACGTTCAGTCCCGCAGATTGCGGGTTTTCGAAAGCCGCGATAATGTCTCGCGCTTCTGTCAGCGCGGTCTTATCCGGCGCAAAAGCCCGGTTGGCCGCCTCGATCTGGGCTGGGTGAATCAGCATCTTGCCATCGAAACCCATGGCGCGGCCCTGTTCGCATTCCTGAGCAAAAGCATCGAGGTCACGAAAGTCATTCGACACGCTATCGATGATCTCCAGCCCATAGGTGCGGGCAGCAAGGATGACCTGCATCAGCCATGGAACGAGATAGGTTCGTCCCGGCTGGTCAGGAACGCGGGTTTCCTTGCGCAGATCGTTTAGGCCGATAATGAACCCCCCAAGACGCGCGCCTGTCGTATGGCACGCCTCGGCGATGGCGGCTGCATTGAGGACGCCTTTAGGTGTTTCGATCATCGCCCAGATCTTCAGGCTATCGGGAGCATCCGACTCCGCCAACAGATCGGCAACATCGTGGATATCGGAGGGTTGCTCGACCTTTGGCAGAAGGATCGCGTCAGGCTGGCATATGAGGGCCGCCTTGATGTCATTCTGCCCAGCAGTCGTTGCGGCAGAATTGATGCGGATGATCGCTTCGCGACCTTCCAACGGGAAATCTTTGAAGACAGCGACGAGATTGTTCCTCGCCTCGTCCTTCATATCCGGTGCAACGGAATCTTCGAGATCGAAGATGACGCCATCACAATCGAGCGTCGCGAGTTTGGCAAGTGCGCGCTGGTTGATCGTGGGTACAGACAGAAGTGAGCGGCGCGGGCGCACAGTATTGCTGAAATAAAAATCGGCCATGCCGCACTTGTGTCAACCTTTTGTGACATTCGCAAGCTTCCAGATGGTGGGAACCCTCTTGCAAGCAGCGGAAAGAAGGCCCACATTCGTCTGGACAGAAAGGTTTGAATCATGCAGGGCATTCGTACATTCTTCATCGCGGCTTCCAGCATCGCAATTCTGGCGCTTGCCGCACTTTTCACCGCTTCCTTGACGATCGCACTTGTCGGCACCTTGGCTGTCCTCAGCGTCGCGCGTCTGTTTTCAGCGCGATTGAAGCCTGCCCCCATTCCTGTGCAGCCGCGTCATCGCGAGCAGCAGAATATGCGGGTCTGGAATGACGGTCGCGGCACCATCATCGACCTCTAAGTCTCAGCGAATTTTGAGAGATCGGTGGCTGCAATTTTGCGGTCCCAAACAGACTCGGCAGTGATTGGTCAACAGTTTCTCCTATCGAAAAAGTTGAGACACGCTGGCACGTAAAAACCGCGATTTGGCAATGGTGTTTTGCCTGAACGCGTGAAGTCGTGTTGCAATGCGGCTGCTTTCCCAGTATCGACATGCCAGTCCAACCCACCTAATCGAGGGAAGCGAATGCGTATCGATGCTATTTCTATCGGCAAGAACCCGCCGGATGATATCAATGTGATTGTCGAGGTCCCTGTCGGTGGCCACCCGATCAAATACGAGATGGACAAGGACGCAGGCGCGCTGGTCGTCGACCGCTTTCTTTACACGCCTATGACCTATCCGGGTAACTACGGCTTCGTACCCCACACCCTGTCAGAGGATGGCGATCCGATCGATGTGTTGATCTGCAACACACGTCCGCTCGTTCCAGGCTGCGTGATCAATGTGCGCCCGATCGGCGTGATGATCATGGAAGACGACGGCGGCAAGGACGAAAAAATCCTCGCCGTTCCCGCGCCAAAGCTGACACAGCGTTACGACAAGGTCCAGAACTACACGGACCTGCCGGAAATCACGCTGAAGCAGATTGAGCACTTCTTCGAGCACTACAAGGATCTGGAGCCCGGCAAGTGGGTCAAGATGGGCGGCTGGCAGAACGTGGACGTTGCCAAGAAGCTGATCGTCGAAGCGATTGAGCGCTACAAGGGGCAAGGCTGATTTCAGCTGTCGCTACCAGTTCAAACTGAAAAACCTCCGGGTCGCAGGCGATCCGGAGGTTTTTTTTATGTCGATAGGGACGTATCAGGCCACCAGCGGGTAGATCGTGTTCCACATCAGCGAGCGGATGAAGAAGATAATCAGCAGCAGGATGATCGGGGAAATGTCGATGCCGCCGAGATTTGGCAGGACGCGACGGATGGGTCGCAGTGCAGGCTCGGTGACATTGTAGAGGAAGCTGCCGATCGCGCCGACGAACTGGTTCGAAGAGTTGATGACATTGAAGGCGTAGAGCCAGGAGAAAATGGCGCTGAGAATCAGCACCCAGGTGTAAAGGTTTAAAGCCAGATCGATTGTCTGAAACAGGGCAAGCATCAATGTCTCCATATCGTTGTTGGGTGACATTTAGTCATTCGCATAGCAACCGGCAAGTGTCGTTGATTTGGAAGCCTTTTCCGTCGCCGAACTTTTATTTTTCGAGATGCGTGGGGCAGGGCGTTTTCTATTTCACATCCGCCTTCACTCTGTCCATATGTGTCCGAACCTGTGACAACAATCTGCGCTTTTCAAAAACGAACCTGTATCAATTCTAAAATATGTGTCGTTTTGACACTGTTCGCATGACTGCTTGGCGTGTACCTGCTTCCTCCTGTGGATGTTAATTCTTTATTAACGATCCCCTCACTGTTTCATAAATCATCAGCTACGCCAGCCCATCGCGGCGTTACAGTGAGAAATCCCATGACGGTGTGATTCGAGTTGAGGTGTTCCATGATGGATTCAAGTGACGGTGCGGCGCCTTTCTCATGGCCGGCGGTTGGCGCGAGTTTTAACCAGCCCTACCGGGTCGAACATGCACTCAACGCCCCGCTTTCCGATCGCCAGACAGTGCGCGCACACCTTACGGATTGGGGAAAGCCAGCCCACGAAAACAGTCGGGCGCTTGTGGGTCCGCAGCAGTCCTCCAGCAAAAACTTCGAAGAAATTCCGTTGACGATGGAAGTGGTGATCGGCCATGCGCAGGTGCCGGTGTCTGCTCTGATGTCGCTTACGAAAGATCAGGTGGTTCTTCTGAACAAACGGTTTGGCGATCCCGTCGAAATCCGGGTCAACGGGCAGACGATAGGTCGGGGAGAAATCGTCTCCGACAACGATGACAACATCATCGGCGTCAAGCTGACGGAAGTGTTGCGTAGCTAGTTTGCTGCACATTGTGCTGTTGGCCATCAAAGACCAGATCGAGAAAATGGGATAGCCAGCTTCGCAGCGGCCTGTCGAACATCATCCGACCCTCCAGATGCTGACTGCCGGCTTGCGCGTTGGGCAGGCTGAAACGTTGCGCACCGCGGACCACCCAACTGTGCATCATGGCGCGGGTGAGTTCGGCGTGGAATTGCAGGCCCCACGCATTATGACCATAGCGAAATGCCTGGTTGGGATAGGTCTCACCGGAAGCAAGCAACTCGGCACCATGGGGCAGATCAAAGCCTTCGCGGTGGAAATGATAGACCATTTGCGGCCAGTGTTTCATCAGCAGGCGGCCTTTTTCGGTGGTTTGCAGGGGATACCAACCGATCTCCACCTTTCCGTCCCGGTGCGCCTGAACCTTTCCGCCCAGATGTTTGGAAAGCATTTGCGCACCCAGACAAATGCCGAGAAAAGGCTTGTCCTCTCTTAGAGGGACTTTCAACCAGTCGATCTCCGACTTGATGAAAGGTTCGGGGTCGTTAGCACTCATCGGACCACCGAATATGACGGCGCCCTTGTGGTCAGATAGCGATGCAGGCAGAGCGTCCCCAAGGGCAGGGCGGCGAATATCCAGCCTGTAACCTTTTTCGATCAGCATCTGACCGACCCTGCCGGGAGTGGATCTCTCCTGGTGGAGCACGATCAATATGCTGTCTTGTTTGTCCCGATGGCGAATTGGTTCAAACAGCATCTTGCTTGTTATCGCTTACCTCCGAAATATTCACATGGGTCGCCGCCTGCTGGCGTTGCAGAACCCGGTCCCGGACAGAGACACCGAGGAGATCGGCCACGCGCCAGATGACATGATCTTCCATCTCGTTTCGCTCGCCATCCGCATAGACGATGTCCCAGAGGACACCGACCAGCTCGATACGTTGTTCTTCATTCAAATGGCGTCTGATATCAGTGGTGAAGCGATAATAATCAACCGCTTCAAGTCCGGCCTCACGACCTGCCTCCATCAGGGCATCCAGCTTGCTGCAGCTGAGATCATAATGCTCCTGAAGCAATTCCCGCAGACGCTGACGTTCCACATTCGAAACCGTACCGTCAGCCTCCATCACCTGAAAGCACAGGGCAGCGATGGCCACACGCAGATCATCTGGCGCGAAATCCTCTGAAGAACCGCCATGGGTAAGGTTCTGGAAAAAAGACTGGATACGGTCGAACATGATTATCCTTAAAGTCGATCAAAACAAATTGAGGCGCGTCTTTTCATCCGGTTCCGCAGTCGGCTTTTTCACACCGGGATCATCAGGCAGGCCGCCGAAAAAGGGAACGGCATCCGGGCGCTTTTCGTCCGCCGGTACTTTAGGCTGATCTTTGGGCACGATTTTGGTTTCGGTGACGACGACAGGATCGGTTACCTTGACCGGCACGGGAATTTCGATAATTTTCTCGCGAATTTCCGGCTTGGCGACGTCCGGCAGGGATGACAGCGCGCGGTCGACACCATTGTCCTCGACAGGCCCTTCAACCTGGCCGAACGGCACCTTCCACTCGAATGCGTCAATGCGGCCGGTTACCGGCGAGGCAGGCAACCACTTTTCCGAAACGATGCCATCCGCTACCCAGGCATGGTCCCGAGGCGCGCGCAGCGCCTGCGACATCCAGTGGCGGATACGCCCCTGATCACCTGTCTCGGCCTCTTCGATATCGGCCATGAGCAGGAAGATGCTTTCGCGCGGCTCGATCCGTGCGGCGGCTTCCGCCTTGGCGCGGGCGCGTGGGAAATCCTGCGCATCGAGCGCTGCTTGCGCAACGGCAAACAAAGACTCGACATTGTTCGGCTTCAGGCTCTCGAGCCGCTCTGCACGTTTCAAGCGGTCGACAGCGGTATCACCGCTGCGAGCGCGTACATAGAGTTGGGCAATTTGCGGATGCGGAGACAGTTTCCAGACGGGTTCCAGAACAGAGGCAGCTTTGCGCAGATTGTCTTCTCGCAGATACGATCTGGCAGCGATCAAAGCTGCGGGAATGAGACCCTTCGATAATTTCAGCGCCTGATTGGCGTCTTCACGTGCAGCCTTCGGGTCGCTTTCGAACTTCTCTTCCGCCTTTGCAGTCAACAGAACGGCCTTCAGCCTCTCTGCCTCACCGCGTTCGATGACATGTGCCGCCTTCTGCTGATCCAGCAAGCGGATGGCGTCGTCCCATTCGCCGTTGCGGGATTTGCTTTCCAGCGTGGCCTGTGCGGCCCAGGGAAGATAAGGCGCATGTCTCGCGGCGTTCTCGGCATATTCGAGCGCAGCTTCGTTGGCGCCTTGACGGCGAGCCTCCATGTAAAGGCCGCGCAGGCCCAGTTCACGGGTCTCCGGGTCTTGCGCCATGGCTTCAAACTTGCGGCGGGCGGCATCGTATTTGCCTTCAATGAGGTCAGCCTGTGCCTCCAGCAGATGGATCAGCGGTTCCTGATCCGCGCTCAACAGCCCCTGCGTGCGTGCTGTCATCTTGCGGGCAAGAACGGCGTTGCCTGCACCGGCTGCAATCAGACCTGTCGACAGCGCCTGATAGCCGCGGTCACGCTTACGGGCGCGAAAATAGCGCCGTGCCGCATGCGGAGAGTTCCAGACTGTATTGAACAACCACCAGACGATCATGATGGCAACGATCAGCGCCGCGATGACCGATGCCGCCACCATGAGGCTCATCTCGATCAACTGGCCCTGCCAGACGATGGAGAGAACGCCTGGACGATCGGCCAGCCATGAAAATCCGAACCCGATCAGAAGGACGATGACGACGAAAGTGATGATTTTTGTCATGTCTTATCCCTGCTGGCCGGTGCTGCTGATGGCGCGTGTCAGCGTGCCGTTCACGAGGTCTTCGACCTCAACGCGAGCATCGAGCGACTTCTTGAAATCGGCCGACGTCGCCTTGGCTGGCTCAGGCAAGCTGTCCCATTCAAGTGCGGCACCCTTCAGGTCGCCGTTGCGAAGTTTGTCTTCTATCCGGGCAATCTTCGCTTCGGCACTCTCCCCCTCTACGTTGCCGACGGGACGCACCTTCACGAGAGACAGAGCACTCTGTGCCAGCCTGTCGAGTACGCCTTGATTTGGGTCTGACTGGTTCAGCGAATCTAGCATCGCATTGGCGACATCGGGAAAATTGCGGGTCAACTCAGCGCGGGAAGGAACACCCGTGTTTGCAAAGGGACGCAGAGACTGAACCGAAGGATCATCGGGCGTGACACGCGACAAGGTATCAAGCTCGGCAAGAAACGGTCCGCCGCGATCAATGGCTGCCTTCAATCCGGCAGACGCAATGGCGCGTGCGACTTCAATATCGTCACGCGGTTCGTTGATCTTCGTTTCGGCTTCGCTCAAACGGCGCGCCAGATCGGCGGCTGCCTTATCCTGCTTGGCTTTTTCGGATTGAAGGGTGGAAACCGAGCCTTCCAGTGCCGACAACTTGTTTGCGACATCGCCGCCGCCAGATGCAGCAGAGCTTTCAAGCGCTGCGATACGCGTTTCAAGCGAGGCCGTATCTCCGCTCGCCTGGGGTTTTGGGACCTGTTCGCGCAAGCTTGCAACCTGCGATTTGAGGGTGGCTAGCTCCTCTGAAGAACCAGCGCTTCCCGTATAGGGTGGCAGGTAACCGGCATATTGCATGCTGCCCGCAGCCAGCAGTGCGATCAGACCTCCAACGATACCGGCAGCAAGAAGCCCGGAATTGCCAGCCCGGCTTTCGGCACCATTTTTTGCACCGGTTGTCGTGCTCCCTGAGAACGTTTTATCGGCCGTCGGCTTGGAAGCCCCGGTTTTCAGCGGTTCCGAACTCGCTGTCACCTTGGGTGTTTCTGTCTTCAAGGGTGGCACGGATGAGGTCTTAGACGCGCCCTGATCGGCAGGCTTTGCATCGTCCGATTTTTGGATATTCGGTTCTGGCTCTATCGGGGTTTTGACCTGCTCTTCCCATATCGGGCGGGGATTGTCCGGGGGAGCCTTTGCCGAGCCATCGGCTGGCGAGGAGGCCGCGGGAGGTGTCTTTTCAGGAGGTTTAGCCGTGCTTGCAGCATCAGCGGGGGCTTTATCCTTGTCCGTGCCGACTTCTTTCACGTCCTTGGCGTCCAGATCGATTGTGACCGGCTCGGCGTTGGATTTGGAGTGGCGTGGCGGTTTTCCCGATACCATGACAACCTCATTTTGCCTGCATTTCCCTAAACCTAGTTAGTGATGACGGCAAAGGAAAGAGGCAAGAGGGAATTAGGTTCCCGCTTTTGCCTCAAGGAGATCGAACATTTCAGTCTCGCTGGGCGTCGTCGCGGCCAATGCACCTGATCGAAATGCAGCCGGAATTTCGGAAAGGACCTTGCCGCTGATACAGATAAATTTGCAGTGAGCCAGCCGCTTGAAAACCGCCTGGCTGATCGAGAGCTTGAAAAACAGCCGAACAGCCTCACTCGAGTAAAACAGCACTACATCTGCGGGTGCCTCTGAAAGGAGGTCATCAAGTTGTGCCTGGCTCCACGGCACAGGCGCCATCTCGTAAGCCTCGACGCTTTCGAATGGCACGTCCAGAGCGGAAAGGCGCTGTTCGAACCCCTGATCTCTGGGCTTTCCGGCAAGGTAGAGAAGATGGCTCCATGGCGCAGAGGTGTTTTCCCTGACGCTTGCGACCAGCTCCGCCAGCGCTTGGCCATCGCTCTCGCCAGCCATGACGGTCTGAAATCCAGCTGCGCGGGCNNGCCCGCGCGGAAGCTGACCCCACTGCAAACAGGGGCCGTTGCAAGACGTGTGATAGATCGAGGTTGCCCGCTGTCAGCACTCGAAGAGCTTCCGTACTGGTCACGGCAAGTGCGTCCGGTTGGCTTGCCAGGGCCAAGGCAGTCGTTTCGATGTGGTGGACGGCTTGGCTCAGCGGCAGAAGTAGCGCTTCATGGCCGCGCTCGCGCAAAAGGGTCGCCGTCTTTTGCCCTGACGCTTGCGGGCGGGTGACGACGACACGCATGGTCAGGTCCAACCTTCGAAGAAGCCAGGTCCGGCGGCGGTCCGAACCTGTTCTCCCGCTGTTCGTCCGAGCGTCAAAGCCTGCGCGCATTTACCGGATATCTCGACGCTATGTTCGGTTCGTCCATCTGGGGTCAGAATAAGGCCGGAGAAATGCAGTTCGTCACCGTTACACATCGCATAACCGGCAATCGGCGTGCGACAGGAGCCATCAAGCACCGACAGGAACGCACGTTCGCAGGAGACGGCATCGTATGTCGGGCCATGATTGATGGCTGCGAGCAGTTCATCGATACGGGTATCGCCGTTGCGGCTTTCGATGCCGATGGCGCCTTGCGCAGGTGCGGGCAGGAAGTCCTTCGTTTCCAGCAACTCTGTCGGGACATCTGCCATGTCCAGCCGCTTGAGGCCAGCAAAAGCAAGCAAGGTCGCATCGGCCAGTCCGTCTTCCAGTTTGCGCAGGCGTGTCGCCACGGCACCGCGAAACAGAATGACATTGAGATCCGGTCGCACGCGCCGGATGAGCGCCTGTCGGCGCAACGAGGCCGAGCCAACGGTGGCGCCATGGGGCAGTTCTATCAGCTTTGGGGCGGCGCGACCGATAAAGGCGTCGCGGACGTCTTCACGAGGCAGAAATGCGGAAAGATGCAAGCCATCTGGCAGCTTCGTGGCCATGTCCTTGGACGAGTGCACGGCAAAGTCGAGATCACCTGACAAAAGCTTTGTTTCAAGTTCTTCGGTAAACAAGCCCTTGCCGCCAACCTCCGACAAAGCGCGGTCGGCGATGCGGTCACCCTTTGTGGTGATCGGCACGATCTCGAACATTTCAGGCGCAAGGCCATGAGCTTTTACGAGACGATCTCGCGTCTCATGCGCCTGAGCCAACGCCAAGGGGCTTCCGCGTGTGCCGATTCGGAAAGGTTTTGTTTGCATCCGCTTCTATCCATTGTTACCGGAGGTGTTCGTACCCAAGTTTCTGAAGCACCGCAATCAACGAACCGGCTATGACCTCCTTTCTTCGTATCCTCGGCATCGAGACAAGTTGTGACGAAACCGCCGCATCCGTGGTGGTTCGGCACGCTGACGGCCGTGGAGAGATTGTCTCCGACGTCGTTTTGTCGCAGCTGGAAGAACACAGCGCCTATGGCGGTGTGGTGCCGGAAATTGCCGCACGCGCCCATGTGGAGGCGCTGGATACCTTGGTGGAAGAAGCGTTGACGGGTGCTGGCGTCACACTTTCCAATATCGATGCGGTTGCTGCCACATCGGGTCCGGGTCTGATCGGCGGTCTGATCGTCGGGCTGATGACCGGCAAGGCGATTGCCATGGCGAGCGGCAAACCCCTTTACGCCATCAACCATCTGGAAGGTCATGCGCTGACGGCGCGGTTGACCGATGGCCTTTCATTTCCCTATCTGATGCTGCTGGTTTCCGGTGGGCACACCCAGCTCATTCTCGTGCGCGGCGTTGGTCAGTACGAGCGCTGGGGCACCACCATCGATGATGCTTTGGGCGAGGCTTTCGACAAGACAGCGAAGCTTTTGGGGCTTCCCTACCCCGGTGGACCGGCGGTGGAAAAAGCTGCCGCAAACGGCAATGCAGATCGTTTTGCTCTGCCGCGTCCGATGGTCGGCGAAGCGCGGCTGGATTTTTCCTTTTCCGGTTTGAAGACCGCAGTTCGCCAGGCGGCGACGGCGATTGCTCCGCTCTCCGAGCAGGACATTGCCGATATCTGCGCTTCCTTTCAAAAAGCGGTATCGCGGACACTGAAGGATCGTATAGGCCGTGGCCTGCAGCGGTTCATTGAGGAATTCCCCTCCGTTGACGGTGGGCCATCACTTGTCGTGGCCGGTGGCGTTGCTGCCAATCGGGAAATCCGACAAACGCTTCAGGATTTGTGCGACAAACATCGGTTTCGGTTTATCGCACCGCCTCTACAGCTGTGTACGGACAATGCGGCCATGATTGCCTGGGCCGGTCTGGAACGCATGGCGCTGGGCATGGAGCCTGATCGTTTCGATACGCAGCCGCGCTCGCGCTGGCCGCTGGATGCGCAAGCGCAAACCCTGATCGGCTTCGGTAAACGGGGAGCGAAGGCATGACGGAACGTGAAAAAGTCGTCGTCATCGGTTCGGGTGCCTTCGGTACTGCGATTGCCGTGGTCGTCGCCTTGGAAAACCGCCATGACGTGACGCTGCTTGGGCGTGACGCGGCGCTGATTGCCGATTTGCGCGTGGATGGCATGCACGAGGCCGCCCTCCCAGGTATTTCACTTCCCGATATCCTGAACTACTCCGCCGAGCCGGATGTGCTGCGGGATGCTGGTATCGTTCTCTTCGCCATGCCGTCCCAGGCCCAGGTGGATGCTGCCCGGAACTACGGTCCTTATCTGGCTAAGGATGCGATTATCGTCACCTGTGCAAAGGGCATCGACCGCTCATCGGGGCAACTGCTGACGGATGTGCTCGAGCATGAATTGCCCCATCATCCTGTTGCCGTTCTGTCCGGTCCGGGATTTGCGGCCGATATTGCCGGTGGATTGCCAACGGCGATGGCCGTTGCCGCCAGCGATGCCGGTGTGGCAGAGCGGCTGGCACAGACCATTTCCGGCAGGACGTTCCGGCTCTATGCCTCGGCAGATCGGATTGGTGTTCAACTTGGCGGCGCGTTGAAGAACGTGCTGGCGATTGCCGCCGGCATTGTGGAAGGCGCAGGGCTTGGGGATTCTGCGCGTGCGGCGCTGATTTCGCGGGGCTTGGCCGAGATGTCGCGCCTCGTCGTCGCAATGGGTGGCCAGGCGGATACGGTTCGGGGACTTTCCGGTTTGGGAGACCTCGTTCTGACAGCCACCAGCCACCAGTCACGCAATCTGCGTTTCGGGATTTCGCTGGGGCAGGGCGGGGAAGCCGCTGCGTTCCATGGCGGGCTTGTGGAAGGCGCTTATGCGGCCTCCGTCGCCTCACGTCTTGCTGCGCAACGCGGGGTCGAAATGCCAGTGACAGATTCAGTTGCTGCGATCATCGATGGCAAGCTCGATATCAAAACCGCCATTCAACAATTGATGACACGGCCCATCACCACCGAGTAGGGCCATTCTCGAGGAGACGAAAATGCTGTTTGCTTTCATCTGCAAGGACAAGCCTGACCATCTGCATGTGCGCATGGAGACCCGTCCTGTTCATCTGGAGCATCTGAACAAGCTGAACGCCGAGGGCACGCTGAAGATGGCGGGTCCGTTTCTGGACGCCGAAGGAAAGCCAAATGGCAGCCTGGTGATTGTGGAAGCGGCTGACATCGATGCGGCAAAAGCATTGGCAGACGCCGACCCCTACGCCAAGGCTGGCCTGTTCGAAAGCGTTGATGTGAAGCCCTATAATTGGGTCTTCAATAATCCGGGAGCGTGACGGAGATGGCGAATTACTGGCTTTTTAAGTCCGAGCCCGCCACGTGGTCCTGGGAGCAGCAAAAGGCAAAGGGTGACGCTGGCGAAGAGTGGGGCGGGGTTCGCAACTATCAGGCGCGCAACAATATGCGTGCGATGAAGATCGGCGATAAGGGCTTCTTCTATCACTCCAACGAGGGTTTGGAAGTCGTCGGTATCGTTGAGGTCTGTGAACTTTCGCAGCCCGATTCGACAGCGGAAGGCGATGCGCGCTGGGACTGCGTGCACATCAAGGCCGTTTGCGATATGCCGGTGCCGGTTACCCTGAAAGACGTGAAAGCCAATCCCAAGCTTGCCGAGATGTCTCTCGTCACCTCCATGCGTCTGTCGGTGCAGCCGGTGTTGCTCGAGGAATATCTCGAGGTCTGCCGTATGGGCAAACTCGACAAGCCGCCTCGCTCACCGGACTGAATAGATGTGAAGACCGATCCTGAGGTTTTTATCAGAAGCAATACGACCATCATGTCGCCGCCACATGTCCCGGAAATTCGGCTGCATCTCGCAAGCGAGGCGCATGATCTGTGGCTGAAAACCGAAGACGAGTTGCAGGAAATCGGTCTTCCGCCTCCGTTTTGGGCCTTTGCCTGGGCAGGTGGCCAAGGACTTGCCCGGTATGTTCTTGACCATCCAGAGCAGGTGGCAGGCCGCAAGGTGATCGATTTCGCCAGTGGTTCCGGGCTGGTGGCGATTGCGGCTGCCAAGGCGGGTGCTGCAAGCGTGACAGCTGTCGATATAGACCCCTGGGCGGAAGCGGCAATTTCTCTCAACGCTGCCGCGAACGATGTTGATGTGTGTTTTAACGGTGAAAATGTGATCGGCAGCGATGTAGACGCTGACGTTCTGCTGGCTGGCGATGTGTTTTACGACCGCGCATTTGCCGAAGCGCTGACCCCGTGGTTTTCGATGCTGGCCAGCAAAGGCGTCGTTGTTCTTGTCGGCGACCCCGGACGGGCATATCTGCCAAAAACTCGGTTAGAGGCTTGCGGAACATATGAGGTGCCTGTTACGCGGGTGCTGGAAGACAGCGACGTAAAGAAGACGACAGTCTGGCGTCTCCTGTAAAGCGGTCTCAGGGGCGGATGACGCAGACACCTGCCTCATAAGCACACGCTGCCCCTACCGTTCGGCTGTTGACGCGAATAAGCCGAGGTCCGAAGTCCCGTCTCGGTGCTTGAGCGCGACCATTTCTTCTCCCTTCCGCGGCGAAATAAATCCCGTTTCCGCGTGCCCGAATGCCCGAGATACTGCCCGTATATGTTCCAAGTCCACTGATATAGGATGGCAATCCCTCACCACCGTAGGAGGAGGGCTGCCTGTGCCGGCGGCTATGGCTATAGGCGTCGTGTCCGTATTTTTCGCCCGCCTGAGCGTATGACGTGATAGAAATCGGCAACGCTAAAGCAACAACCGCGGTAGTGATTCGGATCGATAACATGAGCAAGAATCTCCGGATTTTTTCTATTTTCCATGACATCTAAAACGCTTCATCAATTTACGTAAACGTAAGATTTTTATATTCCTAAGAATTGGAAACGCTGGACATTTGATTTTCGATCCGGCTTTTTAAAGCGAATCTTCGTCTCACAATCGATTAAATTCGATTCGGCTGTCAATTGTGCTTGTGGTCATGCCCTCCTACGATTAAAGGTCGCGGTTGGTGCAATGCACAGTCTCTCATCATGTGCTGTTGCTTTGGGCGCGCTCGAACGGTCGTAGCGCACTGGAAAAACGCCGCGAGGTTCTGATGGCGAATGTGACAAATAACCGGCCTCTGTCGCCACATCTTCAGGTTTACAAGCTGATTCCAACGATGCTTGCATCGATCGTGCACCGCATAACCGGGGCAGCCTTGTATTTCGGCACGCTTCTGGTCGTGTGGTGGCTGGTCGCTGCCGCATCAGGTGGTGCCTATTACGACTGGGTGCAGTGGGCGATGGGTTCGATCATCGGCAAGCTGATCCTGATCGGGTATACCTGGGCGCTGATGTACCATATGTTGAGTGGCCTTCGTCACTTCATGTGGGATTTGGGCTACGGCTTCGAAAAGCACTTCACCACCAAGCTGGTAAAAATATCGCTGGTCGTGTCCATCTGTCTGACCGCGCTGATCTGGGTCATCGCCTACATCGTGCGCTAAGGAGATCGTTTCATGGATATGCGTACCCCTCTCAACAAGGTTCGCGGTCTTGGCTCTGCCAAGGATGGCACCGAGCACTTCTGGCGCCAACGCCTGACGGCGGTCGCCAATGTTCCGCTGCTACTGTTCTTCGTGGTGTTCCTGGTCATGTATGGCGGGGCGCCGCATGCGGAGGTCGTTTCGGCTCTCGCCAACCCGCTTGTAGCAGTGGTCATGGCACTGGTGGTCATCTCCGGCGTCATTCACATGAAGCTCGGCATGCAGGTCATCATCGAAGACTATATTCACGCTGAAGGGCTCAAGATCGTCCTCGTGATGCTCAATACATTCTTCGCGATCGTCGTTGCTGGCCTCTGTCTGTTCGCCATTCTGAAAATCGCATTCGCAGGATAATCCGTCATGGCATCGATCAGTTCACCTTCCACCAATGGCAAGGCATATACCTATGTCGATCACGCCTATGACGTGATCGTCGTGGGTGCTGGCGGCGCGGGTCTTCGCGCAACGCTCGGCATGGCAGAGCAGGGCTTCAAGACCGCCTGCATTACCAAGGTTTTCCCGACACGCTCGCACACCGTTGCGGCGCAGGGTGGCATTGCCGCATCGCTCAACAACATGACGCCTGATAGCTGGCAGTGGCACCTTTACGACACCGTCAAGGGTTCCGACTGGCTGGGCGACGTGGATGCCATGCAGTACCTAGCCATGGAAGCGCCGAAGGCGGTCTATGAGCTGGAGCATTATGGCGTGCCGTTCTCGCGTAACGCCGAAGGCAAAATTTATCAGCGCCCGTTCGGCGGCCACATGCAGAACTACGGCGAAGGCCCGCCAGTACAGCGCACCTGCGCCGCTGCCGACCGAACCGGTCATGCGATTCTTCACACGCTTTACGGCCAGTCGCTGCGCAACAACGCCGAATTCTTCATCGAATATTTTGCGCTTGATCTCATCATGTCCGATGATGGTAGCCGTTGCACGGGTGTCGTTGCTTGGAACCTCGATGACGGTACGATCCATCGCTTTTCCGCCAAGATGGTTGTTCTGGCGACGGGCGGCTATGGCCGCGCCTACTTCTCCGCAACATCTGCGCACACCTGCACGGGTGACGGCGGCGGCATGATCGCACGCGCCGGTCTTCCGCTTCAGGACATGGAATTCGTTCAGTTCCACCCGACCGGCATCTACGGAGCAGGCTGTCTGATCACCGAAGGCGCTCGCGGTGAGGGCGGCTATCTCGTCAACTCCGAAGGCGAACGCTTCATGGAGCGTTACGCGCCATCCGCCAAGGATCTGGCCTCGCGCGACGTCGTGTCGCGCTGCATGACCATGGAAATTCGCGAAGGCCGTGGCGTTGGCAAGAACAAGGACCACATTTTCCTGCATCTGGATCATCTCGATCCGGCTATCCTGCACGAGCGTCTGCCGGGCATTTCCGAAAGCGCCAAGATTTTCGCAGGTGTGGACGTCACGCGCGAGCCGATCCCGGTCCTGCCGACGGTTCACTACAATATGGGCGGCATTCCGACCAACTATTGGGGTGAAGTGCTGAACGCCGATAGCGAAAACCCTGAACGCATCATTCCTGGCCTGATGGCCGTGGGTGAAGCCGGTTGCGCGTCCGTGCACGGTGCGAACCGTCTTGGTTCCAACTCGCTGATCGACCTTGTGGTGTTTGGCCGTGCCGCGGCCATCCGTGCCGCCGAGGTCATCGACCGCAGCAGTTCCATCCCCGCGTTGAATGTTGGCGCCTGCGACAAGATCATGGATCGCTTCGATCGTCTGCGCAACTCCAATGGCGGCACGCCAACGGCTGTTTTGCGTGACAAGATGCAGCGCGCCATGCAGGACGATGCTGCCGTGTTCCGTACGCAGGAATCGCTGGAAAGCGGTTGCAAGCGCATTTCCGCCATCTGGAAAGAGCTGCCTGATATCAAGGTCACCGACCGTTCGATGGTCTGGAACTCGGATCTGGTCGAGACGCTGGAACTCGAAAACCTCATGGCCAACGCCATCACCACGGTTTACGGCGCGGAAGCGCGCAAGGAAAGCCGTGGCAGCCATGCGCGCGAAGACTTCGTGGATGGCCCGTTCGGTGGCCGTGACGACGTCAACTGGCGCAAGCACACGCTGGCCTGGGTCAACGAGCAGGGCGACGTGAAGCTGGACTATCGCCCTGTTCACACCGACCTGATCGCCGAAGGCATCGATCTCCAGAAGATCGCGCCTAAAGCACGCGTCTATTGATTTGAGAGGAACTGGACATGGTTGAACTTGCTCTTCCCAAGAACTCTCAGATGACTGAAGGCAAGGTCTGGCCGAAGCCGGCAGGCGCGAAAAATGTTCGCGAATACCGGATTTATCGCTGGAACCCTGATGACGGCCAGAACCCGCGTATCGATACCTATTACATCGATATCGACAATTGCGGTCCGATGGTTCTGGACGCCTTGCTTTACATCAAGAACAATGTCGATCCGACGCTGACGCTGCGCCGTTCCTGTCGCGAGGGTATCTGTGGCTCCTGCGCGATGAATATCGATGGCACGAACACGCTGGCCTGCACTAAGGGCATGGAAGAAATCAACGGCACCGTTAAGGTCTATCCGTTGCCGCACATGCCGGTTGTCAAGGATCTCGTTCCCGATCTTTCAAACTTCTACGCCCAGCACCGCTCCATCGAACCATGGCTGAAGACGGTATCGCCGACGCCTGCCAAGGAATGGAAGCAGAGCCATGATGACCGCCAGAAGCTGGATGGTCTTTACGAGTGCATTCTGTGCGCCTGCTGCTCTGCGTCCTGTCCCAGCTACTGGTGGAATGGCGACCGTTATCTCGGTCCTGCCGTTCTGCTGCAGGCCTATCGCTGGCTGATCGACAGCCGCGACGAGGCAACCGGTGAACGTCTCGATAACCTCGAAGACCCGTTCCGCCTCTATCGCTGCCATACCATCATGAACTGCGCACAAGCCTGTCCGAAGGGTTTGAACCCTGCCAAGGCGATCGCAGAAATCAAGAAAATGATGGTTGAGCGTCGCGTTTAAGTGCGGCTCATAATCGATGATAGTGAACAGGCCGCGACTCCCCGTCGTGGCCTGTTTGATAATAACGGGGCGGGAGACTCCATAAAAATCGACTGAAATTGCAATTATCGCGGTAGCGGCTTGCGTTAGCTAATGCTTTGGTAATAATTCAGCCGTTTTGTGTAGACATGGTCCTGCCGAAGCAGAAAATCGGGAGCTTGAGATGCAGTTTAGATATGTGGTGACGGGTCTAGCGGTCGTTATGAGCCTTGCCGGTTGCCAACGTACCTCTTTCGATTACAACAACAATAGCGCCCCGAGCGGCAATCCCAATTATACGCCTCCGCTTCAGGCCCAGCCGGTTCCGCAGGTTCAGTCGGGCGCATTGCCTCCTCCTGGTGGATCATCGCAGTTTCCGAATGCACCCGCCAATGCAGCACCTGGTGGCACCAACGTCGCGTCTGCACCGCCCGCAGCCGCCATGGATGTGACCAAGGAAGCCATGGTCGGCAACTGGCGCGTCTCGAACGGTGGTGCATCGTGCGATATGTTCCTGACGCTGACAAATCTGGGCAGCGGCTCACGCGGCGGCACGCGCGGCTGCTCCGGTGAGCTCTCGTCCATGGGTTCTTGGGAAGTGTCCAACAAGATGGTCCTGTTCAAGAACCGTGCCGGCGATACGATCGGTCGCGTCTACAAGACCGGCGATACACGCTACGATGGCACGACGAACAGCGGTCAGCCGCTTGGCCTCAGCCGATAATTTGCATCACGCGGGCGGCGCTTGCGCTGCCTGCGCATGAGGCGCCTTCATGAAGCCATTACCAGACTACAACCACAGCGTCGTTGAGCAACTCAATGCATTGACGGCGTCCGGCGAGTTGAAAGCAGATGCCGCCCAATTGGCTGTTGCGGAGCAGCTTGATCGTATCCTGACCGATCTTAAAATCCGCAAACCCGCCAAGAAGACGAGCGCGCTGGGTTGGATGTTCGCCAAGAAGGCAGGCCCCGCACCTTCCGTGAAGGGCCTCTATGTCCATGGCAGTGTCGGGCGCGGCAAAACCATGCTGATGGACATGTTCTATCAGGTCGCGCCGGTCGAAAAGAAGCGCCGTTGCCATTTCCATGAGTTCATGGCCGATGTTCACAACCGTGTCGACGCCCATCGTCAAAAGCTGAAAAATGGCGAGACAAAGCAGGCTGACCCCATTCCACCGGTCGCCGCACAGTTGCTGGCCGAGGCGGAACTGCTCTGTTTTGACGAGTTCACGGTGACCGATATTGCCGACGCGATGATCCTTGCGCGTCTGTTCACCGAACTCTTCGCCCATGGCTGTACACTGGTGACGACCTCCAATGTCGTTCCTGATAATCTCTACAAGGACGGACTGAATCGCAGCCTCTTCCTCCCCTTTGTCGACATGCTGAAGACGCATGTTCACGTCGTCTCGCTGGATAGCCCGACCGACTACAGGATGGAAAAGATCAAGAGCCTGCCCGTGTATGTGACTCCTTTGGGCGAGGCGTCAGACAGGGCTATGGATATGGCCTGGGCGGAGTTGACTGCGGGATCTGTCGCGGAGCCAACCGAAATTATGATGAAAGGCCGGTCCATCCCGGTACCAAGAGCGGCCGGGCGCGTCGCACGGTTTTCCTTTGCGGAATTGTGCGAGAAGCCACTCGGTGCCTCCGACTTTCTTGCCATTGCCGAACGGTTCGATACCGTCGTCATCGACCATATTCCGCTCCTCGATGCTGATAAGCGTAACGAGACCAAACGATTCATCATCCTGATCGATGCGTTTTACGATCAGACAGTGCGGGTGTTCGCGTCTGCTGCTGCCATGCCAGAGGAGTTGCTGATCACCCGAAGGGGCACAGAGGGCTTCGAATTTGATCGGACAGCATCTCGTCTTTTCGAGATGCGAAGCGCCGACTATTTGGCTCTGCACAATGAAAAACGCGAAATAAAGTGACAGGTCTGCAACAAAAATTCCTACGTTTACGTAAGAATTTTATGATCTAAACGATTGAAAAATCTCGCTCATAAAGAATCGTTTGCCATTTCGAGCCAATAGGGCTAAGTCGAGTGCGACAATTTAGGCCGCCACACGTTCGCGGTGAAATTGAATTGAAGGTCAAGAGGAAGCATTCGATGGCTCGCAAAAAGATTGCACTTATTGGTTCTGGTATGATCGGTGGCACATTGGCCCATCTCGCCAGCCTGAAGGAATTGGGCGACATCGTCCTCTTCGATATTGCTGACGGCATTCCGCAGGGCAAGGGTCTGGATATTGCCCAGTCCGGCCCGGTCGAAGGCTTCAATGCAAAGTTGACCGGTGCCAGCGATTACGCAGCCATCGAAGGTGCCGACGTCTGCATCGTCACCGCCGGTGTCGCTCGCAAGCCTGGCATGAGCCGCGACGATCTTCTCGGCATCAACCTCAAGGTCATGGAACAGGTCGGCGCCGGCATCAATAAGTATGCCCCGAACGCCTTCGTGATCTGCATCACCAATCCGCTCGACGCCATGGTGTGGGCTCTTCAGAAGTTCTCCGGCCTGCCGAAGAACAAGGTCGTCGGTATGGCTGGCGTTCTCGACAGCGCGCGTTTCCGCCTGTTCCTGTCTGAGGAATTCAACGTTTCCGTTCAGGACGTGACGGCATTCGTTCTCGGCGGTCACGGTGATACGATGGTGCCTCTGGCGCGCTACTCCACTGTTGGCGGCATTCCTTTGACAGACCTCGTCAAAATGGGCTGGCTGACTGCCGAGCGTCTGGAAGAAATCGTTCAGCGCACACGTGATGGCGGCGCCGAAATCGTCGGTCTGCTCAAGACCGGTTCTGCCTATTATGCACCTGCTGCATCGGCCATCGAAATGGCTGAGTCCTACCTCAAGGATAAGAAGCGCGTTTTGCCTGCTGCGGCCTACCTCTCCGGCCAGTACGGCGTCAACGACATGTATGTCGGCGTTCCCACCATCATCGGTGCAGGCGGCATCGAGCGCATCATCGAAATCGAACTCAACAAGGACGAGGAAGCTGCCTTCCAGAAGTCCGTCGGCGCGGTTGCAGGTCTTTGCGAAGCCTGCGTCAATATTGCTCCGTCGCTGAAGTAATTGCCGCTCAGGCTACAAACAGGGATTAATCCATGAATATTCATGAGTATCAGGCCAAAGCTCTTCTGAAGGGCTATGGTGCGCCGGTGGCCGAAGGGGTTGCTATCCTCAAGGTCGAGGAAGCCGAGGCCGCTGCAAAGCAGCTTCCAGGTCCGCTTTACGTCGTCAAGAGCCAGATTCATGCTGGTGGTCGCGGCAAGGGCAAGTTCAAGGAACTCGGCCCCGATGCAAAGGGCGGCGTTCGTCTGGCAAAGTCCATCGAGGAAGTCGTTTCCCACGCCAAGGACATGCTGGGCAACACGCTGGTAACGGCGCAGACGGGCGACGCGGGCAAACAGGTCAACCGTCTCTACATCGAAGATGGCGCAGACATTGACCGCGAGCTCTACTGCTCGCTGCTCGTTGACCGCTCGGTCGGTCAGGTGGCATTCGTGGTTTCCACGGAAGGCGGCATGGACATCGAAGCTGTCGCCCACGACACGCCTGAGAAAATCCACACGATTGCGATCGAGCCTGAAGCTGGTGTAACGGCTGCAAACATCGACGCCATCTCCAAGGCGCTGAACCTTTCCTCTGCTGCTGCCGAAGACGCAAAAGCCCTTTTCCCGGCGCTTTACAAGGCGTTCGTTGAAAAGGATATGGCTCTTCTCGAGGTCAACCCGCTGATCGTCATGACCGATGGTCACCTGCGCGTCCTAGACGCCAAGATGTCCTTCGACGGCAACGCGATCTTCCGCCATGACGACGTCAAGGCGCTGCGCGATGAGACCGAAGAAGACGCCAAGGAAATCGAAGCCTCCAAGTGGGACCTTGCCTATGTGGCTCTCGATGGCAACATCGGCTGCATGGTCAATGGCGCCGGTCTTGCCATGGCAACGATGGACATCATCAAGCTGTACGGCAAAGAGCCTGCTAACTTCTGCGACGTCGGCGGTGGCGCTGGCAAGGAGAAGGTTGCGGCTGCGTTCAAGATCATCACGGCTGACCCGAAGGTCGAGGGCATCCTCGTCAATATTTTCGGCGGCATCATGAAGTGCGACGTCATTGCCGAGGGCGTTATCGCCGCGGTGAAGGAAGTCGGTCTGAAGGTTCCACTCGTCGTGCGCCTCGAGGGCACCAATGTCGAGTTGGGCAAGAAGCTCCTGAACGAATCAGGTCTTGCGATTACCGCTGCTGACGACCTGGACGATGCGGCCAAGAAGATCGTCGCGGCGATCAACGGCTAATTGAGGGACTGGAAATAATGTCTATTCTTGTAAACAAAGACACCAAGATCCTCGTTCAGGGTCTGACCGGCAAGACCGGTACCTTCCACACCGAGCAGGCACTTGCCTACTACGGCACGCAGATGGTTGGCGGTATTCACCCCAAGAAGGGTGGCGAAACCTGGACCGGCTCTAAGGGCGAGAGCCTGCCGATTTACGCCACGGTTGCAGAAGCCAAGGAAAAGACGGGCGCCGACGCATCGGTCATCTACGTTCCGCCAGCAGGCGCAGCAGATGCCATCATCGAAGCCATCGAGGCGGAAATTCCGTTCATCACCTGCATCACCGAAGGCATCCCCGTCATGGACATGGTCCGCGTAAAGGCTCGCCTCGACCGTTCCAATTCGCGTCTGCTTGGCCCTAACTGCCCAGGCATCATGACGCCGGAAGAGTGCAAGATCGGCATCATGCCGGGTTCGATCTTCCGCAAGGGTTCTGTCGGTATCGTTTCCCGTTCCGGCACGCTCACTTACGAAGCCGTGTTCCAGACATCCAACGAAGGCCTTGGCCAGACGACGGCTGTTGGTATCGGTGGTGACCCGGTCAAGGGTACCGAATTCATCGATATCCTGGAGATGTTCCTCGCCGACGAAGCCACGCAGTCGATCATCATGATCGGCGAAATCGGTGGGTCTGCTGAAGAAGACGCGGCGCAGTTCCTGATCGACGAAGCCAAGAAGGGCCGCAAGAAGCCAATGGCTGGCTTTATCGCCGGTCGTACGGCACCGAAGGGCCGCACCATGGGTCACGCCGGCGCTGTCGTCTCTGGCGGCCAGGGCGATGCGGAATCCAAGATTTCGGCCATGGAAGCGGCTGGTATCAAGGTGTCGCCTTCCCCGGCACGCCTCGGCAAGACGTTGGTCGAAGTCCTCAAGGGCTGAGACCTGCATCATTAAGGGCGCGGGCAGGCATCGCAGACGATAGCCTGCCCGAAGCCACGATAGAACGACCGCCGCTCAGCGGCAAAGACCAAAGCGGCAGACCGAAAGGTCATCAACGGGATTGAGGAGGCGGGCGCAGACGTCCGCGAAGATACCATGGCAAGGCAAGAAGCTAACGAGCAGTTTCAGATCACGTCGTTTCTCGACGGCGCGAATGCAGCGTATATCGAGCAGCTCTACGCCCGGTACGAAGACGATCCGTCTTCCGTTTCTCCAGAGTGGCAGAGTTTCTTCAAGGGCCTTGCTGAAAATCCTGACGATGTGAAAAAGGCGGCCAAGGGCGCGTCCTGGAAGCGGTCCAACTGGCCTATTTCCGCCAATGGTGATTTGATTTCAGCGCTGGACGGCAACTGGGCGACGGTTGAAAAGGCCATAGAGAAAAAGGTTCAGGCCAAGGCCGAGGCCAAGAGCGCCGAAACCGGTAAGCCCGTCAGCGAAGCCGAGGTTCTTCAGGCGAGCCGCGACAGCGTGCGCGCCATCATGATGATCCGTGCCTACCGCATGCGCGGCCACCTGCATGCCAAGCTCGATCCGCTGGGCATCGCCAGCGCTGTCGAGGACTATGATGAATTGTCGCCGAAGTCCTATGGCTTCGAAGAAAGCGATTACGACCGCAAGATTTTTATCGATAACGTTCTCGGTCTCGAATACGCGACCGTTCGCGAAATGATCGAAATCCTCGAGCGCACCTATTGTTCGACGCTGGGTGTCGAGTTCATGCACATGTCCAACCCGGACGAAAAGGCATGGATTCAGTCACGCATCGAAGGTCCGGATAAGGGTTTCGACTTCACGCCCGAGGGCAAGAAGGCCATTCTGTCCAAGCTGGTCGAAGGCGAAGGTTACGAGCAGTTCCTGGACGTGCGTTTCAAGGGAACGAAGCGTTTCGGTCTGGATGGTAGCGAATCGCTTATCCCGGCGCTCGAACAGATCATCAAGCGCGGTGGCCAGGAGGGCCTCGAAGAGGTCGTGCTCGGCATGGCCCACCGTGGTCGTCTCAACGTCCTGACCAACGTCATGGGCAAGCCGCACCGCGCCGTTTTCCACGAGTTCAAAGGTGGTTCGTTCAAGCCTGACGATGTCGAAGGTTCTGGTGACGTGAAGTACCATCTTGGTGCGTCTTCCGACCGCGAATTCGATGGCAACAAGGTTCACCTGTCGCTGACGGCCAACCCGTCTCACCTTGAAATCGTCAACCCTGTGGTAATGGGCAAGGCCCGTGCCAAGCAGGATCAGTTGGCGAAAGTATGGGATGGCGACACCATTCCATTGTCCGAGCGCGCCAAGGTTCTGCCTTTGCTGCTGCACGGCGATGCCGCTTTTGCCGGCCAGGGCGTGGTTGCCGAAATTCTCGGCCTGTCGGGTCTGCGCGGTCACCGTGTTGCCGGCACCATGCACTTCATCATCAACAACCAGATCGGCTTCACGACGAACCCAGGTTTCTCGCGCTCGTCGCCGTACCCATCCGACGTTGCCAAGATGATCGAGGCTCCGATCTTCCACGTCAACGGCGATGATCCGGAAGCTGTCGTCTACGCAGCCAAGGTTGCCACCGAATATCGCATGAAGTTCCACAAGCCTGTTGTGGTCGACATGTTCTGCTATCGTCGCTTCGGCCATAACGAAGGCGATGAGCCATCCTTCACGCAGCCGAAGATGTACAAGGTTATCCGTGGCCATAAGACGGTTGCCAATATCTATGCCGAGCGTTTGATTGCTGAAGGCTTGATCACCGAAGGCGAATTCGAGAAGATGAAGGCCGATTGGCGTGCTCATCTCGAGCAGGAGTTCGAAGCGGGTCAGTCCTACAAGCCGAACAAGGCCGACTGGCTGGATGGTCAGTGGTCCGGCCTTCGTGCCGCCGACAATGCCGATGAGCAGCGTCGTGGCAAGACCGGCGCTCCGATGAAGCAGCTCAAGGAAATCGGTCGCAAGTTGTCGACCATTCCTGAAGGTTTCAAGGCGCACAAAACCATTCAGCGCTTCATGGAAAACCGTGCCAACATGATCGAGACCGGCGAAGGTCTGGACTGGGCGATGGCGGAAGCCATGGCGTTCGGTTCGCTCGTCGTGGACGGTCACAAGATCCGCCTGTCCGGTCAGGATTGCGAGCGCGGCACGTTCTCCCAGCGTCACTCCGTTCTCTACGATCAGGAAACGGAAGAGCGTTTCATTCCACTGGCAAATCTTGCGCCGACGCAGGCTCGCTACGAAGTCATCAACTCGATGCTGTCTGAAGAGGCCGTGCTTGGTTTCGAATACGGCTACTCGCTGGCACGCCCGAATGCGCTGACACTGTGGGAAGCCCAGTTCGGCGACTTCGCCAACGGTGCGCAGGTCGTGTTCGACCAGTTTATTTCGTCCGGTGAGCGCAAGTGGCTTCGCATGTCCGGTCTCGTCTGCCTTCTGCCGCATGGTTACGAAGGTCAGGGTCCGGAACACTCGTCTGCCCGTCTGGAACGCTGGTTGCAGATGTGTGCCGAAGACAACATGCAGGTGGCAAACGTCACGACGCCGTCGAACTACTTCCACGTTCTTCGCCGTCAGGTGAAGCGTGATTTCCGCAAGCCGCTGATCCTGATGACACCGAAGTCCCTCCTACGCCACAAGCGTGCGACGTCATCGCTGACGGAACTCGCCGGTGAGTCCTCGTTCCACCGCCTGTTGTGGGACGATGCGGAGGTCATCAAGGACGGTCCGATCAAGCTCCAGAAAGACTCGAAAATCCGTCGCGTCGTTCTGTGCACGGGCAAGGTCTATTACGATCTTCTCGAGGAGCGCGAAAAGCGTGGCATCGACGACATTTATCTGCTGCGCATCGAGCAACTTTATCCGTTCCCGGCCAAGGCGCTCATCAACGAGCTGTCCCGTTTCCGCAACGCCGAGATGGTCTGGTGCCAGGAAGAGCCAAAGAACATGGGTGCGTGGTCGTTCATCGACCCTTATCTGGAATGGGTTCTGGCGCACATCGATGCCAAGT
Organism: Hyphomicrobiales bacterium; assembly: GCA_900472925.1. GTDB lineage: Bacteria > Pseudomonadota > Alphaproteobacteria > Rhizobiales > Rhizobiaceae > Agrobacterium. The sequence goes on from UCJU01000015.1 coordinate 124,503, forward strand.
ATCAGAAGGTCCGTTACACCGGCCGTCCGGCTGCTGCGTCGCCCGCAACAGGCCTGATGTCCAAGCACCTCGCGCAGCTCGCAGCATTCCTGGAAGACGCGCTGGGAGAGTAAACGCTCTCCCACACGCACCCTCGCACAACAGATATTGATGAAACGGAACTAGATCATGGCCACTGAAATCCGCGTACCAACTCTCGGCGAATCCGTCAGCGAAGCAACTGTCGGGACCTGGTTCAAAAAGGTTGGCGATACCGTCAAGGCTGATGAGCCATTGGTAGAGCTGGAAACCGACAAGGTAACGGTCGAAGTTCCGGCTCCTGCTTCCGGCGTGCTGACTGAAATCGTTGCGCAAAATGGCGAAACGGTTGGTCTGGATGCGCTGCTCGGCCAGATCGCCGAAGGTGCAGCAGGTGCTGCTGCGTCCGCACCGGCTGCAGCCCCTGCGAAGACGCCTGAACCTGCGGCAGCGGCCTCGGCGCCTGCTTCTGTATCTTCGGCTCCTGCGCCCAGCTCCATGACGCCAGCACCGGCTGCTGGTAAGCTCTTGTCAGAAAATAACCTCTCGGCTGATCAGGTCGATGGTTCCGGCAAGCGCGGACAGGTTTTGAAGGGCGATGTTCTGGCCGCTGTCGCCAAGGGCGTTTCCGCTCCCGCCGCACCGGCTGCACCGGTCGCCGCCCGTCCGGTTTCTGCCGAGGGTGACGCCGTTCGCGAAGAGCGTGTGAAGATGACCCGCCTGCGTCAGACGATCGCCCGCCGCCTCAAGGATGCACAGAACACCGCTGCCATGCTGACCACTTATAACGAAGTGGACATGAAGGCGGTCATGGACCTGCGCACCAAGTATAAGGATGTGTTCGAGAAGAAGCATGGCGTCAAGCTTGGCTTCATGGGCTTCTTCACCAAGGCCATCACCCATGCCTTGAAGGAACTGCCAGCGGTCAACGCGGAAATCGACGGCACTGACATCATCTACAAGAACTATTGTCACGTCGGCATGGCTGTCGGCACTGACAAGGGTCTTGTCGTTCCGGTTATCCGTGACGCTGATCAGATGTCGATTGCCGAAGTTGAAAAGGAACTGGCGCGTCTTGCAAAGGCTGCCCGCGATGGTTCGCTGTCCATGGCCGACATGCAGGGCGGCACTTTCACGATCACCAATGGTGGCGTCTACGGCTCTTTGATGTCGTCGCCGATCCTCAACGCGCCGCAGTCCGGTATTCTCGGCATGCACAAGATTCAGGAGCGTCCGGTCGCTATCGGCGGTCAGGTCGTCATCCGTCCGATGATGTATCTTGCGCTCTCCTATGACCATCGGATCGTCGACGGCAAGGAAGCCGTAACATTCCTAGTTCGCGTCAAGGAAAGCCTGGAAGATCCAGAGCGTCTGGTCCTCGATCTCTGATCGAACTTGCTTTTTTCATCAGCGGGGTTTCAACTGAAATCCCGCTGAAATTGTTTTCAGGAGTTTGTTCGTGCAACCCACTTTCCTCGCCGCATCGCCGTTTTTGCCTCTGATCGGGGTCAGCGTCATCATTCTTCTGGTGCATATCGCGCTGCAAGCTCTGACGGCGACGAAGGAGCTTGGCAGGGAGTGGAATGCCAGTGCGCGTGACGACGGCAAAAAAGTCCAGGGCAAGCAGGCCGGCCGTGCGGAACGCGCTGCCTCTAATTTTCTGGAAACCTACCCGGCCTTTATCGCGCTTGCCTTCGGGGTCATCATGGCGGGTGATCCCGTCGGTCTTGCCCTCATCGGCGCCTGGATATGGATCGTCTGCCGCATCATCTATATCCCGCTTTATCTGGCAGGTATCCCCTATGTCCGGTCGATTGTATGGATCGGTTCGATGATAGGGCTGTTGATCATGCTCTTCGTGTTGCTGTTCTAAAGGGTTCGGCTCATGCACCAATATGTGATTGAACTCGCCTCATTGATGGCAATCTTCTTCTTCGCGATCGTATCTCCCGGTGCAGATCTCGCCATGGTCATGCGTCAGGCCATCCTGCATGGACGCCGCCAGGCCATCATTACCAGCTTCGGCGTTGGAACATCCCTGATGTTCCACGTGACGTATACGATCCTTGGTCTGGGGCTGATCATCTCGCAGTCCGTCTACCTCTTCAATATCGTTAAGTGGCTTGGCGTCGCTTATCTGATCTATATTGGCATCAAGTCGTTGCGGGCTGGCAAAACCGATATGACGGTATTGGACGCAACAGGCGATGCACCGGGAGTTAGCGAGCAATCGCCGCTCAAGGCATTCACCCTCGGTTTTGCAGCCAACGCGCTGAACCCCAAACCGGTGTTTTTCTTTCTCTCCATCTTCTCGACGGTTGTCAGCCTACATACGCCGATCCCTATCAAGTTCGGATATGGACTGGTGATGGCCAGTTGCCTGATCGTCTGGTTCGTCGGTGTCAGCATGTTCATGACGACACCGCGTATGCGCGCAGCCTTCGGGCGGGCCAGCCAGTGGATCGACCGCACCAGCGGCGTGGTGTTCATCGCGCTTGGAATTAAACTTGCAACGGAAAAAGCGGCCTGAAATCAGGTCAAGTCGGATAGAACGGGCAACAGTTCCGTTCGCAATCAATCAGGAACAAGAACATGGCTTATGATGTAGTTGTTATTGGCACCGGTCCCGGTGGTTATGTCTGCGCGGTTAAGGCGGCTCAGCTTGGTTTGAAGGTTGCCGTCATCGAAAAGCGCGCGACCTATGGCGGGACGTGTCTGAATGTCGGCTGCATTCCGTCCAAGGCGCTGCTGCACGCATCGGAAGTTTTCGCGCATGTCGCCCATGGTGTGGATAGCCTCGGTATTGAGGTTGGTGCGCCAACGCTCAATCTCGAGAAGATGATGGGTCACAAGGACGGCGTGGTGAAGGCCAATGTCGACGGCGTCGCCTTCCTGTTCAAGAAGAACAAGATCGACACCTTCCAGGGTCTCGGCAAGGTCGTTGCAGCTGGCAAGGTTTCCGTGACCAACGATGCGGGCGAGGTTCAGGAGATTGAAGCCAAAAACATCGTGATAGCAACCGGTTCCGATATTGCGGGCATTCCAGGCGTACAGGTCGATATCGACGAGCAGGTCATCGTGTCTTCCACGGGCGGCATCGCTCTGACGAAGGTTCCGGAAAAAATGATCGTCGTTGGCGGCGGCGTGATCGGTCTCGAGCTTGGCTCGGTCTGGTCGCGTCTTGGTGCAAAGGTCACGGTTGTCGAATATCTAGACAATATTCTGGCTGGCATGGATGGCGAGTTGTCCAAGCAGGCGCAGCGTCTGTTTGCCAAGCAGGGCATCGATTTCAAGCTGGGTGCGAAGGTCACCGCCGTCGAGAAATCTGGCGATGGTGCGAAGGTTACGTTCGAGCCGGTCAAGGGTGGTGCGGCTGAAACGCTGGACGCCAATGTCGTTTTGATTTCGACGGGCCGTAAGCCTTACACCGAAGGTCTTGGTCTCACTGAGGCAGGTGTCGTTCTGGACAGCCGTGGCCGCGTTGAAATCGACGGTCACTACAAGACCAATGTCGAAGGCATCTATGCCATCGGCGATGTGGTCAAGGGTCCTATGCTGGCGCACAAGGCCGAAGACGAGGGCGTGGCGCTGGCGGAAATTCTTGCCGGTCAGCATGGACATGTGAATTACGACGTCATTCCCGGCGTCGTCTACACCCAGCCGGAAGTCGCCTCTGTCGGCAAGACAGAAGAGGAATTGAAGGCTGCCGGTATCGAATACAAGGTTGGCAAGTTTCCCTTCACGGCAAATGGCCGTGCCCGCGCCATGCAGGTGACGGACGGTTTTGTCAAAATCCTTGCGGACAAGGAAACGGATCGGGTTCTGGGCGGTCACATCCTCGGCTTTGGCGCCGGTGAATTGATTCAGGAAATTTCAGTTCTGATGGAATTCGGTGGCTCTTCGGAAGATCTTGGCCGTACCTGCCATGCTCACCCGACGATGTCGGAAGCGGTGAAGGAAGCAGCCCTCGCTACATTCTTCAAGCCGATCCATATGTAAGCTTTCAAGGCTCAACGAAAAGGCCGCAGTCCAAAACTGGACTGCGGCCTTTTTTGTTTGCGATCGATTGCGCCACTCAGGCTCTGATAGCGTGGAGATATTGGAAGTGCCTGTCATATTGCAGAAGCACGTCCTGGATGAGTTCATCTTTCGTAAAACCCATCACATCGTAATCCTGGCCGCCATCTGACAGAAAGACTTCTGCCCGGTAATAGTACTCGGCTTTCTTGCGGCTGGATTGGCTTTCGACGAAGCTGTAGCCGGGCGTCTCATAGCGACGCATGCGGATACCGTAGATGAATTCTTCCGCTTCTCCCGGTGTCACGGTCAGCTTCAACCTGTCGTCCTTGTTGTCCAATTGCGATGTGAGGGAGCGTTTCTCAAGCTCAAGCGCGACGGCTTCCAGTGCCGGTGTTGCCGTCTCCTTGAGGAAGCGCTCGGTTTCGCTCTTGCCGGGGTGATTGAGAATACCCTGCAACTGCCGCTGCCAGCTTGCCGATTGGCGTGGCCGCAGGCTCTGGACCAAGGCGTTTTGGCGCAAGCCTTCCTTTTGCAGCCCCTTCCACAGGCCCCAGCACATTAGTAGCATGACAAATGTAAAGGGCAGGGCGCCCGCAATGGAGGCTGTCTGGAGCGCATCCAGCCCGCCGGTTGAAAGCAGGATGGCACCGATAATGCCAGAGACGATGGCCCAGAACACACGCCGTGCCACGGGACCGTCTTCGCGCCCGCCGGATGTCAGCGTGTCAATAACAAGGGCTGACGAATCAGCGCCCGTCACGAAGAAGAATACGATCAGTGCCATCGCGAACCAGGAAACATAGACTCCAAGCGGAAACTGCTCCAGGAAAACGAAGAGGGCGAGTGTGACGTCGTTGCCCACAGCATCTGAAACTGCCGTCGTGGCTCCTGTCAGGTGCATGGAAATGGCTGTGTCACCAAACACTGTCATCCAGGCAAAGCTGAAGCCTGTCGGAACCAGCAAGACGCCAGCGACGAATTCTCGGATGGTGCGGCCACGCGAAATGCGTGCAATGAACATGCCGACGAAGGGCGACCAGGCGATCCACCAGCCCCAGTAAAACAACGTCCAGTCTCCCAGCCATTCGGCTGGTCCCTGATTGGGCGCGTAGGCATACATGTAGAAGGTGCGCAAAACGAACTGATCGAGATAGGCGCCGAGGTTCTGTACGAATGCGCGAAGCAGGAAGGTTGTCGGTCCCATGACGAACACGAACAGCATCAGGGCAACTGCCATCAGCATGTTCATGTTGGACAAAAACTTGATACCCTTATCGAGTCCGGTTGCCACCGATACCGTGGCCATTCCGGTGATGACGACGATCAGCGGCAACTGTATCCAGAAGCTGATCGGCCAGCCAAGAACGTGGTTGAAGCCTGCGTTGACCTGAAGTACGCCAAGGCCAAGCGATGTGGCGACGCCGAAAAGCGTACCGATGACCGCGAAAATATCGACGGCATTTCCGATTGGCCCGTAGATCCGGTCACCGATCAGTGGATAGAGCGCCGAACGCATCGTCAGCGGCAGGCCATGTCGGAATGAGAAATAGGCGAGTGACAGGCCGATAACGGCGTAGACCGCCCATGCATGCAGTCCCCAATGGAAATAGCTGATCTCCATCGCCGTGCGGGCAGCCTCGACCGTTGCGGGATCGCCCACGGGAGGATTGGTGAAATGCTTGACGGGTTCAGCGACCCCAAAAAAGACAAGGCCGATGCCCATGCCAGCGGCAAACAGCATGGAGAACCATGCACCGTAGCTGTAATCCGGCTCGGAATGGTTTGGCCCAAGTTTGATTTTTCCGTGGGTGGAAAAACCGAGATAAAGCATGAAGATCAGAAAAATAGCGACGGACAACAGGTACACCCAGCCAAGTTCAGCGACGATCCAGGACTGGACGGCGCTGAAAACGGCAGTGGAGCCCTCCGGTGTCACCACGCCAGCGATGACGAAGGCCAGTGTCAGTGCAACTGACCAGATAAAAACGGGTCTGTTGACGCCTTCCGTCAAGCCCACGCGTTTTTGGGCCTCGGACGGCTGCTGTTCGGTCATGGAAGTCCCCTTTCCAGATACAAGTCTTTGACGGCGCAAGTCAGCGCTGTGCTTGACGAAAGGGGAATGGCTGACGTATCAAATGGTTGCACACGACGGGGTTGTTTTTATTTAGAATACTCTAAATTTACAGTGAGTTAGCACTAACAGTCGGGCTACCGGACTGCTGTCACGGTAAAGCCTTTGGCACGCAGAAGTTCTATTACGCCGACATTGCCCGGCAGGTGCAATGCGCCAACGGCCATGAATACGTTGCCTTTGTCCAGATGGGGGGCTGCCCCATCCGCCATGACGTGGTTGCGATCATCGATGATGCGCTGCTCGAATGCGGCGGTTCCATCCTGCATTTGGCTGTCGCCCTTGTCATCGATGTGTTTCATCATCGGCATGATCGTGCCGATGTCGCCAACGAGATACAGGTCGATCATGGTTGCCATCAAGTCATCCATGCGGTCGCCCATCTGCAGCATTTCGATCAGGGACTGAATGTGTAACGACATGGGCAATTCGGAAATGGCGGTTAGCTGCTCCAGCAGCGTTTCGAGACCCACCAGTTGTTTGCCATCCCGCACGGCATCCGTGGCCAACTGCATATCCAGAAAACGTGCACCCTTTGCCTTGCGGGCAAATTCGCAGGCCGGGAGCGCGACGAAGCTCGACAATATCCATGGCTTCATTTTTACCACGGCGTTCAGGGGAATGCCGCGTTCCTTCAGTCCGGTTTCCAATTTTGCGACATCGTCTTTCGACAGCATGTCGGTGATGGATTTACCGTCGAGAAACATCGTGAGCTCCGGCTTCGACAGAAGAGACGCCGCCGCCTGCTTTTCGCTGGTGATCTCGTCGGATTCGACGATGACGGTCGAGGCCTTCGCAAAGGCTTCCTTTGCGCCGTCGGGCATTGCCAATATGCGCGGATCGGAAATATGCATGGTGCCGAGCAGCCATGATGGCTGGACGCCTGGCTTTTCGATTTTCCAGAACGCGCCTTTGCCGTTTGGTATTTTTCCGGCGTCGTTTAGGATTGCTTCATAGCGCTTGGGGTCACTGATTTTCATCTGCGCAAGCAGGTCGCTGCCGCCGCAGGTTACAGGGTGCTCGGATGCGTTGGCCTGGCCCAACGAGAGTAGTGTCAGAGCCAGAACCGCAAGAGCCGTCACGTGTAGAGAGGCAAGCAGCCACAAAAGCGCGTCACCTATGCGGCCCATCAGCAGCGATGTCAGGCTCTGCGGTCTGGAAAGAACGATCATCGAATCACCCCGGTTTTCTGCCATTGCTTATAAGCCGCGGAATTGGATGGAGGGTTAATAGCTATAGTTAACAGACTGTTAGTCGTTTTCTATTTTTAAACATGTATTGGAACACCAGCGTTTTCAGGGTGTTTCCGATCATGCACGCGGATGGGCGTTGTCATAGATTTCGAGCAGTCTGGCCGTGTCGACACCGGTGTAGATTTGCGTCGTGGAAAGGCTGGCATGGCCCAATAATTCCTGGATCGTGCGAAGATCGCCACCACCGGCCAGAAGATGTGTTGCGAAGGAATGGCGCAGCGCATGGGGCGTGGCATTTTCGGGCAAACCGAACGCGCCGCGCAATTTCTGCATTTCGCGCTGGATGATGGCCGGTTGAAGTTTGGCACCACGCGCGCCAACAAAAAGCGGTTCGTCGGTTGGCAGATGATAGGGGCAGAGCTTTTGATAGGCGTCCACGGCTTCCAGCACGACAGGAAGCAGAGGCACGATGCGCATCTTGTTGCCCTTGCCGGTTACGCGCAGGCTGCGTGTTCCGCTTGTCAGGTCGGCGGGCGTGAGGCTTAAAGCCTCTGAAATGCGCAGCCCGCAGCCGTAGAGCAGGGCCAGCAAGGCGGCGTTGCGCGCGGCAATCCAGGGCTCCTCGGAAAGCTGTGCTTGCGCTGTGGTTATTGTCAGGGCCTGCCGGTCTGTGAGTGGCTTTGGCAGGGATTTCGGTTGCTTGGGAGAGCGCATTGCCGTGGCACCGGCAGCATTCACCAGCCCTTTCTTTTCCAGGTACCGCAGGAAAGACCGAAGGCCGGCCAGATGGCGCCCTAGGGAACGGGCTCCAACTCCCTCTTTTCGGCGCGATGCCAGAAAGGCACGCAAATCGACAGCGCGTAGACTGCTGACATCGGTAATGCGTGTCGGGTGTCCAAGATAACCTGTCATGAACATCAGAAACTGGCGGGTGTCACGCTCATAGGCTTCCACCGTGTTATCCGACAGACGGCGTTCTCCTTCCAGCGCAAGCAGCCAAGACTGGCGTTCGCTCAGAAGGTCCGGATCGGCAAAAGTGAGGATTTCGTTCACGGCGCGTCTTCCTGTATTGCGATGGACACTAGAGAATTGTCGTCAGTATTTGGTTAAAATGCGGATGACAGGGCGCGGCGTGTTCCGCTAAAGGTTCCCTTTTCGTATGGCAAAGGGCATGGTCGCCGACATCATGGCAAAAGAATCGACCGATCTGTTTGGGGCGCTGTTTGGCGATCAGCAGCCGACACACGATGCGCCTGTGACGTCGGTGCCAATTCTGGTGCCGATGCCTGCGCCGGGGCCATACAGCTATTCGGTTCCAAACGACATGGTGGTTGAGCCCGGCTCCATCGTGCAGGTTCCACTGGGTCCGCGCCAGGTTATCGGGGTGGTCTGGGACAAAGCTGATGGCGTCTCTGTCGATCCGAAAAAGTTACGACCGATCACGAAGACATTTGATTGTCCGCCGATTCGCGAGGAAATGCGCCGTTTCATCGACTGGGTTGCAACCTACACCTTGTCGCCTCCGGGCCTGGTGGCACGGATGGCGCTGCGCGCCCCCGCGGCATTCGATCCGGAACCGATGATCGAAGGTTTACGGCTGACCGAAGCACGCCCGGAGCGGCTGACGCCTGCGCGCGGGCGTGTCATTGAGTTGGCGGGTGAGGGCCATGCCTGGACCAAAAGCGGTCTTGCCAATGCTGCAGGCGTCTCGACCAGCGTCATCGACGGACTGGCCAAGCAGGGGATTTTCGAAACCGTTTTTCTGCCCGCCCCGCCTGTGGTGGCCGAGCCCGACCCTGATTACACCGAACCGCGCCTTGAAGGGCCACAAAGGCAGGCCGCGTCGGAAATTTTGGAAGATGTGAAGAAAGGCGGTTTTGCTGTTTCGCTGATTGATGGCGTGACCGGCTCGGGCAAGACCGAGGTTTATTTCGAGGCCGTTGCCGAAACCCTGCGGCAGGGCAAGCAGGTGTTGATTCTGTTGCCGGAAATTGCGTTGACGGCTTCGTTCCTCGATCGTTTTCAGGACCGCTTTGGCTCCAAACCGGCAGAATGGCATTCTGATCTATCACCGCGCATGCGTGAAAAGGTCTGGCGGCAGACGGTGACGGGCGAAGTGCGGGTGGTGGCCGGTGCGCGCTCGGCCCTTTTTCTGCCCTTCGACAATCTTGGCCTCATCATTGTCGATGAAGAGCATGACCCGGCTTACAAGCAGGAAGACCGCGTCTATTACAATGCCCGCGACATGGCCGTGGTGCGGGCGCGAATCGCGGATTTTCCGGTGGTGCTGGTGTCGGCGACACCTTCCGTCGAAAGCCAGGTCAATGGGACCTCTGGCCGCTATAATACGATCCATCTACACACGCGATTTGGCGACGCGGCAATGCCGGACCTGCATCTGGTCGATATGCGCCGTCATCCACCGGAGAGAGGCGGTTTTTTGTCCCCGGTGCTGTTGCGCGGCATTGCCAAGACCATCGAGAAGGGCGAGCAGTCGCTGCTTTTCCTGAACCGGCGCGGCTATGCACCCCTGACACTGTGCCGGGTCTGCGGCCACCGCTTCCAGTGCCCGCAATGTTCGAGCTGGTTGGTGGAGCACCGCTTCCGCAGCCAGTTGCAGTGCCATCAATGCGGCTACAATCAGCCGACCCCGGATCATTGCCCTGAATGTGGTACCTTCGATCATCTGGCGGCCTGCGGTCCCGGCGTAGAGCGGATTGCCGAAGAGGTCGAAAAACATTTTCCCGAGGCGCGGACCATCGTGCTGTCTTCCGATCTGATGGGTGTCAAACGCTTGCGGCTGGAGCTGGAAGCCATTGTCAAGGGTGAGGCCGATATCGTCATCGGCACGCAGCTTGTCGCAAAGGGTCACAACTTTCCGCTGATGACGCTGGTCGGCATCGTCGATGCAGATCTGGGGCTGGCGAATGGCGACCCACGCGCGGCCGAACGCACATTCCAGCTTTTATCGCAGGTGACGGGCCGTGCCGGACGAACCGGTCTGAAGAGCCATGGACTGTTGCAAACCTATCAGCCGCAGCATCCCGTCATGCAGGCCATCGTTTCAGGCGATGCGTCCGCATTTTACGAACGCGAAGTGATCGAGCGGGAGAAGGCACTTCTGCCGCCGTTCGGTCGTTTGGCATCTCTCATCGTCTCTGCCGATACGCGCGCGGAAGCCGAGACCCATGCGCGTGGTTTGCGCGCATCCGCACCGCAGGCCTCAGGGATCATGCTTCTGGGACCAGCCGAAGCACCGCTGGCACTCATTCGCGGGCGGTATCGTTTCCGGCTGCTCGTCCACGGCAAGCGAAACTCCGACATGCAGGGCTTCATGCGGGCGATGTTGGGCAGCGGTCCGAAAGAGCGTGGATCGGTGCATGTGCAGGTGGATATCGATCCACAAAGTTTTCTCTGAGCTTCTTTCGATGTGTCGTCTGCCGTGGCATAAGGCGGCAGGGGATCACTGATTTGGGGACTATCATGGAGTTCTACTTTCCGACCGAATTCGGCGAGCAAATGGCGTTTCTCGCCGCAGCCGTTTCTGCCATCATCGGGCTTTTCATCATGTTCGCACCGGGGGTGACGTTCCGCGTGTTCGGTTTGCAACTCATGACCGACCGCCGTGACGGACTTGTTCTTCTGCGTTCGTCTCTCGGGGGCTTTTATCTCGGCTTCGGCGCGGCTGCGTTGCTTCTGGCGCAGCCGATGGTCTATCTTGCCTTTGGCGCTTCTTTCGCGCTAGCCGTGTTCGGCGCCATTCTGTCGATCCTGTCGGATGGTGGAGCGACGGTGCGAAATTGCCTACTCCTGGTTGTTCATTCCGTGTTGGCTGCATTGCCGCTGATGTACGTCTTCGGGTTGTTCTGAAAACGATTTTTTGTCGATAATGATGCCATTGCGGGTCACAACTGCGTAATTTGAAAAAATTAACGTTCCAGCTCTGTCTCAAAAGACACTTTCCGTTACCACGCGTGTTGCGAGTCCCGGCTTCCTATGCTAGACGGACCCCGAAATCGATAAAAGGCAGGGGGGAATTCCGGTCTTTTTCGGGGAAATTGAAACGATTTCAAGAATTTGGCGCGCCGCGAAATCGGCCCCTGTTTCTTGGACGATTAGCAGGGAAAAAGTGCCCGTGGCAAATGCCTCCCATGGAACATCTGGTGTAGCGGAAAGGTATGCGTCGTCGCTTTTCGAGCTCGCTCTGGAAGCGGGTGTTGTAGATGCAGTCGGTGCCGATCTCGATACGTTTCAGGCTTTGCTGACCGAAAGCGACGACCTGAAGCGTCTGGTTGCGAGCCCGGTCTTTTCGTCGGAAGATCAGTCCAGAGCGATTTCCGCTCTTGCAGCCAAGGCCGGTATTGCTGGTCTGACTGCGAACTTTCTAAAGGTCGTTGCGGGCAATCGTCGCCTGTTTGCCGTTCCCGGAATGATCGTTGCCTATCGTGAAATCGCTGCCGCTCATCGCGGTGAGATTACTGCCGAAGTAACTTCGGCACATGCGCTGGACGAGGCGCAGGAAACTGAACTGAAAGCGGCGTTGAAGAGCGTCACTGGTAAGGATGTGAAGGTCGTGCTGACCGTCGATCCATCCATTCTTGGCGGTCTTATCGTCAAGGTTGGTTCACGCCAGACCGATACGTCTCTTCGCACCAAACTTTCCACCCTTAAGCTTGCACTGAAAGAGGTTGGCTGATGGATATCCGCGCCGCGGAAATTTCCGCAATTCTAAAAGACCAGATCAAAAATTTCGGCAACGAGGCAGAAGTCTCGGAAGTCGGCCAGGTGCTTTCCGTCGGTGACGGTATTGCTCGCGTTTACGGCCTCGACAATGTTCAGGCTGGTGAAATGGTCGAGTTCCCAGGCGGCATTCGCGGCATGGCACTCAACCTCGAAAACGACAACGTCGGCGTTGTTATTTTCGGTTCCGACCGTGACATCAAGGAAGGCGACACCGTCAAGCGCACAGGCGCCATCGTTGACGTTCCCGTCGGTCCAGAGCTTCTCGGTCGCGTGGTCGATGCTCTCGGCAACCCGATCGACGGCAAGGGTCCGATCAACGCAACGCGCCGTTCGCGTGTTGACGTCAAGGCTCCCGGCATCATTCCGCGCAAGTCGGTTCATGAGCCCATGTCGACCGGCCTCAAGGCGATCGATGCTTTGATCCCGGTCGGTCGTGGCCAGCGCGAGCTTGTCATCGGCGACCGTCAGACAGGCAAGACAGCGATCATTCTCGACACGATCCTGAACCAGAAGGCCATTCACGATAATGGTCCTGACTCTGAAAAGCTGTATTGCGTCTATGTCGCTATCGGCCAGAAGCGTTCGACCGTTGCGCAGTTCGTGAAGGTACTGGAAGAGCGTGGCGCTCTTCAGTATTCCATCATCATCGCTGCAACCGCATCCGATCCTGCTCCGATGCAGTATCTGGCTCCGTTTGCCGGTTGCGCCATGGGCGAGTATTTCCGCGACAACGGCATGCATGCGCTGATCGGTTACGACGACCTTTCCAAGCAGGCTGTTGCCTACCGCCAGATGTCGCTTCTTCTGCGTCGTCCTCCGGGCCGCGAAGCCTATCCTGGCGACGTTTTCTACCTGCACTCGCGTCTGCTCGAGCGTGCCGCCAAGATGGGCGACGATGCTGGCAACGGTTCGCTGACGGCTCTGCCTGTCATCGAGACGCAGGGTAACGACGTTTCCGCGTTCATTCCGACCAACGTGATTTCGATCACCGACGGCCAGATCTTCCTCGAAACCGACCTGTTCTATCAGGGTATCCGTCCGGCTGTTAACGTCGGTCTGTCGGTTTCACGCGTTGGTTCTGCCGCTCAGATCAAGGCCATGAAGCAGGTTGCCGGTTCGATCAAGGGCGAGCTCGCCCAGTATCGCGAAATGGCAGCGTTTGCCCAGTTCGGTTCCGACCTCGATGCGTCCACACAGCGCCTGCTGAACCGTGGTGCACGTCTGACCGAGTTGCTCAAGCAGCCACAGTTCTCTCCGCTCAAGACGGAAGAACAGGTTGCAGTGATCTTTGCTGGCGTTAATGGTTACCTTGATAAGGTCGCTGTTGCCGATATCAGCAAGTTCGAGCAGGGTCTGCTGTCTTACCTCCGCTCGGAAGGCAAGGCCATTCTCGACACCATCCGCACGGAAAAGGCTGTTAGCGATGATACCAAGGGCAAGTTGAAGACTGCTCTTGAGAACTTCGCCAAGTCTTTCTCCTGATTAGCCTCGTGACTGGGACGGATAACGGATGCCTTCACTAAAGGATCTGAAAAACCGCATAGCCTCCGTAAAGGCGACGCAGAAGATTACCAAGGCGATGAAAATGGTCGCCGCGGCGAAGCTTCGGCGCGCCCAGGAAGCTGCGGAGGCCGCCCGGCCTTACTCGCAGCGCATGGGTGCCGTTCTTGCCAATATCGCTCAGGCGGTGGAAGCAGACGTTGCTCCGGTTCTGATGACCGGTACGGGCAAGGACGATGTGCATCTGCTCGTCGTCTGCACGGCTGACCGCGGTCTTTGCGGTGGTTTTAATGCGCAGATTTCCCGTTTCGCTCGTGATCGCGCCCGCAAGCTGATCGCGCAGGGCAAGACGGTCAAGATCATGACTGTCGGCAAGAAGGGCTACGATAGCCTGCGCCGCGAATTCGCGTCCAACATCATCGAGCGCATCGAGTTGCGTGACGTGAAGCGGATCGGTTTCGAGAATGCCGACGGTATCGCCAAGAAGATCATCGCGCGTTTCAACGCCGGTGAGTTCGACGTCTGCACGCTGATATATTCCGAGTTCAAGTCGGTCATCAGCCAGATCCCGACAGGTTTGCAGCTTATTCCCGCTGCCGCGCCTGCGGTCGAGGTCGAGCAGTCTGCGACAACGGCGATTTACGAATACGAGCCGGATGCGGCTTCCATTCTGGAAGACCTTATTCCGCGTAACATTTCCGTTCAGGTTTTCCGGGCTCTGCTCGAAAACGTGGCTGGCGAAATGGGTGCAAAGATGAGCGCGATGGACAATGCCACGCGCAACGCCGGTGAAATGATCAACAAGCTGACGCTTTCCTATAACCGTCAGCGTCAGGCTCAGATCACCAAGGAACTGATTGAAATCATTTCGGGCGCGGAAGCGCTCTGAGGTTAAGGAAAGAGGGTAAGGATAATGGCTAAGGCAGCTACCCCAAAGAAAACCACAGCGATCACTGGCGCGACCGGCAAGGTTACGCAGGTTATCGGCGCTGTTGTCGACGTGGCGTTCGAAGGCGACCTGCCTGCGATCCTCAACGCCGTCGAAACTGACAATAACGGCAACCGTCTGGTTCTTGAAGTTGCGCAGCACCTCGGCGAAAACGTCGTGCGTACAATCGCAATGGACTCGACCGAAGGTCTGGTTCGCGGTCAGGCCGTTCGCGACACGGGCGCCCCGATTACGGTTCCCGTCGGTCCCGAGACGCTCGGTCGTATCATGAACGTCATCGGCGAGCCGGTTGACGAAGCAGGTCCGCTGGTGACCTCGGGCAAGCGCGCCATCCACCAGGAAGCGCCTTCCTACGTCGAGCAGTCCACAGATGGCCAGATTCTGGTCACCGGCATCAAGGTCGTTGACCTCCTGGCGCCTTACGCCAAGGGCGGCAAGATCGGCCTGTTCGGCGGTGCCGGCGTTGGCAAGACCGTTCTGATCATGGAATTGATCAACAACGTCGCTAAGGCGCATGGTGGTTACTCGGTATTTGCCGGCGTGGGTGAACGCACCCGCGAAGGCAACGACCTTTACCACGAAATGATTGAATCCGGCGTGAACAAGCACGGCGGCGGCGAAGGTTCCAAGGCTGCTCTCGTTTACGGCCAGATGAACGAGCCGCCAGGCGCGCGTGCTCGCGTTGCCCTGACGGGTCTGACAATCGCTGAGGACTTCCGCGACAAGGGTCAGGACGTTCTGTTCTTCGTGGACAACATCTTCCGCTTCACGCAGGCTGGTTCCGAAGTGTCGGCTCTTCTGGGTCGTATTCCTTCTGCCGTGGGTTATCAGCCGACGCTGGCAACCGACATGGGCCAGATGCAGGAACGCATCACCACCACGACCAAGGGTTCGATCACCTCGGTTCAGGCCATTTACGTCCCTGCCGACGACTTGACCGACCCGGCACCAGCAACGTCCTTCGCCCACTTGGACGCAACGACGGTTCTGTCGCGTTCGATCGCTGAAAAGGGTATCTACCCGGCTGTTGACCCGCTCGACTCCACGTCGCGCATGCTCGACCCGATGATCGTTGGCGAAGAGCACTATGAAGTTGCCCGTAAGGTTCAGATGACCTTGCAGCGCTACAAGGCTCTCCAGGACATCATCGCCATCCTCGGTATGGACGAACTGTCCGAAGAAGACCGTCTGGCTGTTGCGCGCGCTCGTAAGATCGAACGCTTCCTGTCGCAGCCGTTCTTCGTGGCTGAAATCTTCACGGGTTCTCCGGGCAAGCTCGTTGCTCTCGAAGACACGATCAAGGGCTTCAAGGGTCTGGTCAACGGCGAGTACGATCACCTGCCGGAAGCTGCCTTCTACATGGTTGGTTCGATGGAAGAAGCCATCGAAAAGGCCAAGAAGATGGCTGCTGAAGTCGCCTAATATTTCAAAAAAGCGCGTGGGTTGACCACGCGCTTTTGCCTGCCGCGCAACAAACAAGAAGTGAATAGCCATGGCCGACACTTTCAAATTCGAACTTGTTTCTCCCGAGCGCCTGCTCGTATCCGAGACGGTCACTGAAGTTGTCATTCCGGCCACGCTTGGCGAAATGACGGTTCTCCCGAACCACGCTCCTGTGATGACGACCATCAAGCCTGGTATCGTCACCGTGAAGTTCGCTTCGGGCGAAACGCACAAATACGTCGTGTTCGGTGGTTTTGCCGACATCGTCCAGAGCGGCTGCACCTTACTTGCAGAGTCCGCTACATCGGCCGACGATATCACGCCTGATGATTTGCAAAAGCGTATCGATGCTGCCCGTTCCGAAATTGAAGGTGGCAACCATCATCACGAGCATCTGACCAAGCTTGAAAAGCATATGTATGAATTGACGAACCTTCACGAGGTCCTCGTCGCCGCTTGAAAGCACCGGGCGGGTTCGAAAGAATGACTGCCCATACAAGCGGAACGTCAAGCGGCCTGAATGGGCCGCTTTTTGTTTTTGGTGAATGAAAATGCCCAAAGCAAGCGTCGGCGTCTAACCCCATTCGGACCAGAGGAGCAGGCATGTCTGTCAGTTCGGCCTATCAGGCAGTCAAGCGAATTTCCCTGCGTGATGGTGTGGTCTCAAACGGTGAAAGAAATGTGCCGCAAGAGATACCAGTTGCCTTTTCCTATGGCGGCTCCACCCATGCGGTCATGATGGCATCGCCGGTCGATCTGGAAGATTTTGCTGTCGGCTTCAGTTTGACAGAAGGCATCATCACCGATCCCTCGCAAATCGAAGCCGTAGAGATAGTCGAGACAGAGCAAGGTTTTGTTGTGCAGGTGTCGCTTTTCGATGAGCAGGCGGACGCCTTGCGCAGTCGCAGACGGCATATGGCCGGACCTGTGGGCTGCGGCTTATGCGGCATCGAATCCATCGAACAGGCGGTGCGGCCAATTCCCGATGTTTCGGGTACAGAGCTTATACTCGGCGTATCAGATCTGGTTGCGGCGATGGATGCTTTGCATAGAGAACAGCCGATCTTTCGGCAAACGCGCGGCGTACACGGAGCGGGATTCTATCATGGCGCAAAAGGCTTGGTCGCCGTGCGGGAGGATGTCGGCAGGCACAATGCGCTGGACAAGCTGGCGGGTGCCGTCTTGCGGAGCGGCCATTCTGGCGGGCAGGGTGCCGTCATCGTCACCAGCCGCATCTCCGTGGAGATGGTTCAGAAGGCAGCGATACTCGGGAGCCCCATGCTTGCTGCAGTTTCCGCGCCGACATTGCTTGCCATCGAAACGGCAGAAAGAGCGGGAATGACGCTGGTTGCCTTGGTGCGCGGCAATGATATGGAAATCTTCACGCGTCCCGACCGCGTCACGTTTGACGGTCTACACCAGAAATAGCATATGGTTGGCGCAGCAATCGTTTTGCTTTCCTTGACGATTTTGATATTCGTCAGTTTGATCTTGCTCGAATGTTGCTTGCGCCACGGGAGTTTCGGAGTTCCGGGCATTTTCTTACACACCATCTGAGAGACCGGGGGGACGGGGCGGTTCCGGGAGAGCAGCATGCAGCATGACATGATTTCAAAAGCGCGGCCAACCGCTCCAGCCACCGATTTTGGACCGTGGCTAGCGAAAGCCTCCGTTTTGATCATCGATGACGAACCGGGCATGCGCAATTTCTTGATGCGGACGCTCGAGACGCGCTGCGCCTTTGTGGATGAGGCCGCCGATACGGTTGAGGCCACGCGCAAGCTTGATGAGCGCCATTTCGACATCGTCATTCTCGACAATATCATGCCAAAAAAGACCGGTTTGGAATGGTTGGCGGAGCAAAGGGCTATCGGTTTTTACGCTGAGGCAATCCTGATGACGGCCTATGCCGATCTGGATACCGCCATTCAGGCCATTCGCGCCGGAGCCGCCGATTTCGTTTTAAAGCCATTCCGCTCCAACCAGATCCTGAATGCGATATCGCGTGCGCTTGATCGATCGAACCTGCAAAGGGAAAACTCGGCACTTAAATATCAACTGAAAACAGCGTCCGATCATATTTTCCTGCGCGACCGGTTGGTCGGCAGTTCCGCAACCATCCAACAGACACGCGATATGATCAGTCGCGTAGCGCCGCTGCCGACATCCGTCCTCCTGACCGGCGAGTCCGGCACGGGCAAGGAGGTGCTGGCGCACTCCATCCATGAGTTGTCGGATCGGACAGGCAAACCGTTCGTGCCGATCAACTGTGCCGCTATTCCCGCCGACATGCTGGAAACCGAATTGTTCGGGCATGTGAAGGGTGCTTTTACCGGCGCAGATAGCCGTCGGGAAGGGCTGTTTCTCCATGCGCAGGGCGGAACCCTTTTTCTGGACGAGATCGGCGAGATGCCGATTGCGTTGCAGAGCAAATTGCTGCGGGTGATTGAAGACCGCAAGGTACGGCCTGTGGGTGCCGAACGGGAGGTGCCTGTCGATATACGGTTTGTTTTCGCGACTAACGCGGACTTGGCCTCGGATGTGGAAAAGGGACGCTTCCGGGCAGACCTTTTTTACCGGATCAATGTCATGCAAATCTATCTGGCACCACTGCGTGACCGTGAGCGCGACGTGGTGGAGCTTGCGGATTTGTTCATGCACAAGCTGTCACAACAGCTCGGCATGCCGCCGGTTGTGATCGATGACGCAGTGCGGTCCATGCTGCTGTCGTACCATTGGCCTGGCAATGTGCGCGAACTGCGCAATTTCATCGAGCGAAGCGTCATTCTCGGGCGTTTTCCGCTGGATCTCCGCAATGGCACTTCCGCACCTGCGACCTCCGGCACACTGGATGACGTCGAGCGGCGGCATATTCTGGCCGTTCTGGATGATGTCGCGGGAAACCGGGATGAAGCATCTCGACGTCTCGGCATCTCCCGCAAGACGATCGACCGTAAATTGTCGTCCTGGCATGGCTGAGCGAAGGGGCATCGCCAGGTCTGTCGACGCCGTGCGGTCGGTCCGCGTCCGTCTTTTGGCCATCGCGCTGTTACCGACACTTGTCATCCTACCCTTGTTGCTGGGCGTGACAATGGTACGCTGGAGCGGCAAGTTCGATGCGCTGCTGATTACGAAGGTCAACAGCGACCTGACCGTCGCCCATCAATATCTTGCGACGATCCTTGAAAATACCGGCGAAAGACTTGAGGGGATTGCCGAATCCGCGCGGTTACGGGATATCGCGACAGAAGGCCAAGAGGGTTCGCTGAAAGCCTTTCTGGAGGAAAATCGCCAAAAACTTGGCCTCGATTTTTTGTTTGTCGTGAACAGGAACGGCGATGTCACCGCGAGTGCCGGTACCGATGCCACGAAGCTTCGGGTGGATTGGCCGGTGCGGGCCACGGCGCTTGGCGGTCAATCCTCCTATGCCATGGACGTTTTTTCGGAGGAGGAGCTTTCGGCGCTATCTCCGGCTCTTGCGCACGCAGCCCGCCTTGAGCTTTTGCCCACGGCGAATGCCCAGAAAGATGAGCGGACGGCCGAAACGCGTGGGATGATGATCCACGCGGCAAGCCCCTTGCGGTTGCCCGGCAGAGGAGCAATGGCGTTGGTCGGAGGAAGGCTTCTCAATCAAAACCTTGCTTTCATCGACGAGATCAATGACCTCGTTTACCGGCAGGCCAGCCTCCCTGAGGGGAGTCAGGGTACGGCCACGTTGTTTCTGGATGACGTTCGCGTCAGCACCAATGTCCGGCTTTTCGAGAGTCGTCGGGCGTTGGGAACACGGGTATCGGAAGCTGTACATTCTGCTGTCCTTGGTGCTGGCCAAGTGTGGCTGGACAGCGCTTTTGTCGTCAATGACTGGTATATCTCGGCCTATGAGCCCCTGGTCGACAGTTATGGAAAGCGCATCGGCATGCTGTATGTCGGTTTTCTCGAGGCGCCTTTTGCGCGCGCGAAATACGAGACGCTGGGCTCGGTTATCGCCGCATTCCTGGGAATAACGATCCTCAGCATTCCTGTGTTCTTGCGGTGGGCACGGGATATTTTCAAACCTCTAGAGCGCATGACGCAGACCATATCCAAAGTCGATGATGGCGATCTCGGCGCGCGGACAGGCCTGCCGCCGACAGGCGATGAAATCGGCCAGGTCGCTGTCCATCTCGATAAATTGCTTGGGCGCCTTCAGCAGCGTGAGGGCGAGTTGAGGGCCTGGAATGAGGAACTGAACGTCCGCGTCGAACAGCGAACGCAGGAATTGCAGCTGGCCAATCTTCGTCTTGAGGCGACGACGAAGCAATTGGTCATGTCGGAGAAGCTGGCAACCATTGGCGAGATTACCGCAGGTGTTGCGCACGAGATCAACAATCCCATTGCCGTCATTCAGGGCAACCTTGAAGTGGCACGAAGCATGCTGGGGGATGAAGCGCACGTCGCCAGAACAGAATTCAACCTGATCGACGAACAGGTGGACCGGATCAGCAGGATCGTGGGTAAGCTTCTGCAATTTGCTCGCCCAGAGGAATTCGCCGGTTATGTCGAGCGTCTTAGACCCGAAACTGTTCTGTCCGACTGTATGCCTTTGGTGAAGCACGTTCTCAATCGCGCTGGTATTGAGGTCGTGCGACGTGACGATGCCACCGGGCTTCTGGCCATGAACCGGACTGAATTGCAGCAGGTTCTTGTCAACCTTATCGTCAACGCAGCGCATGCCATGCCGCAGGGCGGGACATTGACGTTGAGCAGTGTCGATGAGCAGCGGCATGGCTCTCAAGGTCTGGCCATTATGGTAACAGATACGGGGGTGGGGATGAGCCAGAATGTGGTGGACCGTATCTTCGACCCGTTCTTCACGACGAAGCGACAGGAAGGCACAGGCCTTGGTCTGTCGGTCAGCCAGATGCTGATCGTGCGTCAGGGTGGCGAGATCGCCGTTACCAGCAAGCCGGGTGCAGGAACCACCTTTACGATCTGGTTGCCGCAGGCCCTGTAAGTGAATGTAAGCACTATCGAAAATGGCAAAAACAAAGCCAAAATGTGGACATTTTGTCGCGCGTGTCGGACATTTTGTCCAGGTGACGAAACCTGTCCGTTCTATCTCCTTGATAAGTCATGAAGTCCTGTCTGGCACGCCAATTGCTGATGGTGGATTAGCAACACAAGCGCCGTTGCGTGGGAGCGTCCAAAAGAAGAGCCGCCTCACGCATTTTGGCCCGTGGGCTTGGGACATGGTTTTGGGGATATCGGCGTGACCTGCAGGATCAGTGACAGGTCACGCTGAACCTCGAAGCAAATAACAACATCGAAATTCACCGCAGATGCGGTGAATGGAGGGACACACATGACAGCGACGAACGACACACTCGCGCCAACGGCTGCGGGTGCCGGTCTTCTGGACCGCGAAAGAATTATCGCAAAGCCTGGCTTCAACCGTTGGCTGGTTCCGCCAGCAGCTCTTGCGATCCACCTTTGCATCGGCATGGCCTATGGTTTCTCGGTATTCTGGCTACCATTGACGAAGGCCATCGGCATTACCTCTTCCGTTGCCTGCACCGATCTCAACCTCGCATCCGCACTGACCACCACCACGTGCGACTGGCGCGTCAGTGACCTCGGCTGGATCTACACATTGTTTTTCGTGCTTCTTGGTTGCTCTGCTGCCATCTGGGGCGGTTGGCTGGAGCGCGCCGGCCCACGCAAGGCAGGCTTTGTGTCTGCTATCTGCTGGTGTGGTGGCATGGCCATTGCAGCCGTCGGCATCATGACTCACCAATTGTGGTTGATGTGGTTCGGTGCTGGCGTCATCGGCGGCATCGGTCTTGGGCTCGGCTACATCTCGCCCGTCTCGACGCTGATCAAGTGGTTCCCTGACCGTCGTGGCATGGCAACCGGCATGGCCATCATGGGCTTTGGCGGCGGCGCCATGATCGGTGCTCCCCTGGCGGATGCGCTGATGCGCCACTTCCGCACGGACGCATCCATCGGTGTTTGGCAAACGTTCCTGGTCATGGCGGCCATCTACTTCGTCTTCATGATGGCAGGCGCCTTCGGTTACCGCATACCACCCGCAGGCTGGAAGCCAGAGGGCTGGACTGCACCTGCGGCGAAGAACTCGATGATCACCACGCGTCACGTTCATCTCAAGAACGCGCACAAGACCAAGCAGTTCTGGATGATCTGGCTGGTTCTCTGCCTCAACGTGTCAGCCGGTATCGGTGTTCTCGGCATGGCGTCGCCAATGCTTCAGGAAATTTTTGCCGGTTCGCTGATCGGTCTTCCTGACGTGAAATTTGCTGATCTGACGCCGGAGCAGCTTGCCCAGATCGGCGCAATCGCCGCCGGTTTCACCGGTCTGCTCTCCGTCTTCAACATCGCCGGCCGCTTTTTCTGGGCATCGCTGTCCGACCGTATCGGACGCAAGGGCACCTACTTCACATTCTTCGCACTCGGTATCGTGCTTTACGCGTCCGCTCCATGGGCGGCAGGAATGGGTAACAAGGCTCTGTTTGTCGGTATGCTCTGCATCATCGTTTCGATGTATGGCGGCGGTTTTGCCACGATCCCTGCCTATCTCGCAGATATATTCGGAACGCAGTTCGTGGGTGCCATCCACGGACGTCTGCTGACGGCCTGGGCAACGGCGGGCATCATTGGCCCTGTCGTCGTCAACTATATTCGTGAAGCGCAGATCGCAGCCGGTATTCCCCGTGCTCAGGTTTACGATTTCACCATGTATATTCTGGCCGGAATGCTGGTTATCGGCCTCATCGCCAACCTCATGGTGAAGCCTTTGCAGGACAAGTGGTACATGTCGGATGCGGAAGTGGCGTCACTTCAGGCAAAGACAACGGCTGCCAGCAGCGGTCCGTCCGGTTCCTTCGGTATCGGCAAGGGCGGCTTTGATGGCAAGGCTCTGATTGCCTGGGCCATCGTCGGCATCCCGATCGTCTGGGGCATCTGGATCACGTTGCAGAAGACATTCGTTCTCTTCATGTAACCGGTTCATCTCTACAAAAGAAAAGGCGGCTTTCGGGCCGCCTTTTGCATGTTCATAGCTGGAATGTGCAGATTTACCGTACTGCGGAAGCCCGCTTGGCTGGCGTCGATCTGTCGTAGGTGTTGGCGGTCGGGTTGCCGACGTTGAATTGTGTCAGCATTTCCCTCAGGCTTTCCGCTTCACGAGCCAGGCCGTGACTTGCCGCCGTGGTTTCTTCGACCATTGCTGCATTCTTTTGTGTCGCCTGATCCATGAGGTTCACGGCGTTGTTGATTTCAACCAGACCCGTCGCTTGTTCTCTCGACGCCTTAACGATTGTCGAAACATTGACGTCGATATGGCCGACCTGCACTGCAATCTGCTTCAGGGCGTCACCCGTCTGTCCGACGAGATCTACGCCATTGGCTACGTGTTGGCGGGATGTGTTGATGAGTTCCTTGATTGCCTTGGCAGCGCTTGCAGAGCGCTGTGCGAGTTCACGCACTTCCTGGGCAACGACTGCAAAGCCCTTGCCTGCTTCACCCGCACGGGCTGCTTCAACGCCGGCATTCAGGGCCAGAAGGTTGGTCTGGAAGGCAATTTCGTCGATAACGCTGATAATATTGGTGATCTCACCCGAAGACTGGGAAATCTTTTCCATCGCACCGATGGCGCGATGAACGATGTCACCAGAGCGCTCGGCGCTTTCCTTCGTGATACCAACGAGTTTTCCGGCTTCATCCGCCCCTCGGCTGGAATCTCTCACCGTCGTGGTGATTTCTTCCAGTGCAGCCGCACTTTCCTCCAGCGATGCAGCCTGCTGCTCGGTACGCCGTGCGAGTTGATCGGCAGCCACCCGGATTTCCGCAGAGCCGGATGCGATGGTGGCAGCGTTGTGTGCCACGGTCTGCATTGTCAGGCGTAGTTTTTCGATAACCTCATTGAAGTCACCGCGCAGCTTTTCCATGCTCGGGACGAACGGCGTGGCCAGATTCTGGCGAAGTTCACCCTCTGCCAATTGCCGTAGCGCATGCCCCAGCGTCGAAATGGCGCTCATCCGGGGTGTCACGTCCGTTGCGAATTTGACGACTTTGACGACCTGTCCCTTATCATTCAAGATCGGGTTGTAGGCGGCCTGGATCCAGACTTCCTTGCCGTTCTTGCCGAAACGCACGAACTCATCGGAAATAAATTCGCCAGCTGCCAGCCGTTTCCAGAAGTTCGCATATTCGCTCGACGCCGCGTAACTAGGTTCGCAAAAGAGGCGATGGTGCTTGCCGGCTATATCGGCCAGGCTATAATTCAGCGTGTTGCAGAAATTGTCATTGGCGGTGAGGATTTGCCCGTCTGGGGTAAACTCAATGACGGCCTGGGACCGTGAAATTGCTTCGAGTTTCTCGCTATCTTCTTTTGCCTTCAGCTTTTTGGCCGTGATATCAGTGGCAATCTTGACGACCTTGTAGGGACGGCCACCACGGCAAACCGGATTATAGGACGCTTCGATCCATATTTCCGCGCCGTCTTTGCGGATGCGTTTATATTCCTGAGCCTGGAATGTGCCGCCCGCCAGCGTTTTCCAGAAATCCGCATAGGCTTGGGTTTCGACATATCCGGGGTCGCAAAATATACGGTGGTGTTGGCCGACGATCTCATCCAGCCTGTAGCCTAAGGCAGCGCAGAAGTTCTCGTTTGCGTTGATGATATTGCCCTTCAGATCGAATTCGATCATCGCCTGAGAGGTCGAGAGAGCTTCAAGTGACTGTATTTTTTCAGCATTTTTTCCCAGCCAAAGCATGTCGTCTCCAAACGAGCTGAAAAAAGCCGCGGGCATTGCATTTGCGTAAAGTCGCGCGGGTTTTTGATTAGGGTTTCGGTTATGTGGATAATTCAGTCTCTAATTGCATTAGAGCTTATTAATATTAACGCAGTGTTGATAACAACTATCGTCAAGTTTATTTTTGATGTTTTCAAGTGCAGCGGGAAATTTAACAGACAAACCCTGTGACGAACGTGCTTTTACAAGCGACCTCACAATAGAAATCACTATAAAAATTTAGCAGCTCTGGCAGGTCAGAAAAACAAAAAAACGCTGCCGGGCATGTGCCTGGCAGCGTCTTTTGTCGATATTCAGTTGTGGAGGTTCGGCTCAGCCTTTAAGCGGCGATGTCCTCGAGATCGGCGCCCTTGAACATTTTAGCAAGGTTCAGGAAGCAAATCATACCGTGCTCGTTTGCGATGATGCCTTCAGAGAACGACTTGTCGAAGGAAGCAGAGACTTCCGGCACTGGCTGCACCTGGCTTGCCGGGATCGTCAGGATATCGGAGACGCGGTCAACGAGCATACCGATGACCATGTTGTGGACTTCTGCCACAACGATGGCGCTGCGCTCATTGGCAACCGTGCTTTTCATTCCGAGCTTGTATGCCAGATCGATAATAGGGATAACCGAGCCGCGAAGGTTCATGACGCCGATCACGTCTTTTGGCGCGTGCGGCAATGGTGTCGATGGAGCCCAGCCGCGAATTTCACGGATTGTGGTCGTTTTGACGCAGAACTCCTGATCGTGCAGACGAAACGCGATGATTTCGAGAGTATCGCCGCCAAAGTTCGTAGAATTAATCGTAACCATCAGAATTCTTCCCAATCCTTGTTCTGGGCTAGTGCAAGCGCACCGACGCTCGCGTATCCGGGTTTTGGCATCCTGCCTGGTGTACGAACAACCGGGGCTTTGTCTTCCGGCTTCATCCCATGATTCGTAACAGAAGAATGTTTCCCAAATCTAAACTGCGTTAACAAATTTCTCAGAACGTCGGCTTCATGAGCGAGACTATGGCTGGCAGCCGTTGTTTCTTCCACCATGGCGGCATTTTGCTGCGTATTGGTGTCCATTGCTTCGACAGCATGGTTGATTTCTTTCAGCCCGCTTGCCTGTTCCCGTGCAGTTTCAACGATGGCGACAACGTTGCTGTTGATGTCCGCCACCTGCGTCACGATCATACCGAGTGCTTTACCCGTTTCGCCAACAAGTTCGACGCCTTCCTTGACCTGCTCTGCAGAGGTGGTGATGAGCGTCTTGATTTCCTTGGCGGCATGGGCTGAGCGTTGCGCAAGTTCGCGCACTTCCTGGGCAACGACTGCGAACCCCTTGCCCGCTTCACCAGCACGAGCGGCTTCGACGCCCGCGTTGAGCGCAAGAAGATTGGTCTGAAAGGCTATGTCATCGATAACGCTGATGATGTTGCTAATCTCGTTTGACGATTGCGATATGCGGCCCATCGCCTCGATGGCCTTGCTAACTACAGCTCCCGAACGCTCCGCACCTGCCTTGGTCTTGGCAACGAGGTCGCTGGACTCTTCCGCGCGGACTGTATTTTGTGCGACGGTTCTCGTGATTTCGTTGAGAGCTGCGGAGGTTTCCTCGACAGCCGCAGCCTGCTGCTCGGTGCGCTTGGCAAGATTGTCGGAGGCTTCGCTGACTTCGCGCGATCCTGTTGCAATGCTTCCGGTGCTTTCGGCGACATCGCGCATGGCGCTTTGCAGCTTTTGCAGAGACGTGTTCAGGTCCTGGCGGACTTTTTCCAGGCTTGGCATGAAGGGTGTTTCGATGGTGGCTGTCAGGTCGCCATTGGCCAGTGCCGTCAAGCTTACCGCCAGATCGTCTACGGCGCGAACGCGCTCGGTGACATCTGTCGCGAATTTCACAACTTTGAAAACACGACCATCCTGATCCATGATGGCGTTGTAAGAGGCCTGAATCCAGACTTCTTTTCCACCCTTGCCGATGCGCTTGAACTCCGCCGAGATAAGTTCACCGGCCGCGAGCTTTTTCCAGAATATCCCATAATCCGCGCTATTGCTGAATTGCTTCTCGCAAAACATGCGGTGATGCTGACCACGAATTTCGGAAAGACTGTAGCCGAGGCAGTTCAGAAAGTTTTCATTGGCGGTAATGATCTCACCCGAGGTGGTGAACTCGATGACTGCCTGAGAGCGAGAGAGAGCAGCAAGCTTGCCAGCATCTTCGGCCGACTTGATCTTTTCTTCGGTGATGACGGTGGCTATCTTGAGGATGCTCTTGACCTTTCCGCCCATCATGATCGGGTTGTAGGAGGCCTGAATCCAAACCTCGCGCCCACCGTTGGCGAAACGCTTATACTGCTGAGCTTGGTATTTTCCCTCGCCGAGATTTTTCCAGAATGTACGATAATCCTGGCTTTTGGCGTAGTCTGCGTCGCAAAACATGCTGTGATGCCGACCAACGATCTGCTCGGCGCTATAGCCCATGGCGCGGCAGAAGTTTTCGTTCGCCGACAAAATTTTCCCGCTGGTGTCAAACTCGATCATTGCCTGGGATTGCCCAAGGGCGGTGAGAACAGCTTTCGCATGCGTTCCAAGAAGAGATAGCACGTAGATGACACTCCATGGGCAATGGCAGACCTGTGCGCATTGCGGCATTTGCTGTTGCACGCCTACATGAGCAATCTTGCGATCATTCACGGCAACAACAATTCATCTACAAGATCAAATTTAAAAATATCTGAATTAGGATTATTGAATTTCAATGGAGGACGGCCGGAAGAACCAACCACTTCCTCGCTATCAATATTCTTTTTCGTAGAATATCCCGGCTGCACCTTCACCATTGCCGCCCGCAGATCCGCGCAATTTCACGCCCTTGCCGACATCGAGATTGATGATGGCCTTTGCGCCGGAGCTTCCGCTTTGCTGGAGCTCCAGATAGGTCTTCTCGTTGAGATACTTACCGGCAGAAACACGCGCCTGACCTTCGGAATCGGTGGATATATCAAGGTCGTCAATGCCGAGATTGCTGCGCAGGCTATCGAAGAGCGACGTCGAGCGCCCCCCGGCCAGCTGTCCCGCGACGTCCGCAAGTCGGGCAATCTGTAAAGCAGACAGCTTCGACATGGACTGACCGAAGATCAGCTGAGCCATGACCTCGTCCTGCGGCAAAGCGGGAGAGGATGTGAAAGCGAAGGCTGGATCATTTGCATTGCCTGTTACGGATACCGTCACCGTCGTGGAGCCCGCTGTCGAATCTGCCGCCATGTTGAGCACGGGAACGAGGCCGCCACCGAAGGTGATGTCGCCGGTGGTGAAATCCAGGCGACGTGTCAGAATTTCCAGTCGGCCGCGTTTCATCTTGAAGCCACCCGAAACTTCGGGATTTGCGGCGTTGCCGCGCACCGTGACGCCGCCGGTCAGTTCTGCATCGACGCCGCGACCACGAACGAAGATGCCGCTGGGTGCGTCAATTTTGAGGTCCAGCGCGATGGACGACGAGCTGCCGCTGCCGCCCTTGTCGGCATTCAGTTTCTGGTCCTGCACACGCACCGCACGCGGCGCGTTCTTGTGCTTCACATCGATCTGCTGGAGTGAAGCGGGCAGGCGTTCCGGTATGGTAATTGCGCTTTTGTCGAGCGTGATCGTTCCCCCGAGAACAGGAGAGGCGAGCGCGGGACCTTTCAGTGTCAGCGTTCCACTCGCCTGCGTCGTAAAGAGAGTGCCGTCATTATAGGTCGCGCGGTTGAGGACAATCGTCAGATCGGCTGGGAAACCGGAAGCTGGCAAAATGCCGACGGTGCCGGAGCCAGAGATCGTTCCGCCGCCTGCCAGTTGTCCGCTCAACTTGGAAATCGTTGCTTTGTCGCGGTCGAAGCTGATCGCGGCACCGAGATTATTGATGGTCAGATTGCGACGCACATCGGTGACGCGAGTCCCATTCGTGGTGATGCTGCCGGTGACATTGGGCGCGCTGGCTGTGCCTTCGATCTTGACATCGACGGCTGCCGTGCCTGCGACATCGAAACCCTGTGCCGAGGTTTGCGCGGCAAGAACGCCAAACGGCACATTGCCCTTGAACGCCATGGATAGGGGCCGGTTGCCGCCGATGCCAAGCGTCCCGCCGCCAGAAAGCGTCAGCCCGCCCTGCGCCGTCACGTTGGTATCCAGTCTCAGCGTGCCGCCTGCAAACTGGCCCTTGGCCTTCACGCCAATCGAGCCCAGACCCGCGGAGCGTGTCTGGCTGACTGCAGCGTCAGACCATGTCAGGTCGTAGACCACTGTAGGGTCGGAAGCAGAACCTTTTGCCGTCACGGTTCCGGAAATCGTTCCGGACGCATCCAGGCCGGGGGAAAAGGCGTTTGCCAGATTGGCGGGCAGGGCACGGATGGCGGTGTTGAGATCGAGCGTCGAGCCTGCCGTGCCATCGATTTCGATGCGCCCGTTTCCGGTTTGAATGACGAGATCGGAAATCCGCGCCGTGCCGTTGGTGATGCCGATGGCGGTTGGTTGTGACAGCTTGACCGGAATGCCGCGAGGGGTGGCGGAAAGGGTATCCAGCTTCACAGTCATCGGAGCAGCGCCGGTCTCGACACTTCCCTTCAGCAGCAGAGGCGCGTTGTCATAACGGGCCTTCAGATCAAATGCCGTTGCCGTGCCGGAATGACCGATGTCGAGATCGAGGCCGGAAACGGAGACTGCACCGGCATTGATCGTCTCAGCGGTAACCTTGCCATTGGCTGCAAGTGCCATGGCATCATCGACCTTCAGATCGGCCACGAGTTTGGAAATTGTCGTCGTGCCCTGGGAGATAGTACCGCCGGTCGCACGAATGGTTCCGGCAATCTTTCCATCCGCATTGGAGACGGCCACGTCACCCTTGATGTTACCATTCGCCTGCTGGGCAGCCAATGCGGCCAGCAGTGAAAGGTCGGGGAAATCGAAGGACAGTTTTCCCGATGGCATGAACTGAGGAGAAAATTTCAGATCGCCGGTCAACACATTGCGTCCGACGGTGACATTTAGTTTCGGTATCGCAGTTCCGTTGTCACTCTGGACGAGTTCACCGGATGCGTCGATGACCTGTCCATCCAGTGTGCCACTGGCCTGGAGCTGTGCCTGCGGTGCCTTGAAATCGGCCTTGCCCTTGGCTGATAATTTCAGCGCCTCCAGCGCACGGCCGGCCAGCGTGGCTTTGGCGGCGTTGAGGCCGATCTGAAAATCAGCAGCGTTGAGTGGGCCATTGGCCTCAAGTGAAAATCCGAGCGCACCGGATGCTTGCGGGGTCAGCTTTTCAAGTGCGGGCAGGCGGCCGCCGAGTTTTGCGACGACATTGCCGCTGTCCAGAGACAGATCGCCATTGGCTTCCAGTGTTCCGGATTTGACGACGAGGTTTTCCACACGGGTTGCCCCGCCAATCGTGCTGTTGACGTAGGCATCGATGGCGATGGTGGTGTCGAATTTCTCGGCAAGCGCGGGGGGCAGTACGGCAGGAAGCACAAATAGGCGAAGGTTGGATGCAATCGTGCCTGCGGACAGATCATAGGTGCCACGGCCGGTGCCGCCAATGCTGGCGCTCTCGAGCGTTGCACCTTCGAAGGCAATCGTTTGCGGCGAGATGCGCAGAGGTGCATTCAGCTTTAGCGGTGCCTTGACGGCTCTCTCAATGTCAGGTGATGTCATGGCAGACTGGGCCACACTCAACGATGTCTGAACCGTTCCGGTCTGGTTCGTCAGATTGAGATCATCGCTGTTTGCCGAGAGCTTCACGTCATCTAGGTGGCCTTGCGGCATATCCAGTGAGCGCAATGATGCGCTCATATTCAGCCGCGCCGCCTGCGCATTGCCCCTCAGAGACAGATCGACGCCGTTGATAAGGGCTGCGATTTCGCCACCCTCCAGCGGCACACGGACGTCGACCGGGCCGTTCGTACCGATCAGATTCGCCGCGAGGTCGTTCTGGCCCTGCGTGTCCATCGCGCCGGATGCGGTCAGAAGCAGTTTGCCAGTTTCGAGATTACCGCTCTCGACGTTGATGCGGCCTTCCGGCGATATGCTCGCTGCAAGATCCAGCTTCGATTGTCCTGAAAACAGCTGGCGCACGACGGGTGGCAGCAGCATGTCCGGCTGGCCACCGCCATGAAGTTCAACCCGGCGCGTTCCGTCGGCCTCAAGCCGGTGGCGACCGTTGAGGTCGAGCACCGTGTTGCCAGCTACCGCACCGCTGAGCTTGCCGGACCAATCGGACAATGCGCCTTCGCCACTCAGCTTCAATGCCACGGCAGGCGCATTCGGCAAGCGCAAAAGTGTGGCCAGCAATCCACCTTGTGGTTCACTGACGTCAGCGTCGAGTTTCAGGACGTTATCATTGGGTGCAAAGGCGATATCCGCCATCACTTTTGCTTGCTGCTCATCCTTGCGGTTGGCTGCGAGAGACAGGGAAATGGCATCGTTCGTGGCTGTCCCGCTGCCCGTCGCTGCCAAATCGAAGGTGCGACCGGCGAGTTTTTCGCCGAGGTGGATATCCGGCAATGAGAGGGCGTCGATGTCGACGGCAACCGGGAGAGAAAAGCCGCTTGAACCCTGTTTTTTCGGTTCCGTCGAGGGGAGAGGCAATCTCTCGAAGGTCACGTTTGCTGCAGCAATTCGTTGCGCATGGAAGGTTCTGGTCATAAGGGCTGAAGGCGACCAGTCGACTTCCAAGCCGTTGACGCGGGCATAGACGCCATCACGGTCGGACAGAACCACGCTATCCAGTCTCAAATCGCCCGTCAGAAGACCGGACGGGGGCGAGATTTCAATCTTCTGATCGGGCGTGGAGACGAGTGCCGAAACCTGGTTTGCGACGAACCGGGCACCTGTTGGCGTGTATCCGACGAACAGAACCGCAAGGACGAGCAAAGTGACGACGCCAACGGCGATATAGACAATCCATTTCAGCAATCGAATCAATGCGGTCATCTGAAGCTATCTACACTCTGCTGGTTATCTGAGGTTGGTCTCAGAACGACTGTCCGATGCCGGCATAAATACCGAAGCTGCTTCCGCCTTCGTATTTTTGAAGGGGCATGGCAACGTCGAGACGCAAGGGGCCGAACGGTGTCGCGTAACGAATGCCTATGCCTGCGCCCGCGCGGATATCGGAAAAATCAGGCGCGAGGTTGGATGATACCACGCCTGCGTCCACGAAGGGAACGAGGCCGATGGTGTCTGTGATTTTGACGCGGGCTTCGAGCGAGCTGACAACATAGGAGCGCCCGCCAGTGGCTTCGTTTGCAGCATTATAGGGCGAAATTTCCTGATAGCTGTAGCCACGCACCGATCCGCCGCCACCCGCATAAAATCTGCGGGTCGGTGGAATATCTTCTAGCGCACCAACACCGATCAACGCACCGGCTGCGATCTTTCCGGCCAGAACCACCTGGTCATCTGCACCAAGACCCTTATAGGCAGTCGTGGACCCCTCGATGGACGTGAAGAGGGCACCATTCAGCGCTTCATAGCTCGGTTTGGCGGAAATCGATGCGCGGAAACCTTCCGTCGGGTTCAGCTTGTCATCACGCATATCGCGCACGAATTCCAGCGGCACAGATGTCGTCAGATACCGATTGTTACCGAAGGCATCATCCGAGTCCGTCCACTCGACCTCAAGGCCTGCGGATGCCGTGTCGTAATCGTTGAACTCATAGGCAAAGCCCGCATATCCGGTGACGGATCGCGCGTCATAGGTATCCGGATGCTCGGTCTTGGCCTTGAGACTTGCGGTAAACGTCGTCTCCGGATTGAAGATGCCAGGCTTGGTGAAGATGATACCAGCGGAATAATCCATATCCTTCACATTGGACGCTTCACCCAAGCGCGATACTGCGCCTTCGATGCGCAACGACTCGGCCTTGCCGAACAGGTTGCGGTGGCCCCAATAGCCTTGGAGGCCGATGCCTTCGGTCGTGGAATATTGGGCGCCGACGCCGAGATAACGCTGTTTGCCTTCGGAGACTTCAATGGTCAGCGGGATCGTGCCGTTGGGGGCCAGCGTTTTTGCCTCCTTGATGGAGACGCTGGAGAAGACACCCAGTTTGCGCAGTCGGTCGGATGCTTTTCGCAGTTTTTCCGGCGAATAGGGTTCGCCACCGTTGAGGCGCGAATATTTCTGAATGAAATCCTGATCGACGGTGCGTTGGCCTTTGACAGCGACGTCGCCAAGAGGAGCAACCGGCCCGGCTTTGGCGGATAGGGTGAGGTCAACCGTGTTGTTTGCGTGGTTGGCGACAGCTTCCCTCTTCGTCAATTCGGCAAGCGGGCGGCCTTCAGCCTTCAAATCGTCTATCAACTTATTGCCGCCACGGATGATGGCGAGCGAACCCGCATCTCCACCCGAAACCAGCCCGTATTCGGAAAGATCATGCCCGGTGACGTCACCCTCAAGTCGAACGGTTCCCAGCGTGAACACCGGCCCGGGTGTGACGTCGATCACAACTGGGATGGGGCCAGAGCGGTTGAAGGACGGGTTGGGCGGAATCGCATCGATATCCTGGCCCGCGACCGTTACCTTGACGATGCCGCCATATCGCGCGTTTTCATAAAGAGAAGCGATCAGCCTTTCGCGATCGTCCCTTGCGCGGATGATGAGGCCCAGATCTCCCGATGCAGGCTTGTCAGGTTCCGATGTCAGCAGCGAGCTGTTTTCCAAGCTCTCTTTCAGCTTTTCATCGGCACCGGGTGCGTTCAATGTGACGGTGAAGGAAACGGGGTCGAGAACCTCTTCCGTTTTGTCGTCAGAACCGAAAATGGTAATGCCGAAAATCTTGAGTGCGTAGGCATCACGGACAAAACCCGGGAAAAGCAACAGGGATGCGGTCACCGCCAATGCGGAGCCTGCCTTCCAGAACGCAATACTCTTCTTTGGGTCAGTCCGCACTATCGGCATGAGCTACTTTATGGTTGAGTATTTATTATCGGCCCTGACGGTTGACCGTCCGTTAATGCGACAGCTTAAGCATAAAAAGGTCGTTTTGGGCACCCGAAAATGTGCTTTTCCGACCAGAAACGCAAAAGCCCCGGCGAACCGGGGCTTCGTAACGTGCCGATGTGGCGATGTTAGCGGCAACGTGCAGTGTAACGCTGACCGTACTGGTCGCGATAGTAGCAGTAGCCTGGCTCGGACGCGTTACCGATGAGAGCACCACCAACGCCACCGATTGCTGCGCCGACAGCTGCGCCGCGAACGTTGCCTGTTACAGCGCCACCGATGACGGCACCGGATACGGCACCAATGGATGCGCCCTTTTCAGTCTGCGTGCAGCCTGCAAGCGTCAAACCGACAACGGCAAAAATAATAGCCTTCTTCATGAACTCTCTCCAACGTTACATACGAGCTCTATGGCTCTTTGGTAGGCGTCCCATAGGTTATCTGCGGCGACTGCTACCTCCGACCGCAACAGATATCTAACAAGTCGAATGTGTTTATGGAAGCCTCCCCTTGCAGGCTACGCCTCCCGTCCCAAATCGATTGTGCGCTAATGAACGAGGTATTGGAAGAAAAGTTCCATGCCGAATGCTCTTTGGCACGATTCAATTTTGCTCTTTGCGAAATCTCTTATAAGTCTTTTTGGAATGGTTCAAAAGTGGAGACCAATTGACGCAGATTGTCACAAACAGCGTCAAAGGGGTTGACGGTCCGGGTCGGTGGACCGACAACGGCTATCAAGAATTCTGGAGCATGGAATGGACTTCGAGGCATATTTCAAGACCGAGCTGGATGGTTTGCATTCGGAGGGTCGTTACCGCGTCTTCGCCGATCTCGAGAGACAGCAGGGCAGTTTCCCACGGGCGACCCGTTATACGGCAGATGGCCAACAGCAGGACGTCACCGTCTGGTGCTCAAACGACTATCTCGGCATGGGGCAGAACCCCAAGGTTGTCGAAGCCATGAAGGCAGCCATCGATCACTGTGGCGCGGGTGCGGGAGGCACCCGGAATATCTCTGGTACCAACCATTACCACGTCAAGCTGGAGCAGGAGCTTGCTGACCTGCATGGAAAGGAACGGGCGTTGGTCTTCACGTCCGGTTATATTTCCAACTGGGCGACGCTGGGTACGCTTGGCCAGAAAATTCCCGGCCTCATCATCTTCTCCGATGCCTTGAACCATGCCTCCATGATCGAGGGCATTCGCTATGGCCGGTGCGAGAAGGTCATCTGGAAGCACAATGACCTTGAAGACCTCGAAGCCAAGCTGAAGGCGGCAGATCCTGCAGCGCCGAAGCTGATTGCATTCGAATCGGTGTACTCGATGGATGGCGATATTTCGCCCATCAAGGAAATCTGCGATCTGGCCGACGCATACGGCGCTATGACCTATCTTGATGAAGTGCATGCGGTCGGCATGTACGGTCCACGTGGCGGCGGAATCGCCGAACGCGAAGACCTTATGGATCGTCTGACGATCATCGAGGGCACATTGGGCAAAGCATTCGGCGTGATGGGCGGTTACATCGCGGCGTCTGCGGCACTTTGCGATTTCATCCGCTCTTTCTCGTCCGGGTTCATTTTCACGACAGCGATACCGCCATCGCTTGCGGCTGGTGCGGTCGCCTCCATCCAGCATCTGAAAGCGAGCCCTTTCGAGCGCGCCCGTCATCAAGAGCGCGTGCGCACGCTTCGTTCGATGCTGGATGCCAGCGGCATTCCGCATCTGCACAACCCCAGCCACATCGTGCCCGTGATGGTGGGCGATGCCGCCAAGTGCAAATGGATTTCGGACATTCTGCTCGATGACCACGGTGTCTATGTTCAGCCGATCAACTACCCGACGGTACCGCGCAAGACCGAGCGGCTGCGCATTACGCCGACACCGCTACACAGCGATGCCGATCTGGAACAGTTGGTGGGGGCGCTGCATATGCTCTGGTCGCGTTGTGCGCTTGCCAGAGCCGTCGCCTGATATCTGTTGAAAATAATGCGTTTGAGGTCGCGGCTTTTGCAAGCCGCGACCTTTTTTATATGTCTATCAGTGTTCGAGCATTTCGTGCACGATCTCTTTCGCATCGAGAGATGCGGGATAATATGTCGGCCAGTTGCTGAGTTCCTGAAGAACAGCGCTGCGGTCATTGCCCCAGAAAAGGTGATAGTGACCGGCTTTGGCCGGTGCGATGGTGTGGTCGCTGAACTGGATGAATTCCGGAGCAGCTGCTTCGCCACTGCTCTTCTTGAAGATGTAGCGAACCCCGCGATTGCCCTTTTTGTACGTCAGGATTTCAAAGCCATCTGAGACGTATTTGGCTTCTGTCGGCTTACCATCACGAAAGAAGGTAACGGTATCGCCTTTGATGACAATTCGGTTGACGTCTGTTTTGTAGCCGGTCGCGTATTCGTCGCGATAATCCTTCGCGCTCTTGCCGCCCTCCTTAGTCTTGCGCGCCATAACGGGGTCGAGGGAGCCATCAAGGAGATAGGGATAGACGGACTGCCAGTCACCTTCCCAATCGGAAAGTGTGCGTGGCTCGATCTGGCTATCCTTGAAATAGCCCTTGTAGATCTCCTTGGAATCTTCGGAGTGATCATGCGAGTGGGAGTGAGAATGCTCCTTGGAAGGCGCTTCGGTTGCCTGCGCGGTCGTGGTCAGCGCCGAAAGAAAAGCGGTTCCAACGGTCAAGGCCAGGGCGTGTTTGGTGATCTTCATGCATTCCTCACTTCATCATAATTTTCGAGTACATGTAATGTAATTACATTACATGTCGGGCATAGCGGTATTTTTGAAGGTGGGCAATGCTGCATTCTCTCGAGTGGGGATTTTTGACGCAGTTTTTCGTCACGCCATTGTAGACGGCGCCCGCAATGGCAACTTAGTCAGTCTCTCAGG
The DNA here is from genome assembly GCA_900472925.1 of Hyphomicrobiales bacterium. Lineage (GTDB taxonomy): Bacteria > Pseudomonadota > Alphaproteobacteria > Rhizobiales > Rhizobiaceae > Agrobacterium. The sequence continues at coordinate 161,136 of UCJU01000015.1, forward strand.
CGGCTTTTTGCTTTTGAAGCACGGCTTCCTGCGCATAGGCGCGTGCCTGCGCATCCGCTTCAAGCACGGCTTCGATCGTCTGCGCCGACTGGCCATTGTTCATTCGATCCATGACGATCTCGACGATATCGGCCATGTCGAGGAAGCCGATTGCGCCATCGACAAAGGCGTGGAAGGCGGTCTCGTCCGCTGCATTGAGGACAGCGCCTTGCGCGCCGCCACGTTCCAGCGCGGTTCTGGCAAGCCGTAAAGCAGGAAAGCGAACTTCGTCGGGCGCTTCGAAATCGAGTCTTGCGAGTTTGGTAAAATCCAGCCGCTCCACGTCGATCTCACCTCTGGCAGGATAGGTCAGAGCGTAGGAGATGGCGGTGCGCATATCGGGGCAACCAAGCTGGGCAATGACCGATCCATCCGTGTAGGCCACCATCGAGTGAATGATCGATTGGGGATGAATAACGACTTCGATCTGGCTCGGCTCAAGATCGAAGAGATATTTCGCCTCGATCATTTCCAGCGCCTTGTTGAACATGGACGCGCTGCCGATGGAAACCTTCAGGCCCATCGACCAGTTCGGGTGAGCGCGGGCTGTCTCTGCGGTAACCCCCGCCATCTGTTCGCGGCTGAAGGTGCGAAACGGACCACCGGATGCCGTCAGGATGATGCGCTCGACATTGGCTTTATTCGCTGGCTCAAGGCATTGGAAAATAGCGCTGTGCTCGCTGTCTACGGGGATCAGCTTGCCACCACCCTGAGATACGCTTCTCAGAAAGACGTCTCCGGCAGAAACCAGACATTCCTTGTTGGCCAGCGCGATATTGGCACCACGCTTCGCGGCCGTCAGCGTTGGTTCAAGGCCCGGCGTTCCGGCAATCGCAGCCATAACCCAGTCGGCCTCCATTTCGGCTGCTTCCTGCAAGCCGCTGCGACCTGCCGCGACCTTGATGTCACTGCCCGCCAAGGCATCCTTGAGAGCTTGATAATTGTCGTCTTCCGATGTGACCGCCAGTTTGGCACCCAGGGAACGGGCCTGCTCGGCCAGCAAGGTGACGTTTCCCGCGCCGGTCAGAGCCATGACATCGAACCGTTCGCGTCCGCCCAGCTGACCGATGACATCCAGCGTACTTGTCCCGATGGAACCCGTGGAGCCGAGGACGGTCAGTTTTTTGGGTAAGGTGGAGCCCTGGGCGTGTGTCATATCAATCCGGTTTTTCTCAAATATGTCAGTGATGGCTCTACAAGCGAAAGACGGGCATAACAAGAAGGTTGCTGACTATTGTCTTTGCCCTGCGCCACCCGCATATTCCAGCTCTTCAGGTAAGGAAGTAGCATGCGGCGTTTTTTTGTTTCAAGCGGCTGGATTTTAGCAGCGACCTTCGTTCTGGTACTGGTCCTCATTCCTTTCGACCCCATGATCTCACAACGCGCACAAGCCCTTCCAGGCTCCATTGTCGGCTTCAACAAAGCCATCACGGACTTCGGAACGTTTCGCTGGATGCTCTACAGCACCGGCCTTCTGGCCATAGCTGCCTATGTCGGCGCCCGTGTGCTGACGAGCCAGTCCTATGCCAGTCGGATCAAGACGGCCTGGAGATTGTTGCTCTATTTCTTTTTGACCATCGGCACGGCCAGCATTCTGGTTCATTTGCTGAAATTCGTGATCGGGCGTGCCAGGCCGGAATTGCTGATCGATATGGGCGCTTATAGTCTGACGCCGTTTACCGGCGACAACCTTTATGAGAGTTTTCCCTCCGGCCACTCGGCGGCAGCGGGCTCCTTCTTTGGTGCCTTCATGATGCTGATGCCACGGTTTCGCTTCGTCTTCATGGGGCTGGCGCTGGTGATCGGGGTGTCACGGGTTATTGTCGGTGCGCATTATCCCAGTGACGTGGCGGCGGGTCTGCTTTTGGGAACGTGGACGGCGATGGCCTTCGCCTTTATCTTCGCGCGTTCGCAATGGCTTTTTCATTTCGACATGCAGGGCTGGCCTCACCCTAAAAACGTACCGTCTTCCGCAACGTAAGCGGTCGCGATTGGGGGATCGTCAATGGAAAGCACAGACACTGCAGCAGTCACTTCCATAAAAACAACGGTTGCAATCGCGGGCGGTGGGCCTGCTGGCATGATGCTTGGTCTGCTTCTGGCGCGCGCCAATGTGGATGTGGTGGTCATCGAGAAGCATCCCGATTTTCTCCGGGACTTTCGTGGTGATACGATCCACCCGTCAACACTTGCGATCATCGAGCAGCTGGGTTTCATCAAGGAGTTTCTCGGGCTGCCGCACACGAAGGCGGAAAAGCTCCATGCGCAAATCGGCGATCAGCACATAACGATTGCCGACTTTTCCTGGTTGCCGGTCAACAACCGCTTCATCGCTTTCATGCCGCAATGGGATTTTCTGAATTTCATTGCCGGGAAGGCAGGGCAATTCGAGAATTTTCGTCTTTTGATGAACGCGCCTGTCATCGAGTTGATCCGGCAAGGTGATAGGGTCGGAGGTCTTCGTGTCGAGACACCGCATGGGCCGCTCACCATCGAAGCTGATCTGGTCGTTGGCGCCGATGGGCGAAATTCGGTCGTTCGGGAAAAGGCCGGTTTGGAAATACAGCGTTTCGGTGTCCCTACGGAAGTTGTCTGGATGCGCCTGTCCAAAAAAGCTGGTGATCCGACCCAGACCATGGGTCATGCGGGTCCCCAGCAGGGCTTCGTGCTGATTGATCGTGGCGATTACTGGCAATGCGGCTACGTGGTTCGCAAGGGTGCCTTCGCGGAGATGAAGGCCAAAGGATTGGAAACCTTCCGTGAAAAGGTCGCCGAAGTCTCTCCGTTGCCGCGCGACCGTTTGTCGGAAATCGCAAGTTGGGATGATGTTAGTTTATTGACGGTGCGCATCGACCGGCTGAAACAGTGGTGGAAGCCGGGCGTCATCTGCATCGGGGATGCGGCCCACGCGATGTCGCCGATTGGCGGCGTGGGCGTCAACCTTGCCATTCAGGATGCGGTTGCGACTGCAAATGTGCTTATCCCGGCGCTGGCATCCGGGCGATCAATAGCTGATGCAGACCTTATTGCCATCGAAAAGCGCCGGTCCTTTCCGACCAAGGCAACACAGCGTCTGCAACTGATGATGCGCAGCCGAAATAAAAAGGATCAGGCGAATGCGAAGCGGGCAAAAGGACCGCCTGCTTTCGTGCTTGCCATCATGCGATTTCCCTTGCTGGCACATCTGGCTGGAAGGCTGATCGGTCTCGGCTTTCGGCGGGAAAAGCTTCGCTCTTGAGGCCAGACTATCGCTCGTCATAAAGACGGCGCAATATTCTCGCTGTGCCGGTTGCTCCGTCCAGATCGAGATCGATGCTCTCAGGTGCTGGTAATCTCAGCGCCTGGCTTATGGCATCGGCCATGGACTGCGGTGATATCGCGCTTTCAGCGAGCACATGGGCCAAGCCCAGTCTGGCGAGGCGTGAGGCACGTTCACCTTGCTCGGTTTCCCCGCCAGCGGCAAAGGGAATGAGAAGCGAACGGCATTTTGCCTGCAGGATATCGCAGACCGTATTGTAACCCGCCTGCGAGATGGACAGTTTTGCACCGGAGAGAAGGCTTGCAAAATCCTTGCGAAAACGGAAGACCGAAATCCCCTCGCCAGCCTGCGCGGAAATGTCATCGAAATTGGCCTGCGGCATGTTCGGCCCGGTGATGAAGCACCAGCTTTTGATGTCCGAGATCATCGGGGCTGCTTCCAGTGCAGCACGAATGAGGGCTGCACCCACTGCGCCGCCGCCTGCGGAAACCACGGCGTCGAAACGGTCCTGCGGTGGGTTCGGCTTTGCGGCTGCGACAAGGCCAGTATAGACGATCCGCTGGCTGATCTGGTCTGCTAAGGGAAATGTCTCCTCCAGCCGCACGAAATTTGGATCGCCATGGACGAGGACGGCATCGAAGTGCTTTTTGACGAGCGTAATCGTTTCCTCATCGCGGCCGGGTTTTGCGCGCTCCTGCAGGATATCGCGCAGCGACGTCATCACCAGCGGTCGCTCGAGGCTATGCTCTATGGCGCTCAAAAGCGGCATGAGTTCAAAACGCACCTGCCTGCGGCCAAAGGGAAACGCCTCGATAATGACGATGTCCGGTTTTGCGCCTTGGTAGGCACCGAGAAGCATGCTGGTCCTGTTATCCTTGAAAGCATCATCGACTGGCTGGCCGGTCGCATCCATCAGACCGGAAAAACTGCCATCGCTGACAGCGATCGGGGGCAGTTCGATGTGGCGAATGCCTTCACCGGGAAATCCCGGGACCGGTGTGCCGCCGGTGACGAGCGTGACGTCGAAACCGTCTTCCACCAGCGCGCGTGCGATCCGGCTTGCGCGGGCGATGTGACCGATGCCGAGGAGGTGTTGTACGTAGAAAAAGACGCGAGGGGCGGATGTAGCGGCGTTCAAAGGGGCTTCTCCCATTCCTGCTCAAACAACGCTTTCAACTCCGTGATGCTGCTGCGATGATCGAAGGATGTGCGCACCCTCTCCTCCGCCGCAGCGCCGAGGCGCGCTCGAAGCTGAGGTTCAGTGATAGCGGTTTGGAGAGCTCGTGAGAAGGCGGCAGCGTCATCGGGCGCGGTCAGCAGACCGTTTTCACCATCTGTGAAGAACTCCGGAATGCCGGAAATATGGGTTGAGACACAGGCGAGGTTTTGGCTTGCAGCCTCCACCAGGACATTCGGTAGTCCATCGCGGTCGCCATCGCTGGTGATGCGGCAGGCAAGCGCGAATAGATCGGCCTGTCGGTAATGTTCCAGCACCTGTTTCTGGTCCATCGCACCGGTCCAGACGATGCGGTTCGACAGGCCCAGTTCATCTGCCAGCGGTTTCAAGTTTGACAGTTCATCACCACCGCCGATGTGGGTGAAATGCCAGTTCAGAGACGGCGGCAGGGCAGCGAGCGCATGCAGCAAGACGTCGATGCCTTTTTTCTTCACCGCCCGGCCGACACTCAAAATCCGGACCGGATCTGTCGGATCGGAACCATCACGATGTCTGCGCTCTTCATTGAAGTGCGGGAAGCGGGTGAGATCCAGTCCGTGATAGCTCAGATGAACTTTGGATTTATCGGCGGACAGGTTTTTCAGATGGTGAAAGCCACTGGCGGTGCAGGTTACAGCCCAGCGGGCACTGTCCAGTTTGCCAGACAGATCGCGATCACTCGAGGTCCATATATCCTTGGCGTGCGCGGAGATGGTCCATGGAATGCCGGTAATGAGATGGGTATAGGCGGCGACCGATGCCGGTGTGTGGATGAAATGGACATGCAGCCAGCCAGCGTCTTGTGGCCACTCATGTGCGAGAACGGCAGCCTGCCCGAAACGACGAAAGCGGTTGCGGCTGAAATCATGCCGCAGGTCAAAGGCGAAGCAGCGAAGCGCTTTGCCAAGACCGGGCTTGGTTCGGCAAGCCCAGAGCGCCTTAAGCACCCGAAGCGGCTCCTCATGCAAATATTCCGGCAGATAGGTCACATTGGCGCGGATTTCATCATGCACCGGGTGGCGTTTCTTGTCTGTCGGGCGGCGCATCGAAACGAGCTCCAGCTCAAGCCCCGATTTTTCCAGACCGAGAAGTTCCTGCGCGATGAAGGTTTCCGAAAGGCGCGGATATCCCTTCAGAAGTACCGTGATTTTCTTGGTGGCGGTCATGATATCCGCGTCTCTTTCCAAAGTCGGGCGTTAGCCGAAGTCAAACGCCGGGTGTGAGGACTTTGACGGTATCGTCCGGTTGGAGCCACTCTGCAATCCGTCTGGAAAGGTTTTCCAGCCCGTCAAGCTTGAGGTCTCGGCCGTTGGCCGATGGAGGCGCGCGGTTCAGCAGGTCTTTGAGTGCCTGTGCCATCTTTTTCGGGTCTTCGGCATCCTCAGGCAGCAGCATGTCGAACAGACCGAGTTCCGATGCGCGGCTGGCACGGATCAACTGTTCCTCACGCGGCACGATGCGCGGCACGATGAGGGCCGGTTTGTCGAAGGAGAGTATTTCGCACACCGTGTTGTAGCCACCCATGGACACGACGGCTTTCGCACCGGCGACGATATCTTCCATGCGGTTGTCGAATTCGATGATGTCGATATGGGGAATATCGGAGGTGTTCTGCATGAAGCGCAGGCGCTGTTCGCCGGGCATATAGGGACCAAGCACGATCAGAGCCTTGTGGGTCAATTCGGGGTCGGCCTTGTAGGCATTGATGACATCGTCGATCAACTCGCTGCCGTCACCGCCGCCGCCGGTCGTCACCAGAATGTAGTCACCTGTCGTGCGATGGGAGGTGCTTTCGGACTGCGTCTTTGAACGTTGCAGGAAGCCGACGAAATCCATCTTGTCGCGTACCTTGGGCGGCACATCGAGGCCGATCAGCGGATCATGGAAGTCTGGCGGTCCATACACCCAGACGTGGTCGTAATAGCGCTCGATCTTTTTGAGAACGTCGTTTCGCTTCCACTCTGCCTCCAGCAATTGCGGTGCGTCCATAACATCGCGCAAGCCGATGACAAGCTTGGTGCCTTTGGCTTTGAGATAGGTCAGTGTTTCCTCGACCTCGCCACGCAGGCCCATAGGCTCCTTGTCGACGATGAAGATGTCGGGCTGGAAGCTTTCGGCGGTATGATAGATGATCGACCGGCGCATTTTCAGCGTTTCCTGAAGGTCGATATGCTGGTCAAGCGACGTATATTCGCCGTTTCGCAGCTTGATGACGCTCGGGATCTTCACGAAATCCACGCGCGCCCGATAGTCGAATGCGCCAGCAATGGTAGCGCCAGAGATGATGAGGACGTTGAGCCCGCGATAATCTTCAACCAGGGCGTGGGCAATGGTGCGGCACCGCCGCAAGTGCCCAAGTCCAAAGGAATCATGACTATACATGAGGATGCGTGCGTCGTTCAGACGGGTGCTCAAAGGGGGTACCTCTTGTCCAGGCTCGGGATCGTCTTGGGTAGATGTGTCACTGGACAGTCCATTGTTATTTAAAAGGGTCTGCCGCATCACGTAGTCCATCGCCGAAGAAATTAAAGGCCAAGATGACGAGGACCACCGGTACCGTCGGCAAAAGAAGCCATGGATACAGGGCTATCACGCTCACGCTTCTCGCTTCCGTGAGCAAAATGCCCCAACTTGTGATCGGTGGGCGCAGTCCAAGGCCCAGGAAACTGAGTGCCGTTTCGCCCAGGATCATGCCCGGTATGGTCAGCGTTGCAGAGGCGATGAGGTGCGACATGAAGCCCGGAATAAGATGTCGCCCGATGATGCGCGGTGTACTTGCTCCCATCAGCTGTGCTGCCAGGACGTAATCCTCTTCGCGCAGGGCCAGAAGCTTGGAGCGCACTGCCCGCGCAAGACCTGTCCAGTCCAAAAGGCCTAAAATGATGGTGATGCCGAGATAGACGAGGATTGGGCTCCACGTCACCGGCATGATGGCGGCGAGCGCCAGCCATAGCGGGATGCTCGGGATCGATTGCAACACTTCGATGATGCGCTGGACGATCAGGTCGAACACGCCGCCACGATAGCCAGCAAGGCCGCCGATGACGATGCCGAGAACGAAGCTCATCGCCACACCAAGAAGGCCGATGGTCAGCGAAATGCGCGCGCCATAGATGATGCGGGACAGGACATCACGGCCCAGCCGATCGGTTCCGAGCAGATACATCTGCCCGCCTTCGGCGGGGCAGACCAGATGAACGTTGCTATCGAACAGCCCCCAGAACTGGTAGCTATCCCCACGACAGAAAAACCGCAGCTTCTGCACATCTGTCGGCACGTCGCTGTAAACGCGTTTGAGATTGTCCATATCGAGGCTCATGGTCCGCCCGTAGACGAAGGGGCCAACGAACTCGCCGTCATGGAAAAGATGAATGGATTGCGGGGGCGTATAGATGCTCTCAACATTGCGCGTGTGCAGGTTATACGGCGCCAGAAACTCGCAAATCAGGATCGACAGATAGACGAACAGCAGAAAGGCGCCGGAATAAACCGCAAGCTTGTGCTGCCTGAATTGCCACCACATCAGCTTCAACTGGGATGCCTTGCTGAAGGCAGTCATGCCCGATGTGATCGGCTCTATCAGATTGGGATCGAAGGGCGCGGTCGACACGTAGTGCGGCAAAGGCGCGCCTGGTTCAGGAAGAGAGGTGGTCATTTGATGTTACCGCCTCCAAAGCGAATGCGCGGATCGAGAATGGCAAGGGCAATATCCGAAACGAGAACACCGATGACCGTCAGGAATGCGAGGAACATCAGAAACGAGCCTGCGAGATACATGTCCTGACTTTGCAAGGCGCGGATCAACATGGGGCCGGTGGTTTCCAAAGACAGAACAACGGCGGTGATTTCCGCGCCGGAGATGATGGCGGGCAGGATGGAGCCAATGTCCGATATGAAAAAGTTGAGCGCCATACGGAGTGGATATTTCGTCAGCACCTTGAAGGGATGAAGGCCCTTGGCGCGTGCGGTGACGACATATTGCTTTTGCAATTCGTCCAGCAGGTTGGCGCGCAGCCTGCGGATCATACCCGCGGTACCGCCGGTGCCGATGATGAGAACCGGGATCCAGAGATGTTCGAGGATCGACTTCATCTTGTCCCAGCTCATTGGCTGGTTCAAATATTCGCGGTCCATGAGGTGACCGATGGATGTTCCGAACCATATGTTGGCGAAATACATCAGGAGGAGCGCCAGCATGAAATTTGGAATTGCAATGCCCAGAAGCCCCACAAATGTCAGGCCGTAATCACCCCAGCTGTATTTATGTGTTGCGGAATAGATGCCGATGGGAAAAGCGATGAGCCAGGTGACGATGATGGTGACGAAGGACACCATAATGGTCAGCCAGAGGCGGTCGCCAACGACCTCGTTGACGGGGAGTTGGTACTCGAAGGAGTAACCGAAGTCGCCCACCAGCATGCCGGATGCCCAGCGAAGGTAGCGTATGGGGGCCGGTTGGTCGAAGCCATAACGGACGCGCAACTCTTCGATTTCCGCCATATTCGCGGTTTCGCCCATGGCGCGCATCTCGGAGACATAGCTTTCGAAATAGTCGCCCGGCGGCAATTCGATGATGGTGAAGACCAGCATCGAAATCAGAATAAGCGTCGGGATCATCACGAGCAGGCGCCCTAGAATATATCTGAGCATGTCATGCGTCTCCGTCGTACCAGAAAGCATCTGGCATATAGACACCGAGATAGGACGTCGGCTCGAAACCGTAGAGCGCTTTTTCCGGCACGTTGCGCATCTTCTTCACATGCACGATGGGCTGAAGCGCGCTGTTGACGATACCGATGGAAAAGACCTGCTGAGAATAAATCGTCAGCATTTCCAGCCATATCTGGCGCCGCTCCTCTTCGGTTATGCTCAGGCGCCACTTCTTCAAAAGGGCAAGAAGCTCAGCAGCCTCTGGCAAGTCAGGTGCCTTGCCTTCGCGCCCGCCCGATAAATAGTGAATGCCCCAGACGGGCCATTGAAGCTGATCGTCGCCCGTTGGGGCCAGCCCGGCAGGCAGCATGTCGGGCGTCGGCACGGCATTGTCCATGCCGAACCACACCGACATCAGCACTTCGCCGCCCATGGCGCGTTTGCGAAACACATCGCGCTGGGTGGGTCTGCTGGACAGGGATATGCCGATTTTGCGCCAATGATCGGTCACCAGCTCCAGCACGTCGGTTTCGAGCGTGCTTTCCCCCGCGGTTTCCACGATGATATGGGCGGGGCGACCATCTGGAAGCAGCCGAACGCCCTTCTCGTTTCGTTTGGTCATTCCCAGCTCATCCAGAAGCGTATTTGCCATGGCGGGGTTGAAGTCGGCCCAGGCTCTGGCGAATTCAGGGCGGAAAAGCGAGCTTTCCGGCAAGACGGTATCAGCGCTTTCCTTGGCCAGTCCGTAAAAACAGACCATGTTGATCTCATGCCTGTCGATGGCGACCGACAAGGCGCGGCGCATCCGCACATCGCGGAACAGGTTGCGCCAGACATCATCGGCGCAATTCAGGTTCGGCAACAGGCAGACACGCGAACCCTGGCTGCGTGTCCACAGATCGACCTTGATCGGGTACCGATCCTGGGCATCTCGCAGGAACGTATAGTCGTTGAAATCGAGACCCATAAATTGCAGGTCGCTATCACCGGAAGCCGTCTTTGCCGCGATGATTTCCGATGATGTCACGTTGAGCAAGAACCGGTCGAGATACGGCAATTGCAGGCCGTTTTCATCGACGCGGTGATAGAAGGGATTGCGCTCGAAAATGAACTGTTCAGCTGGCGGCGAGGTGATGTTGCGCCACGCATCGAGGGTCGGAAGGTCAGGATTCTCAGGGCGCAGCTGTCGTGACATCTTCACATGCAGGCTGCTCCAGTCATCGACCTTGTTTTTCTTGATGAGTTTGGCGAGCTTTTCCTCTGTCTGATATTTGACGTGGAACTGCTTCATATAGGCGGCGGGCAGGCACAGACGGGCAGGGGACGCACCTGCAATCTTGGCCAGAAAGTCCGGGTTGGGGCCCTCCCATGAGTAGCGCACCGTCAGACGGTCTACGACCTCCACCGTCGGCGGCTTGTCATAGACCAGCAGCTCAATGGGTGGTCCGCCCTTATGAATTTCGCGGTTGAGCGCCACGTCCTCCCAGAAATACCGGAAATCCTCGGTGGTGAAGTCGCTACCATCAGACCATTTGTGGCCATCGCGCAGCTTCAGCGTGAAGACGCGTTCCTCGTCTATTGTATAGCCTTCCAGAATATCCGGCTGGAAGTTAAAGTGCTCGTCGTAACCGATCAGCCGCGAATAGCTGTTGATCGGCATCAGGCGAATATCGCGCTGTCCACCAATCAGCATCCTTACCGAGCCGCCATGTTTGCCCGGCTCACGGCCCAAATTCTTCATGTTCAGGACACGAGGATTTTTCGGTAACCGCTGATCGACCGGCGGCAGATCGCCTTTCTCCAGCTTTTCCCTGAAGAAATCCGGTTCGCTATAGGCTGCAAATGCCTTCCATGGCGCGAAGACCGAAGCGAGGAGGGCGAGTGTGGTTCGGCGCGTAATCACGAGCGTAGCTCCGCAATGTCAACATTCCCGTTAGCGAGCACGAGATGACCCCCGCCAAGATCGGCTGTGATCAGCCCACCATCGTCGCTGTCGCGGAACTGCTTCCCCCAGTCGAATTTGCCGGTGGCACTGATCTTGGCGATGGTACTGAAATCGAGCGGCCTGTCGAGGTCGGGGAACGGCACGGCTGCCAGCAGGGATTTCGTGTATGGATGAACGGGATTTCGCATCAGCGCTTCGCGTGGCGCAAGTTCCACGATCTTGCCCTCACACATCACCGCAACCCGGTCCGCCATATAATCCACCACAGCCAGATTGTGTGAAATGAACAGGTAGGTCAGGCCGAGATCCTTCTGCAAATCCTTCAGCAGATTGAGGATTTGTGCCTGCACGGAAACGTCGAGAGCCGACACGGGCTCATCGCAAATCAGGAGTTCAGGCCCCAAGGTCAGCGCTCTGGCGATACCGATGCGCTGCCGCTGACCACCGGAAAAACTGTGCGGGTAGCGATTGAGTGCGCTTTCGCCAAGGCCGATGGCCTTGAGAAGATTGCGGACTTTCTCAGCGCGGTACTTGGCATCACCGCGACCGTGAATTTCGAGAGGTTCGCTGAGGATATTGCTGATCGTCATGCGTGGCGACAGCGACGAGATGGGGTCCTGAAACACCATCTGTATCTTTGTGCGCAATTCCCGCAGATCGTCATCCTGGGCACTCAAAACGTCGATATCGCCGGTGCGGCTGTGGAAGGTGATCGAGCCTTCGTCAGGCCTCACGGCGCGCATGAGAATTTTGCTGACAGTGGTCTTGCCGCTGCCGCTTTCGCCGACCAAGCCCAGACACTCACCGCGAAGGATGTCGAAACTCACACCATCGACCGCCTTGGTGGTGCTGGCTTTTCCAGCGGTAAACCAGCTCGACTTGCGGGTCGTGAACGTCTTGCCGATATTGTTGACGGTGAGCAGAACACCTTGCGTCTTATCGACACTCGCAGTTTTCTTGCCGATCAGGCTTTCCTTGTCGATGATGACGTCTCGAAGCGCCTTCAACCGTTCGCCCGGCTTCATGTCGAAATGCGGGACCGCCGCCATCAGCCCCTTGAGGTAAGGATGCGACGGAGATCGGAAAATCTCATCGACCGGACCGGATTCCATGATTTCGCCCTGATAGATCACGGCGACTTCATCGGCAATATTGGCGACGACGCCGAGGTCGTGGGTGATCAGCAGCATGCCCATGTTCAGGCGGCTCTGCAGGTCCCTGAGAAGCTTGAGAATTTGCGCCTGTATGGTCACATCGAGAGCGGTCGTCGGCTCATCGGCGATCAACAACGCCGGGCGGCAAATGAGCGCCATGGCGATCATTGCGCGTTGTCGCATGCCGCCGGAAAGCTCGAACGGGTACATGCTGCAAATCTTGGACGGATTGGAAAAACCGACGAGATCCAGCGTCTCCTCGAGCTTTTCCTGCCGCTCCCTAGGCGTCAGCACCGAGTGAATCCGCAAGGCTTCGTCAATCTGGTTGCCGATGGTGTGCAGCGGCGAAAAAGAGGTCATCGGTTCCTGAAAGATCAGCCCGACGCGATTGCCCCTGATGGCCCGCATGGGCCTGCCATCCTGTTCCAGCCGCAAGAGATCGACCGGTTCGGCTGGCGCACGGGCTGGATCGGAAAACAGAACGCGTCCCTTGACGCTTGCCGTACGGGGTTGGATGCCCATGATGGTCTGGCCGATGACGGATTTTCCGGAGCCGGATTCGCCGACAAGGGCTGTCACTTTGCCCGGCAAAATGCGAAGGCTGGCATTTCTGACGGCATCGATTTTTCCGCCCATCAAAGAAAACGATACTTGCAGATTTTCGATGCGAAGCAGATCGGCGCCTGAAGTCATGCCAAGAGTGTCCTCACCGTTTTTATTTTTGCCTGCGGCAGTTACTTCGGGGCCATAAAAGATACGTTATCGCAGGCCTCAACGTCTGTCTATGCTCCTGAAACAATGAAAATTTCAGTAAGTTCCGAATGAACCGGGCTTGCGAAAAAACATCTATTTCGAAGATATGTCTGAGTGATGAACACGTAAGGGATCGCCATGCCCGACAAGGCCTATTTCGACGAAAAGCTTGCCGCCGCCCGGCGTCACATAGCCCAAGGGGATTTTGCGGACGCGCGCGATGTTCTGGACGCGCTTTCTAACAAGCCAGACCAGCATCTGATGGGCGATGAGACGGCCTTACGTCTGCCGCGCAGGCTTCATTCCGTCTTTCTTGCTTTGGCAAAAGCGCAAAAGGATGCGGTCAGTCGTATCGGTTATCAATATCATCTCGTTCCCCCGGCGGATGTTTTTGAGCCCTACGGTCGTTTTTCTGCGGCCGAGCGACGGGCGATGGCCACCAAAAACCGCGAGCCTGTGCCAACGATCATTCACCAGATATGGATCGGTGAAAAACAGGTGCCCGTATCAACCGGTGCATGGGCTGCCCATGCCGAGAAACACGGGTTCCACTATCGTCTGTGGCGTGAGGCCGATCTCGAGCAAGAGGGCGTATTCGCCAACCCGATATTTGCTGCGATGCTGGCAGAGCGGGATTATCCCGGCGCAGTGGACGTGGCGCGATATATCATTCTGTCGAAGATGGGCGGCATCTACCTCGATTGCGATTTTTATCCCGCGCGCGACGATCTGAGTTTCAGCGATGTGCTGCCGATGATCGGGCTGACCGCTTTTGCGGAGAGTGTGCCGCGCATGAATGCACAGGGAAGTGTTCTTCTGGCCAATTCCTTCATAGCAACGCCAGCGGGTCATCCTGTGTTTGACCGGATGCTGAATGTTTTCCCCGAGATTTTGAACCTGCTGCCGAGAGCGCCGGCCTGGTGGGCAACGGGCCCGTTGATTTTTACGGTGGTGGCGCGCTCAAGCTCCGTCTGTCTGGCTGGCGGGGATTTCGTTGCGGCAACGCTACCGGATCTGGCGCCTTTCAGTACGGTCGAGGCGGCTCGTTCGGATGTGAAAGGTGACGGGATGCTGATTGCCTGGAAATCATGGTAGCAACGCCTGAAGCCATTGGCGCGAAGAGCGCCAGCGGCAGACAGGATGATCGGCGGTCAGCTTGAAAAGTCGTTCGAGAAACGTCCAGACATGCTCATCATGATCCAGATGATGGGTGAGAATACCCGTCATCCCGCCGGTCGCATGCGCTTCACGCATCCGTTGGGCGGTTTCAGCAAACAGCAGGTCATGATCCTTGCCGCCTCGGGTGCCACGCCAATCGATAACGTCGATATGTGTGTTGAGCAGCGGCATGCCATCAGGCTTTTCTGGCCCGTAAACCGACAAGGACTTGTAGCCTGCCTGTGGCAAATGCTCGATGATATCATGGTCTATACGGTTCCACGGTGGCACCAGCATGGGTATGAACCTGGACCCATGGAGCGATTTGAGTTTCACAAACCCGCTCTCCAGTTCGCCGATCACGGTTTCGAGCGGTCTGTGTAAGCCGAGTTCGCGTTTCTTCTCTTCTGGTCCCGCATGGTTTTGATGCGACCAGCCGTGGACCGCGACATCAATAGTGTTCGTTTGCGAAAGTCGTGTTGCCAGAGCGTCGCCGGTCACTTCTGGAATAACTGCCAGCGTCATCGGAATGGAATATTGCCCGGACAGATTCAGCAACCTGTCCAGCGCCGCGCTCGGCACCGTTGCATCATCATCCCGCAGCCAGAAGTCGGCGATGATGTCTTTTCTGGCGAAGGCATTCAGGGTGTCCAAAAGCATCTTCTCGGTCATCGCGTCTGCTCCGGAACGTTTTTCAGGATGTGGTTGAGTGTCGTGGCCGCATTTTGCAAGGAGCGCTCGACGGTCGCGAAGTGGCGCGCCTTTTGCGCCATTGTCTGGCGCATCACATCATCCGTCAGCAGTGTCACCAGCGCGTCCCTGTATGCCTCGGTATCACCAGGCGCGGTGAGTAGTCCGGTTTCCCCGTCTTTGACGACTTCTGGCACCCCGGCAATGCGCTCTGCAACAACCGGCAATCCAGCTGCCTGGGCCTCCAGATAGGCAAGTCCATAGGCTTCACCATGGCCCGGCCATACATAGAGCGAGGCATGCGACAGGATTTCAGCGATTTCCCTGGCGTTTCGTTCGCCGTGCCAGATGAGGCGGCTTTGATCGATCGCGTCGAACTGCTCCCGCACGGTGTCGCTTTCAGGCCCGTCTCCGACAATGTCCAGTGTCCATGGCAGATCACGTGGCATGTGTTTGAGGGTTTGCGCCAGGGCTTGGTAGCTCACCAGCTTGTCACCTGTCCGCATCATGGCGACCGTTGCCATGCGGTAGCGGATGGGTGAGGGGTTTTCCTCCATGAACACCGAAGCATCGATAAAGGGGGGCAGCATGGCGGTGCGCATATCGGCGTCTGCTTTGACAAGCCCGGCGCGGTCGCGGTTGGTGAGGCAGATATTAACGGCGGCAAAGCGGATATCAGCGAGAAGTGCGGCCTGCGTATCTGCCCACCCCATGCTGTTTCGCTTTGGCGAATAGGAGGCTTCGGCAGTGACGTATGCGATGCCGAATTGCTGACAAAGCTCTGGTCCGAGAAGATCGCGCGCCTTGTAATAGGGGTGGTAGCAGAACCAGAGGTCGGGTTCGCCGTAGCGCTGCCATTCACCTGCGATGCGCTCCTTCTCCGCTTTGGCGGCTGATTTCAGCTTATCGGAGTCTTCGCCTTCCGACTCTCGCAGGAAGCTGCGTAGCTCGGACACGACCTGTACATCATGCCCGCCAAGTCGCATCGCTTCCATCAACAACCGTGCCATCAGCCTGTCGCCGGAAGGCACGGGATGGTTGGGAGATTTCAGTGGGCCGTAGAACGCGATTTTCATGGTTCAGTTTTGCGTTGCCGTTCAACGCTTCGTCAATGGGAATTTGGCCGGTGTAAACCTTGACACTGTCCCTGTTCTCGCCCAACTGATGGACATCTTCTTCCATGCGCGGGGCGCAATCAGCTTTGACTTCTTCTTCAAACGCACACCATCTTCTCGGTCTCATCCAGTCCAGAAACGCCAAGGCAGGCGTTATCGGCCTTGGTTATGTCGGTCTGCCGCTGGCGATGACGATCGCTCACGCGGGCTTCAAGGTGGTGGGGTTCGACATCGATCCCGACAAGATCAACGCCATCGAGGCTGGAAAAAGCTACATCGAAGCGGTACCACACGATGTGTTGAACGGCGCGCGCCAGAACGATGGTTTCGTCGCTACGTGCGATTTTTCCGGGCTTGCCGATTGTGACGTGATTGCCATCTGTGTTCCGACACCGTTGACGAAATATCGCGATCCCGACCTGTCCTACGTCGAAAATACCTGCCGGGAAATTGCCAGGACACTTCGCCCCGGCCAGCTTGTCGTTCTGGAATCAACCACTTATCCCGGCACGACGGATGGAATCGTCAAGACCATTCTCGAAAAGACAGGGTTGAAATCCGGCAAGGATTTTTTCCTCGGCTTCTCGCCAGAGCGTGAAGACCCCGGCAATCGCGATTTCCAAACCTCAACCATCCCCAAAGTGGTGGCCGGTGAGGGACTGGATGCAGCAGAGCTGATGACCGCTTTTTATGGGTCGGTAGTGAAAACCGTCGTTCCTGTTTCCACCAACGCCACGGCTGAGGCGGTGAAAATCACCGAGAACGTCTTTCGTGCCGTCAATATTGCGCTCGTAAACGAGTTGAAGGTCGTCTACGAGGCAATGGGCATCGATATATGGGAAGTGATCGACGCGGCCAAAACCAAGCCGTTTGGTTATATGCCGTTTTATCCCGGTCCAGGACTTGGTGGCCACTGCATTCCGATCGATCCGTTTTACCTGACGTGGAAATCGCGCGAGTACGAGCTGCCGACCCGCTTTATCGAGCTTGCCGGGCAGATCAACACAGGCATGCCGCGGCACATCGTTACCCGGCTTGCAGAAGCACTCGATATTCATGGCGGCAAAGCGCTAAGCCGCTCCAAGGTCTTGATCGTGGGTCTTGCCTATAAGAAGAATGTTCCCGATATTCGCGAAAGCCCATCATTGAAACTGATCGAGCTCATCCTCGAGCGAAGCGGTCAGCCGTCCTACTTCGACTCTTATGTCGCGGAAATTCCGAAAACCCGTGAATATGGCCACTTGATGGGGATGAAATCTGTCGCCTGGGACGAGAAGACGGTCAGTGAATTCGATGCTGTTTTGATCGCAACCGACCATGACGACATCGATTATCAAAGCCTTTCGAAGTGGGCGCCATTGATCATCGATACGCGCAATGCCTTTGCGCGACGCGGGATCGTGGCAGATCATATCATCAAAGCCTGATGGAAGAGTAAAACATGAGCAGACTGGACAGCTTCATTCGCCGCCTGACGGCACAGCGCGACATTCTCAACCACGTCGAAGCCGATCTGGATATTCCTGCAGGCGGGCCGGTGATGGAAATCGGTCTCGGCAATGGACGCACCTTCAATCATCTGCGCGAACTGTTTCCAGATCGTCGTATCGTCGCGTTCGACAGGGCAATGGGCGCGCACGCGTCGTCAGTGCCGGACGATAAGGATCTGGTGATTGGCGAGATCGCCGAGACGGCTCAGGCCTATTTAGGCGTGGATGCGTCTCTTGTTCACGCTGATATCGGCACAGGTTATCCGGAAAAAGACGCGGTGACATTGACATGGTTGCCGCAGCTGGTGGCGGGCATGCTGACCAGGGGCGGTGTTGCAGTCAGCGGTCTTCCGTTGGAGCACAAGACGCTCAATCCGCTGCCGGTGCCTTCGTCGGTGCCGACGGATCGTTATTTTCTCTATCGGAAAATATGAGCGACTACAAAAACAGCCGGCTTTCCTCTTCTGAAATCAGAAACACCTTCATGTGTGAGCTCTTGCCGCGAATGGGGATCGTGCGGCTTTGCAGCGCCTTGATGTCATGGCCGGATTGCCTCAGAACCGGTTCCGACACGACGATCGCTGTATCGAATTCCTTGGCTGCGGTTTCGAGCCTGCTTGCGACGTTGACGGTGTCACCGATGGCGGTCAGGGTTTTAGCGGCGCCGTAGCCCATCACGCCCACGATGGACGGACCCGCGTGGATGCCAACCACGATGCGCAGCCTTACCGAAAATTGCTTTTCCAGTTCCTCGTTGAGCGTTTCGATATTGCGCAGAATAAGCGCGGCTGCCTTGAGCGCATTGCGGCTTGCGTTTTCCGTATCGCCTGAAAGACCGAAGAGCGCCATTGCGCCATCTCCGATGAACTTGTCGAGCCGTCCACCTGCCTCCTCTACCGCCTGGCCCACGACGGTAAAATAGCTGTTGAGCAGAAACACCATGTCGTAGGGCAGGCGCGCCTCTGACAGCGCCGTGAAATTGCGAAGATCGCAGAACAGGACGGCAATTTCCTCTTCGCGACCGGGCCTTATGGGCTCACCGCTGGCGGGGATGTCGCGCTGCTGTTTCGAAGCGAGTAGCAGAGCGACCTTGAGATTATGCTTGGGGCGAAGCTGGCATCCGAGCCTGACGTCGCTATCTGCATGGATACGCTGAAGCGTTGCCTTTTCCATTGTCGATGGTTCCGGCAAAGGCCCATCCGTATCGATGATCCGAACCCGGCATGTCGAGCAACGGCCTTTGCCACCGCAGGCCGAAAAATGGGCGACGTTACCCGAGCGGCTGCCTTCCAATATGCTCAAGCCAGCCGGGGCTCGCACGAGGGCACCATGATCGTAACGGATTTCGAATGCGTTCGACCGTTGCCGCCAGCTCCGCACGCCGCGCAGAGCCAGAACCAGCACGATGGCACTGCCGAACAGAGCTTTTGCACCATTCGTAAAGACATCTATGGTCGCCTCGAGCTCGGCCTGGTTGGCATGGGGCATTCTTGGCGGCGGCGGATTATGTTCCAATGCGCGTCCCGCATCGCTAAAGCCCAGAAGTGCCAGGATGGGCAGTAACACGGCGACCGTGAGAAGATAGGGCGAAATTTTCTTGTACCAATCCCGGTACCGCAGCCAGAAAAATATGCCGAGACAGCCGTGCAGCCAGATCAGCACCAATGCTGTGCTTTGGCGCAAACCCAACAGCGGATTGCGCACCCAGAAGTTATAGATGACGGTTTCGTAGCCAATATCGACACCGTAGAGCGACCGCGAGACGCGGATACCCGTGGCGTGGTCGATGATCAGATAGGGAATGATAAGGCCGATGACAATCTGAAGCGCTTCCCGAACGGGCATCTTCAAGGAGCGGCGCAGATAAAGGGAGCGCAAAACCAATACGATGTGGATCAGCACCGAGCCATAGAGAACGAGACTGCTGAAAGGGTTGAGCCAGACGATGCTGAACCACATGCGTCCATATTCAGCCGCGTCAATCGAAATCAGTGCGAGCGCGTGATTGGCCAGATGGGTGAACACGAAGCCCAGCATCACAAGACCGGACAGCAAGCGCGCATGCCTCAGCGACCTCTCCGACACGATCCTGGCCATGCTGCTGTCTCCGGTTGCCACGTCGCGCTCGTTGTTCGGCACATCGCCAGAGAGCTCTCTCTGATAGCCGTTCGCCGCTATACTCTAACGATGAAAAAAGCTGAATAGATCAGCGATCACGTCGTCGGCATTTTGTGGGCGTCGCGTTCTTTGCGCAAACGTCCTGAGCATCAAAGGTCTATCGTCTGCCCATCCCAGGCAGCAAAGGCACCGGCAAACTCTTTCTTTGCATCGGCATCAATGACATCGAGTTCGTCATCGGTGCGAAACGGTGCGTGGTGGATCAGACCGACGCTTTTGGCATTGGCAAGCTTTGCGAGGTGGACAGCCTGTTGCCAAGAGGAGTGGCCATAGCCTCGATAGGTTTCCATCTCGGCATCGGTAAAGCTTGCGTCGTAGAGAAACAGATCGACGTTTTCGATGAGTTTCAAAACCGTCTTATCCGTTTTGCCGGTTTCATGCTCCGTATCGGTGATGATGGCCAGACTGCGGCCTTGCCAATCGATGCGGTAACCGATGGCGTTTCCGGGGTGGTTGAGCATTCCCGTGGTGATATTCAAATCGGGATGGACAGGCAGAACATCTCCCGCCTGAAAGTCCTTGGTGATGATCCGCGCGCAGCAAATATCGAGTGGTGCCGGAAACCACGGAGGGCTCATGAACTCACTGAGAATTTCCCGCGTCGTTTTCTGTCCAGCAAGATGGCCCGACCAGATGCGAACCGCATTTTCTCGGTTGAAGAAGGGTTTGAAATACGGAAACCCCACGATGTGGTCGTAGTGGCAATGGGAGAAGAACATGTTGACCGCGCCGACGCCCTCAGCCTTGAGCGATTGGCCGGCTGGCAGCAATCCAGAACCCGCATCGAACAAAAGGACATGCTCGCCGCATCTGACTTCGATGCAGATCGTGTTGCCACCGTATTTCCGGAATTTGTCTCCTGATACGGGAAGCGTTCCCCGTGCTCCCCAAATCTTTACCCGAAACTCTGATTTATTGTCCCGACGTGGATCGTCGGAATTCAACGCCATGATACACCCCAATTTACCACGGATAGCCTTTAGGCCTTTTCCGATGGGCACCGTTTTTATCTGCCCTGCTGTTACCCCAGTTTAGGGAGACAGTTATGTCTCCGCCATTAGTAGGGTCAGCATTTCAGTTTTATGACGATAGTACCACTTTTATTTTTCTTTTGAGTAACGTGGTTTAAAAGGCTGTTTCTTTCAGGCGTTGGAATTCGACCGTGCTTTGCTCAACTCGGATGTTGTCTGCGTGAGACGCTCGGCCAGCACCCGCATGACCTTGATCGTGACGTCCGGGAAGTCGGACATGAGCTTGAAGAATTGCTCCTTGCCGATCCGCAGCGCTTCCACGGATGTGGAGGCGCGCACGGTCGCCGTTCTAACACTGTCGCACAGGATGGCGATTTCACCGACAATGGCGTTTCCGCTCATTTCGGTCAGCTTGATCTGGCCAGAAGGGGAATCGATGAGAACATCGACCTTGCCGGTCAAAAGAACGTAGGCGGCATCGCCCAGATCACCCTGTCGAAAAAGCTCGTCCCCGGCATGGTACGAAACCCGATCTGATGAGAACGCCAGCAACTTCAGCTTGGAAGGTTCCATCTCGCTGAAGAAGGAAACGCGTTTCAGCATTTGAATTTCGTCTTTGAAAAGCATTGGCCTGTCCCGTCCGTTCCTATTTTACCTAAGGTAAACCAACTATGCGGCGATCATTTCTTTAAACGTACCGTTTTCTTCCAGCAGAGTCTCGTATGTTCCATCCGCAACTATAGTCGTGTGGTTAATAACGATAACACGGTCGAACATTTTTGAAAGAGCAGCATTGGAGAGTATCCAAATGACAGCAGGATTGGCGTCATCGCGCTTGAGGAAAGATATGACGCGCTCCACGATCTCCTGCTGCAAGCGGTGGTCGAGACCGGGCAGTGGACGGTTGAGCACGTAATAGTCCGATTTTCTCATCAATGCCCGGGCAAGATTGAGCTTTTGCCGCTGCAATGGCCCCAGCCGCTTGCCCCCTGCGCCCAAATTGAATTCCAACCCCACAGCCAGAACTTTTTCGTACAGGCCCTGCTTCTTCATGGCTTCAGCGACGATCTTCGTGATGCGGCGCGAGGCATCGGCGTAGCGATGGCTTATCTTGCCGAACAGGATGTTGTCGAGAAGGCTGGTCGATGCCGCGTATTTCTCGGGATCGTAGGGCTCGATCCAGCTGCGCAGATCATCGGGCAGGTTCTGATGGAACATGTGTCTGACTTCGATGATCTTGTCCATGACCTCCTGCGTCAGAAGGCCGAAACGCTGGCGTGGTTCGATATAGAAGAAGCTGAGCCGCAACATGGCGCGTCTGTCGACATCGTTGGCGTCCTTGTAGCTTTTGCCCTGAAGGCGCTGCAACGTTTGCTGATAGGCCGGAATATCGTCAGCGGTCATGAAGGTGAGCTGCTGGAAAAACGGATGATCGGGCGCTAGATCGCTGAAGATTTCAACGACGTTTTCCGCAATCGTGTAGCCCATGTCGAACAGCGTTTCGGACAATCCACTGTTGCGCATCAAGGAGCGGAAATAGTCGCTATCGATGATTTGCCGACTTGCGATCGAGGAATCGCGCATCGTGCCGAACATGATGTTTTCGCCGACTGTGGCCTCGGCATTGTAGCTGTCCGGCTCGAAGGGTACGATGAGGCCGCTGAGATTTTCCTTTTCCAGTTCCGTGCGCAGCGCCTGTCTCAGTTCAACGATGCGGGCCGCGAGGTGCAGATCGGTCGAGGGATCGATGGATGAACGCAACGCGAATTCGAGAATATCCGGCGACAGCTGAACGGTGTCGAGAACCGCCAGCATGGCTTTAAGAAACTGCTCTTCTTCGTCGCTTCCGAAAGGGCTCGATGTGTAATCGATCCAATCGCTGTTGATATCGATGTCTGGATTTTTCGCGAGTTTCGCCTCACGAATTTCCCATTTTCGATGTTCCAGTTCCGCGCCGCTGTAATCCTTCGCCTTCAAGGGGGCGTGTTTCAGCCCGTAGACCAGGTTGTCCTTCAGGCTCGCATGGAAGAAATAGGTGTCGGCCGAGACATAGGAGATGCGTCTGCCGCTGACGGATTCCGGCAGTTCGTGCAGATCAACGTCACCGAAGGTAATCTTTCCGGATGTCGGCCAAAGGGTACGTCCCAGCGCATCGGCAAGCGCTTCGGCTCCCGAGCCGCCAACGATGCCAATGGTTTCGCCCGGATTGATCGTCAGTGACGCCTGGTCGAGAAGCCTTGTGCCGCTGTCGTCATCCAGAGCCAATCCCGCAATAACGATGGATCCGGTGATGGCCGACGCCGCTTCCGGAGAGAGGGTCTGGATTTTGGAGTCGATCATTGTGGGTGAATCGAACTGCTCGAAAACCTGCTCGTATTTGACCTGAACGTCCTGGCGCGCCTGATCCCAGTCGATCAGTTCTTTCAGCGGGCCTGGCAACTCCTTGTAAGCGTTGATGACGGCAACGAGCTGACCGACATCGAGACTGCCTCTCAAAGTCAGATAACCGCCGAGCGAGTAGAAGAAGAACGGCGTCAGCTGAGCCAGGAAATTGTTGATAAATTTGACGATAAATTTCCACTGATACAGGTCGTAGCGGATTTTGAAGATTTCGCCGAGCCTGTGGGCAGCATCCGCGCGCTCATAGTTGGAGGTGTCGTAGGCATGGATGGTGCCGATACCATCCACCATTTCCCCGATCCTGCCAGCGAGCTGGCGCGCACTCAACTGACGTTGCCTGCCGAGTTCGATCAGGCGTCGGCGCATCTGGGGAATGATACCGACCTGAATGGCTGCCATGAAGGCGGCGATCAGGCCGAGCCAGAAATTCTGAACGAGAATGAAGAAGAGCGCCGAAAGCGCCTGGCCGCCTAGAAGCGCCGGCTGAACGAACGCATCACCGGTGAAGCCACCCAGAGGCTCCACTTCGTCTTTGATCATGCTGGAAATTTCCGCACCCTTGACCCGCTTAAAGTGGGAAGGGGGAAACAGCAGAATGCGGTCGATCAACTGGAAGCGAATGCGGCGCAGCAGACGCTCGCCCAAGCGGCCCTTATAGGTGTTGATGTAATATTTGAAGAGGCCGTTGATGATGACGAGCGCCAGAAACGTCAGGCTCAGGCCCATCAGCATGCCAAAGCGAGTCAGCTCGATGCCCGGAAACAGCGTGATCTTTCCAAGGTAGGGAATATCAAGCGTCAGATGCATGAAAAGCTGTGTGGAATTCACGCCCTCGAAGCCATCGCCCTGTATCGGGCCGTTGACGATCTGCTTGGGAAGATCGAAGGCAAGGAAGTAGGGAATCATCGAGAGAGCGACAATCAGCAGAATGAAAAGCTGCTGCCGCCTCGTGTGATTCCAGATATAGCGGGTTAGACTTTTTTCCATGTAGGACTTCTGTGCCTTGCCGGACTGACTGGAAGGTAGTTGATGTTTGTCATTGCGTCAAAGCTGCTGTTGCGCAACGGTTATGAGCTTGTAGAGAATGAATGAAGATGCGTATTTTATCGTAAAATGGGGGATGCAGCGGCCGTGACGGCGCGAACCATTCTTTTACGGATTATGAATAGAGCGCCTTATAGCGCAATTTCTCAGAAACGGAATAGTTGCGCATTGCCCAGAGAGCGAATTTCGCCATGCGGCGTTTCCGTCATTTGAAGGCCGATTGGGATAAGTTCGATCTGCCTGGCTTGCCCCGGCGAGAGATGAAAGCCATCATTTGCCGGACGAAAGCCGTCTGCATCGATGTGGACGGATTGGGCGAAACGGTCCGATGTGACATGCAGGGTCCAATGCCCGTCGTTGAGCGTCAGGTCGGTTTGAAGGCTGGCGGAATGAATCGCGGCTTGCCTGCCCCTTGGAAAATGGAAAGCATCTGCAAGCAACGTGCCCGTTTGGGCATCCAGAAGCTTTGCCACCGTGACGTCGTGTGAGGGTGGGCCGAAACGGTAGGCATAGGTCGTATCGAAAAATGCACCGAACAGGTCGGTCGCAGCAATCACCTTTTTTTCGCGCGCGCTCAAAGTGACCCTGCGCCCGCCGCTGACGACAGGCTGGAGGCCGTCACGCAAGCATGCGATTTCCACGACCACATCCACACTTTCCAGTGTTTCGTTGATGAGGTGAATATCGAGGCCGTTGGTGCCCTCATCGAGGAGGTTGATTTGCAGAGGCCGAAAGGCGCGCTTCAAGCCATAGAAGGCCGATTTTGGTTGGCCTGTCGAATCGATAACCCCCCAGCCTGGACCGGGCAGCAAATCCTGCAATGTCCATACCATCGCACCCTGGCAAATTGACCCGACCCGCCGCCATTCCGCAAACGTCGCTTCCATGACCTCCGCAACCGCGGCGCGGGAAAAATCCAGATAGCAATCAACGTTCTCCCTTCGCAATATTGCCGGGTCCACGTCGTAAAGCAGGGCGAGATAATGATCGCGCACGTCTTCGAAATCCCAGGACGCACCTCGGTCGCGCGGGACACGCGCCCGCCAGTCCGGATCATGTACCGGCTTCACCGGCAGGTATGTGTCGAGGGTCGATGGATGCGGCACGTTTGCGAAGGCAAGGCATTCACCCGCAAAACGCACATCGGCGCGGCGCGCATCTTCGAGCGGTCGGCAGTAGGCACCGACGCCGTAGTAGTGGCCGACCTTCTCATTCGGGACGAAAGGTAGAGCACCACCGAACGGAGAGTTCGGAACATAGGCAATATCGGGTCGCAAACGGTTGATATGTGCCGGTAGAATCTCCTCCGTCAGCGGACCCTTCCAGACCTGTTCCGAGAGACCCAGCATGGCAGCTTGCTGGTACATTTCACTGCCACCACACAACACGACAAGCGATGGTGAGGTGGCGATGTTGGCGAGGAGCTGAGAAATTTCCCGCTCGATATGGTAAAGGAACGTCTCATCCTTAGCCGGATAATCGAAATTGGCCAGCATCATGTCCTGCCAGACCATCAGTCCGAGCTCATCACACAGTGCGAAGAATTCCGGCGTTTCATAGGCCATGGTGCCGCCGATGCGGATCATGTTCATACCGGCTTCAGCGGCCAGGCGAAGCCACGGCTCGTAATCCTTCCGGCTGCCGGGCAGGCGGACGATATCGGCATTCGTCCAGACAGCGCCGCGACAGAACACGGGTTCGCCGTTGATCTTCAGGCCAAAGCCCTTTCGGTCCGTGCTATGATCGATTTCGATGCGACGAAAACCAGTCCTTGCCGCAGGATAAGTCTGACCCCCAATACGCAGGCTTACAACGTGGAGCGCCTGTTTGCCATGCGTGGCAGGCCACCAGGGCTCAATATCGTTTAACCGCAGCTCGCCCTCAAATGTATTGGGACCTGTGGCATGCAATTCCGCCCATGTATCGGCGCAACCTAGCTCTATTGCAGCAGCGTCGCTGCGAACGGAGATGCGCAGCGTTCCCGTTCCATTGGTTTCCAGTTGCGGCTGAAACGACAGGATTTCAAATGGGCGTTGATCCTTTTGGATCAAGCGAATGGGGCGCCAAGGTCCAATGGCATGAATTTCCGGGCACCAGCCGGGCATGTGACCCAGCGCCGTGGTTCTGATCAGGCGCAGCCCTTGCGCGTTCATCATTTGTGGACGCCAGCGCGCCCTCGGCCCGGTTCTTTCCAGGCGCGGGGCCAGGGCACGAAAGCAGATAGCGAGTTCGTCTGCGCCGCTCAGTTGGAACGCAACCTCCAGCGCTTCGAACATGCTGGTGGAATGCGCGACCAATTCACCGTTCAAGAAGATTTCGGCAATGGTCGCCAGTCCCTCAAATCGCAGAATGGCAGGGCCGATTTTATCGGAAACCAATGTCAGACGATACCAGGCATCCTGATTGTTGAGAGGCTTTGGCTGAAAGCGGTCAAATTTCCCCAGAGCTTCCAGAGCATGGGCGACGGTTCCCGGGACAGGTGCAGTGATTGCATCGACATCAACAGGAATATCTGCCGGTGTCAGAAAGGCATCCGCTTCCGTCAATGTCAGGGTCCATCCCTCGCTGAGGGACTGTCCGTCTTCGACAGGAAAGGTGCAGGAGGCTGTCACGCTGCCTCGCTTGTCTGGGCAAGCGAGGTTTGCAGATCCGTCATCAACGCGTCCCATGCCGCAATCGCGGGGTCGAGAGCGGTGGCGAGCGTGTCGAACTTGCGGCGGGCGATGGCGCGGGCAAGCTGAAACTGCACAGTTTTCGCCACTTCCGAAATGCGCAAGGCTTGGGCAGGGGCTCCGCCGAAGCGTTGCGCGCCACCCAGCCATTCCAGATGGCTGGCAGCCAGCTCGAAATTCGCTCCGACCTGCCGAAGGGTGTTGAACGCATATTTATGGAAAAAGCCGAAAGGTCGGTCGGCCACTTTTTCGACTTGTGCGGGAAAGACGTCGGCAAACGCCTTGATCGGGTTCTGCGCAGGTCGTCTTACAAAATGCGCTGCCAGAAGACGCAGCGCTATCGCGCGTCTTTCGGTATCGGACACCGGCTTTTCAGGGAATTTCGCAAATTCTGTGTAGGGCAGGAAAGGGGGTGCTTCGTCTGTCAGATAGTGCTGGAAAATGCCGGAGAAGTCGTCTCCATCAAGCGCGAAATAACCGCCATTGTGAAAGTATTCCAATCTGCGGCCTGCCAAATCCATACGGTTGATGGCGACGGTCGTCTTGCCGTGTTCCTTGCGATAGGCGGTGCCGTGCGTATCCGGCATGTAGAAACTGTCCATTTCGATCAGGCAGATACGACCACGCTGCAATTGCGTTTCAATGTGGCTTTCGAGCCTGTCGAAAATAGCCAGTTCGGTGACGCGGATGCCATACAGTGCTTCGAGGTCTTCCAGCGGTACTTTGAAAAAGGTGAACTGGTCGCCTTCGAAATCCTGTGTCAGCGTGAAACCGAGCATGGCTTCCGGCGGCAGGTTGCTCGAAGCCAGAAGCTCTATCCACAGATCGACATAGCAATTGGTTTCCGGCCAGATCCGGTCCAGCGAATGCAAGGGGTGCGGAATGTAGCTTTCAGGGTTAAGGGCTGGAAAGATGCTCGTCATGCCGTCTTCAGCCCCAAAGCGTGTCTCGAACCGCCTGTGGCCATGCCTCGACGTCCAGCCCGTGTTTGGCGAAAAGCGCCAGCGCAATGCGTTCCAACCCGAAGCCGACGCACGCGGTGTGTGCAACCTCGCCGTTTTCGAGGTTCAGGCCCCACTTCGTACCAAAGGAATCCTGATGGTAGTTGAAGCTCATGCAGGCCGTGAGGTTTGTCGTGGATGTGACGGGAATCAGCAGTTCGAATTTCAGGTTCTGGTCGCGCTGGTTGTTGACCAGCATCTTGCCCGCGCGCCCGAAGAATGGATCGTTGGCAATATCGATCTTCACCTCGAGACCGATCTTTTCCATCATCTCCACGCCGCGATCCATCCACAGCTGGCGGAACTCGGTGACGTCGCTTTCCGTGCCCATGCGCACATATTCGCGCATACGGAACAGTTGCTGGCGTGCGGGGTCCTTGGAAGGCTCATGGCGGAAGCAGTAGGATTGAATGTCGTAGAGACCGCCATTTTCCGGCAGTTTTCCGCGCTTGGCGATGGTCGGATAAAGCGGATAGCAGGCCGCAGGCGTCAGTACGATGTCGGTAATCTTCTGGTCTTTCGTCCAGTCCGTTCCTTCATCCATGCTTTTGATCAGGCTGACATGATCCAGCTCGCAGCCGCAAAAAGAATGGACGGTGCCTGCCAGTTGCGGGAAGCTTTTCATATAGCCGCTTTTTTCGAAGTAGGCGCGGTTGATCCCGGGTGGGAAGCGGATGACCTCCGCCTTGTCTCCGCCACCGACCGTTCCGATCAGGCGCTCAAAACCGGCAATGACGTCTTCGAACTGGCCGCTGCGACCATAAAGGCCATCGACGCCGGTATCGATCAGCAGGCCTTTGTCAAACAGGCGATCGAGAAAAGATGTTTGCATGTCCATGGTCTTATCCCGAAAGGCTGGTGTCCTGCTTCTGGACGAGCAGGAGATTGGCGGAGTTGCTGAGAATTCTGTCGTTGGAGATCATCAGTTGCGCTGAATGTGCATCACGCAGATGCCGTCCAAGGCTGTAGGGCGTCCCGTTTTTGTAGCCCATGATGCCGCAGATCAGCATGGCATGATTAATGATCTCAAGAATGGTTTCCGACGAGCAAATCTTGACGTTGTTCATGGCGATGGCAAAGCCCATCGACATCAGCTTGTCAGGATCTGATTTTGTGCCTTCATAGGCTTTCAGACCCGCGACGACATTCGACTTGACGGTCTGGAGCTTGGCTGACACCTCTGCTAGGCGAATCGCACCGGGCGGTGTGACGCCGGGGGATTTGCGGGCAGCCGCGCGAACGAAGGCTTGCGCCCGCAGGACCGCGTCAGAGGCAATGCCGTACCAGACGCCGCTCCACAAAAGATGAGACGTCGCCAACATGGATTGCGCGGCGATTTCGGCGAAAGGTTTGGCAAAAATCTGTTCGGAAGGGGCGTTTCCCTTGAACAGGAAGCCATCGGAACAGGTGCCACGCATGCCCAGCGTATTCCAAATATGGGTCCGCTCGAGCGTGTATTGATCCTTCAGGAAAACGGTCATCACCTGATCGGCTGGCGCGGCCGCTTCATTGGCGCGGGAGGTTATCAGAATGGCATCGGCGTGCGTGCCATAGGAGATAACGGTCGCGTCTTTTTCCAGGCTGCAATCGGGACCATTCACTTCGATGGCGCAGATGGAATTGCGCATGTTTCCGCCGATGCCGCCTTCGGTTGTGGCAGACGCTATAAGCAGCTGTTCAGCCGCCACACGGCGCATAAAGCCTGCGTGCCATGTGCTGTCTTCACCATGTTCCACAAGGCTGGATGCCTTGATGTGATGCATGGCGAATATCATCGCGGTTGCGGAACAGGATTGGCCAAGAATGCAGCATATATCGGCAATTTGCGCGATGCTGGCACCCTCGCCGCCAAGGTGGACTGGCACCTGTATTCCTAAGAGACGTTCAGCGCGCAGCGCATCAACGGCTTCTATCGGAAAACGAGCGGCTGAATCGACATCGTCGGCATGCCGTGCGGCAATCGACGCGACCCGGGAGGCGCGCGCCGAAAACGTTGCATCAGGCGGCGCGACGGAGACGTTCATCAGGCTGCCTCTTTGCCATCAAGAATGGTTTTGACCGTGTCTTCGATGGCCTTGATGCTGGCAAAAGACTTTCGGTTCAGCATGCTGTCGGGGAACTCGATATCGAACGCATCCTCGATGCCAAGCATCAATTGCACGGATGCAAAAGAAGAAAGTCCGGCTGCGTAAAGGTCAGCTTCATCTTCTATGGTGTCGACCGGCACCGGGAGTTGGCCGAATTTCGACAGTATTTCACGAATAGTTGAATTCATTCTCGGTAGTCTCCCTTAACAGCGCGTCATCATAACGCATTCTTCGAGTTAATCTCCAAAAAATAACATTCGAATAAATGGATCGGTTAACTTAGCGTAACTTTCTCTTTTTCGACAGTCATCCACAGATGGCTTGACAAATTTCTGCGTCGGGTTTCTGATTGAGGAATTCACCAGGGGAGTCCCGGCAAGGGGCTGAGATACTGCTAGAGCGCGCAGTGACCCGTTGAACCTGATCCAGTTCATACTGGCGTAGGGACGGTGCAAACGCGGGAACAGCAGTTCGGCCATGCCGAATCGATTGCCGTTCGTCCCGTGGTTTTTCGTCTTCATGCTCGAACTGGGTCTCCACTGTTTTTGCTTTGGAGCCTCACGATGAACATTGCCGCTAAAAATCTATCCCCTGTTGTTACCATAGGTCCGCTGCCCGCCTCGACCAAGGTCTACAAACCGGGCATCATCCATCCCTATATCCGCGTGCCCATGCGCGAAATTGCCGTGCATCCCACCGCTGGCGAACCGTCCGTTACGGTCTATGATTCCTCCGGTCCCTACACCGACCCGTCTCACGCTGTCAGCATCGACGGCGGTCTGCCGCGCTTGCGTCACGACTGGGTTGTCGCGAGAGGCGATGTGGAGGCTTATGATGGCCGCCACGTCAAACCGGAGGATAATGGTTTTGCGACGGGCGAGCGACTGACGCCGGAATTTCCGCTTCGCCACCGACCCCTCAAGGCGAAGAACGGCAAGGCAGTGACCCAGCTTGCCTATGCGCGCGCAGGCATCATCACCCCGGAAATGGAATTCATCGCGATCCGAGAAAACCTCGGGCGCGAGGCAGTTCAGGAAAAAATGCTGCGCGATGGCGAAGGCTTCGGCGCGCATGTTCCCGATTTCGTTACCCCGGAATTCGTGCGCCAGGAAGTGGCGGCGGGCAGGGCGATCATCCCGGCCAACATCAACCATCCCGAGGCCGAACCGATGATCATCGGCCGTAATTTCCTCGTCAAGATCAATGCCAATATCGGTAACTCGGCGGTTACCTCCTCCATGGCGGATGAGGTCGACAAGATGGTCTGGGCCATCCGCTGGGGTGGCGATACGGTCATGGACCTGTCCACCGGTCGTAACATTCACAACATCCGCGAATGGATCATCCGCAACTCGCCGGTGCCGATCGGCACGGTGCCGCTCTATCAGGCGCTGGAAAAGGTCAACGGCATCGCGGAAGACCTGACCTGGGAGGTGTTCCGCGATACGCTGATCGAGCAGGCCGAGCAGGGCGTTGATTATTTCACCATCCATGCCGGCGTGCGGCTGCATTACATCCCGCTCACCGTCAATCGCGTCACCGGCATTGTCTCGCGTGGTGGGTCGATCATGGCCAAGTGGTGTCTGCATCATCACAAGGAATCCTTCCTCTACGAGCATTTCGAGGAAATCTGCGATATCTGCCGGGCCTATGACGTCTCGTTCTCGCTGGGGGACGGTCTGCGCCCCGGCTCGATTGCCGATGCAAACGATGCGGCGCAATTTGCCGAGCTGGAAACGCTGGGCGAGTTGACGCAGATCGCATGGGCCAGGGATTGTCAGGTCATGATCGAAGGCCCCGGCCACGTGCCGATGCACAAGATCAAGGAAAACATGGACAAGCAGTTGAAGGTCTGTGGCGAAGCGCCATTCTACACGCTTGGGCCGCTGACCACGGATATCGCACCCGGCTACGATCACATCACCTCTGGTATCGGTGCTGCGATGATCGGCTGGTTCGGGACGGCCATGCTCTGCTACGTCACGCCGAAGGAGCATCTTGGCCTGCCTGACCGTAACGACGTGAAGGTTGGTGTTATCACCTACAAGATCGCGGCTCATGCAGCGGATCTCGCCAAGGGGCATCCGGCGGCGCAAATCCGCGACAATGCGCTGTCTCGCGCCCGCTTCGAGTTTCGCTGGGAAGACCAGTTCAACCTGTCGCTCGACCCTGAAACCGCGCGGTCCTTCCACGACGAAACCTTGCCGAAAGAGGCCCATAAGGTGGCGCATTTCTGCTCCATGTGCGGACCGAAATTCTGCTCCATGCGCATTTCGCACGACATCCGCGCCGAGGCGCAGAAGGAAGGTCTGGAAGCCATGGCGCAGAAATTCCAGCAGGGTGGCGATCTCTATATGCCTCTGGAGAAGCCGGTGGCGGGGGAGTGAGATGCGTGTTCTTATCAAGGGTGCAGGCGTTGCCGGTCTGACGGCTGCTCTCGAACTCGTCCGCCGTGGCGTGGATGTGGAGGTCTGCGATCTTGCCGACCAACCGGGGCGCGGTGCGTCCTGGTTTGCGGGCGGCATGCTGGCACCGTGGTGCGAACGCGAAAGCGCCGACGAAGCCGTGCTGACATCAGGCCAACAGGCGCTCAACTGGTGGGAGGAGGCGACGCCGGGTCTGGTCAAGCGCAATGGCACGCTGGTCGTCGCTCCGGCGCGCGACAAGGCGGAACTGTCGCGCTTTGCCTCGCGCACATCAGGTTATCGCTGGGTGGATGAGGAAGAGATTGCGGCGCTTGAGCCGGATATCGCAGGGCGTTTTCGGACAGGCCTGTTCTTTGAAGAGGAGGGACATCTCGACCCTCGGCTGGCTCTTGCAGCACTATACGAGCGCCTTGTCTCGATGGGTGCCGTCTTCCATCTTGGCGGTGATGGGGTGCCTCAAACATCGGTCGATTGCGTCGTTGATTGTACCGGCAGTGCACAGACGGGAACCCTTGCCGGACTTCGCGGCGTGCGCGGCGAGATGCTTTATCTTAGGACCGGTGACGTAACGCTATCCCGCCCTGTGCGGCTGCTTCATCCGCGCATTCCGCTTTACATTGTGCCGCGCGAAGCAGGGCTATTCATGGTCGGCGCGACGATGATCGAAACGGATGAGGCCGGACCGATTACGGTGCGCTCGATGATGGAACTGCTGAATGCGGCCTATGCGCTGCATCCCGCCTTTGGCGAAGCGCAGATCATTGAAACGGGCACCGGAATCCGCCCAGCCTTTGCCGATAATCTTCCCCGTATCTCAGAGAAGGACGGGACGCTGTTCATCAACGGTGCCTATCGCCATGGCTTCCTGCTGTCACCAGCCATGGCGCGGCAGGCCGCCGATATCATTACTTGCAAGGAGGTTTCTCATGAAAATTCTCGTCAACGGGCAAGAGCATGACCTGGTCGCGGATCGTCTGTCGCACGTGTTGGCCGCGCTGGAATACGAAGGCGAGTGGTTAGCGACGGCCGTTAATGGCGATCTCGTCCATGCGCAGGATCGCGATGATTTTCGGCTGAAGGAATTCGACAGGATCGAAGTTCTTTCACCTATGCAGGGAGGGTAGGCGATGTTGAAACTTTATGGACGTGACATCGGTTCACGGCTGCTGCTCGGTACCGCGCGCTATCCCTCTCCTGCCGTGCTGGCGGATGCGGTGCGCGCGAGCAAAACGGATATTCTGACGATCTCTCTGCGACGCGAAACCGCGGGGGGAAAGACCGGCGGGCAGTTCTTCGAGCTGATCCGCGAGCTGGACCGTAACATTCTGCCCAACACCGCCGGGTGCCACACCGCCAAGGAAGCGGTGCTGACGGCCAAGATGGCGCGGGAGGTTTTCAAGACAAGCTGGATCAAGCTGGAGGTGATCGGCAATCACGATACGCTTCAGCCGGATGTCTTTGCCCTCGTGGAAGCGGCCTGCATTCTGAGCGACGAGGGTTTCGAGGTGTTTCCCTACACGACCGACGATCTGGTGGTGGCGGAAAAGCTCGTGGATGCCGGTTGCAAGGTGCTGATGCCATGGTGCGCGCCCATTGGCAGCGCCATGGGCCCGCTGAACATCACCGCTCTGCGCTCCATGCGCGCCCATTTCCCGGATGTGCCGATGATTGTCGATGCGGGTCTTGGACGGCCATCCCATGCCGCGACCGTCATGGAATTGGGATACGATGCGGTGTTGCTCAATACGGCGGTCGCAGGTGCGGGCAATCCCGTCATCATGGCTGGTGCTTTTGCAAAAGCGGTGACGGCTGGGCGCGAGGCCTATCTTTCCGGCATGCTGGAGCCCCGTGACATGGCGGTGCCATCCACGCCTGTTATTGGAACTGCGGTGTTTTCCTGAGCCGTTGACAAGATGAGGTGAGGGCGGGATACCGGCAGGGACGAGCCGCAAGAGGTACCCAGACATGCACAATCTGCTGACCGATATCGATGGTGTGGCTGTGGGCCATGCCACCGATCTCCAACTCGGATCGGGCGTCACCGCCATTGTCTTTGACGAACCGGCCATCGCCTCCGGGGCCGTTCTGGGTGGTGCGCCGGGCGGGCGGGATACGGCGCTGCTCAATCCATCCATGACAGTGGAGGCAGTCGATGCCTTCGTGTTGTCGGGCGGCTCGGCTTTCGGCCTGGATGCGGCTGGCGGTGTGCAATCCGGGCTTCGAGAGATCGGTCGTGGTTTTGCCGTGGGTTCGACGCGCGTTCCCATTGTCCCGCAAGCGATCCTCATGGATTTGCTGAATGGCGGAGACAAGGATTGGGGCCTGCATTCGCCCTATCGCGAAATGGGTTATGATGCCTTCAAGGTTGCCAGCGTCCAGCCGTTTGCGCTCGGCAGCGTCGGGGCTGGTACCGGTGCGACGACGGCGACAGTCAAGGGCGGGCTGGGTTCTGCCAGTGCCGTCACGTCGGGTGGTCATAGGGTTGCGGCGATTGTCGCTGTCAACGCGCTGGGCTCTGCAACAGTCGGAACAAGCAGGCATTTTTGGGCCGCACCCTTTGAGCGCGACGGCGAATTCGGCGGCCTTGGATTGCCAGTGCAGTTTTCACCGCCCGATACGGCTATGCGCATCAAAGGTGTGACGCTGACGGCAACGACGATCGGCGCGGTGGTGACGGATGCAGTGTTGACGAAAGCGCAGGTGCACCGCCTTTCGATCACGGCACATGGCGGTCTGGCACGCGCTATTTTGCCATCCCATCTTGCCAGTGATGGCGATACGATGTTTGCCGCAGCAACCTGCAAGAAAACTTTGAGTGCCGCCAGTGATTTCGCCGAGCTCTGTCATCTCGCGGGCATGGTCGTCAGCCGCTCCATTGCGCGCGGCGTTTATGAAGCCACCGCCTTGCCGCATGAGGGCGCGCAAAAATCCTGGCGCGATCACTTCGGAGCAGGTCACAAATGAGCGATCCAACCAGGAAAATGCCGCTGAAAGCAGTTTTGCGGATCGATTTCCCGCCGAGTGATAGACTTGGGCGGGGCAAAATTCAGCTGATGGAATTGATTGCATCAACCGGCTCCATTTCCGCTGCCGGGCGGTCCATGGATATGTCCTATCGCCGGGCATGGCTGCTGGTGGATGCGCTGAACCATATGTTCAAACAGCCGGTGATCGAGTCCCAGCGCGGCGGCAGTCAGGGCGGGGGAGCAAGTCTGACCACCTTCGGACAGGAACTGCTGGAACGCTATCGCGGCATGGAACAGCGGGTCGACGACACGCTGAAAGCCGATCTCGATTGGCTTGAGGCGAACCGGCAGTCCGATCAGTAAGGATCGAGGGCCGCAGATTTGATGATGGCAAAGATTGGCTTTCCCGACGCCAGTTCCAGTCGCTCAACCGACAAACTTGTGATGCGCGACGCGATGATATCACCACCGCAGTCCACGTGAACCATCGCCATCCCATCATTTGATAAGACGATATCTGCGATATAGCCTTGAAGGATATTAAGCGCGCTCAACCCTTTCGGCTTCACCGTCGCCAGCATCACATCGCGGGCCGGAATGTGAACGCGAACTGCGCGTCCGACCGCCGCAGATGCGGCTGGAATTTGCAAGATGACCTCGCGCAGTCTGATGGTGGCGAGGCCGTGGGTGCCGTCGAACGCCGCGACGCTGCCGGACAAAATACTGCCGATTTCTCGGCGTTCCAGCTGGGCGGTGAAGGCGGGGCGCGACAGGATTTCCGCTGCCGGGCCGGTCGCTTCGACCTTGCCATCCTTCATCACCACAATCTGGTCCGCAAGGCGAGATACCTCGCTAATGGAGTGGCTGACATAGATGATCGGAATTTTCGTCTCGTCGCGCAGTCGTTCCAGATAGGGAATGATTTCCGCCTTGCGTGCCTCATCGAGTGCGGCCAGCGGCTCATCCATCAAAAGCAGGCGGGGTGATGACAGAAGCGCACGACCAATCGCCACGCGCTGCTTTTCTCCGCCGGAGAGTTTTTCCGGGCGGCGCTTCAAAAGATCGCCGATGCCGAGCAAGTCGATCATCGTTGTACTGTCCGCTTGTCGATTGCCCTTGGCGGAAAACCACCGACCGTAGTGCAGGTTCTGCTCGACAGTGAGGTGCGGAAATAACCGTGCCTCCTGAAAGACCGTGCCGAAGTGGCGTTTGTGGCACGGCGTGAACAGGCGTTTGGCCCTGTCGGCCAGAACCGTATCATCGAGGGTCAATAGGCCCTGATCCGGCTTGGTAAGTCCGGCAATGATGCGGATAACCGACGTTTTTCCAGAGCCCGAGCGGCCGAAGAGAGCCGTTACGCCCTTGCCAGCCGTGAGGTCCGCGTTCAGCGTGAAGGCACCCAGTCGATGTTGGACGTTGAGTGTCAGCGTCATTCCGCGTTCACCCTTTTGCCAACGATGCGCGCCAGATATTCCGACGCCAGCAGGGCGACCATGGAAATGGCGATGGCAACCAGCGTCAGCCGCATTGCGCCCTGATCACCGCCGGGAACTTGGGTGAAGGTGTAGATCGCAGCTGACAGCGTCTGCGTTTCGCCTGGAATATTCGACACGAAGGTAATCGTCGCGCCGAACTCGCCCATGGCCTTTGCGAAGGCAAGGATCATACCCGCAATGATGCCGGGGAGGGTCAGCGGCAATGTGACGGTGAGGAAAACCCAGAGAGGACTTGCCCCCAGCGTCCCCGCCGCTTCCTCCAGTTTACGATCCACGGCTTCGATCGACAGGCGGATGGAGCGCACCATCAGCGGAAAGGCCATGATGGCGCAGGCGAGAGCCGCACCTGTCCAGCGGAAAGAAAAGACGATGCCGAAATACTGGTCGAGAAACTGACCAATCACGCCCCGGCGCCCGAAGGTGACGAGAAGAATGAAGCCGGTCACGACCGGCGGCAGGATGAGCGGCAGGTGGACGATGCCGTTGAGCAGCGATTTGCCCCAGAACTGGCCGCGTGCCAATGCCAGGGCAACCAAGATGCCGAAGGGAAGACTGGCAAACATCGCGATGCTGGAAACCCAGAGGCTCAAGCGTATCGCCGTCCATTCTTCCGCGCTGAGGGTGAGCCAGTCCAATATGCCATTCCCGTCAATAGGATCGTGAAAACCCGATCTTACTTCAGAATGGTAAATCCTTGGCTTTCAAAGAAAGGCGCCGCCTTGGCGGATTTCAGGAAATCAAGATAGGCAGCCGCAACAGGGCTTTTGGATTCCGACAGGATCGCAACGGGATAGATGATCGGCTCGTGGCTGTTCTGCGGGAAGGTACCGACGATCTTGACGCCCGGATCAGCGGCGGCATCAGTCTGATAAACGATGCCGTAAGGTGCCTCGCCGCGAGAGACGAGAACCAGAGCTGCGCGCACGCTTTCAGCACCCGCAACCTTGCTTTCGACGGATGACCAGACGCCAAGTTTTTCGAGCGCCGCTTTGCCGTATTTTCCAGCCGGAACACTATCGACGGCGCCCATGGCAAGTTTGCCGTCACCGACCAGCTTTGCAAGGTCGAAACCCTGTTTAATATCGACGGGCTTTGCCTTATCCGCAGGCGCGACCAGCACCAATCGGTTGCCCAGCAGGTTGGTGCGCGTATCGTCCTTGATCAGCTTTTTGCCCGCTACATAATCCATCCACGCCAAGTCTGCCGAGATGAAGAGATCGGCAGGCGCCCCAGCCTCGATCTGTTTTGCAAGTGCTGAACTGGCCGCATAGGAAACCGAGGTTTCATTGCTGGTTTCCTTGGCCCATTCGGCATTGGCCGCGTCGAGCGCGTTCTTCATGCTGGCTGCTGCGAAAACGGTGACCTTGTCCTGCGCATAGGCGGGAACGGAAATGCCGGTGGCCAAGAGAATAGCTGCCAGAGTGGCTGTGAATAGATTGCGACGAAGAATTTCCATGCCCATGACCCTTTAAACCCGAGATATCCTGATGGATATAACGATGTCGTCGGGATGGCCAGCATTATATTTTCAGGAATATATCGTTGGTCTTGGGTGCCGGGCGCTAAATTCGCTCGCCTGCAAAATGCGCGACTTGAGCGCCAGCTTCGTAATAGGCTTCTTTCAAAGCGCGGAAGCTGCGGGCCTGCGGGTCTGTGACTGGGAGGGGAAGGGCGT
This sequence comes from Hyphomicrobiales bacterium, assembly GCA_900472925.1. Taxonomy (GTDB): domain Bacteria; phylum Pseudomonadota; class Alphaproteobacteria; order Rhizobiales; family Rhizobiaceae; genus Agrobacterium. The sequence goes on from UCJU01000015.1 coordinate 199,521, forward strand.
CTTCCGTCAGGTCGCCTGCGACATGCGCCGCCAATGTTTTGCCGAAAACCGTCCCAGGCGCAATGCCGCGACCGTTATAGCCGCAAAAGCCGACGATGTTCTTCGCGAATTTGTGGAAGCGCGGCACGGAATCGTCAGTCATGCCAATCTGGCCGTACCATTCACATTCAAACTCGATCTCACCCAATTGCGGGAACAGTCGCTTCATCGCGCGCTTTGCCCATGCGGGGTGAACACTCGCACCCGTATTGCGCAATGCGCCGACACTGCCGAATACGAGACGTCCTGCTTGGTCCATTCGGAAGGAGGACAGGATTTCGTTGGTGTCCCAGCAACCCTCGCGATTTGGCAGAATGGTTTTTCTAAGGTTATCGCCCAGAGGTTTGGTCGCGACGTTGAAATAAGGAAGATAGACCTGCTCTTCGCGCATAATCTTCCAAGGGCCAGTGCTGTAGGCCTCCGTTGCGACGATGACCCAGTCAGCGCGAACTGACCCTCTCGCCGTCGTCACCACCCAGCCCTCACCATCGGGCTGGCTGTCGATGACGGGGCTGGCGGTGTAGATCGTGGTGCCTGCCCTGTGTGCTGCGTGTGCCAGGCCGCGAACATAGGCAAGCGGCTGCAACGTGCCTGCACGTTCATCCAGCAACGCGCCGCTATAGCCGGAGGAGCCGATACGGTTTGCGGTTTCTTGGGCGTCCAGCACACGAACCGGCGCTCCGCGCGCGGCCCATTGGCTGCAACGTTCTTGGATTTCGGCAAGCCCCTTTTCGCCCACTGCGCAGTGGAGGGTTCCGTTCTTTTCAAGCTGGCATTCGATCTGGTGCTTTTCGATCAGTTCCCGAACCAGAAACGGCGCGTTGCCGAGAAGGTCGAGCAGGCGTTCGCCGTAAATAGGGCCGAGGACATTTGGCAGTTCCTTGGGCATGACCCACATACCGCCATTGATGAGGCCGACATTTCGGCCTGCGCCGCCGAAGCCGATTTCCTTGCCCTCGAGAACAATGACTTTAATTCCGCGTTCAGCCAGATGCAGTGCTGCGGAAAGCCCGGTGAAGCCACCGCCGACAACCACGACATCAGCCTTCTCGGCGCCCTCTAGCGATGACGTCATGGGCGGGTGTGGCGCGGTTTTTTCCCAGAGACCGTGGGAACGTGGATTGTCATACATCGAAATCACCCAGGAAAAGAGCGTGCGCGGAGCGCCATATGACGGTTATAATACAACGGCGTCGGCATCTGTGAATACCGACATATCGTTATCATGTCATGCCGTTGCGGAATGTGGCCCGTTCCCTGCACGACAAGCAGGATCCATCTGCCCGCAATTGACAGACTGACTTGAAACATGCGCCTGCCTCGGACAATAGTGCAGCATGCGCATGGGGATGATGCCCCAGTGTATCATTCAATTTATGACGGGAAACAGACCATGAAGCCCATCTTCGTTCAGCTTCAATGCACACCCGGCAAGACATATGATGTTGCCGACGCCATCTATAAAACCGAACTGGTTTCCGAGCTTTATTCGACCAGTGGAGAATATGATCTGCTGTTGAAGGTGTACCTCGCCGCAGACGAGGATGTTGGCAAGTTCATCAACGATAACATCGTCAGTATTCCTGGAATTGTACGGTCGCTGACGACGCTGACATTTACAGCCTTCTAGTTATCTACGCTGTGAACGGAAAAGGCGTTCCCCGTTGGGGCAACGCCTTTGTTATATTTGTTTGCTGGCAAGATTTTTAGACCAGCTCGGCGACCTTGCGGCTGCGCACGAGGTTACGAATGGCCAGCCGAACATCGTCGGCGCTGTCAAACCGCTGCTCATCAAGATCGTGGACGTGGAATTTTACGGCGATGAACTTCAACCTGTTATCGTCGGGTACGACGATGCCAACGGGTTCACCAGCGAATTCAATGACTTGCTTTTGCATCATACATACTCCCGCTGTGGCTTGGCACACAGCATCTCGTCGAATCGAATTTTTAAAGATGAGTTGACTGTTAAGTCACATTCGACAGCAGCGGGAACACGTGCATGTGTGTCCGGCACTCACAAACCGCTGATCAAGGATCGCGGCGATGCGTTTCATTTTTGACATGTCACTCTCCCTGCATTGGTGTGGACCCGGAATACCGGAGAGAATCGCTCTCCAGTTGAATCACTGATACTCCGGATTCGCGGCGTAATCAATGATTATGAATATAGGTAGAATATTTTTCTTTATGATGACAGGACCGGGGCGGAATTGTGAAATTTTTGTTTCTTTAGCCAGGTCAAAGTCAATCGTCTGGAAAGCCGCGTTTATTAGCTTTTTTCATTCTGACGATGGCGGATAAAGGTGATCGTTGCTGTTGAAATCGGAAACAGAGTAGCAACCATCGGCATGTTTCGTCGCCGCATTCTGACCGATGGCGGCTTTTCCATGACCACCGGGAATATCCAGCACGTAGATCGGCTGGCAGAGACCGGAAATATGTCCACGCATGGCGGCAACGATTCTCTGCCCTTCCTCGATATCCATCCGGAAATGACTGGTGCCGGGTGCCAGATCCGGGTGATGCAGATAATAGGGCTTCACCCGCGTTTCCACGAAGGCGCGCATCAGGGCGCCGAGAATCTGCGGGTCGTCATTGATGTCTTTCAGAAGCACCGATTGGCTGACCATGACAATTCCGGCGTCAATCAGGCGTTCGCAGGCCGCCCGGGCCTGCTGCGTCAGTTCACGCGGATGGTTGGCGTGCAGCGCTACGTACGTCGTCTTGCCACTGGATTTCAGGGCTTCCACCAGCGCTGTATCGATCCGCTGAGGATCAACGACTGGTACGCGCGTGTGGAAGCGGATGATTTTGACATGCGGAATTGCCTTCAAGCCTTCCATGATCGTCGTCAACCGGCGCGGCGAAAGCACCAGCGGATCACCACCGGTGAGAATAACCTCCCAGATTTCCTCGTGTTCGCGAATATAGGCCAGTGCTGCGTCTAACTCTTCGCGCGTCATCGTTCCATTGCCCTGCGGCCCGACCATTTCGCGGCGAAAGCAGAAGCGGCAATAGACCGGGCAGATATGCACGGCTTTCAGCAAAACTCTATCGGGATAGCGATGGACGATGCCGTGAACTGGGCTATGGGCCTCATCACTGATGGGATCGGCACGCTCCTCGGGCGTCTGTCGCAATTCGTTTTCGTGAGGAAGAAACTGCAATCCAATGGGGTCGGCGGCATCGTTTTTATCGATGATATCGACCATGGCGGGCGTTACCGCCACGGCATAACGTTCGGTCACCGGGCGAATACGCTCCAGGGTAGGTCCGTCGATCAGGCCTGCATCGAAAAGATCGTCTGCTGATTTCAGGCTATGCGCGCTCATGAGCCGTAATCCGTTACGGGTGCCCACATCACGAGATCGATGCGGGGTGCGCCGGTCGCCAACATCACGAGCCGGTCGAAACCAAGCGCGATACCGCTGGCCGCTGGCATGATCTCAAGTGCTGCAAGAAAGTCGTCATCCAATGGATAGGTTTCGCCGTAGACGCGTTGCTTCTCCGCCATTTCCGTCTGGAAACGGCGGCGTTGTTCGGCTGCATCGGTCAGTTCACCGAAGGCGTTAGCCAGCTCCACGCCGCAGGCATAAAGCTCGAACCGTTCGGCAACACGGCTGTCGCCGGGCGAGCGGCGGGCAAGGGCTGCTTCGCTGGTCGGGTATTCATCCAGAATGGTCGCGCGTCCGAAGCCCAGTCGGGGCTCGACCCGCTCGACGATGACGCGGCTGAACATATCCGCCCAGCTATCGTCATCGGCAACACGAATGCCTGACGCTTTGAGCATTGTTGCCAGATGCTTGCCGTCGGTCGTACCGTCAGCCTCTATCGTTGCCAGCAGATCGATGTCCGCATAGCGCTGAAAAGCTTCGGCTACGCTCAGTCTTTCCGGCTCGAGGTACGGATCGACACTGTGGCCGCGATAGGTGAGGAGCTTGGTCTTTGCGGTATCGGCGGCCAGCGCCAGCAGTTGCTGGCTGTCGCGCATCAGCGTCTCATAAGTCTCGCCTGCGCGGTACCACTCCAGCATCGTGAATTCGGGGTGATGCAGAGGCCCGCGTTCGCGGTTGCGATAGACGTGCGCAAAGCAGCTGATCCGCTTTTCGCCTGCGGCCAGCAGCTTTTTGCAGGCGAACTCTGGAGATGTGTGGAGGTAAAGCGGCGTCGCCTCGCCACTTGTCGTGATGCCGGTCGTTGCAAAGGCATGCAGATGCGCTTCATTTCCCGGAGACACCTGCAATGTCGATGTGTCGACCTCAAGGAAATCGTTGGCTGCAAAAAAGCTGCGCATGGCAGCCTGGATGGCGTTTCGCCCGATCAGAAACGGGCGGCGATCCTGATGCACATCGGGCGTCCACCATGGGGACGTCGTGTCGGGGTTGGAGCCCATCTGCTGCTTTCTTTCCGGTCACATGTATTGAATGGCGGACGAAAATGATTGTTTCGGACCGCGGCAGTCCTGCATTGGCAACGATTTATTCGAAAACCACGGCACTGTTTTCGCTTCGACGCTCTTGAAGGCTGGCAATTACCGTGGATTTAAGGTAGTTGCGCCCCAGAAAACATACAAAACGTCCATTGGGTCGGTGCTGCCGCGCGGTCCTTTACGACGCATTTCATTGAGTTACAAGGAAATCATATGGTCAAGGTTATCGCCTCATCCGTGCGCAAGGGCAATGTCATCGATGTCGATGGCAAGCTTTACGTCGTTCTCAACGCCAATAACTTTCACCCTGGCAAGGGCACACCTGTCACGCAGGTCGATATGCGCCGCATTTCTGACGGCGTGAAGGTTGCCGAGCGCTGGCGTACGACCGAGCAGGTCGAGCGCGCTTTCGTTGAAGACCTGAACTTCCAGTTTCTCTATGAGGATGGCGAAGGCTTCCACTTCATGAACCCGGAAAACTACGATCAGGTCGTCGTGGACCTGGAAACGATGGGCGACCAGAAGGCCTATCTCCAGGAAGGCATGACCTGCGTTCTTTCCATCCATGAAGGTCTGCCGCTCGCCGTTACTCTGCCCCGGCATGTGACGCTGGAAATTATGGAAACCGAACCGGTCGTAAAAGGCCAGACGGCTTCCTCCTCTTACAAGCCTGCGATCCTTTCCAACGGAATTCGCACCATGGTCCCACCGCATATCGATGCCGGTATCCGCGTTGTGGTTGCGACCGAAGACAATTCCTATGTCGAGCGCGCAAAGAACTGATTGTGCGACTATCGTCTCTTCAAAAAGCCCCTGAGTGATCCGGGGCTTTTTTATTGGCTGGATCAAACAAAAAATCCCGCAACGAGAGTTGCGGGATTGATGTCTTCAAATCGATTGCTTGGCTTACATGCCCTTGGGCGTGTTGGCGGCAAGCCGCATGTTCGAGGATGTGGTCGGGCCACCCATGGCATAACCGCCGCCCAGTGCAACGCTCAGACGGACATAGTCCTGAGCCGTGGTCTGAACCGCAGTTGCAAGGTTGGCCTGCGCTGTAGACACCTGACGCTGGGCGTCGAGGACGTCGAGCAGAGATGATGCGCCATCGCGGTAGCTCGCTGTCGCGAGCGACAGGGCTTCCTGATAGGACTTGACGGTCCGACGCAGTGCATCTTCCGTTTGCTTGTCGCGTGTCACGGCTGCCAGTGCGTTTTCAACCTCTTCGATGCCGTTCAGCACGGTGGCCTTCCAGGCCAGATACTGTTCGCGAGCGGAGGACTTGGCGATATCGACATTGGCGCGCAGGCTGCCACCATCGAAGATCGGCAATACGAGGCTTGGGCCGAAGGACCAGGAATTGGCTGTTCCGCGTGCGCCGTTGTTGGCCAGGTTCACGAAGCTTGGCGAAATCGAACCGCTGAGGGTGATGCTTGGATAAAGACGCGATTCGGCAACGCCGATCTGAGCGACCGCTGCTGCGAGGTTGCGTTCGGCAACGCGAATATCAGGGCGATTGCGGATAAGATCGGCTGGAATACCGGTTAGCGGCGCCTTGCGGGCGACAGGCTGGCGTGCACCGCGTTGAAGTTCGACAACCAAGGACGATGCAGGCATGCCAAGAAGCGTGGCGATGCGATGCGCAGCCTGACGGAAGCTGGTTTCCAGACCTGGCATATCAGCCAGTGTCGAGTTGACCAGACCTTCGGACTGAACGACGTCGAGACGTGATGCGGCGCCGGCCTCCAGCTGCAGCTTCGTCAGGTCAAGCGTTTCGCGACGTGACTTCAGGTTGGCGCGTGCAATCGCCAGACGTTCCTGGAAATAGCGGGCATCGATATAGGCGGAAACGACAGAAGAAATCAGCGTCAGGCGCTGAACGTCCGCTGTGGAATAGGCGGCGTCAAGCGAGGCGCTGGCGCTTTCCTTGGCGCGGCGGTACTGACCGAAAAGGTCGAGCAGCCAGGATGCGTCAAGCGCACCGCTCGATGTGTTCTGAACGGGACGGTCGGCGCTTGCGAGGCTGCCCTTCGTCTCGGAAATCGTGTGGCTGCCGGAGCCGGTAAGGCTCGGCAGCGAGCCTGCACCTGCAACGGTGATCTGCGACTGAGCCTGATTGATACGCTCGATAGCCTGGAGAACCGTCAGGTTCTGAGCAAGGCCGGTCGAGACATAGCCGTTCAAACGGCTGTCGTTGAATGCATTCCACCATGCAACGGTTGCGACGTCGCCATTGCTGGCTTTGCCACCTTCAGCAAACTTTACCGGCAGCTGGATTTCGGGTTCCTTGTGGTCAGGTCCGACAACACATCCGGAAAGAAGGAGCAAGGTCAGAGGAATGGTAGCGCGAATAGACAGCATGAAGTTATCCCAATAATTCGGTGTATCTGACACACCAGTCAAAACGAGCTGAGCACTGCTGCGTGCTGACAAAAATGCGGTTCATAATTTCCAACATTTCTAGCAGCGTCTTCCGGCTTTGCTAGCATATTTTTGGTTTGTTAACGTTTAGATAGCCGCCGAATCACGACGAAAAAGGATGGAACGAAGAAAATTCCGAGGAGTGTTGCAGAAAGCATACCACCGAGAACGCCGATACCGATGGCATTCTGCGCAGCCGAACCCGCTCCGGTAGCAATCGCCAAAGGCACAACCCCCAAGATAAAGGCCAGTGACGTCATGATAATCGGACGCAGACGAAGCTTGGCCGCTTCCATTGTTGCCTCTAGCAGACTGAGCCCGTGCTCCATCCGCTCCTTGGCAAATTCGACGATCAGAATGGCGTTCTTTGCGGCAAGGCCGATGGTCGTCAACAGGCCTACCTTGAAGTAGACGTCGTTCGATTGCCCCAGGAGATGCGCAGCGAGAACCGCGCCAAGCACGCCGACTGGAACCGCCATGATCACGGAAAACGGGATGGACCAGCTTTCATACAGCGCTGCAAGGCACAGGAAGACGATGAGCACGGACAGGGCATACAGCATGGGTGCCTGCGACCCCGAGAGACGTTCCTGATAGGAAATGCCCTGCCATGCGACGGTGTAGCCACCAGGCAGCGCGGCCGTCAGACGTTCCATTTCGTTCATCGCTTCACCCGAGGCTACACCCGCACCCGCCGCGCCTTCCATGGAGATGGCACTTGTGCCGTTGAAGCGCGCGAGCGTTGGTGGACTATTGACCCAAGTGATTTCGCTGAACGAAGAGAATGGGACCATTTCACCACTTGTATTGCGGGCATACCAGTATTTCAGGTCATCCGGCTGCATGCGGTACGGTGCATCGCCCTGAACATAGACGGGCTTCAACTCCCCGTTCAGCGTGAAATCGTTGACGTCACGGCCTGCGAATATGGTCGATAGCATTAGGTTGACGGACGCCAGATCCACGCCCATCGCGCCCATCTTTTCCTGATCGAGCAGGATTTTCATCTGCGATTCTTCGTCTCGGCTGTTGGAGCGCAAAGAACTGATGTTCGGGTTGCCGCCTGCATCCTGGATCAACTGCTTGGACGCGGCGCTGAGGGCTTCGGTACCCGTTCTGCCACTGTCCACCAGATACATGGAAAAACCACTGGATGTTCCAAGACCCTGAATGGCCGGGGGTAGCAGCGGAAAGACCTGTGCGTCGCGGAACGACAGGAATGTGCCCTTGGCCCGCTGAATGATGGCCGCAGCATGTTGCTCAGGTTTTGAGCGCAGCGAGAAGTCTTTCAGCTTGGTGAAGACCATCGCGTTGTTCTGACCGGAGCCGGTGAAACTGAAGCCGAGAACGCCGAAGACGGATTCGACATTGTCGCCTTCCTTTTCACGGAAGTATTTCTCGACTTGCTTGACGACATCGTTGGTGCGCTCGATGTTCGAGCCGGTCGGCGTCTGCACGATTGTCAGCAGGACGCCTTGGTCTTCCTGTGGAAGGAATGAACTCGGCAATCTCGTAAAGAACCATGCGCAGCCCCCGATGACGATGAGGAAGAGTATCATGACTCGTGCGGGGCGCTTGAGAAGGTAACCGATGCTGGCGACGTAACCATCGGTAGTGCGACCGAACACGCGGTTGAACCACGCGCCGGGGCCGCGTTTTTCCTTTTTGTGGTCGACGGGCTTCAGCATCGTGGCGCAGAGCGCCGGTGTCAGCACGATGGCAACGACAGCCGACAGCAGCATGGCCGAAACGATGGTGACGGAGAACTGACGATAGATGATGCCGGTGGACCCGCCGAAGAATGCCATCGGAATGAAGACCGCGGTCAACACAAGCGCAATGCCGATGATCGCACCGGTGATTTCGTGCATGGACTTCTCGGTCGCCTCGAGAGGAGACAAGCCCTCCTCGGACATGATGCGTTCGACGTTCTCCACGACGACGATGGCGTCATCCACCAACAGACCGATGGCGAGAACCATCGCAAACATGGTCAACGTGTTGATCGAATATCCCGCCAAGGCCAGAATGCCGAAGGTGCCGAGGAGAACCACGGGAACCGCGATCATCGGGATAAGAGTGGCGCGCAGGTTCTGAAGGAAAATCAGAAGAACCACGAAAACCAAAATGATCGCTTCGATCAGTGTGTGGACGACCTTCTCGATGGACAATTGCACGAATGGTGTCGTGTCGTAGGGATATTCAATCGTAACGCCTTGCGGCAGACCGCCAGCGGCTGTCGCAAGTGCCGCTTTCACGCGTGACGATGTATCAAGCGCGTTTGCACCGACCGCAAGGTTGACCGCAAAGCCTGCGGACGGACGGCTGTTGGACCGCGAGTCGCCGCCATAGGTTTCCTGACCGATTTCGATGCGGGCAACGTCGCTCAGCCGCACTGTCGCGCCGTCTTTTTCGACCTTGAGGATGATGGATTCGAAGTCGGCAACCGTTGTGAGCTGGCTTTGCGCCGTGACCGTGACGTTCAACTGTTGACCGGGAACCGCAGGAAGCGCACCCAGCGAGCCGACGGAAACCTGTGTGTTCTGGCTTTGGATGGCGCTTGTCACGTCCGCTGTCGTCAGCTGATATTTGTTCAGCTTGAACGGGTCGAGCCAAACGCGCATGGCGTATTCCGAGCCGAATACGTTGATGCTGCCGACGCCTTCCAGGCGCTTGATCTGGTCTTCGACCTGTGTGGAGAACACATCACCCAGATCCGCAGATGTCCGCTTGCCATCTGTGGAGATCAACGCGCCGACCATCAAAATACTGGATGTCGAACGGCTGACTTCGATGCCCTGCTGCTGAACGACGTCCGGCAATTGCGATTCGACCAGCTGCAACTTGTTCTGCACCTGCACCTGGGCAATGTCGGGCATGATGCTGTTGCCGAAGGTCAAGGTGACAGACGCACTGCCCGTCGAAGACGTCGATGTCATATATGTCAGATCATCAAGACCGGTCATGCCGTCTTCGATGATGGTGGTGACGGATTTTTCGACCGTCTCAGCGCTCGCGCCGTTATAGGTTGCATTGATGCGCACGGTGGTCGGCGCTATCTGAGGATATTGCGAGATGGACAGCGTGAAAATTGCCAACGCACCACCCAGCATGATGACAATCGCTATAACCCACGCAAAAACGGGGCGCCGGATAAAATAATGGGCCATGGAAAGTCTGCGCCTTACTTTTTGCGAGCTCTAACGGACGGGAATTCAGACACGCTTATTTCGATGGAGCAGCAGGCGGCTGCGCCTGTTGCTGGGGAACCACGATGCCGCGTTCGTCAATCTTAGCTTCGACGGGAGTGACGACTGCGGAATTGGCAATCCACTGGAACCCGTCGACGATCAGCTTGTCGCCGTCCTTGACGCCTTCCGTGACGAGCCATGCATTGTTGGATTGCTGGCTTTTAGTGAAGACACGAGTTTCAACCTTGTTGTCCGCGCCTACGAATTTTGCTTCGAGTTCGCCGGCGGCGTTGCGCGTTGCAGCGCGCTGGGGAATGAGGAAGCCCTGTTCCTTGCCGATTGTCAGCGTTGCACGAACATATGTGCCGGGCAGAATAAGATCGTTGGGATTTTCAAACAGCGCGCGGATAGCAAAGGTACCGGTCGTCTCGCTGACGGCCATATCAGACATATCGACCTTGCCGGTCTGCGAATATTCGGTTCCGTCTTCCAGTGTCAGCCGGATATCGGTGTTCTTTTCGCCCGCCAGTCGGCCAGACGCGACCGCATTGCGCAGGCGCAGGAGATTGGCGCTGGATTCGATCAAGTCAATATAGATAGGATCTATCCGACGCAGCGTTGTCAGCGCTGTGGTCTGGTTGGCGGTCACAACGTTACCAATGCTGACATTGGTTGATGACGTGATGCCATCGAATGGTGCGCGGATCTTGGTGAGGTCGAGATTGATCTCCGCCGTTTCCAGCGCTGCATTGGACTGCGCAACATCCGCCTCCGCCTGAAGCAGGGTCACCTTGGCGTTTTCATACTCGATCTGCGTCGCGCCGCTGTTGACGAGGCGTTCGTAACGCGCAAGATTTGCCTTGGCGCTTGGAATGCTGGCCTCTGCCTTGGTGACGCTCGCACGCGCCTGTGCAACTTCGGCCATGTAGGTGTTGTCTTCGATCTGATAGAGAATGTCACCCTGCTTGACTTCGCTGCCTTCCTTGAAGGGAACCTCGCGAATGATGCCGGTGACACGGGGACGGATTTCAGCAGTCTGGAATGCGCTGGCCCGGCCCGGCAGAACGGTTGTCAGCGGGTACTGGTCCGTCTTCATTGTGATGACGCTAACGGGGGAGGGAGGACGCTGATTTTTCTGCGCCTCGGCTCCCTTCTTTTCATCGCTATCGCTGCAGCCGGCAAGAATGCCCGCCATGAGCAATGTGGCGAAGAGAGGAGTGAGACGTCTATTCATCGTGTTTCTCATATCAGCGGTCAAATCTCGGTTGCGAGTCGTTGGCAGGCAAACACACGGATTCTGCGTTTTTCCAATCCATGTCGTTCAATGCGCATGAACGAACACAACGTGTGCGGACAGTTTTAAGCAAAGTGACGTACAGCCGATATCGTCACTTATCAATCCCATATTGCAGTGCAGCATCCACCATTCGGACGAGATCATCACAGCGTGTTGCCAAAATGCCCACAGCTTCATGTGCGATCAAGGCCGGGTGCAGAACGCTTGTCAAAGCAAAGAGAGCTGTTCGCGATGCTCTGTCGACGTCAGTGGGAGCATAGGCTCCGGCTGCAACTCCATCGCTGATGATCCTGGCAAGCAGTTCCGCGATCACATTCTCATAATGTTGGCCGCAAGCAAGCTCTCTTTTGGCGGTCATCAAAATCATTTCGAAAATATACGGATTGTCATTCAGATCGCGCCGATGGTTTTCCATCAGACTATGCGCCAGGTGTCGAAGCCTTTCCAAAGGAGAGTGGCTTGCGTCGAGCGGATCGAGCTTGTTTTCCAGCAATCGTATCTGCTGCAGGAAGATAGCATCGACCAAAGCGTTCTTTGAGCTGAAATGTTTGAAAACATTTGCCGGCGACATGGTGAGTGCCGCGGCGATATCCGCAATCGAAACGGCCCCAAATCCACGCTCGCGGAAGAGCCGCTCCGTCATCGCAAGAATGTCACGGCGCGTTTCTTCTCCGGAACGGCGCGGACGAACCTGCCGCCCGTTCGTTTCGGTCTTCGGCGATAGGGATGTTTGGGCGCTTGCTTTAGCCACGTTACGCTCCCGGGAAAAAGGGCTCCAGATTCTTCCGGACCCGGTCTAGAGGCGATGCCTCGCCGTTATCGGGTCTGAAGACTTCGCCGGTAATCCGCTCAAAGGCCTCAATATACACCTTGGATGTCTGGGCAACCAACTCCTGTGGGATATCAGGGATATCATCCTTGTAGGGATCGCAACGCTCGGCAACCCATGCCCGAACGAAGTCCTTGTCGAAACTTTGCGGGCGCGTGCCGTTTTGGAAAGCCTGGTTGTAGGTATCTGCCATCCAATACCGACTGCTATCAGGGGTGTGAATTTCATCGGCCAGAATAATGGTACCGGTCTCATCCGTGCCGAACTCATATTTCGTATCGACAAGAATGAGACCACGGCTTGCGGCAACCTCCTGTCCACGTTTGAACAAGGCGAATGCATAGGTCGAAAGCGTTTCCCACTGTGCCTGCGTCAGCAGACCCTTTTCGATGATCTCGGCAGGCGTGAGGGGTTCGTCGTGACCACCATCGAATTCCTTGCTGGTGGGCGTGATGATCGGCTCAGGCAAAACCTGATTGTCTTTCATGCCATCGGGGAAGGTAACGCCATACATCTGACGTTCGCCCTTCTTATAGAGTGTGAGAATGGACGTACCGGTCGTTCCCGCCAGATATCCGCGCACCACAATTTCGACCGGCAGAATATCGAGCCGCTTGCCGATCACGACATTCGGATCCGGATAGGAGACCACATGGTTCGGACATATATCTTTGGTCTGTTCGAACCAGTAACGCGCAGTTTGAGTCAGCACTTGGCCCTTATAAGGAATGCAGGTCAAAATACGGTCGAAGGCACTGAGGCGATCGGTGGAGATAATGATGCGATTGCCGTCTGGCAGGTCATAGTTTTCGCGAACCTTGCCACGATAGTACTGGGGAAGTTCGGGGATGACGGCTTCTGCAAGAACGCGCACGGGATTGTCCTATCTCTCTACATATAAGTCGATAACCGGCTGAGGCGCGCCGGAGCGTATAGATCACCCTATCGCATGTTTTAGAGAAAGGAGCCAGTATCGGCTTTTTAGGTCGGAGCAGACCCAACAGTATGCAACAAATCGGAATATCTTTTAAAATCAGCTGCTTGTGAAATATGTAAGTTTTTTTACAGTGCCCCTGTTGACTATTTGCGGGATGGTCCTCTATAAGTCCGCT
>UCJU01000037.1:0-33332 GCA_900472925.1 Hyphomicrobiales bacterium
CCCCTCCCGCAAATGCCCCCATCGATGCGCTGGCTGTCGATGGCAACATCATCTGGTCGCCGCAACGCGGCACGGATGTCAGCTTCGGACTGCGCACGACGATCGAGGATTTCGCGGGTGGACCACAAGGCGGCTGGATTTCCCGGCAGTTCACCACCGGCCTCACCCAGCAATTGCGCAGCGATCTGGTGGCACGACTGACCGCCGGTATCGAACGTCGCTCCTACCTCACCGCCAGCCTCAACGACGAAACGGAATATGTTGCCGGTGCCGGACTGACCTGGAGCATTAACCGCTATCTCGATCTCACCACCGACATCAGTTACGAAACGACGCCCGTCACCGACAACAGACAATGGCGGATCGGTGCTGGACTGACGTTGAAACGGTAAAACAAAAATCCCGGCACCAAGGCCGGGATTTCTTTATTTTGGGTTCGACAGAATCACTTCAGTCGGCTGACGAGCTTCTTCAACGGCTCTTCGATGGATGGGCGGATATCCGCACGCTCCAGAGCGAACGCCAGGTTGGCGAGAATGAAGCCATCCTTGGCACCGCAGTCGAAGGTTTCGCCGTTGAAGCGATAACCGGCAAATTCCTGCTGCTTGGCAAGCGACAGCATACCATCGGTCAGTTGGATCTCATTGCCAGCGCCGCGTTCCTGATTCTCGAGAATGTTGAAAATCTCGGGCTGAAGAATGTAACGACCGTTGATATAGTAGTTCGACGGAGCCGTTCCCTTGGCAGGCTTTTCCACCATTTCGGTGATCTTGAAGCCTTCACCCACGGTTTCGCCGACGCCGACGATGCCGTATTTGTGGGCCTGGTCCGGCTCACATTCCTGAACAGCGATGACGTTGCCGCCCGTCTGGTCGTAGAGATCGACCATGCCCTTGAGGCAGCTTTTCTGTGAATGCATGATCATATCAGGCAGAAGAACCGCGAAAGGTTCGTCGCCGACGATATCGCGTGCACACCAGACCGCGTGGCCAAGACCGAGCGGAACCTGCTGGCGTGTGAAGCTTGCCGTACCTGCCTTTGGCAGAATGTTCGACAAAAGTGTCAGTTCGGCATTCTTGTTGCGCTCGCGCAGCATCTGCTCAAGCTCGAACTGAATATCGAAATAATCTTCGATAACGCCTTTGCCACGACCCGTAACGAACACGAAATGCTCGATACCGGCTTCAGCAGCCTCATCCACCACATATTGGATGACAGGCTTGTCGACAACGGTCAGCATTTCCTTCGGAACCGCTTTGGTTGCAGGCAGGAAACGCGTTCCAAGACCCGCGACTGGGAAAACCGCTTTCCGAATTTTTTTATGTTCTACCACACATCCCTCCTCAGAGATTCACTGGAGCATTAATCGCACACGACTTTGTTATTTAAAAAGTGGCAAACTTTTGTAAAGAGTGACGATACCTTTGGTTAATGGTAAAGAATTTGTTGACTTTGAGTTGGTATTACATCGTGAAGCCCGATGCGTATCTCGCTATCGAAATGACATTCGAGAGAAACGAAAGACTGCCGATGAAAAAGCTGATCCTTTCCACCGTCCGTAAATATGGCTGCATCGCGCTTGCGGGCATCACCATTGCACTTGCGCCTGCGACAGCGAATGCCGACGCAGGCTTCAGACAATGGATCAACCAGTTCTATACCACCGCCGCAAAGGAAGGCATCACCAAATCGACCTATCAGAAGGCATTTGCGGGTGTCACCGAGCCCGACCCGGATGCTCTGCGCAAGGCGACCTTCCAGCCCGAGTTCACCACAAAGATCTGGGACTATGTCGATAGCCGCGTGAACCCCTACACGGTCCGCATTGGCCGCGAAATGAAGATGAAGCACGCCACCACGCTCAACTGGATCGAGCGTAACTTCAAGGTGGACAAGCACATCATCCTCGCCATCTGGTCGATGGAATCCAATTATGGTGCGGTTCTGGAAAAGCCGGAGCGGTTGCACAATATTACCCAGGCACTGGCCACACTCGCCTATTCCGACCCCAAGCGCGGCAAATTTGCCCGCACGCAGCTGATCGCAGCGCTGAAGATCCTTCAGAATGGTGACGTGACGCCGAAGCAATTAACGGGATCCTGGGCTGGCGCCATGGGCCATACGCAGTTCATTCCCACCAGCTACCTGCTCTACGCCGTCGATGCCGATGGCAACGGCAAGCGCGACATCTGGCACTCCATTCCCGATGCTTTGGCCACCGCCGCCAATCTTCTGGCCAAAAACGGCTGGGAACCGGGCCGCACCTGGGGCTATGAAACCGCCGTACCAACCGGTGGCGCTCGTTACGAAGGCCAGACGAAGAGCATGGCAGAATGGCAGAAGCTCGGATTTGCGCGCCCCAACGGCAAGGGTTTTCCACGCGGTTCTGACCGTGCCATGCTGAAGATGCAGGGCGGTGCCAACGGCCCCGGCTTCC
Organism: Hyphomicrobiales bacterium; assembly: GCA_900472925.1. Classification (GTDB taxonomy): domain Bacteria; phylum Pseudomonadota; class Alphaproteobacteria; order Rhizobiales; family Rhizobiaceae; genus Agrobacterium. Next base: position 2,438 of record UCJU01000037.1, read on the forward strand.
TGATGACGAAGAACTTCTTCACCATCAAGAAATACAACGCCTCTGATAGCTATGCATTGGCCGTGGGCCTTCTGGCAGACGAAATTGCCGGAACCGGTAGCATGCAGCAACGCTGGCCGCGCCCGGACAACACGCTGGATGTGAAGGAAAAGTTCGAATTGCAGACGCGCATGAAAGAGCTTGGCTATTACGACGGCGAAGTCGATGGCAATTTCGGGTCCGGCTCCAAGGCTGCAATCAGCGCAATGCAGAAGCGTATGGGCATGGAAAACGATGGCGAACCATCGCGCCTGTTGCTACGCGCCCTGCGCAATTGACAGAATTTGCCAGCGGCACCAGAATTAGAAAACGATAAAGAACCGTCCGGGAGGTTCACGCCGTGGTGACACAATACACAGGCACGACATGGAGCAAGACACGGCGCAGCGGTGCCGTGTTTCTTGCGCTGGTCATCTGCCTGCCGGTGGTTTCCGATTTCGCCCACGCACAGGAAATGCGTGAGCGCCGCACCCTGTTTGAAATGATGTTTGGCAGCCCCATCAGGCGCGACGACCGCATGTACGCGCCGGAACGCGGCCAGCAGCAGAGAATGCGCAGGCCGCTGCCACAGCGCGGCGACAACCGTGCCGTCACGCGCCCGCCAGCACCACGCAAGACACCTTCGGTAGTGCAGATGCGAACGGAAAAACCAGGCCCCGTCGCCAAGCTTGAAAATGCCAGCCATGTTCTTGTCATCGGTGATTTTCTGGCAGGTGCCATGGGTGAAGCGTTGGTTTCCACCTTCGAAACCTCCCCTGCCATCACCGTCGATGTCCGCTCCAACGGCTCGTCAGGTCTGGTGCGCTCAGACTATTACGACTGGTTTTCCAACCTGCCGCAGTTCATCAAGGACACCAGCCCGGCGACCATCGTCATCATGATGGGCTCCAACGACCGCCAGCAGATGGTCATCGGCGACACCAAGGAAAAATATGGCACGGATGCATGGCTGAAGGAATATGAGCGGCGCATCGATGCGCTGATCGCGCTTGCCAAACGCCAGCAGGTTCCGGTGCTCTGGGTCGGCCTTCCCGCCTTCCAGTCCCCGTCTCTGACCGCCGATTTCGTCAGCTTCAACCGCCTCTATCGCAGCCACATCGAAAAAGCAGGTGGTGAGTTCGTGGATGTCTGGGACGGCTTCGTGGACGAAGCCGGTAAATTCGTGACGACGGGCTATGACGTCAACGGTCAGCAGGCGCGCCTGCGCGAAGCCGATGGCATCGGCATGACCCAGGCTGGCAAACAGAAACTGGCCTTCTACGTCGAAAAATTCGTACGCCGCCACCTCGATGGTGGAAGTCCCGACCTGACAACGCTCGACGGCAGCAACCTGCCAGCGCTGACCTCACTGCCAGCACTCGGCATCGATGCCCAACAGGTCCGCACCCAACCTATCAGCCTGACCGACCCCGACCTCGACGGCGGCGACGTGCTTCTAGGCGATAAACCCGTCGCCAAATTCTCGGTGGTGCCCTCGCCCAGAGAACGGCTGACCAAACAGGGCCTGATGGAAGACGCCCCGTTGGGCCGCGTGGATGATTACCGCATGCCAGCACCGGCGGAGACGGCGGCGAAGTAAGCGATCGACATCTCGTGACATCATCCCGCCGCCAATATCTCCTCGCGCTCCGCTCGTGACCGCGCAATGCGTTTGCGTGCCTCGGTCAACACCTCTGGTGAGGCCTGCTGCGGCGTTCCCGCGTGAAAGGGCGGCGCCGGTGCGTATTCCAAGCACAGTTGAACGACCTCAGCTTCGTCTTGGCCGAAAAGCTCCGCAATCACGCTCAAGCCGAAATCGATGCCGGAGGTGACCCCACCAGCGGTGATGATATTGCCGTCTCGCACAACGCGTTCATGCACAGGTATCGCGCCAAACCGGGGCAGGAAATCCATGGCATTCCAGTGCGTTGCGGCCTTCTTGCCGGTGAGAAGCCCGGCGGCACCCAAAACCAGCGACCCCGTGCAGACGGATGTGATGTAACGCGCGCCCTTAGCCTGTTTGCTTATGAATTCCAGCACCACCTCGTCGGTCAAAAGCGCGTTGATGCCACCACCGCCTGGCACGCAGAGCACATCGAATTGCGGACAATCATCGAACGTCACTGTCGGGGTAAAGCCCAGTTCCGTGACGGATGTTACGGGATCGCAGTTTTTCCAGACCAGATCGACCTGGGTATCACTTGCAGAGGCAAAAATCTCGTAGGGACCGGTCAGGTCCAGCTGTTGCACGTTAGGAAACACCAGAAGTCCGAAGCGCACTGTCATTGTTATTCTCCTGCTTGACTGCACGCAGAATAACAAATCATTATTTGGCCTTGTTGCCATTCATCCCACGGTTCCAGCCAAAATGCTGCGTAAGATCGAAATTCTGAGTTATCCCGATGTGCAACTGCTCGATGTTGCCGGACCCTTGCAGGTGTTCGCGACAGCAAACGATCAGCGTCGTGCGATAGGCGTGGCACCCGCTTATGCCCCCGTGGTCGTCGGCATGGGTGGAGAAGTCCTGACTTCCTCGGGCCTGGGCATCAATGTGCAGCCGCTCGACCACGCTGCACCCCGCCCCGACACGCTGATCATTCCAGGCGGCTGGGGTGTTTATGATGCATGCGAGGACGCGCATCTGTTGGCGTGGATCAAGGCGCGGTCGGCAATTGTAAGACGCACGGCATCTGTTTGCAGCGGCGCGTTCCTTCTGGCAACCGTTGGACTTCTGGATGACAAGCGCGCCGTGACCCACTGGCAGCGGTGCCAGGAATTCAAGGAGCGGTTTCCATTGGTGCGCCTGGACTCGGACCCAATTTTCATTCGGGATGGCGACATCTGGACATCTGCAGGTGTAACGGCGGGCATCGACCTGGCTCTGGCCTTCGTGGAGGCCGATCTTGGCCATCAAGCGGCACTCGCGGTCGCGCGCCAACTCGTGGTTTTCCTTAAGCGTCCGGGCGGCCAATCGCAATTCAGCACGGCGCTGACCTTGCAGGACAATGCCGGGCGCTTCGAACAGCTGCATGCCTGGATGATCGAAAATCTGCACAGGCCGCTGACGCTGACAGATCTCGCAAACCAGTGCGCCATGAGCGTCCGCAGCTTCTCACGCCACTATCGACAGGCCACAGGTTCGACGCCTGCACAAGCCATCGAAAACCTGCGTCTTGAGACAGCAAGACGCCTGCTTGAACAGGGCACATCGATAACCGGCACCGCCAAGCGGTGCGGTTTTGGCGCGGAAGAGACCATGCGTCGCGCTTTTCAGCGCCGTTTTGCTGTCAGCCCGCGCGCTTATCGCGAGCGTTTTTTAGCATAGCGTTTCTATCATTAAAAAACCTCCGAAGGCGCAAACCCTAGGAGGTTCAAATTTTCAATCGCAATGCCTTACCGCGGCAACAGCGTTTCGCCCATCAGCGCTTCATCGATCGCACGTGCTGCCTGACGGCCTTCGCGGATGGCCCAGACGACCAGCGACTGGCCGCGGCGGACGTCACCGGCAACCCACATCTTGTCGACCGAGGTCTTGTAGTCCTTTTCGTTGGCCACGACGTTGGTCGAGCCACGACGGTCGGTGTTGAGCGTCAACTTGCCGTCCAGTTCCTTCAAAACGCTGTCCGTGAAGGGGCCGGAGAAGCCGATGGCGATGAAGGCGAGGTCGGCCTTGATGATGAATTCGGTGCCTGCAATCGGCTTGCGAGCATCGTCCACCTGGCAGCACTTGACGCCGGTCAGAACGCCGTCCTCGTCACCGACGAATTCAAGCGTGGCGACCTGGAACTCCCGCACGGCACCTTCGGCCTGTGAGGAAGAGGTCCGCATCTTAGTCGCCCAATAGGGCCAGACGGCGAGCTTGTCTTCCTTTTCCGGCGGCATGGGGCGAATGTCGAGCTGGGTGACCTTCACCGCACCCTGACGGAATGCCGTGCCGACGCAGTCCGATGCCGTGTCACCACCGCCGACGACGACCACATGCTTGCCGCCAGCCAGGATCGGATCGGATGGCCAACCGACGCTGTCGATGTTTTCGCGACCGACGCGGCGGTTCTGCTGCACCAGATACGGCATAGCATCGTGGACGCCGTGGAAATCCGTGCCACCGATGCCAGCAGGACGCGGCGTTTCAGAGCCACCGCAATAGAGCACGGCATCGTGTTCGGCGATCAGCGTTTCCACCGTCGTGTCCACACCGACATTGACGCCGTAATGGAAGGTGACGCCCTCACCCTTGATCTGCTCGACGCGGCGGTCGATGAAGTTCTTCTCCATCTTGAAGTCGGGAATACCGTAGCGCAGCAGACCGCCAGCCTTGGATTCACGCTCATAGACATGGACCTCGTGGCCTGCACGACCCAGTTGTTGGGCAGCCGCCAGACCGGAAGGGCCGGAACCGATGATGGCAACCTTCTTGCCGGTGTGAACAGTTGCAGGCTTCGGCACGATAAAGCCAAGCTCGTAGGCCTTGTCGGCAATCGCCTGCTCGACCGTCTTGATCGCCACCGGCGCATCTTCGAGGTTGAGCGTGCACGCTTCCTCGCAAGGCGCGGGACAGACACGGCCAGTGAATTCCGGAAAGTTGTTAGTGGAATGGAGGTTGCGGATCGCCTCTTCCCAGTTGTTGTTATAGACCAGATCGTTCCAGTCGGGGATCTGGTTATGAACCGGGCAACCGGTCGGGCCATGGCAATAGGGGATGCCACAGTCCATGCAACGCGCCGCCTGCTTCTGCACTTCCGGGTCCGACATGGGAATGGTGAATTCCCGGAAATGGCGAATACGATCCGACGCCGGCTGATACTTGCCAACCTGACGGTCTATTTCCAGAAAACCTGTAACCTTGCCCATGTCTCAGTCCCTTCCGCGGCCTATCGAAGCCAATTTTCAACTTTCAATCCCGGTACGCGGGAAAATTCTCTCTCATTATCCGTCACGACCACCGCATCGAGTGCGAGCGCGTGTGCGGCGATCAGCATGTCCATCTGGCCGATCAACTGACCCTGCTTTTGCAAGGTGCTGCGTATCTCGGCGTAATGCATATCCGCGGGCGATGCCCACGAAGCAATCTCAAAATCCGCCAGAACCTGTTCCACCAGCATTTCCAGCTTCCGCGAGCCACGGTTGCGATATCCAAACCGAAGTTCTGCCGCCACGATGATGCTCGTCCCCAAATCACCCATCGCAAGTGCTGCGGTGCGTTGGCCAACCTTCTCTTCAGGAGATCGGATCAGGTTGGAAATGATGTTCGTGTCGTACAGATACTTCATTCTGGAAAATCGATGTCTACGGGTTCTGGTGGGTAGTCCTCGATTTCTGGCATCTGGTCTTCTTCACCGAGCGGCTCAAGTGTCCGCAGAAAAGCCACTAAACCTGCTGGAGATCGAGGTGCTTTCACCGGATGCACAAGCAAATCACCATTTTCATTCATGCTGATTTCCACCCGATCCGCCTCGAATTCGAATTCTTTGGGAATTCGTATCGCCCGGCTTCTCCCGTTGTTGAAGACCTGCGCAATTTTAACGACGTTCATGACCGCCTCCATCCTGTGATATGACAAAGCATATCACAGGACTTGTCGAAACCCAACTACTCCGCAGCAACACCCATCTTCATCCGCTCCATATCCTCAAGCGCACGGCGGTATTCTACCGGCATGACCTTGCGGAACTTCGGGCGGTACTCGCTCCAGCGGTCGAGGATGTCCTTGGCGCGGTTGGAGTTGGTGTAGTGGAAGTGGTTCGAGATCATCTGGTAGAGGCGCTCCTCGTCATGGCGCGTCATGTCCTCGGAAACGTCGACACGTCCCTTGTGCATGAGGTCGCCGCCGTGGTGGTGCAGCTTTTCCAGCATGTCGTCTTCTTCCGGCACCGGCTCCAGTTCGACCATGGCCATGTTGCAGCGCTTGGCGAAGTCGCCGGTCTCATCCAGAACGTAAGCCACGCCGCCGGACATGCCAGCTGCGAAGTTACGGCCGGTTTCTCCGAGAACGACAACGATGCCGCCCGTCATATATTCGCAGCCATGGTCGCCCACGCCTTCGACAACGGCGATGGCACCGGAGTTGCGCACGGCGAAACGTTCACCCGCCACGCCCCGGAAATAGCATTCGCCGGTGATGGCGCCGTAAAGCACCGTGTTGCCGACGATGATCGAATTCTCGGCAACGATACGGGCATTTTCCGGCGGACGCACGATGATGCGACCACCCGAGAGACCCTTGCCGACATAGTCGTTACCGTCACCCACCAGATCGAAGGTGATGCCACGGGCGAGGAACGCGCCGAAGGACTGGCCCGCCGTACCGCGCAGCAGCACGTGGATGGTGTCGTCCTTCAGGCCCTTGTGACCCCAGCGCTTGGCAAGCGCGCCTGAAAGCATCGCACCGGCGGAGCGATCGACGTTCTTGATCGGCACTTCGAAGACCACAGGCTCGCGGTTTTCCAGCGACGGCATGGACTTCTCAATCAGCTTGCGGTCGAGAATGTCGTCGATTGGATGCTTCTGGCGCTCGGTCCAGTAGGTCGCTTCCTTGGGGGCTTCGACCTTGTGGAAGATGCGGCTGAAATCCAGACCCTTGGCCTTCCAATGCGCCAGCATCTCATCCTTTTCGAGCAATTCGGAAGCGCCGATGATCTCATCCAGCTTGGAAACGCCAAGCGAAGCGAGGATTTCGCGCACTTCTTCGGCCACGAAGAAGAAGTAGTTGATGACGTGTTCCGGCGTGCCCTTGAAGCGCTTGCGCAGAACCGGGTCCTGCGTGGCAACGCCGACCGGGCAAGTGTTGAGATGGCACTTGCGCATCATAATGCAGCCAGCGGCAATCAGCGGAGCCGTGGCGAAACCGAATTCGTCTGCGCCCAGGAGAGCACCGACGATGACGTCACGACCCGTCTTCAAACCGCCATCCACCTGAAGCGCGATACGCGAACGAAGGCCGTTCATAACAAGTGTCTGCTGTGTCTCGGCAAGACCGATTTCCCATGGAGAACCGGCATGCTTGAGCGAAGTGAGCGGAGACGCACCCGTGCCGCCATCGAAACCGGAGACGGTGATATGGTCCGCGCGCGCCTTGGCAACACCGGCGGCAACCGTGCCGACGCCGACTTCGGAAACGAGCTTGACGGAAACATCGGCTTCCGGGTTGACGTTCTTCAGGTCGTAGATCAGCTGCGCCAGATCTTCGATCGAGTAGATATCATGGTGAGGCGGCGGCGAGATGAGGCCGACGCCAGGCGTGGAGTGGCGGGTCTTGGCAACCGTCGCATCCACCTTGTGGCCGGGCAACTGACCACCTTCGCCGGGCTTGGCACCCTGCGCGACCTTGATCTGCAACATATCCGCGTTGACGAGATATTCCGTCGTCACACCGAAGCGACCGGAGGCGATCTGCTTGATGGCTGATCGTTCGGGGTTCGGATTGCCGTTGAGAAGCGGCAGGTAACGGTCTGATTCTTCGCCGCCCTCACCCGTGTTGGACTTGCCGCCGATCTTGTTCATGGCGATCGCAAGCGTGGTGTGTGCTTCACGGCTGATGGAGCCGAAGGACATGGCACCTGTCGAGAAGCGCTTGACGATATCGACGGCAGGCTCGACCTCATCGATGGAGATGGGCTTGCGGCCCAAAGCTTCCGCACCCTTGACCTTGAACAGGCCGCGAATGGTGTTCATGCGCAGGTTGGTGTCGTTCACCATCTCGGCGAATTCACGGTAGCGTTCCTGGCTGTTGCCGCGCACCGCATGCTGCAGGGTGGCAACCGCATCCGGGCTCCAGGCATGGCTTTCGCCACGCATGCGGTAGGCATATTCACCACCGATATCCAGCGTGCTGGCCAGGATCGGGTCCTTGCCGAAAGCGTCGGTGTGGCGGGATACGGTTTCCTGAGCAATTTCCGTCAAGCCAACGCCTTCGATCTGCGTGGCGGTGCCGAAGAAGTACTGCTCGATGAACTCCGAGGACAGGCCGACGGCGTCGAAAATCTGAGCGCCGCAATAGGACTGGTAGGTGGAAATGCCCATCTTGGACATGACCTTGAGAATGCCCTTACCCACAGCCTTGATGTAGCGATAAACGACTTCGTCGTCGGACACTTCCTTGGGGAACGCGCCGTGCTTGTGCATATCCAGAAGCGTATCGAAGGCGAGGTACGGGTTGATGGCCTCAGCGCCGTAACCGGCCAGAAGGCAGAAGTGGTGAACTTCGCGCGGCTCGCCGGTTTCGACCACGAGGCCGACCGATGTGCGCAGACCCTTGCGGATCAGGTGGTGGTGGACGGCAGCGGTGGCCAGCAGTGCGGGGATTGCAATGCGGTCCGGTCCGAGCTGACGGTCAGACAAAACGATGATGTTGTAACCGCCCCGGACAGCCGATTCTGCACGCTCGCACAGACGATCCAGCATCTCCGGCATGCCTTCGGCACCACGCTCCACATCATAGGTGAAGTCCAGTGTCTTGGTGTCGAAACGGTCTTCCGTGTGGCCGATGGAGCGTATCTTTTCCAGATCGCCATTGGTCAGGATCGGCTGGCGCACTTCCAGACGTTTGGCGCGGGCAGCCCCTTCATGGTCGAGAATGTTCGGGCGCGGGCCGATGAAGGACACAAGGCTCATCACCAGCTCTTCGCGGATCGGGTCGATCGGCGGGTTGGTGACCTGCGCGAAGTTCTGCTTGAAGTAAGTGTAGAGCAGCTTGGACTTGGACGACATCGCCGAAATCGGCGTGTCCGTACCCATCGAACCGATGGCTTCCTGACCTGTCGTTGCCATAGGCGACATAAGAAGCTTGGTGTCTTCGCTGGTGTAACCAAAGGCCTGTTGGCGGTCGAGCAGCGAAACGTCGCGACGCAGAGCGCGTGGCTCGACGGGCTTCAGATCTTCGAGAATGAGCTGGGTGCGATTCAGCCATGTCCGATAGGGATGCTTGGTGGCGAGTTCGCGCTTCACGTCCTCATCGGAGATGATCGCGCCCTTTTCCATATCGATCAGCAACATCTTGCCGGGCTGCAAACGCCACTTCTTGATGATGCGCTCTTCCGGCACCGGCAATGTGCCAGCCTCGGAGGCCATGATGATGCGGTCGTCATCGGTGACGAGATAGCGAGCCGGACGCAGACCGTTACGGTCGAGCGTGGCACCAATCTGCTTGCCATCGGTAAAGGCAACGGCAGCGGGGCCATCCCATGGCTCCATCAAAGCAGCGTGGTATTCGTAAAATGCCTTGCGTTCCGGCGACATGGACTGGTTACCCGCCCATGCCTCGGGGATTAGCATCATCACGGCATGCGCCATGGAGTAGCCGCCGCGCACGAGGAATTCGAGCGCATTGTCGAAGCAGGCGGTGTCCGACTGGCCTTCGTAAGAGATCGGCCAGAGCTTGGAAATGTCGTCGCCGAACAGTGGCGAAGCAACGGAAGCCTGACGCGCCGCCATCCAGTTGACGTTGCCGCGCAGCGTGTTGATTTCGCCGTTATGGGCCACCATACGGTACGGGTGCGCCAGCTTCCATGACGGGAAGGTGTTGGTGGAGAAACGCTGGTGGACGAGCGCGACCGCAGATTCAAAGCGCGGATCGGACAGGTCCTTGTAGTAGGCACCGACCTGATAGGCCAGGAACATACCCTTGTAGACGATGGTCGAGGACGACAGCGAAACAGGATAGAAATCCTGCGCTTCCTTGCCACCGCCAGCATCATAGATGCGGTTGGACAGAACCTTGCGGATCAGGAACAGCTGGCGCTCGAATTCGGCATTGGTTGCGGCATCGCGGCCCGCACCGATGAAGACCTGAACGTGGTGCGGCTCGGTCGCGGCAATGTCCGGTGCCTTTGATAGCGAAGAGTTATCGACCGGCACATCGCGATATCCAAGGAACTGCTGGCCCTGCTCGCCGATGACATCAACGATGACCTTCTTATAGTGTTCGATACGCTCTGGATCGCCGGGGAAGAAGATATGGCCAACGGCATATTCGCCGGCCTTTGGCAGGGTCACGCCCTGCTTCGCCATCTCATCGCGAAAGAACCTGTCAGGAATCTGCACCAGAATGCCCGCGCCGTCACCCATCAACGGGTCAGAGCCAACGGCACCGCGGTGCGTGAGGTTTTCGAGAATGAACAGGCCATCCTTGACGATCTGGTGCGACTTCTGACCCTTCATGTGGGCGACAAAGCCGACGCCGCAGGCATCATGCTCGTTGCGCGGATCGTAAAGACCCTGTTTCGGAGGCAGGCCGCCAATCGTCGCGCGCGCGGCAGCCTTCGGCTGGGCGCTCGTCGGACAGTCATTGGTCACGGTAGCAGTGGCGTTTTCGCCGTCCAGCTTGATCGTCATTTTCGTCCCTCCTGCAACAGGTTGCATGGCTTCACGCAGAGAGGCGGATGCTCGCCCACCTCCATTTCCGGATAGTGGCTTCGCGTCCGCCTGCCAATTTAGGACAGCATTACTGTCTTAATTCTTAGTGGATTTTGACAGAAACAGCCGCGGTTCGCAAGTCCACCTCGACATTTTATAACCCCACAAAATGACGCTAAATGTCTCAGCTCGGAGTCCTCGCGCAATTTTCTTCCGACAAAACCGTGAGATCGTTGCTTTCATTGCCGGATTTGCGTTCCCGAAGATAAGGCCATAAAAAGACAATCGTTTGGCAGATCAGCCACTCCCGCCCATCGTCAACTCATCGAAAGTGCAGACCCATGTTTTTTGCTTCCGACAATTGGGCAGGCGCCCATCCCGCCATCAATGAGCGGCTGATGAAGGAATCCACCCGTTTCGCGGCGGCTTACGGCACCAGCGAACTGGATCGCGCCATAGAGAAACGCTTCAACGAGATATTCGAGCGTGACGTCGCCGTGTTCTTCGTAGGTACCGGCACCGCTGCCAATTCTCTGGCCATGGCCAGCGTCGCCCGCCCCGGCGGCATCGCTTTTTGTCACTCCGAAGCCCACGTCATCGAGGACGAATGCGGCGCACCGGTCTATTTTTCCAACGCGTCGCGCCTGATGCCGGTCGCTGGCCCCAACGGCAAGATGCTTCCAAAGAACCTCAAAGCCGCCATTGGCCGCTTCCCGCCCGGCTCCATCCATCAGGGCCAACCGATGCTGGTCACCGTAACACAGGCGACCGAGCAGGGCACGGTCTACGAGCTCGATGAAATCGACGCGATCTCGGCGATTGCCAAAAACGCTGGTGTCCCCTTGCATATGGATGGCGCGCGTTTCGGCAACGCGATGATGGCGCTGAACACGACACCAGCCGAGATGACGTGGAAGCGCGGCGTCGACATCCTGTCTTTCGGCGCAACCAAGAACGGTTGCTGGTGCGCAGAAGCCATCGTCTACATGGATCCGAAAACGGCAGAAGACCTGCCCTTCATCCGCAAGCGCTCCGCGCAACTGTTTTCAAAAACCCGCTTCATGGCCGCGCAATTCGATGCCTATTTCAAGGATGATCTCTGGCTTGAACTCGCGGCCCACGCCAACGCCATGGCCACCCGCCTGCGCGAAGGCCTGTCCGCCTCCAACAGCGCGCGGCTGGCATGGCCCACCCAATCCAACGAGCTTTTCGTGGTTCTGAACAAGGACAAGGCAAAGGCCGCGAAAGAAGCTGGCGCCAGCTTCTACGACTGGCCTGTTCCCCACGACATGCCCGAACCCGTTGGCGACAATGAGCAACTCATCCGCCTTGTGACCAGCTTTGCCACGCTGGAAAACGATGTGGATGATTTCCTGCGGATTTGCGGTACGGCTTGAGGCGGGCTACCCTCTCGACGTCATTCTCGGGCTTGTCCCGAGGATGACGCCAATGCAGTCGCTTTTTAGTGCCGCAAACAGAACGCGTTAATCGCTAGGCCCAATCAAGACGAGCTCAAGCAAAACTCCCGGGCACCATACCTTTAGCGGTTACCAGCCGCGACAACGCCTCCACCAGCTCGGCATCCGCACCTTTGCGTGGCTGAAGCACGAACTCCACATCCTCCAGTGCTGGCAGTGCGCCCTTTGGCAACTCTCGCAAGCCAGACGGCGCCATGCTGCGGGGCTGCACGAGAACGCCCATACCGGCGCGCGCGGCGGCGGTGAGGCCGCTAAGGCTGGCGCAGGTGCAGACGATGCGCCAGGCGACACCGGCGCGGTCGAGCGCCTCTTGGGCTGCCTTGCGGGTGATGCTGGGCGGTGGAAAGGCGATGAGCGGCAGGGCGTTTTCCCGCGACAGAACAGCATCCGGGTCTTTTGCCAGCCACACCAGAGGTTCGCGGTAGAGGAAATGGCCAAGCTGATCGCCCAGCCGCCTTTTGGCCAGCACCACATCCAGCTCGCCATTGTCCTGCATCTCATAGAGAGAGCCACTCAGTGCCACCGTCAACTCGAGATCCACCAACGGATAGAGCCGGGTGAATTCCTCCAGAATGACCGTCAGGCGGCTGGCGACGAAGTCTTCGGAAACACCCAGGCGCAAGCGGCCACGCAACCTGCTTTCCCCGAACAGCGCTGAGACCTTGTTGTTGATGTCAAGCATGCTGCGCGCATATCCCAGCAATGCCTCACCCTCAGGCGTCAGGCGAACCCGGTGCGTATCTCGCGCAATCAGCCGTTGGCCGAGAAAGGTTTCCAGCCGCTGAATGTGCTGGCTCAGCGTCGATTGACCGATCCCCAGCCGTTCTGCGGCGTGCGTAAAACTCATGGTCTGTTCCAGCGTCACGAAGCTGGCAAGGTGCTGTAGATTGAGCATCGTTATCCTATATCATGATAACTGTTAGTTTTTGCATCTTGTTTCATGATGAGCGATAATGCGGCCTCATTCAAGATAAAATCGGATAACCGAAAGCCAGCCACCATGAGCCGCTTCCTGCCTGATCGCTTCACCATGATGCTGGTCGCCACCGTCATCATCGCATCGTTCCTGCCCGTCAGCGGAGACGCGGCCTACTACTTCGGCATCGCCACCAAATGCGCGATTGCCCTGCTGTTCTTCCTGCACGGCGCGCGTTTGGCCCGTGATGTGGTGATTGCAGGCATTCTGCACTGGCGTCTGCATCTGGTCATTCTGTTCGTCACATTCGGCCTGTTTCCGTTGATCGGTGTAGGTCTGGGTTATATTCCGCAAAGCATTCTGCCTGCTCCGCTTTACATGGGCGTTCTGTTCCTGTGTGTTTTGCCATCGACCGTGCAATCTTCCATCGCCTTCACCTCCATGGCGGGCGGGAACGTGCCGGCGGCGATTTGCTCGGCGTCGGCATCGAATATTTTCGGCATGTTTTTGACTCCGCTTCTCGTCGGCCTTCTGTTTACCGTCGGTGGCCATGGCGGCGGCTTTTCGCTCGATGCCTTTGGGCAGATCTTCCTGCAATTGCTGGCACCTTTCATCGTGGGCCAAATCCTGCAGCCATGGATCGGCGACTGGATCCGCGCTCGCAAAAAGCTGCTGGCCCCGGTGGATCGCGGCTCCATTCTGATGGTGGTCTATCTGGCCTTCAGCGAGGCAGTCATTGAAGGCATCTGGCACCAGTTCACCCTGCGCGACATCGGCGTGGTCATCGGTATCGATATGGCTCTGCTCGCCCTTGTCCTGTGCATCACCATGTTCGGCAGCCGCCTTCTCGGCTTTAAGAAAGAAGACGAGATCACCATCACTTTCTGCGGATCGAAGAAGAGCCTTGCGAGTGGCGTCCCGATGGCTGGGGCAATCTTTGCCGGTCAGAGCATCGGCGCAATCGTCCTGCCCCTCATGCTGTTTCACCAGATCCAGCTGATGGCCTGCGCGGTGATTGCACAACGATACGCCACCAAAGCGAAAAAGATCGAAGTGCGAAAAACCGCAGAGATCGCAGTTGCGCCAGAACAACCAAAAACGGCCCTGCAATGAGGGCCGTTTCATCAGGCTATAGGATAGAGACTTAATTGACCTGAGATGGCGTGACCTGCGCGTCGATCTGCTTTGGCTCATCCGTCACGTCAGAAACAATCGCGATGCGGCGTGGTTTCATGGCTTCTGGAATATTGCGAAGAAGGTCGATGTGCAGCAAGCCGTTCTTCAGCGAGGCGTTCTGAACCTCGACGTGATCGGCAAGCTGGAAGCGGCGCTCGAAGGCGCGCTTGGCGATGCCGCGATAGAGGAATTCGCCTTCGCTCTCCTTGTTTTCTTCTGCCTTTTCGGCCTTGACGGTCAGCACGTTGGCGCGGGACTCGATGCTGAGTTCGCTTTCGTCAAAACCTGCGACGGCCATGGTGATGCGATACGAGCTTTCGCCAGTGCGCTCTATGTTATAGGGCGGATAAGCTTGCGCCTGTTCGGGCTGGCCAATGCCATCAAGCATGGAAAAAAGGCGGTCGAAACCGACTGTGGAGCGGTAAAGTGGTGAAAAATCGACGTGACGCATGGTGTCCTCCTGTGAGCGACTGTTTGCGGTTAAAGTCTTCACCCCAATTGGGCGGTGAAGACCCGGATGCGGTCCCGTTCTGGCGACCGTAGCAAAGAGATGGGAAGGCTTTTGAGCAAGTTCAAGAGATATCGTAACGCCGAATGCGCCTGAACCCCATCTGAACGGGCGGTTCCGAAATCGTTCAGTTTCACAACGCTATTCATCAAGGCATCGGAGACAACCTCCGGCGACAGAAGATATTGTCCCTTTCTTCTGTCACATTCGCCGGAACCGCGACTGCTAAGCCCGACGGTTCCGGCAATTTTTCCTTTGACGTGCAAAGACGCGCAACTTATCCCGTTGTGAAACAGCTTTTCAGTGCCAAGTCGGAACCACCATCCATGACCGAAGCCATCTTGCATGCGACCAAGGGCAACCCTGTGCCCGAAAACCATTTCGCAGGCTATTTCACCGGTCATAAAAACAAGAAGCTGCGCTATGCGGTGTTTCGCTCCAACCAATCGGTGGCGCGCGGCACCATCGTTCTGCTGCATGGCCGCAATGAGTGTATCGAGAAATATTTCGAGACGATCAACGATCTGACCGCCAAGGGTTTTTGGATCGCCACGTTCGATACACGCGGTCAAGGCGGGTCGGAACGGCTGCTGAAAAAAGCCCATGCCGGCTATATCAGACGCTTTTCCGATTATCAGAAGGATATTTCACTGTTTCTGGAGCAGGTGGTCCTGCCGGATACGCGTCTGCCGTTCTTCATGATTGCCCATTCCACCGGCGGACTGGCAGCCCTGTCCATGGCTCCCACACTGTCCAACCGCATAGAGCGCCTGGTGCTGACCGCACCGTTCATCTCGCTTGGTGGGCAATCCGTACCGAAACCGTGGATCAAGGCCATCGCCACGGGCCTCAGCATGATCGGCCTGGGCGGATTGCAACTTGGAAAATACCAGCGCGAACGGCATTTCGAAGGCAATCCCCTGACCTCTGACCCGGTTCGCTTTGCCCGCAATGCCGCGATCGGGCTTGAGCACCCCGAACTCTTCATTAGCGCACCCACGGCGCGCTGGCTGTTTGAGGCGCTGAAAACCATGCCTTGGGTCACCCGGCAGGATCACCTGACGAAAATTACCATACCCACCCTGCTTTTGGCCCCGGTGCTGGATGCCATCACGCCCTATGCCGCGCAGGAGGAGTTGTCGCGAAATTTCCGGGCGGCGCAACTCATCCCTGTTACGGGTGCGCGCCATGAGCTTTTGCTGGAGCGGGATGTCTATCGCAACCAGGCTCTGGCAGCCATCGACGCATTTTTCGCACCGCAAGAGTGAACAAAGAAAGCCAGACTAAAGCTCGTCAAGTCCGCACGACGGAACCAGCTCTAGTTGAACAGGGACAGCAACGTCTTCGGTGAATCGTTGGATATCTGGAGCGCCTGGATGGCGAGCTGCTGGCGCGTCTGCAGCGCGCTCAAACGCGCCGAAGCTTCTTCCATGTCGGCATCCACCAGTCGGCTCACGCCCGTATCGATGGTATCGAGAGACTTCTGGGCAAACTGAGACTGCATTTCGATACGCGTCTGCAGCGCACCCAGCGCCGCAGCCCCATCAGTCACCCGGCCAAGTGCCACATCAATGTAATCGGTGTAACCATCCAGCAGACGCGGATTGGCGGCGATATCGATGTCGAGGAAATTTATCGTCGGCAGTGGCTCGACATTGACGTCGATGCCATAAAAACCAATCGAACTCTTTTCTCCGGATTTGCGGATTTGAAGAGGGTCGGTGCTGATGGAAACCGTGGAGGCGTTGGGAGCGTTGATGATGATATCAGGCCTGTTGACGAGAGCCGTGAGCACAGTTGCCATCTCAGTCGACGTGTCGATCTTGCCGTTCGTTTTGCCCAGCGTCACGTTGACGAAGTCCTTGTCGAAAGACATGTTCGTTGACGCGTGATCCACATCCATTCGCATACTGACGATGACGTCGTCATAAACGGTGAGAGGCTCGAAATCGAGCGTCATGGAGGATCTGCGCACCCCAAACGCCACCGAGCGATCGGCTATCTGGTTGACCTGCGTAACGCCCGTAAAACTGACGTTCGACAGGCTCATGGACGAGCCGTCCTTGTCGGCAAATCCGCTGCGTGAAATCCCGACAACGTTTGGAATATCGACGAAGTTGACAAACTGATCGGGCGGCTCAGGTCGTCTATAGGTCATAGCAAAAGCACCCGCGCCCGAAAGCACGTTGTTCAGGACCTGCGCGTATTGTTTATAATCGCCGATGACACCATCGCTTCTGCCAAGGGCGCTGTTGACCACACCGGCATCGATGACGACTGACCTCGTTCTGCCGGGATCATAGCCTGGCGGAATTCCATCGGCGGGATTGTCTTGATCGATGGTGATATCGAAGCTTAAGCTATCACCGGCTCCGAAGGTCATCGGAGAGGAAAAGTCGAACATGAACGTCCCCGGCCCGTTACCGGAGGTGCTGTGCAGGGAATAGTTGCTTCTGAGGCCGTTGCCATAGTCGAAACGCAGACCACCGATCGTCTTCAGATCTCTTGGGTCTGCTTGCAACATGCCTCCCCCGGTCGAATTGAAGAGAGAGGCCTGTATAAGAGAATAGTCCGCCTTGTTGACGGCGACTGTGCCGTCCGTGCCCCTCGTAAAGCCGGAGACAACAGACACCTTGTTGAGATCGGGATCGAAAATGTCTTCGACATCAGTGGTCAGCCAGTTCTCCCCGTTGAAGCTGGCAGAATCGGAAATGGCCACCACCTGCTTTTTGAGTTGATCGAGTTCTCCCTGAATTTTCGAAGGGTCGACGCTGGTCTCTTTTGCAGTCACCAGCTTCGCCTTGAATTCGGTAAGGGAATCGAGAACCGAGGTCATCGCCGCATAGGCTGTATCGACCTTGGCAGCACCCAGGCCCATGGCGTCGTTTGCAGCGGAGATCGCGGTGCGGTCGGAGCGCATGGTGGTGGAGATGGACCAGTAGGCAACATTGTCCGAGGCTTTTTCCACCCGCAAACCGCTGCTGACCTGCCGTTGCTCCTCAGCAAGGCTCGCTGCCGTCGCACGCAGAGTTTGGAGGCCAGCCATCGCCGACATATTGGTCTTTATGCTGGTCATTCCCCAACCATTGCGAGAATCGCGGAGCCTGATTGAGGCCCCATTTCAGCCTTCTTTATGATGAGTAAATGATTAACAATGTACTTATAACTGGTTGTATAAAATCGCATCGACCCGTCATTGAAGAGTCATTTTCGAGAAGATATTCGGGTCGCCCACAGGCGTCATTCCAAACATCAAAATCAGTGAAGTCTAAGACGAGCAAAAGCCCCAAAAACCAGGCAAAGCGCGGTGCGATACCGAATTGTAAGCGTTGCGAAACGTCTCGAAATCAACTGCAACGGCTTAATGGAAATGAATGAGCATCACCTTGAAAATATTGAGAATATTTCAATTATAAAAATGAAGAAAACGGCTCGCGTGCGGCGAGAGAACCGGGCGATATAAAAACTTCAAACGACATCAACGAGCGTGAAGCTTTTGAAGCCCTTTCTTTCGAGAAGCGAGACAAGAAGAAACTTGATCAGACAGTCACTTTTACCTGTACCGATCTCTACCTGAAATAGAAAAGGCCCCACATGGGGGCCTTACAGTTTGGACCTGCTTTGAGGCTTACTCCATTCCGAGTGCAGCCATATAGGTCTGCAAAATCGTTTCTTCTTCGATGCGCTCGTTGGCGTCCTTCTTGCGCAAGCGAATGATGGTGCGGATGGCCTTGGTATCGTAACCACGGCCCTTGGCTTCGCCCATTACGTCCTTGATATCACTCGATATCGCAGCCTTTTCTTCTTCAAGACGCTCGATACGTTCGATGAACTGGCGCAGTTCGGCGGCGGCTACGGTTTCGGTTGTGGCTGTTTCGTCCATCATTCTATCCTTTGTGGTGGCGGCTCATGGCCGAGCCCTGGTCTGCCTATGGCGAGATGATCGCCCGCTGCCGTTAAGGCAGCAAAATTCCCGGCTGGTGAACTGCCCGCCTGCGGGCCTCACGTCAAGCCGTTTCAGGTGATGCCACCCTATTCCTTGGGTTTGTTTTGTTCGAATGCAGCTTTCTGTGCCTCACTCGTTTCACCCTGATGCAGGCTTTTCCACTGGTCGTAGGGCATGCCATAAACCATCTCGCGGGCCATGTCCTTGCTCACCTCGTGGCCCGCTTCCCTTGCCGCTTCCGCGTACCAGTTGGACAGGCAGTTGCGGCAAAAACCGGCAAGGTTCATGAGGTCGATATTCTGCACATCGCTGCGTTCGCGCAGATGCTGGAGAAGCCTGCGGAAGGCGGCGGCTTCCAGCTCTGTCTGCCTGATATCGTCAATTTCGCTCATCGTCTTCTCCGCTCAATAGGGTCCGGTCCGCGAGGCGAACTGCTGGTAGTCGTGCAAGGCGGGATCATCGTTCATTGCGGCAAAAATAGGGGCAAGACGTTCGCTCCACGCGGTAATGCCCGCCTCATCCGCGATCAAATCCTGGCGCACTTCCAAAAGCGCGTGCGGAATGCCTTTCACCATGCAATGACAATACATGGTGTCACCCTTCAAAGCGCCGTCATAGGGCTCGTTGTCACCGACGAGAATATCACCCGTTGCGCGCAGACCATCGAGCAGGGGCAAGACGGCGCGGTGGTCCGTGTCCCAAAGCACAGCGGCATGCCACGGGCGGGCGGTCTCTTTCCAGAACGGCGTGTAGGAATGCAGCGACAGCACCAGCGGTGCCTTGGCCGATTGCCCGGCCACCTTATCCAGAACAGCCCAGACCGCCTGATGATAAGGGCGATGATAGCTGTTCAGGCGCAAATCCCATTCCTCGCCGGTTATCGGATGATTGCCGGGAATGACAGCGCCATCGGAAATCTTCATGATCAGCGTCGGATCGTCCTCACCGCGATTGGGATCGATCAAGAGGCGCGAAAAACGGCTCATGACCGCAGGCACGCCGAGCTTGGCGGCAAGCTTTCGCGTCAGCCCTTCAATGCCGATATCGTAGGCGATATGGCGTTGAAAAGCGGCTTGCGGAAGGCCGAGATTACCGTAAATTGACGGAAGAAGGTTCATGGCGTGATCTGCAAGCAGAACCATGCCTTTGTCATAATCGCCTTCTATGATTTCGTATGGCTGGAAGTCTGACATCACTGATTTCTGGGGCCGATAAGGGAGAGACGCTTGATGCCATGGCTTGATGCCACGCGCAAGTTGGGTTGGCCGAGACGCCAGCGATACCATCGTTCACGATATTCCATACAGATACAATCGATTGAACTTGCGTTGACTTTCTTGGGCGTCCGCGCCAAGAAGTGTTCTCATTTTATAACCATGGAATCCGGATGGAAGCCGTGACACAGACATTCTCCGCTAAGCTTCAAAAACACCGACGTGCGATCCGCCTGCTTTGCGCAGCCAGCCTCTTCTCCACACCGCTTCTTCTTGCAGAACCGGCACTGGCGGATTTCCGTGTCTGTAACAGCACACAGAACCTGGTGGGCGTGGCCATCGGCTACCGCGCAAAGGATGGCTGGGTCAGCGAAGGCTGGTGGCAGGTTCCCGCCTCCACATGCGCCACCCTGATCGAAGGTGAGCTGCAATCACGCTATTATTACCTCTACGCCGAAGATGCAGCCCGCGGCGGCAGGTGGACCGGCGACGTCAACATGTGCGTTGCCGAAAACGAGTTCAAGATCAACGGTGTCGACGATTGTTATGCCCGTAGTTTCCAGAGAATGGGCTTCAAGGAATACGATACGGGCAGACAGGGAAGCTGGATGGTCCAGCTTTCGGACACGCCAGGTACACAGGAAAGTCAGAACTGATGAAGCGTAACCGCAAAGTCAAAATCCTTGCAACTCTCGGTCCTGCGTCGTCCGATGAGGCAATGATCGAGAAGCTCCATCTGGCCGGCGCCGATCTTTTCCGAATCAATATGAGCCACGCCAGCCATGACGTGATGCGCAGCCTCATCCAGCGCATTCGCGCCGTCGAGAGCCGCGTTGGCCGCCCGATCGGCATTCTGGCCGACCTTCAGGGTCCGAAACTGCGCGTTGGCAAATTCGCAGACACCAAGGTCGATCTCGTGGCTGGCCAGACCTTCACGCTCGACAACAATCCGGAGCCCGGCGACAAGAACCGCGTGTTCCTGCCGCATCCTGAAATTCTCGAAGCCGTCAAGCCGGGCGACCGCCTGCTGATCGACGATGGCAAGCTTCACCTGCGCGCCGAAAAATGCGACGGCAAGAGCATCGCCACGACAGTCGTATCGGGCACCAAGATTTCCGACCGCAAGGGCATCAGCCTTCCTGATACCTTGCTCGGCGTCGGCGTCCTCACCGACAAGGACCGCATCGATCTCGATGCCGTTCTGGCAACCGACGATGTCGACTGGGTCGCCTTGTCATTCGTGCAGCGGCCGGAAGATCTTGTCGAAGTCCGCAAGATCGCCGGTAACCGCGTCGGTCTCATGTCCAAGATCGAAAAGCCGCAGGCTGTCGAGCGCATCGAAGAAATCATCGCACTGTCGGACGCCCTGATGGTGGCCCGAGGTGACCTTGGCGTCGAAATGCCGCTGGAGGCCGTTCCCGGCATTCAGAAGCAGTTGACCCGCGCATGTCGCCGCGCTGGAAAGCCGGTGGTCGTTGCTACGCAGATGCTCGAATCGATGATCTCTGCTGCCGTTCCGACACGCGCCGAAGTTTCCGACGTCGCCACCGCCGTGTTCGAAGGTGCCGACGCGATCATGCTGTCTGCCGAATCGGCATCGGGCGATTACCCGGTCGAAGCCGTGTCCACCATGGCGTCGATTGCCAGCACCGTGGAGCAGGATCCATACTACTCCAACATCATCTACGCGCAGCGCCCGCAGCCGGAGGCAACCGGTGCCGACGCCATTTCGCTGGCGGCCCGTCAGATCGCCGAAACGCTCGGCCTGTCTGCGATCGTCACCTACACATCGTCAGGCACGACGGGTCTGCGTGCGGCGCGTGAGCGTCCGCAGGTTCCGATCATTGCGCTCTCGCCGATCATCCAGACGGCGCGCCGCCTGTCTGTGGTGTGGGGTCTGCACTGCGTGGTCACAGGCGACGCCAGCGACCAGGATGACATGGTCAACCGCGCATGCCGCATCGTCGTGGATGAAGGCTTTGGCCAGCCCGGCAACCGCATCATCATCTCGGCTGGTGTTCCCCTTGGCACACCTGGCGCCACCAACATGGTCCGCATCGCCTATATCGGCTCCGACGGCCAGAGCGGCGTCTGATAGACGTCCCACAAACCAAAAAAGGCGCGGCATTGGCCGCGCCTTTTTTATTGGTTGCTCAAGACATCAGTTTTCCTGATAGGCAGCCACGACCATATGAGCCTGCGCCGGGGTCATGGCATCGATTTGACTTTTGGTGAATGCCGCACGGTTCTGGCTCGTCAGCCCTTCGAGGCTGGATGTCGACAGACCAGCAATCGCGGTTTTGTTGATCGATGCGATTTCCGACGTGGTGAACGTATTCAGCTCGCCCGAATCCAGTGTCGTAACCTGCTTGGCGTTCAAAGCCGCAACCTGTGTCGGACCTAAAGCCCTGATGCTGTCTGTGTTCAACGCTGCAAATTGCTCAGCCGTCAGAGAGCTGATCTGCTTGGTCGTCAACGCGCTGGCCTTGGCACTGTCAAGGGCAGCGATCGCCGTGGTCGAAAGGCCGGCAATCTGTCTGGAATTCAGCGCAGAAAACTGCTGGGGTTTCATGGCGGCAAGTTGGGGTGCCGTAATGGCTTTCGTCTGGTCCGAAGACAGACCTGCGATCTGCGTCGTCGTCAAGGACGCAAACAGATCGGCCGAAAGACCGGCAATCGCTAGTGTGCTCAAACCTGCCAGCGTTGTTTTTTGCAACGAGGCGATTTCCTCGGAACTGAAGCTGTTCAGCTCCGCCGCAGTCAACGTTGCCGCCTGCTTCGCACTCAGCCCGGAGACCTGCGATTTGTTGAGGGCTTCGATGCTGGCAAGGCTGAGAGCATTGAACTGATCGGCCGACAGCGCCCTGATCTGTTTCGTTGTGAAAGCCGCCAGATCGGCCGCACCCAGATTGGCCATTACGTTGGTGGAAAGGCCCGCGATCTGCTGTGCGGAAATGGCTGAAAACTGTGTTGGCGTCAGCGCGTCAAGCTGCGCCGAACTCAGCGCCTGCATCTGCTGCGACGACAGGCCCGCGATCTGCACTGTCGTCAGCGCGGCAATCCGATCTGTCGAAAGGCCTGCAAGTGCCGCTGGCGTCAAGCCCCGCAGCGCCGTCCTGCTCAGTGACGCAATCTCGTTGAGCGTAAATGTGTTGAGTTCGGCAGAGGAAAGCGTCGAGACCTGTTGCGACTTCAATCCCGAAACCTGCTTTGCGGTCAGGCTTTCAATGCTGCTGGAGGTCAAGGCGTTGAACTGCGTGCTCGTGAGCGCAGCAAGCTGCGCCGTCGACATGGCAGCGACCTGAGATGCCTTGAGATTGGCAATCGCAGCGGTCGACAATCCCGCGATCTGCGTTCCTGTCAGCGCAGCAAACTGGCTTGGCTCGAGCGCGGCGAGTTGAGCCGAGGAGAGCGCGCCCATCTGGCTGGAGGACAAGGCTGTGACTTGCGTTGTGGTCAAAGCTGCGATTTTAGCCGTGGTGAGGCCTGCAAGCGCCGTCGTTGTCAGCCCGACAATCGCTGCCTTCTTGAGCGAGGCAAGCTCTTCGGAGCTAAAACTGTTGAGTTCACTGGCCGTCAGTGTTGCGGTCTGAACGGACTTCAGACCCCCGACCTGCGCCGCCGTCAAACCTTCGAGGCTCGTGGACGTCAGGGCATCGAATTGTGCTGCCGTCAGCGCCGCGAGCTGTTTCGTCGTCATCGCGCCCAGTTGAGAGCCGCTGATTGAGGCGATGACACCGGTAGAGAAACCGGCGATCTGGCGTGTCGTCAGGGCTGAAAATTGGCTTGATGTCAGCGCAGACAGTTGGGCCGAGCTCAATGCCCGCATCTGGTCGGTCGACAATGCCGCTATTTGTAGAGTTGTCAGTGACGCAATCCTGTCGGTCGCCAATCCTGCAATTGCCTCAGTCGATATCCCAGCGATAGAGCTGCTTTTGATGGATGCGATTTCTGCCGTTGTGAAGCTGTTCAGCTCTGCTGCCGATAGAGTATTAACTTGCTGGCTGCTGAAGACCGAAACCTGAGCAGTGTTCAGCGCCTCGATCAGCGAGCTGGAAAATCCTTGAAGCTGGCTTGCATAGAGGGCTTTGACCTGCGCCGTCGTCATGCCGGAAACCTGCGTCGTACCAAGCGCCGACAACTGGTTCAGTGTCAAACCGGTCACAGCTCTTGGCGCAAGGGCGCCAACGACCTTCGTGGTCAGTGATGACACCGCCGATGTGGTCAGCGCACCGACTTGGGACGATGTAAACGCCTTTATTTGCGCGGGAGTGAGCTCGCCCAGATCGCTTGCCGTTAACGAAGCAACGGTAGCCGTCGGAAGCAGAGCGATCTGCCGAGTGGGAAGAGAGGTAATTTCAGAGGCCATGGGCGCGCGATACCAATCGATTTCTGGTCAAGAACGATGTTTACGCAACGAATCTTGCTCCGACATTGCGATACAGCATTCCCCTTCGGAGAACGCAGCAATGACCGACGCAACAAATTTGGTGATGACCGAACCGGCAACCGCCAAGAGACGTAACGCAAACATTCAATTTTCAGGAACATGGTTCGCGAGAACCGGCGCGTTGAAGGTGCTTCATGCAAGCAGAGATTTTCTAAACCCCTGCCCCGCGCCACGAGAAAAATATTGCCTCGTAAAGCTGTAGTATTGCAGGCGAATATCTCAATCGCCGAGCGAATAATACAGACTGCTTCGCAAGTTAACAGCGCCGATACTAGCCGTCAAGCTGGCCTTAAAGCAGTGCTGCAAGCAACCTTTGCTCAAATGCAGACCGCCCCGCCATCTCGGACAGATGACGGAGCGGTGTCGGAACGTAAGGGCCAGCAAGTGCCGGACTTAAGGCATCTTGGTGGGTGTGCTGAAGCGGCTTGAGTCGATGGCGGCAGCACCCGGGCGGAAGCCCGCAGTTGCTGCGGATGCGGACATGTCGTGGCTGAGCATGCGATTGTTGACGACGCGTGGCGCTTTGACCGCACGACCGGTGACGCCCTTATCCTGGCTCAACGCCCAGTCGGAGATCGCTTCCTGTGTCAGGCGGCCACCACTGACCATGGCCTTTTCAGAAACGGCTGCATCCTGCTTGCTGGGACGTGCACCCTTGGTCGGCAGGCCAGCGGTCAGACCACTGTTCTTCCCACGGGGTTTAACATCGAAGTCATCGCCATACACCTGCTCGTCGCGGACCGCAGTCACAGGATCGGCCTTCGCCATCTGAACAGGCTTGGTGGCTGGCTGAGCAGACACTGCGCGGCTGGAGGCGGCAGGGAATTGCGCAGCACTCGGCATGGCAGTCGCAACCATGGCCGAACGTGCATCCTGCCCGCTTTGTTCAAGCGCTGCAACAACGACAGGCGAAAGGCTCGCCTGCTTCGTATCGGCCTCGTCTTCCTGATCATCAACATCGGAATTGGCAGAAGCGAGAAGGGCCTCTGCGACAGCCGGACGATTTGCGGGAACCGGAACATGCGCGGCCAACATGTCGCCCGGCATATCTTCCGAGCCGAGCGCTGCCGTCATCACGGAACCGTCTGCGTCACCCTTCATGCGGCGTGGCCCGAGCAGGGTCGGCACGGGAATGGAATATTGCGCCAGATCGGCAAACTGCTGCTCAGCCGGGGCTGCGGTCGGTGTCGGCAAGGTTGCGGCCTGAAGCGCGTCCTGTGCTGGGTTGCGGTTTGGCGAATAGAGCGCCGTGGCAAGACCGGTTTGACCCGCATCATTGCGGAATGCCGGACGTGCTGTTGGCAATGGTGCATCTGCAACCGCTGGAGCCGGTGTGGCGGATGCGACGGCAACCGACGGAGCAGGTGCTTCCTCTTCCGCGTCCTGAGCAGCCGCTGCTGGAGCCGAAGAGCGAGATGCGGGCTGTGGCGTTACGATGCTTTCGGCATCTTCGTCCTCATCCCCACCACCGAAGAGTGCGGCCAACAGCGTCTTGCGCTTGCCACCGGAAGACGATCCGGCAGGCCCTGCACCTGCAGTGCTGGCGACCTGAATGGACGAAGAGTTGACGCGCTTCTTGTAATCGACCATCGCCTGCTCATAGCCGGGCAATGGCTTGCCATCGGCTGGGAGGTGGATGGTGTTGCCCTGCGGGAAGATGCGAACGAGTTCCTGGCGGCTCATGCGAGGCCAGGCACGCACATTGCCAACGTCAAGATGCACGAAGGGAGAACCGGAGGTCGGATAGAAGCCAACGCCGCCGATCTGCATCTGCATGGCGATTTCACGCAGACGAGCGAGCTTCACGCCTGGAATGAAGAAATCCATCGCCTTGCCGAGCGTGTGCTGGCTGCTCTTAGCAACACCCTTGGTGCGCGAGCGCAGCATGCCGTTGGTCTCGGGCGAGCGGAAAGCGGAAACGACGTTGATATATTCATTGGCACCGGAACGGCGGTACACTTCCCATACGAGGTCGAAAAGACGCGGGTCCATCTTGGTCGGCTGGTTACGACGCCAGTCGCGCAGGAAGCGGTTCAGCTCCTGCAGACCCTTCTGGTCGTACTTGCCGTTTCGCTTGAAGGTGATGACGGCTTTTTCTTTTGTATGGATATAATAAAGCTTGAGACTGCGAGTTTCGGCGGCAGCTTCCGTCGCCGAAACGCCTAGAGCGGGAAGAGCAGCCATCATGAGGCATGCGCATGTCACCACGCGTGCCGACAGCTTCGTGCAGATCGCTTTGATCAAGCCGCGCGCTATCTTGCCCGAGAGCGCGATATTCCGATGCAGATTAGGCAATTTGATCCCCGCCTGGCAGACAATTCGTCACATTGCCCCAATGAACCTCAAATACGGTCACACGATGGCAATTTTGCCACACATGGACATTCATCCTCTATATAGTGAATGCGATACTAACAAGAGGTTTATAGACCGTAAGTGAATATCCTTGCTCAGGAGTTAACAAATATCGGATTCGCTAATCTAACAAGGCACCGCCGCGGTCAAGCGGCGTCACGCAACGGATTATCTGGATCAATGCCATAATCCTTCAACTTACGGTATAGTGTTGAGCGCCCGATCCCGAGTTTGCGGGCAACCTGGCTCATCTGACCGCGATAGAATCGCAGCGCAAACCGGATCAACTCCTCCTCGATGTCGGAAATCTTGCGGACGTCTCCACTTGTGTCGGTGCTGGCAATCAGACTACCGCCCGGAAACACGGCGCCCGATGAACGATCTTCTTCGGTCGTCATTGCTTCCATGACCGACATGATGTCGGCAGCATTGCTTCTGATATCCGCTGGCGGCGGTGTAACGAGCAGCGAACGCTCCGTCGGGCGATGCGGAGCGTCGTAGTCACCGATATCACCGGCAAATTCGGGCACCTGAAATGCGATCTGCGGGAAATCCGCTTCCGTCAACTCGTCGCCCTGTGCCAGAACGACGGAGCGGAACACCGCATTTTCCAGCTGGCGGATATTGCCCGGCCAGTCATAGGCCGTCAGCAGCGCCAGGGCTCCGGCGCTGACGCTCAGCGCATGCGGCAATTTCTGCTCGACGGAAAAACGCTCGGCGAACACCCGCGCAAGATAGGGAATGTCCTCCTTGCGGCGACGCAGGGCTGGAATGGTAATGGGGAAGACGTTGAGGCGATAGTAGAGGTCTTCGCGGAAGCGGCCTTCCTTGACCTCTTCGATCAGGTCCTTGTTGGTGGCGGAAATCAGCCGCACATTCACCTTCTGGACGCGGGCCGAACCAACGGTTTCGATCTCGCCCTGCTGCACGGCGCGCAAAAGCTTGACCTGTACCTCCAGCGGCAGATCACCGATCTCGTCAAGGAAGAGAGTACCGCCATCGGCTTCCATGAATTTGCCGATATGCTTTTCGGTTGCACCGGTAAAGGCACCCTTTTCATGGCCGAAGAGAATGCTCTCCACCAGATTGTGCGGAATGGCTCCGCAATTGACGGTGATAAAGGGCTTGCCTGCACGGTCGCTACCCGACTGGATGGCGCGGGCGATCATTTCCTTGCCAACGCCGGATTCGCCTTCCAGCACGACCGGAATATTGGACTGGGCCGCGCGCTGCGCCAGTTCGATGACGCGCAGCATCGCGGGACTTGCGGAGACGATATCGTTGAAATTGACGGCGTGGTTGCGCGAACGCTTGCCGGTGCGGGCTTTCGCCTCACGCTGGTCAAGCTTCAGCGCGTTGGCGATGGCCGAACCGATCCGCTCGGGCGAAACCGGCTTGACCACGAAATCGAAGGCGCCGGCACGCATGGCCTGCACCACGGTATCGATACCGCCCTGCCCCGTCTGAACGATCACGGGCACATCGGTTCCCAGCTCTCCGACAGCCTTGAGGAAGGATAGACCGTCCATCTCCGGCATCATCAGATCAAGAACGATAACGCTGATATCGCCACTATGTTGTTTCAACAGCTCCAGTCCTACCCGGCCGTTTTCAGCAAGGATTGGCTGATGCCCATAACGTTCCACCGCTTGTTTAAGCAGGCGGCGCTGAACAGGATCGTCATCGATAACGAGTACTTGCGCTGTCATGTCAGGCTCCGGTTTCCGGTTTATGGACCTGCTTCATGCAGACCCTTTGAACCGAATGTGGCATGAAGGCTTGAACATCGAGTTTTGACATTAGCTTGCATTTTATGCATTGCCGCGGGAAACAGTGGCTCCCATATGCTTTGGTGCAGAGATAAAGAGGAAACCACCAATGACCTTCAAGACATCGATCCCCCTGCCCGCTTTTTCGGGCGCTGAAGCAACAAGCGCAGCCCTGGGCGATCTGCCGACATGGAAGCTTTCCGATCTCTACGCCTCCGCCGATTCACCGGACTACAAGAGCGCCCTGGAAAAGGCCGCCAATGATGCGAAGGCGTTCGAAGCGAAGTGGAAGGGCAAGCTTGAAGCTGCTGCAAAGCTTTCCGGCAACGAAGGTCTTGGTGCTGCGCTGAAGGAATATGAGGCACTGGACGACCTTCTGGGGAGGATCGGATCCTTTGCCGGGCTCACCTATTTTTCCGACACGTCCAATCCGGCCAACGGCAAGCTCTACGGCGATGCCCAGTCGAAGCTAACAGACATGTCGTCGCATCTGCTGTTCTTCACGCTGGAACTCAACCGCATCAATGATGCGGTCATCGACGCTGCCATGGCAAACGATCCGCTTGCCGGTCACTATCGGCCATGGCTGGTGGATTTGCGCAAGGACAAGCCGCACCAGCTGGACGACAGGCTGGAGCAGCTGTTTCTGGAAAAATCGATGACCAGTGCCGCAGCCTTCAACCGCCTGTTCGATGAAACCATGGCTGACCTGCGCTTTATCGTGAATGGTGAAAGCCTGGCACTGGAGCGCACGCTCAACCTGCTGCAGGAGCCAGACCCCGAAACCCGCAGGATGGCGGCCGAGGCGCTGAGCGCCACCTTCAAGGATAATCTGCGCGTCTTCACGCTCATTACCAATACGCTGTCCAAGGACCGGGAAATTGCAGATCGCTGGCGCAATTTCGAAGACATCGCCGATAGCCGCCATCTCGCAAACCGCGTTGAGCGGGAAGTGGTCGATGCCTTGGCCAAGGCCGTGACTGAAGCCTATCCACGCCTGTCGCATCGCTATTACAAGATGAAGGCCAAATGGCTCGGCATGGAGCAGATGAACTATTGGGACCGCAACGCGCCGCTGCCCGATAGCTCCAACGCCATCATTCCGTGGGAAGATGCCAAGGAAACAGTGCTGTCCGCCTACGGCGATTTCGCACCCGAGATGGCCGATATCGCACGACGCTTCTTCGATGAAGAGTGGATCGACGCCCCTGCCCGCCCCGGCAAGGCACCCGGCGCTTTCGCGCACCCGACAGTGCCATCCGCACACCCCTACGTGCTGGTCAATTACCTCGGCAAACCGCGCGACGTGATGACGCTGGCGCATGAACTGGGCCACGGTGTGCACCAGGTGCTAGCCGGTGGACAGGGTGCATTGATGTGCGCAACACCTTTGACGCTCGCCGAAACCGCATCCGTCTTCGGTGAAATGCTGACCTTCCGCAAGCTGCTGGATGGCACCAAAGACAAACGCGAACGCAAGGACATGCTGGCCCGCAAGGTCGAGGACATGATCAATACGGTCGTGCGCCAGATTGCGTTTTACGAGTTCGAACGCAAGGTCCATACGGCGCGCAAGGATGGTGAACTGACGGCAGAGCAGATCGGCGCACTATGGCTTTCCGTGCAGGAAGAAAGCCTCGGACCGGCCATCAAGATTTCAGAAGGCTATGAGACATGGTGGAGCTATGTTCCCCACTTCATCCATTCGCCCTTCTACGTCTACGCCTATGCCTTCGGCGACTGCCTCGTAAACTCTCTCTACGCGGTCTACCAGAATGCGGACACAGGTTTTCGGGACAAATATTTCGAGCTTCTGAAGGCCGGCGGCACCAAGCATCACTCCGAGCTTTTGAAGCCTTTCGGCCTCGATGCCACCGATCCGTCCTTCTGGAACAAGGGCTTGTCGATGATCGAAGGCTTGATTGACGAGCTGGAAGCGCTCGACAAGGCGTGAGGAAATCCGGCGAAGCACCCATTTCGGACAAGCTTCGTCGGTTTTTATGCCTTACCTTACGTAAATCGCATCACGGACGCAGATCATGAAACGCAAACCGGCCGACCTGACCTTGAGGGAAACGCTGCGCTGGGAACCCGACACCGGTTTTCGGCGGCTGGAGCAGCACCTGCGCCGCCTGCTGCGCTCTGCCGATGCGCTCGGTTTTCGCGCGCCTGCAGATGCGGTCAAAGCGCTCAACGCAGCCGTCAGTGGCACCGCCCCGCTCACCGTGCGGGTCGTGATGAACTACAAGGGCGAGCTTGATATCGTTGCCGAACCCTTCGTGCCGTTGTCCGATGGCGCCATCTGGCGGGTGAAGATCGCCGAAAAAACACGGCTTGATTCCGCCGACACATTCTACCGCCACAAATCCTCCCGCCGCGAACCCTATGATGCCGCGCGCGCCGAATTTTCCACCAAGGAGGCCGACGAGGTTCTGCTTTTGAACGAGCGTGGCGAAATCTGCGAAGGGTCTACCACCAGCATCTTCGTGGAGGGTTCCGAAGGGCAATTGCTGACGCCGCCGCTCGATAGCGGCATTCTACCCGGTGTCCTGCGCGCGGATCTTATTCGGGAGCGAAAGGCGCGGGGGCAAGCATTGAGGCCGGACGACCTGAAGGGTCGCAAGCTGTTTGTTGGTAATTCGCTGCATGGGTTGGTGGCGGCGGAGCTGGTTTGAATTCGGCTCCTATGGGTGATAGTGGGTGTGGCTTACCCCC